>DATLJS010000024.1:0-152998 GCA_035538795.1 Candidatus Sulfotelmatobacter sp. | reverse complement strand
GGAGTGCACGTCGCGCCAGACCCCTCAACCTTGCATCAACAGCGTGCCGCAGATGAGCGAAAGGTATATTATCGCAAAATAAAGGAGAAACGACGATGGCAACACAAACAGACGAAATACAGCCGATTAGGAGGGCAAGATTAAAGCGGACGGCACCCTATGGGTCCGATCCGGGGGGCAAGCCCTTGTCTGCACACTGTTTGGGGCGGCACCTTCTCGGGGCCGTCATAGTGCCGCGAGACGCGGCAAAGCCTGCATTACCCGCGTCTCTCGCGGCACTCCTGCCCGAAATCGCCGGATTCTGGCGGATCGGTGGCCATGAGCGACGACGACGATCATTTCCGGCCGAAGCCCGGCCGCGTCCGCTCCAACGGCGTGAAGGCGCGACAGGCCAAGAGCTTTCTCAGCAAGGTTCGCAAGATCGCCCGCCAGCAGCAGGCCGGAACGGGCCGCAGCCGATCGGTGAAGGGTGGCGGCCCCGGCCGGACGGCGAACGGTCAGAGTGTCGTCGCTTCCGGCCGGGGCGTGCAGCGCGGGCGCGGCGCATCCTTCGTGCGCGCCCGCAATCTGTCGAACGGCTGGAGCCATCGCCAATCCGGTAGCCGCCGCGTCATCGTCAAATCCCGGTCGGTTCGCGCTGCCGGGCGCAGTGGCAAGGCCGCTGCCCATCTGCGCTACATCCAGCGCGACGGCACGGCCCGCGACGGCGAGCGCGGCCAGCTCTATTCAGCGAACGAGGATAGCGCTTACGGCGATGCTTTTCTCGATCGCGGTCAGGACGATCGACACCAGTTCCGGTTCATCGTCTCGCCGGAGGACGCCACCGATCTTGCCGACCTGACCGGCTACACCCGCGAGCTGATGGGAAGGATCGAAACCGACCTTGGCACCAAGCTCGATTGGGTCGCGGTTAATCACCACAACACCGGCCATCCGCATGTGCATGTCATCGTCAACGGTCGCGACGCGCTGGGCGATGATCTTGTCATCAATGGCGACTATCTCGCGGGCGGCATTCGCGAGCGGGCAAGCGAACTGGCGACGCTGGAACTCGGCCCCGTCACCGAGATCGAACAGCGCCGCAAGCTCTTGGCCGAAATCGACCAGGACCGGATCACCCGCATCGACCGCGCGATGATCGCCGAGGCCGAGGATCGCTTCATCGACCTGCGCCGCGAGCCGGACGATCTGCGCGGCCAGTCCGACCGGACGATGCGCCTGCGCCGTCTCGGCAAGCTTGGCGACATGGGCCTTGCCACCGAACATGCTCCCGGCGTCTGGGAATTGAGCGACAGGCTGGAGCCGACGTTACGCGATCTGGGCGAGCGCGGCGACATCATCCGCACCATGCAGAAGGCGCTCCGGGCCGAGGGCGCAGAGCGTGATCCCATGACCTTCCAGATTCACGACACCGCGCCCGCGACGCCTATCGTCGGCCGCGTCATCGACAAGAATCTGTCCGACGAGCTGGGCGAGAGTCTGACGCTGGTGGTCGATGGCATCGACGGCCGCACGCACCATGTTTCCGGCATCGACCCCACGCGCGTCGAGGACGCCCGCATCGGCAGCGTGATCGAGATCGGGCGGCCGGACAGCGTCGGCCGCCCATCTGACCGCGCCATCGCCAGCATAGCCGAGGAGGGCATCTATCAGCCGAGACGCCATCTTGAGCAGGCGCGGTTCGACGGCCGTGTGCCGAACGGCGATTATGAGGGCTTCGTGGACGCCCATGTCCGGCGGCTGGAGGCGCTGCGCCGCGCCGGGATCGCGGAGCGTATCGACGCCGATCATTGGCGCATCCCGGAGGATTTCGAGGCGCGCGCCGCCGCCCATGACGCGAGGCGGAATGGTCGTGCCAATATTCGCGTCATCTCGACCTTCGACCTTGAACGTCAGATCGGATTGGACGGCGCGACCTGGCTGGACCGGCGGCTCCTCGGCGCGGACAAATCGGACCTGTCACCATCAGGCTTCGGCGAACAGGTGCGCGAGGCAATGGAACGCCGCCGCGAACATCATATCGAGCATGGCGATGCCGTCCATCAGCCGGACGGGCGCACCGCCTATCGCCGCAACCTGATCGCCACGCTTCAGGAGCGCGAGGTTGCCCGCACGGGTGAGGAACTGGCGGCCAGGAAGTCGCTGCCGTTCCGCATGGCCGCCGATGGCGAGACCGTCACTGGCACGTTCACCGGAACCGCGCAGCTCTCCAGCGGCAAGTTCGCCATCGTCGAGAAGTCCCATGAGTTCACCCTTGTCCCGTGGCGGCCGGTCATTGACCGTCAGCTTGGCCACGAGGTCACGGGCATTGTGCAGGGCGGATCGGTATCCTGGCAGTTGGGGCGGCAACGGGGATTGGGCTTGTGATTGTGATGGACGAGAAACGACCGAATCCTTCTTTAGGGCGATCGAACGATACGTGGAATGAGGACCATTGCGGCTGCGGCATAGAGGGAGGCTATCCGCCGAGGAGAGTGTGACCTCGGCGTCCTTCCAGAGACGCCGATTTCGGTTGATCCAAGCGATGAAGCGTTCAACATCCCATCTTCGCGGCTGGACGGCGAAGCCGATCTGGTCGGGCTTGCGACGAACAATCTCCACGGCGATGCGGGTCGCGGTCGTGACGCGCGGCCCCCGATAGCCTTCATCGGCGAAGACTCTCTCGATGAACGGGAACGGGCACCGCGATGCCGCGAGGAACGGACCAGCTCCGTCTCGATCCAGCACGTTGGCGGGGTGCGTGAACAGGACGAGACCGCGCCCATCGGTGTCGACAAGAGCGTGGCGCTTGCGGCCCATGAACTTCTTGCCGGCGTTGTAGCCGCGCAGCCCGCCTGCTCTGGTTGTCGATGATGCAGGCGCTCGGCGACGCCGGCCTCACGCCCCTAGCCTTCGTCCTTGCCGTGGACAAGGATGGTGTCGCACTTCGCACCCGCCAGGCGATGTACCACGATCGCCTGATAGTCGGGCGATCCGTACCAAGCGAGCAGATCGACCTCGCTCGGAAAGCGGATCAACACCGAGCGCGTGTAAGGCCAGTCGCCTTCCAGCAGCGTCGGCGTCGGGTCGACGGCCAGATATTCGCCGTTGAAGCGGGCGAACACCTCGTCGCAGGCATCGAGATAGTGCTGGTATTCGGCGGGATCGTCGACTCGGATCTGGGCAACGAAATAAGCGGGCATGGCTTGCCTCGAAAAAGGAAATTGCTCGACTTACGTTTCGATTTGTAGTCGTGGCACATCCAAATCCGCTATCGGATCAAGACCCTTCTTTCTCATCCGCCTTCCCGGCAAAGCGTGGGAATAGAGCGCATGCGTTGTCACGGCCGATTCCGGCCTTCGTTTCGGCGTCGAAGATTGTCAACGTTTCCAGCGCCTCGACCTCGAGTCCTGTTACTGTCGCCGGTGCGAAGGGATAGTCGCTTCCGAACAGAATGTGATCCGGTGAAACAAGCTCACGAAGAGCGGCCATCGCAAATGGTGACGGTGAAAGAGCTGTGTCGTAGTAGAAGCGACGGATGTAGCTCAGGATCCCCTCAGGCGCTTTAATTGCGAGCTGAGGGATCTCGTCGGCCAATGTGAGCCGCCAAGCGATGTACGGCAAGAAACCGCCAGCGTGAGCAAGGATCCACCTGATGTGTGGATGTTTTTCAACCGTCCCGGTCAGGATCAGGTTTGTGGCCGCACGGGTCGTGTCGCACGGAAATTCGACCAGAAATCCTGGCGCCGCGAGTTGAAGCTCTGTGCTGCTCTTGTGCAGGTTCGGATGGATGAACACGGTCGCCGAACGCCGATCCAGCTCGTCCATCAATTCATCGAACTGCGGGTCTCCCAAAAAACGTCCGTCGCTGCTACCCAAGAGAACTATGCCGTCCGCCTTCAAAACATCTAGCGCAAAGACCGCCTCCTCGCAGGATTCCTGGGTGAACGGCATCGGCAACACCGCGAACGATCCGAAGCGGCCCGGATATCGGCCAGCCATCTCGGCGGCGTATTCATTGCACGCCCGAGCCAGAAGCACAGCAGCACTTCGATCACCGAAGTAGACGCCAGGCGCGGACAAGGACGTGATTGCCGTCGCTATTCCATGGGCGTTCATGGTCTCGACCGACTTCTCAGGTGTCCAGGAAGGCAGCGGCGCTCCGGCAACTTCCGAGATCCCTCTAGCTTCCATCTCCCTCGTGAACGCAGGTGGAATGAGATGATGATGTACGTCGATCAAACGAGGCAATGTCATGGCTGATGTCCTGGAGTTTCCGAACACGGGGATTCGCAGTGATGACGTTTCGACGCCGAGGCAGCTCTAGAAGCCGCGCTCTCGGAGCCAAGAAGTCACCCGCTCAAAAAAGAAGTGCGCGCCAGGGTCTTTATTCGTTAAGTGTCCTGCATCGGGGATGAGGAACGACGTGAAATCGGCACCCGGTTTATAGAAGCCAGATTCATTCAGAAACGTCGGATCTGTAGCGCAGTCAAACGTGGAGGTGCACCACCTCAGGTCCTTCTGGCCCAAGGCAAACAGCACCGGAACGTCAATCGCCATCGTGATTGAGGTGTTTCTGGAATCAGGGCCAATTGCATTGAGTTCGGCAAGCATCACCGTATCCTCCAGCATCGACGTATACCAGTCGGCGGCCAGCTTGGGCGCTTCTGGAATCAAACGTCGCACGAAGTAGCCGGGCGCCCATCCCAGGCCGCGGCCGTATCCCGGATGCTGTTCAATTGGCATTACGGCATCGAACACCAATTTCATTGCCACGTCGGAAAGGTTGTGCCCCACGCCACTCACCACGACGGCGTCGGCGCTGCGAAATCGGGAAGCGGCATGCCAAGCGACCATGCCGCCCATCGAATGGCCGTTCAGGATTACTCGCTTGAACTTGCACCCCAGCGCCCCGGCCTTGAGGTACTGGATCACTTGATGAATCGCGTAGGCCTGTGCAACGAAGTCCGTCGTCGTCGGGTCTGGCCGATCACTGTTTCCGTAACCAGGACGATCCAGATTCAGCGTCGCAAAGCCATCCAGCGTCGCGTGCCGAACATAGGACTGCTTCTCAGGCTCGAGTGGCCAGTCCCAGTACGAACCATTGTTCGATCCACCCGCCAGCAAGACCTGGATCGTTGTATCTTGGGTCAGCGGCTGCCGCGTCGCGAGTTCTCCCGCGACCTCAATCCACTCGTCCCGGTCCGGATGAAGCTTCACCGGAAATCGATACCAGCGGCATGAAGCCCCGCTATTCGTATGCTGGCTCGTCGAGCCGATCGGCCTAGGCTTTGCGGCGAGTGTCGGAACATCAACTGGATCGGGGAGGATCACCAGCGCCATCTCGCGCTGGTTCTGGGCTTCTTGGGATTGCGACATTTAATTGGTCTCCCGTTTGCTGAATGAAGTAAGGAGACCCCGCTGACGCCAGCGGGTTCTTGCAGAGATCACACAATCCCGTCTCCTGTCCGGATAGTGGGACGGCCCGTTCCAGGCCGATGGTGCGGATAAACAGGCCGAACCCGTTCTTCTGATGAGTGAAGACATGTTCAACCGCCGCCCGAATCGAGGATTTGCCGGCACGGCGCGTGCGACCTGCTGCGGCATCGGCCATCAATCGGCCTGCGCGGCTGAGGTCACCGCGCTCTCCCGGATGAAGCCAAACCGCCGGTCGATCGCTATATGGGAGTTGTAGCCGAAAACCGGCAAGGCGATCTGCGGCAGCGGCGTGCTGGCGGTGCTAACTCGCCCGCAGCACGATCATTCACGATATCAAACGCGGGCACTGACGAACCTGAAGACTGAACCACAGGACAGGGCGTCTTTGCGACGTGAAAAATATCGCGAGTTGATCGCATCCGGCCCTGGATCATCGATGAAACTGAAACCGAGCTCACGCAGCTGGTGCTGCATCAGTGCTGGATCGAAGCTCGAGATCCACGGTTCTCCTGAGGCGGCGACTTGCTGGTCCATGATCCCGACGATGACTCGCTCGATGGGATTAAGCAGGGACATCGGCACCCGATAATCGAAGGAGATGCGACTTCCGGAAGGCTGAGCGGCCACGTAAGACAACGTGTCCAAAACGGCCTGCTGGCTCAGGTAGACCGAGACCCCCATCCACGAAAAGCATGTTGGGAGGTCGGATCGAAGCCCCGCGTTTTCGAGTTGCCCTGATAGCGAGCCGTGTTCGAAATCCACCGGCACAAAATGCACCGTCGCGGGAACTGCAATTCCGGCGTCGGACAGGCATTGCCTCTTCGATTGCTGAGTTGACGGATGATCCACTTCGAAGACGTTCAACCCAGCGTTCTCATGCGGATTTCGGTACGCGAAGGTGTCCAGGCCCGCGCCCAGAATAACGTACTGTCGAATGCCGTCGTCTACGGCCTTACTAAGTTCGTCCTCGGCAAAACGACTGCGAGCTACCAATCCGGCGCGTACGCCGCGCGAAATCGGATCATTCAATCTGAACGGATCTTCGCGGAGCGATGCCTCCATCCTTGGCCCGAGAATGGGTAAGGCGACAGGGTCGGTGAGTACGATTGGATCGTCGAGCAACTGGTGCACTGCACGGAGCTGCGCAACGTGCAAAGCGGTGCGGCTGGGCTCGCCCTTTTGGACAGCCGTTCCCGCTTTGAGAGACATGCCGGAGGTTTGGACGTCCGGCGTGATCGAAGGCTGTCGCTCCCGAAGCAACGCATCCGCATCCCACAGGGCTTTTTCGGCTTGTTGATGCCGCTGGTTGCCTGCAGCACCAGTGGGGCGCGCACCAACGTTGCTTTCATTCGCGGGACCATCGTCAGACATCATATCCTCTTAAATTATTGTTCGACATTCGTTTTTAGCCACAGTTGGAGAAGTTTCAGTGCGCTCCTCGATGTGGGGCAAAGAGGCAGAAGCCGCCCAGCGTCACCAGATTCCAGGAACAAGGCGATACCGGGTCGTGCTTTCTGCATATTCGCGGTACCCGACAAGTTCATTTTGCAGCGTTCTATCTTCGCGGTCTGTTCGCCAGACGAACAGAATGCCGAGGAGCAGCATCGGGGCCAATCCCCAGCCTGATCCAAGAATCAGCGCTGCGCCCGGAAGGCCGATGATCATGCCAGCATACATCGGGTGCCGGACTACGCGATAAGGACCACTCTGGATAACAGTTTGGCCTCGCTCTCCTTGGATGCGAACTGTGGTTTCAGCGTAAGTATTCGTCAGAACCGCCCATATCGACCATATAGATCCCATGATAAATAGCGTCACTCCAATGTAAGCGCTCCATAGCGGCAATGGAGCCCATCCAAACCTCACGGCATCAAGACCGCAGATGATCGGATAGAGCGCACTAACAGGCGTCATCACGAGATAGAATATCTTGTCGAATTTTTTCGTATCTCCTCTGATACCGCGCGCTCTTTGTTCCATGAGCTCCGGCTGTCTCACTTCAAGGAATACGCTTGCCGCGACCTGCATAACGACAAATATTACTGCAAATAACCATCCTCGATACCAGTTAAGCGTCCCCGCGCCCAAAAATGGAAGTGCGGCATAGGCTCCTGAGCCTACCAAAGTGCGACCTGCCCTTCTGAAGATTCGAGGGGAGACGTTCTCCACCTGATTAGCCATGAAATGCGTCCTTCTAATTGAGGTCGTCTTATCGAATGAGGAGTGTGGCTGGTAGGCGATCGCATCTCACCGACCACTCCATAACGGAATTTGACCATCTGAAACGGAAACATTCGACTGGCCGCGACAACCAGACCGCTATCTAGCGCTACCCTAATGTTCATAATATACGCGATGGATATGCCAGTCGGTTGCCGCAACTGATTAAAGTAGTTTACCATTTTGACGTCAAGGCGCAGTATCTCTGGTCAGAGCAGCGTCGAAAGATAGGTTGTCTGGGACATTGATGGAATCCCACATAGCGTTGTCTCGGGATCGACTATACTTAGAAAGGATCCTTATGCTTGACACGGCATTGACTGTCGATCAGGGCTGTCATTCAATAGTAGCGAATCAGGTCACTGTGTCAGGTTAATTGTCTGTATTTAACGATTTTTGTCATAGTGCCTACACGCCTATGACGACAATACCATTGAATCGAGGGGATGATACCAAGGTAACTCTACGAAAACTGCGGATTTAACAATGAAAACCCGATCAACGGCGCACGATAAGACTATTAGCCTGCCAAAACAGACTTCATCACTGCTTGGATGACGCCATGACCGCGAGCCGCGTGCGAGTAATCCTTCTGTCTCCGAGAGGACGACTGCTGTTGATTCGGTATCGTAACACCGGTCCATCAGGTGTGGATCGCCCCTGCTGGACTACCGCCGGCGGTGGAATGGAGGCAGGCGAGTCTGTATCGGATACCGCACTTCGCGAGCTCCAGGAAGAAACGGGCATCTCTGATGTCAGCCTGGGGCCCGTGGTCTGGTACGGCGATAGCCAAAGGGGTTGTGATTGGGGAGTGACATTCAAAGAACATTACATCGTCGCCCACTCAAAAACCGAGGATGTTCGCAAGGACGGATGGATTGAGCATGAGCGTCAGCAAATACTCGAAATGCGATGGTGGAGCATTCAAGAAATTAGTGAGAGTTGCGATCTGATTTACCCGAATGGTCTCGACGAGCTGCTTGCCCCGATCCTAGCGGGAGAATTCCCAACAGAGCCAAAGATCATTTCTGCCCCTTAGTGAATTCTTAAAGCTGGCCGGAAGGAAGGCACACTCCTACCAGCTAAAAGCCGTCTGTCGTCTTCCCATCCAACGCCGTGGCGGCAGCCTCGCCTGTCTTGCCACGGCGGGCTATGTAGGTTTTCTGCTCGGGGGAGGGACTATGTGCAGGAAGGATCCTTATGCTTGAGACGGCATTGACCGTGGATCAGAGCGGTCACCCGATACTAGAGAATCAGATCACTGCGTCAGGTGAATGGTCTGTGGTCAACGATTTTTGCCATAGTACCTACACGCCTATGAAAACAAGACCACTGAACCGAGGGGATGATCCTAGGGCAACTCTACGAAAACTGCGAGTTGGACAGATAACATTCAGCCGATTCTGCTTTGGCGTTCCAACCAGGGCCGACGAATTCGACCCCAGAGCAGGCAACATTCTCGTTGTTAACACACTACGAGGCACCGTCACCCATCCTCTAGGAGCGCAGAACGTCGTAGATACCCGCCCAGGGCAAAGCTATGTCGTCGATTGCAGTCGTACAGAGTATTGGAGCGTGGCTGATGGATATGATCTTCAGTTCAACCTGACCATTCCGCATCGGCTTATGGAAGAGACAGTCGAAAGGTGGTTTGGCTTCGTTCCGGATGACAAGCTTTGGGCCCATCGCTGTGTGTTTGCAGAAAATGGGTCCTCGTGGTTGGCGCTGCTTGATTATGCGACGCGTTCAATCGACGCGCGGGTGAATGCAGTGCCGAATCCACTTACGGAGAAGCGCATTCAGGAAACGATTTGTCTGGATCTACTGCAATTTTGGTGTGCAAGCGCCGATATTGATCTGACGACCGGAGCCAGGGCAGCCGCTCCGAGATACGTCCGTGATGCGGAAAAATTGATGGATGAGGCCGCAGGGTCTGGCACAAGCGTCCTGGCGGTTGCGGACGCTCTCGGTATTACCGCAAGGAGTCTGTCTGAAGGTTTCCGTCGGTTCCGTGGGATTACGCCCTATAGTTATCTCAAGACCCGTAGACTTGAAGCGTTGCACGACCGATTGATGGTAGCTTCTGTATTCGATACCGTCACATCGATTGCGAAAGAAATGGGTTTCGTCAATCTGGGGGCCTTGTCCGCCAGTTATCGCGAAAGGTTTGGTGAGACCCCAGCCCAAACGCTGCATCACAATAACCGTAGAAGGATGTAGGATTAGCGTGACATCTTTTGGTTCGCAGCCTTTGTCCATGTGTTTCGAATTCGCATCGTGGCAATGGGGCTTGCCCATTGCTCGTCAAATGGCGGCTTCTTTCGAAGTTCTGCGAGAACAGTAGCGGATGCGACGCCGGCTCGTCACAAAGGATTCCGAAATTGAAATGACGTCGCGGCTGCTCGGTAGGCGCGTCCCATTAATCGTATTGCTACAAACCATAAAAGTGGCCCAGTATCTTAGCTTCCGTCATGCCGCTAACGCATTGGGTGTGAGTCAGTCTAGCGTCAGTACCCGTATTCGAACGCTAGAGGAGGACTTAGGTGTTCGGCTATTCGATCGGTTCTCGCGGGGAGTACGATTGACTGAGGCCGGCAGATATTTTGTTGAGCAGGTGACCTTGGGAATCGATCAACTCGATCATGCCGTAAAAACGGTCGGCGTACTTGCGAAAGGTGATCAAGGAAGAGTTCGAATCGGCGTCCACGCTCTGATACCTGGCAGCTTTCTAGCGAACGTTTTGATCAAATACCGCGAAAAATATGCTTCTGTCTCACTCGATATCATAGAAGGGTCGGCGCGCGATCTGGGAACGCAGTTACGAAATCATGAGATAGACGTTGCGTTCGTCGTAGGAGGAATGCATGTCCCCGATTGCCATTCCAGACTGATTTGGCGCGAACCCATATCTCTGGTGCTGCCTTGCAATCATCCGTTGGTCGAACGCGAGGTGATTACTTGGTTCGATCTTGTGCTCGAAACCTTTCTCGTGCAGCGTCACGGCATCGGCCCTCAAGTCTTCGATCATGTGGTACGTCGAATTGCAGAGCGCAGAGCCTCTCCACAAATTCACTGTCGTGATGTTGGAAGGGATACGCTTATGCACATGATCGCGGCGGGCGA
The DNA here is from genome assembly GCA_035538795.1 of Candidatus Sulfotelmatobacter sp. Taxonomy (GTDB): domain Bacteria; phylum Pseudomonadota; class Alphaproteobacteria; order Rhodospirillales; family Magnetospirillaceae; genus JAJZGK01. Next base: position 142,237 of record DATLJS010000024.1, on the reverse strand, counting down.
TGGTATTACACTTTTGCCACGGATTGCGTGTTACGGTCAGCCGTCTGGGGTGACGTTCCGCGAAATCAACGATGAGACGGAACAAGCCGAACTCTACGCGATGTGGTCGCCGCAAAATTGCAACCCGGCTTTCAAGAGTCTCCTTGATTTTGCTGGACAAATGGCAGCTTCAGCATGAAACGGTTGAATGCTCCAACCGTTCACGTGATCGACAGATATCGTATCACCATTCATCCGACTCAATGATGCACGAACACGCATGGCGCAGACACCAGGACGCGACGCTGTCCTTCCTTTTTCTACGCTATAGTATCCGAAACCCCGACGCTTCAAATTTTCTGTTGCCTATCGCCGGAAGGGCTATTCTCTGATCGGCTCCGTCTCTCTTGCCGATCGGAGCCTGTATGCGCGGAGGTCAGATTCTCTGGGGGCAGATCGCCCTCGTTTTCACCGTCATATTGTTGACGACATGGGCCGCGACTCAATGGACGGCGTGGCGCCTCGGCTTTCAGGCGCAACTTGGCGAGCCGTTGTTCATCCTGGCGGGCTGCCCGATCTACTATCCGCCCGCTTTCTTCTGGTGGTGGTATTTCTACGACGCCTATGCGCCGTCGATCTTCATTGAAGGGGCGATCATTGCGGCTTCGAGCGGCTTCATTTCCCTCGCCGTCGCAATCGGCTTATCCGTCATCCGGGCACGGCAGGCGAAAAACGTCGCCACCTATGGATCGGCGCGCTGGGCCGAGCCGGAGGAGATCAAGGCCGCCGGGCTGCTTGATCCCGATGGCGTTCTGCTTGGCCGTCTCGACCACGACTATCTGCGCCATGACGGCCCGGAGCATGTGCTGTGCTTCGCCCCGACCCGCAGCGGCAAGGGCGTCGGCCTCGTTGTGCCGACGCTGCTGACCTGGCCGGGTAGCACGATCATTCACGACATCAAGGGCGAGAATTGGGGACTGACGGCCGGTTTCCGGTCGCAGCACGGCCGCGTCCTGCTGTTCGATCCGACCGATCCAACCTCGTCGGCCTATAATCCGCTGCTGGAAGTGCGGCGCGGCGACAAGGAAGTCCGCGACGTGCAGAACATCGCGGATATTCTGGTCGATCCCGAAGGTGCGCTCGACAAGCGCAACCATTGGGAAAAGACCAGCCATTCGCTGCTGGTCGGTGCCATCCTGCATGTTCTCTATGCTGAAGCCGACAAGACGCTGGCGGGCGTCGCCAATTTCCTGTCCGATCCGAAGCGGCCGGTGGAGGCGACGCTACGCGCCATGATGAGCACACCGCACCTGGGCGAAGCCGGCGTCCATCCCGTCATTGCCTCGTCGGCGCGCGAACTGTTGAACAAGAGTGACAACGAACGATCGGGCGTGCTCTCCACCGCTATGTCCTTTCTCGGCCTCTACCGCGATCCCGTGGCGGCGAAGGTGACGGCGCGCTGCGACTGGCGCATCGCCGATCTGGTGGCGGGCGAAAGGCCGGTCAGCCTCTATCTTGTCGTGCCGCCGTCCGACATCAACCGCACCAAACCGCTGATCCGGCTGCTGCTTAATCAGGTCGGGCGGCGCCTGACCGAAGACCTGAAGACCTCGGCCAACCGTCATCGGCTTCTCTTGATGCTGGACGAGTTTCCGGCGCTCGGAAGGTTGGATTTCTTCGAATCCGCGCTCGCCTTCATGGCAGGTTACGGCATCAAGTCCTTCCTGATCGCGCAGAGCCTCAACCAGATCGAGAAGGCATATGGCGCGAATAACAGCGTGCTCGACAATTGCCATGTCCGCGTCGCCTTCGCCACTAACGACGAACGCACCGCCAAGCGTGTGTCGGATGCGCTCGGCACCGCGACCGAGATGCGCGATTCCACCAACTATGCCGGCCACCGGCTGTCGCCTTGGCTCGGGCATCTCATGGTGTCGCGGCAGGAAACGGCCCGGCCGCTGCTCACCCCCGGCGAGGTGATGCAGCTTCCGCCCGCCGACGAACTGCTGCTGGTCGCGGGCGTGCCGCCGGTGCGGGCGAAGAAGGCTCGCTATTACGAGGATGCACGGTTCCGCGAACGGATTCTGCCGCCGCCGAAACCTTCCGCTGCGAGATACCCGGCCAAACCGTCCGCCGATGATTGGTCGGCGCTGGCGATCCCGGCTGCAACTGCCGGAACCGTATCCGGTCACACGGATAGCGCCATTGCCGATCCGGCCAATGCCGGTATCCGCCGTGAGCCGGAATTGCCGGAGCATGAGGACATCGCGCCGGTCGAGCGCCCGGCCATCGGCGAGTTCGACGTCCTGGACGATGAACCGGACGTGGACGCCGCCAAGGCCCACAACCTCCGCCAGCAGGTCACTTCGGTCGCCCGGCAGGCGACGATGGACCCGGCCGACGGCATCGAGTTGTGAGGGGGCGGCCGTGCAGACGAAAACCCGCATGAACGTCTATTTCGAGCCGGAGCTTCTGAAAAAGGTCGAGGCGCTGGCGCTGCGCCGCAACGTCTCCAAATCCGCTGTGATCGAAGCCGCCGTTGCATCCTTCCTGTCGGCCGACGCCTCGGAACGGCTGGAGGCTGTTTTCGCCCGCCGCATGGACCGGATCGGCAGGCAGATCGACGGTATGGATGAGGACATTGCCATTCTCGGCGAGACGTTATCGCTCTTTATCCGCTTCTGGATGATCGTCACGCCGCCGCTGCCTGATAGCGCGCAGGCGTCAGCCAAGGCGAAAGGCACGGAGAGGTTCGATGGCTTTCTGCAATCGCTCGGCCGCAAACTCGCAACCGGCGATCGGTTCCTCAAAGACCTGTCCCGTGACATCGACTCGCGACGCGACAGAGGCGAAAATTGAGAAGAGCCGAGATCTTTGGTCGATCACTGCCACTATTGAATCCCGCCGATTACCGCCGTTTCTTCGCCATGGCCGCACGGCCTTAGATACTTGTTGAACTGGCCAAACTTCCGGCTCTTTTAATCATCCCCGTCCGGGAACCGTCTGATGTGTCCCCGGCAAGATCGGGGATCGAATGGCGGTTTCGCATCACAATTCGGAAGGACTAGCGCGCGGTGCGCGGATGCTGCGCACGGCGCTGGGGCCTGCCATTGCCCGGTTTCTGGAAGATGCCTCCGTCGTCGAGGTGATGCTGAACCCGGACGGGCGCATCTGGATCGATCGCCTCTCCGAAGGATTGTCCGACACGGGTGAGCGCCTGTCGCCAGCCGATGGCGAACGCATCGTGCGGCTCGTCGCCCACCATGTCGGCGCGGAAGTCCATGCGGGTGCGCCGCGCGTTTCGGCCGAACTACCCGAAACGGGCGAACGGTTCGAGGGACTGTTGCCGCCCGTGGTCGCCGCGCCGGTCTTCGCCATCCGCAAACCTGCCGTCGCCGTGTTCACGCTGCTGGACTATGTCGCGGCCGGGATCATGACGGTCGAGCAGGCGAATATCCTGCGCCGCGCTGTGTTCGATCGCGCCAACATCCTCGTGGCGGGCGGCACGTCCACCGGCAAGACGACGCTCACCAATGCCCTGCTGGCCGAGGTCACCAAAACCAACGATCGCGTCGTCATCATCGAGGATACGCGCGAACTGCAATGTGCCGCGCCCAACCTCGTCGCCATGCGCACCAAGGATGGCGTGGCGTCGCTCTCCGATCTCGTCCGCTCATCGCTACGCCTGCGCCCCGACCGCATCCCGGTCGGCGAGGTGCGTGGGCCGGAGGCGCTGGACCTGCTGAAGGCGTGGGGCACCGGCCATCCCGGTGGTGTCGGCACGATCCACGCCGGCAGCGCCATCGGTGCGCTGCGCCGGATGGAACAGCTCATCCAGGAAGCCGTCGTCACCGTTCCCCGCGCGCTCATCGCCGAGACGATCGATCTCGTCGCCGTGCTCTCCGGCCGTGGATCGCAGCGACGGCTTTCCGAACTCGCCCACGTCGAAGGCCTTGGCCCGGACGGCGATTACCGCGTCGTGCCCGCCGTCGGCTCTCCAGTTCCCGGGAGTGACGGCGGTGCGGCTCCCACCAGCCCAGCTCTCAACCCCAGCCCCGAAGGAGATTTCTCGTGATCCAACGTCTGCGCGCATTGCGTCTCAGCCAATTGCCCAACCACCTCGCTATGTCCGTATCCGTCGCCACGCTCAGCGTGATGATTGCGGCACCCGCCCACGCTTCCGGCTCATCCATGCCGTGGGAACAGCCGCTCCAGCAGATCCTTCAGTCGATCGAAGGCCCGGTCGCCAAGATCATCGCTGTGATCGTCATCATCTCGACCGGCCTAGCGTTGGCCTTCGGAGACACGTCGGGCGGTTTCCGCCGCCTGATCCAGATCGTCTTCGGCCTGTCGATCGCCTTTGCGGCCAGCTCGTTCTTCCTGTCGTTCTTCTCGTTCGGCGGCGGGGCGCTGGTCTGATGGCGGGCGTCGTCGATCAGGGGGCGGAAGTTCCCGGTTACACCGTGCCGCTGCACCGGGCGCTGTCCGAGCCGATCCTGCTCGGCGGCGCGCCGCGCGCCATCGCCATCGTCAACGGCACGCTGGCCGGAGCCGTGGGTCTCGGTCTGCGGCTCTGGCTGGTCGGCCTCGCCATCTGGGCGATCGGCCACTTTGCGGCGGTGTGGGCGGCGAAACGCGACCCGCTCTTCGTCGAGGTCGGCCGCCGCCATCTGCGCATCCCCGCGCATCTTTCGGTCTGAGGGGAAGCACACCGATGATGAACCTCGCCGAATATCGCAACAGGAACGCCCGGCTCGCCGACTTCCTGCCGTGGGTGGCGCTGGCCGCTCCCGGCATCGTGCTCAACAAGGATGGCAGCTTCCAGCGCACGGCGCGCTTCCGTGGCCCCGATCTGGATTCGGCCGTGCCTGCTGAACTGGTCGCTGTCGCCGGACGGCTCAACAACGCCTTCAGGCGTCTCGGCTCGGGTTGGGCGATCTTCGTCGAAGCGCAGCGCCACGCCGCCGCGACCTATCCCGACAGCGTGTTTCCAGACAGCGCTTCGGCGCTGGTCGATGCCGAGCGGAAAGCCGATTTCGAAGAAGCCGGTAGCCATTTCGAATCTGCGTACTTCCTGACCTTCGTCTATCTCTCGCCGGCCGAGGATGCCGCCCGCGCCGAGACCTGGCTGTACGAGGGCCGCGACAAGACCGGCATCGACGCCCATGAGGTGATGGCTGGTTTCGCGGATCGTACCGACCGGCTCATCCGCCTGATCGAAGCCTTCATGCCGGAATGCCGCTGGCTCGATGACGGCGAGACCCTGACCTATCTGCATTCTTGCGTTTCGACGCACCGGCACCGCGTCCGCGTCCCCGAAACACCGATGTATCTCGATGCGCTGCTCGCCGACCAGCCGCTGACCGGCGGGCTGGAGCCACGTCTGGGATTGTCGCATCTGCGCGTGCTGACCATCACCGGCTTTCCGACCGCGACCACGCCCGGTCTCCTCGATGAGCTGAACCGGCTGGCCTTTCCCTATCGCTGGTCCATTCGCGCCATCCTGCTCGACAAGACCGACGCCACGAAGCTGCTGACCAAGATCCGGCGGCAGTGGTTCGCCAAGCGCAAGTCGATCGCGGCTATCCTGAAGGAGGTGATGACCAACGAGCAATCGGTGCTGGTCGATACGGACGCCTCGAACAAGGCGGCGGACGCCGATCTCGCGCTTCAGGAACTCGGCGCCGACTATGCCGGCATCGCCTATGTCACCGCGACCGTGACGGTGTGGGACACCGATCCATGCATCGCCGACGAGAAGCTACGGATGGTCGAGAAGGTCATCCAGGGCCGCGACTTCACGGCCATGGCAGAAACCATCAACGCCGTGGACGCCTGGCTCGGCTCGCTGCCGGGACACGTCTACGCCAATGTCCGGCAGCAGCCGATCAGCACCTTGAATCTCGCACACATGATCCCGCTTTCGGCGGTGTGGGCGGGGCCGGAACGGGACGAGCATTTTGCAGCACCCCCACTGCTCTTCGGCAAGACCGAAGGCTCGACCCCGTTCCGGTTTTCCCTTCACGTCGGCGATGTCGGCCATACGCTGATCGTCGGGCCGACCGGTGCTGGCAAATCCGTGCTGCTGGCGCTGATGGCGTTGCAGTTCCGCCGATATAGGGGCGCACAGGTGTTCGCCTTCGACTTCGGCGGCTCGATCCGGGCGGCGGCGCTGTGTATGTGCGGCGACTGGCACGATCTCGGCGGCGGCCTGACGGACGGATCGGAAACGTCCGTCTCGCTGCAACCGCTGGCCCGCATCGAGGAGACCTCCGAGCGCGCCTGGGCGGCCGACTGGCTCCTCGCCATCCTGATCCGGGAAGGCGTGCCGATCACGCCGGAGGTAAAGGAGCATCTCTGGACTGCGCTGACCTCGCTGGCCTCCGCGCCGATCGAGGAGCGCACCGTCACCGGCCTCTGCGTCCTGCTCCAGTCCAACGACTTGAAGCAGGCGCTGCGGCCTTATTGCATCGGCGGCGCCTGGGGGCGGCTGCTCGATGCGGAATCCGAACATCTCGGCACCGCGACTGTGCAAGCCTTCGAGACCGAGGGGCTGATCGGCACCGACGCCGCGCCGGCCGTGCTCGCGTACCTGTTCCACCGCATCGAGGATCGGCTCGACGGATCGCCCACGCTCATCATCGTCGATGAGGGCTGGCTGGCGCTCGACGACGAGGGATTTGCCGGCCAGCTCCGCGAATGGCTGAAGACGCTGCGCAAGAAGAACGCATCGGTCATCTTCGCCACACAGTCGCTGTCCGACATCGACGGCAGCCCGATCGCGCCGGCCATCATCGAGAGCTGCCAGACCCGGCTTATGCTCCCGAATGAACGGGCGATCGAGCCGCAGATCACCGCCATCTATCGCCGTTTCGGCCTCAACGACCGTCAGATCGAGATCATCGCGCGGGCGATGCCCAAGCGCGACTATTACTGCCAGTCACGGCGCGGCAACCGGCTGTTCGAGCTGGGACTGTCCGAAGTGGCGCTGGCGCTCTGCGCCGCATCCTCGCGCCAGCATCAGCAGCTCATCGCCGAAGTGCATGCCCGCGCCGGCACAGATGGCTTCCTCACGGAATGGCTCGCGGAAAACAGCCTCGCCTGGGCCGCCGACATGATCGGCGACCTCACCAACGTCATCCCCCAATCCCCAAAATCGGAGGTTCAGCCATGATCCGCATCCGTTCCCGTTCGCGCGCCGCCTTGGTCGCCGCGTCAATCCTGTCGATCCCGCTGGCCCTGTCGCCGATCGTTACAACCCCGGCCTACGCCATCATCGTATTCGACCCGTCGAACTATGCGCAGAACGTTCTCACGGCGGCGCGGTCGCTCCAGCAGATCACCAACCAAATCACCTCGCTTCAGAACGAAGCGCAGATGCTCATCAATCAGGCCCGCAACCTCGCGAGCCTGCCGATCTCCTCGCTCCAGCAAATCCAGCAGTCGGTCCAGAAGACCCAACAGCTTCTGCAACAGGCGCAGAACATCGCCTATGACGTGCAGGCGATCGATAAGGCGTTCCAGACCAAATACGCCAACGTCTCTATGTCGGCGTCCGACCAGCAACTGGTCACGGACGCCCGCTCACGCTGGCAGAACACGGTCGGCGGCTTGCAGGACGCGATGAAGGTGCAGGCCACCGTCGTCGGCAATATCGACACCAACCGCACCGAGATGTCGCGTCTGGTCGGCGCAAGCCAAGGTGCGACCGGCGCGTTGCAGGCGACGCAGGCCGGCAACCAGCTTCTCGCCCTCCAGGCCCAGCAGCTCGCGGACCTCACGGCCGTCGTCGCGGCGAACGGCCGGGCGCAGGCGTTGCAATCAGCCGAACAGGCCGCCGCCGCCGAACAGGGCCGCGAGCAGCGCCGCCGCTTCCTGACACCGGGTGCGGGCTACCAGCCCGGCAACGCTCGGATGTTCCCGAACGGCGGCAACTGAGGGAGCAGCCCTGATGGACGGCAAGACCCTCGCGCGCATCGGCGCCGTCGTCGCCGTCGCCGTCGCCGTTGTGGCGACCGCGATCGAGATGAACCGCAAACCTGACAGCCCGGATGTCCCGGCATCTTCGGCCAGACCGCTCGTCACGCGAGATCCGCTCGATGCGGAACTCGCCCGGTGCAGTGGCATCGGTGACGCCGGCGCGCGTGACCCCTCCTGCCTGAAGGCATGGGGACAGGCTCGCCGCCGTTTTCTCGGACAGCCTGCGCCGGTGGCGGCGTCTTCGCCGTCCGCACCGACGACGCTGTTCCCGAGCGCCAGCGATCCGGCGTCCGCTGGCCCAGCCCCGCCTGCTGTCCAATCCGACCCCGCCAAGCCGGAGACGCACTGACATGGGTGGCACCGGCGTCATCGATCATTTCCTCGAAGTCTTCACCCGCTACATCGACGGCGGCTTCGGTCTGCTGCGTCCCGAGGTGGCGTTCATCGCCACCACGCTGATCGTCATCGACGTAACGCTGGCGGCGCTGTTCTGGTCGTGGGGCGCCGACGAGGACATCATCGCGCGGCTGGTGAAGAAGACGCTGTTCGTCGGCGTCTTCGCCTACATCATCGGCAACTGGAATAATCTCGCCCGCATCGTCTTCGAGAGCTTCGCCGGTATCGGCCTGAAGGCGTCCGGCACGGGCTTCTCCGTCACCGACCTGCTGCGCCCCGGCAAGGTCGCACAGACCGGCCTCGATGCCGGCCATCCGCTGCTCGATTCCATCTCTAACATGATGGGCTACTGGTCCTTCTTTGAGAATTTCATCCAGATCGCCTGCATGCTGTTCGCCTGGGCGCTGGTGCTGCTCGCCTTCTTCGTCCTCGCTATCCAGCTCTTCGTCACCTTGATCGAGTTCAAGCTGACGACGCTCGCCGGCTTCGTGCTGATCCCCTTCGGCCTGTTCGGCAAATCCGCTTTCATGGCCGAACGGGTGCTCGGCAACGTCATCTCGTCCGGCATCAAGGTGCTGGTGCTCGCCGTCATCATCGGCATCGGCTCGACGCTGTTCTCCGAGTTCACCCAAGGCTTCAACGGCGCTACGCCCTCTATCGACGACGCCATGGCGATCGTGCTGGCGGCCCTGTCGCTGCTGGGCTTAGGCATCTTCGGACCCGGTATCGCCAACGGTCTCGTCTCCGGCGGCCCGCAGCTCGGCGCGGGGGCCGCGATCGGCACCGGCCTTGCCGCCGGCGGCATGGTCGCGGCGGGTGGAGCCGCCATTGGCGCCGTTGCTTCCGGTGGCGCATCGCTTGTCGGTGGTGCGGCAGCCGCCGCGCGTGGCGGGGCTGCGCTCGCCGGTGGGGCGTCCACCGCCTACAGCCTCGGCGCGGCCGGTCAGTCCGGTGCATCCGCCGTGGCTTCAGGTCTCGGCAATGTCGCCAGCACCGGGGCGCAAGCTGCCGTCTCGCCACTGAAGAGGGCGGCAGGCCGCGCCGCCGACAGCATGAAGTCCAGCTACCAGTCCGGGGCACGCACGGCCTTTGAAGTGTCGGGCGGATCGTCCACCGCCGGCACCATCGGCGGTAACGCAGAAGGCGAGACCGCTTCGGCCGCATCGTCTTCCGCTTCCGCCACCGGCAATCCGCCCGCCTGGGCGAAGCGGATGCAGCGCTCCCAGAAAATGTCTCACGGCGTCCAGGCCGCCGCCCACGCCGTCAAATCTGGCGACAGCCACGGCGGCGGCTCTTCCATCAACCTCTCCGAAAGCGACTGATCCATGTTCAGAAGACCCGCCGCCCATTACGGCAAATCACCCCAACCCGAGACCCCATATCAACGCGCCGCACAGGTCTGGGACGAGCGCCTCGGCTCCGCCCGCGTCCAGGCGAAGAACTGGCGGCTGATGGCCTTCGGTTCGCTCGCTTTATCGGCTGGTCTCTCCGTCGCGTTGGTCTGGCAGTCGTTCAGCGGCTCGATCGTGCCGTGGGTGGTGCAGGTCGACAAGCTTGGCCAGGCGCAGGCCGTCGCATCCGCCACCGCCGACTATCAGCCGAACGACGCGCAGATCGCGTTCTACCTCGCGCGCTTCGTCGAGCAGGTCCGCTCAATCCCGGCCGATGCGATCATCGTGCGGCAGAACTGGCTACGCGCCTACGACTTCACCACGCAGGGCGGCGCGCTGGCGCTCAACGATTACGCCCGCGCCAACGATCCCTTCGGCAAGGTCGGTAAGAGCCAGGTCGCGGTCGAGGTGTCGTCGGTCATCCGCGCCTCGCCGTCGAGCTTCCGCGTTGCCTGGATCGAGCGCCGCTATCAGGACGGCTCGCTCAGCAGCACCGAACGCTGGTCGGCCATCCTCACCGTCGCCGTGCAACCGCCCCGTGATGCCGACACGCTGAGAAAGAACCCGCTCGGAATCTACATCAACGCCATCAACTGGTCGAAGGAGCTTGGACAATGATCCGGCCGTCTCATCCGACCGCCGGACAGCCGGCGGCGCGCACTCCCGTAATCCCGTCTTTCCGTAAATCGTGCCGTAGATCAGGAATGGCGTCTCTGCTCCTTTCCGCAACGGCGCTCGCCGGCTGCGCGGGGCATGTGCCGCCACCCGAGATTTCCTATGACGATGCGGCCCCGGCCGTGCAGACCGTGGATCCGCCGGCCCCCGTCACCGTCGTCAGCCTGCCCAAGCCGCTGCCGCTCCCCGGTCAGTTGAAGCCGGTCGGCAAGGACGGCAAGCCCGTGCCGGAAGCCGCCGATCCGACCGTGCGCGTCAACCAGGCCAACGCCAGCGCCCGGATGCAGCCGGTGCGCGACGGCTTCATCAATTCGATGCAGGTCTATCCCTTCGTCGATGGCGCGCTCTATCAGGTCTATTCGTCGCCGGGGCAGATCACCGACATCGGCCTTCAGCCGGGCGAACAGCTTGTCGGCTCCGGCCCGGTCGCTGCCGGCGACACGGTGCGCTGGATCATCGGCGATACCGAGAGTGGCACGGGCGCAGGCAGGCAGGTGCATATCCTGGTGAAGCCCACGCGGGCCGAGCTGATGACCAATCTCATCATCAACACCGACCGGCACACCTATCACATAGAATTGCACTCGACGCCTGCGACCTATATGGCGTCGGTATCCTGGCAATATCCGCAGGACCAGCTCATCGCGCTGCGCCGGCAGAACGCGCAGGCGGAAGCCGCACAGCCTGTCGCGTCCGGTGTCGATCTGGCTAAGGTCAATTTCCGCTACGAGGTCTCCGGCGATCGTGCGCCGTGGAAACCGCTGCGCGCCTTCGACGACGGGCGGCAGGTCTTCATCGAGTTTCCGCGCGGCATCGGCCAGGGTGAGATGCCGCCGCTCTTCGTCGTCGGGCCTGAAGGCGCGACCTCCGAGTTGGTGAACTACCGCGTGCGCGGCAACTACATGATCGTCGATCGGCTGTTCGCCGCCGCCGAGCTGCGCTTTGGGGCAGACAAGAACCAGAAGCGCGTCCGTATCTCCCGAGCGGACGGAAGGCCCGCGTCATGAGCGGCGGCCCGACCGATCCCGAGAAGGAGGAAGGCGCGCAGCCGGACGCTTCTCGTTCAGCCCAGACACCCGAGGATGATGCCCGTCCGCTCACCGGCGAGCCGGTCTCCCCGATGCGGCTGCGCCCCGAACCGCCGCGCGTTACCCGCCTGTCGCGCAAGGTACTGATCGGTCTCGGCGCGGCCGGCAGCCTCGCGATCAGCGGCGCGCTCTATTACGCGCTCCAGACCCGCAACGGCGGCCAGGGTCAGGAACTCTACTCCACCGACAACCGCTCGACGCCGGACGGCCTCAACGGCCTGCCCAAGGACTATTCCGGTGTGCCGAAGCTCGGCCCGCCGCTGCCCGGCGATCTCGGCCGGCCGATCCTCAACGCGCAGAATGCCGGTCAGCCGGTTGCCGCACGGGGGATCACCACGCCCATGCCATCCGGTCCCAGCCCGGAGGAACAGCGTCGGCTTCAGGAGCTGGAGGCAGCGCGGCTCGCCAAGCTGTTTGCCCCGACCGAGACGCGGGCCGCCAATAATGGCACCGCTATTTCGCCGACCGCGACTGCCACCCCACCCACGGACCTTGCGAGCCTCGGCCTTACGCCGCAGCCGGCTACGCCATCCGCCCAGCAGCGGCAGCAGGCGTTTCTCGACCAGACGCCCGACAAGCGCACGGTCGCGCCCGATCGCGTCGCCGCGCCCGCATCGGCGAACGTGCTTCAGGCCGGCGCGGTCATCGCCGCCGCGCTCATCACCGGCATCCGCTCCGATCTGCCCGGCCAGATCACCGCGCAGGTGACGGAGAACATCTACGACAGCCCGACCGGCAAGATCCTGCTGGTCCCGCAGGGCACCCGCGTCGTCGGACAATACGACAATGGCGTCGGCTTCGGCCAGAAGCGCATCCTGCTCGTCTGGAATCGGCTGATCTTCCCGAATGGCCGCTCGATCGTGCTGGAGCGACAGCCGGGCGCGGACGCCGAAGGCTATGCCGGCCTTCAGGATGGCGTCGATTATCACTGGAGCGAGCTGTTCAAGGCGGCGGCCCTCTCGACGCTGCTCAGCATCGGGTCGCAGGCCGGCTCGCCCAGCGACGAGAGCGAGATCGCCCGCGCCTTGCGTCAGGGCGCGTCCGACAGCGTGAGCCAGGTCGGCCGGCAGGTGGTCGGCCGCCAGCTCGACATCGCACCCACGCTGACTATCCGGCCCGGTTTCCCCGTGCGTGTCATCGTCACCCGCGATCTCGTCCTCGAACCTTACTGGAGCGCGCCATGACCAAGCTGAAACTCGGCCCCATAGCAGACGACAAGCCCATCAAGGTGACGCTGGAACTGCCCGCCGGCCTGCATCGCGATCTCGCGGCCTATGCCGACATCCTCGCCCGCGAGGCGGGGCAACCCGCTGCCGATCCTGTCCGCCTGATCGTCCCCATGCTGGAGCGGTTCATCGCCACCGATCGCGGTTTCGCCAAAGCCCGGCGCACAAGCGAACGGTGAGTGCCGTGGAGAAGAAGCCGAAACGTTCACGGCAGAGACGCCCTCGCAAGTCGGCACCAATGATCCTTCCTGATGATCTCTATGATTACGTCGAGGATGGCGCGCGACATCGTAGGGCGGCACGCTCGTCCCACGACGATCGCCTCAGTGCTCCGGGTCTGACCGCCATAGACGACTGGCCGGACCGCATCCCCGTCACCGAAGCCGAGGTCGATGCCTTCGAGCGGTATTTCGGGGAGGTGCTCGACCGCCTTTTTGGTCCCTCGACAGCAGCGCCCGAAACAAAAGCCTTGCATGAGTTGACATCAGATGTTAACGATAGAGCATGAGTGAGGATCGTGACCCGAGCCTCGACACGTTGCTGGACCTTCATGGTCAAGTTCTCGTCGTCGATCCCGAGGGCGGTCATTGGGTGAAGTTTGTCGTCACCCTTATTCCGGTTTCACCGGAAAAGCCGCACGGCCTTGATTACTCGCTCACGCTTCACGGGCCTTCGGGCGAACGGCTGGTCGGGTTCGATAACGCCCATCCGGTCGGCCGAGGCAAACGCGGCGAGCCGATGGATCATCGTCATCGCCTTCAGACCGTGAAGCCCTACGCCTACGAGAATGCGGCCGCGCTGCTGGCTGAATTCTGGCAGGCGGTAGACGCTGTTTTGAAGGAGCGAGGCGTCCTATGACCACCCTGAAAGTCGGGATCGCCGACTATGATGAGATGAAAGCGCGCACCATGAGGATCGCGCGCGGCGAGGAAAAGCCGGCGGCGGACGATCCGAAGGTGTGGTTCACCTCGACCGAATCCTTCGCGCAGGTGCTCTCCAACGGCAATCGCGAGCTTCTGCGCGTCATAGACGAGCAGATGCCCAGTTCGCTGGAAGAACTGGCGCAGATCACCGGCCGCGCCAAATCGAGCCTGTCCCGTACCCTCAAGACGATGGCCACCTATGGCCTTGTTAGCATGGAGCCTGGCAAGGGCAGGAAGCTCATGCCGAAGGTGCTGTGCGATCGGGTAGCGCTGGAGCTTCCGATCCTCGACCGACGCGAAGCGAAGGGAGGCCGGCCATGAACATCCTATCGGCCTCCGTCGCGCAGCGCGCCGCTCTTTACCTCCGCGTCTCGACCGCCCGGCAGGCCGAGCACGACATCTCCATCCCCGACCAGCGCAAGCAGGGCGAAGCCTATTGTTCCACGCGCGGCTACCAACTCGTCGATACCTTCGTCGAAGCCGGCGCGACCGCGACCAATGATCGTCGCCCGGAGTTCCAGCGGATGATCGAGGCCGGCACGACCAAACCCGCGCCGTTCGACGTCGTCGTGGTGCATAGCTTCTCGCGCTTCTTCCGCGATCATTTCGAGCTGGAGTTCTACGTCCGCAAGCTTGCGAAGAACGGCGTCAAGCTGGTCTCGATCACGCAGGAGATGGGCGACGATCCCATGCACGTCATGATGCGCCAGATCATGGCGCTCTTCGACGAATACCAGTCGAAGGAGAACGCCAAGCACGTTCTGCGCGCCATGAACGAGAATGCCCGGCAAGGTTTCTGGAACGGCGCGCTGCCGCCGATCGGCTATCGCATCGTCGCGGCGGAGCAGCGCGGATCGAAGACCAAGAAAAAGCTGGAGATCGACCTGTTGCACGCCGACACCGTGCGGCTGATCTATCGATTGTTTCTTGAAGGCGATGGCACGAAAGGCCCGATGGGCGTCAAGGCGATCGCAACTCACCTCAACGATCGCCGCATTTTCACCCGCGACGGCGGGCGCTGGGGTCTGGCGCAAATCCACGCGATCCTGACCCGTACTACCTATATCGGCGAGCACAGGTTCAACACGCGCTCGCACAAGAACCGCGAGAAGAAGCCCGACAATGAGGTTTCGATCATGGCCGTACCGCCGTTGATCGAGCGTGAGACGTTCGATGCGGTGCAGGTCCGCCTCAAATCCCGCAATCCCATGGTGACGCCCGCGCGTGTCACCAGCGGCCCCACGCTTCTGACCGGCATTTGCTTCTGTGCGAAGTGCGGCGGCGCGATGACGCTACGCACCGGCAAGGGCAGCGCCGGCGGCATGTATCGCTATTACACATGCTCGACCAAAGCGCGGCAGGGAAAGATGGGTTGCGAAGGTCGCTCGATCCCGATGGACAAGCTCGACGACCTCGTGGCGGACCATCTGGAAGAACGACTGCTTCAGCCGGAACGGCTGGCGACTGTTCTGTCCAGCCTGCTCGATCGGCGTCAGGAGCGGACCGAGCGTCGCCGCGAACATCTAGCGGAGCTGAACAGGCGAATCACGGAAACCGATCAACGGCTCAATCGCCTCTATGACGCGATCGAATCGGGCGTAGCGGCCCTGGACGACGCCGGGCTGAAAGAGCGGATCGCGAACCTGAAGGCGATCAGGGATCAGGCTACGGCCGATGCCGAACGTACCCAGGCGACCCTCGCAGGCTCAGGCAGCAACGCGATCACACCTGACATGATCGACACGCTCTCCGCCGCCGCGCGCGCGGGCTTGCGGATGGAAGGCGGAGGCTATCGGCGGGATCACTTGCGCGCCTTCGCCCAGCGCGTCGAGGTCGCCGATGACGAGGTTCGTATCATGGGATCGAAATCGGAACTGCTGCAAAGCCTCGTCGCCGCTTCAAGCGTAGAATCGGCGGCGAACGGCGTTCGCAGTTCTGTACTGAAATGGCGCACCCGACAAGATTCGAACTTGTGGCCTCTGCCTTCGGAGGGCGTGCTAATTCCTAGAGACTACATATAATATCTTTTAATTTCATGCAATTAAGTTTTCATCCGCCTCCATAGCGCTCCATACAAATTGTCCCGCACTGTCCCCCATTTGTCCCCACAGCACTCTTATGCCACTTGACGGCAACCACCTTTGAGGACATTCTTCCGAGTAATGCACATTTGCTCCAGGCAAGGCGTTGACTGGAAAAAGCATCGGGCAGGTTCTTACCGGAGACGTCCGGCGGCTGAGAACGCCATGTGCCGAGCATGGGCGACCTTACCAGTGAGAGGGAGATCACTGGCGACCCGGGATAACTGGTACCGGGTGCCTGCGGCGGTTCCATCAAACAGCAGGCTTCATGACCTTTCATGGAGCCGGAATTATGTCCGCGTCGCGCAAAGTCTTTCACCAGCCCCGTCCCGATAGCGGCTTTATGAGCCGCCGCCAGGTTGCCGAGGAATTCGGCTTCAGCATTGGCTTCCTCAACACCTTACCTAAGAGCGAGCTCCCCTTTCACAAACGAGGGGGGAAGATCTTCTACGAACGGGAAACGGTCGTGGCCTGGATCAGGGGGGAAACCTCCCCGCCGCCCGCCCCTCCCTCGGTATCGACCGGGAAGCGTGGGCGACGCCCTCATCCTGTCATTCAGAGAGGCATAGCCGCCGCCAGCGCTCGCTGATCTTCTCATCTGTGCCAGCAGATGGAAGTCATCGGCGCGGCGACGGCCGCACGTGCCGGCGTGCCTTACGGCCAGCCTGCATTCACATTTCATGAGGCTGAGGAAAAGGTCAAGGACCGGGGCGTCAGCCCCCTTGGTATCATTGCGAAATCCGTTGACAGGGAGGAGTTGAAAAAGAAGCGGCGGGCCCGCTTTGCCCTCCTTGATGCGGCAGCAACTCTGCTCAAAGGAGAGAGGGTGGCGGCCTGCCAGCGTCGCCCAGCAGGATCAGCAGTCTCGATCCACAGAGCTGCTGATGGCCGGGCATCCGTTCAAGGGCTTCAGCAGTGTGGCTCTGTTTGGCATTGCCCATGCTGCTCGCCAAGGATAAGCGCCGGGCGACGCGATGAACTGAATGCCTTGCTCAAGTGGGCTCGGCAGCAACGGTTGATGCCCCTTCTCCTGACACTTACAGGTCGTCATCGCCGCCAAGATACCTTGGCCCGCCTAATCGTCGGGATGAAAGGCGCGAAGCAGCGTCTGCATCAAGGCCGCGACTGGCGGGCGGTCTCAGGCCAGATCGCCGGGCATGTGACTGCCACAGAGTTGAGCTATGGCCGCCACGGATGGCATCTGCATTTTCATACTCTTTTGCTGGTTAGTGCTGTTGGTGAGCAGCAGGCACTATCCCTATTCCATGGGCTGCGCACAGCCTGGGAAAAAGCCCTTGGAAAAGAGGGACTCGATTGCAATGACCATGGCTTTGACATCCAGGGAGCAGCGCGGGCAGGCGATTACATCGCCAAATGGGGGGCGGCTGAGGAATTGGCGCTTTCTGGCGAGAAGAAACCCCGCAACGGCCAAAAAGGCCGCACAATTTGGGAACTTCTCGCTATTGCAGGCGGCAAACCAGACGCGCTCCTAAGCCAGGAAGAGGCCTCTGCTCTCTGGGCTGATTATGCACGCCTTTTCAAGGGGCGACGTCAGCTCACATGGTCGCGCGGTCTGAAGGCGCAGGCTGGGCTCAATGACAAATCAGATGAAGAGCTTCTGGCCGAGGCCGACCAGCTTGAACTGCTGACCTCCGGATCAACCGAAATTGGCCGACTGACAGCGGCTGAGTGGCGCGCCGTGCTGCGAGCAAACTTGCGCTGTGCCTTGCTTGAAGCAGTTGAAACAGAGGGTCGCCCAGGCCTCCTGTCAATTGTCCGGCAGGCCCTTTGTAAACGGGGGCCGTCATGAGTTTTCAGGACGCGAGCAGCACGGGTGCCAGCCGTGGCGATCTTCACGCGCCTCAATCAGCATCTCTAGGCCCAACGACATTTAAGGGTTTACGCAGGGCGCTGCCCTGCACCCGTGGACCTCCCCGCCTAGCAAAGTGCTACCGCGGCTCGATGGCCGCGCCATTCAAAGGCCCATTCAAAGCAACTTTGCCCAACGAGGTTCATGATGAAAAACACGATTAAGCATGTGACTTTACTTACCTTCTGCGTCGGAGTGGTGATCGCCATGTCGGCATTCTCCGTGGCATCTGCCGCATCCGGCGACCTGCAAAATATGGTGACCTTCGGAATCATCAGCGGGGTGCACCTCTATGCTATCCCGCTCATTTGGCGGCGCGCACGGCTGCCGCTCGTTTGGCACAATGGCCGGTGGTGCGAGGTGCGCGGCCCAGTGAGCCCAGAGACATTGAGCCCGGAGGCCAGCCATGAGCGATAATTTCTTGCGCCGGCGGGCGCGACAGCTAGGAAAGCCTGTGGCCGAGCTACAACAATCCGTCGGTAAGGCCCGCCGCGAGGTGGCCGGAGACATCCATCTGGTCAAAGAAAATCGTGGATTGATCGTGGGGCTCTTGACCGGCAAGGCTCCGCCCCAGCCGGTGGCAATGCGGGGGACCTATCTGGGTCGAGAAATTGGCGGATGGGTGGTGACCCTGACTGCCGCAGCGATCGCGGGATGGTGGGCGTCCCATGAAAAATTTTTCGTGGCGGCGTGGATCGTGTTGTTCCTGGTCCTGCCTGGGCTGGTGATGGCCTACGTCTATAATCGCCTCGCAAGTGCGTGCGAGGAGGTCGATCATGATTGATCCGTCCAGCCTCTTTAGCCTCGACGCTACCACCTGGAGCAGTACAACCCTTGACGCTCTCTTTGGTGATAAATCTGTAATCACGTCAGCGCTTTACCTCCTGAATTTAGGCGTTTTGGCTATTGCGGGCCTTCTGTTCATCGCGCATAGCCTCGCAGCAATCATTCGCAACGCTCACCATGGAAAATGGGTTGGACACCACGGTGGCGTGTGGGTGCCAGTCAGATTTGTGATGGGTATGGGGTTGGTGGTGCCGCTGCCACCTTTGGGGCTGACGGCAGGGCAGGATGTAGTGATAGGTCTTGCTCGCGCGGGTGCGGGCCTCGCCGACCATGTTTGGAGCGAAGTTACCGAGGATGTGGGAAAAGGGCTGGCCCTGGCCACTCCTCCATCTCCTGACGCGGCACGCGAAGTCCTTGGGCTTTGGCGGATCGCGTCATGCATGGCGATCCAAAATCGCTCTGCCGGCTCATCTGGCGGCGCAACGGTGACCTTGCATGCCACGACCACAGCCACCGCAGATATTCTTTCGGCCGATGGAGATGAAGCTGTCGGCGGCGTGCCGGGCCAGTGCGGCTCGATCCTCTTTCCGCTGACCACTGAACAGGACGGTAGGATAACAATCACACTAAAACCCGTGCGGCAAGCCCAGCAGGCGGCGGCAGTGCATGCCCTTGAGGGAATGAAGACGGCGGCTGATGCTTGGGCTCAATACTCGCTGCCGCCAGGCGGCCAGGGCGCACCGACATATGACGCACATGCTGCCGTTCTGGCCTATAACGCAAGCGTCATGGCGGCGGCGCGAACGGCCATGCAGGCGGCGCAAACCGACGCTGGTACGGCGCTATCGTCCCATCTGGCGGCCTGGTCTGACCAGGCCGGAGCAGACACGACCGGCTGGGCTGGTGCACCAGCCTGGGCGTTTTCACTCGGTCAGGCCCAGGGTGCTCTGCAAGGGGCTGTAGCTGTTACACCAGCCATTTCGCAGCCGAAATGGGCATGGTGGGATGGCGATGTGTACACATCCGAGCGGGTCGCCATGCTGAGCGCTGAACAGTGGATGCAGAAACAGCTCGGTCGAGGTGCTGTGCAGACTTCATCGAGTGCGGAGGAGGCTTATCTCGTCGGGCAGACGACGGATAGCTCTTGGTCATGGCTCGACGTCAGCAGGATCCGAGAGGCATATGACCTCATGGGGGCTACGGGCGGTACCACGACGACGAATCCATTTTCCACGATAACCGGCGCGGGGCACATGTTGCTCGATGCTGCCGACGGGATCGTGGTCGCATATGTCGGGGCGCGGGCCGTTTCGGGTGTAGCAGGGTCCATAAAAAATGTCCCGATCCTAGGGGCTATAGCCGGCGGACTTGATGCCATCACAGAAGCGATAAGCCCAGGTGTGTGGGGTGTCGTCTTGGCATTGCTATTAGCCGGCGTAGGGCTGGCATATGTCGTCCCAGCATTACCAATGTTCTGGGGCCTGTTACTTGTCTGTGACTGGTTGGTGCGGGTGGTTGTCGGAGTGATTGCGGCCCCACTGGCCGCGGCCCTTCATCTTTCCACGGAAGATACTGTGGGGATGGGTGCTCGCGGTGATCGGTGGTGGCGCAGCTTAATCGACGTGACGATTCGACCAGCTGGCATTGTCTTAGGCCTCGTTTTTGGGTACGCGATCTTTATGCTAATGGGTCGGCTTTTCTGCCAGATTTTCTACACCTCTGTACGTGTCATTACGGCGGGGCACTATGGCGGGGTAACGGGGCTATTGGCATTTTCTGAGTTGTCGATGGTTATCCTTGTTGCACTGATGGGTGGATCTATGGCGGCAATGACCAAACTGGGCGACTGGGTGATGTCGCTGCTCGATATGCCCAGTGCAGCCCCAGCCTCTGCGGCGATTGAGCATCATGGGGCTGGTGCGGCGGCAGCAGGTGGCGCAGCTGTCGGTGCTGCAGGTGGTGCGGTCCAGCAGGTCGCCCGCCAGCCCCACAGGTCAGACAAACCGGATGGCGCCGGCGGGAGTGGTGATGGCGGGGCAATACGCCGGGACGATGATCACATACCCCGGTGACCAACAGGAGGGCGGCCAATGTGCCGCCCTTCACATCTATTGGCTATTACGTGCAGCTAGTGAAACGATCAATCCTCTTCGTATGTTTCCCGAACCGTAGATAGTAAATTATTTTTGTGCGCCACCTTTCCATCTGCGTTTAATATTTTTGCAGAATACCCAGGGTAAGATTTTTCAAATTTGTCAGCCCAATCACCGACTGTTTTACTTCCTTTTGTCGCCCTCTCATGCGGCCATCCATTTAATACGCCATTATTTGTTGGGTTAACTTGATTGCCCTGCTTGTCGTATACTTGGATGTCGAAGCCCTCTTGATCAGAAATCTTCCGGACGCGTGTTTGAACCGTAGTCATCGTTTCACCTCTTGCGCGTTAAGATAAAGTTATTACGCCTTGTGCCTGCGCCCCAGTCAATCCAGACCTTTGCGACATTTTAATGGTGGCGCGGCCATCGAGCCGCGCTTTTACGCCTCCCTTACTCAAACAGCTGACGCGGTCCAGGCCCGCAGGGTCTGGGTAAACCCTGCACAGCCGCTGGGCCTGGAGGTGCCGATTGGGCCGCGTGGAAGTCGGAGCCGGTGACACCGTCGGCGCTCGCGTCCTGGAAACAGAGGGGGAGGGCACTGCCCTCCCCCTAAGGTCCGTCAGGACCGCGCACAAACGGGAACCGTTTGTATAAGCGCGCATTCTGCGAATGTTGCGAATGTGGTTAGCCGCACCGTCCCCACCACCAGCCTTCTGCATAGCAGCCGTCATGCATCTCAGCAGCCCATTCAGGCCCGCCAGGAGCATCGGCTTTTCGACCGTCCAGAAAGCCACGCAGCAGCCGTGTGTCGAAGTGGCCGGGGGGCAGGCGGGTATAAATTTCTTCGAGCTGAGAGAGAGGTGCATGGGGGCCGGCGTCTTCCAACTCCCAAAGCGCCCGAAGGTAGGGAGACACGTAATCGGGCCCGAAATCCTGGTCGATCTGAGTCTGAGTCGTCATGCTCTATCTCCTAATTCCGATGTGGGGCCGGCGCTGGACGTGCTCCAGTCCGGCTAAAGGGTCAATTGCGGGTGGTGGGGAAGGTGCAGGTGCTTGTGCTGGCGGGGCAGGCGTTCCGGTTCCGGTCCCGGCCATCTGATCCAGTTCGGTCAAAAGCCCGTCAATGGCCCGAACATCGGCGGGCCGCGTGACGGATGCTCTCAACATTTCGGCCAACCTTTGGGCTTCCTGCGCCGATTTCTTGGCATTGATCAGCGCCACGCCACCAACGATGATCTTCTGACGTGTCAGTAACTGACGCTGCTCATGTCGTCGTTTTGCGATCTGCATCTCGGATGATGCAATTCTCTGCTCAACGGTTCTTCGTGTCATAGCAGTATCCATGTGGTGTATGAACTATCTTGCACACCATAAATATTTTATGATATGCATCACATACTAGCACGTTGTTGACAAATATCCATTGATATGGTGGTTTTGTCCTCGTTCTGCTTTTGCAGAATGCGCGCTTATACAAACGGTTCCCGTTTGTGCGCGGTCCTGATGGACGGAGCATCATGGCGATCTATCATTTCAGCGCCGGGGTAGTGCAGCGAAGCAAAGGCCAAAGCGCCGTGGCCGCCGCTGCCTACCGCGCTGGCTGTCGCCTAATCGACGCCCGCACCGGTGAAATCCACGATTATCGCGCAAAATCTCATGTCGAGCACACTGAGATCATCGCACCTGCGGGAGCTGCCGCCTGGGTCTATGATCGCACGCAGCTATGGAGCCGGGCTGAAATGGCCGCGACCAAGAGCAATGCTCAGACGGCCCGAAAGTTGGACGTAGCGCTTCCGCGCGAGCTTTCGGCCGAAGAAAATCTCGAAGCCGTGCGCGAACTGGCGCGCGATCTGGCCTCGCAAGGCATGATCGTGGATTTTGCCATTCATACCCCAGACGCATCGGATGGTGAAGATCAGCCCCATGCACACATGCTCATCACCATGCGTCCGCTCGATCCCTCCACCACTACCGGCTTCACAAAAAAACAAGGCGACGGTAGGCACTGGACCGATCTTTTCAGCGATCAGGCGGCCTTTAAAAAGGATAAGGCTGGCAAGGCGTTTGTCTCTGAGACCGAGAGCCTGAACCGACTGCGCAAAGCCTGGGCCGACAATCTGAACCGCCGGCTTGAGTCCGCAGGGTCTGACGTTCGCGTTGATCACAAATCACTTAAGGATCGGCATGCTGAGGCAGTGGCTCGGGGCGATCTTGCTGCCGCCGTCGCGCTGGATCGCCCTCCAGAACCTAAGGCGGGCCGTGGTCGATCCATGTCTAAGCGGGGGCAAAAATCCGACGCATGGGATGATGTTCAAGAGGTGCGCCGTCTCCGCCAGCAGGCCCAGGCTATGGCGCCTAAGATCGCCCGCCGACAGGAGAAGGCTCAGAAGGTTCAGCGGCACCGAGAAGGCCTTGACCAGGTGCGAGCTCAGGCCGATGAAACCGCCAAACAGCGATACAAGCGGAAGCTTCTGGCTCGGTGGTACGAGGCCGAGGTGGCTAAGGAGGTGGAAAGTCACTTGGCCTGGGTTCGTCAGCGGGAGCATGAAACCGTTGTGCAGATGAAAAGCGGCGCACGGCTCCGGGATAGTGGCGAGACGATCGCGGCACAGAAAATTGACCCTGCAGCGCTCAAGCTGCAAATGGAGATGGCCAAGGCCAAAGGGTGGGACAGCATCAGCGTGTCAGGCACTGATGCCTATAAGCAGGCTGCCGCGTGGGCTGCTACGCAGGCGGGCTTGATCGTGACTAACAACGAACTGTCTGGTGTGGTGGTCGAGGCGAGAGCCTCAATGGCTGCGCAGCCCGAGCCCCAGGAAGAGCCTGTGCCGGAATATCCTGCAGGGGCCACAGATCGAGAACGCAAATATCTGGATGCGCTGTATCAAACTGCGGCTGTTAACGTGCAGCATGGTAATCGCGCATATGCAGATGAGGTGATGCAGCAGGCCCAAGCTCTGGCGGCCCAGATCGAGGAGAGGCAACGCCAGCAGGAAGAGACGCAGCGGCAGGCGGATGCTTCCGCCAACCAAGCTAGTAGCTATCAGAGCCGCCGGCTGAGGATTAGGGGCTAGTCTTTTGCCATGAAATTTGGTTAAGCATTTTAGCTCCGTCATCCAGGGATTCCATAAATAAAAGTAGCCCGAAGCCGGATAGAAATAGCGCCAATATTGAAACTATAAATAATGCATTTTGGTGATATCTTTCACCATTCATGTCTGGTCTGTATCTCCACATCATCTCTGCATTAAGTATAGATTTAAAAATAGTAATTGCCGCGAACGCAGCCAATGAAAATTTTAGTCCTGCTAGACCTTTGTTATATGTGTTGGCGAGTAATTCAGCAAGTTTTGCGTGCGCGTACGCCTGTGAAATCCCGCTTGTGGATGTTGCCACAACCGATCCATTTGCTATTAATGAATATTTTGCAACTGTCTGTGAAACAATAATTGCCTCACGAGGAGCTTTCCTTTGTTGGATTCTCCTTTGCTCCCGCCAGGAATTTGAAAAGTTTATAATTTCCTGGATGTGCGCGTGCTGTTCATTTACCTCTTCTATTTCTTCGATGAGTCGGATGGCAGATTTCTTCGCATTCGGATCGGCAATGGAATCCAAGCTGCTGGACCAGGTAGAGTGATAAAGGTCAATTTCAGTTTTGTTTGGATTAAAAGAGCGAATTATACACTCTATGTGTTTATCGCTCTTGTAAATAGACCGCATAAGGCGATTTTCTATGTCACTTAAATTTCGATGATATTGTAGTACTGCGCTGCGGCGGCTCTCGAGCAAATCATGCAACGCTAGATCCGGCTCATAAGACATTTTCACCCCATTTTTTCTGCTAAATCACTAGCCCTCAAATTCGTATACCGCTTCAGCATCTGCAGATCCTGATGCCCAGTAACTGCGGCAACCTCCATAATACCCCATCCGCGTTCGAATAGGCGACTGGTTGCTTCGTGCCTTAGATCGTGAAAATTGAAGTGCTCCAGCTTGGCGCGGCTTCTCGCCCGCTCAAATGCGCTCTTCAGCCCTTCAGCCGACGTGCCGATCACCCGGCCATCGTCATTTTGCTCCAAACCCTCCAGAACAGCTAATGCCAGACTGGACAGTGGTACTTTCCGCCCTTTCCCTGTCTTGGTGTCGGGCAGATAAGCAGTCTTATGTGTGGTATCCACGTTATCCCACTTCAGCGAAAGCAGCTCCGAGCGTCGCATAGCCGTTTCAAGGGCCAGTAGGACCGCCGGCACCAGCCACTTGTTACGCGCCCCCTCGCAGGCTTCAAGCAGCAATCCTGCCTCGTCTCCGTGGAGCCTTACATCCCGAGCGTCCTTGACCGTGGGGCGCCGGACATCGGAGACGGGATTTTCGATCATTCCGTGGCTCTTCCGAACTGATTCGATCACGGTATGCAGCAGGCCGAGTTCCCGCTTCACAGTGCCTGGGGAAACACTTTCAAGCCGCCGATCTCGATATTCCTCAAAATGCTTCGTCTTCACCGTCGCCAGGGCATGGGAGCAAAGCTTTGGCTCCTCACGGAGGAAGCGTTCCAGTCGGAGGATTTCAGCCTCTCCACCTTTGTGGCTGGGAGCAATCTCTTCAATGTAAGCTTTGATGGCATCGTGCAGGGTCGTTCGTTCAGCCTTGCTGCGATCGACGTGGACACCTCGGACCATCTCGCTTTCGATGACCGTAGCCCAGGCCCGAGCATCAGCTTTACTGGTGAAAGTCCGGCTTTGGACCGGGAAGCCCTGCTTCCTGATTTTGGCCTGCCAGCCAATGAGCTCGCCGTTGCGATTTTTCCGAGGAACAAGGGCTGCCATGGGGGACACCTGCGGGACAATTTAGAGTCTCAGTGTCCCCATTCTGTCCCGCAAATTCAATATGCGTGATTTCGCCCTTATGGGAAAAATGCCATAACATATTGATATTATTGATGAAAATTTTGGCGCACCCGACAAGATTCGAACTTGTGGCCTCTGCCTTCGGAGGGCAGCGCTCTATCCAGCTGAGCTACGGGTGCAGCGCATGTCGATACAGTTCGTATCGCGGAGAGCCTCCGTATAGCGCATCCCTGCGCGGAAGGCAAAGGGGGAAACGACTTCTGCCTTCAGAAGGTAGAGGACGGAGGGAGGGAGGCCGGGAGTGTGCCTGGGCCTCCAGATCACGCGCTCATTTCTCGGCGTCGGTCTTCTTGTCGAAGGACTTAGAACGCAGGGCGATGCCCTTGCGCCGCACCATCGCCTGCCACTTGCCCCGGAGCTTCCTGATCGTCGCCCATCGGCCACATCCCCTGATGCTGTCGTGTTCGACAAGGGGGGATTGAAGGACACCACCGGGTCGGTGCCAAGGACGGTGCCGGGAGGCATCGGCACATTGCACAGTGCATGCGTTGTGGGCAATGGTTAACTGAAGGACACGTTAGCGCAATCATCTGATGTCGGTGGGAGCAAAATGAAGTTCCGTATCAGTTGAGCAGCCCCGATGCGGGTCATCCCGTAATAAATTTAATAATGCCAGAAGAGGTTATTCCGCCGACTAGCATAATTACAACGCAATGGATCTTAGCCTTGTTTCCGATGCGAAATGCCTTGATTGTGAAGAAGAGGGAGGCAGCGAAATAAACACACGCGACATAGCCTGACCATTTGGAGAGGTGGCGACTATCTGCAGCAATGGCCAGACTTGGCATCACCTGGGTGGTGGCTATGAGCCAGAAACCGAAGATGAAAATTTCGCACGCCTCAGTTATTCGGCGACTTACGATCACGTCTCGCCCCCTCGGCGCGAATGTGTGCACCAGCAATCGTCTGCGAATCTGCTACCATAGCGACTAAAGATCGTAGCGTCACTGACTTTGTCTCCCATCTCGTGCTGACGCCATCCCCAGCGTTCGTGCCCGTGGGCTGAGGCTGGGTTGGCCCGTCGTCGGGTGTCAGCGGATGTGGCTGGTTTGCGCCTGCCGCAACGAAGGCACAGCAAGCCGCGACAGCGGTGCAGCGGAACATCGCGGACGGCAAGGATCGGTGTCTTGGGAGGGGTGGTTATCCGGCCACCTTCGGAGGGCAGCGCTCTATCCAGCTGAGCTACGGGTGCAGCGCATGTCGATACGCTTTGTATCGCGGAGAGCCCTCGTATAGCGCATCCCTGCGCGGAAGGCAAAGGGGAAGGTGCGCGTCCCTCCATCGGCAGAGGCCATAAGGTCGAATCCTGTCGGCTGCGCCAGTATGGCGGTGGTGTGGCAGCGCGCACAGCGGATTACCGGGCTTGTCTTCGCTGATATCCCATTCGTAAACTCTACCGTCTTTCTTACGCACCGCAAATCAGTCGATGAGATTGCGGCGGAACGCCCGATGGACATCGGAAAGGCATGAGTGCGGGGTGTTCATTTTTCAATGCGATGGCTTGCTGGCCGGACTGGAAGTGTGGTCGGCAATATCCAGAACACTCTGCGTTTACGTAAAACTGCAGCCTGGATATAGCGAATTCGTGCTGCTGGCGATGCCGCCACAGCAAGCCCCCCCCCCCCACACAGAATTTTCCAGATC
The DNA here is from genome assembly GCA_035538795.1 of Candidatus Sulfotelmatobacter sp. GTDB lineage: Bacteria > Pseudomonadota > Alphaproteobacteria > Rhodospirillales > Magnetospirillaceae > JAJZGK01. The sequence goes on along the minus strand of DATLJS010000024.1, from coordinate 115,198 downwards.
CTACAGGCGCTCGGCGATAAAGCGGGCGATACGGGGCGATACGAGAAGCACCAGCACCAGCCGGGCGGTCTGCATGGCCATGACGAAGGGCACGTCGACCTTGGTGGAGGCGGCGATGATCGCCACGGTGTCGGCCCCGCCGGGGCTGGTGGCCAGATAGGCCGTCAGGGGATCGACGCCCGCCCATTCCACCAGTACGGCGGCAAACAATCCGCACACCAGGATCAAGGCCAGAATCGACGCCAGAATGCGCGGCAGCGCCCGCAAGGCATGGGTGAGAATGCCGCGATCGAAGCGCAGCCCGATAGTCCAGGCCACCAGGGCGTAACAGACCGCAAGCAGAAGGGGCGGCAGTTCGATACGCATCAGCCCGGCGTTCTGCAACACCGCTCCGGCCACCAGCGGCAGCAGCAGAGGGCCGGCGGGAATGCGCAGTCGTCGCGCCAGCAGGGCTCCGCCTGCGGCCACCGCCAAGGTCGCGGCGAAAGCCTCGGGATGGAAAGCGGGAAACCATACCATGGCCGGTTTCTCCGCCACCGGCCCGGCCACCCACAGCCGCGCCACCAAAGAGGCCACGGCCACGGCGCAGATGACCCGCAGATATTGCATCACCGCCACCAGCCGGGCATCGGCACCATAGGCGTCGGCCATCAGCACCATGGCCGTGGCCGCCCCCGGGGAAATGCCCCAGACAGCGCTGGTGCCCGGCAAAATCCGCCAACGGGTCAACAGCCAGCCCAACAGGCCGGCGGCGGCGATCACCGAGAACACCCCCAGCAGGAACAAAGGCCACTGCCGCAGCAATTCGCCAAGAATACTGGCGGGAATCGTCCGCCCGATCAGACAGCCCAGCACGGCCTGGGCGCCGTAAAACGGCAAAGGCGGAATGCGGACGCGGCCGCCGGCGGCGGAAAAGGCGATCGCCGCCAGCATCGGCCCCAGGAACAGGGCCGCCGGCATCCTGGCGCTTTCCAGCGCCACAGCCAAAGCCGCCGACAACAGCAGCAGAACCGCCCATCGCCCGGCCACAGTCATATCAGGACGCCGCCAGAGCGATCGCATCGCTGCGCATCACCCGCGACAGCCGGGGAAAGATATGTTTGAAGGCCATGGCGTGCAGTTCGGCCGAAGGCCCGGCGCACAGATCCTCGGCCAGGACCAGGTCATAGCCATGTTCCCATGCCTGCAGCGCCGTGGATTCCACGCCGATATTGGTGGCGATACCGCCCAGCACCACCGTCTTGATGCCGCGGCGACGCAATTGCAGATCCAGCTCGGTGCCGTGGAAAGCGCCCCATTGACGCTTGGTGATCAGCAGGTCCCCGGGCTGGGCCAATCCTTCGACCAATTGGCTCCATTCGGGCGGCAACCCGCCCTTGGGCAGGGCCACGGGCTGATCGACATTCTGGCCCGGCGCATCGGCGAAATCGGCGGCGAACGCCACCCGCACCAGCACCACCGGCGCCCCGGCGGCACGGAAACGATCCGCCAAAGTCCGTGACCGGGCGACGATTCCGGCGGAGTCATGGGGTTCCCACGGCTGGCCGACAATGCCGTTTTGAAGATCGATCAGAACCAAGGCTGTGCTGCGGGATTCGAACGCGGACATTGGCAGGACCTTTGCGGACATGATATGCGAGGGTAGTCTCGCAAAAGGATAGTTGAGGATGTCCTCGCAAAAGTCAATGGCGGCGCTGGAGCCGAAACGTCAACGCGGCCGTCAACGGGTCTCGGCGATCCTAGCGGCGGCGGCGGCGCTGTTCGCCGAAAAGGGTTATGACGCCACCACCATGACCGAGATCGCCGCCAACGCCCGCACGGCCATCGGCTCGCTTTATCGCTTCTTTCCGACGAAAGAAATTTTGGCGGACGCCCTGCTGAGCCGTTACGGCGAGCGTATGACGGCGGCGCTCGACGCCTTGACCGGACAGGCCGCGCATCTTTCCCCGTCGGAGCTGGCCGGCGCGCTGGTGGCCCTGAAGCTTGAACTGCAGACGGACCGGGCCGCCGCCCTGGCTCTGATCGACCTTCGCAGCGATGCGACCGACAAGCGCCTTACGCTGCGCCAAAGCCTGCGGACCCGGCTCGCGGCTTTACTGACCAGGGCCAACCCCGCCTTGCCGCCCGCCATGGCGGAACGAAAAGGCCTGTTGCTGCTGCAGCTTCTGAAGCTGGTTCCTCTCTTCGCCTCGGAGAATGGGGAAGACCGTGACTTTCTGATCGACGAGATTCGGACCTTGCTGCGCCTTTACATCGCCGACGCGCTGTCTCCGGTCAAAGACTGAAAGCCACAGGCAATCGCATTGACGAACGGGACGACCTCTCAGGAGCGGTCTACCCGTTTTGGATATTTCAATTTTTAAGATACTGGAAAAGGCATAAATTCCCTCTGGATTATAGGCCGTCGTCGGCTACGATGCCTTGATAAAAGGCACGGTCATTAACCTATCCAGGTCAAAACCTGCGCGCGATCGGGCCGGCATAACGGGGGAACGGCAATGGCGCTTGAACTTGGCCGATGGATTTCTTTTCTGTCGATGGATGACGAGACCATCGCGACGCTCCGCGATTTCGCCCCCGTGGTGGAACCCCACATGGATGGCATCATGGATGTTTTCTATGAGCGCATCACCTCCAGCCAAGCCGCCGCCGCGTTATTTGCCGCTCCCTATTCCATGGGCCATGCCCGTCAAGCGCAGAAAAAGCATTGGCTGACATTCGTTCTAGCCGGCCGCTTCGATGACGATTATCTGGCCGCCGCCCAAAACATCGGCCGCACCCATTACCATGTCGGCGTCGATCTGATGTTCTATACCGGCGCCTATTCGGTGGTTCTGGATGCCCTGGTCTCGCTGATCACCGATCTGTACCAGGACCGTCCGGACCAGCAGCGCCGCGTTCTGCATGCCGTCAACCGCGCCGTGTTCCTTGATATGGGCCTGGCGGTTTCCACCTATTACGGATCGATCGTCGGCGCCCTGGAAGACATGTCGAACGAGCTGAATTTCAGCTTGGCCCGCGCCGGCGAATTCCGCGACAACGAAACCGGGGCGCACCTGATGCGCATGAGCCGGATGTGCCAGGCTCTGGCCCTGGCGATCGGCAAGGATCAGAAATGGGCTCAGATGATCCTGGTCGCCAGCCCGCTGCACGACGTCGGCAAGATCGGCATTCCTGACGACATCCTTTTGAAACCCGGACGTCTGGGAATCGACGAACTGGAAGTGATGCGCCGCCATCCCACCATCGGCGGCGAAATCATTCCCGACAACACGGCCGAGGTCATCCGCATGGCCAAGCGCATTTCCCTGACCCACCATGAACGCTGGGACGGCGCCGGCTATCCCGCCGGTCTGAAAGGTGAAGAGATCCCCCTGGAAGGCCGCATCGCCGCCATTTGCGATGTTTACGACGCCCTCCTGTCCGCCCGCCCCTATAAGGAGCCCTGGCCACAGGAGCGCGTCGTCGCCCATATGCTGGAAAACCGGGGGCAGCATTTCGACCCGGAACTGGTCGCGGCCTTTCTTAAGAATTTACCGGAAATGGATGCCATCCGCGCCCGTTACCATGAAGAACAGGACGATGGGCACAGCCTCTCGGCATAGCCCGCCGGCAGTTTCTCACTCCGCCTGCTCCACCATTGCGGCCAAGGCGGCGGGATTGCGCAGCGTCAGGCTTTGCCGGCCCGCCCGGACGATTTCCGCCTGTTCCCACCCGGTCAGGACACGGCTGACGGTATAAAGCGTGGTGCCGCTGATTTCGGCCAGATCCTGGCGGGACAGGGGAAAGTCGAAGGTCACCGCCGCCGAGGCTTCACCGCCATCGGTGGCACTCGCCGCAAGCCGCAGCAGGGCGCGGGCGATGCGTCGCTCGACCCGCTCCGTCGCCAATTCCCGCAGCCGGTCCTGGGCCTCGCGCAGGCGGGCGCCGATCAGGTCCAAGGCGTTCACCGCCAACCGCGACGACGCCAGCATGGCCTGACGAATCACGTCCGCGTCCCAGCATAAGGCCAAGCTGTCGGCCATGGCCTGCGCGGCGGCCGGATATCCGTTCCCGCCCATGATGCCCGCCCAACCGAACATCTCGCCCGGACCGACGAAACGGGTGGCCACCTGAACGCCGTCCGCATTGCTTTGCACCAGCTTGAGCCGCCCCGCGATCAGAAGAAAGCAATGGGCGGCAGGATCGCCCTCATGAAAGAAAGAAGACTTACGGACTGCGGTTTTTTCGCGTGCCCGCCCCAGCAGTAACGCGATGTCGCAACCGTTAACGCCTTTGAACAGGGGATTTTTGCGGAAATCGAGGCGAGCCTTCATAGCCGATTAATATAGTATGTTATTTGCGCCGGCGCAAAGACCCAACGCTCCATTGCCGGCATAGTCGGCGCCAACGCAACCCCGCTGGAGGCCGCCATGAGCAGCAAGACCGAAATTTTCCGCCACCATCACACCGAAGTCCGTGATCTCACCGCCCGCATTGAACAGCTTTTGAATCTACAGGCGGTGACAGCCGATCCGGGCCCGGTGGCGACCGTCGTCCGTGAACTGTTCGGCAAATTCGGCGTCCATCTGGCTATCGAGGACGCCACCCTTTATCCCCGCATGCTGAACCACGCCGACGCCCAGATCCGCGAGACAGCCCGCAAGTTTCAGGCCGAGATGGGCGGCATGAAGGCCAGCTTCGACGATTACCGCCACCGCTGGCCCGGTCCGTCGGTCATCTCCCGCGATCCTCAGGGTTTCATCGATCAGACCCGTAAGATTCTGGCCGCTCTCAGCCGACGCATCAGCTGCGAGGACAGCCAGCTCTACGACCTGTACGACCAGGCGGCCTGATCAAACAGACGGATTCGGGGAATTCAGGCGCCAGCGGCGCGGTCCAAACGGACGGCGCGGCGGCGATTTAAGCCTGAAGGGAAATTGGTGGAGCCGAGGAGGATCGAACTCCCGACCTACGCATTGCGAACGCGTCGCTCTCCCAGCTGAGCTACGGCCCCACACGAGGGCCGGATAATGGGAGAAAGGGCGGCATCCTGTCAAGCCCGGCTTGCGGCTCCACCCCACCTCTTGCGCCTGCGGGAGCGAGCCGCTAGGTTAGCGCTCGATTTCATCTGTCCGGGAATCCCCGTCATGTCCGAGTGGATGATGCCCATCATCATCGTGATCAATTACGCCATCGAGCTGTTCAAGCTGCTGGTGCTGGCTTCTATCGTCATGAGCTGGCTGATCTCGTTCAATGTGCTGAACACCCGCAACCGCGCCGTCTATGCCATCATGGATCTGCTGTATCGCGTGACCGAGCCGGCGCTGCGCCCGTTGCGCAAGATCATGCCCAACACCGGCGCTTTGGATTTGTCGCCGGTTCTGCTGTTCCTCATCCTGTGGCTGATCCAGATGTATCTGCCCATGATCACCCGCAGCTTTTAATTGGCCGAAGCCACGCCGATCACCCGCGTCGAAGGGGGCGTGCGGCTGGCTTTGCGCCTGACACCCAAGGCATCCCGCGACCAAATCGGCGAAATCGCCCTCGGGGCCGACGGCGGCGCGGTGCTGAAGGTATCGGTGACCACGGTGCCGGAAGACGGCAAGGCCAACGCCGCGCTGATCGCCCTTTTGTCCAAGCGGTGGAAGGTGGCGAAAAGCCGGATCGACATCATCGCCGGCGCCACCGACCGGCGCAAAACCCTGTTCATCGAAGGCGAGCCCGACGAGTTGGCGCGCCGTATTCTCGAAAGCGTGAGGAAGCCATGACCCAGCAAGCGAAAGTCATCGACGGAAAAGCCACCGCCGCCGCCCTGCGCGCCGCCGTCGGCGAGCGCGTCGCCGACCTGAAGGCCAAGCACGGCGTCACGCCCGGCCTCGCCGTGGTGCTGGTGGGCGAAGATCCGGCCAGCCAGGTTTATGTTCGCAACAAGAACGAACAGACCAAGCAGGCCGGCATGAACTCGTTCGAACACAAGCTGCCCGACACCACGTCGGAGGCCGATCTGCTGGCCCTGGTGGCCAAGCTGAACGCCGACCCGGCCGTCAACGGCATCCTGGTGCAGTTGCCCCTGCCCAAACAGATCGACGCGCAGAAAGTCATCGACGCCATCGACCCGGCCAAAGACGTGGACGGCTTCCATCCCGTCAATGTCGGCCGTCTGTCCACCGGCGGCGAAGCGCTAATCCCCTGTACGCCGCTGGGCTGCATCCTGCTGCTGAAGCGCGAATTGGGATCGCTGGCCGGCAAGAAGGCCATCGTCCTGGGCCGCTCGAACATCGTCGGCAAGCCCATGGCCCAGCTGCTGCTGCGGGAATCCTGCACCGTCGTCGTCGCCCATTCCAAGACCAAGGATCTGCCGGGCGAATGCCGTCAAGCCGACATCGTCGTCGCCGCCGTCGGTCAGCCCGAAATGGTCAAGGCCGGCTGGATCAAGCCCGGCGCCACCGTCATCGACGTGGGCATCAACCGCGTGCCCGGCTCGGAACCCGGCAAGACCAAGCTGGTGGGCGACGTCGCCTACAAGGAATGCGCCGAAGTCGCGGGCGCCATCACCCCGGTTCCCGGCGGCGTCGGCCCGATGACCATTGCCGTGCTGCTGCGCAACGCCCTGGAAGCCTGCTGCCGCCAGAACGACCTGCCGTTCACGGAAGTTCTCTGAAAGCGTCCCTATTATCAAAAGGGGGGGAAGGCCATACGGGCCTTTCCCCCCTTTTTTGCTTTCTAGCGAGGCATTCTCGTCGGCATGGGCGGGGCTTCCTGGTCAAAAATCTTTCGCTGATCCGGGGTCAGGACCGCCGACAGATCGTCCCGCGCCTTACGGGTTTCGCCGTGGGCCGTCAGCGCGGCTTCGCGATGGGACTGGCGGATTTTCTGGCGCTCTTCCGGGGTTGCGTTCGAGCCTGGCGCCGCCGCCCGCATGGATTGCCGCAGATCCCAAAGATTGGAGGCGGCGTCGCTATAGGCCTTCCACTGGGGTTCCTGCTGTTCGCTGATGGCCAGTTTGTCTTTCAAGGCCGGCAAGGTGGCGGGATCAGGCATATAGCGGCCGGGTCCGCGCTGGGCCTGCCCGCTCATGGAGCCGTTGCCCTGCATCAGGCCGCCACCCATATTGCCACCCGCGCCATAGCCTTGAGCCGCCGCTCCCGCCACAGGCAGCACAACGGAAGCCAAAACCGCCAGTATTCTTAGAATCTTGTTCATGATGGTACTCCCATATCAGGGGGACGCATCAGACAGGATACATTACTTTACCTGAAGCTAATATGAACGGCAGGGCCAGACTCAATGCGCCTCGGCCCAACTGGCCGCCACGCCGGTTTCCACTACCAGCGGCACATCCAGTTCGGCCGCCGCTTCCATGACGCGCTTGACCACCGCGCGGGTGGCTTCGATCTCGGCGTCGGGGACTTCGAAGATCAGTTCGTCATGGACTTGCAGCAGCATGCGGGCCGATAAATTCTCGGCCTTCAAGGCGTCAGGCAGACGGATCATGGCGCGCTTGATGATGTCGGCGGCACCGCCCTGGATGGGGGCGTTGATGGCGGCGCGTTCGGCGAAAGCCCGCATGGCCGGATTCTTTTCGCCGATGCCCTGCACGAAGCATTTGCGTCCGAACAGGGTGGTGACATAGCCGTTGGTGCGGGCGTCTTCCTTGGTCCGCTCCATATAGGCGCGGATTTCCGGATATTTGGCGAAATAGGCGTCGATGTAGCTTTTGGCCTCGCCGTTGGGAATGCCCAGCTGCTGGGCCAGACCGAAGGCGCTGATACCGTAGATGATGCCGAAATTGATGGCTTTGGCCTTACGGCGGATCATCGGGTCCATGCCTTCCACCGGCACGCCGAAGACCTGCGAGGCGGTGATGGCGTGAACGTCGTCGCCGTCGCGAAAAGCCTGCTTCAGCCCTTCGATGTCGGCGACATGGGCGACCAGACGCAGCTCGATCTGGGAATAGTCGGCCGACAGCAGCTTGTGCCCCGGCTCGGCGATGAAGGCGCGGCGGATGCGGCGGCCTTCCTCGGTACGGATCGGGATGTTCTGCAAATTCGGGTCCGACGAGGCCAGACGCCCGGTGCTGGTGCCGGCCATGGAATAGCTGGTGTGGACGCGGCCCGTGGCCGGGTTGATCTGCTCCACCAGGGCGTCGGCATAGGTGCTTTTCAGCTTGGCGATCTGACGCCAGTCGAGCACTTTTTGCGGCAGGGGGTGCAACGGAGCCAGTTGCTCCAGCACTTCGGCGCCGGTGGCATAGGCTCCGGTCTTGCCTTTCTTGCCGCCGGGAAGCTGAAGCTTGTCGAACAGCACTTCACCCAACTGCTTGGGCGAGCCGACATTGAACTCGAAACCCGCCATCTCGCAGATTTCCCGCTCCAGCGCCGCCATGCGCCCGGCGAATTCGGCACTCATGGCCTGAAGTTCGGCCTTGTCGACCTTGATGCCCTGGCGCTCCATGTGGGCCAGCACCTGGGCCAGCGGGCGCTCCAGGGTTTCATAGACGGTGACCAGACGCTCGGCCAGCAGGCGGGCCTTGAACAGCCGGTGCAGACGCAGAGTGATGTCGGCGTCCTCGGCGGCATAGGCCAAGGCCTTGTCCAGCGGCACGCGGTCGAACGTGATCTGGCCTTTACCGGTGCCGCAAACCTGGGAATAGGGAATGGTCTGGTGGTTCAGATAGCGCGACGCCAGTTCGTCCATGCCCTGACCGTGCAAGCCGCAGGTCAGGACGTAGGACAGCAGCATGGTGTCGTCGATGGGATCGACCCCGATACCTGCTTGAGACAGCACTTGAAGGTCGAACTTGATATTGTGCCCCACCTTCAGCACGCCGCTGTCTTCCAGCAGCGGCTTCAGCAGCGACAGCGTAACCGCCTTGGGCAGCAAGGCCGGACCGGCGGGGCCGTTGCCGCCCAGCAGATCGCCCTGGGCCGGGCCGTCGGAATGCATCACCGGGATATAGCAAGCCTTACCCGGCGCCACCGACAGGGACACGCCCACCAGATCGCAGCGCAGCGAATCCAATGAATTGGTTTCTGTATCCACTGCCACCACCCCTGCCCCGCGGGCGGCGGCGACCCAGCGCTCCAAAGCCTCCTGGGTCAGGATCAGCTCGTAATCGGTCTGCACCGTCTGAACGACGGGTTCGGTCGAAGCGTCGGAAGCACCAACGGCGGAAGATACGCCGTTAGCATTCAGATGCTGCTCGATACGGGCGCGGATGCTGCGGAACCCCTGGGCGTCGATGAAGGCCAGCAGCTCGGCACGGTCGGGCTGACGCAGGCCGAAACTGTCCAACGGCTCCGGCACCGGAGCGTCCTGGCGCAACTCCACCAGCTTGCGCGAGATGCGGGCCAGCTCCGCGTTTTCGATCAGCGATTCGCGGCGCTTGGGCTGCTTGATCTCGCCGGCGCGGGCCAGCAGGCTTTCCAGATCGCCGTACTCGGTGATCAACTGGGCGGCGGTCTTGATGCCGATACCGGGCACGCCCGGCACATTGTCGGTGGAGTCGCCGGCCAGAGCCTGAACGTCGATCACCTTGTCGGGAGAGACGGCGAATTTCTCGAAGACCTCGGCCGGACCGATGACGCGGCTTTTCAGGGGGTCGAACATCTCGACCCCGTCGCCGACCAGCTGCATCAGATCCTTGTCCGACGAAACGATGGTGACGCGGGCGCTCTGTTCGCGGGCCAGGCGGGCATAGGTGGCGATCAGATCGTCGGCCTCGAAGCCGGGCAGTTCGACGCAGGGCACGTTGAAGGCCCGCACGGCGTCGCGGATCAAGGCGAACTGGGGAATCAGCTCCTCGGGCGGCTCGGGACGGTGGGCCTTGTAGGCCGGATAGATTTCGCTGCGGAAGGTGGTTCTGCCCGCATCGAAGATCACCGCCAGATGATCCGACGACGATTCCTGCATCAGCTTCATCAGCATCGAAGCAAAGCCGTAGACGGCGTTCACCGGCACCCCGTCGGGGCGCGTCATCATGGGCAGCCCGTGGAAGGCCCGGAAAATAAAGCCCGAGCCGTCCACCAGCGTGACATGCCGGAGGGAAGATGCAGTCATGACGAATCCTTCTTACCGCGTGACGAGGTAAAACTTAGGCGATCGGCGGCAAAAAGGGAGGGGTTTCCCTCAGTGCCCGTGCGACTTGGCGCCTTCGGCCAGCTTGAAGGTGCGGCTGCAATAGGGGCAGACCAATTCCTTCTTGCCATCGGCGAACGTCAGGAAGACCTTGGGATGGCCGGTGACGGGGCCATTGCCTTCGCAGGCCACGGTGGTGGTATTGACGGTGACGACTTCGTCGCTCATATCGTTCCTCGTTGCACGTTGCTCATTGCACGGGCGGTCCGGCGGATGATACCCATTGCCGCAAGCCAATCAATTCTCTTATCGCGTGGATGCATGTCCAGCTCTGATTTCTTTCCCGAATACGCCATCGAAACCGTCGGTTTAACCAAGGTCTACGCGCCTCGCGGCCGCCAGCCGGCCAAGAAGGCCCTGGACGCCGTGTCGCTGTCCATTCCCCGCGGATCGTTTTTCGGCCTGTTGGGACCGAACGGCGCCGGCAAATCGACGTTCATCAACATTCTGGCCGGCCTGGTCACCAAGACCTCGGGCGTCGCCAAGATCTGGGGGACCGACGTCGCCGACGACGAACGCGCCGCCCGCTGCGCCATCGGCGTGGTGCCGCAGGAATTGAACCTCGACCCTTTCTTCACCCCGCGCGAACTGCTGGAAGTTCAGGCCGGCATGTACGGCGTGCCCAAGACCGAACGCCGCACCGACGAGATCCTCGAAGCGGTCGGTCTGGCCGACAAGGCCCACGCCTATGCCCGCACCCTGTCGGGCGGCATGCGCCGCCGCCTGCTGGTGGCCAAGGCCATGGTGCATACGCCGCCGATCCTGGTGCTGGACGAGCCCACCGCCGGCGTCGACATCGAACTGCGCCAGCAATTATGGGCCTATGTCAAACAGTTGAACGAGCAAGGCACCACCATCGTTCTGACCACCCATTATCTGGAAGAGGCCGAGGAGCTGTGCGACCGCATCGCCATCATCGACCACGGTCAACTGGTGGCGCACGAAGAGAAAAATGATCTGCTGGGCCGTCTCGACAGCAAGCAGCTTTGTCTGACCGTCGACCGGGATCTGGATCAGGTTCCCGGTCCCCTGGCGCCCTGGTCGCCCGAGCGGCTGGATGCCCGCCGCCTGCGCTTCCGCTACAAGCCCAGCGCCACCAACGTCGGGCAGATTCTCGAAGGCGTCCGCGCCTCGGGCCTGGGAGTGGTTGACCTTTCCACCGTGGAAGCCGATTTGGAAGACATCTTCCTGCGTCTGACCGGGCATGGGGCCCAACAGGCGGCGGCGGAACGCGCGAGCTGATCATGAACCGTTGGGGCAGGCTGCTGGTAATGCTGACATTTCTTTTTCCCGCCGCCTGCGCCCCGACCCTGAAGCCTCCCGGCCCCGCGACCATCGAGCCACGCCTGGAGGCCGAGGCCATCGTCACCGCCGACGAAGCCCGCCTGCCCTACCGCCGCTGGCTGCCGGCCGACGGACAGCCGGTCAAGGCCGTCATCGTCGCCCTGCACGGCATGAACGATTATTCCAACGCCTTCGACGGCCCGGGGAAATATCTGGCGGCCCGCGGCGTCGCCGTCTACGCCTACGACCAGCGCGGCTTCGGCCAAGGCCCCTGGCCCAGCTATTGGGCCGGCGAAGAGGCCATGACCAACGACTTGTCCACGGCCTTACGGCTGATCGGCGGCCGCCATCCCGGCGTTCCCCTTTATGCCATGGGCGAAAGCATGGGCGGCGCCGTGGTCATGCGCACCATGACGTCGGCCCATCCTCCGGCCGTCAGCGGCGTCATCCTGTCGGCTCCGGCGGTCTGGGGCCGCGACGACATGAACATCTTCGAGCGCAGCGCCCTGTGGATGACGTCCCATGTGCTGCCTTGGATGACGCTCACCGGCGAGGGATTGAACGTCGCCCCCTCCGACAATATCGAGATGCTGCGCGCCTTGAGCCGCGATCCCTTGGTGATCAAGGAGACCCGCGTCGACACCATCCACGGGCTGGTGGACCTGATGACCAATGCCCAGAACTGCGCCGACCGCCTGGCGACTCCGGCCCTGGTTCTGTACGGCGAACATGACGAAGTCATTCCCGCCGCTCCGTCCTACCGCATGATGTCCCGTCTGGCCGGCGGCGATTCCCAGGTCAAGGCGGTCTATGCCAACGGCTATCACATGCTGCTGCGCGATCTGCAGGCCCAGGTGGTGCTGGCCGACATCGCCGCCTGGATCGACGCCCCCCATGCGCCGCTACCGTCCGGAGCCGATCGGCGGGCGGAAAATAACCTTACTTCCATAAGGTTTAATCCCTAGAACCTTTCCAGACAGTTCCTATATGCTGTTTCGCGACCTGGGCTTGCGGGGCAACATATCGATTTTTCCGATTAATAATAGGAATATTACTCGTTTCCATCGATCTGTTGAATTTGGTTAGCTTGGGTCATCGAACGAACCGATTGTTCAGGACTAGGAGAAACCAAATGGCAATCAATCCCGAATCGCCGACCATCAAGAACATTGAAGCCGCATTCGCCGGCGAATCCATGGCGAATCGCAAGTATCTGTTCTTCGCCCGCCGGGCCCGCGAACTGGGAGCCATCGACGTGGCCGAGGTCTTCGAGAAGACGGCCGAACAGGAAACCGCCCATGCCTTCGGCCATCTCGACCTGCTGTATCCCAAGGACCAGTTGACCGTCGAAAAAATGCTGCAGCTGGCCATTGACGGCGAAACCTACGAATACACCGAGATGTATCCCAAGTTCCGCCATCTGGCCGAACAGGAAGGCCATGCCGCCGCCGTCGCCGAGATCGACGAGCAGATCGCCGAATCCAAGGAGCACGCCGAGCAATTCGCCAAGACTCTGGCCACTGCCGCCAAGCGTTTCGCCGCCCTGGCCAAGGTCGAGGAACGCCACGCCAACCATTACCGCGACACCCTGGCCGCCCAGAAGAAGGGCGCCTGAGATTTCAGACGGCAACAGCAAACAAGAAGGAATCCCATCATGAAGAAGTATGTCTGCGTCGTCTGCGGCTTCACCTATGACCCGGCTGTCGGCATCCCCGACGACGGTATTCCCGCCGGCACTCCGTTCGAGTCCATTCCCGACGACTGGTCTTGTCCGGATTGCGGCGTCTCCAAGGCCGATTTCGAGCCGGTGGAGGAGTAATCATGGGCGCCTTGGATAAAGGCGTGGTGATCCTGGGCAGCGGGCTGGGGGGGTATACCCTGGCCCGCGAGTTCAGGAAACTGGACCGCGAGACTCCGGTCACGGTGATCACCGCCGACGGCGGCGAGGTCTACAGCAAGCCGATGCTGTCCAATGCCTTCGCCCAGGGCAAAACTCCCGCCGCCCTGGCGCAGAAGACTGCCGAGCAGTTCGCCGGGGAACTGTCCCTGACCGTACTGACCCGCAGCCGGGCCGGTAGCATCGATCTCCAGGCCAAGATCGTCACGGTCAAGGCCGCCGACGGCGCCGAGACACAACTGGCCTATGGCCGGCTGGTCCTGGCCGTCGGCGCCGACCCCCGGCCTTACAAGGTCGACGGATCGGACAAGGTGGTCGTGCACAGCGTCAACGACCTGGACGATTACACCGTCTGGCGCGGCAAGCTGGGGCAAGGCTCCCGCGTGCTGCTGATCGGGGCCGGCTTGATCGGCGCGGAATTCGCCAACGATCTGGCCGGCGCCGGCCATCGTGTAACCGTCGTCGACCCCGCCCCCTGGCCGCTGGGCCGCCTGTTGCCCCAGCAATTGGGCGATGCCGTGACCCAGGCTCTGACCGGCATCGGCGTCAGCCTGCATCTGTCCCGTTCGGTGGTTCGCTTCGAACCCGGCAAGGCTTTCCTCGACGACGAGTCGGTGGTGGATTTCGATCTCGCCCTGTCGGCTATCGGCCTGCTGCCCCGTGTCGAACTGGCCCGTCAGGCCGGGCTGACGGTGGACAAGGGCATCGTCGTGGACCGTCTGCTGAGAACGTCCGATCCGTCCATCTTCGCCATCGGCGACTGCGCCCAGACCGATGCCGGGCCGCTGCCGTTCGTGCTGCCGCTGATGGCCCAGGCCCGCGCCTTGGCGTCCACCCTGGCCGGATCGGATACACCTCTGGCGCTTCCCGCCTTGCCGGTGGTGGTCAAGACGCCCGCCTTGCCGGTGGCGGTATGCCCGCCGCCTTTCGGCACGGCGGGAAACTGGACGGTGGAAGGGGAAGGGCGCGACCTGAAGGCTCTGTACGTCAACGGCGACGGCGCTGCCGTCGGCTTCGCCCTCAGCGGCGCCAAGACCGGAGAGCGTCAGGCCCTGGGCAAATCCATGCCCGACATCCTGGCTTAATCCTTCGCCGGCTCGTTTCCGGAGGAAGCCGCGTTTTCCCGGGAAGACGCGGCTTCCTCCTTGTCTTCGGGCTCGACCAGACTGAAATCGCGGCCGCAGCCCATACAGACATCATCGACGTAATCACAAAGACCAAGACATTCGGCCATTTCTCACACCCCGTTACGGCGGCTTTCGTCTCTTCCATCATTGGCATAGATGAGCCTGGGCAAAAGCTTGCGCAAGGGCTGGGACATCGGAGTTCTTCTATTACTCGTTGATCACGGCAAGGAACTGCGTCAGCATCCTTGAAAATAAATCAGGAGGCTGCACCCATGGAACGCCGTGCCTTTTTGCGCCACTTCGCCAATGCCGCCGTGGTTTGTCCGGTGTGCAGCATGTTGGGAGCCAAGGCGGCCTTCGCCGCCGAAAGCCACGCCCCCACCTCGCTGACCGCCCCCGCGCCAACCCACGGCGAAGCGGCGGCGCACCCGCCCCATTGGGATTATGAGGGAGAGGGGGGCCCCGAGAAATGGGGCCAGCTTTCCTCGGAATACGGCGCCTGCGGCCTGGGCAGGGAACAGTCTCCGATCAATCTGGACCAGCCTGTTTCCGCCCTGCTGAAAGCCCCGGCCTTGCACTGGCAGGCCATGCCGCTGGAAGTGGTCAACAACGGTCACACCATCCAGGTCAATTGCCCCAAGGGCAGCAGCCTGGAATTGGACGGCACGGCTTACGATCTGATCCAATACCATTTCCATCATCCCAGTGAACACACGCTGGCCGGCACCGCCTTTGACATGGAGGTGCATTTCGTCCACCGCGCCGCCAACGGCGGCCTGGCGGTTCTGGGGATCATGATCACCAAGGGCGAGGCCAACAGTACCCTGGAAACCGTCTGGCGCATTCTGCCGGAGAAAGCGGGAGAAACCGCCAAAGCCGATGTGCAGCTTCTGCCTTCGGCCCTGATCCCCGCCGACAGCGCCACCTATCGCTATGCCGGGTCGCTGACCACTCCGCCCTGCTCCGAGATCGTTTCCTGGGTGGTCTACCGCAAGCCGGTGACGGCCTCGGCCGAGCAGATCGCCAAATTCGCCAAGCTGTTCCCCAACAACGCCCGCCCGGTCCAGCCTTTGAACCGGCGCAAGCTGTTGCTCGATCTTCTCTAAGCGAAAGGCGTTTCCATGAAGAGCCAGGCGATCGTCGCTTCCGCCCTGACCCTGATGCTGGCCGCCTGCGCGTCCGAACCGCCGCCGACGCCAGCTTCAGCCGCCGCGCCCCCCGCCGCCAAGGAAGAGGCCAAGGCCGAGGCGGAAAGCGGTTCGATCCAGCCCTGGATGGGATTGTGGAGCGTCGCCGAGCAGTTCGGCTCCGCCCAGCCCACCGCCGCCATGCCGCCTTTGGGGCAGAAGCTGCATCTTGAAGAATACGGCGCCACCGACATGGCCGGGCGCACCTGTCCCCAGCCCACCTACCGCGCCGAAAGCCAAAGCGAAGCCGCTTTCCTGGGCTTGGCGACAAGCGACGCTGAGGCGCTGAGGCAGGCCCGCCCCTCCTTGAGCGTGACATGCGGCAAGGATGCCTTCGGTTCCTACCTGATGGCCCGCGACGGTAGCCTGCTGACGGTGACCGACGGGCAGGTATTGCATCTGGTGCGGGCGACCGTGCCGGAAATGAAGCCCGAAGCCAAGGCCGACGCCAGAACCGCGGAAGACGCCAAGCACGACGAGAAAAAAACCGATGAGGCCAAGCCCGGCAAGGCGGGCGCCCTGGTCTATCTGGCCTCGTACCGCGACAAGGGCACGGCCATGGAAGGCTGGAAGGAACTGGGCAAGGCGTCGCCGCTGCTGGCCCATGCCCAGCCGGAACTGTCGAAGATCACGCTGCCCGGCAAGGGAACCTATCTGCGCCTGAAGGCCAAGGGTCTGAGCGAAACCGATGGCAAGGCGCTGTGCAAATCCCTGGTGAAGATGCTGCCTGATTGCGGAGCCAAGGGCCGCGATTGACGTGACACCTTATCCCCGCATCGCCCTGACCGGCGGCCCCGTGGAATATCAGCTGTGGGAGCCTGCGGAGGAACAGGCGCCGACCCTGGTGCTGCTGCACGAAGGCCTGGGCTCCATCGCCCAATGGAAGGACTTTCCCCAGCGGCTGGCCCAGGCCAGCGGTTGCCGCGTGCTGGCCTATAGCCGATACGGCTATGGCGGATCTGGTCCGGTGCCGCTTCCCCGTCCCCTGGACTATCTGCACCGCGAAGCCGTCGGCCCTCTGCCGGAATTGCTCGCCGCCCTGGGAATCGGCCGCCATGTCCTGGTCGGCCACTCCGACGGCGGCACCATCGCCTTGCTCAACGCCGCCCTGTCGCCCGCCCCAACCCTGCTGGGCGTCGTCGCCGAAGCTCCCCACGTCTTCGTCGAAGACATGACGGTGGCGGGCATCGCCCGGGCCTTGGAGCAATACCGCGCCGACGACCATGGCAAAAGCCTGCGCCAACGGCTGGCCCGCTATCACGGCGGCAACGTCGACGTGGCCTTCCACGGCTGGGCCAGCGCTTGGCTGCATCCCGATTTTCGCACCTGGGACATTGGAGCAGAAATCAGCGGCATCCGCGTGCCGGTTCTGTTGGTGCAGGGGCGCCAGGACGAATATGCCACCCTGGCTCAACTGGATCGGATCGAACACTGTCTGAGCGGCCGGGTCGAGCGACTGGTGATCGAAGAATGCGGGCACAGCCCCCATCTTCGGCATCCGGGGCCGGTCGCCGGGGCCGTGACGGCCTTCGTCAGCGGCCTGCTTTAGAAATCCACGCAGCGGCCGCCGCGCTCCCAGTCCTGATAACGGGTCGGCTCCGGCCCCTTGGGGCCGCCATGTTCGGCAGGCTTGGCCGGTTTTTCGCTCTGAGAAACAGGCTTTTGCGTTTGTTCCGCTTGCGGGCTCTTGCCGCCTTGATCCTGGCCGGTCATGGTAGTCCTCTTGTACCTTTGATGGGGCATAGTTAAGCCTCATCGCCCTGCCGTTCAATCGTCATGCTTGCGGCTTTTGGAGAGTTCCGGTTGTCCCTTTTGCTATCGCGTTCCGAATTCGGCGCCCGCGCCGCCGCTGTCGAAGCCCTGTCCCGCGTGTTGCGCCGCCGCGTCGCCTTGGACGAAGCGCTGGATTTGAGCGGTCTGGAGGAGCGCGATCGTGCCTTCGCCCGTCTGCTGGTGGCCGGCACTCTGCGCCGCCTGGGCCAGATCGACGATCTGATCCGGCGCTGCCTGGAACGCCCGATCCCCGCCAAGGCGGCCCTGGCCGAAGACATCCTGCGCCTGGGCGCCGCGCAATTGCTGTTCCTGGATACCCCCGCCCACGCCGCCGTCGACACCGCCGTGCAGATGACCCGCGCCGCCGGACTGTCGGCCCATGTCAAGCTGGTCAACGCCGTGCTGCGCCGTTTCGGCCGTGAAGGTCAGGCGATGATCGCCACCCAGGACGCCGCCCGCCTGAACACCCCCGACTGGCTGTGGCAATCCTGGACCGAAGCTTACGGCGAAGACGCCTGCCGCGCCATCGCCGCCGCCCATCTGTCCGAAGCCGCCCTGGATATCACCGTCAAGGCCGATCCGCTCCTTTGGGCGGAAAGGCTGGAGGCTGAAATTCTCCCCACCGGCACCTTGCGCCGCGCCGCCGGGGGATTGATCCCGGCTCTGCCCGGTTTCGCCGAAGGCGCCTGGTGGGTTCAAGACGCCGCCGCCGCCTTGCCCGCCCGCCTGCTGGGCGACGTGGCAGGACGGGACGTGGTCGATCTCTGCGCCGCCCCCGGCGGCAAGACGGCCCAACTGGCCGCCGCCGGCGCCCGCGTCATCGCCCTGGACCGCTCGGCCAAGCGGCTGGAGCGCCTGTCCGACAATCTGGCCCGCGTCGGTCTGACCGCCACCACCGTCGCCGCCGACGCCGCCGGCTGGATTCCCGATCAGCCGCTGGACGCCGTGCTGCTGGATGCACCCTGTTCGGCCACCGGCACCCTGCGCCGCCATCCGGAAGCGGCCTGGCTGAAAACCGCCGAAGACGTCGCCAAGCTGGCCGCCGCCCAGGACCGCTTGCTGGCCGCGACCGCGGCCATGCTGAAACCGGGCGGACGCCTGGTGTTCTGCACCTGCTCGCTGCAACCCGAGGAAGGCGAACGCCGCATCGACGCCTTGCTGGCTTCCGGAGCACCGTTCCGCCGCCTGCCGATCCGCGCCGACGAAATCGGCGGCCTGAGCGAATTGATCAGCTCCACCGGCGACTTGCGCTGTCTGCCCAACCATCTAGGCGGCATGGACGGCTTCTTCGCCGCCCGTCTGGAACGGCTCTGAAGGCCATGACCTCCCTCCGCGACCCGCGCCGCTTCGTTCTGCTGGACCGTGACGGCACCATCAACGTCGAACGCCACTACCTGTCGGCTCCCGACCAGCTGGAGCTGTACCCCGGCGTCGGCGAGGCCTTGGCCCAATTGAAGGATCTGGGTTACGGCCTTGTCATCGTCACCAATCAGTCCGGCATCGCCCGCGGCTATTTCGATTTGCCCACCTTGGACCGCATCCACGACCGCTTGCACGCCCTGCTGGCTCCGTTCAACGTGACCATCGACGGCATCTATCTCTGTCCTCACGGCCCGGACGAGGGCTGTTCCTGCCGCAAGCCCCTACCCGGCATGGTCAATCAGGCGGTGGCCGATCTTGGCTTCGACCCCGCCCGCGCCATCATGGTGGGAGACAAGGCGGTGGACGTGCAGCTTGGCCATGCCGTCGGTGCCGCCTCGATCCTGGTGCGCACCGGCCACGGCTTGAAAAGCGAAGGAAAATGCGCTCCTGAGCTGATTGCCGATGATCTTCCCGCCGCCGTCCGTTGGATCGAACAAACGTTCGGTCGGGGCGACGCATTCTAAACAACCGTTGGCAAAGGGCACATTCGCCTAAATTTGAGGCTTATATCTGATAGACTGTTGTATTGCTGAAAATTAAGGCAATCATCGGGTTGGATATAGGCCATGACGCATTACGCCAAGCAGACCGCCGCCGGGCCGGCGACATCTCCCATCGACGGCATTCTGGCCGAATTGCATGAGCGTTTCGGACCGCTGCTGGACGGGCATCTGGCTGATTACATCCCCGAACTGGCCAAAGCCGACCCCAACCACTTCGGCATCGTCATCGTCACCGCCGACGGCGGACTCTATGCCATTGGCAATTCCGAGACTCCTTTCACCATCCAATCCATCTCGAAGGCTTTCGTCTACGGGCTGGCGCTGGAAGATTGCGGCCGCGACGCCGTCTTGTCCAAGGTGGGCGTGGAACCCAGCGGCGACGCCTTCAACTCCATCATCTTCGACGAAAAGGCCAACCGGCCCTTCAATCCCATGGTCAACGCCGGCGCCATCGCCACCACGGCATTGATCAAGGGCGAGGGCGGACTGCATCGGCTGGAGCGCATCCTCGACATGTTCCGCCGCTATACCGGGCGCAGCCTGCCGGTGGACCACAAGGTGTTTCTGTCGGAAAAAGCCACCGGACACCGCAACCGCGCCATCGCCCATCTGGAATTGAACTTCGGCATGATCGACGAACGGGTGGATGAACATCTGGACCTTTACTTCCAGCAATGCTCGATCCTGGTCACCTGCCGCGATCTGGCGGTCATGGCCGCCACCCTGGCCAACGGCGGCGTCAACCCGCTGACCGGGGAACGGGCCATCGCCCAGGACTACGTCAAGAACGTCGTCGCGGTGATGAACTCCTGCGGCATGTACGACTATTCCGGCGAATGGGGCTACCGCATCGGCTTGCCGGCGAAAAGCGGCGTGGGCGGCGGCATTATCGCCGTTCTGCCGGGCCGGATGGGGATCGGCGTCTTTTCGCCTCCCCTCGACGCCCGGGGAAACAGCGTGCGCGGCATCAAGGTTTGCGAACATCTGTCCGAACGCTTCGGCATCAACATGTTCGATGTGCGCCCAAGTCGCCTGTCCGCTGTCCGACGGCAATATGACGGCGTGTCGGTGGGCTCGAAGCGCATCCGCAACGAAAAGGAACGCCAAGCCTTGGCCAACTGCCAGGGACGGGTCACGGTGTTCGAGATACAGGGCGATCTGCGCTTCACCACCGTCGAACAATTGGTCCGGCAAGTGTCGGCCCTGCCCACCTGCGTCAGCCATCTGATTCTGGATTGCCGCCGCATCGGTCAGGTCGAAGCCTCGGGCGGCGACCTGATCCTGGCTCTAGCGCAACGCCAGCGGGACGCCGGACGGCAGGTCAGGCTGGCCCATCTGTGGCCGGGCCGCGACGCCTTCGAGCGGCTGCGCAGCGCCGGCATCGACGGTAACCTGATGCTGCCCGACGTCGACCATGCCCTGGAATGGGCCGAACGGGAATTGTTGGCCGAAGCTGAGGCCGAGGCCGGCCATGATCTGGTGCCGCTGACCCAGATGGATCTGTTCTCCGGACTGGATGCCTCCGCCCTGGCCCTGTTGTCACCGATTCTTGAGGAATCCCGGCATCCGGCAGGCAGCGTCATCTTTCATGAAGGCGAGCCCGCCACTCAGGTGCATCTGCTGTCCTGCGGCGTCGTCGGCGTGCATGTCGGGCTGGACCAGGACCGCAGCCGCCGCCTCGCCACCTTGAGCCCCGGCCTCTGCTTCGGCGAGATGGCGCTTTTGGACGGCCTGCCCCGCTCGGCCGAAGTCCGGGCCGAAACCGACGTCGTCATTCAGTCGCTGGATATCGCCAAACTGCACGCCTTGTCGGCCGGCCATCCGGAAATCCATGCCGCCATCCTGATGAACTTGGCCCGCGAACTGACCCGCCGCCTGCGGGCCGCCAACGAGGAAATCCGCACTTGGGAATAGAGGCTTTTCCACTTTCTTGGAACAAGACTTAAACGCAAGGAATATGGCTAAGGAAACGTCGGGGGCGTAATGTCGCCGTCACCATGACCGATAGCCCCCCTTCCAAGGTCGCTCCCCGCGCCGCCCTGCGTTACCGCGATTTCCGCCTGTTTCTCGCAGTCCGCTTCTTTTCCAACGTCGGCCATCTGATCCAGATGGTGGCTGTAGGCTGGCAGGTCTACGACCTGACTCACGATCCGTTGGACTTGGGCTTTTTGGGGCTGTCGGTTTTCCTGCCGCAGATCATGCTGGTGCTGTTCACCGGCGCGGTGGCCGACCGCTTCGACCGCCGCCGCGTGGCCCTGGTCTGTCTGAGCGTCGCGACTCTGGCCACCAGCGCCCTGCTGATTTTGACCTTGCACGGCCTGACCTCGGTTTTTCCCGTCTTCGCCATCCTGGTGGTCACCGGGATCGCCCGCGCCTTCCTGGGGCCGGCGCTACAGTCGGTGGTGCCGCTGGTGGTGCCCCGCGAACATTTTCCCAACGCCGTGGCCTGGAGTTCGACGGTCTGGCAGGTGGGAATCATCGGCGGTCCGGCGATCGGCGGTCTGCTTTACGGTTTCGGCCCCGATTTCGTCTATGGGTTGGTGACGGCTTTCCTGATCAGTTCGGTGGTCGCCATTTCCTGCATTCGCACCAACCTGAAAACCACCTCCGAAGAAGCACCGATGATCGAGCGCCTGACCGCCGGCATTCGTTTCGTCTGGTCGCGCCCGATCATTCTGGGAGCCATATCGCTGGACCTGTTCGCCGTGCTGTTCGGCGGCGCCACGGCTTTGCTGCCCATTTTCGCCCGCGATATCCTGGCGGTCGGTCCATGGGGGCTTGGCCTGCTGCGTAGCGCTCCAGCGGTGGGCGCAACCGTCTGCGCCGTCACCCTGGCTCATCGGCCGCTGAGAAAACATGCCGGGAAAATCTTATTCTTCTGCGTCGGCGGCTTCGGCCTGGCCACCATCGTCTTCGGCCTGTCGTCGAATTTTCTTTTGTCGCTGGGCGCGCTGGTGCTGTTGGGCAGCTGCGACATGATCAGCGTTTATATCCGCCAAAGTCTGGTGCAGCTTTGCACGCCCGACCCCATGCGGGGACGGGTCAGCGCCGTCAGCCTGGTCTTCATCGGCGCCTCGAACGAGTTGGGAGAATTTGAATCCGGCGTTACCGCGTCCTGGTTCGGAACGGTTCCGGCCGTGGTCATCGGCGGCGTCGGCACGCTGCTGGTGGTGGCCCTGTGGGCCTGGCGATTCAGGGAACTGCGCCAGATCAACCGCCTGGAAGACGCCAAGGAATAAAGGCCGCGCCTTACCAGCTCGGCCCTTCCTCGTCTTCGGCCATCAGCGAAGCGCGATGCTTCAGCTCGGCCAGAATCTCCTTGCGGCGCTCCTCGCTGGCGTTGGCCCAGCCGGAAATTTCGTCGCGGGTACGCCCGCAGCCCCGGCAGACGCCGGTGCGCGCCACGATTTTACAGCGTTCGACGCAAGGTGAAACGCTGCCGTCTGGAACGGCTTTTTTTTTCTGACTGCTCATTCTGCAAAGATAAACGAAAAGAGGGCCGCTTTGCAGCAGCCCTCTTCCCAAGAATAACCACTCTTTTTTTACTGCTACTCGCGGGCAAGTTCCCACTTGGCCGCCGAGCGCAGAAGACGAGCCTTGAGCAATTCACGCTCGTTGGCAAACTCCTTGGGCAGACGGTCATAGAACTTGTCGAAGTGCACTTCGTGGTCGCGGACTTCGGCCAGACCGGCTTCGCGGTCCAGGGTCATCAGCTCGTAGAACTTGTCGGCCGGGTAATCCAGGCCTTCCCAGGGCAGGTCCTCGCGGCGCGGCATGAAGCCCAAGGGGCTTTCCACGGCGAAGCCACGGCCATGGACGCGATCGACGATCCACTTCAGAACGCGCATGTTGTCGCCGAAACCCGGCCACATGAACTTGCCGTTCTCGTCCTTGCGGAACCAGTTGACGCGGAAGATCGGCGGCGGGTTGGTCAGCTTGCGGCCGATGTTCAGCCAGTGGCCCCAATAATCGGCCATGTGATAGCCGCAGAACGGCAGCATGGCCATCGGGTCGCGGCGGATGGCCGCCTGGCCGACGGCGGCGGCAGTGGCCTCCGAGCCCATGGTGGCGCCCATGTAGACGCCATGCGTCCAGTTGAAGCCCTGGAACACCAGCGGCATGTTCTTCGACAGGCGGCCGCCGAACAGGAAGGCCGAGATCGGCACGCCGGCCGGGTTTTCCCAGTCGGGGTCGATGGACGGGCACTGCGAGGCCGGAGCGGTGAAGCGGCTGTTGGGATGGGCGGCCGGTTCCTTGGAATCCGGAGTCCAATCGCGGCCCTTCCAATCGATGACATGGGCCGGCTTGTCTTCCGTCAGGCCTTCCCACCACACGTCGCCATCGTCGGTCAGAGCGACGTTGGTGAAGATGGAATTGGCGCGGCAGGCGGCGATGGCGTTGAAGTTGGTGTGCGCGCCGGTACCCGGAGCGACGCCGAAGAAGCCGGCCTCCGGATTGATGGCGTACAGCTTGCCGTCGGCACCGGGCTTGATCCAGGCGATGTCATCGCCGACGGTCCAGATCTTCCAGCCTTCGAAGCCTTCGGGCGGCAGCAGCATGGCGAAGTTGGTCTTGCCGCAAGCCGACGGGAAAGCCGCGCCCACGTAAGTCTTTTCGCCTTGGGGATTTTCCACGCCGACGATCAGCATATGCTCGGCCAGCCAGCCTTCGTCGCGGGCCATTACCGAAGCGATGCGCAGGGCGAAGCACTTCTTGCCCAGCAGCGCGTTGCCGCCGTAACCCGAACCGTACGACCAGATCGAACGTTCTTCAGGGAAGTGGGTGATATAGATGTTCTTGGGATTGCAGGGCCAGGCCACGTCCTTTTGGCCGGCGGCCAACGGCATGCCGACGGAATGGACGCACGGCACGAATTCGCCGTTTTCACCCAGCACGTCCAGGCAAGCCTGACCCATGCGGGTCATGATGCGCATGTTGACGGCGACATAGGGGCTGTCGGTCAGTTCGACGCCGATATGGGCGATGGGGCTGCCCAGCGGACCCATGGAGAACGGCACCACGTACAGGGTGCGGCCCTTCATGCAGCCGTCGAACAGCTTGTTCAGGGTAACCTTCATTTCCTTGGGGTCGACCCAGTTGTTGGTCGGGCCGGCGTCGCTCTTGTTCTGCGAGCAGATGAAGGTACGATCCTCGACGCGGGCGACGTCGCTGGGGTCGGAGCGGCAGAGATAGCTGTTAGGACGCTTGGCTTCATTCAGGCGAATGAACGAGCCGGCATCGACCAGCAGCTGACACAGGCGGTCATATTCTTCCTGCGAACCATCGCACCAATGGATGTTGTCCGGCTTGGTCAGCTGGGCAATCTCATCAACCCACTGCAGCAGCTTGCGGTTTTTCGTAGTGCTGCCGCGGATACCTAACTTCGTCATGAACGCCGCTCCTTGGAAAAGATCCTTAATTGATTGCCGCCAGCCGCCGGTCTTGCTGTTGTTCCCGGCCTATTACTCTGCCTTGACGGCCAAGTCGAGTCCCCGTTTCTGCGCGGGGATCTGGGTATGCGGATAGGCCATCGTTTCTGCAACGCAAGGTGGATTTCAGGCAGATGGGATCGAATGACGGATGACCAAAGAATACCGCCAAGCCGCTTTTGGAGCAACGATTAGCTATAAGTATTATCGATTGACCCCGTTTTTCCCCAGCACTGCCAGATTGGATAGTGTGGGTATCAGCTCGCCGCTTGATATCAGCGATTTTGGGAAACCGAGGCGATACACCCTTTGCGAGCATTTGGCATCAATGCCGTCGGGGTCCAGCGACACGGCGCGCCAATGCTTTGCACGCTTTCCGGTCAAACTGTTGGCCGCATGCATGAGGGCTTCGGCGTGATCCCGATTTATCCGACCGATCAAGTCGGATTCAACCGCGGCGAACTCGGTGACGGCCTCTCCGGAACAGGGCAGATCCTGATTCAGCCAGACGGCGCGGCCGAAACCGCCCACCCAGTGGAAGCGTTCCAGCGCAATCTTGAAGAAAGAAAAGTCGGCGAAACCAGCATAAAGGGCGGCGCCGGGATGACGGGCCAGAAAGCGGCGTCTTACCCGTTCAATGATTGCCTGATCCTCGCAGCGCCGAGCCGTGCCGATCACCGTGACCCGCGGTCCCTGCTGGGGATTGGCGTAAATCTCGGTGTCCTCGAACAGCAGCGACAGGCGGCTGTCCCGCTCCAGATTGCGCGTATGATCGGCCAGCTTCGACAGCAGCAGCAGCGGCGAACCGTCGATATCGGTGGCCGTCGTCACCAGGGAAACGTAGGGCCGGGGAGCATCGCCCCCCGACGCGAAGGACGTCGCCAGAGCGGCGCGGTTGCGGCAACGCAGCAGCTTGCGCACGGAAAACGTCAAAGCGGCCCGGTCGATGGCCGGAGCTGGGACCATGGCCGCCGGAGGGGTGTCCATCTCGTTCATGGGCGAAAAGTTTCCGCTCGCCGCGACACGCCGTCAAGCGGGCAAAATTTCGCCATAAAGGCGGGATTATCTGTTGCCAGGCCCGACGGCGAAGACCCCTTGGCAAAATGGGGCCGAGCCGCCACACTTGGGCCAGATCCGATTTATGAGAAAGCTTGACCGCCGTGGCCCAGACCATCGCCCTCGTCGATGATGACCGCAACATCCTGACCTCCGTTTCCATCGCCCTGGAAGCCGAGGGTTTCAAGGTCCGCACCTACACCGACGGGGCCGAAGCCCTGCGCGCCTTGTCGTCGCAGCCCGCCGATCTGGCGGTGCTGGACATCAAGATGCCGCGCATGGACGGCATGGAAGTCTTGCAGCGCCTGCGCAAGACCTCGGCCATTCCGGTGATCTTCCTCACCTCGAAGGACGACGAGGTGGATGAAGTGCTGGGCCTGCGCATGGGTGCCGACGATTACATCAAGAAGCCGTTCTCGCAACGGCTGCTGATCGAACGCATCCGGGCCTTGCTGCGCCGGGGCGAACTGGCCCGCGACGACGGCGCCGCCTCGCAGACCGTCGTGCGCGGCGAACTGGCCCTGGACCCCGCCCGCCACGCCTGCACCTGGAAAGGCCAGATGGTGGATCTGACGGTGACGGAATTCCTGATCCTGAAATCCCTGGCCATGCGTCCCGGCCACGTGAAGAACCGCGACCAGCTGATCGATTCCGCCTACGGCGAACACATCTATGTGGACGACCGCACCATCGACAGCCACATCAAGCGCCTGCGCAAAAAGTTCCGCGACATCGATAACGACTTCGGCCATATCGAAACGCTGTACGGCGTCGGCTACCGCTATCGCGAAGACCCGTGACCGACGCCCCGGAAACCGGACCGGACGCCAAGACCGACACCGCTCCCGAAGCCGGAGCCAAACGGCGGCGGCGATGGCTTCCGTTCGCCTCGCCGCTGACCTGGCGGATTTTGGCGGTCAACGTCCTGGCGCCGGTGATTCTGGTGGGCGGGCTGTTTTATCTTGACCGCTACAAGAACGAGCTGATCGCCCAAGAACTTGAATCCCTGCGCATCCGCGCCGAGATCATGGCGGCGGCAGTCGGCGAGGGCGGTGTCATCGACACCGGCTTCGCCATTCCCGAACTGTCCCCCACGGCCGCCAAGCAGATGGTCCGCCGGCTGGCCCAGCCGGCGCGGATGCGCGCCCGCCTGTTCGACGATCAGGGCAACGAACTGGCCGACAGCAAGATTCTGATGGCCGGCACCACCGAAGTGCTGATGGAAGACCTGCCCGAACCGGACCGGGGCCTGTTCGTCCGCGGCTTCCGCAAAATCTATAATTTCGTCACTCAATCGAGCCTGGCCGACGAGGGTTTGCCCCGCTACCGCGAAAGCCCGCACCCCAAGGCCACCGATTATCCCGAAGTGGTCCAAGCCCTGAACGGCGACGCCGCCTGGGCCGTGCGGGCCATGCGCGGCCACCGGCTGCTGCTGACCACCGCCGTGCCGGTGCAGCATTACAAACAGGTGCTGGGGGCGGTGATGGTGTCGTCCAGCGGCGACGACATCGCGCAAAGCCTGTTCAAGGTACGGCTGACCATCTTCCAGGCCTTCGCTTTCGCCCTGACCATCACCATCGGCCTGTCGGTCTATCTGGCCGGCACCATCGCCCGCCCCGTTCGCCGTCTGGCCGCCGCCGCCGATCGGGTCCGGCGCGGCCATGGCCGCCGCCACACCATCCCCGACCTGTCCAAGCGCGGCGATGAAATCGGCGAATTGTCGGGCTCCCTGCGCGAGATGACGGAAACCTTGTGGCGGCGCATGGATGCGGTCGAAGCTTTCGCCGCCGACGTCGCCCACGAGATCAAGAATCCGCTGACATCCTTACGCTCGGCGGTGGAAACCTGCGCTCGCATCCAAAATCCCGATCAGCAGCGAAGACTGATGGCCATCATCCAGGACGACGTGGGCCGTCTGGACCGCTTGATCAGTGACATTTCCGACGCTTCGCGCATCGACGCCGAGCTGTCGCGAGCCGACAGCGAACCCGTATCGCTATGCCGCATGGTCGAAGGATTGGCCTCGATCTATCAGGACACCGGCGCCGCCGAAGGGGTTTCCATCACGGTGGAATGTCTGGGCGAAGACCCGCTGCTGGTGATGGGAATCGAAAGCCGTCTGGCCCAGGTGCTGCGCAACCTGATTTCCAACGCTCTGTCTTTCAGCCCGCCCCAAGGCCACATCGTGTTGCAGGCTCGGCGAGAGAACGGCAAGGTGGTGGCCACCGTCGAGGACGAAGGCCCCGGCATTCCCGAAAACAAGCTGGACGCCATTTTCGACCGCTTCTACACCGAACGCCCGGCGGCGGAAAAATTCGGCACCCACTCGGGATTGGGCCTGTCCATCTCGAAGCAGATCGCCGAAGCTCATGGCGGCAGCCTGAGCGCCATCAACCGCATCGGCCCCGAAGGTCAGGTGCTGGGAGCCCGCTTCATCTTCGCCCTGCCGGCCTATCAGCCACAGCCGGAACCCGGCGCCAAGCGTCAGACCGGAAAAGCCTGAGCCAGATCCAGGCGGAGCCGTTCCACCACCGTCTCCCAATCGCCGGGCGCGGTCTGGCGGTACAGCCGGGCCGAGGGATACCACGGAGTGTCGTCGCGCCCACTCAGCCAGCGCCAGCAACCGTCGAAACGCGACAAAATCCACACCGGCCTGTTCAAAGCTCCGGCCAGATGGGCCACCGCCGTATCGACGGTGATCACCAGATCCAAAGCCGCGACCAGCGCCGCCGTATCGGCGAAATCCCGGATATCGGCCATTGCTTCCCGCGGGCGGATCGCCGCATCCAGTTTCCGCAACTGCCCTGAAGCCGCTCCCTTCTGCAAACTGACGAAGGTGACGCCCGGCGTCTCCAGCAACGGTTTCAAAGCGGCCAGAGCAATGCTGCGCCGGCGGTCCACCGCCGTCGCCAAAGGATCATGCGGACGCGGATCGCCCGACCAGACCAGTCCGACCTTCCGCCCCGGCCAGGCCGCCAACCGTTTCGGCCAGTCGGACGCCGGAGCCGCCAGATAAGGCGGCACAACCAGAACATCCCCTGCCGTCACACCCAGCAGGCGGGGCAGACTCATCAGGGCCAGACGGCAATCGAACGGCGGCAATTTATCGCCGGCCGCCACCACTTGGGAAACGCCCGGCGCCGTGGCCGACAGGCGCGCCAGTGGACGCGGAACCTCGACGACCACCTCGGCCCCCCTGGCGGCGACGGTGGCGCAATAGCGCAGGAATTGAAGTGAATCGCCGAAGCCCTGTTCGGCATAAAGCAGGATGCGTTTCCCCGCCAGAGCCTCGCCGTTCCAGGCCGGCTGGACAAAACCCCGGTCCTGAACATTGCCGACGCCGCCGGTCTGCCGCCATTCCCGTTCGGCCCATCCTTCCGCCCATTGGCCTTTGGTCAGCAGCACCAGAGACAGGTTGAAGTGAACACGGGCAAAATCGGGGGCGATGGCGATGGCCCGCCGGAACACCGTTTCCGCTTCGTCCAGACGCCCCTGCTGATGCAGCAGAATGCCCAGGTTATTCAGGCCTTCGGGATCGTCGGGACGCAGGGACAGGGAACGGCGGGCCATCGTCTCGCCTTCCGCCGCTTGTCCCAGTTGGCCGAGCACGGCCGCAAGATTGCGGTAAGGTTCAGGCTGAGCGGGCAACAGCTCCAAGGCACGGCGCAGGGATGTTGCCGCCGCCTCCGGCTCGGCCAAGGCCGCTTGCGCAAGTCCCAGGTTGCTCCAGGCGGCACCATAGTCGGGGCGCAGGGCAATCGCCTTGCCCCAGGACTGGGCGGCGGCGGCGGCATCGCTCGACTGCATCTGGGCCAGCCCCAGATTGTACCAAGGCTCGGGTTCGGACGGGACCAGCTTGAGCAGTTTGCGGTAAAGCGCGATCGCCTCGGCGAATCGCCCGGTCTGATGCTGGGAAACAGCCGCCGCCATCATTTCGCCGGCCTGCTGCGGCCCGGCGATTTTTCCCGAACTGCGGCGCTGCTGGCGATTCATGCCGACCGCTCTCCGGCGGAAGCGGCGAATAGGGAAGCCGCAGAAATCATCTGCGCTTGTGCTTGGAGTGGTACATGGCCTGATCGGCGAAATCCATCAGTTCGCTGATGTCCTTGGCGTCGTCGGGATAAACGCCGATGCCGATGCTGGCGCCGACGGTCAGCCGGTGGCCTTCATAGAAAATCGGAGCAAGGACGGCCGCTTCGATCTTGCTGGCCACGTCCGTGGCTTCCTCGGCCGTTTCCAATTCTTCCAGCAGCACCATGAACTCGTCGCCGCCGACGCGGGCGACGGTGTCGGTGGCACGAATGGTCTGCCCCATACGCCGGGCCAGTTCCTTCAGCACGACATCGCCGGCAGCATGGCCGTAGGTATCGTTGATCGGTTTGAATTTATCCAGATCGACGAACAGCAGAGACATTTTCTCGTTGTGGCGATGACACCGCTTGAACGCTTCCTCGACGCGGTCGTCGAACAGATGGCGGTTGGGCAGCCCGGTCAGGGCGTCGTGATGCGCCATGTAGAAAATGCGTTGTTCCTCGGCCCGCTGGGCGGTGACGTCGCGGACGATGCCGGTAAAGGACAGCGACTCGCCCTGCTGCATCTCGCGCACACTGAGTTCGACGGGAAATTCCTCGCCGCCTTTCTTTTTGCCGATCAGATTCTTGGCTTCGGCCAGACGCTTGATCCAGTCGGAGGCCTCGCGGGCATCGGCATTGAGAACGTCGGGAATCAGAATGCGCACGGTCTTGCCGATGACCTCGGCCTTGTTGAAGCCGAAAATCGTCTCCGCCGCCGGATTGAACGTCTGGATCAGACCGCGCTCATCCACCGTGATGATGCCGTCGGCCACGGTATTGATGATGCCTTCCAGCCTTTGCTCACGCTGACGCAGCAGACGAGCCGCGCGCAGATGCTCGGAAATGTCATGGCATTCCACCAGGAACATTCCCTCCTCGACGACGCTGACCCACATATTGACGTCGACGTCATGGCCGTCGGTATGAACCAGCTTGATGGACAGAGGCCCGGCTTCCTCCATCAGCACTTCCAGGCCCAATTCCGACAGATCGGCGTAGTCGCGATGGGCCATCTCGAAGAAAGACCGTCCCACCGCCTCGGACTGAGATGAAAATCCCATGCTGGCCGCCCCGGCGCGGTTCATCCACACCACCTCGTCGCCAATGCAAAGCACCAACAAGGTATGCAGGGCGTCCAGGCTTCTCGCCAAGTTCGTCCAGGAAGGCGGATTGCTTGTCTCAGTCGTTAAAAGGGCGGCGTTTGTCACCAATATCCCCAGTCAAACTGCGGTTTTAACGAAACTGTCGCGAAATGTTCTGTCGCAATATCACTAAACCCAGCCCCCTACAATAGTCATGGGAGAACAAGATTTCCAATGAAGATCGGGGAGGGCTGCCTGAAGGCTTGGCGCGCCCCCACCGTCGGGCTATCTTCGCAGCCCCTTGTAAAACTGGAAGGCCGTGGCAGACATGACCGTGCATTTCATCGGCGCCGGGCCGGGCGCACCCGACCTGATCACCGTCCGCGGACTGAACTTGATCCGCCGCTGCCCGGTTGTGCTGTACGCCGGGTCTCTGGTGCCCGAGGAAATCGTCGCCGAAGCCCAGGACGGTGCCCGCGTGATCGACACCGCGCCGCTGGACCTGGACCAGATCGTCGCCGAAATCGGAACAGCCCATGCCGCCGGTCATGACGTCGCCCGCGTCCATTCCGGCGACCCGTCCCTGTATGGCGCCATCGCCGAGCAGATGCGCCGCCTGGACGCCCTGAACATTCCCTATGACGTGACGCCGGGGGTGCCGGCTTTCGCCGCCGCCGCCGCCGCCCTGTCCACCGAGCTGACCCTGCCCGACATCAGCCAGACCGTAGTGCTGACCCGCACCGCCGTGCGGTCCTCCTCGATGCCCGAGCATGAGAATCTGGCGACCATCGGCGCCACCCGCGCCACCCTGGCCATTCATCTGTCGGTAAACAATCTAGCCCATGTGGTGCGCGAGCTGTCGCCGCTTTACGGCGAGGACTGCCCGGTGGTGGTGGCTTATCGCGTCAGTTGGCCCGATCAGGCTTTCGTCCGCGGCACGCTGGCCGATATCCGCAACAAGGTAAAGGAAGCCGGGTTCACTCGCACCGCCCTGGTACTGGTGGGCCGCGTTCTGGACGGTGCCGATTTCACCGACAGCCGTCTTTACGCCCCCGACCACACGCATATTCTGCGGCCCTAGGTCTTGTCGCGCCGGAAGCCCTGAGGCATGGCGACATAGCCCCGGCGGCGCTTGGCTTCGCGGTCGTCTTCGGCGCGGATGGCGGTTCCGGCATACAGCTGCTTGGCCGCTTCCACCATCAGCACGCCGGCGAAGCCGGGAAACCAGCGGCTTCCCAGATTTTCCCAAGCCGGCGCCGAACGCAGGGCGACTCGGCTGGTGAAAGGCGGCATATAAAGCGCCGTGCTGTTTTGCAGGGTCATGAACATGTTGTCGCGCAGCAATCTGTTCAGCTGAGACGGCGTATAGGGCCGTCCCTGACCGAAGGGCGTGCGGTCGAGCTGCGCCCAAATGCCCCGGCGGTTGGGGGCGATCACCAGCAGGCGTCCGCTGTCGGCCAGCACCCGCCAGATTTCGCGCATCATGCCGCGCACATGCTCGGTGGATTCCAATCCATGAACGACAACGATCCGATCGAACGATCGGTCGGGAAAGGGAAGATCGGTTTCTTCGGCCAAAGCCGCCAATCCCGGCCCCTCGGCGGGCCAGGGCATCACGCCCTGGGACGACGGCATCACCGCCAAGACCCGCTCGGCCTCTTCGCGCAGGGACCACAGGAAAGGCGTGGCATAGCCGATGCCGAGCACCCGCTGTCCCTTCAGGTCCGGCCAAATTTCACGCATGCGGCGCCGGATCATCCGCCGGGCGATCTGGCCCAGACTGGAGTCATAGAAATCTCGCAGATCGATGACGTCGCTCCACATAAGCTTATCAATGAGACGCCGGGCCGTGTGCGGCAAGTGAATTGTGCTAGAGTGTTCCCCAAGGCAGGAACGCGTCTGGATGGAGAGCCTGCATGGCCGTGCTGGAAATCGAACAGATTCTGGTCTTGAGCGACAATTACATTTACCTGCTGCACGACCCGGAAACCGGGGCGACGGCGGCGGTGGACCCGGCCCAGGCCGAACCGGTGCTGCACCGGCTGGCGGCGAAGGGCTGGACCCTGAGCCATATCCTCAACACCCACCACCACGACGACCATACGGGCGGCAATCTGGCCCTGAAACGGGCCACCGGCTGCAAGATTGCCGGAGCCCGGGCCGACGCCGAGCGGCTTCCCGGCCTGGATATCCCCTTGCACGACGGCGACGTCTTCCGTCTGGGCGGGGCGGAGGCCAAAATCTTCGCTACTCCAGGCCATACGCGCGGACACCTGTCCTATTGGTTCGCCGAGAGCAAGGCGCTGTTTTGCGGCGACACCTTGTTCGCCCTGGGTTGCGGCCGCCTGTTCGAAGGCACTCCCGAACAGATGTGGGCGTCCTTGACCGCCCTGCGCGCTTTACCCGACGACACCCGGGTTTTTTGCGCCCATGAATACACTCAGTCCAACGCCCGTTTTGCCCGCACCGTCGAGCGCGGCAACACCGCTCTGCTGTCCCGCATCGCCGAGGTGGACGCCGCTCGCGCCCGCCATCAGCCGACGGTGCCGGCGCTGCTGGGACTGGAGAAAGCCACCAACCCCTTCCTGCGCGCCGACATTGCCAGCGTACAGCAGGGCGTCGGCCTGGCCGGAGCCGATCCCGCCAAAGTCTTCGGCGAAATCCGTCGCCGCAAAGATGCCTTCTGAACGGAAAGACACTTCTGATCATGAAACTGCGTTATTCGCCCACTTCGCCCTATGTGCGCAAGGTCACCATCCTTGCCCTGGAAACCGGCCTGGACGACCGTATCGAGCGGCTGAAGACCAACGCTTGGGATCCCGCCACCGATCTTCCCGCCGACAATCCCTTGGGCAAAGTGCCGGCCCTGATCCTGGACGACGGCCAACAGGTCTACGACAGCCCGGTCATCTGCGAGGTCCTCGACTCCTTGCATGACGGCGCCAAGTTCTTTCCCCCCGCCGGACCGGCCCGCTGGACTGCCATCCGCCGCCAAGCCCTGGCCGACGGCATCTTGGACGCCGCCTTGCAGGTGGTGATCGAATCCCTGCGCCGCCCGGTGGAGTACCGCTGGTCCGGCTGGATCGACCGGCAAAAAGCCGCCATCGCCCGCGGCCTGAACCAGTTGGAACAGGAAGCCGCCGATCTGGGCAAACAGTTCACCATTGGCGAAGTGGCCATCGCCGCCGCCCTTGGCTATCTGGATTTCCGGCAAATCGCCGACGACTGGCGCCGCACCCATCCCCGTCTGGCCGCTTGGTACGCCGAAGCGGAAAAACGTCCGTCGGTCGCCGCCACGGTGCCGATGGAATGATCATCTCTCCCGGCCTGACGGCCTCGCAAGTGGTGGAGCTGCTGGATTTGCAGCCCCACCCCGAAGGCGGACATTACCGCGAAACCTACCGGGCGCCGGACGGCCCCGGCGGACGCGGAGCCTGCACCCTGATTTACTACCTGCTGGCCAAGGGGGAACGTTCCCATTGGCACCGGGTGGACGCCGTGGAAATCTGGCATTGGTATGCAGGCGCGCCCTTGGTCCTGTCCATCGCCGAAACCGACCATCCCGAAAGCTTCGTCCGCCTGGGCAACGATCTGGCCGCCGGGGAACATCCCCACGGCGTCGTCCCCGCCCATGCCTGGCAAGCGGCACAGTCCCTGGGCGATTGGACCCTGGTGGGCTGCACGGTTTCGCCGGCCTTCGAGTTCAAGGGATTCGAGCTGGCGGCGAAAGGTTGGCATCCGCCCTTGAAATAGGAAGCTGGTCCGCCCCATATATTGCACTGCAACATAATTTGGAAAGGTTGCGGAGCATGTTGTGGCGTACCCCCATTCAGACGATTCCGGCCTATGCCGGGCCTTTTGCCGCCCCCACCGCCCTGGGACTTCAGGGCGGCGGGGCCTATGGCGCGTTCAGTTGGGGCGTCCTCGACCGGCTTTTGGAAGAGGACGACCTGCCGCTGGGCGCCATCAGCGGCGCCAGCGCCGGGGCGGTCAACGCCACCGTCGCCGCCTGGGGCCTGCTTGAAAGCGGCCGTCCCGGCGCCCGCGAGGCCTTGCGCCGCCTGTGGGACGGCGTCGGCAAGCTGTCAGCCTTCAGCCCGCTGGGCCTGCCGGGCGCCGACATGTCGTTCGACCTGATGACGCGGGTGCTGTCGCCCTATCAGTTCAATCCGCTGAACGTGAACCCCTTGCGCGACCTGCTGGCGGGCATGATCGACTTCGACCGGCTGAAACGGGACTGTCCGCTGCCCCTGTTCATCGCCACCACCCATGTGCCCAAGGGCGATGTCCGCATTTTCCGGGAAAGCGAGATCAGTCTGGACGTGCTGATGGCCTCGGCCTGCATTCCCTATATTCACCAGGCCGTGGAAATGGACGGCGAGCCCTATTGGGATGGCGGGTTCTCGTCCAATCCGCCGTTGCTGCCGATGGTGACACAGACCGATTGCCGGTCTCTGCTGGTAGTCAAACTGACCCCCGACGAAGAACCGGGCGCGCCCACCGCCGCCCCGGAAATCTTCGCCCGGCTGAAGCGCATTCTGTTCAACGCCCCCTTGATGCGGGAAATGGACGCCATCGCCGAAATCCAGCGCGTCGTCGCCATCGCCGGACGGCTGCCGCCCGAATTGGCGCGGCTGCGCGATCTGGAAATTCATTCCCTGTCCATCAGCCCGGATTTCTTCGTGCCCAAGGGATCGGCCCTGGACCCCAAACCTCAATTGCTGGAGCGTCTGTTCGAAGCCGGGCGCGCCTCGGCCGACGGACTGATTTTGCGTGCCGCCCACGGTTGACGCTTTTCCGCCCAACCGTCACCATGGGAAAAAAGACATAGGAAGGCGAAACGGCGGATGGACGGCATCAATCTCATCATTCTGGTTTGTGCCGGGCTTGCCGTCGCCAGCGTGTTCACCAGCGTCCTGGCTTTCCGCTTCGGCGCGCCGTTGCTGCTGCTTTTTCTCGGCATCGGCCTCGCCGCCGGCGAAGACGGCATCGGCGGCATCAAGTTCGCCGACGTTCCCACCGCCTTTCTGATCGGCAGCGCCGCCCTGTCGGTGATTCTGTTCGACAGCGGCTTCCACACCAGCCTGAAAAGCTATCGTCAGGCCGCCGCGCCCGCCGTCACCCTGGCGACCATAGGGGTGCTGGTCACCACCTCTCTGGTGGCCCTGCCGGCCCATTGGCTGTTGGGTATGGACTGGCCGATGGCCTTGCTGATGGGCACTATCCTGTCGTCCACCGACGCCGCCGCCCTGTTCTTTCTGCTGCGCGTCGGCGGCATCACCATCCGCGACCGCGTGCGCTCGACCCTGGAGGTGGAATCCGGCACCAACGATCCCGTCGCCATTTTTCTGGCCCTGACCCTGACAGCCATCCTGACCGGCCACCAAAGCGGCGGCTGGGGGCAGATCATTCTGCATCTGATCATGGAAGGCGGCGGCGGCGTGCTGATGGGCCTGCTGGGCGGCGTCGCCATCATCGCCGTGGTCAACCGCATGAAGCTGGACCCCGGCCTGACGCCGGTGGCGGTGATGGGACTGGCGGTCACGGTATTCGGCCTGACCAACGCCATCGGCGGCAGCGGCTTCCTGGCCGCCTATCTGGCCGGTCTGGTGGCGGGCAACGCCAAGCTGCACGGCGTCGGCGGCCTGCGCCGCTTTCAGGACGGCATCACCTGGCTGGCCCAGATCGCCATGTTCGTCACCCTCGGCCTGCTGGCCACCCCCAGCCAGTTTCCGTCGGAACTGGGCATGGCCGGATTGCTGGCCGCCGCCCTGACCTTTCTGGCCCGGCCGGCGGCGGTGTTTCTGTGCCTGTCGCCGTTCGGTTTCGGCAAGCGCGAACGTGTCTTCATATCCTGGGTGGGCCTGCGCGGAGCCGTCTCGATCCTGCTGGGCATGGTGCCCATGCTGGGCGGCGTGCCCCAGGCCTCGGTGTTTTTCGACGTGGCCTTCCTGGTGGTGGTGGCCTCGCTGCTGGTTCAGGGCTGGACGGTGCGGCCGCTGGCCCACTGGCTGGGCCTGATCGTGCCGGAAAAGGCCGGGCCGGTCGACCGCATGGAGGTGGACCTGCCGGGGCTGGCCGACCGCGAGCTGGTGGCCTATGTGCTGCACCCCGACAGCCCGGTGGCCCAGGGCCGCCCGTTGCCGCGTTGGGCCCGTCCCGTCCTGGTGCGCCGCGCCGGCAAGATCAAAAGCGTTCCCGACGATCTTCAGGCGGGCGACCGGGTTTATCTGCTGGTGGCTCCCAATCAGGTGCCGCTGCTGGACAAGCTGTTCGGCCGCATGAAAGAGGATCTGGAGGAAGACGCCAGCCTTTACGGCGACTTCATCATCGGACCGGAAATCACCGTTCAGGCCCTGCGCGAGGCCTATGATCTGCCGCTGGGCAGCGATCACGATTCCGCCACGGTGTCCGACCTGTTCCGCCGGGAATTCCGCCAGGATCTTGAAGAGGGCGACCGCGTCCATCTTGGCCCGGTCGACCTGATCGTGCGGGAAATGCGCGACGGCCGCATCGTCGCCGTCGGCCTGTCCCTCGACCCCCGCCCGCCGGTCGGCTGGGAAAAGGTCAAGGTCATGCTGGAAAAGCGGCTGGCTAAACGGCGGGCAGGGGCTTCTTCTTCCTGAACGACAAAAGATCGCCCGCCCCCAGCGCCGCGCCGCCGATGATCAGCAGGGCGGCGCCGATGACCCGCCATGTCAGCTCGCCCTGGCCGAAAGCGATCAGCAGCCCGTTGGACAACAGCGGCACGCCATAGGCCATCGCCCCCAAGGCACGAATGTTGCCGTGCTTGCAGCCGTGATCCCAGACAAAGAAAGCCACGCCCACCGGACCTGTGCCCAACACCAGAACTGCCAGCCACTGCCAGCCCTCGGGCCAGACGGTCTGCTCGAAAGCCAGATGGCAGAGCAGAGCCAGCACGGCGGTGGCGGCGCAGAAACCGCCGACGGCATCGCTCGGCACATCCTTGTAGCGGCGGTTCAGCACCGAATAGGCGCCCCAGATGACGCCGCACAACGCCGCCGAACCGTACCCCAGGGCATAACGGCTGTCGAAGCTGGCCCCGCCCGATTTGGTGATCAGCAGCACCGCGCCGCCCATGCCGGCCAGGGTTCCGGCGATATGACGAGGCAACAGCTTTTCGCCGGGCAGCAGAGCCGAAAACAGCACGATCAGCAGCGGCCACAGATAGTTCAGAAGATTGGCTTCCAGCGGCGGCGCCAGACGCAAAGCCAGGAAATAGAAAAAATGATAGCCAAACAGCCCGGCCACCCCCAGCGCCCAGGCACCCGCCGGCTGTTTCAGACGTGGCAGAATCGCCTGTCCCCGGATCGTCCAATTGATGACCGCGATCACCGAACCGATGGCGAAGGACATGGCCACCAGCTGAAAGGGCGGCACCTTGCCGGTCCAGGCAGTCATCACCGCCAGGGTAGACCACAGAACCAGGGCGGAAGCGCCGATCATGGTGGCGCGGGGAGAGGCGGACAATGCGGGCTCCTTGAAACGAACGAACCCCCGCCCGGAAACCGGACGGGGGCCTCAACCTTAGCAGCCTGGACGGTGGCGGCAATCCATACCTGTGTTTAATACATATGCTGGCCGCCGTTGATGGACAGGGTCGTGCCGGTGATGAAATCGGCGTCGTCGGACACCAGGAACAGCACGCCGCGGGCGATGTCTTCGGCGCGGCCCAGACGGCCAGCGGGAATCTTGGCGATGATTTTTTCCAGAACGGCGTGGGGAACGGCACGGACCATCTCGGTGTCGACATAGCCG
This sequence comes from Candidatus Sulfotelmatobacter sp., assembly GCA_035538795.1. GTDB lineage: Bacteria > Pseudomonadota > Alphaproteobacteria > Rhodospirillales > Magnetospirillaceae > JAJZGK01. The sequence goes on along the minus strand of DATLJS010000024.1, from coordinate 76,467 downwards.
GGAGCGATGGCGTTGACCGTGATGCCCTTGGCGGCGCCTTCCTGCGCCAAGGCCTTGGTGAAGCCATGGATGCCCGACTTGGCGGCGGCATAGTTCACCTGACCGTACTGGCCGGCCTGACCGTTGATAGAGCCGATGTTGACGATGCGGCCGAAGCCCCGGTCGCGCATGGAATCGATCACCGCCCGCGCCAGATTGAAGCAGGAGGTGAGGTTGGTGTGGATCACGTCCTCCCACTGCTCGTAGGTCATGCGGTGCAGGGTGGAATCGCGGGTGATGCCGGCGTTGTTGACCAGAATCTCGACCGGGCCGATCTCGGCGGTGATTTTGGCTACCGCGGCTTCGCACTCGGCAAAGCTGGAGACGTCGAAGCGATAGGCGGGAATGCCGGTTTCCTCGGTGAACTGCTTGGCGGCTTCGACATTGCCGAAATAGTTGGCGGCAACACGATAGCCGGCATTTTTCAGGCCTTCGGAAATGGCGCGGCCGATGCCTCGGGTGCCGCCGGTAACAAGAGCAACTCGACCCATCACACAATCTCCTCCACCTCAACGACCGCCCTTATGGTCGGGCGATTTCGCATTTATGAAAAGGTATCCTTGAGCAGTAAACCGCAAGAAAAAGCCCCGGACTTTCGACCGGGGCTTTTCCGTTGCGTCGGTCTTAGCGTTCGACGGTCAGGGCGACGCCCATGCCACCGCCGATGCACAGGGTGGCCAGGCCCTTCTTGGCGTTGGTCTTTTGCATTTCGTGCAGCAGCGTCACCAGAACGCGGTTGCCCGAAGCGCCGATGGGATGGCCCAGGGCGATGGCGCCGCCGTTGACGTTGACCTTGGCGGTGTCCCAGCCCATGTCGCGGTTAACGGCGATGGCCTGAGCGGCGAAGGCTTCGTTGGCTTCGATCAGATCCAGGTCGTCGACCTTCCAGCCGGCCTTTTCCAGAGCCTTGCGCGAAGCCGGGATCGGACCCGTGCCCATGATCGAGGGATCGACGCCGGCGGTCGCCCACGAAGCGATGCGGGCCAGCGGGGTCAGGCCGCGCTTGGCGGCTTCCGCGGCGGTCATCAACATGACGGCGGAGGCGCCGTCATTGATGCCCGACGCGTTGCCGGCGGTGACGGTGCCGGCCTTGTCGAAAGCGGGACGCAGCTTGGTCAGCGATTCGGCGGTGGTGCCGAACTTCGGATGCTCGTCGGTGTCGAACAGCTTCTCTTCCTTCTTGACGACGATCTTCACGGGAACGATCTCGTCCTTGAACTTGCCGGCCTTGATGGCGGCCTCGGCCTTTTGCTGGGACGCCAGGGCGAAGGCGTCCTGATCCTCGCGGGACAGATTCCACTGCTTGGCCACGTTCTCGGCGGTGATGCCCATGTGAGTGCCGGAGAAAGCGTCGGTCAGGCCGTCCTTGATCATGGTGTCAACCATGTCGGTGTTGCCCATCTTGACACCGCCGCGCAGATAGACAGCATGGCGGGAGTTGGACATGCTTTCATGACCGCCGGCGATGACGATGCTGGCGTCGCCGTTCTTGATGGCCTGAAAGCCCAGGGCGACGGTACGCAGGCCCGAGCCGCAAACCTGATTGATGGTCCAAGCGGGAACACCGATGGGAAGACCGGCCTTGATGGCGGCCTGACGGGCGGCGTTCTGGCCGTCGCCGGCGGCGAGCACCTGACCGAAAATCAGTTCGGAGACCTCGGCGGCCTCGACCTTGGCGCGCGACAGCAGTTCGCGGATCACCACTTCGCCCAGGCCGGCGGCGCTGTAGGAAGACAGGCTGCCGGAAAAAGCACCGATGGGGGTGCGGGTCGCGGCGACGATAACGATATCGGACATTCCCAGATCTCCACTTATATCTATGAGGGGTACTTTTCTACCGTTCCGGTATTCCCTGATTAGCCAGAAAAAACTCTCGCCCAACGTGTTTACTGGATCGGCGGTTTCCTAGGCAAGCTGTTCAATGACGGCCGACACGATTCAACCACCGGACCAGGGGACCGTAGACGTCGGTTTTGGCCCGGCTACCGGTCATCATGCCGATATGGCCGGCGGCCAAAGGCCGGATCAGCGCATGGGGCAAGGCCCGAGCCAGCACCAGCGCCGAGGTCGGAGGAACGATACGATCCTTCATGGGGATCATGGCAAGCGACGGCTTGATGAAATCTGCGGGCGAAACCACCCGACCCGACAGGACCCAGCGGCCCCGCGCCGCCGTATTGTCGCCGTACCAGCCGAACAGGCATTCCCGCGCCACCGGCCCGGCCAGGGCCACGCCGTCGTTCAGCCAATCCTCCAGCGCCACGAAATCCCTGGCCCTGGCTCCTTTTTGCGGCAAACGGGCGAAGGCGCGGAATTTCTTGTCGGCGCCCGCGGGGTCGATGGTGGTGAACAAAATTTGCAGCAGATCCACCGGCAAGGTGCCGTCGATCTTGATGACGTCCACCAGCCAGGAACGCAGACTGGCGACCATGCGCCCCTGGGTATCGTCCGGCTGGTGGAAATCCCATGGCGTCGCCAGCAGCGCCAGCCCGGCCACATCATCCTGGCGCAGGAGTCCCAGCCCCAAAGCCAGCAGGCCGCCCATGCAGTAGCCCGCCAACACGGGTTTTCCCGCCAGCTTCAGCACCACGTCCAAGGCCGCCGACAGCCGCCCGGCGATATAATCGTCGAGGGTGAAGGATTTCTCCGCCTCGCCCGGCGCGTCCCAGTCCAGCAGATAAGGCCGCAGGCCTTTTTCCCCCAGATAGCGCATCAGGCTGCGCCGGGCCGTCAGATCCAGAATGTAGGCGCGGTTGATCAAAGACGGAATGACCAGCACCGGCACGCCGTCGGCACCGGGCTGGGAATAATCGAGAAGCCGGCTGCTGCCGTCGCTCCACACGGCGGGCACGTCGGCCAGCACGCGGCGATAGGGATGATGGCGATAGGCTTCGATGCCCCGCACGAAACCGTCCATGCGGCTGAAGGCTTCGGCCTCGACCGCCTGATCAAACGCCTGAGGGTCGACGGCGTCGAGATTTTGCCGCAGGCTGTCCGCCGCCGGCCGCAAGTGCGGCTTCCAGGCGAAGGACCCGTTCCTCAAGCTCGGCAACGCGCCGCGCGAGGACAGCAGCATCGAGGCCTGGCTCATCAGATGGAACGGCAGGGGCCGCGGCCCCAGACGCCGCGCCGGATGAGAGAGGGGAATCCGTGTTCGGCTCATGGGCACCCTTGGCGTTGGCGTCGCCCGCCTTGATGTTCGTCGCCTGGGCGATGGCGGCGGCGCTCTTGGTCATCAGGGTATAGGCCTGCGCCATCGATTCGGCCAGCTTAGGGTCGTTCACCACCGCCGCCATCTGGTCTTGCCAGAGGTCCATGTAACGGCGTGCAAGCTGTTGCAGATCGGGCGCGTCGGTCATGCCGACACTATATGCCAGCAGCCCCACCTTGACCAGCAGGCTGAGGCGCCGACCATCCTTCCGTTCGTCTTGTAAAATTTTTGCGCGTAAGGCGTAATAATAGAACCAGGAAGATGTTTAAGTCGCCTCAACGCCGCCACCTGAAAGCCCCGATCCGATGACGAGCAGCGCCCCCATCACCATCAAGAAGTACGCCAACCGCCGTCTCTACAACACTGCCACCAGCAGCTACGTGACGCTGGATCACCTGTGTCAGATGGTGAAGGACAACGAGGATTTCGTGGTCTACGACGCCAAGACCGGAGAAGACATCACCCGATCGGTGCTGACCCAGATCATCGTCGAAGAGGAATCCAAGGGAGGCCAGAACCTGCTGCCCATCGGCTTCCTGCGCCAGCTGATCGGCTTCTATGGCGACCAGCTCGGGGGCTTGGTGCCGCGCTATCTGGAATACAGCATGCAAGCGTTCCAGCGGAACGAGGAACAGATGCGCCAATACATGCACGGCCTGTTCCCCTTCAATCCGCTGGAGGAGATGAACAAGCAGAACATGACCTTCTTCGAAAGCGCCATGAAGATGTTCTCGCCCTTCTATGGCGCCCAGGGGCAGTCGGTCAATCCCGCCGCCGCCGCCATGGTCGAAGCCGGCAAGCATGCCGAAGCCACCATTGCCGAATTGCAGGGCCGCTTGAAGGCCCTTCAAGATCAGATGGAAAAGCTGACCAAGTCCAAATAACCATCCTTAAGTGATCTTGTGATCCACGGCCCGCTGCGGTAGGTTAAGAGTTTATTAACCTGTCTGGGGAACAGGCGCGCCGTGGTTTCTGGAGTCCGCACATCCAGTTCCACTTTGTGGGACAGCCGAGCGGCGGCGCTTGACGCCGCGGCCAAGGGACGACTCGGACTCGCCGCCGCCCAAACCTACGCGCAATCCGCCGCCACGGCCGCCGCCCAGGCCGCCTCCAGCGTTTCCTCGGCGGGTTCCACCGCCGCCTCGGCCGTTTCCGATGCCGTCATTCCGCAAACCCAGACGGAGCAGGATGCCACCTCGGGCCAGTCCGCGGGCGGGCAAACGGCAACGGCGCAGGACCAAGATACATCCGGCGCCCTTCCCTCTTTCCAACTGGCGGCCAGCTACGGTCAGATGCTGGCGGCCCAGGAGGCCGGCAGCCAGGCGGCTGAAGCCTCCCCTCTGGCCGGGCGTCCCGACCAGGCAAGCAGCGCCTATAACGCCGCCATGGCCCTGACCGACCAGGGTGCGTCCGATCTGGACATGCAGATGCCCGGCTGGTCCGACAGCGCGATTTCCGGACAGCGCATCAACCTTTCCGCCTGACCGGCGCCATTCTCCCCCAATTTTTCTGCCAAAAAGTCATAATTCGACTCACTCCGCGAGGCCTTGTTGCTATCTTTACGGGAAAGATATAGGAATTAATCCACATCAACCATAGGTTCAAGGAAGGGATAATCTATTAAGAAAGGGGCTTAAACCTTCATTCATGCCCCCATCTCCGCCAATTATGGCTTCGAGACAAAGTGTCACAAAATCCGCACACGAAGCAGACTGATCTTTAGCAACTACGAATATTAACGGTTACTGCCTAGCCGGATCTCAATCCTGCTGTTATGGCCGCCATCAGCGTCATCTTTTAAGATGGATACATGACATGCTTGATTATTTTGTTGCCTGTCATGAAAAATAAGAATAAGCACCTATGGCTAAGTGGAAAAGACCTAGGAAATTTGGGTCTTTTTCACTCTCAGAAATGCCCTTAATTCCTATTCGCATCGTGTCAGGGACCATGTCGACTCAAACGGACAGCAAAGCGGCCAAGCCGCTCAACCGCGCAAACGATACCGACCGTCATGTTGGTGCCCGCATCCGCGAGCGCCGCATCATGCTGGGACTCAGCCAGCAGCAGATGGCCGACCTCATCGGTGTCACTTATCAGCAGGCCCATAAGTACGAGCGCGGCATCAACCGCATTTCTGCCGGCCGTCTGTACGAGATCGCCCAGGTTCTGGGCGTGCCGGTGGGATATTTCTTCGAGGGCTTGGACAGCCATCGGGCGCCGGATCTGACCGCACGTCAGCGCATGTGCCTGGAGCTGGCCCGCAACTTCTCCAGCATCTCCAACGAGCGCCACCAGGAAGCCCTGAGCCAGCTGGCCCGCGCCCTGGCCGCCGAAGTCTAAAAGCTTATTTGCGCCCGACGCCCTTGGCCGTGTTTTCGGCCAGGGCGAGAAGCAGGCTCATCGCCCGATCGGCCCCGCCGGGAAACTGCCCGGCCAGAGCCAAGGCGATGAAGCCGTGCGCGGCCGCGATCAGGCTGTCGGCCAAATCTTCGGCATCTTCAGCGGCCTCGCGCTTTTGCGCCAATTCCGCCGCCACCCGCCGCAACAGCGACAAAGCCGGTCCGCCGCCGCCGTGATTATCCTGGCCGGACAATCCGAACATCACCGCGTAAAGCTCGGGGTTGGTCTGAGCGAATTCCCACAGCACCCGCACCGCAGCCCGCAGCCGCTTGGACGGGCCGTGGCCGGTTTCCGACAATTCCTGCTCCATCCGCTCGGCCAAGACCGAACGGCCTTCGGCAGCCAAGGCGTCAAGGATTTCGTCCTTGTCCCGGAAATATTGGTAAAGCGCCGGCGCGCTGCAGCCGATGCGGCTGGCGACGGCGCGCACGGTCACCGCCGGCCAGCCGTCAGCGGCGGCGATCTGCCGGGCGGCATCGACGATTTCTTTGCGGCGGGACGGATAGCCCAGGGACTGTTTCTCGCTCATGGGGAAAATGCTAACACGCTCCGCCCGGGCGTTTCCAGTGACGGTCCGGTTATGATTGTCCTAATTTAGTGATAGCCCATCTTGCCGCCTCGGCCACCAGGGACGAAGGATCGCCCGCCAGCTTTTCGGCGATGGGACGCAAAGCGACATCGCCGTCATTGCCGATGGCGGTCAACACGTTGCGCAGAAAACGGTCCCGGCCGATGCGTTTGACCGGCGAACCGGCGAACACCTGTCGAAAGGCGGCGTCGTCCAGGTCGGCCAGATCCGCCAGCCGGGGAGCCAACAGCTCGGCGCGCGGCAGATAATCCCGCTCGGCGGTGACCGAGGCGAACTTGTTCCAGGGGCAGGCGGCCAGACAGTCGTCGCAGCCATAAATGCGGTTGCCCATGGCCTCCCGCAGGTCTTCCGGAATCGCTCCGCCGTTTTCGATGGTCAGATAGGAAACGCACCGGCGGGGTTCGATGCGGCCGTCGCTCAAAGCTTGGGTGGGACAGGCCTGTTCGCAGGCCCGGCAGGCACCGCAGCGGTCGGGTTCGGGCGCGTCCGGCTCCAGTTCCAGCGTCGTATAGATTTCCCCCAGAAACAGCCACGAACCGAAACGGCGGGAGACCAGATTGGTGTGGCGTCCCCGCCAGCCCAGGCCGGAGCGGGTGGCCAGGGGCTTTTCCATGACCGGCGCTGTGTCGGTGAAAACCTTGACCGCGCCGCCGTGAGTTTCCACCAGCCAGCGGGCCAAGGCTTTCAGGCGTTTTTTCAGGGTGTCGTGATAATCGCGGCCCCGGGCATAGACCGAAACATGGCCGCGCCCGCTGGCCCCCAAGGAAGCCAGGGCATCGGAGCCGGGTCCGTAATTCTCGCCCAGCACGATGACGCTGCGGACCTCCGGCCAAAGTCCCTGGGGCGAAGTGCGCTGCTCGAAGCGTTCCGCCAGCCAACCCATGGAGCCATGCCGGCCATCGGCCAGATAGGCGGCCAAATCCTCGGCCACGCCCGGCACGGCGTCCGCCGTGGTGAAGCGGACCTCGGCAAAGCCAAGCTCCAGCCCCTTTTGCCGGATGGCCTCCCGGATCATCGGCGACTAGCCGCGGCCGCGATAGCCGGCCACGCCTTGATCGGGCAGCCACAGCCCTTCGGGCGGTGCGCCGGTCTGCCAGAAGACGTCGATGGGGATGCCGCCGCGCGGATACCAATAGCCGCCGATGCGCAGCCACACCGGCGACAGCGCGTCGACCAGACGCTTGCCGATACCCACCGTGCAGGCTTCGTGAAAAGCGCCGTGATTGCGGAAACTGCCGAGAAACAGCTTCAGCGACTTGCTTTCCACCAGCAATTCGTCGGGCACGTAGTCGATGACCAGATGGGCGAAGTCGGGCTGGCCGGTAATGGGACACAGCGACGTGAATTCCGGCGCCGCGAAGCGCACCAGATACAGCGTCCCCGGATGGGGATTGGCCACTGTCTCCAGCAGCGCCTTGTCGGGGCTGTCCGGCAGCTCGGTTTTCGTGCCCAGTTGGGTCAGGCTGTCGTAAATGCTGTCGGCCATGGCGCTCGTCTCCTTACAACGGCTCGATATCGCCCGCCGCCTGCCGGGCGGTGAAGTCGGCGGCGAAGGCCTGCAAACGGCCTTCGGCGATGGCGGCGCGTAAGGACCGCATCAAATCCTGATAATAATACAGATTGTGCCAGGTCATCAGCATCAGCCCCAGCACCTCTTCGGCGCGGGCCAAATGATGCAGATAGGCGCGGCTGTAATTGCGGCAGGCCGGGCAACCGCAGGCTTCGTCCAGCGGGCGCGGGTCGTCCATGTGCCGGGCGTTGCGGATGTTGACCGTGCCGCGCCGGGTGAAAGCTTGGCCGGTGCGCCCCGACCGGGTCGGCAGCACGCAATCGAACATATCGACGCCGCGCATCACCGCGCCGACAATGTCGGACGGCTTGCCGACGCCCATCAGATAGCGGGGCCGGTTGGCCGGCAGCATCGGCGTGGTGAAATCGAGAACGCGGAACATCTCCTCCTGCCCTTCGCCCACCGCCAAACCGCCGATGGCATAGCCGTCGAACCCGATTTCCTTCAGCTTGGCCGAGGATTCGGCCCGCAATGGCTCATAGACGCTGCCTTGGACGATGCCGAACAGGCCGTAGCCTTCGCGTTCGACGAAAGCGTCCTTGGACCGCCGCGCCCAGCGCATGGACAGGCGCATGGAGTCTTCGGCCTGCGTTTCCGTGGCCGGATAGGGCGTGCATTCGTCGAACGCCATGGTGACGTCGGCGTCCAGCATACGCTGAATGTCCATCGAACGCTCGGGGGTCAGCATATGTTTGCTGCCGTCCAGATGGCTTTGAAAGGTCACGCCTTCCTCGGTCATCTTGCGCAGCTTCGACAGGCTCATCACCTGGAACCCGCCGGAATCGGTAAGAATCGGCCCCGGCCAGTTCATGAAGCGGTGCAGTCCACCCAGCCGTTCGACCCGCTCCGGCGTCGGGCGCAGCATCAGATGATAGGTGTTGCCCAGCACGATCTGCGCGCCGGTGGAGGCCACCGATTCCGGAGCCATGGCCTTGACCGTGCCCACCGTGCCCACCGGCATGAAGGCCGGGGTATCCACCGGGCCATGAGCCGTATGCAAACGGCCCAGCCGCGCCTGACCGTCCTGGCCCAGATGTTCCCAATGGAAAGAACTCACGATGCGCGCTCCAGCAGAGAGGTGTCGCCATAGGAATAGAAGCGGTAGCCGTGAGCCTTGGCGTGCTCGTAGGCCGATTTCATGCGCTCCAGCCCGGCGAAGGCCGAGACCAGCATGAACAGAGTCGATTTCGGCAGATGGAAATTGGTCATCAGCGCATCGACAATCTTAAAGCGATAGCCGGGCGTGATGAAGATATCGGTGGCCCGATCGAAAGGATGCAGCACGCCGCCTTCGTCGGCGGCGCTTTCCAGAAGACGCATCGCCGTGGTGCCCACGGCGACGATGCGCCGTCCGGCGGCGCGGGCAGCATTGACGCGGGCCGCCGTCTCCACCGTCACCACGCCGCGCTCGGAATGCATTTTATGGTCGCGGGTGTCCTCCACCTTCACCGGCAGGAAAGTCCCCGCCCCCACATGCAGGGTCAGGGTTTCACGGAGAATGCCTTTGGCGTCCAATGCCGCCAGCAGGTCGGGGGTGAAATGCAAGCCGGCCGTAGGCGCGGCCACCGCGCCGGGGTCGCGGGCGAAAATGGTTTGATAATCCTTGCGGTCCTGATCGTCGGCGCCGTTCTCGCGCTTGATGTAGGGCGGCAGCGGCATTTCGCCATGAGCCTCCAGGGCCAGCATCAGGTCGTCGCCGCCTTTGTTGAAGGCCAGCGTGACCTCTCCCGCCTCGCCCTTTTCGATCACCTCGGACTGGAAATCGTCGGACCAGCGGACGACGTCGCCGGCCTTCAGCTTCTTGGCCGGACGGGCGAAAGCCTTCCACGCCGACAGCCCGACCCGCTCATGCAGCGTCACCTCGATGCCGGCTTCGCCGCGCTTGCCTTTCAGCCGCGCCGGGATCACCCGCGTATCGTTGAACACCAGCAGATCGTCGGGCCGCAGCAGGCCGGGCAAGTCGCCCACATGATGATCGCCCAGGCCATCGGCGCGGACATGCAGAAGCTTCGCGGCCTCGCGGGGCGTGACGGGCCGCTCGGCGATCAGCTCGCGCGGCAATTCGAAATCGAAGGCGGAAACATCCATGATGGCGGGGTGTGCCAGCTTTGCCCCGTAAAGGTCAATGGGAAAACAGCATTCCACGCCCCGCCATGTCCAATCCTCGGCGGGCCAGCAGCTCGGGCCAAGCGTCGCTGGACAGGTAATCCCATTCCGATTGGCGCGGGCGGATCAGGCTATCCACCGCCTCCAGCGACGAATCCACATGGCCGGGATGCACCATCAGCAGCGAGCCGTTGCGCAGGCCCCGCAGCATCGACGGCATGCGTTCGGCCAAAGGAGCGGCGACCGGATCGTAAAAGCCGGTGAACCCCCGATTGGTGACAATGCCGCGTTCCTGGGCCTGCCGGGAAAAGCCGCGCGCCAGCAGAGCCGACACCACGGACGCCTTGAACATGCCGCCACGCGCCAGCAAGGACGGCAGGCAATCGGAACAGTCGCGCAGCCAGCAGCGGGCCGGATCGAGCCGGCGATGGAACAGCCCCATCGCCAGCTGGCGGATGCCCGGCAGCAAATGGACGTGCTGATGGCCGTCGATGAAATCCGGAGCACGGCCGAAATGCGCTTCAAAGGCGGATAATTGGCGTTCGATCTCCTCGGCGATCTCAAGCGAGGGCAGCAGCCTCAGCAGAGAAGCCTTGATCAGCGCCCCTATCGGCGGCAGCCGGCCTTCGGGAGCGAAAACGGGCATTTCACCCAGCGGCTGCTGATCGGTCAGGGTGACGTGCAGCCCGATTTCCAACCGTTCGCCCAACCGCTCCGACAAGCCGCGCAGAGCCGGAGCCTCCAGCGCCCAGGACGACATGCAGGTCATGGCGCCGGTGGCGGTGATCCGCCCGGCAGCGGCCAATTCGCGAATGCCGGCGCTGACGGCCGGTGAAATGCCGTAATCGTCGGCGCAGACGATCAAGAAACGGGGCGGGACTTTGGTCTTAGTCATACGCCGATCTTATGCCACAGATATGGGGCAACGTCACCTCTCGTCACTGACGTGATCGAAGGTATAGGAAACAGCAAACCGTAATATTAAGACGCACTAAACCAAAATCAATTTACAGCTAGTAATGAATTATGGATAACCTTTCGATAGGAAATGGCGCCTTCAAAGACTCATAACCTTCACTGAACGATCACCCACAAAAAAATAAACCGCCGCTATTTTCCTTGGGGCAACCGAGCGGGAACTTTAGAAGAATGAATGGCAAGGATCACAAGCCCGAACAGATTTTTCCGTCTGGCCCGCAGGCCGAAACGGAACACGGCTTGATCGGCCATTGGATCAGCCGCTTTTTTCCCGTCTGGTCGGACACGCCGCCCTATGACCGGGCACCGGTTTCCCGGATGAATTCGGTGGCGGCTTCGGCGGCGAAACGATAACCCACCCCGTGCATGGTCAGGATGAAACGCGGGCTTCGCGGATCGTCCCCCAGCTTCCGCCGCAACTGCGCGATGGTGACGTCGATGCTGCGGCTGCTCGGCGCCAGATCGCGGCGGCTGATCCGTTCCAGCAACCATTCCCGCTCCAGCGGCTTGCCGCTATTCACCGCCAGCGTCGCCAGCAAAGCGGTTTCCGCCCCGGTCAGACGAATAACATCTCCTTCCGGGCTGTTCAGCTCCCGCCGTTCGGCATCCAAATGCCATCCAGAGAAGCGGATGCTTTGCCCGCCCCGCCCGCCCTGACCGCGCAAGGCCCGAACCTTGCCCGACAGATTGCGCAACCGGGCTCGCAGCTCCCGGCCGGAAATATCCATCGGCACCCAGTCGTCGGCCCCCTGTTCCAAGGCGCAGGCGCCGCTGTCGCGGCATTCGGCGGCCAGCAGGATGCCGGCGTCCGTGCGGCTGCGCAGCAGACTCAACAGCATGTCCGGCAATCTGAGACAGCATCCCGAAACCAGCAGCACCAGATCCAATTCCGGATCGGCGGCCAGCGCCGCCAGCGCTGCGCCCGCACCCGACACCCGGTTCAGCTGGAAATCGCTTTCGGCCAACATGGCGGCGAAATGCGGCAGCGCCTGGCTCATCTCGTCGACGATGAGCAGTCGATGAATTTTTTCGGCCAATGACTTACCCACCCGTTGCATGCGCCGTTCCCCAACGGCCGAAACCCTCGACTAAAGTTTTAATACAATTTAGCGCCAAAGAAACGGATTTCTTCTCATGCGCGCCGGCCCGGCAAGATCATCACCTTGCGATAGTGGCCGTCGGCGGGTTCTTCCCACTTATTGGTGCATGACGCCCATTCCACATCGTGCATACCGCGGCGCACCATTCGAGCCTACATAGGAACTCCAGGTGGCTGACACCGAATGCTGTAAGGAATTCATCATGTTGGATCGGCAAGCGTTGAAGTTGCGCCTGAAAGCCTTGGACAAGACCCGCGTCATCCAAGGCAGCGAAACTATGGCTCTGGAAACCATTTTCGCGGACATCCTATCCGCCGTGGCCGCCGAGGGGCGCCAGCTGGACGAATGGGAAGGCACCTGCCTGCATTCCGCCCTTGCGGCTCTGAGCAAGCATCGCCCCGGCATGGCCCGCACCAATCTTCTGCACGCCCTGGAAATGACCCGTCACCACGAGCCTTGCCACCGTGCCGACGCCAACCTGGAAAGCCTGAGCGCCGCCTTGGCCGACCTGCGCAAGCAAAGCCAGCGCAGCCCCCACGCCCACCATCGGCCGGTCGTCGCCCATCACTGATAAAGCCCCCGCGCCGCCAGACCCGGATCGGTTTGCCGCGGCGCGGGATAAATGCGGCTGGACTCCGTCATTCCGTTTTTGTTAGCATTCTTACGTATACGTTAACTTGGGCGGTTTCGACCCAAGGAAAGCCCCCGAAGAACGAGGGGCGACGACAGGAAGGCCAACAACAGGAAAGACGACCATGTCGCTAGAGGATCTTCACGACCGGCTGGATGCCGCATTGCCCCAACTGGCCAGTTTGAGCGCCGTCATCAAATTCGATCTGGGAGAAGACGGCAGTTGGCTGGTCGACACCCGCTCCAGCAATCCCAGCCTGCGCCAGGAAGACGGAGAAGAAAGCGGCGAAGACGCCGACTGCACCGTCATCATCAGCTCCAAGAATCTGGTCAAGCTGCTGGACGGCAGCATGGATCCCATGCTGGCCTACGGCATGGGCCGCATCAAGGTGCGCGGCTCCATGGGTCTTGCCATGAAGCTGGTCACCGCCCTGGGCTGAAGGAGAGTTTCATGGCGATCCTCACCCCACCCTCGCCGGCCGCGGCTCTGCTGTCGGCCCTGCTCGGCGTCGGCAGCGCCCATGCCGCCAGCAACCCCGATTTTCCCGTCGTCCTACCTGCCAGCCTGGGCTATACCGTCTTGATGGACAAGGACCCGATCGGCCGGGAAAGCTACGACTTCCGCCAGGATGGCGGCCATACCACCGTCACCGTCCAGACCAAGACCGACGTCAAGCTGCTGTTCCTGACCTTCCACTACCGCCACCAGCGGCAGGAAGACTGGCAAGATGGTAAACTGATTCATCTGAGTGCCGACACCGACGACGACGGCACCAAACATCACGTCGAGGAGGAGTCCCAAGGGACCGCTCCGGCCCTGACTTTGGACGGCAAGCCGGTGGCCGCCGCCGAGGACAGCCTGCCCTTGAGCCTGTGGAGTAAGGCCATTCTGGCGACCGCCAATCTCTACGGCGTCACCGACGCCCAGCCCTATCACGTCAGCGTGCAGGATCTGGGCAAGGAAAGTCTGACCCTGCACGGCCAGCCCCAGGACGCCTGGCACTACCGCATCAGCGGCGACATCCAGCGGGATCTGTGGTACGGCCAGGACGGCTTGCTTTTACAGGCCGCATTCGAGCGTCGCGGTTATCCGATCAAATTTATCAGGGAATAACCGCATGACCATCGGCTATGGTGTTACCGGCCCGATGGTTTACGTATACGGATACCACTTGACGCATAGAGCGGTTATAGACATCATCTGCACAATGATGGTGCGACTATAAGCACCAAATGGGAGGTTAACGATCATGATGGGGAAAATCCGTTTCGCCACTTGCGCTTCGGTATTAGGGCTCGGGGTCTGTCTGACCGGCAGTGAAACCGCCCTGGCATCGGGCTTCGCGCTGCGCGAGGAAAGCGCCGAAGGCCTGGGCAACTCTTTCGCCGGCCAGACGGCGAAGGCTTATAACGCCAGCACCGTCTATTACAATCCGGCGGGCATGAGCAACCTGGATTCCGACGAAGTCGCCGGCACCGTCACCTGGATCGCGCCGGTGGCCAAGTTCTCCGGCAGCAACAGCAACCCCGCCGGCGGCAACGTCTCCGGCATACAGACCAAGGATGCCGTCAAGGACGCCGCCGTCGGCTCCGTTTTCGGCGTCTACAAAATCGATCCCAACTGGTCGGTCGGCATGTCGGTCGCCGCCCCTTACGGCATGCGCGTCGATTACAAGGCCGACTGGGTGGGCCGTTACCAGGCTTTGCACTCCGACCTGACCGACATCGAATTCTCGCCGGTCGTCTCGTACAAGGTCGATGACCACTGGTCCATCGGCGGCGGGCCGCGCGTGGATTACATCTCGGCCAATCTGAGTCAGGCCATCAATTCGACGGCGGTCGCCGGCGCCGCCTTGCCCGACGGCAGTTCCATCGTGAAGGGCGACGACACCGGCCTCGGCTATGTCGCCAGCGTGCTCTACAAGTTCGACGACGCCACCCGGATCGGCGCCAATTACCGTTCGCGCGTCAATCATGAGCTCAGCGGCACCGTCGGCTTCAACGTTCCCACCGCCTTGGCCGGCGTCAGCAGCTTCAAGAACAGAGACGTCACCGCCAAGGTGACCACTCCCGACTCGCTGAACATCGGCTTTTATCACGACATCAACAGCCAATGGGCGGTCATGTCCGACGCCTCTTGGACCAACTGGTCGCTGTTCAAAGATCTGAACATTTACGACAGCAGCGGCAGCAGTGTCAGCTCGACCAAGGAAAAATGGCACGACACCTATTTCATCTCGCTGGGCGCCAATTATAAGCCCGACGACAAATGGGTGCTGCATACCGGCGTGGCTTTCGACCAGAGCCCGGTGCGCGACGCCTACCGTACCGCCCGCATCCCAGACTCGAACCGTTACTGGACCAGCTTCGGCGTGTCCTATTCGGTCATGCCCGGCGCGGACGTGCATTTCGCTTACGCACACCTGTTCGCCGACAAGGCCAGCATCCAGCAAACGGCCAACTCGGCGGCCGGCACTTTGACGGGTTCCTACGACAGCAGCGTGGACATCGTCAGCGCCAGCTTCGCCATCAAGTTCTGACCGAAGCTTCCTCCCGCCGGGTTCGCCCGGCGGGAGACGCCGACGATCCTTGTTTCGGAGAGTAGAATGCCCGTCAGCATCGACAGGACGACTCCCATCGCCCCTGCCCCGGTGCCGTCCATCCTGGAGGCACCCGTCCGGCTCTGTCCGGACCGTCCGGCCCTGGACTTTCTGGGACGCAAGACCAGCTATGGCGAACTGGCCCGGCTGATCGACCGCGCCGCCCGGGGTTTCCAGCAGTTGGGCGTGAAAAAAGGAACCCGGGTCGGTTTGTGCCTGCCCAACAGCCCCTATTACATCGTCTGTTATTTCGCCGTGCTGAAGGCCGGCGGCATCGTCGTCAACTTCAATCCGCTTTATGTCGAGCGCGAACTGAAGCACCAGATCGAGGATTCCGGCACCACCATCATGGTGACGCTGGATATCCGCCAGATTTATCCCAAGGTCGCCGCCATGCTGGAGTCCTCGGGTCTGGAGCGCATCGTCGTCTGCTCCATGAGCGGCATCCTGACCGCCGTGAAAAGCATGATGTTCTCGGTGTTCAAGCGTTCCGAAGTGGCGGAAATCCCCGACGACCTGCATCACGTCGCCTTCGAGCGGCTGATCGCCAACGACGGCGTCGTCAAGCCCGTGACCATCGACCCCGTCCACGACGTGGCCGTGCTGCAATATACCGGCGGCACCACCGGCGTGCCCAAGGGCGCCATGCTGACCCACGCCAATCTGACGGCCAACACCGAACAGCTGCGCCGCTGGGTGCCCGCCATGAAGACGGGCGAAGAACGGATGCTGCTGGTGCTGCCACTGTTCCACGTCTTCGCCATGACGGTGGGCATGAATCTGGGGCTGGCGCTGGGCGCCGAGCTGATCCTGTTGCCCCGCTTCGAGCTGGAACAGGTGATGAAGACCATCACCAAGAAACGCCCCACCCTGTTCCCCGGCGTGCCTACCATCTACACCGCCCTGAACGGCGCCGCCGAAACCGGCAATTGGGATCTGTCGTCGATCAAGGTCTGCATCTCCGGCGGCGCCCCCCTGCCCGTCGAAGTCCGCGCCCGTTTCGAAGAAATGACCGGTTGCCGTCTGGTGGAAGGCTACGGCCTGTCGGAAAGCTCGCCGGTCGCCACCTGCAATCCCATGGAAGGCGTGGTCAAAGCTGGATCCGTGGGCATTCCCATGCCTGGCACCGTCATTGAGGTGCGCTCTCCCCTGGACCCGGCCATCCATATGGAACAGGGAGAGAAGGGCGAGATCTGCATCAAGGGGCCGCAGGTCATGGCCGGGTACTGGCAACGCCCCGCCGACTCGGAAGCCGTTCTGGTGGACGGCGTCCTGCGCACCGGCGACATCGGCTACATCGACGAAGACGGCTACGTCTTCCTGGTGGACCGCATCAAGGACGTGATCATCAGCGGCGGCTACAACATCTATCCCCGCGTCATCGAGGAAGCCCTGTACCAGCATCCCGACGTCGCCGAAGTGGTGGTAATCGGCATCCCCGACCAGTATCGCGGCCAGGCGCCCAAGGCTTTCGTCCGCCTGAAGGAAGGCCATCAGGCCACCCCCGAGCAACTGAAAGAATTCCTCGCCGGCTATCTGTCGCGCGTGGAACTGCCCAAGCTCATCGAACTGCGCAAAGAGCTGCCCAAGACCATGGTCGGCAAATTGAGCAAGAAAGAACTGGTCGCCGAGGAAGCCGCGAAAGCTCCCTCCGGCCTGTCGCAAGCTTCCTAAAAAGAAAAGGCTTTCCAATGGCCCCCGTCCTGTTCATTATCCGCGACCATAAAGTGACGTATAGGGGAACTTTCTGCTCCCACCGTCATCTGTCGTACGTGAAAAAGGAACAGCCCCATGGACAAGATCTACTCGGTCACCGAACTGGCGAAGGATCTGGGCGTGACGCCGCGGACCATTCGCTTCTACGAGGACCAGGGATTGATCGCGCCCCAACGGGCGGGGAACACGCGGGTCTATTCCCACCGCGACCGGGCCAGAATGATTCTGATCCTGCGCGGCAAGCGGCTGGGCTTCACACTCCGCGACATCAAGGAATTCCTCGATCTCTACGTGGTCGACACCACGCAGGTCGAGCAGATGCAGCTTCTTATCGCCAAGGTGCGCTCGCGCATCAAGCAGCTGGAGGACCAGCGGCAGGCCTTGGAACTGTCCCTGCAAGAACTGAAGGACATCGAGAAAATCACCGCCGACGCCCTTGCCGCCAAGGGATCGGCCGCTCTATCGGCCTGAGACGCCGGACCCGTTCTGACATCCGACGGTCTTCGTCTCGGGCCTTCAACCGAACTCTGTTCAGCTTGGAGATCCGTCAATGAAGACCGTGGTTATCGCGGGCTATGCCCGTTCGCCTTTCACCCCCGCCAAGAAGGGCGATCTCGCCGCCGTCCGCCCGGATGATCTGGCCGCCCAGGTCATCCGCGAACTGGTGACCCGCACCGGCGTCAAGGCCAACGATCTGGAAGACCTGATCCTGGGCTGCGCCTTCCCCGAGGGCGAGCAGGGTTTGAACCTATCACGTCTGGTCGGTCTGATCGCCGGCCTGCCGTTGACCGTCGCCGGCCAGACCATCAACCGCTTCTGCGGTTCCTCCATGCAGTCGATCCACGCCGCCGCCGGCGCCATCCAGATGGGCGCGGGTGAGGCCTTCATCTGCGCCGGCGTCGAGAGCATGAGCCGCGTGCCGATGATGGGATACAACCCCCTGCCCAACGCCGCCCTCTACGCCGCCAATCCCGGCGCTTATATCGGCATGGGCGACACCGCCGAGAACGTGGCTCGCGAATGGGGCATCCCGCGGTCCGAGCAGGAAGCCTTCGCGGTCAAGAGCCACCAGAAGGCCGCCGCCGCCCAGGCCGCCGGCAAGCTGGCCGCCGAAATCGTCACCATCGGCAAGGTCAGCCAGGACGGCTGCATCCGCGTCGACACCACCGCCGAGGGACTGGCCTCCCTGAAACTGGCGTTCGACGAAAAGGGAAGCGTCACCGCCGGCACCAGCTCGCCGCTGACCGACGGTGCTTCGGCCACCCTGGTCTGCTCGCTGGACTATGCCGAAAAGAACGGCCTGACCCCGCTGGCCAAGATCGCCGCGATCGCCGTCTCGGGCTGCCGCCCCGACATCATGGGCATCGGCCCGGTGGGGGCATCCACCAAGGCTCTGGCCCGCGCCGGCATCACCGTCGCCGATCTGGGCGTGGTCGAACTGAACGAAGCCTTCGCCGCCCAGGCCATCGCCTGCATCCGCGACCTGAAGATCCCTGACGAGATCATCAACATCGACGGCGGCGCCATCGCCCTGGGCCATCCCCTGGGCGCCACGGGTGCGCGCATCACCGGCAAGGCCGCCGCCCTTTTGAAGCGTGAAGGCAAGCGTTACGCCCTGGCCAGCCAGTGCATCGGCGGCGGACAGGGCATCGCCACGGTTCTGGAGGCGATCTGATGAGCGAAATCAAGAAAGTCGCCGTCATCGGCGCCGGCGTCATGGGGGCCGGCATCGCCGCCCACGTGGCCAATGCCGGCATTCCGGTGCTGCTGCTGGACATCGTTCCGGCGGGAGCCGTCAACCGCAACGCCATCGCCGAAGGCGCGGTGGAGAAGATGCTGAAGGCCGACCCGGCCCCATTCATGTCGAAGCGGGCCGCCAAGCTGGTCACTCCGGGCAATATCGAGGATCACCTGGAACAACTAGCCGATTGCGATTGGATCGTCGAAGCGGTCATCGAACGCCTGGACATCAAGCAGGATCTCTATGCCAAGATCGAGGCGGTGCGCAAGGATGGCTCGGTGGTGTCGTCCAACACCTCGACCATTCCCCTGGCCGTGCTGACCCAGGGTCTGCCCGACCGGCTGGCGCAGGATTTCTGCATCACCCATTTCTTCAATCCGCCACGCTATATGCGTCTTTTGGAAATCGTCGAGGGCGAAAAGACCCGCCCGGAAGCCGTCGAAAGCGTCGGCCATTTCGCCGATGTCGCCCTGGGCAAGAGCATCGTCAAGTGCAAGGACAGCCCCGGCTTCATCGCCAACCGGCTGGGCGTTTATTGGCTGCAGGTGGCGGTGGTGGAAGCCCTGGACGGCGGCCTCGAAGTCGAAGAAGCCGACGCCGTGGTCGGCAAGCCCATGGGCATTCCCAAGACCGGCGTGTTCGGTCTGCTGGATCTGGTCGGCCTGGATCTGATGCCCCACGTCAACGCCAGCATGGCCAAGGCCTTGCCCGCCAGCGACCCCTTCCACGCCGCCAACCGCGACATCCCGCTGATCACCAAAATGATCGCCGACGGTTATACCGGCCGTAAAGGCAAAGGCGGCTTTTACCGCCTGAATCGCGCCGCAGGCGGCAAGGTCAAAGAGGCTATTTCTCTGTCGTCGGGCGAATACCGGCCACAGCAGAAAGCCGAACTGGAAATCCCCAAAAAGCTCCGTGATCTGCTGTCCGCCGACGGCAAGGCCGGACGTTACGCCTGGCGGGTGCTGGGGCAGACCCTGTCCTACGCCGCCAGCCTGCTGCCCGAGGCCGCCGACGCCATCCCGGCGGTGGATGAGGCCATGCGCCTTGGCTACAACTGGAAATTCGGCCCCTTCGAGCTGATCGACCAATTGGGCGCGTCCTGGCTGGCCGAACGGCTGGCGAAAGACGGGTTGCCGGTTCCGGCCCTGCTGACCTTGGCCGGTGACCGCAGCTTCTACCGCGTCGAAGGCGGCAAGAAACAGTATCTGGGCCTGGACGGCGGTTATCACGATCTGGTCCGCCCGGAAGGCGTGCTGCTGCTGGCCGACATCAAGCTGAACAACCAGCCCCTGCTGAAGAACGGCTCGGCGGCTTTGTGGGATGTCGGCGACGGCGTCACCTGCTTCGAGTTCACCAGCAAGATGAACGCCGTCGATCCCGACATCATGGCGCTGCTGGGCAAAAGCCTGAAGCTGACGGGCAAGTCCTACAAGGCCATGGTGGTCTACAACGAAGGCAGCAATTTCTCGGCCGGGGCCAATCTCGGACTGGCCCTGTTTGCCGCCAACATCGCCGCCTGGACCGAGATCGAACAAATGGTCGCCGCCGGTCAGGAGACGTACAAGGCGGTCAAGTATGCCCCCTTCCCGGTAGTGGCGGCTCCGTCGGGCCTGGCCCTGGGCGGCGGCTGCGAAATCCTGCTGCATTGCGCCGCCGTGCAGGCCCATGCCGAAAGCTACATCGGTCTGGTGGAATGCGGCGTCGGTCTGGTTCCCGGCTGGGGCGGCTGCAAGGAAATGCTGCACCGGTGGGCCACCAATCCGAAAATGCCCAAGGGCCCCATGCCCGCCATCGGCAAGGTGTTCGAGACCATCAGCACCGCCACCGTGGCCAAATCGGCGGCCGAGGCCAAGGAGCTTCTATTTTTGCGCCCCTCCGACGGCATCACCATGAACCGCGACCGCCTGCTGGCCGACGCCAAGGCCCGCGCTCTGGCCATGGTCGAGGGCTATGCCCCGCCCGAAAAGCCGGAATTCATCCTGCCCGGCGAGACGGCGCGGGCCGGCCTTTCCATGGCCGTAGACAGCTTCCATAAGCGCGGCCTCGCCACCAAACACGACGTGGTGGTGTCGAATGCCCTGGCCGAAGTGCTGTCGGGCAACGGCGCCGACGTCACCAAGCCGGTTTCCGAAGATCATCTGCTGGAAGCCGAACGGTCCCGCTTTATGCGGCTGGTGCGCCATCCCGGCACCCTGGCCCGCATCGAAAGCATCCTTGAAACCGGCAAGCCGCTCAGGAACTGAAAATCATGGCGAACTACAAGGCTCCCCTGCGCGACATGCGCTTTGTCCTTTACGAGTTGCACGGCGGCGAAGACCTTTGCAAGCTGCCCGGTCTGGAGGACATGACCCCCGACCTTCTGGACCCGGTTCTGGAGGAAGCGGCCAAGGTCTGTGAAGAGGTTCTGCATCCCATCAACCGCTCGGGCGACGAAGAGGGCTGCACCTGGGACAACGGCGTGGTGCGCACGCCCAAGGGCTTCAAGGAGGCTTACAAGCTGTTCTGCGAAGCCGGTTGGACCAGCCTGGCCTGCGACCCCGCCTTTGGCGGCCAGGGCATGCCGCAGATGATCAACACCCTGGTGTCCGAGATGATCTGCGCCACCAATCTGTCGTTCGGCATGTATCCGGGACTCAGCCACGGCTGCTACACCGCCCTGCACGCCCACGGCTCCGACGAGTTGAAACAGGCCTATCTGCCCAAACTGGTGGACGGCACCTGGTCCGGCACCATGTGCCTGACCGAACCTCATTGCGGCACCGATTTGGGTCTGTGCCGCACCAAGGCAGTGCCCCAGGGCGACGGCAGCTACAAGATCACCGGCACCAAGATTTTCATCTCGGCCGGCGAGCACGATATGACCGAGAACATCATCCATTTGGTGCTGGCCCGCCTGCCCGACGCCCCCAAGGGCATCAAGGGCATCAGCCTGTTCCTGGTGCCCAAGTTCATGCCCGACGCCGACGGCAAGCCCGGCGCTCGCAACGGCGCCGCCTGCGGTTCCATCGAACACAAGATGGGCATCAAGGCCTCGGCCACCTGTGTGATGAATTTCGACGACGCCGTGGGCTGGCTGGTGGGCGAACCTGGCAAGGGCATGCGCGCCATGTTCACCATGATGAACGAGGAGCGCCTGGCCGTCGGCATCCAGGGTTTGGGCCTGGCCGAAGCCTCCTATCAAGGCGCCGTGGCCTATGCCCGCGACCGCGTCCAGGGCCGATCCCTGTCGGGGATCAAAGCTCCGGACAAGGCCGCCGACCCCATCATCCATCATCCGGACGTGCGCCGGATGCTGCTGACCATCCGCGCCACCACCGAGGGCAGCCGGGCCTTGGGCGCCTGGGTGGCCAAACGCCTGGACATCGCCGAGCATGCCGCCGACACCCAGGAAAAGCAGGCCGCCGAAGATTTCGTCGCCCTGATGACGCCCATCGTCAAGGCGCTGTTCACCGATCTAGCCTTCGAGGCCACCAATCACGGTGTCCAGGTCTTCGGCGGCCACGGCTATATCCGCGAACACGGCATGGAACAACTGGTCCGCGACTGCCGCATCGCCCAGATTTACGAAGGCGCCAACGGCATTCAGGCGCTGGATCTGGTGGGCCGCAAGATGCCGGCTCATGCCGGACGCTTCCTGCGCCAGTTCTTCCATCCCGTCGGCGACTTCATCGCCGCCCATGTGGAAGACGACGACCTTGGCCCCTTCGTCCAGCCCCTGGCCAAGGCTTTTGTCCGCCTGCAACAGGCTACCGGCCAGATCGCCCGGCTGGGCATGGGCAAGCCGGAAGAGGCCGGAGCCGCCGCCGCGGATTACCTGCGCCTGTTCGGTCTGGTGGCCCTGGCCTACATGTGGGCGCGCATGGCCCAGATCGCGTTGCCCAAGGCCGGAGACGATCCGTTCTACAAGGCCAAGCTGGGCACTGCCCGTTTCTTCATGGAACGCATGCTGCCTCAGACCAGCGGCCTGTTCTCCAGCCTGATGGCTGGCGGCGGATCCCTGATGGAGTTCGCGGAAGAGGCGTTCTAGGTCTCTTCTCTTCCAACCCCGCTCCCTTTGACTGAAGCCCCAAAGTGGAGCGGGCGGGGTGGAGGGCCGAAAGGGCCGCGTCATACGTCTCCCGTTGACGCGGCCCGGTCCTCCATCCCCCTTTTTTCAAGGAAAGGCTGGCCCGATGAATCTGTGGCTGCGCGTTCTGGCGGTGATCGTCTCCACCTTCTTCCGTCCCCGTCTGGCCTTCGACGGGCCGTCGATGCTGAGCTTCCGCGTCTGGCCCCACGACCTGGACATCAACGTCCACATGAACAATGCCCGCTACATGGCGCTGATGGATCTGGGACGGCTGGATCTGATTGTCCGCAGCGGCTTGTGGCGAACGGTGTTCAGGGAAGGCTGGCAGCCGGTTATCGCCGCCGCCCTGGTGCGCTTCAAGAAACCGCTGAAACCGTTCCAGCCTTTCACCCTGACCAGCCGCGTCATCAGTTGGGACGACCGCTGGATCTACATCGAACACATCATCGCCACCGACAGGGCCGTGGCCTGCCACGCCGTGGTGCGCGGCGCCTTCGTCCGCAAAGGCGTGGTCATTCCGCCGCAAGAGGTAGTGAGCCGAACCGGGGGCGGAGTGCCATCGCCGCTTCCCGACTGGGTCGCCTCATGGCGCGACGCCGACCGGGCTTTTGAGATCGCTTAAACAAGAAAGGAAACCGTCCATGCGTTCCCTAAAGGGCAAGACCCTGTTCATCACCGGCGCCAGCCGCGGCATCGGCAAGGCCATCGCCCTGCGCGCCGCCTCCGACGGCGCCAACATCGTCATCGCCGCCAAGACCACCGAGCCACATCCCAGCCTGCCCGGCACCATCCACAGCGCCGCCGAGGAAATCCGCGCCGCCGGCGGCCAGGCCTTGGCCTTGCAGGTGGACATCCGCGATCCCGATCAGGTAGCCCAGGCGGCCAAGGACGCCGCCGCCCATTTCGGCGGCATCGATATTCTGATCAACAACGCCTCGGCCATCAATCTGACCGGCACCCTGGAGACTCCGGCCAAACGCTTCGATCTGATGATGGGCGTGAACATGCGCGGCACCTTCCTGTGCTCGCAGGCCTGTCTGCCCTATCTCAAGAACGCCGAGAACCCACATATTCTGGTGATGAGCCCGCCCATCACCCTGGAGCCGCGCTGGTTCGGCCCGCATCTGGCCTACACCATGAGCAAGTTCGGCATGAGCATGTGCGTGCTGGGCTTGGCCGAGGAGTGGAAAGAAAAAGGCATTGCCGTCAACGCCCTGTGGCCCAAGACGGTGATCGCCACCGCCGCCCTGGCCATGCTGGGCGACGCCGTGAAGACCGATCATTGCCGCACCACCGACATCGTCGCCGACGCCGCCTGGGCTGTGCTGACCCGTCCCAGCCGCCAGACCACCGGCCGGTTCCTATTGGACGAGGACGTACTGCGCGAGGAGGGCGAGACAGACTTCGACAAATATGCCGTCTCGCCCGGCAAGCCGCTGCTGAACGATTTGTTCCTGTAAGGCGCCGCCGCCGCCAGGTCCGTCGTTCTCGCCAAAGCGGGGATGACGGTCTTCGCGGCCTTTACCCTTTGCGCATTTCCTTGACCCGCACCAGCAGACGCCGGGCCTGGTCCTGAAGTTCGCGGCGCCCCTTGACGTCCCACGGCGACGGCGTTTGCAGTCCCTTGGCGATATCCAGGGTGAAACGAGCCAGGGCGATGAGGGTAAGAGCCTCCTGGGTCTTATTGAAATCGTTCAACATGGCATGATCCTCCGCCGGGTTCTGATGCGCCGGCTTGTTGAGGGGCTTGCTCAGCCCTTATGCTTGCTTTTGCCCACGCCCGCTTTATGCAGGGCTTTGGACAAATCCTCCCACGCGGTCCAGATCTCGGCGGCCAGCGGCCCGGCGTCTCCGGTACCGTCGACCTGACGCAGCCAAGCCTCGGCCAGCCGCATCCGGGCCGGCAAACCTTGCGCCGCCTCGGCTCCCGCCTGACGCGACTGTTCGCTTTTCAAGATGGCGATGTAGCTTTCGACCTCGGCCGCTTCAGGAGCGGTGCAAGCGTCTCGAAGCGTTTCGTCCAGCACCGGAGTCTCGCGGTCGATGCTGCCCACCACTTCGGAACGACCCCGTTTGATGCGCGGGTCGTAGACGGTGCGGATCACTTGAATGACCCTGCGGCGTTCGCGGAACTGCATGGCGACCTCCCGTCCAGGATCAGGCGGTCTACTGCCTAATCATGGGCAGTATAGTAGCGTGGTCCGGGCCGCATATCAAGCCCGCATATGGGCCGCATAAATATCAGGAAGAAGCGGACGGAATTTCGGCGGCTTTGGACAACAGGTGGCGCTGGTTGGTCATGGCCTCGCGGGCATGCTCGTACCCCATGCGGAAGGCATCCAGGCCTTCGGCCGAGATGGTTCCGTCCTTCAGGCCGCGCAGAACTTCCTTCAACACGTCTTCCAGCTCGGTCTCGACGATATCCAGCTGGACCGTATCCTCAGCGGCGCGAATCTTATCCAGCAAGGCCATGACGTCGTGAGCCCGCTCGCCGGCTTTCATGGGCTTGACGCGGGTGGCGGCGGTAAAACCCGCCAGACCCAAAGATCCGATGACGCTGCCCACGGACATGACCAGATAGATGATGTCGGAATAGCGCTCGAAAAAGCCTTTGACGTCGCTATCGACGAATTCCGCCGCGCCTTCGTGGGCGGTGATCAGGCTTTCCTTATCGGTGTCGGGCGGTTCGATATGCAGGGCGAAGCGATGGTCGATCTGTAAGTCCGCTTTGTTGCCGAACATGATCCGCATCAGTTCGGCGATATCGTGTTCGCGCACGTCGTCGCGGGCCATCAGAATGCGTTCGACCCCGACGGTCGAGGTGTCCTGTTCGGGAATACTGGGCGCCCCCGACAGCAAACCGGCCTGAATGGTTTCCGAGAACAGCCCCGGCAGCTTGCGCTCCATGGCGTCGGCTTCTTTCAGTCCGAACAGCGAGAAGCCGCCCATATGTTCGGCCAGAAGATCGAAATCGCGGGTGGCGGCGATCTGAGAGACCGGCTCGAAAGCCAGAACGAAATCGAAATTGCCGGGCGACAACAGCTTTTCAAGCGAACTGGTGGTGGGCACCGTGCGCAGCGGCGTCGCCGAGGCGTTGACGTCGTAAACTTCGAGAATCTGGCGAAGCAGGTTTTCGTTGCGGCCGCTGTCGCCCAAGACCGCCAGCTTCTTGCCGCGCAGTCCCTCGATACCCGTCAGTTCCGACTTGCTGTGGCCGATGATCAGCAGAATCTCGTGTTCGAGAATCGCCACCGCCCGGGCATGGGAGGGAATGCGGGCGTCGGTCCGCAGAATGGCCAGATCGGCGCCGTCCCGGGAAAACCGGGTCAAGGCCGAATCGCCGCCTTCCGTGCCCACCAGCTTGAGACGCACCGAAGCGTGCTTTTCCACCAGCAGCTCGGCCAGACGTTCGGCGAAACGCCGCTCGGGCGTGCCCTGAGGCCCGACGGCCATGGTCAGTTCGCTGGGGCGGTCCATCAGAGCCAGCACTCCGGTCACGATGATGCCGGTCACCACCAGCATGGTCAGGACCAGGAGAAATATCTGCAGCCGCCTGCGCAATCACACCCCCGCGGAGAACACTCTCTTCTTGGCGGCAGTTTGGCCTTTCCCCGCCATCAGGGCGAGAGAATTTTCAAAGGCCCGGCAATTGCCCTTATCATACGTAAGGTTTAAACTGTATCACACCTCGCCACCGACTGATGGATATGCCCATTCTCTCCCGGCAGAGCCTTTCCACCGCCGCCACCCGTGCGCCGCATCGCAGGATCTGGCTATGGGTGGTCGTTCTGAACCTGCTGGTGGCGGGGTTGTCGGGTATTTTGCTTTATCGCGGCTATCTTCAGCATGAAGACCGCGCCCGCGTCGCGTCCCAGAACCTGTCGGCCCTGCTGGCCCAGACGATCGGCGCCGAAATCGATCAGGTGGGCCTGGCCCTGGCCGCCATGGCCGACGAAGCTCAGCGCGAAATGGCGGCGGACGGCATTGACCCCGACATCTTCAACGAAGTGCTGGAACGCCAGCAGAGACGCCTGCCCTACCTGGAGGCTCTGCGCGTCACCGACGCCTCCGGCGTCATCCGTTACGGCAGCCAGATCGAAACCCTGTCGCGCCGCCAGACGCCGTTGCCCGACCTCAGCGACCGCGAATATTTCATTACCCTGAAGCAGCAGAGCGGCAATGCCGATCTGGTCATTTCCCATCCGCTGCAAAGCCGGGTCAGCCAGCAATGGGACATCGTCGTCGCCCGGCGTTATTTGACCCCGGACGGCCGTTTCGCCGGCATCGTCTACGCCACCCTGCCGGTACGGCATTTCAACGAAATTCTGGCGTCGCTGTCGCTGGGCCGCAACGGAACGGCGATCTTGCGCGCCTCTCAGGACTACGCCCTGCTGGCCCGTTTCCCCATCCTGGACGCCTACGGCCAGACCAAGATGTCGCAGGAATTCCTCGCCAACGCCCAGGCGGCGCCGGCTTTGGGAACCTATCTGGCCCATGGCGCCGCCGACGGCGTCGAGCGCATCTTCACCTATCGCCGGCTGTCACGGCATCCGCTGATGGTCCTGGTGGGGCTGGCCACCCAGGACTATGTCGAAGACTGGCGGCAAGACACCGGCAAGACCGGCTTGCTGCTGTGCCTGTTCCTGCTGACCACCCTGGTCGGCGGGCTGTCGATGGTCAAAGCCGGGCAGGATCGGCAGAACGCCTTCGACCAGTTGCATCTTCTGCTGAATTCCGCCGGCATCGGCATCTTCGGCATCGACGGCAACGGACTGTGCACCTTCTGCAATCCGGCCGCCCTGAGCATGTTCGGCCTGACCGGCGAAGGCGAACTGGTGGGACGCAATCTTCACGGCCTTCTGCATTACCGCCGCCAAGACGGGACTCCCTATCCTGAAAGCGAATGCCCGGTTCACCACAGCCTGGACAGCGGTGTCGCCAGCCACGGCATCGATCATTACTGGCGCCCCGACGGCAGCGGTTTTCCCATAGAGTTCTGGGTCACGCCGCAAAGCCTGGGCGGCCAAGTCGTCGGCGCGGTGGTCAGTTTCGCCGACATCACCAACCGCAAGGCCGCCGAGAACGCCCTGGCCGAGAAAACCCGCGAACTGGCCCGCTCCAACGCCGAGCTGGAACAGTTCGCCTATGTCGCCAGCCATGACCTGCGCGAACCGCTGCGTATGATCGCCTCGTATGTCGGATTGCTGGAACGCCATCTCGCCAAGACGCTGGACGACGAGTCCCGCGAGTTCATCGCCTTCGCCAAGGACGGAGCATTGCGCATGGACCGGCTGATCCGCGATCTGCTGGAATATTCCCGCATCGGCCGCGACCGGCCGCCCATGCAGACCGTAGCGTTAGGCGAGGTGATGATCGATGTGAAGGCCAATCTGGCCGTGCCGCTGGAAGAAAGCGGCGCCGAGCTTGAAATCGTCGAGCCGCTACCCCAGGTGACGGGCGATCGCGGCGAACTGGTGCGGCTGCTGCAAAATCTGCTGGGCAACGCCCTGAAATACCGCTCGCCCGACCGCCGCCCCCATGTCCGGCTGGAAGCGCGGCCCAGCGGCGAACAATGGGAAATTTCCATCACCGACAACGGCATCGGCATCCCTGCCGAACAGCGCGAGCGCATTTTCGGCGTGTTCCAGCGCCTGCACGCCCGCGACGCCTATGAAGGCACCGGCATCGGGCTGGCCATCTGCCGCAAAATTCTCACCCATCACGGCGGCCGGGTCTGGGCCGACGACGTCGAGGACGGCAGTCCCGGCAGCGTCTTCCGCTTTACCCTAAGACGCCCCTCATAGGCCTATGCTTTCGAGTAGGATGGATTTGCCCATCCCCAGGCTCTAGCATGGCGCCAGCGGTTTGATCGGGGGACGTTCAGGTGCGGAACATCAAAGGTTGGTTGCCCGAACTGGCCCGGCTGTTGGCCGGACCCACGGTGCCCTTGCGGCACCGGCTGATTCTTTTGGGCTGCACCCTGATCGCCATCTCCCTGTTCGGTCTGAGCAGCTGCCTGGATTACCGCGAAATGCGCCAGGAACGCTTCGACCGCGCGAACAGCGACGCCCAGAAGCTGCTGATCGCCTTCATGGACCACGCCGCGCAGCAGCTGGACTATGCCGACAGCTATCTGCGCATGGCCCGACGCTTCATCAACGAAGGCGACAGCTGGAACGACATCCGCGAAAGCCTGCATCAGATCCGCACCAACCGGGCCGGCGATTACACCGGGCTGCTTGCCGTCACTGACCGCGACGGCAAGGTGGTGTTTTATTCCGACAACCCCGACACTCCCCCGGTTTCCCTGGCCGACCGCGATTATTTCAAGACCCTGCACGACGATCCCCGCGACCGGCTGCTGGTGGACTATACCCGGGTCGGCAAATTGTCGGGAAAGATGCAATACCGCCTGATCCGCCCGATTCTGCGCGACGGCAAATTCGACGGCGTGATCCTGGTCAGCATGCTGCCCGAAAGCATCATCCGTTTTTACGGCAGCCTGTCGCTGGGACCGCACAGCGTTTCAACCATGATGACGCTGGACCGTTATCTGATCGCCCGCGCCCCCGCCCCGCCTCCGGAAGCTTACGGCCGCCCGATCGTCAAACCCGGCGACAGGACGGACGTGGAAAGCCAACCTTCGGGCACCGTCAACACCATCAGTCCCCTTGATGGCGAAAAGCGGCAGGTTTTCTACTCCCTGCTGGGAGATTACCCCTTGCTGCTGGCGGTCGGCGTCAGCGAACGGGACGTTCTGGACAGCCTAGACGATCTTTTGACCAACCAGGAAGTGACCGTCGCCGGTTTTTCCGCCGGCACCATCTTGGTGGCTTTCCTGATCCTCAGGCTTTTGGCCGAATTGAGCGAACGGCGGCAGGCGGCGAACGCGCTCCGGCGTCTGAACAGCGTTCATCAGGTGTTGAGCGGCAGCAATCAGGCTGTCTTGCGCGCCTCGAGCGAGGAAGAAGTCTATCAGGCCATGTGCGAAGCCATCGTCACCCACGGCGGCTATCGCATGGCCTGGATCGGCCTGGCCGAGAGCGACGAGGGGCGCAACGTCCGCCCGGTGGCCAGCGCCGGCCATGTGGACGGCTATCTCAATCTGCCCAGCATTACCTGGGGCGACAGCTCATCCGGACGCGGCCCGGCAGGCCAGGCCATTCAGACCGGGCAGCCGCAGATCAACCGCAACTTCACCGACAATCCGGCCATGGGTCCGTGGCGCAAGGCGGCGCTGGAACGCGGCTACCGCTCCAGCATCGGCCTGCCACTGCGCAGCGGCGACGGCAATTTCGGGGCGCTGAACATCTATGCCGACGAGCCCGACGCCTTCGGCTCCGAGGAAGTGGCGCTGTTCGTCGAACTGGCCGAGGATCTCAGTCATGGCGTCATGGCGCTGCGCCTGCGCCGCGAGAACGACCTGATGGCCAGCGCCCTGGTCCAGGCGCAGAAGATGCAGGCCCTGGGCAACCTGACCGGCGGCATCGCCCACGACTTCAATAATCTGCTCCAGGTGATCCTGTCCAATCTGGACCTGGGACTGCAAGCGGCCAAAGACTTGCCGCTGGCCCGGTATCTGGACAACGCCCTGCAGGGAGCGGAACACGGCGCCAAACTGACCGGCCAATTGCTGGCCTTCGCCCGCCGCCAGCCCCTGACCCCGTCGCCCCTGAAGCTGGATATTCTGGTCGAGGAAATGGCCAGCCTGTTGCAGCGGACGCTGGGCGCCCCCATCCACATCGTCACCGAGGCGGCTCCCAATCTTTGGACCGCCCTGGCCGACGCCAACCAGTTGCGCAACGCCGTTCTCAATCTGGCCATCAACGCCCGCGACGCCATGCCCGACGGCGGCAAGCTGACCATCGGCCTGAACAACGTCTCGCTGAAGACCTCCCGTGGGGAATTGACGGCCGGCGATTACGTGTCGTTGTCGATCAGCGACACCGGCATGGGCATGACCGCCGAAGTGATGAGCCAGGCCTTTGATCCCTTCTTCACCACTAAGCCCGAAGGCTCGGGCACCGGATTGGGCCTATCCATGGTCTACGGCTTCGTCAAACAATCGGGCGGGCACATCACCATCGACAGCGCCTTGGGCTTGGGCACCTGCGTCACCCTGTACCTGCCGCGCACCCAGCGCGCGGAAGCCGTGGCGCCGCCGCCGGACGCGCCGATGATTCGCGGGCAGGGAGAGACCATCCTGATGGTCGAAGACGAAGACGGCGTCCGCCAGTCGGTGCAGGCCCAGCTGATCGAGCTGGGATATCGGGTTCTGCCCGCCAGCTCAAGCGATCAGGCGCTGGACATCTTGGCCGGATCCGAAACGATCGACCTGCTGTTCACCGATCTGGTGATGCCCGGACTGTTCAACGGCCACGATCTGGCGGTGCAGGGCCGGTCCTTGCGGCCCGGCCTGAAGGTGCTGTTCACCTCCGGCTACGCCCAGGCTTCGATTCTGGAGCAGGGCCAATTGGACGACGGCATCACTTTGCTGGGCAAGCCCTATCGTCAGCAGCAACTGGCCGAAACCATCCACCGCGCCATTCATGCCGAGCCCCAGCGCCTGCTGCTTGTGGAGGACGACGAACTGGTCCGCGAGGCGATGATCGAGATTCTGGAAAGCCACGGCTTCAGCGTCCTGGCCCTGGGTCAGCCGCTGGCCGCCGCCGCCGCCCTGGACGCCGGGGAAGCGTTCAGCGCCGTCATCGCCGACCTCAACCTGCCGGGCATGAGCGGCCTCGACCTGCTGAAGAAGGCGCGCGCCATCCTGGCGTCCTCGCAACTGATTCTCATCACCGGCCAGAATTTGGGACAGGACGAACTGAAAGGCCTGCCCGCCCAGGTACTGCACAAGCCCTTCCATCCCCGCTCGCTGCTGGCCCTGTTGAGCCAGGGACCGGACTAAGCTTTGAACAGGAAGGGCAGATCGCGGCGGCAGGCATAGGCTTCGCCTTCCGCCAACCGTGCCGGATCGGCCTTGGCGCGGGCCTCGATCAGAGCGTCGGCGATGCGGCGGTCGCCCAGACGATGACGGTCGTCGAGGCCGAACCCGGCCAAATCGACGCAGTCTTCGCCGAAAACGTGGCGATAGACGTCGCTCATCATGGCGTAACGCGCCGCCATCAAGGCGTTGCAGGCATCCTTGACCACCGCCAGATCCTGCTGCCCGCGCATATGCAGACTGGTGGCCAGCATGACCGAAACGGCGTGCAGAACGTCGTAGCGGACGTGGGCGATGAACACGTCCAGCTGATGGGCCGTCAGCCCGGCGCCCGTGCGCTCGGAGAAGCGGATCAGGCCGCCCAGCAACAGGCTGAAGAATTCCGGCACACCCCACTCCATGCCCAAGCCTACCGAAGCCAGCGCTTCCAGCGGCGAGAAGCGCGGATCGCCCGCCAGCAGCCGCTGCGTCAGCACATTGTCGGCGACGCCGGCCAACATGGGGCGGTCCTGGTCGTTCTCGGCCACGCCGAAACCTTCGAACAACTGCCGGTACATGCCGATATGGGTGCGGGCGTTGAGCAGCCGGCCGAGGGCGGGATAATTCGCCAATTCATGGCTGCCGACGCCGTATTCGTCGGCCACCAGCTGCGCCAGGGTGATCTGGGTCAGCTCGGACACCTTTTCGTTCAGCGAACCGAAGGGTAGAGGCATCAGGCCGTGAAACCGCCCCACCGCCATGGCCACGCATTGGCGGGTATTCTTGATCTGATTGAAATACTGAACCGCGAAGGCCAGAGCCTGCCCACGGTCGAACTCGCCTTTGAAGAAACGGATAAAGAAAGGATGCCGCCAAACCGGATGATCCAGCACATGATCGTGCAGTTCCACGAACAGGTCGGCCAGCGCTCCGGGGCGGAACAGGGCCAGACCGTGAAAGGGATTATCCGCATCCACCCGGCGGCGCATGCCGTCGAACAGATCGAACAGCGCAGAGCCAGGGCGCTCCACCTGTCCGACCAGTTCGAGAAAGTCCTTGCGCTGGCTGCCGCGGAACGCCGCCAGAACCTGTTCCCCGTCCATTTGCAGAAGATCGGCCATGGGATGGATCTCGTCAGGCAGACGAAGGCCGGCGGCAGTCCTGAGAACAAGGCTGGGCATGATTTTTACTCCCGGATATGGCCGTCATGGGTAAACCAGCCGGCCCGCCGCCGCAAGCAAGGCGGCTAGGCGCGCCCCTCGAAAAGAGTCATAGTGAACCCAATCGTTCGGCCAGGGGTGGTCTTAACCGATGTTCCGTCATGCCGTCTTGTGGGGCGCGGCCCTGCTTCTTCCCGTCGCCGGTCTGGCCCAGACGGCGCCCGGTTATGGCATCGAAGCCCAGGAGGGAAGCTGGTCCCTGCTGCGGCACGAAGACGCCGACAGCGTTTCCTATCTGCTGCAATCGGATTCCCGTGACGGCGGGCAACGGGCCGAAATGATCTGCTCGGCCACCACCAAAGGCGAACAGCCGCCGCAACTGACCCTGGTGGGCAAAGGCACCGGCAAGGCCGAGCTGGCCACGCTGGGCCCGGCCGACACCACGGGCGAACTGGAAATCACCGACGGCAAGGCGCCGCAATCCCTGTGGCAGGCCCCGGCCACCCTGGACAATCCCGGCAATCTGAACGCCAGTCTGGCCGACCTCAGGGGGCTGCACAACCTGGTCTCCGCCGCCCGCGAGGCCAAGCTGTCCCTGGTGGTGCACGCCGATTTCAAAAAACGCGATCTTCGCGCCGTCTATGAAACGCCGCCCGACAGCCTGATGTCCAGGCTGCTCGACCGCTGTGACGGGCTGCAGCATTGGGTGGAGATGAAACGGCCGCCGGACCCTCCCGCCGCAGAAACCCCGGCCGCCGAGGACACGCTTCCGCCGAACCAGCCTTCCACTCCGCCGCCGCCCTGAGAAACCGGAAACCCCGGAAAATCCCAAGGAAATCCAACGCCGCGCCGACCCTCGGCCGACGACGGCGGACGAATATGCTTGGAAAGACGGCGCGATCTCTCTATGGTGCGCACCGTTCGATCGCTGGAGGCTGGTTCGTCTCTTCGAGTGAGACGATGCCATATTGAATATGGGGCGGCCCTGCCGGGCGACGCCCCCCTGAAGACGCATCGCACCCTCTAAGGTTCCCTCCCGCAACGAGCCTGGACAGGAAGTCCGGGCGACAGACCATTCATGATCTTTGCTGGAGGAAGCGACCTTTGTCGTTCTTTGACCTTTCCTTGCACCCGATGATCCTCAAGGCTCTCGAAGCCGAGGGTTACACCGATCCCACCCCCGTCCAGGCCGCCGCCATTCCGCCGGGTCTGGAAGGCCGCGACCTGCTGGCCACCGCCCAGACCGGCACCGGCAAGACCGCCGCGTTCCTGCTGCCGGCGCTGCAGCGCCTGGCCGGCGAAAAGATTCCCCGCCCCGCCGGCGCGCCCCGGATTCTCGTTCTGGCCCCCACCCGCGAACTCGCCCGCCAGGTACTGATGGCCGCCCGCAAGCTGGGTAAGTTCCTGCGCCTGAACACCGTCGAATTGGTGGGAGGCATGCCTTATCGCGACCAGTTGCGTTTCCTGGCCAAGCCGGTCGACGTCGTGGTGGCCACTCCCGGCCGCCTGATCGACCATGTGGAGCGCGGCCGCCTGCATCTGGACGGCGTCGAAGTCCTGATCCTGGACGAAGCCGACCGCATGCTGGACATGGGCTTCCTCGAGGACGTGGAAGCCATCGCCGCCGCCTGCGGCGACAAGCGCCAGACCATGCTGTTCACCGCCACCCTGGACCGCCGCATGGCCAAACTGGCCGAGCGTCTGCTGAAGACCCCCGTGCGCGTGGCCGTCGAAAAAACCGAGACCGCGCCGCTGATCGAACAGCGCTTGCACCATGCCGACGACCTGAACCACAAGCGCCGTCTGCTGCATCACTTCGCCGGTCAGGCGAACGTCGAAAAGGCCATCATCTTCACCGCCACCAAGCGCGACGCCGACACCTTGGCCCGCGAGCTGAGCGAAGCCGGCCACGCCGCCGGCGCCCTGCACGGCGACATGAGCCAGGCGTTCCGCAACCGCACCCTGGATCAGCTGCGTCAGGGCCGCATCCGTCTTCTGGTCGCCACCGACGTGGCCGCCCGAGGCATCGACGTGCGCGATATCAGCCATGTCATCAATTTCGATCTGCCGCGCCAGCCCGAGGATTATGTTCATCGTATCGGCCGGACGGGACGAGCCGGCGCCGAAGGCGTCGCCGTGTCGCTGGCGTCCCGCGCCGACCGCGAGGCTTTGATGCGCATCGAGGACTATCTGAAGACCAAGATGACCGTGCATCTGGTGCCCGGACTGGAACCCCAACGGCCGGTCAGCACCTCCACCCCGGCGGGCCGCAAGCCCTTCGGAGCCAAAAAGTCCTTCGGCGGCGGCAAGCCGTTCGGCGCCAACGGCAAGGGACCCCGCCGCAGCGAAGGTGGGCGCAATGAAGGCGGGGCCGGTTATCACACCGCCCACAAGCCCGGCCATGCCGCGTCCCACGGACCGGCCAAGGCCGGCAAACCGGCTTTCAAGAAGCCGGCGGGCAAGCCTCAAGGCCGTTCCGAAGGCCGCAAGGCCGGTTGAGCTGCGGTTCAGTAAAGGAGATCAGTCATGGCCAAGAAAAAGGTCCGCGTCGAGTCGGAGTTCGTGCTGTTCGACGTGCTGTACGAAGACGGCTCTCGCCGCTCGAACCGCCGCGTCCCCAGTTCCGAACTGGACGGCCCCAACGGCGACGAGGAAGCCAAGTACATCCTCGAGGCTCAGGACCGCGAATTGTCCACCCTGTCGGGCCAGCCCCGTCCGCCCATCCAGTCGGTCAGCCGCTCGCCCACCCGTTGAATTTTCTGTTTTTGTGACAGCCTTTGGAATGTCTTTTAAAGGCGCACGATCTCCGTTATTCTCCCAAAGGTAATAGGGGCTCCAATTTTCAGGCTTCAGCGAGGCTTCCGTCCGGAAGACCCTCGCCGAAGTCGTGATGGGCTTTCTATACGTTTCTTGACTCCCGCGCCGCTGACAGGGAGTCCGGTCGGAACTTGGGGAAGGCATGCCTTACGGCTATGCCGCTCCAGCCGCGAAGGGGAATGGGGATGGTCAGCCTCTGGCCTTTGAAGCTGCGTTTTCACATCAGCATTTCTTTGCTGATTCTGCTGATCGTCGCCGCCATCGGCACCCTGTCGATGATCATCGTCGTGCGCGAAACCCATCAGGCCGCCCGCGACACCGCCGTCCATGAATTCAAAGGTGTGTCGAACAGCGTGCAGGACCGCATGGCCCTGTTGTTCAGCCATGTCCAGCACAGCGCCGCGATCATTTCCCAGCAGCCCCAGATGGCCCCCGCCGTCACCGCCGACGGCACCGCCCATCCCAGTTTCGCCCTGCTGTCCTCCAGCCTGACCAACATCGCCAACATCTATTCGATTTACGTGGCCCATGCCGACGGCAGCTTCCTGCAGGTGATCGCCGCCAAAAGCGACGACCGTGTGATCGCCGCCCACCAGGCGCCGCCCCATACCGACCTGATCGTCCGCACCATCACCGCCGACGAACACGGCGTCCGCCGCCAGAACTGGACCTTTCTCGACCGCCACGCCAGCGTCCTGGGGCGGCGCACCGATGACGACGTGAGTTACGACCCCCGTCAGCGCACCTGGTACAACGCCGCCCTGCAATCGGACAACGGCGCCCTGTCGGCGCCTTATCTGTTCAATTCCCTGAAGCAGCCGGGTCTGACCGCATCGCACAAGCTGGACGGCGGCGAAGGCGTGGTCGGTATCGACCTGACCCTGAAAAGCCTCGACGGTTTCCTTCAGCAATTGGACATCTCGCCCAACGGCGGCGCCGTGCTGTTCGACGAACAGGCCCGCATCATGGCCAGCACCGGCCTGCCGGGCAGCCTTGAACCACTCGGCGACATGACCAAACTGAACGATTATCCGTTCAAACAGATTCTGGCGGCCTCGGGCATGGGCACCTCGACGGTGGACAGCTCCGAACACGGCCCCATCATCGTTGAACGGGCGGATTGGTGGACCGATTCGGAAAGCGTCATCCATCTAGCGATCTACGCCCCCGAGCAGGACTTCACCAGCCGCATCGATCTGATGGAGCGCAACGTCTACATCCTGAACGGCCTGCTGCTGGTCTTCGGTTTGCCCATCGTCGGCTGGATGTCGCGCGGCATGGCCAAGCCGGTGGTGCAACTGGCCGAGGAGGCGGAGCGCATCTGCGCCTGGGATTTCAGCGGAGACGCCCCCAAGAAATCCTTCATCATGGAAATCGGCGCCTTGGCCGAAGGCTTCAGCATCATGAAGCAAAGCCTGATGGAGCGGACCCGCAACCTGGAACGCAGCCAGGCGTCGCTGGGCCAACTGGTGGATCTGGGAATCGCCCTATCGGCGGAATCCGACAGCAACCGCCTGATGGACATGATTCTGGCCGGCGCCAAGAAACTGACCAACGCCGACGGCGGCACGCTCTATATCCGCGACGAGGACAAGGAACAGCTCGTCTTTCGCATCATCAAGAATGATTCCCTGAAGATCGACATCGGCAGCGACGGAGCCCTGCCCAGCATTCCGGCGGTTCCGCTCTATCGTGAAGACGGATCGGAAAACCACAACAACGTGGTCAGCCATTCGGTTCTGCTGGGGCAAACCACCAACATCGCCGACGTCTACCAGGAAACCGCGTTCGATTTCTCGGGCACCCGGCGTTTCGACGAAGCCAACCGCTACCGCACGCATTCGGTGCTGACCGTGCCGCTGATCCCCCGCGGCGGCGCGCCCATCGGCGCCATCCAGCTGATCAACGCCCAGCCGCAGGACGGCCATCACCACAACGCCAAGACGCCCCAGCCTTTCGCCTTCGGCGTTCAACGCTTCGTCCAGGCTTTGGCCGCCCTGGCCGCCACCGCCCTCTATAACCGTTCGCTGCTCGACGCCCAGGAAGCCTTGGTCGATTCCATGATCGAGATCATGGCCGGCGCCATCGACGCCAAGTCGCCCTATACCGGCGGCCACTGCGCCCGCGTGCCCGAACTGGCCCTGATGCTGGCCGAGGAAGCCTGCACCGTTCAGGACGGCCCTCTGGCCGATTTCCGTTTCGCCACCGACGAGGAATGGCACGAATTCCGCATTGGCGCTTTCCTGCACGATTGCGGCAAGGTCACGACCCCGGAATATGTGGTCGACAAGGCGACCAAGCTGGA
Source organism: Candidatus Sulfotelmatobacter sp. (assembly GCA_035538795.1). Classification (GTDB taxonomy): domain Bacteria; phylum Pseudomonadota; class Alphaproteobacteria; order Rhodospirillales; family Magnetospirillaceae; genus JAJZGK01. The sequence goes on along the minus strand of DATLJS010000024.1, from coordinate 38,507 downwards.
AACCATCTTCAACCGCATCCACGAAGTCCGCACCCGCTTCGAAGTGCTGTGGCGCGATGCCGAAGTCCGCTTCATGCAAGACCGCCTGAACGGCGTTCCCGACGCCGAGGCCCAGACCCGCTTCGAAGACACGACCCAGCGTCTGACCGACGATTTCAATTTCGTCGCCGAATGCAACGTGGGCGGCGAGTTCATGGCGGCCGATAAAATCGAACGGCTGAAGTCCATCGCCCAACAGACTTGGGTCCGTCATTACGACGACCGCATCGGCCTGTCCCACGGCGAATTGGAGCGCATCGGCGATTTGCCGCCCCAGCCCTTGCCCGCCACGGAATTCCTGTTGGCCGACAAGCCCGAACACATCATTCCGCGCAACGGCAATGAAGGCATGTTCGATCCCAAGCACGGCTTCAGGATTCCCATCCCCAAGCATCTCTACAACAATGGCGAGGTCTACAACCTGTCCATCAGCCGCGGCACGCTGAACGACGAGGAGCGCTTCAAGGTCAACGAGCACGCCATCCAGACCATCCTGATGCTGGATCGCCTGAAGTTCCCCAAAAACCTGCGGCGCGTTCCCGAATATGCCGGCACGCATCACGAAACGCTGATCGGCACCGGCTATCCGCGCAAGCTGGACGCCGCCCAATTGTCGATTCCCGCCCGCATCATGGTTCTGGCTGACATCTTCGAGGCCCTGACCGCCGCCGACCGCCCGTACAAAAAGCCGAAGACCCTGTCGGAAGCCGTCAAAATCCTCAGCTTCTTCGTCAAGGACCAGCATATCGACGGCGACCTGTTCCGCCTATTCCTCTCCAGTGGCGCCTATCTGCGCTATGCCGAGAAATACCTGAAGCCGGAACAGCGCGACGAAGTGGACGTGATGAAATATCTGGGCGCCGCGTAGCGCCCCTCCCTCCCCCAGAGCGCCCTCTGGGCGAACAAAAGGCTCCCGGACGAGCATCCGGGAGCCTTTATCGTTTCCAGACAGTCCGGCGGCTTCAGTCGTCGCCCATCTTGAGCGCCGCCAGGAAGGCCGACTGGGGGATTTCCACCCGGCCGAACTGACGCATGCGCTTTTTGCCTTCCTTCTGCTTTTCCAGCAGCTTGCGCTTGCGGCTGATGTCGCCGCCGTAGCACTTGGCCAGCACGTCCTTGCGCATGGCCGACAGACTTTCGCGGGCGACGATACGGCCGCCGATGGAGGCCTGGATGGCGATCTGGAACATCTGCCGGGGAATCAGTTCCTTCAGGCGGGCGCAGATACCGCGGCCGCGGCCTTCCGCCTGGCTTTTATGAGCAATGAAGGCCAAGGCGTCCACCGGCTCGCCGTTGACCATGATGCTGACCTTGACCAGATCGCTTTCCTGATAACTGTCGATCTCGTAATCGAAGCTGGCATAGCCGCGGCTGATGGACTTCAGACGGTCGTAGAAGTCGAAGACGATCTCGTTCAGCGGCAGCTTGTAGACCACCATGGCCCGGTTGCCGGCATAAGTCAGGTCGATCTGCTGGCCGCGCCGTTCGGTGCAAAGCTGCAGAATCGGCCCCAGATATTCGTCGGGCACCATGATGGTGGCCTTGATCCAAGGCTCCTCGATCTTGTCGACCTTGGTCAGATCGGGCATGTCGGCGGGATTGTGCAGATGCAGCTCCTCGCCGTTGGTCAGATGAATCCGGTAAACCACCGACGGGGCGGTGGTGATCAGGTCCAGATTGAATTCGCGCTCCAGCCGCTCCTGAATGATCTCCAGATGCAGCAGACCCAGGAAGCCGCAGCGGAAACCGAAGCCCAGGGCAGCCGAGGTTTCCGCCTCGTATTCGAAGCTGGCGTCGTTCAGGCGCAGCTTGGCCAGACTGTCGCGCAAATCCTCGAAATCGGCGGCGTCCACCGGGAACAGGCCGCAGAACACCACCGGCACGTTGGGCTTGAAGCCGGGCAAGGCGGTGGCGGCGGGGCGGCGTTCGTCGGTGATGGTGTCGCCCACCTGGCAATCGGCCACCGCCTTGATGCTGCCCTGCATGAAGCCCATCTCGCCCGGATACAGTGCGTCAACCTGCACCATCTTCGGAGTGAAGTAACCAACCGAATCGACCTGATAGCTGGCGCCGGTGGCCATCATGCGGATCTTCTGACCCTTGCGCATGACGCCGTTCTTGATCCGCACCAGATTGACCACGCCCAGATAGCTGTCGTACCAGCTGTCCACCAGCAAGGCCTGAAGCGGCGCGTCGGCGTCGCCTTCCGGCGGCGGCAGGCGCATGGCCAGGGCTTCCAGCACGTCTTCGATACCGATGCCGGTCTTGGCTGAGATCATCACGGCGTTGGAGGTGTCCAGGCCGATGACGTCCTCGATCTGCTGCTTGACGCGCTCCGGCTCGGCCGCCGGTAGGTCGATCTTGTTCAGAACCGGCACGATCTCGTGATTGTTCTCGATGGCCTGATAGACGTTGGCCAGGGTCTGGGCCTCCACGCCTTGGCTGGCGTCCACCACCAGGAGCGATCCTTCGCAGGCCGCCAGCGAACGGCTGACCTCGTAGGCGAAATCCACATGGCCGGGGGTGTCCATCAGGTTCAGCTGATAGGTTTCGCCGTTCTTGGCCTTGTAGGACAGACGCACCGTCTGGGCCTTGATGGTGATGCCGCGCTCGCGCTCGATATCCATCGAATCCAGGATCTGGTCGCGCATCTCGCGGTCCTCGATCCCGCCGCACTTCTGGATCAGGCGGTCGGCAAGAGTCGACTTGCCGTGGTCGATATGGGCAATGATGGCGAAGTTACGAATGTGCTTGAGATCGGTCATCGGTTCTCGGAGTCCAGGGATTTTGCCGGAAGATAGGGGGAAAGCCGCTTCGGAGCAATGATTCTGACGTGCGATCTTCTTCCTTGCGGCGGCGCATTGGGAGTAAAATCAAAAGAAACCCCTCCAGGGAGGGCCATCATGTCCGCACCCAACGAGACGCAAGAACGCGAACCCGGCGATTTGATCCACCAGCGCAACCGTCTCGCGGGCCTGTGGGCCGCCGAGCTGTTGGGGCTTTTCGGACAAGCCGCCCATGATTACGCCCGGGCCGTCATGCATCCCGGCCACGACGAACAGGCCAGTCACGGGGACGACGCCGAAGAAGTGACGGCCAAACTGTCCCACGATCTGGCCGGCCGCGTCGGCATGGCGGAAATCCGCAGCAAGATGGCCCACTTCCTTGAAGAGGCCCGCCATCTGTTCCAGGGCCGGCCCTGATCAGGCCGGTTTTTCCTCCAACCGATCCAACAGCTTGCCCAGCACCGTCAGCAGCCGGTCGATGTCCTGGGGTTCGCTCAAGCGATGACCGCCGGCTTTCACCAGCGTCACCTCGACATCGTCGCCCGCCAGATGGTCGGCCAACCGGATCGCGGTTTCCCACGGCACGCTCTTGTCCTGCTGGCCGTGGATCAGCCGCACCGGGCAGGCCAGCGTGATAGGGGCGTTCATCAGCAGGTGCTGGCGCCCGTCCTCGATCAGATGACGGGTGATGGGCATGGGCGGTTCACCCTCGCAATCGCTGATGGCGACCTGTCCGGCGGACAGCATTTCGCGCTTTTGGGCGTCGGTCATCTCGGCGTAGACCAGTTCCTCGGTGAAATCGGGCGCCGCCGCCAGACCGAGCAGGCCCGCCACCCGGTCGCGCCGCTGCAAAGCCGCCAGCAGCATCAGCCAGCCACCCATGGACGAGCCGACGATCACCTGCGGCCCCTTGGTCAGCACGTCCAGCACCGCCACGGCATCGGATGCCCACAGGCCGATGGAGCCGTCCTCGAAGCGGCCCGAGCTTTGCCCGTGGCCTTGTGCGTCGAAACGGACAAAGGCCTGTCCGCGCCGCTGGCAAAAGTCGCGAACGGCCTGCGCCTTGCCGCCCGTCATGTCCGATCGGAAACCGTGAAGGAAGACGACGCCGGGGTTTTTTCCCTCCAGCCGTTCGTATGCGATTGTCGCGCCGCCGCCGCGTGGTAATATCCCGCCCGAAAAAATGCTTTCCGTCATATCGGTTCTCATTTCCTAAATCAGATCAGGCCGCGCAGTTTCAGCATGTCTACCGAACAACGTGATTACGCCACCCGGCCTCCCGTGGTCCTCCAAGTCCTGCCCTCGCTGGTGACCGGCGGGGTCGAGCGCGGCACCATCGACGTCGCCACCGCCCTGACCGAAGCGGGCTGCACCGCCATCGTCGCCTCGAACGGCGGCCATATGGTGCGCGAGCTGGATCGCATCGGAGTGAAACACATCACGCTGCCGCTGCACAGCAAGAAGCCGTGGGTCATCCGCGCCAACATCGCCAAGCTGGAAACCATCATCCGCGAATACGGCGTCGACATCGTTCACGCCCGTTCACGCGCTCCGGCCTGGAGCGCCCTGAAGGCTTGCGAACGCACCGGCGCCCATTTCGTCACCACCTTCCACGGCACCTACAACATGGGCTGGATGGGGCTGAAGCAGCGCTACAACGCGGTGATGACCAGGGGCGAGCGCGTCATCGCTATCAGCCATTTCATCTCGGACCACATCCAGGCCAATTACGGCATCGACCCGCGCAAGATCCGCGTCGTCCATCGCGGCGTCGACCTGACCAAGTTCGACCCCCACAAGGTCAGCCAGGAACGCATCATCCAGCTGGCTTTGCGCTGGCGCCTGCCCGACGGCTATCCGGTGATCATGCTGCCTGGTCGCCTGACCCGCTGGAAGGGCCAGGCCGTGCTGATCGAGGCACTGGCCGCCTTGGGCCGCCGTGACGTGCGCTGCCTGCTGGTGGGATCGGACCAGGGCCGCACCGATTACACCGACGAACTAAAGTCGCTGGTGGAACGCCGCGGCCTGACCGACATCGTGCATATCGTCGGCGACTGCCAGGATATGCCGGCGGCCTATATGCTGACCGACGTGGTGGTGTCGGCGTCGACCGACCCCGAAGCCTTCGGCCGCGTCATCGTCGAGGCCCAGGCCATGGGCCGTCCGGTGATCGCCACCAGCAACGGCGCCGGACGCGAGAACGTGCTGGACGGCGAAACCGGCCTTTTGGTGCCGCCCACCGATCCCCAGGCATTGGCCGAGGCGCTCAATCAGGTTCTGGCCTTGAATCCGGCCCAGCGCGAGCTGTTGGCCGACCGCTCAATCTCCTTCGTGAAAAAGAATTTCAGCCGCGAGCTGATGTGCGAACGCACCCTGGACGTCTACCGCGAGGTGCTGACCGCCGAACCGTTGCCAGACCTGGAACCCGAACCCGGAACGGTTCAGGAAAACGAGGCCCCGGGCACCGAGACGATTAAGGACTGACGACATCTTGGCGACGCAGCCGCGGATTCTGGTCATCAAGCATTCCGCCCTGGGGGATTTCATCCAGGCGATGGGACCGTTCGCCGCCATCCGGGCGCACCACAAGGACGCCCGCATCACCCTGCTGACCACCAAACCCTATGCCGAGATGGGGCGTATCTGCCCCTATTTCGACGAAGTCTGGACCGACCCCTTGCCCAAGGCCTGGGACGTCACCGGCATGATGAAGCTGCGCCGCCTGCTGCGTTCGGTGAAGTTCGACATGGTCTACGACCTGCAGACCTCGGAACGCAGCAACAGTTATTTCCATACCATGGGCGATCCGCCCTGGTCGGGAATCGCCCATGGCTGCGAATATTTCCACGCCAACCACGACCGCGACCTGATGCATGTCATGGAGCGGCAGACCGAGCAGTTGGCCATGGCCGGCATTCCCGAAACGCCGTCCCCCGACCTGTCCTGGCTGGACGCCGATCTTTCCGCCCTGCATCCGCCCAAACGCTTCGTGCTGATGGCTCCCGGCGGCGCCGCCCATCGTCCGCACAGCCGCTGGCCGTCCGACCGCTTCGCCGCGCTGGGCAACCTGCTGGGATTGAAAGGCATTTCGACCGTGGTGCTGGGCACCCGGCTGGACCACGACGCCATCAAGGTCATCGTCGGCAACTGCCCCACCGCCATGTCGCTGGCCGACCGCACCCCCTTCGCCGTCATCGCCGCCTTGGCGCGGAAAGCCCTGGGTGCCGTGGGCAACGACACCGGTCCCATGCAGCTGATTGCCGCCGCCGGCTGCCCGTCGGTGGTTTTGTTCTCGGCGGAAACCGACCCGGCCGTCTGCGCGCCGCGCGGCGCCGTCGCCTGTCTGCAGAACGAATCCCTGACCGACCTGCCGGTGGAGAACGTGGCCGCCGCCCTGGAGTCCGGCCCCGCCGCCCTGCGCGAGGCGGCATGAGCGGCGTCCGGGACCGCATTCTGGTGATCCGCCTGGGCGCATTGGGCGATCTGATCTATTGCTTCCAGGCGTTCCACGAGATCCGTCAGGCCCACCCCGGCGCCGAGATCGCCTTGTTGGTGCGCAAGCCCTTCGCCGCTTTCGCCCAGGCCATGCCGTGGTTCGACAAGATCATCATCGACACCCACGCCAAGCTGAGCCAACAGAAGGACTGGTGGGCCCAGGTGCGCGAGATTGAGGCTTTCGCCCCGACCCGCATCTACGATCTTCAGGGCAAACGCCGCCAGACCCTGCTGTTCTGGTCGCTGAAGGGACCGTGGGGGCCGGAATGGTCGGGCGAAGCCACCTTCGCCCATTTCGGCCGCCTGAAGCCGGAAGTGACCAAGATGCACTTCACCGACTTCGTCGCCGGGCAATTGCGTATGGCCGGAGTGCCGCCCGCCGGTCCCGCCGACACCGTTTGGCTGGACGCACCCGTCGATCACCTGAATCTGCCCAAACGTTTCGCCGCGCTGATCCCCGGCTGCACCCCCAAGGCCGCCTACAAGCGCTGGCCGCCGGCTCATTACGCCGAACTGGCCCGGCGCATCATGGCCGCTGGCGTGCCTTGCGCCGTGATCGGCACCAAGGACGACCTGCCGGTGGTGGACGCCATCCGCGCCGAAGCTCCCGGCATCCTCAATCTGGCCGGCAAGACCTCCCTGTTCGAGCTGGCCGGCGTGCTGCGCCGCGCCGCCGTCGCGGTGGGCAACGACACCGGCCCCATGCACATGGCCGCCGCCGTCGGCACGCCGACCCTGGCCCTGTTCTCGCAATCCACCAGCCCGCCCTGGTCCCGTCCCCTGGGAGACCACGCCGACTGGCTCAGAAGCGCCAACCTGGACGATCTGGCGGTCGAGACGGTGTGGCAGGCAGTCAAAAGCCTGCCGGGAAGCCCCGTCACTTAAGCATTCCCGCCATCCGCCGGGCATCTCAACATTGACTTGGCGGCTGGAAAGCTTAATGTCCAGCAGTTCCGAAACCTTTTAAGAACGAGCGCAAGTCCATGGTCGCCATTACTCTGCCTGACGGCAGCCTGCGCAATTTCGACGGCCCGGTCACGGGTCTGCAGATTGCCCAGTCCATCGGTTCCGGTCTCGCCAAATCGGCGCTGGCCATTCGCATCGACGGCGTGATGAAGGATCTGGGCACCACTATCGGCACCGACGCCAAGGTGGCGATCGTGACGAACAAGGATGCCGACGCGTTGGAGCTGCTGCGTCACGACGCCGCCCACGTGATGGCCGAAGCCGTCAAGGAACTGTATCCCAATACCCAGGTCACCATCGGCCCAGCCATCGAGAACGGCTTCTATTACGACTTCGCCCGTTCGACGCCGTTCACCCCGGACGATCTGGAAACCATCGAAGCCAAAATGCGCGAGATCGTCGCCCGCGACGAAGCCATCGTCCGCGAGGAGATGGAGCGCGACGCCGCCGTGGCTTTCTTTGAAGGCATCGGCGAGAAGTACAAGGCCGAGATCATCGCCTCGATCCCCGAGGGCCAGCCCATCGGTCTTTATCGCCAGGGTAATTTCATCGATCTGTGCCGCGGTCCGCATCTGCCGTCCACCGCCAAGCTGGGTAAGGCCTTCAAGCTGATGAAGGTAGCCGGCGCCTATTGGCGCGGCGATTCCCGCAACGAGATGCTTCAGCGCATCTATGGCACCGCCTGGTTCGACGAAAAGGATCTCAAGGCCTATCTGACCATGCTGGAAGAGGCCGAGAAGCGCGACCACCGCCGCCTGGGCAAGGAGATGGAGCTGTTCCATCAGCAAGAAGAAGCCGTGGGCGCCGTGTTCTGGCACCCCAAGGGCTGGCAGCTGTGGCGCTCGGTGGAAAGCTATATGCGCCGCCGCCTGGAGCAGAACGGCTATGTCGAGGTCAAGACCCCGCAGCTGGTGGATTTCTCGCTGTGGGAAGCCTCGGGCCATGCCGACAAGTTCTCCGAGAACATGTTCACCATCAAGACCCAGGACGAACGCCATCTGGCCGTCAAGCCGATGAACTGTCCGTGCCATGTGCAGATTTTCCGCACCGGCATCAAAAGCTATCGCGATCTGCCGCTGCGCATGGCCGAATTCGGGTCGTGCCACCGCTATGAGCCGTCGGGCGCCCTGCACGGCATCATGCGCGTGCGCGCCTTCACCCAGGACGACGCCCACATCTTCTGCACCGAAGATCAGATCACCTCGGAAACCGTGGCTTTCTGCGAGCTGTTGAAGTCGGTCTACGCCGATTTCGGCTTCACCGACATCCGCGTGAAATTCTCGGACCGCCCGGTCAAACGGGCCGGTTCCGACGAGTCGTGGGACCGTTCCGAAGCCGCCCTGCGCACCGCCGCCGAGGCCGCTGGCCTGGAGATGACCCTGAACCCCGGCGAAGGCGCCTTCTATGGTCCGAAGCTGGAATTCGTCCTGCGCGACGCCATCGGCCGCGACTGGCAATGCGGCACCCTGCAGGTCGACACCGTCCTGCCGGAACGCCTAGACGCCCATTACATTGCCGAGGACGGCAGCAAGACCCGCCCGGTCATGCTTCATCGCGCCATCCTGGGATCGTTCGAGCGCTTCCTGGGCATCCTGATCGAGCATCATGCCGGCCGCTTCCCGCTGTGGCTGGCCCCGGTGCAGGTGGTGGTCGCCACCATCACCAACGACGCCGACGATTACGCCAAGGCGGTAGTGGCTAAATTGAAAGCCGCCGGATTGCGGGCCGAGATCGATCTTCGCAACGAGAAGATCAACTACAAGGTTCGCGAACATTCCCTGGCGAAAGTTCCGGCCCTGCTGGTGGTCGGCAAGCGCGAAGAAGACAATCAGGCCGTCGCCGTGCGCCGTCTGGGCAGCCAGAATCAAGAAATTCTTGCGCTGGATGAAGCCATCGCTAAACTGGCCGCCGAGGCGACCGTTCCGGGCGCCTGACGAAATACCGATTTTTAGGATCGCGCGGGCCGCTGGGGCGGCCAGCGTGATACTTGTATGTAACAAGCGACAGGAGACTTTACATAGTCAAGCCACCCACACCCGCGCCGAAGGACCGCGACGGCGGTCCCCGCGTCAATAACGAGATCGATTCCCGCACCATCCGGCTGGTCGACGCCGATGGGGAGATGGTGGGCGTCGTCACTCTCCGCGAAGGACTTGAGATGGCCGCCGAGGTCGGACTCGACTTGGTCGAAGTCTCGCCCAATGCCGAGCCGCCGGTCTGCAAAATTCTCGACTTCGGAAAATTCAAGTACGAAGCCCAGAAGAAGAAGGCCGAGGCCCGCAAGAAGCAGAAGGTCATCGAGGTCAAGGAGATCAAGCTCCGTCCCGGCATCGACGACAACGACTACGGCGTCAAAATGCGGGCCATGCGCAAGTTCCTGGAGGAAGGCGACAAGGTAAAGGTCACCCTGCGCTTCCGCGGCCGTGAAATGGCCCACCAGGACCTCGGCGTCAAGGTGCTGGACCGCGTGCGCGAGGAGTTGGAAGATCTGGGCAAGGTCGAACAATTCCCCAAGATGGAAGGCCGTCAGATGGTCATGGTGATTGCGCCGCGCTGACGCGCGCCCCACGATTTGACGCGACCGCGGCCTGACCCCAGGTCTGGTCCGATTTCCGCCGAAAAAGAAAACCCCGCCAGGAGCGATCCCGGCGGGGTTTTCTTTCGCCGGGGCCGGAATGCGACTCAAGCCCTTGCATTTCCTGCCATCCGAGTCTATAAACCTCGCCTCCACGGGTGACTGAGGCCTGGAAGGGCATGCCTTGTCTCCCACGAATCGCTGAAACTCTTACCTGTAAGGAAGCGAAAATGCCCAAGATGAAGACCAAGAGCTCCGCCAAGAAGCGGTTCAAGCTCACCGGTACCGGCAAGGTTCGGGCCAACGTGGCGTTCAAGCGTCACTGCCTGTCCGCCAAGACCTCGAAGATGAAGCGTCAGGCTCGCGGCACGTTCATCGTCGCCGAAGTCGATACGCCGAACGTCAAGAAGTTCTACCTGCCGTACGGAGTTTGATAGATGGCTCGCGTTAAGCGGGGCGTGACCACCCACGCCCGTCACCGTAAGATCATGAAGCTGGCCAAGGGCTATCGCGGCCGCGCCAGCACCTGTTTCCGCACTGCGATCCAGAAGGTCGAGAAGGCTCTGCGTTATGCCTATCGCGACCGTCGCGCCAAGAAGCGCAACTTCCGCAGCCTGTGGATCCAGCGCATCAATGCCGGTGCTCGCATCAACGGCCTGACCTACAGCCGTTTCATGAACGGTCTGAAGAAGGCCGGCATCGAGCTGGACCGCAAGGTTCTGTCCGACATCGCGATCACGCAGCCGGAAGCCTTCGCCTCCCTCGTCGCTCAGGCCCAGAAGGCCCTCGGCGCCTAAGGCGTTGGTTCGGCATAGCTGAACGTAAGGATCAGGGGGTCGTCCGTGGGCGGCCCCCTTTTTCGTCTTTTATAGTCCTCGACTACTCGGGAAGGTCCGATGATCGACTTGGATCAGGTTCGCGCCGACGCGTTGAACAGCATTGCCGCCGCCGGCGACCTTGAAGCCCTTGAGAACTTGCGGGTCTCGCTTCTGGGCAAGAAAGGCTCCATCAGCCTGCTGATGAAATCTCTGGGCGACATGAGCCCCGAGGAGCGCAAGACCGCCGGACAGCAGCTCAACGCCGTCAAGGATGCCGCCGCCGCCGCCCTGGAGGAACGCAAGGCCGTTCTAGAGGCCGCCGCCCTGGACGCGCGCCTGTCCCGCGAGCGCATCGACATCACCCTGCCGGTGCGCCCCGAAGCCCAAGGCCGCGTTCATCCCATCAGCCAGACCATTGATGAGGTTGTGGCCATTTTCGGCCAGATGGGTTTCGCCGTCGCCGAAGGGCCGGACATCGAGGACGATTTCCACAATTTCACCGCTTTGAATTTCCCGCCGGAGCATCCGGCCCGGCTGATGCACGACACGTTCTTCCTGCCGGAAAAGGAAGACGGCTCGCGCCTGCTGCTGCGCACCCATACCTCGCCGGTGCAGGTGCGCACCATGCTCAAGCAGCAGCCCCCCATCCGCGTGATCATTCCCGGACGCACCTACCGTTGCGACTCGGACATGACCCACACGCCGATGTTCCATCAGGTCGAGGGCCTGGTCATCGACAAGAAGACCAACATGGGCCATCTGAAGGGTTGCCTGATCGAGTTCGTGAAGACCTATTTCGAAGTGGACGAAGTGCCGGTGCGCTTCCGCCCCAGCTTCTTTCCCTTCACCGAGCCGTCGGCGGAAGTCGATATCGGCTGTTCGCGTGAAAACGGCGAATTGAAGATCGGCGCTGGTTCCGGCTGGCTGGAGATTCTCGGCTGCGGCATGGTCCATCCCAACGTTCTGCGGAACTGCGGCATCGATCCCGACGAGTATCAGGGTTTCGCCTTCGGCATGGGCATCGAACGCATCGCCATGCTGAAATACGGCATTCCCGATCTGCGCACCTTCTTCGATTCCGACCTGCGCTGGCTCAAGCATTACGGCTTCGTACCCCTTGACGTGCCGACCCTGACCGGAGGGCTCGCCCGATGAAATTCACCCTGTCCTGGCTGAAGCGCCACCTCGACACCGCCGCTTCGCTCGACGAGATTTCCACCCGCCTGACCATGCTGGGCCTGGAGGTCGAAAGCATCGACGACCCGGCTTCACGCCTGGGCGGCTTCGTGGTCGGACACGTGCTGGAAGCCGACAAGCATCCCAACGCCGACCGTCTGAAGCTGTGCAAGGTCGACAACGGTCAGACCGTGCTCCAGGTGGTGTGCGGCGCTCCCAACGCCCGCGCCGGCCTGAAGGTCATCCTGGCCCAGCCGGGCGTGGTCATTCCCGTCACCGGCGAAGCCCTGAAGAAGGGCAAGGTCCGCGACGTCGAATCCCAGGCCATGATGTGCTCGTGGCGCGAACTGCTGATCGGCGAGGACCATGAAGGCATCGTCGAACTGCCCGCCGACAGCCCCGTCGGTGCGCCGCTGACCTCGGTGCTGGATCTCGACCCGCTGATCGACATCGCCATCACCCCCAACCGCGCCGACTGCCTGGGCGTGCGCGGCGTTGCCCGCGATCTGGCCGCATCCGGCCTAGGTACGCTCAAGCCGCTGCCGGTGGAAGCCGTTGCCGGCTCTTTCGACAGCCCGGTGAGCGTGTCGCTGGCCTTCCCCGCCGGCGAAGAAAAGGCCTGCCCGATGTTCGCCGGCCGCTTCATCCGCGGCGTCAAGAACGGCGAAAGCCCCCAGTGGCTGAAGGATCTGCTGACCGGCGTCGGCTTGCGCCCCATTTCGGCGCTGGTGGACATCACCAACTTCTTCACCCTGGACCTCAACCGTCCGCTGCACGTCTTCGACGCCGCCAAGCTGACCGGCAATATCCAAGCCCGCTTCGGCAGGGACGGGGAAAACTTCCTGGCCTTGAACGGCAAGGACTGCGCCGTCGATTCCTCGATGGTGGTCATCGCTGACGACGCCGGGCCTTTGGGCCTGGGCGGCGTTATGGGCGGCGAACCCAGCGGCGTAACTGGAACCACCACCGACGTCTTCGTCGAGGCCGCCTTGTTCGACCCCATGCGCGTCGCCGCCGCCGGCCGCAAGCTGACCTTAGAATCCGACGCCCGCTATCGCTTCGAGCGCGGCGTCGATCCGGCTTTTATCGTCGACGGTCTGGAACTGGCCACCCGCATGATCATCGACCTATGCGGCGGCACGGCTTCCAAGCCGGTCATCGCCGGGGCACCGTCCGCCGATGACCGCAAGATCACCTTCCGTCCCCACCGCGTCGCCCAGTTGGGCGGCGTCGAGGTGGCCGAGCAAGCCATGATCGGCTATCTGCGCGGTCTGGGCTGCACCGTCGAGAAAACCGGCGACGCCTACGCCGTGGTTCCGCCGTCCTGGCGCGGCGACATCACCGCCGAGCATGATCTGGTGGAAGAGGTCATCCGCATCTACGGCTACGACCATATCCCGACCCTGCAGATGCAACGTCCCGACGTCACCCGTCCGGTGCTGACCGCACCGCAGAAGCGGATTATCTGGGTGCGCCGCACCCTGGCCGCCCGTGGTCTGGTGGAAACCGTCAGTTGGTCGTTCATTCCCTCGGCCCAGGCCAAAAGCTTTGGTGGCGGTCAGCCGGAACTGGTTCTGGCGAACCCCATCTCGGCCGAGCTGGACTGCATGCGCCCGTCGCTGCTGCCCAACCTGATCGCCGCATCCGGCCGCAATGCCGACCGCGGCGCCAAGGACGGCGCCCTGCTGGAAATTGGCCCCGAGTTCCCCTCCGACACCCCCGGCGCCCAGCGCAACGTTGCCGCCGGCCTGCGCTGGGGACGGACCGGCCCCCGTCATTGGGGACAGTCTCCCCGCGCCATCGATGCCTTTGACGCCAAAGCCGATCTGCTGGCCGCCATCGCCGCCGCCGGCGGCGTGACGGAAAGCAGCCTGCAAGTGATGGCCGAAGCTCCCGGCTGGTATCATCCCGGCCGCTCGGGCTCCATCAAGCTGGGCCGTACCGTGGTGGCCGTGTTCGGCGAAATCCATCCGCGCATTCTCACCGAATTCGGCGTCAAAGGTCCCCTGGTGGCTTTCGAGCTTTACGTCGACACCCTGCCGCTTCCCAAAGCCAAGGCCACCAAGGCCAAAGCTTTGCTGAAGGTTTCGCCCTTCCAGGCGGTGGAACGCGATTTCGCCTTTGTGGTGGACCGCGCCGTGGCCTCCGACACCCTGGTGAAAGCCGCCAAGGGCGCCGACAAGCAGTTCGTCACCGACGTCGCCGTCTTCGATCTGTACGAAGGCCCGCATGTGGGCGAGGACAAAAAGAGCCTGGCCTTGCAGGTAACGTTGCAACCCGTCGAGAAAACCTTCACCGACGCCGAGATCGAGGCTTTGACCACCAAAGTGGTCGAGGCCGTGACCAAAGCCACCGGAGCCGTCTTGCGCGGCTGACGAACCTTATCTTCGGGAGTATAGTCAGCGCCGGCTCCCTTGAGGGGAGCCGGCGTTTTCTTTTAGGGGGGAGGCCATCAGGCCATGTCGCATCCGGTGCTGACCCAGGACATGCTGGAAATCCTGTCCGATCTTGAAGCCTTCGGCGCCGAACACGACCAACTGATGAGCGAGCGCGGCGGCAAGATGCTCAATCTCGACCGCGCCGCCGCCGAACTGCTGCATTTCCAGGTCGTCTCCGGCCGCAAGAAGCGCGTGCTGGAGATCGGCACTTCCAACGGTTATTCTACCTGCTGGCTGGCCGCCGCCGCCAAAGTCGTCGGCGGCGAGGCTGTGATCAGCATCGAGCGCAGCGACTCCAAACTGGAAAGCGCCTTGAACAATCTGTCCCGCCTGAAATTGGAGAAATGGGCCAGACTGGTGGAAGGCGAAGCCTCGGACGTGGTCCGCCGCCTGGAGGGCCCGTTCGACGCCGTATTCTTCGACGCCGACCGCGTCAGCGCCCCGGAGCAACTGGCCCTGCTCCGTCCCAAGCTGGCTCCCGGCGCCTTGCTGATGTCGGACAACGCCCTATCCCACGCCGAGGAACTGGCTCCCTACATCAAAGCCGTCCGCGCCTTGCCAGGCGTGGTGGAATTCACCATTCCCGTCGGCAAAGGGCTGCACCTGGCGGTGCTGCCTTAATCACACGGCCATCCAGCGCCGCCACCAAGCCTGGAACATCAGCACGATCCACAGATGATGATCCCAGCTACCGCGTCCGGCCAAATGGTCGGCCCAGGCGGCGCGGATTGGTGCGGCTTCGATCAAGCCATGGGCGGCCAAGGCATCCGCGGAAAGCAAATCGTCGGCCCACGCCTTCAACGGACCTCGCAGCCATGCTCCGATCGGCACGGCGAAACCCATCTTGGGACGCTCGATCAAATCCTTGGGGACATAGCGATACAGCACCTGACGCAACAGCCATTTGCTTTGCCCGTCACGCAGACGTTGGACCCGGGGGAGACGCCAAGCCCATTCAACCACCCGATGGTCCAGGAAAGGAACGCGGGCCTCCAAGCTAACCGCCATGGTGGCGCGGTCGACCTTGGTCAGAATATCGTCCGGCAGATAGGTGGCGGCATCGGCCAGTTGCATCCGCTCCACCAAACCGGCAAGACCGTGGGCATAGGAAATATCTTTGCCGCCCACCTTGCCGCCCACCACCAAACCATCGGGCCAGAAGCCGGTCAGGCGGGCATAGGCGTCGTCGCTGTCCCTGGCCGCCAGAATGCCGGCCAGCTTATGCAACTTGTTGCCCAGCAGACGAGGCCGTACGGACCGCGGCAGCATGGAAAAAGCACCGTCCCAACCCTCCGCCGAAACTGACGACAGCACGGCCGCCCCTGCCTTGCGAACCGGGGTTGGCCAACCCAGCAACCGCTCGACCAATGGGGCTTGAACATGGCGGTTATAGCCGGCGAACAATTCATCGCCGCCATCGCCGGACAGGGCCACCGTAACGCTTTTGCGCGTCAACTGGGCGACCAGGAAAGTGGGAATTTGAGAACTGTCGGCAAACGGCTCATCGTAAAAATCCGCCAGTTGCGGAATCACTGCGCGAGCATCGGCGGCGGTGGCCCGAAGATCGGTATGAACCGTTCCCAGATGATCGGCGACGGCCCGGGCATGGGCCGATTCGTCGTAGCCGTCATCGCCGTAACCGATGGTGAAAGTGCGGACAGAGCGGCCGCCAGCGGCCTGCATCAAAGCCGTCACCGACGAAGAATCGACGCCCCCCGACAAAAAGGCTCCCAACGGCACGTCGGAAACCATGTGCTCGCCCACCACCTGACGCAGCAAAGTGTCCAAGGCATCGGTGGCCTCGCGGTCGTCCAGAGCCAGCGGGTCGGCCTGCCCGGCCAGAGCAGCCTTCTGCAGACTCCAATAGTCCTCGATGACCGGCTCCGCGCCTGGCTTCACGGTCAGCAGACAGCCCGGCGGCAGCTTCGAGACGCCCTCATAGATACTGGCAGGAGCTGGAACGTAACCATAGCGGAGAAACCCCGCAACGGCGTTGCGGTCGATGCCGGGCTTGAACCAGGGCAGGGTCCGCATGGCCTTCAGCTCCGAGGAGAACAGCAGCGCTCCATCATACCGGCCCCAATAAAGCGGCTTGATGCCCATGGGATCGCGGGCCAACACCAAAGTACGCTCCTGGCGATCCCACAAAGCCAGGGCGAACATCCCGGCCAGACGAGGCAGCACGGCGCGAAGGCCCAGATGCGCCACGGCCTCCAGCAGCGTCTCAGTATCGGAGTGTCCGCGGAAAACGACGCCCCGCTCCTCCATTTCGGTACGCAAGACAGCATGGTTGTAGGCTTCACCGTTATAGCAGATAACCCAGCGGCCATCCGCCGACGCCATCGGCTGATGCCCCGCCGCCGACAGATCGAGAATCGACAAGCGACGATGCGCCAGAGCCAGCCCCGCCTCACCGTCCACCCACACACCACCGTCATCGGGACCGCGGTACCGGATGGCATCGGCCATGGCTTGGGCCTCGGCTTGCAATTCGGCGGCAGGAGCTGCCCGCAGGAGTCCGACTATACCGCACATAAGCTTAGATTTTCCTAATTGTGACCTATCCGCGCGGAGAGCAGTTCGTTCGCTGAGTGAGAAGCCGCCCAACCGCAACGGTCAGACAAGACTTCGGATCAGTGCCCAAAGCAGCAGTCCAAGCGACCAAAGCATCGCCTCGTCGTCCAGCCTGCCACAGAGCCTTCCCCTTGCGTACTCGTATCGATGCCAGAGCCCGACTATTGCGAAGGATGGAGTCCTGACTCAAGCCCGGCAAAGCACGTGCCACCGTCAACAGCCGCTCTTCCTCCTCGGTTCTCACCAACGCCGTTTCGGGGCGCATAGAGAATTGCTGTTGATGGTGACGTAATTGCAGCAAAGGTTCTGGTAAAGCCGCCAAACAGTAACCATTGGCCAACAGACGCAGATACAACTCATAATCCTGAGCGAAAGAAAAGTCTTCGGAATAGTCGCCCAACACCACCACCGGCTGACGGCGCATCATGATGGTGGAATGAACGAATGGATTGCCACAGGCGAATGCCTGAAGAACGTCGTCGATCTCACTAGGCGGCGATAGATCGCGGGTCTGGAGGCTGCCATCAGGCATTAGGTCAATCCAGCCGCTAGCCAGCAAAGTGACATCGCGGTGAATATCAAGATAGGCTACCTGCCGGGCAAGACGTTCGGGTAAGCAGAGGTCGTCGGCATCAAGGCGAGCCAGGAATTCACCACGCGCCGCAACCACCCCTCGCTTCAAAGATGCGGTGATAGTCAGGGTGCTATCGTTGCGTAGCCGAACCAGCCGGGGATCAGCAATAGTGTCGAGAATAGCGGCTGTGCCGTCCACTGAGGCGTTATCGATGACGATCAGCTCAAAATCTTCAAAAGTTTGCTCCAGAACACTGTCAATGGCATGCCGCAGATATGCTTCGCCATTGAACACCGACATAATGACGCTGACCCGAGGAAAGTTCATATTCAGACCAAGTGGTAAGGAATCGACGGATCACTAGGTGGTAAATCATCAGCTTCGCCAGGGCGATACAGAATGCTGGGGCAGTTAGCAACCAAGGTTAGCGTCTCGCTCAAACATTTGAAGCCGGTCCACAGGCCGGGAGGAATGACCACCATCTTGTAATCGTGAGGCCCCATGTCAATTTCCTGCACCATACCCTTGGTTAGGCTGTCCGGACGGTCATCATACAGCACATAGAGTAGGTGCCCTACGGGAACCGCAACGTTCATAGTCATTTCGTTGTGCCGTTTCCACCCTTTGACTCCGCCAGGATTGACCGTGGAAAAGTAGACCTCGGCAAAGCCTTTGTAGTGCGGATCGTCGGTACGAAGCATCCGCATTACTGAGCCGCGGTCATCCGGGACCCGCTTGAGCCTGATGATCGACACGCCGTCAATCATGATCACGCCCCCATATATTTGGCGATCTGAGCCTCAGTCACAGCGACAGGATCGGCACCGACGCCGACCTGAGCGTACCAGTCCACCGTCTCGGCCACCACCTGCTCGAACGACCAGCGCGGACGCCAACCCAGGGCCGACTTAGCCTTGTCATTATTCAACATCAGCAGTTGCGCCTCGTGCAGGCCGGAAGAGGCAGGGTCGACGATCACCTCGCCATTGCCCCAACGGGTGACGATACCATGAGCCAGAGCCTCAACGGTAAAGACGTTCTCCGCATTGGGACCAAAGTTCCAAGCGCCGCCGATCGTCCGGTCACCCGCCAGTTGCCGAGCCGCCAGAGCCAGATAGCCCGACAGGGGTTCCAGCACATGCTGCCAGGGCCGGGTCGAATTGGGCCGGCGTAGAATGATCGAGGTGCCGCCGCGCAAGGCACGGATGCAGTCAGGAACGATGCGATTTTCAGACATGTCGCCGCCGCCGATGACGTTGCCGGCACGGGCCGAAGCAGCAATCAGATCAGGCCGGGCGCTCAGGAAAGACTCCGCATAGGCGGTGAAGACCAGTTCCGCCGCCGCCTTCGAGGCAGAATAAGGGTCGGCACCGCCCAACTCGTCATTCTCGCGGTAGCCCCAGGCCCACTCCTTGTTGCGGTAACATTTATCCGAGGTAATGAACACAAGAGAGGCTAGGTTCCCGCACAACCGAACCGCTTCCAGTAGATTGGTGGCTCCACCGACGTTGGTATCGAAGGTCACCTTTGGCTCGGCGTAGCTCTTAAACACAAGAGCCTGAGCCGCCAAATGAATCACCACCTCGGGCTGTGCTGCCTTGAAGGCACCGAGCATCGCATCAAGGTCGCGGATGTCGCCGTAAATCTGATTGATGCGCTCTGGTAGACGCAACTGCTCGAACAACGGAGAATCGGAAGCCGCTGGAAGAGCAAAGCCAGTAACCTTTGCCCCCAGTTCCAGCAGCCAGGAACAAAGCCAACTACCCTTGAAGCCGGTCGAACCGGTCACCAGGACGCCGCGGCCTTTAAAAATGGACAGGTCTACCATTTACGCCACGGGGCCTTGTCGGCATTCCACAGCTCGTTCAACAGAGAATAGTCGCGGTAGGTATCCATGCACTGCCAGAAGCCGTCATGCCTGTACATCATCAACTCGCCGTCCCGAGCCAAATTACGCATGGGGCCGGTCTCCAGAACCTCGTCGGCACGGGTCGGATCCAGATAGTCCAGTACTTTGCGCGAACAGACGAAGAAACCGCCAGAAATGCGGCCACCCGTGGCCTGGGGCTTTTCGTTGAATTCAGTGATCTGACCGATATCGTTGGCCTCCAGTTCGCCGAAGCGCCCTGGCGGACGCACGCCGCACACGGTCATGGCCTTACCATGGACTTTGTGAAACTCCACCATCTTCGCCACGGGCACGTCTGAGACGCCATCGCCGTAGGTCAACAGAAAATATTCATCCTTACCTATGAAGCGCTCGATCCTTTTCACGCGCGAACCAGTCAGACTCTCTTCGCCGGTATCAGCCAGGGTAACGCGCCACTCTATATCCTCGTGGAAATCCTCATGAGTGATCTCGCCGCCCTTAGCGAAGTCGATGGTAAAGGTACTGATGGTTTCCCGGTAATGCCGGAAGAAATCCTTGATCACCGCTCCCTTGTGCCCCAGGCATAGAATAAAGTCCTGAAAACCATCGGCAGCATAGCCACGCATGATATGCCACAGGACAGGGTAATTGCCAATCGAGATCATCGGCTTGGGAATTTGATCAGAAACGTCGCGGATACGCGTGCCCTTGCCACCGCAGAGAATGACTGTCTTCATAGGAAGGGATCGCCAGAAGCGCTCCATAAAAGTTGAGATTCTGAGATTGGCTCAAAAACAGGGGGAAATCAACTCTCAGCGCATGGCTCTAATCGACGCAGCAGCACCGCAACGTCGATTGCCCCAAAGGATCGCGTGATAATCCGGCGCAAAGCCTCCGTTTGATCAGTAGCGGGTTCAATCAGCACGCTGTCCAGCACACGCAGCAACTCATCGACCGTTCGCACCTGGAAGGCCCCGCCCTCGACCATGGTGTCCAGATCAAGTCGCGCCTCGGCCCCAACATGTACTAAAGTACGACCGCTCCAGCCGGCGTCAAAGGCGGCAGCGGTGTTCTCATATAGAATTATGTGGCTTTGGCCGAGCAGATCTTTCACGCTCAAAGGACTATAAACTAGGTGAGATAAATCGCAGTGGCCATAGCAGCTGACCGCCTCTTTCAAGATCTTACGGAAGTGCTCGTCAGCCAACGGATGGAAATTGATGGTCAGAGAGACACCCGACCGACCGCTGGACGCCTTTACAGCTTTAACGCACAGTTCGATGGACTCGGCCAGATTGATGCCGGTGCAGCATAATAGTCGCCAGTTTCCGTCCCAGTCTGGCATGGGAACATTGGCCATGCGGCCATATCGCAGGGCGCCGATCATCTCCAGCCGCTCGGCCGGAAAACCTAGATTGAGAAACTCATCCCGCCATTTGACTCCCAACGCCATAAACAGATCTGGAATATGATTGGCAGCGATATCTTGATCCGTGGGCAGATAGCTAACATCCAGCCCCGGAAAGGGAGCATGCATAACTGCCACCGTCTGGCTATCCGCCAGATAACAACGCACACCCCGGGTCAAAGTCTTCTCCCAGGGATGATTCTCGTACAAATAGACGACGAAACGAGGGGCGAGACCAAGCCGCTTCATGCCTCGTCCAACATTGCGCAAGGTGGCAGCATAGACCGCCGCACCCCGTTCTGCCTGTCGGGGAATTTCGAAACGGACCGCATCGGCCAGCAACCCGGCTTTGCCCCGCAAAAGACGACGGCAGCGACCCGACAACAGCAGCGCTTCGGTCAAGGCACGCAACACATCACCGATACCGACCAAATCCTCGACAAACACAGCCGGAGCCCCGCTGGCCAGAGTTGCCTCAGCGATTGCCCGGAACGGAACCACCCACCAGATGGGCTTGGCAAGGAAAGCCAGGACATGCCCGGCCCGCGCCAATTGCCCTGGAAGCTCACCCAGAAATGCATCTTGTTGCAGATGTCCACCGGCAAAGGTTTCAGGCCGGGTCCAGGCGATCATCATCACGTCAGCCCGCTGCAACGCCTCCAACGGCAGGGGATGTCGCCAACGCAATTTCCTCAGGATCAAAATCCGCTGCAGGAAACGAAGGGCTGCAAACGTGTTCTTACGCAGAGCCCGCATTCGCCAACGCAAAGCCCAACACCATCCTCGAACTCGTTCGGCTAGTCCCGGCGTCGCTCCTGGACGTTCCCAACCTACGGCTAAGCCTGCCGCAATCATCCGCTGATATAGAAATCGGCCGAACGCTTCGTCAGCCACCAGAAGATGACACCCATCCTTGGTCAATATATCGTCAATCATCCGCAATCGGGCCGCCGTCAGCAGCACATCCGACGAATTGGCGTTACGCTCGCCCAAAGTACTGGCTTCCCACCAAACCTCGTCACCTTCGGATAGACCTAATGAGCGATCCAAGTTGCGGTAGTCGTCTCGAAGAGCCTTTGCGGCTTGGGCAACCCGTTCGGCCACCGGCCCGTCCCGCCAACTCGGCGGCAGGACTTCCCGCAATGCCAGCCAGCTCAAATAATCGTTGGAGACGAACCATACCGTCGCTTGTGACCAAGCGGCGGCTAGTTTTATCAAACGAGTTGAATCCAGCCTTTGCGGATTGCAAATGACCAAAGAGACGCTCAGGACATCACCCACAAGTCACGCGGCAGACGAAGGTCAAGGTGAGGTAAATCTTTTCCGACTCCCTTGGTCATAACCACGACTGTGAACACCACCCGGTCAATCTGCGTGGCACAGTAGCTAAAACCGGTCCCCAATGCCCGTAGGCCACTAAATCGTTAGCATCGGGAAGAGATGTCAGCATAACAAGGGCGTCGACGATATAAAACCACATAAGGCACGGTCTCATCGGTTTCCTGATCCATCTCACTAGTGAAAGAAAGATACTGATAGCTCTCTCCTATCGAGGTCAACGATCAGCCAAGCGTCAGTCGCAGCGAGATGACGAATCTCCCCCCCCCCCCCGGAGCGACCAGATCCCAGCAACGATCAATAATGGCGCGGGTTTCTACGCTCCAGTCAGCGCAGCTTAATGAAACCACCATGTCGTAGTTCGAGCGGCCCAACCCATCGGTCTTCAGAATGTCGGAGCAAGACAACGAGGCGCTTTCAGGCAGCCCCACCAAGCTGCGGCCTCCCTCGATGGCGGGATTGTTGATGTCGGCTCCGGTATTAAGAGCCATGGTCGAATACTCCGCCCCCGGCTTCGGCGATGGCCGAAAAAACCCAACGTTCCGAAGGATAGAACTGGTCCCAGCTTCAGCGATTATCCTTGAAGAATGCTGCAAGCTTAGAGGTATCATAAGGCGTCGCGCTCGTCATCATGTCCTCTTAGAACTTGCAGCTGCCAAAAGTATCGGGTCGCATCAGCTGCTGGCGAAGAAACTGAGCCAGGATATGCATCAGCGATTGGTGCATATCTTCGATCACACCATAATTGTTGGCTGGAACATGAATGTTCACATCCGCCAAGGCAGCGCTACGACCACCTTCGAAACCGGTCAGAGCAATGGTCGCCATACCGCTGTCCTTGGCCCATTGGACCGCACGGACGATGTTTTCGGAATCACCGGACGAACTGATGCTTATCAGCAGATCGCCGGGTGCGGCCAAAGTGCGCAATTGATAGGCGAAGATATCCTCGTAGCCGATATCATTGCCGATGGCCGTGATTATCTCTAGCTGGGCGCTCAGGCTGACCACACGAGGGCGGCGATCCGTCCCGGTCTGGATGCCTTTGACGAAATCGCAGAAAAGATGGTTGGAGATGGCCGCAGAGCCACCATTGCCGCAAACATAAATCCAGCGTCGGCCATCAATGACGGCGGCCAGCAGCTCGGCGGCTTGAGCCAGTAACTGGGAATCGATTGCCGCAGCCGCCTTGTCTATTTCCTTGAAATAGTCGCTCTTGAACGAGCCGATGTCGGCGTAACGCCTATTGGGAAACAGCAAGAGACCCCCTGAACGATTGTAAAAATTCCAAGAAATACTGTTGCATCAAAGATGCGAACTGGTCATCCGCAGCATATGCATCCTTGAAAACCTGTGCTTGCCGGTTCGGCAAGATCAGTGTGGCACTGCCGCTGCCGACGTTCTTTTTATCTTTGGACAACGCTGCCATAAAAGGCTGCAAAGGAACAGGCGTTCCGATATAGGGCCGAGAATTGCGGGCGAGAACGGGGTGCATCCGCCTGAAATTTTCCTCGGAACCGACATTCAGTTTCCAGGCCGTCCAGTTGGCCATGTCCATGCCGATGGTGACGGCGATGCCGTGGGGAATGGCGAATTCGGTCGCAGCCTCGATCGCATGGCCGAAGCTGTGACCATAATTGAAGACAAGACGGGGGCCGCGGTCAAACTCGTCGGTCTCGATATAGCCTTTCTTGATCTCCAGGGACCGACGGATGGCCGCGATCATGGCGGGGCGGTCATTGAAAAGCTGGTCGTAATCTGCCGCCAGGGTGTCAAACGCCTGAGGTCCGGCGATGACGTGCACCTTCAGCATTTCGCCAATGCCAGAGCGGATGCAGTCTTCATCCAGGGTCGACAGGAAGTCGGTGGAAATGGTGATCTGACGCGGAGGCGTGAAGGTGCCCATGATGTTCTTGGCATCGCCGCAGTTGATGCTGCTTTTCGAGCCGATGCAGCTGTCAGCCTGAGCCAGAAGAGTGGTGGGGAAAAATTGCCAATCCACACCGCGCAGCATGGTGGCGGCCAAAAAGCATGCAATGTCTTGAATGACGCCGCCGCCGATGGCGACCAGATGATGGTCGCGGCGCAGTTTGCGGCTGACCAGCTTTTCCACATAAGCCGGGAACCGCTCCAGCGACTTGGCGCCCTCGTTCGCTTCGATCAGCAGTACATTCGGCGAGGCCAGGATGTTTCCCATACGGTGGCGGTAAAGCTCGGCCACCTTTGAGTCGATAATGAAGTGAGCCTGGTCGGGGACGGAGGCATTCACACGGTCCAATCCAGCTTCATCGAAGTGGACGCTATAGGGACCGGTGTGGCTTTCGATAACCATCTGGTCAGACACGTGTGAAGCCTCCGTCAATGGCGATGTTCTGGCCGGTTATGAAGGTGTTTTCCGGCCCAGCCAGCCAGGCTGCGAAGGCCGCGATTTCTTCGGGGTATCCCAGGCGACGGATGGGAACCTGCGCCACAAGATCGCGGATTCCATCCTCGCCAAGAACGCGGCGGGTCAATTCGGTGTCGATGAAGCCGGGGGCGATGCAGTTGACCATGATGCCATCGCGAGCCACCTCGGCCGAAAGCGCCGCTGTCAGACCATCGAGGGCGAATTTCGAGGTGGAATAACTGCCGCGATGCTCTTTCGACAATTTGCCGAAAATCGAGGAGACATTAACGATCCGCCCCCAGCCGCGTTGACGCATCGAGGCGAGTACGGCGCGGCAGAGCATCATCGGTGCCGTGACATTGACCTGCTGAATGCGCAGAAAGTCTTCGGTAGAAATCTCGGCGAAAGGCGCGATTTTATTGATGCCGGCGTTATTGATCAGGATGTCGGCATTCGACTGCGCTAGGTCGTTGGCAAAATCCTGGGCAGCAGCCAGATCCGACAAATCGACGGCGCGATAGTCGGTGCCCACCGGCCCTGAGCCATCGGCAGAGGTTCCGGTAACCACGACTCGGGCACCATCAGCCATCAGCCGCTCGGCCATGGCTCTACCGATGCCACGGGTTCCACCCGTAACATATGCCAGCTTACCGTCTAAAGGGCGCTGCATGGCCTACTTTCCTTCGAAATCCGTCAATCATGTACCGTTTGCCGTCATGCCGGTTGCGAGACAGGGAGCGGATCCTCCGCATTGTCCAAGCCATCGATAGCAGCCAGTCCCATCGCCAGCACGGCTTCTGCCGCACTTCCACCCACGTGGGGTGTGCAGAGGAAATTCGGCAGCGCGATAAGCTCCATATCCTCTGGCGGCTCCTGGGCGAAGACGTCGAAGCCGGCACCGCCAAGATGGCCCGATTTTAGGAGCTCGCGCAGGGCAACTTCGTCCACCATGCCGCCACGGGCGCAATTGATCAAAATGGACCCAGGGCGCATCGCCTGCAACCGTTCGGCCGAGAACATTCCTTTCGTGGACTCCTCCAGCGGCAGATGGATGGTGACGATGTCGGCTGCCCCCAGCAGGCACTCCAGGCTGACGGCCTCAATGCCATAGGCCTGGTAGAAATCGGGAAAATCCCGGATATCATAGGCCAGCAGTCGGCAGCCGAAGACCCGCAGCAATTGGGCTAAATCCTTGCCCACATGGCCACAGCCGACGATGCCCACCGTGCGCTCCGACAGCTGCCGGCCCATCAATTGCTGCCATCCGCCGGAACGGATAAGCGCCTGTCCCTGGGGAATATGGCGCAGCAGGGAAATCATCATGGCGATGACCAACTCGGCTACCGAGCGGCGATTGACGCCTCCGGTCCAGCCCAGCTTCTTGCCTAACCGGCTCATGGCCTCAAGGTCGATCATGTCCAGGCCAACGCCGTATTTGCCGATGACCTGCAACTCGGGCAAGCGGCTGAGGACCGATTCGTCCAAGCGCTCCAAAGCCGTGATGGCCTTGTCATGCCCGGACAGAAAGGCCACCAGCTCATCGCCCTTCAGCGATTTTCCTTCGTCGTTAAAAGTAACCTGGGAATAACGCTGCAACAGCGCCGCCCGCAATTGCGGATGACGGGAAAACGACCGGGATGCCACGGCGACCCGACAGCTGGCGTCAGCAGTCACGCTCAGTATTTCCCCCACAGCGGGTCATCCTTCATCACCGTCTCGACCAGGCCGATATCGCTGGGGCTATCCACCGAGAAGCTGGGTCGGTAGGGATAAGGCGAAATGTGCTGATGATAGCCGTGATCATAGAGGCGATTGGAATCGCAGGCTTCTTTGATTTCAAGCGGGGACGGCGGCAGCTGGGTGAACAGCTTCAGGAAGTGCCAGCGGAAACCAAAAATACCATAGATGCGCTGCGCGCCAAGTTCGGGCGAGAAGCTTTTGCAATAAGGCAAAGGCTGGCGCGAGGTGTAGAGCACCCGATTCGACAGGTCGTGAATGATCTTCAGGATGTCGGGATTGCGGTATTGGGCTTCGTCAACGATGCCCATGGCCAGGATGGTGCCGTTCACATCGCGGCGCTCTTCCATCGGCTTGATAGTTGCGGCGATCATGTCCGGATGCATCATCGGTTCGTCGCCCTGAACGTTCAGTACGATGTCATCGTCGGCAAGTTCGATTCCGCATTTGGCTGCGGCCTCAGCCACGCGATCCAGCGCCCGCGTATGCTTGTCCGAGGTCATGATCACCGGATAGCCCTTGGATTCGGCGAAGGCGCGGATTTCTTCGTCGCATGTGCAAAGCGCCAGCACATCCCAGCGAGGGAACATCTTAGCACGCTCGAACACATGCTCGATCATCGGGCGGCCGAAAATAGGGAACAACGGCTTACCAGGGAAACGGCTGGCTCCCATGCGGGCGGGAACGAGCCCGATAATCTTGCTCATCAACGGAACTCCAGAACGGAATCAGGAACTGTGTCGGTAAGGGCCCATTTATCGCGCCACTCTGAGTCAGCACAATAAATTCGATAAACCAGACGCATGGTTTCCAGGGCGTCGTTCGAGGAACCAGCCTCAATGAGGCCGTCCTTGAGTACGGCGTCCGCGAATTCAGCGATCTCAAGAGCCCAGGATGGGTCAACGTTGTAGCGAGTGGTCTGTTCCTTGGGGTCGCCCATGTCGTCCCCGCCAGCCCAAACCACCGTCAAGGTCTCGGCACCATAGCTCTTCGAGCCGGACAGAATGCCCGACAGGATGAGAGCGCCCTTTTCCAGGGTGATTTCTAGATTGAAGCGGTGCCGCCATTGAGTCGCCGTCGAATGCAGCATGGCAACCACGCCGGTTTCCGAGCGCATCAGCGCATAGGCGTTGTCTTCCACATCGTGATGCCAAAAGTCGTTCGAGATGATGCTTCTGACGTCGCGGAATTCGCCGCCGAACAGGCGCATCAGGTCGACCATGTGAATGCCCTGGTCAAGCAGGATACCGCCACCGGCCAAAGCCCGCTCGGTTCTCCAATCGGAATGCGCGCCAAAGCTGATGAACTGCGACTTGCCGTAAACCCCGCGCATGTTCAGAACCCGGCCCAGATCGCCGGATTTCAGCATACCCAGCGCTTCGCGCACCGACTGATGGTAACGGTGATTGAAGCCGTATTTCAGCTTCAGACCAGGGCACGAAGCCTCGCAAGCGACGACCCGGGCAATGTCAGCGACATCACGGCCCGGCGGCTTTTCGCAAAAGACATGCAGGCCCTTCTCAAGGCCAACGCAGGTCACTTCGGCCGCCACATCGTTGGACAAACAGACGAACAGACAGTCGAGGTTTTCGCTTTCCAGCAGTCGCCTATAGGACGGATAGTAGCGTAAACCATCCGGCAGCGTTCCATCGGCCTCGAAATTGCGGTCACAGACGGCCACCACGATCATATCGTCGCGCTGGTCGATGAAATGGCGGCGGCGTTTGCCGACCACTCCATAACCGGCAATGCCGACCCTCAAAGCCACCATCACACACCCTCCGGGGTACGATATAATGACGCCAGAGCTTCGTCGGGACGACCCAGCCGTTCCGACTCGTCGCTGGCGGCAACATCCACCCAGCTGCCTAGTTCATCGGCGCGATAGAAGGCACTGAGCAGACGGATGGTGTTTTGGTTGTCTTCGCGACTGACGGGATAGGGGGTAGCGTTGTTCATGGTCTCGGAAATGTTCCGATAGATCTCACCATGGCCCAAGCCATAAACATTGCCGGAAAAATCTTCTGAATTGGCGGCGCAGGCCTCGGGATCGGGCGTAAAGATCTGCAACTCATTGACGGCGATCCCACCCAGCTGCGCCAGTCCCTTGGAGCCGACGATGCTCAGCGAAGCTTCATAATCGATGGGCCGAGCCGCCGTTGTCACCTCCAAGGTGCCGACAACGCCCGAGGGATAAGCGAAGGTGCCGACGACAGTGTCTTCCACTTCGATCTCGGCGCCCAGAGTTCGCATGGTGGCGTTGACCCGCTCGACCTCGCCGCCCAGATAGCGCAGCAGGTCGATATGGTGGATACCTTGGTTGGTCAGCGCGCCGCCGTCCTGGGCGAAAGTGCCGCGCCAGGGGGCCATATCATAATAACGTTGCGGACGGCACCAGCGGGTGCGGACGGCGATCAGGCGAATATCGCCCAACTCGCCATCGACGATGGCCCGCTTGACGCGCTGGACGGCCTTATTATGACGGTTCTGGAACACCGGAAACAGCTGCAGTCCCAATCGCTCAGCCGTGTCATAGGCTTCCTTTAACTGGGACGGCCTCATGAAGGTCGGCTTCTCGACCACTACATTCTTGCCCCAGCGGGTCAACACTTCCATGGCATGTTCGTGATGCATACCCGATGGTGTGATCACCGAGACCATGGAAATTTCGGGATGATTCTGCAACATGGCGCGGTAGTCGGTGTACCAGGGCACTCCGAATTCCTCGCCATAGGCACGGGCCTTATCGGCCAGCAGATCGCAGACCGCTCCCAGTTCGACGCCGTTGGCTGCCTGGATCGAGCGGGCGTGATGCCCGGCGATGCGTCCGCAGCCGATCAAGGCGACACGAATGGAATTCGGTTTGTCTTGGCTGGACATACTCACTCACGCTCCTGAATCGTGGCACTGATGCGTGCGATGATCGGCTCGAAAATTTCCAGTGTGGTAGACGAAAAGCGACTAAATCCCTTCAAACAGGGATCAGCGAAATCTTTGCGGTAAAGCACTATGTCGGCCAAGGCCACATGTACTGCTTCGGCCTTCTCACCAAAAGCCACATGCAGGAAATTGCCATGCCCGCGCAGGATCCGCAGACCCAGGGCCTCCATGGCCCCCAGGAAGCGATCCTTACCGTCGAGCAAACGATGGACCGAGGCCAACATCGCATCCTGATGGTCGAGAAGCCGCTCGAAGGCGAAGACTGCGACAGTGTTGCATTCATACATTGGGCGTACTTTGTGCAGCAACGTCGCCACCTGGGGCGCAGCAATGGCGTAACCCAAGCGCAGCCCGGCACAACCCCAGGCCTTTCCAGTGGAGCGGGCGACCACAAGATGCGGCGCCTCGGCGATCCAGGGCACCACCGTCTTGTCGTAGAAGGGATAATAGGCCTCGTCCACCAGGATCAGCGAGCCGGCTTGGCCCGCGGCGGCGATGATAGCGCGAAAGGCGTCTTCGGCGAAAACCGTGCCGGTCGGGCTGTCAGGATTGGGAATGCAGACCAACTTGGGAGACAAACGCAAGATTGCTGCAATCACGGCCTGGGGATCCAGATACGGCCCCTTGTTCGAGGGCTCGTAGTCAAGCTCATGCACCTCGGCGCCGTACATCCGGGAATAGACCGGATACATGGCAAAGGTCGGCTTAGTAATCAAAACCCGGTCGCCCGCCTCCACGAAGGCCTCGAAAACGCTGCGGATGACACCGTCCGAACCCGCGGCCAGCAAAAGATTCTTCGACTCAACCCCCAGGCTGGTCGCCAGCTTAGCGTAGAGGGCGGCAGTTTCCGGATAAGTGAAATAAGCCTCGGCCGGCAGAGAGCGTATGACGCTGGTCACCACCCCCGACAAAGCAGGATCGATGTTCTCGTTCTTATCCAGCCACAGCTTGGCCGGATCGCGAGACTGCCCAACGGTCCAGTCTGGCCGCGTTAGTTTGGGGTTGCCTACCGCTGCCCGGGGGTGCAGATAGCTAGACATTAGAGGCTCCCTGTAAAATGAGGACCGGCTCAAAAGACAGTAAGGCCAGTGCATCTTGCTTAATCCAGCACTCCTTGATTTGCAACGGCTATGTCAGGCATTTTCCGGCGCCCACACTGGTTCGGTGTCGTCACAAATATCCAACCCCTGCTGAGCGATCATGTGGGCATAGAAGCCTTTTTGGGCGATTAGGGTCGTGTGAGTTCCCTCCTCAATGACCCTGCCGTTGCGCATAACCAGAACCCGGTCAGCTTTGACTATGGTAGACAGGCGGTGGGCTACGACAATGGTAGTGCGGCCTTTGCTGAAGCTTTCAACCGATTTTCGGATGGCGTTTTCCGTGACTGTGTCGAGCTGGCTGGTGGCTTCGTCCAGAATTAGGATATCGGGGTCGGCCAGAATAGCCCGAGCAATGGCGATGCGCTGTTGCTGGCCGCCGGACAGGGAAACACCGCGTTCACCCAGTTTGGTGTCATAACCTTCAGGCATGTCGTCGATGAAGTCGGCGGCCGAGGCTCGCTGAGCAGCCTGGATCACATCCTCGCGCGGGATGTTAGTCTGACCAAAACAAATATTGTTATAAACCGTATCGTTAAAGATCAGCGTGTCTTGGCTAACCACTGCGAGGCGGCGACGCCAGCTCTTGATATCCAGGTCCCGCAGATCAATCCCGTCGGCAAGCACCCGCCCTGCGACTGGATCGTAAAGTCGGCATACCAGCGACAGCACAGTCGATTTCCCGGCGCCAGACGGACCGACCAGCGCCACCATCTCCCCTTTGCGGATGGTAACGTCGAAACCGTCGATCAGCAGACTGCCGGAATTCTCATAACTGAAACTAACCTTTTCAAAAGTCAGGGCCGTCTGAAACGGTGCGGCGAGCATGGGCCCCGAGGCCTGGCGGCGGTCCAAAATCTCACAGTTCAGGGCGCGCAGTTGTTCAAGGGCGTCCAAATCCTTAATGACTCGGCTGCGCGAGGTGTGAATGGCCGTCACCGGCCCCAACAGGCGGGACAGAACAAACAGGAACAGTAAAAGGTCGGCAACCCAGCCTGTTTCCTGCTCCCCATGCATCGTAGCTACGCCGAAGAGCATCGAGCAAATAAACAGTCCAGTGGCCATCGCCAGAAAAGGATATGATGCCTGAGATACCCAGGCTGTTCGACGCTGTGCTCCTACCAGATTACCCAAAGCGGCGCCGAATTTTCTCTCCATAAAGACTTCTGCCGTCGACAGCCGGATCATTTTCATACCCAGCACAGACTGATGTATGATGTTGTTCAGGTTAGTCTGTGCCTCTGTTTCAGCAATACCGGAGCGTCGCAGGGGGCCACTGGCCGCGGCCCGCAAAATTAACGAGGCAATAACGACGAATAAAATAGCTGCGAAGGACAGTCGCAATGACATGATCAACATCATCGCACCGTAGATGCCGAATAGGAAAATATTCCATATAATGTTGGCCATATCAGTCAAAAGCTGGGTCGAGCGGGCTTGCCAAGCCCCAAGCCCGTTCATCAACGTACCAGCATCTTTGCTATTAATAAGAGAAATCTCAGCAGCCATCAGCGCCGAATAGCTTTCCATACTCATGCGGCGGAGCATGTTCAAAGGAATCAGCGCACCCAACACGCAGACAGCATATTGCAAGAAACCGCGCACGACCAATACACCACCCAAGCTGGTGGCGACCCACTCCATGCGCTGGCTCGGACCCATGCTGTTAAGGAAAGCGACAGCTCTAGCTGGGATCAACACACTAGTTCCCATGCTTTGCTGCGATTGAAGAATCGGAACCAGCATAGACACGCTGAGGCCTTCGGTAAGCGCACCGACGATCGACAACACGATGAAGACCCCAAAAACAGCCTGCTCCTGCCTGATCATGCCAAGACAAATGACCATGAACCGCCAGTATTCGCACGTCTTGTCAATCAATGACGAAGCAATACTCATAAAACTCAACTCCAGTTCATGCCAATCTATTAGGCTTCATCTATAGCAGATGATGCTGTATTTCCAGAAGATACAGCATCTCATTGAATGCGCACGGGTATTCGCGTGAATTTGCATGCTCTTTATTTTTCGAGATAGCTGGACAGTCATCTTAAGTCACAGATTGAGGTTACTCCCGCCCCCCCGATAGACACCCTCATAATTGATTGGAAGCACAGAAAAACATATTTGAAAGGATTTTCAGACAGGACTTTATCTGAGAAAATGAAAATACAGTAATGTAACATAATAATTAACATTCTCTCTAATCATACAGAAAAACTCAACTGACAACACACATCAACGGATAACTAGCAGAAGGAAAATAGAATAGACCGATGTACGCTAGACCTAAGGTATCTACTGAAAATTCTGGATAAAAACTTAACATATCAGATAAGACCTAGCCTTTTGCGCCGAGTTCTCATGGGAATGATCCGATAACCCACCATTTTCTCGTTTAAGCTTATGAATGGAGCATCGCCCTCGCCAAATTCACGAGATTTAGCCTTCTTGAAACGATGGACCCGCGCCTTACCGGCATTATGGCGATAGCTTGTGCCATCGGAAAGTCTCGCTATTACTCGCGTGACTTTGCTTCGCTCTGGCGAACCATCTCGGTGATTTCACAAATGCCCACCTCTTTGCTAAACGGCTCAAAACCGTCAAGGCTTCACACTCTACGAATAAATTCTCAAAATTTACGCAACTAAACTAAAATGGCTCTATACAAATCTGATCCGGCAAATAACAAAACTGAATATTTATATCTTGAGAGAATAAAATAATTTCTATTTATTTATTAAAAATCAACGAATCTATGGATTAATAACTTTCCATATTATCTCTGCTTGAGACCAATCTTCCTGGGTGTCGATATCCTGAACTCGCCAACGCGGCAGAATGACTGGCGTAGCATTTTCGCCAAACACCGCTTTACCGGCCTCCCATCCTGCACCCGTGGCCCAATAAAACTGCCCGGCGTCATGGTATGCTTCTTCCAAATCTTGCGAACGCGTATGGAGGTATTCCGGCTGAAACAGCATAATACCTCCACCCGGCAATTGTCGAAAGGCACGTTGGATGGGAAAAGCGAAAGTTGTCGCTGAAAAAACCAAATCCCATCCCCCATTAGCAAATACATCCCAGCCCCGAACCAGATCCTGCGCCAGAACAAACGGGGCCGTGGCATAGATGCAGCAGATAGCATCAACAGTCCACCCGCGCTCACGCATCCAAGCCGCCGCATGAGCGACGACCGCTCCCGTATCGGAAAAATCATCGGCCAGTTCAGGCGGGCGGATGAATGGCACCTCACCGCCCCATTGGCAGGCGATGTCAGCAATCTCATTATCATCGGTAGAAATGATGATGTGATCGAAAATACCGCTGTGCCGGGCCGCGAGGAGCGGGTGGGCTAGCATTGGCTTGTCGCCAAAATGACGGATGTTCTTGCGAGGAATGCGCTTGCTTCCGCCGCGCGCAGGAATAACCGCGACTTTCATGTCAGACAATCCCTAACAGTCGCAGCAACGCGCTCGACGTCTTCGTCCGAAAGATCGGGGAAAATTGGCAATGAAAGACAACCGCCATAATAATATTCGGTCACAGGAAAGAGTTCGGCATCATATTTCTGACGACGGGCATAGTAAGGTTGGCGGTAGACGGGGATATAATGCACCTGTGTGCCGATTCCGTGCTCAGCCAAACGGGTCATAACAGCACTTCGGGTCAATCCTAGGGTGGCCCAATCCGCATGAATCAAATAGAGATGCAATCCAGAGCGAGCCCGTATCGTCAACTCCGACTGCAATAGCGCCACATGAGGGAGACCACCAAGTTGCGAATCATAGGCCAGTGCGATTTCCCGGCGACGGGATATGAAGCTTGCAAGCCGCGTCAATTGCGACAAGCCCAAAGCCGCTTGGATATCGGTAAGGCGATAGTTGAATCCCAAGGCCTGCTGCTCGTAATACCAGGGCGCGGGAATCCCTTCTTCGTTGAGAGGTGTTTCCAGAAACTCTGCAGCTTTCTCGATTCCATGATTACGCAACAGGCGCAGGCGACGGGCAAGCTCCGGATCGTTGGTGACGATCGCTCCACCTTCACCGGTAGTGATCGGCTTGACGGGATGGAAGGAGAAAACTGTCATGTCGGCAAAGTCGCCACAGCCGACCGGCCGACTATTTGCATAGTCGGCGCCCAAGGCGTGGCAGGCATCCTCAATCACCAACCGCTTGCCAGCCAGCCGACGAATACCTTCGCTATCAGCAGGCAACCCAGCGAAATCCACGGGAATGATCACATCGGTATCGGTGTGGCGCAAATAAGCATCAAGGGAGGCTGTTCCCATCCCCAGGCTGATCGGATCGATATCAACTAGATCAGCCTCGCCACCACAATAGAGCAGACAATTAGCCGATGCTACAAAAGTCAAGGCCGATGTAACACCGCGCCGCCCCGAAGCCACCCCGGCGGCCAGACAGGCCAGATGGAGACCAGCCGTCCCATTGGCAACTGACACGGCGAAACGGGCGCCAACCCTCTCTGCCAGCGCCGCTTCGAAACGATCGACTGTCGCACCCTGAGTCAGATGCGACCCGCGGAGCGTATCAACTACAGCGGCAACATCGCTTTCATCGATGGACTGTCTGCCGTAGCCTAAAAAGCGGTTCAAGCTACCATCTCTTGGAAATCCTTGGCGGTCACCCACATAGGATTCAAGTTGCTGACATATTCGAAGTCTTCGGCGACCGGACGACCAGTCTCGCCGCCATAGACCGGGCTGGCGCTGTCACCCCACATCTGCATGCTCGGCTGGATAATGTAGTAATCGTCGAATTCCAAAGTCGAACGAGCCTCATCGCGCGGGATCATCATCTCGTGCAACTTCTCGCCGGGACGGATTCCAACAACCTCTTGCTCACATTCGGGGGCAATAGCGGTGGCTAGATCAGTGATGCGCATTGATGGAATTTTAGGAACGAAAACCTCTCCTCCGCGCATCAACCCCAAAGATCGTTCAACGAAATGGCAGCCGCCGCGCAGAGTGATCCAGAATCGGGTCATTTGAGGATCTGTGATAGGTAGGCGTCCGAGATGGCGACGCTCTTTGAAGAAAGGCACTACGCTTCCGCGTGACCCAATGACATTACCATAGCGCACAACGGAGAACTTGGTCTCTCCCTTGCCCAGATGGTTCGCGGCAACGAACAGTTTATCGGAGCAAAGCTTCGTTGCTCCGTACAAATTGATGGGATTAACGGCCTTGTCGGTCGAGAGAGCGATTACCCGCTTGACGCCCCTGTCAAGGGCCGAATTAATAATATTCTCGGCACCAATAACATTCGTCTTGATGCATTCGATGGGGTTGTACTCGGCGGCTACGACCTGCTTCAGCGCTGCCGCATGGACAATAATATCAATGTCGTCGAGGGCACGGTCCAAACGCTCTTTATCGCGAATGTCACCGATAAAATAGCGTAGGTTAGGGGCGTGGACCTTCTGTTCCATCTCGAATTGCTTGAGCTCGTCGCGCGAAAACACCACCACCCGCTTCGGATTATGTTCCTGCAGTAGGTGCCGGATGAATGCTTGGCCGAACGAACCGGTTCCACCTGTTACCAGAATCGAACAATTATCAAGATGCGACATTTATGACTCTAAACATAGAGGAAGGAGCCGTCTGCTGGCGAAGGACGCGTCGTCCCCCTGCCACAGTGTGAAGGCCAATCAGGCCAGCCATATTTAATACAATGGGCTAGGCCAGGACGTCAACGTTCACCCCAGATCTCCAAACTCAGGTTAACGTGGCTTACGACTTGTGCGGTCGGTAATTCTCTGCACTGCCCAGATTCAGAGATGCTGAATGCCCCAGATTCATTCGGTATTTGGCTAAAAATAGCTCATGCATCGCACCTTACTTGATTATTTTCGGAGATAACAGCCCCCCTCGTGAGCCACCGAAGGTGACATATCCTTTGCCAGAAGTGCAGCTGCTAGTGATGTGCTGCACGATCTCTCGTTGCGATGATGGCAACCACATCGCGGTCTTAGACAATGCGCATCCACTGCCTCCGCGGAAGACGTTTGAGCTGCTGCCGATTTTGAGGACATCGAGATAAGATGTTTTTGGAACCGGAGGCATTGAATGCAAAGGCGGCAGTTTACGAAAGAGTTCAAGGTTGAAGCGGTCAAGCTGGTGACGGACCGGGGCGTGTCGGTGGCCCAAGCTGCCCGCGATCTGGACATCCATCCGACGGTGCTGCGCAAGTGGGTTCTGGCGCTCAAAGCCGATCCACGGGACGCGTTTCCCGGTCATGGGCAGATGAAGCCGGAGCAGTTAGAGATCGAGCGGCTGCGACGGGAAATCGCCCGGTTGAAGGGGAGCGTGACATCCTAAAAAAAAGCTGCGGCCTACTTCGCGAAGGACACGTTATAAGATACGCCTTCATTGCGAAGCACCGAGGGATCTGGCCGGTATCGTGGCTTTGCGGGGCGCTCGGTGTCTCGCGCAGCGGCTTCCATGCCTGGTTGGATCGCCCTCCCTGCGCACGGGCAAAAGCCGATCTGGTCCTGGGGGCGCAGGTCCGATCCAGCTTTCTTGTCAGCGACCGGACCTATGGCGCCAGACGGGTTTGGCGCGATGTCTTGGCCGAAGGCTTTTCCTGCGGCTTGCATCGCATCGAGCGGTTGATGCGGGAACAAGCATTGAAAGCCCGTCGCCGACTTCACCTACATCTGGACAGCCCAAGGCTGGCTGTATGTCGCGGTCGTCATCGATCTGTTTTCTCGCCGCGCGGTCGGCTGGTCAATGAGCGACAGCATGACCGCCCAACTGGTCACGGATGCCCTGATCATGGCGGTATGGCGATGAACCGCAAAAAGCTTTTGCGGCTCTATCGTGAGGAGAAATTGACCGTGGCCCGCCGTGGCGGTCGTAAGCGAGCACTTGGCACCAGGGGCACCAGGGCTCCGTTGGCGATGCCAATGGGCCCCAATCAGTGCTGGGCATTGGATTTCGTTTCCGATGCCTTCACGGATGGTCGCCGCTTTCGCATTCTCACCGTGCTTGACGTCCATACCCAGGAGTGCTTGGGTCTGGTGGCCGACACGTCTCTCTCGGGCGTCCGGCTTGCCCGTGAATTGGATGGATTAATCGCCCGCCGCGCCAAACCGCAGATGGTGGTTTCCGGCAATGGGACGGAAATGACCAGCATGGCCATCCTCCGCTGGAGCCAGGATCGCGGTGTCCAATGGCATTACATCGCGCCAGGAAAACCCATGCAGAACGGCTTCGTCGAGAGCTTCAACGGGCGGCTCAGAGACGAGTGCCTCAACGAGACGCTCTTTACCTCATTGCCCCATGCCAGGGTGGTGCTGGCGAATTGGCGCGACGATTACAACCACGTCCGACCGCATTCAGGCCTCGGCGGTAGCACGCCGGTCGAAGCCGCGGCAAAATCACGACCGCAACATGGGCTGGGGCTGACCTGCCTCGAGAAAACTCCTCCAGTTTAAAGTAGAGTCCGGCCCAACAGAGGACGGACGATATGAAGCGAGTACGCTTCACGGAAGAGCAGATCATCGGCATCCTGAAGGAACAGGAAGCTGGTGCAGCGACGGCGGATCTGTGCCGCCGTCATGGCGTTTCCAGCGCGACCTTCTACAAGTGGAAAGCCAAATACGGTGGCCTTGATGTGTCGGAGGCCAAACGGCTGAAGGCGCTTGAAGATGAAAACGCCCGGCTGAAGAAGCTGCTGGCGGAATCGATGCTGAATGAATCCGCCCTTCGCGAGCTTTTAGGAAAAAAATGGTGGGGCCCGCCGCCAAGCGGGAGGCTGTCGCTCATCTGCAAAGCTGTTTTGGGATGAGCGAGCGACGGGCCTGCGCCGTGATTGCGGTGGATCGCACGGTGATCCGCTACCGTTCGGTTCGACCTGACGACAGCGCCTTGCGAAGCCGTCTGCGCGAGTTGGCGCAGGAACCGCGCCGATTTGGGTATCGGCGGCTGTTCATTCTGTTGCGGCGCGACGGCGAAGCATCCGGGATCAGCCGCGTCTATCGGCTTTACCGCGAGGAAGGGCTGATGGTGCGCAAGCGCCGGAAGCGTCGCAAGGCCATCGGCACGCGAGCGCCGATCCTGGTGGAGGCCAAGCCCAATGCCCGCTGGTCATTGGATTTCATCCATGACCAGTTGGAGAGTGGCCGCCGTTTCCGCGTGCTGAACATCGTCGATGATGTCACCAGAGAATGTCTGGCGGCAGTGCCGGACACCTCGATCTCGGGCATCCGTGTCGTGCGTGAACTGGTGCGCGTCATTGTCCGGCGAGGCACGCCAGGAATGATCGTT
>DATLJS010000023.1:0-1846 GCA_035538795.1 Candidatus Sulfotelmatobacter sp. | reverse complement strand
T
Source organism: Candidatus Sulfotelmatobacter sp. (assembly GCA_035538795.1). Taxonomy (GTDB): domain Bacteria; phylum Pseudomonadota; class Alphaproteobacteria; order Rhodospirillales; family Magnetospirillaceae; genus JAJZGK01. Next base: position 1,845 of record DATLJS010000023.1, on the reverse strand, counting down.
AACCGGCGACCGATGCTGCCGCGAATATCCCCAAAGTCGTCAAGGATCGCCGGCGTGCGTGCTTCTTGGCGCTATCAGGGACGGCGGTGCAGTCAGCCTGAGCCATTACCTCTCGCTCGAACACCAGAAATGCGGCGTCTATGCACACGAAGAGACCGGCGTACACCGAGACAGCCGCCGGCCCTAAATCAGTCTTGGCGACCCATTGCGTGGCGAAAGGGACCAAAGCGACCAAGAACAGGTGGAGGAAGTTGAGCCAGATCAATCGCGGCGTCGAGTCCATGACGAACCGCATCAAGTGGTGATGGTTGATCCAGATGATTGCGACGAAAAGATAGCTTATGGCGTAGCTTACCGCATCTGGCCACAAAGGAACCAGCGCGGCGAAGCTCGACACGGACGGGGCTTTAAGCTCCAGAACCATCAACGTGATGATGACCGCGACGACGCCATCCGAGAAGGCATTGAGCCTGTCAGTGTTGCTCTGCATCTCGCCGATTTGCATGTCGCGCATCGCGGTCTCCTTCATTGATCGGCCCTCTTAGCCGTGAATGGTCTGAACGGCCTCCATGATGATGTCTACGACGGGGCGCGGAGCCGTCACGCTCGGTGTGTGATCGACCTTGTGGGCGCGAATGGTCGCCTTCATACGGTCGGCCATGAACCGCTGAGTTTCTTCAAGGATCATGTGATCGTCCTCGGCCACCAGGAACCACGACGGCAAATCCTTCCAGCGCGGCCGTTCGACCGGCACAGTGATGCAGGCAGGGTTGATCGGCCGTTGCACCGCGCGAAGCACGTCCTGTTCGGCAGGCGTGGCGTTCGGGGCGAAGGCATTGGGGAACGCCTCGTCAGGCAGGTAGAACAGGCCGTGGCTGTCCGGAGCAAGCTGCGGCGCCTTGGGATGTGGGGGCAGGCGGCCAAAGACATCAAGGACGGTTTCGCCTTCATCTGGCGCCAGGGCGGTGATGAAAACCAAGCCCTTCACCTTATCCGAGCTCGCCCCGCCGACGACGGCGCCGGCATAGGCGTGGCCCACGACCACCACGTCGCCCGAGGCTCGCTCTATGGCCTGGTCGATCGCCGCGAGATCGTCCGGACGGGTGGTCAGGGGAAGGGCCGCCGCAATCGACGGGATGCCCTGTGCCTTCAGGCCCTCGATGACTTTGGCCCAACTCGATCCATCGGCCCAAGCCCCGTGGGCGAGCACTACCGTGACATCGTTTGTCGACATGCAATCTTCTCCATCTGACACTAATTGGTTGCCGTCGCGGCAGACCTGCAACCGGGCAAAACCACTTTGCCGGCCTCGTCTTGCACAGTGCAAGACTATCTGCAGCCAGACAGGCGTTTACGGGCCGCCCAGGCCCGGTGTGGCTTTTACCGGTGCGCTTTCATCCATTCGGCGATCGCCTGCCCGATCTCGTGTGGAGAATCCTCCTGCACGAAGTGAATGCCTTTGACGGTCAATTCCGTCAGGTTCGGCCACGAACGGACCGCGGCCAAGAGGGTGTCGCTCGTCAGGATCGCGCCGGGTTCGACTTTGAAGAACAGCTTGGGGAAGACGCTTGTTGCGAGCCAGGCCGCATAGGCTGCTACCGCCTCGTGAACATCGGCAGGCTCTCCCTCGATCGGGATTTGCCGGGGCCAAGTCAGGGTCGGCCGGCGATCTTCGCCAGACGTGGTGAATGGGCGACGGTACTCCGCCATTTCCGGGTCCGTGAGAGGCCGAATGATCGCCTTGGGTAGGATTTCTTCGATAAAGAAGTTCTCCTCCAGCACCATCTTCTCGCCAGCGTCGCCGCGTAGCGCTTCCAAGACCGGACGCATCCCCATGCTGTCCCA
>DATLJS010000022.1:0-1750 GCA_035538795.1 Candidatus Sulfotelmatobacter sp. | reverse complement strand
ATGATTCTTTTTTAGAACGAGACTGCCAAAAAGCGTGCTGACCATTTCTTCTTAAAACTCCTGTGCCAATTGTTCTGTCGCGAAAAACCAACTACTCGGGTCAATTGCCAGACGAATCCAACGACATCGGGGCCCCCCGAGGGGTGCGGCTGTCCTTCGTGACGACGACACACGGGAACGGCCCGCATGAGTTCGACAACGGCGAACCGACGGCTCCTCCCCGAGAGGAAAACACCGGTTTCGCGTCCCATAGACTACTGTAGCGTCGTCGGAGAAAAACCAAGCGATGCACGAAAGGCTTGGAGAGTTTTTTTGAAAAGAATACGGACGAATCTCTAGAGGGCGTTCCGGAGACGTCTCCGGCAAGGGGTTTTCAGGATGGACGGTTTTAGGCAGTGATTTCTTGTGAAAGCCGAGTATTTGACCTGCCAGCGCCTCGGCCCAAGCCGTCTCCGGCGACGCCAGGTCGGCTGTTCGCCTCTCGCGTCTTCGGCTGGCTTTTCTGCCCAACAGGGGCTCCCTCGGCGGTCACATACGGCTCGATGGGTTACCTCACCCCCCGACTTCTCCCTCCCCATCCAGCCAATCCGCCAGACAACGCTGGATTCCTTCCCGATGCTGCCGCAACAGCCGTTCCACGTCCAGCACACTGGGACGCGTCTTATGCGGGTTCCACGGCGGCTTCAGCCACCAGCCGTCCCCTACCCGCTCTTGCAACTCCAACTGCAACAGCCGCAACGCCGTCATCGTCGCCAGCAAGGCCTGCGTCGTCCGCTCGATCGGCTGACGCGTCCAGGCCCGGCATTGCTCCCAGCCCAGCCGCTGCTTGAGGTCCCGGAAGGCGTCCTCCTGCCGGAAGCGGGCGCAGAAGATCTCCACCACGGCCAGGCCGCTCAGGCCGGTGGCGCTACAGACCAGGGTGAAGCGCTTGCGGTAGCCCTCCACTTCGGCGACCACGGCCTTGACGGGCGTGTCGTGGCCGAGCACCCGCCACAAGCACACCACCTCCTTGGAGCGCACCACGCGGACGCGGCCGTAGACGAAAGCCCGGCCTTCCTGCCAGACCCCCGGCCAACGTCCGGCCTGTCGGGGCGGCGGCAGGCGCCGGCCCCACTTCCTGCTCGCCCCTCGCTGGCCCTGCCGACGCATCGGGGGCGGCAGGGCGTGCAGCCGGGCATCGTGCCGCAGCCGGGTCAGGACGTCCACACGCGGCATGCCCGGCTCGCTGGGTCGGACCAGCGGCCGCACCACGCTGCGGAGGGCGAAGCCGCCGTCGAAGACGCCCAACGCCTTGCCCGAGCAGGCGTCGGCGTGTTGGCGGCCCAACTCCACCAGCAGCGCGCACTTGGTGCGGAAGGGGATGGGCGGCCCCTTGCCGGGCTCGGGCAGCTGCGTCTTGCGGAAGTACAGCCGCCCGGCGACGGGCAAGAAGAGGGCGGGACGGCCGGCCTCGGGCAGCAGGGCCCCCAGGATGACCCAGTTGTGAGCGCGGACGGTGGCGGCACGGTTGGGACAGCGGGCGGTGTACTCGTGGAAGGTACAGACGCCCCAGACGTCCTTGCTGGTGCGGTGGACCTTGGTGTCGTCGCCGGCCCAGACGTGGTAGCCATGCCAGGCGCGGCCGGGCAGGCGGTCGAGGCGACGTGTCAGGCCCCAGGCCAGGCAGCGGGGCTTCCAGGAGCCGTACTCGGCGAACGCCTCCAGGGCCTTCCAGTCGCCGACGCGGCCCAGGCCGACCAACGACTGGGTG
>DATLJS010000021.1:0-3070 GCA_035538795.1 Candidatus Sulfotelmatobacter sp. | reverse complement strand
TCCTGTTCGCTCCTCGTGCTTACAGGCCGTCTAGGAATTAGGCTTTGAGGAGCTTTGGCGGCCGTTTTAGTAGGTCATCGTCCCTGTTCTTCGCGGGCAGGCTGGAGCGAGCCATCCGATGGATCATGGCGATGTAGATCCACGCCTCGCTGCTGGCGGGGTTGTGCTCGTAGTCCTTCGACAGCCGCCGGTAGCGGCCGAACCAGCCGAAGGTCCGCTCCACGATCCACCGCCACTTCTGCACCTCGAACGTCCTCTGCCCGGGCCGCTTGGTCACGACCTCCAGCACCCACCGGCCATTCGCCTGGATCCAGGTGAGCAGCTTCGCCACCCGGTACGCCGAGTCCGCCCAGACCTTCGCCAGCCGGGGCAAGCTCGGGCCGGCCCGCTCGAACAACTGGACGGCCCCGTCCCAGTCGGTGGGGGCTGCCGGCAGGACCACCAGGCCCCAGATCAGCCCCAGGGTGTCGACCAGCAGGTGCCGCTTGCGGCCGGACACTTTCTTGCCGCTGTCGTAGCCCTTGGGGCCGCCGGCCTCGGTCGTCTTGACCGACTGGCTGTCGATGATGGCGGCACTGGGGGTCGGCTCCCGGCCGGCGGTGGCCCGGATCTCGGCCCGGAGGGCGGCGTGAACGGCCTCCCAGATGCCGTTGTCCCGCCAGGTGTAGAAGTAGTACGAGATGGTCTTCCAGGGGGGGAAGTCGTGGGGCAACATCCGCCACGTACAGCCGCCGCGGGCTAGGTAGAGGGCGGCGTTGACGATCTCCCGCAGGGGGTAGGTGCGGGGCCGCCCCCGCTTCCCCTTGGCCCGGGGGAAGAGGTGCTCGATGTTGTCCCACTGTAGGTCGGTCAGGTCGCTGGGGTAGCGTGGTCGGGTGTTCATCTATCCAGCATAGCGGCCGCCCGGGACGGCGGAACGGCAGTTTCTAGACGGCCAGTTAGAAAAGATCTGATCGTCCCGGATTGTGGGGAGGGCAATCGCAGTGAACGGGAGGACAGCGGACAGGAGCAAGAGAAGCGCCATGATCCACCAGTGTGTTAACCCGTCTTCGACGGAGGTGGACCATGGCCCGCCGCTGTTCTACCATCTGCCTGCCTGTCTGCAAAGACGCCTACCCCGGCTTCATCGACTCCGCCGTCGCCTTCCGCGGCTGGCTCGACTCGGCCTTCCGCGACGCCCCCGAGTTGTTCCCCCAAGGCTTCGCCCAGGGCTACACCCTCAAGGACAGCCGCTTCTCGGCCAAGCGCGGCCTCCGCCTGCGGCGGATCCACTGTAAGGCCACGGGGCAAACCTTCTCGGTCCGTCCCTGCTTCGCCTTGCCTTACATGACCGGCTGGGCCGATGACGTCCAGGGCCCCTTATTCTTACGCGGCTTCGGCGTTCCCTTCTGGGCTTTGGCCCGGGTCTTCGGCCGTGGCCCGATGTACTGGTACCGCCTGGAACTGAGCCTGGGGCGCCCCAGCATCGTCGGCACCACCGTCCGCCGGGCCGAACTGCCCGAGCATCTGCTGGCCGACGAGCACCACCAGCCGCGCGACGGGGTCAAGAACTACATCGCCACCACCGTGGCCGAGGGCTGTTGCCTGGGGGCGGCCCTGGCCCCGTCGGCCGGCGCGGACGACCTGCGGGCGGCCTACCAGGTCTTCAAGCAGGAGGCGCAGGACGTGCGGCCGGACTACCGGCCCAAGACCGTCAACACCGATGGCTGGAAGCCGACCCGGCAGGCGTGGCTGGAGCTGTTTCCGCTGGTGGTGATCCTGCGCTGCTTCTTGCACGGCTGGCTGAACATCCGCAGCCGGGGCAAGTTGAGCGCGGCCTTCGCGACGTTATCGGAGAAGGTGTGGCAGGCGTATCGCGCACCGGACCGCAGGAGCTTCGCGCAGCGCCTGCGGCGGCTGGGGGAGTGGGCGAAGGCGCAGGTGAAGACGGGTTGGGTCCTGGAGCAGGTGCAGAAGCTGTGTGGTCGGGCCGGGGAGTACGGGAAGGCCTACCGGCACCCCGGCGGGCGGCGGACGAGCAACATGCTGGACCGGCAGATGCGGGCGATGAACCACTACTTCGACGACGGGCAACACCTGCATGGCACCAAGGAGGCCGGCGAGCGGCACTGCCGGGCGTGGGCGTTGCTCCACAACTTCCGGCCGTGGGGCCCGGAGGGGGTGCGCGACAACGGCGGGTGGCGAAGCCCGGCGGAGCGGCTGAACCGGCACCGCTACCACGACGACTGGCTACAGAACCTGCTGGTGTCTGCGTCCCTGGGTGGCTACCGCCGTTGAGGCCCCCTCCCCAAACTCCGGGACGATCAGCCTTTTTTTTCCGGACCCCCGCGACGAGCGTCAGACGTCGTCCCCTCGAATCGCCGCCAGGAGCCAGGACCGCGCGTAAGCCCAATCGGCATTGGCGGTTCGGGTTGAAATGTCGAGAACCTTCGCGGCCTGTTTGATTGTGAGGCCGCCGAAGTAGCGCAGCTGAACGAGTTCTGCAGCCCGGGGACTCAGGAGGGTCAGCCGGGTGAGGGCCTCGTCGAGCGCCAGCAGGTCTTCGGAAACCTCCGGGGCGGCGATCTGGTCCGGCTCAAGAGCCTGGTGGACGCGGCCACCGCCGCGCTTCTTACGATGTTTCCGGCGGGCGTTTTCGACGAGGATGCGGCGCATGGCCTCCGCCGCGGCCGCGAAGAAGTGCCCGCGGCTGTCCCAGCTCGTGGCATCCTCGCCCCCGGGCCCGGTGCTGGCGACGAGGCGCAGGTACGCCTCGTGGACGAGGGCGGTGGGCTGGAGCGTCTGGCCGGGCGTTTCCTGGGCCAACTTCTGGGCGGCCAGCTGGCGCAGCTCGTCGTAGACCAGCGGCAGCAGCCGGCTGGCCGCGTGCGAGTCGCCTGGCTCGGGGGCGCTCAAGAGCTGCGTGAGGGCGTGCATCAACCGCAGATCATACCCGGCCTGGCGAGGGCTCGCCACCGGACAGCAGTACGAAATAAGGCTGGCCGCGGCATGGGTTCGAGCAGCTGAAAACCCTAACCCTCGATTGCTACGGCCTTCTCGCACTCGTCTCGGCGGCTCCTGCCGGAGCATC
>DATLJS010000020.1:0-510389 GCA_035538795.1 Candidatus Sulfotelmatobacter sp. | reverse complement strand
GAGTAGGTCGTCGCCAGGTCTTCAAACTATCCTGCACAATGACAATACCATCCCACCCAATTCTCGCGGGGTGGAGCAGCCCGGTAGCTCGTCAGGCTCATAACCTGAAGGCCGCAGGTTCAAATCCTGCCCCCGCAACCAAAAATTAGCCCGTAACCTCAATAGGTTACGGGCTTTTTGATTCCTGATCCAGCCTCTCCCAAAACTGCGCCCGGAATCATATCGGAATCAGCCGGGGGCGAAAAACAGCGTATCTTGCTTCATCGATTCATGGGGACAACGTAGATACTGCCGCCCTGATAGTCAGGCGTGGCAGACTAGGGATGGTCGAGGAGTTTCGCCAGCACGATGGCCGACGTCCCCGCATCATGGTCGCCAAGATGGGGCAGGATGGTCACGATCGTGGGCAGAAAATGATCGCCACTGCCTTCGCGGATCTGGGTTTCGACGTGGATGTCGGGCCGCTGTTCCAGACCCCGGCCGAGGCCGCCCGCCAGGCGGTGGAGAACGACTGCCACATCATCGGCGCCAGTTCTCTGGCCGCCGGTCATCTGACCCTGGTGCCGCAGTTGAAGGAAGAGCTGGCCAAGCTGGGGGCGGAAGACATGATGATTGTCGTTGGCGGCGTCATTCCGCCTCAGGATTGGGATGCGCTTTATGCGGCCGGTGCCACCGCCATCTTTCCGCCTGGGACGGTGATCAGTGAGGCGGCGGAGGGTCTGCTGAAAAAACTGAATGAACGCTTCGGTTATGGGACTAAGGCGGCGTGAGGCGTTGCGTTTCTCTGCGGTTTCCCCTTCAAGCCGGAGGAGGGAGCTGGCATGTCATGGAGGTGAGAGTCCATCGCCCGTTCCGACCGACCAGATCGACCTGCGATAGCGGCGACACGTCGATGCGCCAAAATACGGAGTTTATTTTCAGAAATGGGCCTTTCATGCCGGTTCCGCCCGGATGCATGATTCAACGATGTCCAGGCCCAGCATCAGGTCGGTTTCTGAAATGGTTATGGGCGGCGATAAGGTCAGGGTGTTTCCCATGGTGACTTTGAAAGATAGGCCTCGGCTCAAAGCGGCGTAAAGGATACGGTCGGCGGCTTCGCCGTCAGTCAGTTCCACGCCTAGCAGTAGCCCAGCGCCGCGCAGTTCGGCGATCAGCGGGTGCCGGATGGCGGCCAGCCGCTCCAGCGCGAGGACGCCCAGGCGTTTGGCGCGTTCTGCCAGCTTTTCTTCTGCGATAATCTCCAGCACCGTCAGACCGGCGCGGGCGAGGATGGGGTTCTTCTCGTGGGTGTAGTGACCGATGGAAAGATCCGCCATCACGTCCAATTCCGGTTTGGCCAATACGGCGGCCAATGGCAGCATGCCGCCGCCCAGCGCTTTGCCGAGAACGGTGATATCGGCTTCGGCACCGGCATGTTCGCCGGAGAATAGCGTGCCGGTCTTACCCAGTCCGGTGGGAATTTCGTCGAAAATCAGCAGTGTGCCGGTGTCGTCACAGGCCTTGCGCACCTCGGCCCAGAAGCCGGGCGGCGGCAGATAGGGAACGGCGCGGATCGGTTCGGCCACGACGGCGGCGACGTCTCCTTCCTTCTCCAGCACATAGCGCAGCATGCGGGCGCAGGCCATGCGGCAGGCGGCCAGATCGGGATTGCCGCTGGGTGACGGGAAACCATAAGGACAACGGAAGCAGGCGAACGGCGCTACATGCTCGGCACCCGGCAGCAGTGGTCCCAGGCGGTTCGAGCGGAACAAGGATTCGCCTCCGACAGACGAGGCGGCGAAACCGGCGCCGTGGAAGGCGTCCCAAAAACTGACGGTTTTGTGGCGTCCTGTGGCGATGCGGGCGATCTTCAGGGCGATCTCGATGGCTTCCGAGCCGCCGGGAGCGAATAGAACCTTGCGGGGGCCGCCGGGATGGGCGGCGCTCAGGCGCTCGGCCAGCTCTACGGCGGGGGCGCAAGTGAAGCGCCGGGGCGCGAAGGGCAGTTCCTCCATCTGGCGGGCGATGGCGGCTTTCAGTTTCGGATGGCCGTGGCCCAGATGGTGGACCGAGTTGCCGTGGAAATCGAGGATGCGCCGGCCGTCGGAATCCTCCAGCCAAGCGCCCTCGGCCTTGACCACGTCGGTCAGGCAGGGGGTGGATAGGGACTGGCGCAGGAACACCGCCTCGTCCCGTTGCGTTATCGCTTGGGCCTTGGGGCCGCGGCGGGCGGCGGTCCAGGCCGCTCGCCGGGGACTGAGGTTGGCGTCGCCTTCCCGCTGGTCGGTGCTCATCCGCGGCCTCAGGGTTTCTCGCCGCGAGCCAGACGGGCTTCGATCATGTTCAGTACGGGAGGGACGTCAGCCAGACTGTCCACCACGTAATGGGCGCCGGCGCGGGCCAGCTTGCCGGCGGCGGCGGCCACCAGACGGCGGCACTCGTCCGAAGGCAGGGCCGCCAACTGTTTGGCTGTCAGGCCCACCTCGTTGCCGGTGGCGGCCAGACCGACGCTCCACATGCCGCCGCTCAGTCCTTCTTCGATATCGACCGCGGTGTCGCCGATCTTCACCACCGCCTCGACCGGACTGATGGAAAGGTCGACCAAAGCCTGCAAGGCCATGAAGGGACCGGGGCGGCCGGTGGGAGTGTCTCCTGCGCAGACGGTGATGTCGGGTTCGTAGCCTTGAGCTTTGGCGACGCGGATCACCGTCTCCATGACTTCGCGGGGATAGCCGGTGGTCGAGGCGATTTTCAGGCCCCGCGCCCGCAAGGCGGCAACAGCATCCAAGACGCCGGGAATGACGTCGGAATGCCTTTCCACCGTCTCGATCTGCAAGGGCAGGAAGCGGGCGTAGAGGGCGTCGACATCGGCGTCGGTTGGAGCCTTGCCGTGGGCTTTCCGCCAGGCTGCGGTGACGGGCGGCATTTGGGTGATGTTTTGGATATGGTTCCATTTCGGCAGACCCATGGGTTCGCGGGCCTGGGCGACGGAGATTTCCACCCCATAGGCGGCGAAGGCGGCGATAAAGGTTTCCGCCGGAGCCATGCAGCCATGGTCGACGGTGGTGCCCGCCCAGTCTAGGACGACGGCCTGCAAGGGGCCGGTGTAGCGACGGCTATAGGTGATGCTCATGGTCTGTCTGTCCTCAGGTGGCCAGGGCGGGGGCGCCGGTGGCGACGCCCATCTCGGCCAAGGTGGTGCGGATAGCGGAAAGGGCGGCATTCATCTCGGGCGCGCCAAGGCAGCCGATGCAGCCGACACGGAAGGACTCTGTGACGGTCAGTTTGCCGGGATAGATGGCAAAGCCCTTGTCGCGCAGCCGGCCGTAAAACTCGGTGAAGACAAAGGCCTTGTCCGCCGGCATGTGGAAGGTGGTGATGATCGGCGCCTGCAAGGCGGCGGGCAGCAGGGAGCAGAAGCCCATCTCCTTCATGCCCTCGACCAAAAGGCGGTGATTGGCGGCATAGCGGGCGCCGCGTCCAGCGACACCGCCTTCGGCCTCGTGCTCGTCGAGGGCCTGGACGAAGGCGGCGATGGCATGGGTGGGCGGGGTGAAGCGCCATTGGCCGTTGGCCTCGAAGCCCTTCCACTGGGCATGCAGGTCCAGGCTCAGGGAATGGGCGTTGTTGGCCGAAGCCTCCAGGGCGTCTTTGCGGATAATGGCGAAGCCCATGCCGGGTACGCCCTCCAGACATTTATTGGACGAGGCCATCAGGGCGGTGAAAGGAACGTGGCGGGCGTCCAGGGGCAAAGCGCCGAAGGCGCTCATGGCGTCGATCAGCAGGTGCCGCTTGTGATGCGCTACCACCTGGGCCACCGCCTCGATGGGATTGAGAATGCCCGAAGTGGTCTCGCAATGGACCACGGCGACATGGGTGATGGAGGAATCGTCGGCCAAGCGGCGGTCAAGGGCATGCGCCTGGACCGGCTTGTCCTCGGGCCATTCGACGGCTTCGACGGCGCGTCCCATGACGTCGGCGATCTTGACCATGCGGCTGCCGTAGGCGCCGTTCACCAGCACCAGCAGCTTGCCGTTTCGGGGGAGCAGAGTGCCGATGGTGGCTTCGACGGCGAAAGTGCCCGAGCCCTGTACCGGCACGCAGACGTGTGTTCCCTGCGCATTCGCCAAGGCGGGCAGGCGCTGGCGCATAGCCTTGTTCATGGCGATGAAGGCGGTGTCGCGCGATCCCCAATCCCGCAGCATGGCCTGCTTGACGCTGGCCGAGGTGGTCAAAGGACCGGGGGTGAGGAGGATGGGCTCGGACATCTGGGCAAACCTCTTATGGGGCAAAGAACGCTTGCCCGGATAAGACCTTGCGGGTCATACATAAGTCAAATCAACCCATTCAATACGTGTCATAGATGAAATCTATCAATCCCACCCTGCTCAGAGCCTTTCATGCCGTCTGCGCCGAGGGCGGCTTCACCCGGGCGGCGCGATTGCTGAACATCAGCCAGCCGACCTTGAGCCAGCAGGTGAAACTGCTGGAGGATACCTACGGGGTGCGGCTGTTCGAGCGTTCGGGCCGGGGAGTGGTGCCCACCAAGCTGGCCGAGCAACTGTTCGTCATCACGCGGCGTCTGGCCGCCGCCGAGGAGGAAGCCGAGGAACTGCTGGCGGGCGCCCGCCGGCTGGTGAGCGGACGGCTCGCGGTGGGGGCGGACGGGCCTTATCACGCCGTGCCCTTGATCCGTGCTTTCCAGGAATGCCATCCGGGACCCGAGGTGACGCTGTCGGTGGGGAACTCCGCCGACATCCTGCAAGGGCTTCTGGAGACACGCCTCGACGTGGTGGTGGTGTCGTCGCTGCCGGGGGATTCCCGGCTGTTCGTCGTGCCCTTGCGGCGCGATCCCATTTTGGCGATGGTGCCCAAGGACTGGCCACTGGCCCGGCGCCGGGCGGCGCGGATGGCGGAATTGGTGGAGCACCGCCTGATCATGCGTGAGCAAGGCTCGGTGACGCGCCGTCAGGTGGAGCGGGCGTTGCAGGGCCTGGAGCTTTACCCCGAACAACTGATGGTCATCGAAAGCCGCGAGGCGGTGCGCGAGGCGGTGGGCTGCGGCCTAGGGATCGGCTTCGTCTCGGCGGTGGAGACGACCCCGGACGCCCGCTTTGTGTTGCTGCCGATCCAGGATGCGCGGGTCGAGATGGACGAATTCGTCATCTGCCTGCGCGAGCGCCGTCGCCTGAATATCGTGCGCGCCTTCCTCGATATCGCGGAAACCGAGGCCAGGAAGGCGGCGGCCCGTCCGGCCCTATGACCGCTCGCGCCAGCGTTGGGTGCGATGCCGCAGCAAGGTTTCCAGTCCGGCATGGCCCAGGCGCACGATGCTTGAGGTGTAGACGATCATCATCGCCATGGCGGCTGCTCCGGCCATCTCGCCGGCGTCGTCCATGTTCAGCACCGCTACCGAAGCTGTTTTGGTGTCGGGAGCATAAAGGAACACTACCGCCGAAACCGTGGTCATGGCGTTGACGAACAGATAGATCAGGATATCGAGGATTGCCGGCAAACACAGCGGCACGGTGACCAGCAGGAAGGTTTTCCACAAAGGCACCTTTAGGCTGGCGGTGACGGCCTCGAACTCGGCGTCCAACTGCTTCAGGGCGGTGACGGCGGTCAGGTGTGACACCGTGTAGAAATGCACCACGGTGGACAGGACCAGAATCGCCATGCCGTGATAGAGGATGTTCAGCGGGTTATCCGGGTGGTTGAAGAAGAAAATGTAAGACAGTCCCAGCACCATCCCCGGCACCGCCAGCGGCAGAATCATCAGCAGGCGAATCGACGATTTCAGCCAGCCTGGCCCCTGCATCTTCTCCATCGTGTAAGCGCCGGAAAAAATCAGCACGGTACCGAAAACGGCGGTGGCCAGACTCATCTCGATGGCGTTCCAATAGCTGCTCCAGCCGGCTCCGTCATATTGCGAAAAGTCGTAGTTGGCCAATGTCAGGCCGACGTCATAGGGCCAGAATTTTACGAAGCTGGCATAGCCCGCCATGCCCAGCACTCCGGCCAGCAGCAGGATCACCAGAGAGGCGAAGGCGAACAGGCTCCAATCGATGAAAGGCTTTCCTGCCGGCCGATAGGGCACCGAGCGCGAAGACAGCAGCGCCTTCTGCTTCTTGGCTCCCCAGCTTTCGGCGGCGAACGCTAGACCGGCAGGCAGCATCAGAACCAGTCCGACCACTGCGCCGATGCCGAAATTCTGCTGGCCGATCACCTGCTTGTAAACCTCGGTGGCCATCACGGAATATTGCCCGCCCACCACCTTTGGAACGCCAAAGTCGGTGATCACCAGGGTGAAGACCACGAACAGGGCGCTGATCAGGCCGTAGCGGGCGCCCGGCAGAGTGATGCTGAAGAAGCGGCGCAGCGGTCCGGCGCCCAAGGATTCCGCGGCTTCATACAGGCGGGCGTCGGAGACCGACAGGGCGGTGACCAGAATCATCAAGGCATGGGGGAAGGTGTAGAACACTTCGGCCATGACGATGCCGATCGGGCCGTAGAGCGGCTGCCCCATCATCACGGCTTTCAGGATGCCCTTGTTGCCGAACAGATAGACCAGCGACAGGGCCGGCAGCAGCGACGGCGCCAGGATGGGAATCTGCGCCAGAATGCGCAAGGCCTCCCTGCCCGGCATGCGGCTGCGGGTCAGGGCAAAGGCGAAGGGAAAGGCCAGGGCAATGGTGATGGCGGTGGTGACGGCCGAGACGGTCAGGCTGTTGACCACGGCGCGGCCCAGTGCCGGACTTTGAGCAAAGGCCAGATAGTTGGCGAAGCCCACCCACAGGCCGGAGCGGTCCTGGAAGCTTTTCAGCGTCAGCCCGCCCAGCGGGAAGGCGACGAACACCAGCATGAACAGAGCCAACGCCCCCAGCAGCAGCGGAGCCGGTGAAAGTGGGCAGCGGCGGACGACGGCGGCAGCGGTGCTCATGGCATGACTGGGAAAACGCGCAGCCGCTCGCTGGGGAGGGCCACCGGCACCATCTTGCCCGGCGCCAGTTCCATGTCGCGTACCAGATTGGCGGAAAAATCGGCGGTCAGAATGACGCCGCCCATTTCCTCGGAATGCAGGCGGGCGCGATGGAACGGACCCAGGAATTCCAGACTTTCGATACGGGTGGGCACGACATTGGCGCCGAAAGGATTGCGTACTACCACATCCTCGGGGCGCAGGCAGACGGTCACGTCCGAGCCGTGCGGAGTCTCGTTCAGGCAGGTCAGCTCGACATTGCCCAGGCGTACCCGGCCTTCGCCGGCGGCGGTGCCTTTCAGGAAGTTCATGGCGCCGACGAAATCGGCTACGAAGGGACTGGCGGGATGGGCGTAGATCTGCGCTGGGGTGCCAGTTTGCTCGATGCGGCCCTTGCTCATGACTACGATGCGGTCGGCCATGGTCAGGGCCTCTTCCTGGTCGTGGGTGACCATGATGGTGGTGATGCCCAGTTTGTGGTGCAGTTCCTTGATTTGGTTGCGTAAATGGAAACGAACACGGGCATCGAGAGCCGACAGGGGTTCGTCCAGCAACAGCAGCTTGGGGGCAGGCGCCAAGGCGCGGGCCAGGGCGACGCGCTGCTGCTGGCCGCCCGACAACTGGCCGGGGAACTTGGACCCGACATCGGGCAGGCCGACCATATCGAGCAGTTCCGCGACGCGGACGCGCACGGCGGCCTTGTCCTTGCTTTTCAGGCCATAGGCGATGTTTTGCGCCACCGTCAGATTGGGAAACAGGGCATAGGACTGAAAGACAATGCCATAGTCGCGAGCCGAAGGCGGCAGCTTCGAGACGTCGCGCGGACCGATCTGCACGCGGCCGGCATTCTGCGGATCCAGGCCGGCGATGACGCGCAACAAGGTGGTCTTGCCGCAGCCCGAAGGCCCTAGGAAGCAGACAAACTCGCCTTCGAGGACATCCAGCGACACGTTGTCGACGGCCAGGCAAGAGCCGTAGTCCTTGATGATGCCGGACAGGCGTAAGTAAGGCAGCGGCATGGCGGAACCTTCTTTGTCAGAACAAGGAACGCCGGGCCTCGCAAGACGAGGCCCGGCGGAAGTTTACGGACGGATTACTTCTTCGGTTCGGACTTGGCGTCGTAGCGCTTGCTCCATTCTGCCAGGATCTGGTCGCGGTTCTTGGCAGCCCAGGTGAAGTCGTTCTTCTTGATCATCATCATCTCGGCATTGGTCGGATAGTTGGGCATCTGCTTGTGAACGTCGGGATGGGCGGTCACGGCGTAGTAATTGACGTAAAGCTCATTGGCTTTCTTGGTGGCGGCCCAATCGGCCAGCTTCTGGGCGGCGTCCAGGTTCTTGGTGCCCTTGACGATGGCGGTGGCCTCCATCTCCCAGCCCGAGCCTTCCTGGGCGATGATCACGTCGATGGGAGCGCCCTTGGTCTTCAGTTCGGCGCCGGTATATTCAATGGAAATGCCGATGGGGTATTCACCCGAAGCGGCCATTTTGCAGGGTTTGGAGCCTGAATGGGTATAGACGGCGACGTTGGCGTCCAGACCGTCCATGAACTTCCAGCCTTGGTCGCCCTGCATCTGCAGCCAGCCCGACACGGCCAGGAAGCCGGTGCCCGACGAGGCCGGGTTCGGCATGACGATCTGGCCCTTATAGACCGGCTTCAACAGATCGGCCCACGAGGTCGGACGCGGCAAGCCGCGTTTTTCGGCTTCGACGGTGTTGAAACAGATGGCGGCCATCCAGGCATCCATGCCGACCCAGGTGGGAACCGGCTTGGCATCCTTGAAGTTGGGCTTCAGCGCCTCGATGCCCTTCGGAGCGTAGGGTTGCAGCATGCCCTGGCCGTCCAGCAGGATCAGACTGGAGGCGGCGACGCCCCACACCACGTCGGCCTGGGGATTGTTCTTCTCCGCCAGCAGCTTGGCGGTGATGATGCCGGTGGAGTCGCGGACCCACTGGATTTCGACGCCGGGATTATCGGCTTCGAAGGCTTTCTTGTAGGGATCGAGCTGTTCGTTCTCGAGGGCTGTATAAACCGTCAGTTTGGTGGCGGCCCCGGCGGGGACGGCGGCAAGGACGGTCATGGCGACGGCGCCGGCAAGGCCGCGCATCAAAGTGGACAAGGACATCGGGAATGCTCCGTGGCTTTGATCTGGCTGTTAAGGCAGCGCCCGTCAGGCAACGCGGCCACGGAAACGAGTAATGGAAGGTGTTGATCCGACGTCGTGAAGCTTTGGTGACAAGGCGGCGGCATTTCCGTGAAAAGTCGCCGCGGCAACGGATCGTCATACCGTTGAATGGCGAACTTTAAGCGATAAAAAGTGGGGGGCGGAGCGAAATTGGCCCTGCTTTTCAGGCGCCGGCTATACCGTCTTCATAGGACACAATATTTCCGCCGTGCGGCATCGTCTTCGCCGTAGAGGAATGTTAGGAAAATTAGACGTTTTCCTTTGATGACCGGCGTGACTTCATGAATCAGGCTGACGGAAAACACCACGGCGCCTTCCCGTGGGGCACAGTAGGTTTGTTGGCCGAACTCGGGGAAACGCACTTCTCCACCCTCGTATTCGCCGCTGTTGAGGTGGATCGACAATGCGAAACGCCGATGGGCCGTGGCCGGAGTGCTGTTATCGACATGCGGACGAAAATATCCGCCGACCGCCGAATCGTAGCAAGACAGCAGATACCGTTCGATGCGGCTGGCTTCAAATTGAAAAGCTTTGGCAATAAGCGGCGTGACCCGTTTTTTGCTGCGGGCGCCGATGGCGCGTTGCAGACCGTCCTCCTCGATCAGGCAAGGGTCCGGTAAAGTTCTTCGATGACGCGGCGGGCGGCTGGATGTGCCGCCGTTCCCAGGAAACTGAGGGCGACATAACGTCCGCCGGCCAGCTTCAAGTCGAAACCGGAGGAAAAGGAACAGCCGAAGGTCAGATTCGGCAAGTCCTCGCCAAATCCGGGACAGGGAATGTTCCGTCCCTGGGCGTTCATCATTTATCGTCTGGCTTCCGGGCCCGATTTGAAGTCGCGCAGGAAAGCGGCGTCGGGTGACAGCACCAACGTCGGAGCCGAACCGGCCAAAGCCTGCCGGTAGGTCTGCAACGAGCGGTAAAGGCGATAGAATTCCGGATCCTTGCCGAAAGCGTCGGCCAGCAGATGGTTGGCCTGGGCGTCGGTCTCGCCCCGGGTGATGGTGGCCTGGCGCTGGGCTTCCGAGAGGATCACCGTGCGTTCGCGGTCGGCCTTGGCCTGAATTTCCTGCGCCCATTCTGAACCTTGGGCGCGAAGCTCTTTGGCTTCTCGCTCACGCTCGGATTTCATGCGGTCATAGATGGCTTGGCTGGTTTCATAGGGAAGGTCGGCGCGGTGAATGCGGACCTCGACCACTTTGATGCCCTGCTGCAAGGCTTTTTCGCCCACCTCTTTTTGAATGTTGTCGACGATGGCCGCGCGTTCGGGCGACAGCAGGGAACGCAGCATCACCCGGCCCAATTCGCGGCGCAACGACGAACTGACGATCTGACTGAGCTGGGCGCGGGCCTGCTCCAGAGTGCGGACCGATTGATAGAACTTCAGGGGGTCGGCGATGCGGAAGCGGGTGTAGGTCTGAACCTCCAGGCGCTTTTGATCTCCCAGGATCACCTGTTCCACCGGCGGCTCCAGGGGCAGCAGACGGTTGTCATAGGTGATGATGCTGTCCAGGACCGGCATTTTCAGCTTCAGGCCCGGCTCTCCCGCCGTGCCCATGGGTTTCCCCAGGCGGACCACCAAAGCTTGCTGGCCTTCCGACACCACGTAGAAGCTGTTGTCGGCGGCCCACAATGCGAACAGCGCCAGGGCGGCGAGGCTCAATCTGAGGCCGCGCTTCATGGCTTGTCTCCCTTGCCCGGCGGCATGGGCATATAAGGCACCACGCCGGACACGCCCTTGCCGGAAGAATCGATGATGACCTTCGAGGCTTTTTTCAGCACTTCGTCCATGCTTTCCAGATAAAGCCGCCAGGCGGTGACGTCTTTGGCCTGTTGATAGCTCTGATAGATGGCCTGAAAGCTTTTGGCCTCGCCCTGGGCCAGATTGACCATTTGCTCCCGATAAGCGGCGGCCTCTTGGGCGATGCGCCCGGCGTCGCCGCGGGCCCGCGGAATAACGTCGTTGGCATAGGCTTCTGCTTCGTTGCGGGCGCGCTCCTGGTCGGCGCGGGCGCGCTGGACGTCGTTGAAGGCGTCGATCACAGCCGATGGCGGGTCGACCCGCTGCAACTGGACTTGGGTGATGACCACGCCGGCCTGTTCGGTGTCCAGCAATTGCTGCAGCAGGTCGCGGGTCTCTTCGGCGATCTGCTGGCGTTTGTCGGACAGCGCGGCCTGAATGGGCGTCCGGCCGATAACCTCGCGCAGAGCGCTTTCGGCGTCCACTTTCACGACGATCTCGGGGTCTTGCACCTTGAACAGAAACCGGCCGGCGTCCTTGATTTGCCAGAAGACGGCGCAGTCGGCTTCGACAATGTTTTCGTCGCCGGTCAGCATCTGGCGTTCGCGGGTGCCTTGGCCGGCGCCGGGAATGCTGCCGACC
This sequence comes from Candidatus Sulfotelmatobacter sp., assembly GCA_035538795.1. Classification (GTDB taxonomy): domain Bacteria; phylum Pseudomonadota; class Alphaproteobacteria; order Rhodospirillales; family Magnetospirillaceae; genus JAJZGK01. The sequence continues at coordinate 498,866 of DATLJS010000020.1, read as the reverse complement.
GCGCTCTGAAGGCCCAGCTGCAACTGGTTGATCTGGGTGACTTTGGGGAAAATCACGCTGTCGATCGGGGCCGGCAGATGATAGTGCAGGCCCGAATTGGTGGTTTCGATCCAACTGCCGAAGCGCAGGACCACGCCTTGTTCGTCGGGCTGAACCTTGTAGATGCCGGAGCAGGCCCAGATCACGGCTGCCAGCCCGGTCATGAGCGATAGGCTGCGCCTGCTGAATCCAGGGCGGTCGAGCAGGCCGGCCAGGCGCGCTTGGAAAGATTGCCGGTTGCCCCCGTGGCCGTCGGTTGACGGTTCCGGAATTTCGGGTTCGGTCGTCATGCTTCTTCCTCGACGATGGGGCGGCGCAGAGCTTCCGCGGCCGGAAGCCATGTGATGACGGCTTTTTCAAGCTGTCCCAGGGACGGCGGTTTGCCGACACAATCGTTCATGCCGACCAAGCCTTGGCGATAGCCCATGCCGTCGGCGGTGTTGTAGTGGGCCACCATGGCCACCACCGGCAGGGCCGCCAGAACGGGATCGTCGCTGGAGCGTAAGCGCGAAGTCAGGCCGAAGCCGTCCAGCCTGGGCATGTAGCAGTCGGTGATCACCAAGCCGTGGCGGTGCGATTGAAGCCGTGCCCAGGCTTCTTCGCCGTCCGTGGCGGTTTCGACGGCGAAGCCCAGCCAGATCAGGGAATTCGCAACCTCGGCCAGATCGAAGAGATTGTCCTCGACCAGCAGGATCAGGGCATTGGCCGCGGCGGCCTCATCGATTTCCGGCGCCCGATGCTGCCGGAGCGGCGCCGGGGCCGGCAGGGGGGAACGGTTTTTTGGGGTCAGGGTTCGGAGCATGTCTCCCCATTTCGCCGCGTCCTTCTTTTCCTGCCGGGCAGGGGGATAGGACGCGACCGGAGGCGGAGGGGCCTGCCGCGAATGTTTCAGCCTGATCCGGTCCTTGGGACGTTCGTCTTCGATGGTACGGCTTTGCGCCAGCACGAAGACCGTGCCTAAAATCGGCACGACGACGCTCAGCGCCGGGGCCTGACTTTGAATCCAATCGGCGATCAGAGGGTCGGCAACGGCGATGTCGCCCGCGATCCAGCCCAGCAAGGCGCCGCCGGCCGAAATCAACTCGGGCCAGCTTTTTAGCAATTTGCCGATGAGACGGCTGCCGAACATCAGCAAGGGGACGCTGAGCAAGAGGCCAAAAGCCAGAACTCCGATATTCCCCTGCGCCACCGCCGACAAGGCGACCACGTTGTCCAGACTCATGACCAGATCAGCCAGCAGGATGAGAACCACCGCCCCCATGAAGTCGCTGGTTTCGGATGAGGTGGCCTCGTCCTGATCGTCGTCTTCGTCGATCATCAGCTTGATGGCGATCACTGTCAGGGCCACGGCCCCCAGCAGCTTCAATCCCGGTAGGGCCAACAGGACGCCCACCAGCGATGTCAGAAAAACCCGCAGCAGGACCGCCGCTCCCGTTCCTAGCAACATCGCCTTGCGCAGCAGGAGCGGCGGCAGGGAGCGGCAAGCCAGGGCGATGACCACGGCGTTGTCGCCACTGAGCAGTAGATCAATCAGGGCGACCTGTAGAACGATGCCGAGAAACGGAAAGTTCAGACTGAAATCCATGCTTATAGTCCCACCAGTCCGGCAAGGCCGCCGCACACGCCGGCCAACACCAGCAGCAGGGATGTCGCCACTGTCGCGTGCCATTGCCAACCGCTGGGCCGCAATCTTTTGTGCAAGGCCTGGCGCGACAGAAAGAGCAGACAGCCCAGCACCAGCGGCAGCAGAAAGACGTTGAGCGCCTGAGCGGCGACGGACAGGCGGACAAGATCATCGGCGTATCCCGCCACCAGCGCGGCGCAGCAGACGCAGGTCGCGTGAAAGGCGAGATAGTCGCGTCCCCGCCACGGCTTGCCGGTGACGTCCTTTACGCCCCAGGAGAGGGACAGGAAGGAGACGATGGCTGCGACCATGGCGGCCCCCAGGACTCCGGCGGCGAACACCGGCGCGGACAGGTCGTTGCCGAGAACCGGGGCCAAAGCTTTGCCGATTTCTCCTATCGTTGATGGTGTTTGATTCCGCAGAACCGAAGCCGCGGCCATCAATACCGCTATGGTCAGGCACTGAGTTAAGACGGCGCCAAAAGCGGTGTCCAGGCGTTCCGCCCGATAGTCTGAGGGGCGCAGGGTTTTGGCGGCCACGGCCCCTTGCTGATAAAAGATCATCCAGGGATTGAACACGGCTCCGACCAGGGCTGAGGCCAGGTATAAAAAACCCTCGTCCGACAATCGGATGTCGGCGATTTCCCGGAGGATTTGGCTGCCGTCCGGCCTTGCCCGCCAGGCAACGGCAAAGAAAGCCAGCTCGAACAATCCGATGATCAGGGCCGCCCGCTCGATGCGGCGATAAGAACCCAACAGCGCCACCGCCAGCATGGTTGCCGCCGCCAGCGACAGGGACAAGGGGCGGCCGACGCCGAACATGGCGCCAATGCCGGCCACGGCGCTGAATTCGGTGACAAGAGTTCCCAGCACCGCGATGGCCAGATTGCCAAGAGACAGCCAGGCCCAGACCGGCCCCATGTGTTTGCGGATCAAGGCCCCGTGTCCGGCCTGGGTGAAGATTCCCAGGCGAACGGTCAGTTCCTGAACCATGTACAGAACGGGGATCAGGAGCAGAAGCAGCGGTAGAAGGCGATATCCCCATTGCGCTCCGGCCTGAGCGGCGGAGACGACGTTGCCGGCGTCGCAATCGGCCAGCATCACCAGCAGTCCCGGCCCCCAGGCCGTCAAGCCGCGAAGCAACGCCGCCGGTCCGGCTGGCAGGATCAAGGAGGAGGATTGGCTTTCCATGGGCGAGACCCTAGGCCACGCCGTCCAACCGGAACCTTTCCGCAAACTTACCGTTTGGAAAGGTTGTCCATCGGCTTGGGCAGGATCAGTCTTGCCAGCAGTCCCGGAGAGACGTCTTGCAGTTCCAAAGTGCCTTCGTGAATATCGGCGATCGCCGCGACCATCGACAGGCCCAACCCGTTGCCGGGCATATGCCGCGACGTTTCCAGCCGGACGAAGCGTTTCAGCACGGCCTGGCGTTGGTCCGCGGCGATACCGGGGCCGTCGTCGGCGACGCTCAGAATCACCCGGTCGGGCATTTCCTCGGCGGCCAAAACCACGGTTGCTCCGTTGCCAGCATATTTGAAAGCGTTGTCTAGAAGGTTCGATGCCGCAAGGGCCAGCAGATCCCGGTCGCCCCAGGCAACGGGCGATCCGATGATCCGGCTACTCAGAACGGTTCCGCTTTCCTCGGCCATGGCGTCGTATAGCTCGGTAAGGCCGCTGACGATTTCGGCTAGGCGAATGGGGCCAAGGGCGTAACGCCGCGAGCCGGATTCCATCTCGGCAATTTCAAGAAGCTTCTGAAAAAGCAGGACGAGGTCGTCGATATCGGCGATGGCCTCGCCTACCGCCAAAGGCAACCGGTCGGCACCGTTCACGTTCGACAATGCCTGATCCAGTTTGGCCCTGATCCGCCCCAAGGGGGTTCGCAAATCATGGGCGATGGCGTTGGAAACATCGCGGACTCCGTCCATCAGCGTCTGAATCCGATCCAGCATTCCGTTGATATCGCGGCTCAGGCGCGAGAATTCATCCTCGTTTTTATTCATGGGAACACGCCAGGCCATGTTTCCCTTGCCGATTTTTGCCGTCGTTCTGCGGATTTCGGACAGGCGCCGATCTATCATGCGGCGGAATAGGGCGGCTCCGGCCAGGACAATGACCGTCGATACAACGGCCCCCACGGACAGGGAACGCACGACCAGACTTTCCATCCGCAGAATGTCGTCGAGATCGCGCCCGACCACCAGAACGCCTCCGTCGGGCAAACGATGAGCCAACAGGCGGCTGTAGGACGGGCGTCCGGAACGGACGACGTTGGCGTCCGTCAATTGATCCGGATCCAATATCTCGGGCTTGGCCATCAGATTGCCGGCAAGTGTCCGTCCATCGGGGCCAACGAGATCGTAGACCTCGGTGTCGGAATCGATGCCGTCGTCGAGAAGTCTCTGAATTTCCTGCCGCAGAGCTTCGGTGCCGTCGTTTCCAGCCCGGGCGGAAAGATGGCTGGACAGCGCGGCAAGCTTTCCGTCGATGCCGCGATTCATCACGCCAACAGTGCCGAAATAGAGTACTCCGGCCAGAATCGCCAGGCTGATCAGCATCAACATGCCGTAACCCGCGGCCAGCCGGAGGGTTACCGTCGGGTGGAATCTACCCATGGGTGCTGATCATATAGCCGGCGCCGCGAACCGTATGGATGAGGGGAATGCTGAAATCTTTGTCGATCTTCTGGCGCAGTCGGCTGATCTGAACATCGATCACTCCGGTCTGGGGATCGAAATGATAATCCCACACGCCTTCCAGCAGCATTGTGCGTGTGACGACCTGATCCTGGTGCCGGAGAAGAAACTCCAGCAGCCGGAACTCTCTGGGCTGAAGGTGGATGATTTTGCCGCCGCGTTCCACCTTGCGGCTGCGCAGATCCAGCCTGAGATCGGCCAGGGTGAACTCGAATTGATTCTCGCGAAGCGACGAGCGGCGAATCACGGCGTCCAGGCGGGCCTTCAGCTCCTCGAAAGCGAAAGGCTTCGTCAGGTAATCGTCGGCGCCGGAACGCAACCCCCGCACCCGTTCGTCGAGGCTGGCAAGAGCGCTGAGAATCAAGACCGGCGTGTGTTTGCCAAGGCTTCGCATGGTGGACAGGATCGCCATCCCGTCTATCTGTCCAGGCAGCATGCGGTCCAGGATGACGGCGTCCCAGCTTTCCTGGGTCGCCAGATAAAGCCCGTCGACTCCGTTTTTCGCCAGAACGCTGACATGTCCCCATTCGGTCAATCCCGACTGGATGTATTGAGCGGTTCCTGCGTCGTCTTCGATGATCAGGCAGCGCATGAAAAGACGGTCCTTGCGTTTGTCCGGGATCATCACGCATGGAATGAAGGGGTAAATCAAGGCTGGCTTTGCTGGGCTTGGTTTGCCACATCTGGGTTTTTTCGGCTGCGGCCTGTCGTTTTTCTCCCTTGACGCTGGCTGTGACGAGGCATATTCCGAACTTGCGACATCGGCGGATACGTCCGCAGCGCCTCGCGTAATAACTGACAGAGACAAAGATGAACCCGCGACCTAGCACTGTGTCCGCGGAGCCTTCCAGTCGTCGCTTCGCGACCGCTGAAAGGACCACGGACGACTTTGCCCAGGATGCTCGGGGGATTGTCTCGGCCAGGGCCGCCGCCTAAGGGCCGCCGCCCGTCCGGACAAGCCTTCGCCGCCTCCTGGGTCGACCAACGTCAACCCCAGATGAAGAGGTGGCGACCATGGCTGTCATCCTGGCCTTCGCTCTCGCTGCCCGGCTCCGTGCCGGCCGTCCCGATATTTCCCCGCTGGCGGTGCCTCTGGCCGTTGTCGGCCGCACCGTCAGCCCTTTTCGTTGGATTCTTGATCCCGACAGCGGTCTGCTGGTCTGCCGTTTCCAGGGCGAAGCGGCGGATCCGGACCCTCTGTCTCGTCTGCCCAAAGCTGCTTGAGGTGGGGTAAATCCCATTCTTGAGCCTTTTCGGCCGGAGAAGTCCGGCAGCGGCGGCGCTTCTGATCGCCGCCATGCCGCCGTGATGGCCGATGCCGCCCTCGCAACCAAGGCGCCGCGCAGCCGCCGCGCCCTCTACAACGCCATCAAGGCCTACCGCAAGGCCGAGACGGCCGTCTATCACGCTGCTACGAGCGAACATTCTGCCGCTGGCGATGGGCGTTTAACGCCTGATTCGTAGCGATAGCGGGGCCATAAAACCGTCATGTTCCGCTCTCGTTACTCTCGCCTATAGTCCCCACTCTTTGTCTTTGCAGGTCCGTTATGAAAGCCTTCGCCACCTTTGATCTGCAGTCCTTTGGAGACACCTTCATCGCCTTGGCCGTGGCCTTCATGCTGGGAACGCTGATCGGTTTCGAGCGGCAATACCGGCAGCGTACGGCCGGGTTGCGGACCAACGTGCTGGTGGCGGTGGGAGCCGCGCCTTTGCCGACATCGACATGCATCTCCTGAGGGGAGAGGGCGGGGTCAGGATTGTTTCCTATATCGTTTCCGGTATCGGCTTCCTCGGCGCCGGCGTGATCATGAAGGACGGTGCCCATGTGTGCGGCCTGAACACAGCCGCTACTCTGTGGTGTTCGGCCGCTGTCGGCGCTTGCGCCGGGGCTGGTGTCGCCGCCGAGGCGATTTTGCTGACCGCCTTCGTGCTGGCCGGAAACACATTGTTGCGTCCGCAGGTCAACTACATCAACTGTAAGCCGATGGACGAACGCGTGACCGAGGCATGTTATCGTGTCCATGTGGTCTGCGATCCCGCGGTCGCTGCGGACGTCCGAGAGCGGCTCTACGCGGAACTGGAAAAAGCCAATTATCCATTGCGAGAGATCGAAGTGTTGTCGGAAGGCGACGACGAAGTGGAATTGGCTACCGTGCTGGTACCGACCACGGCCTCGTCCGAGAAACTGGGTGCCGTGGTTCAAGCTTTGGAAACGCAGAGCGAGATCGCGAGTTGCGCCTGGACGGTTAGCACGGTGTTGTGACGCTATGCCGTGATTTCGGCAAGGGGATTTTCTTGTCTATGGTGATCCATCGGTGCATGGGCGCTTGCGCACGGACCCGTCAATTCGATCTGCCTTGAAAAGGCCGAATCACATTTGTAATATGATAATGATTATCATTATCGAGTCGGTATCTCTGCCGGCCGGTGCGTCGGGGGAGAATGCTTTTGTCGACCGTTGGTCTGGAAGTGCGACAGATTCAAGCATTATATGTCGATCATCACACGTGGCTGTACGGCTGGCTACGCCGCAAACTGGGCAATGCCTGTGATGCCGCCGACTTGGCTCAGGACACTTTTCTGCGTCTTATGGTTTCCCGGTGTCTGCAAGGCCATCTGGGCCGGGAACCTCGGGCGCTGCTGACCCACATCGCCCGGGGATTGGTTGTCGACCATTGGCGCCGCCAAGACGTTGAACGCGCATATCTGGAGGCCTTGGCCCAGATGCCGCCGGCTGAAGTGCCGTCGCCGGAGGCGCGGCTGGCTATTCTCGAGGCGCTGTATCATATCGAGACCATGCTGCGCAGCTTGCCGGTGCGCACGCGGCAAATCTTCCTGCTGGCCCAATTGGACGGACTGACCTATCGGGAAATCGCGGAGCGTCAGGGAACCTCTCTGATTACCGTCAAGCGGCATATGCGCACCGCCTTCACCGCCTGTCTGGCGCTGGCCTGAAATGGCGGGCAGACAGGTGAACGGACAGGCGGGTTGGGACGACGCAGCCGGTACCGATCAGGACATCATGAACGAAGCCGTCGGCTGGCTGGTGCTTCTTCAGTCCGGCGAAGCCACCGATCAGGATCGGGCGGCGTTGAGCCGGTGGCGGGGACGCAGCCAAGCGCATATGGCGGCCTGGGCGCGGGTCGAAGGCATTCTGGACGTCTTTCAGAAAATACCGCCGCGGATCGGACATGCCACTTTGTCGCGGCTTCAGAGCAGCGAACGCCGGCGCATGCTTCGTTTGGCGCTGTCGGCTTTGGTTGTTCCGGCGTGCGGGCTTGCCTTGGGGGCGGTCCCATGGCGGGAATGGACCGCCGACTACCGCACCGACACGGGTGAGCGCCGGGTCATCCAACTGGCCGACGGCACCCGTCTGGTGCTCGATACCGCCAGCGCGGTGGATGTCGCTTTCACAGCCGGCGAACGGCGCCTGACTCTGCTGTCCGGGGAGATTTTTGTCACGACCGGGCGCGATCCGTCTCCGACGCCGCGGCCTTTCATCGTGCAGACGGCCCAGGGCGCTTTGCGTCCGCTGGGAACCCGCTTCACCGTGCGGAAAGACGATGACGCCGTTCGCGCCGCCGTCTTCGAGGGTGCCGTGGAAATTCGTCCGGCAGGGTCAAATCGGGCATTCGTTCTGCGGGCCGGAGAGCGGACCGCCTTCACCGCCGAAGAATTCGGCCCGGCGATGACCGTCGAAAACGGAGCCGATCTGTGGGAACGGGGAATGCTGCTGGTGCGCGATATGCCTTTGGGGGATCTGGTGGCGGAACTGGCCCGCTATCATCGCGGCGTACTCCGCTGCGATCCGTCCGTGGCCGGGCTGGCGGTTTCCGGGGCTTTCCCCGTCGCCGACACCAAGGCCAGCCTGGATCTGCTGGAAAAAACCCTGCCTTTGCGCATTGGTAAGGTCACACCCTATTGGATCACCGTGACGGCGCGCTGACCGCAAGCGATCCCCAAAAAAACATGCGTCTTCCCAAAAACATGTCCAGGAGGGTGATACCTTTTGCCGCCCTTGTTCGGTGTACAGGGTGAAGGCGCGTCGATGGACATGCGCCGACATCCGCATACATCGCATGAAGGGACAGAAACCATGATCTTCAGACAATTTCGCCCCAGGCCGGTCCTGCACAGAATGAACCAGGGTGGAAGGAAAGAGATGGTTTCGGGCAACGCCTTGGCCTTGGCTCTCGGCTGGCTGCTGGTCGGACCGGCCGGCATCGTGGCGGTGGCACCGCATGCCGCCTGGGGCGCCGAGGCGCCGGTGACACGTTCCTATGCCATTCCTGCCGGCACGCTGGCCGACGCCCTGGCCCGTTTCGCCGCCGCTGCCGGGGTTCCCCTGTCGTTTGATCCGCGCATGCTGGACGGGCTGAACAGTCCGGGACTGCGGGGGGAGTTCGGTGTATCGGAAGGCTTCACCCGCCTGCTTGCCGGCAGCGGCTATCAGATCGTCGATATGGGCGACAGCCGCTATACCTTGCGCGCGGCCGGCGGCGGCGCCATGACGTTGTCGCCGGTGACAGTGAGCGCCGACGGGCAGCCCCGGAACGAAACGGCCACGGGGCCGGTCGATGGTTATGTCGCCAAGCGCGCTTTGACGGCGACCAAGACCGATACCCCGATCAAGGAGACGCCACAGTCGATCAGTGTGGTGACGCGCGACCAGATGGACGACCAGGGGGCGCAAACCGTGGGACAGGCGCTGCGCTACACGGCCGGCGTTTATTCCGACGGACGGGCCGGCAGCCGCTACGACAGCGTCTTCATGCGCGGTTTCGGCGGATACGGAAGCACAGCCGGATACGTGGAATATCTGGACGGCCTGCGCATGCTGCGCGGCATTTCCTATGCCATTCCCACCCTTGATGAAAACGAGTTGGAGCGCGTCGAGGTGCTGCGCGGTCCGTCTTCCGTCCTGTATGGGCAGGCGAACCCGGGCGGCATCGTCAACATGACCAGTAAGCGCCCCACCACAGAGCCCTATCACGAGGTGACGATGGGCTTCGGCACCAACGACACCTATTATTCAACCTACGACATGGGCGGGCCGGTGACCGACGACAAAACCGTAAGCTATCGCCTGACCGGCTCCGGCCGGACCGAAAGCGCGGACACCGACCACAATAAAAGCCAGCGGATCGCCGTGGCTCCGTCGTTTACCTGGCAGCCGAACGCCGATACCAGCCTGACCCTGCTGACCAATTACCAGTATGATCCCAAAAGCTATTACGCTCCGTATCTGCCGGCATACGGTACGGTGTGGCCGAACGCGGCCGTCGGCAAGATTTCGAAAAGCTTCGATCCTGGCGATCCCAACTACAATTCCTATGAACGCACTCAGGGATCGGTGGGATACCAGTTCGAACATCACATCGACGACAAGCTGACGGTTCGGCAGAACCTCCGCTATCTGCATGTCGATTCGACGTTCCACGCCGTCTCTCTGGCGTCGCTTTCCGCCAATCAGGCGACTTTGAACCGCCGCGCCACTGTGTCCAACGAAAACGTCAACACCGTCGTCGTGGACAATCAGGGCGAAGTGAAATTTGAAACCGGCCCGGTGGCGCACACGTTGCTGACCGGACTCGATTATCAGTGGGTCTATGCCAATCGCGAACTGGGCACGGCCACGACTTCGTCCCTGAGTCTGACCGACCCGGTGTATTACCGTTCGATCTCATCCCCAGCCATCACGTCGCGAACCAGCCAGTTGCAAAAGCAGGTGGGCGTCTATTCCCAGGATCAGATGCGCGTCGGGCGCTGGGCGCTGCTCATGGGGGTCCGCGAGGATGATGCGTCGGTCGATACCGACGTCAAACTGGGCGGCACCAGTTCCAGCCTGAACAAAAGCGCGTTCACCTGGCGTTCGGGTCTGGTCTATCTGTTCGATAACGGTCTGGCGCCCTATGCCAGCTATTCGACTTCCTTCCAGCCGCAGACGGGGACCACCTATACCGGCCAGGCGCTGGATCCCAGCGAAGGCAAGCAGTATGAAGTGGGCATCCGCTACCAGCCGGATGGCATGAAAAGCTCGATGACCGTGTCGGGGTACGATCTAACCCAAAGCAACGTTTCGGTCAGCGATACGGCTCATACGGGGTTCTATACCCAGACGGGCGAAATCACCTCGCGCGGGGCCGAGGTCGAGATCAAGACCAGCGTGACCGACAATCTGAACGTCATCGCCAATTACGGCTACACCAACGTCGTCAACACCAAGACCAGCGATCCCACGGCCCTGGGCAAGCATCCGGTGGGAGCGCCGAAGCATATCGCGTCGCTGTGGGGCAATTACGAATTCGACCGGGGCGAACTGGCCGGATTCGGATTGGGCGGCGGTATCCGCTTCGTGGGGTCGACGGCCGGCAGCACCGACAACAGCCTACAGGTTTCCGCTTACCGGCTGTATGACGCCATGGCCTATTACGACCTGAAGAACATCAATCCCGTTCTCGAAGGAGCCCGGCTTCAACTGAACGGCACCAATCTGACCAACAAGACCTATGTGTCGGGATGTGGATCGACGACGACCTGTTTCTACGGTGAAGGCCGGACGATCATCGGCAGCCTTCGGTATCGTTGGTGATGGGCGGGGGGACGGTCGCCGGAAATTCGGCGATTCTGGCCGGGTATCGCGCACTTCTGATGAAGCGCGCGTGCCTGATCGGACTATTGGGGGCGCTCTGCCTCGTCGCGATGGGCGCCGATCTGGGGATCGGCGCTTCGTCGCTGGGATGGCGCGAGGCGTGGGACGTGATCAGCGATCCGTCCTCTCACGGTCCTTCGGCCCGCCTGATCATCTGGTCGATCCGGATGCCCGCGACCTTGACCGCGGTTCTGGTCGGTGCCGCTTTGGCCTTGGCCGGAACCGAGATGCAGACCGTTCTCAACAATCCGCTGGCCAGCCCGTTTACATTGGGCGTGTCGTCGGCCGCGGCGCTGGGAGCGGCGCTGGCGATCGTCTTGGGGATTGGGCTGCCCCTGGTCTCGGGCACCTGGGTTCTGTTTTCCGACGCCTTCCTGTTCGCGTTTGCCTCGGTGCTGATGCTGCAAGGGCTGACGCGGCTTCAGGGAGCCGGGTCGGAAACGCTGGTGCTGTTCGGCATCGCCATGGTGTTCACCTTCAACGCGCTGGTGGCGCTGTTGCAGTTCGTCGCCAGCCAGGAGGCGCTTCAGCAGCTGGTTTTCTGGACCATGGGTAGCCTGGCGCGCGCCGATTGGCGGAAGACGGGAATTATGGCGGGGGTGTTCGCTGCCGTTTTCCCGTTTTCCTTGGCGGCCTCGTGGGCGATGACGGCCTTGCGCCTGGGGGAGGACCGCGCCCGCAGCTTCGGCATCAACGTGGCTCGCCTGCGTTTCGGTGCGTTGCTGCGGATCAGCCTGTTGACGGCGACGGCGGTGGCCTGTGCGGGAACCATCGGCTTCATCGGCTTGGTGGCGCCCCATATCGCCCGCCTTCTGGTGGGCGAAGATCATCGCTTCCTATTGCCGATGTCGGCTCTGACCGGAGCTGTGCTTTTGTCGGTTTCCTCGCTTGTCAGCAAAATCCTGATCCCTGGGGTGCTGTTGCCGATCGGTCTGGTGACGTCGCTTATCGGCGTTCCGTTCTTCGTATTCCTGATTTTCAGCAGAGGGAGGCGGATATGACCGAACGGAAGGTAAATGGCGACAGCCTGACGCTGGCCGGGCTGAGTGCGGGATATCGGTCGCGGACCATTTTACAGGGCGTCGATATCGCTTCGATCGAGCCCGGCGTGGTCGGCGCCGTCATCGGTCCGAACGGCGCGGGAAAAACGACCTTGCTGCGTGCCCTGGCGGGTTTCCTTCCGGCGCAGGGGGCGGCGCATTTGGGGGAATGCGACCTTTTGTCCCTTTCCCACGCCCGGCGTTCGGCACATGTCGCCTATATGCCGCAAACCCTGCCTGCGGGAGTGGCGTTGACGGTGCTTGAAACGGTGGTCGCCGCCCTGAAAGCCGCTCCGGGCGGGTTCGGCGATGCCGATGCGTTGGCGGTCGCCTTGGATCTTTTGGGACGGCTGGGGATTGCCGAGATGGGCATGACCATGCTGAACCGGCTTTCAGGAGGGCAGCGGCAATTGGCCAGCTTCGCCCAGGCCGTCGTGCGCCGTCCTAAAGTGCTTCTGCTGGACGAGCCCACCAGCGCGCTCGATCTGAGGCATCAGGTCGTGGTGATGCAGCAGATCCGCGATTATGCACGGCGTAGCGGGGCACTCGTCTTGATGGTGCTGCACGATATCGGCCTGGCTATGCGTTGGGCCGACCGTATCATCCTGATGTCGCAGGGCAGGGTGGTTGTCGATGGCGACGGAACTGCCATCACTCCCGAGCGGCTGGCCGACGTTTACGGGGTGTCGGCCCGGGTCGAGCCATGTTCTCTGGGACATCCCCAGGTGCTGGTCGATGGCGTCGCCGGCACGCCTTAGGGCGTGCCGGTCAGGTCGATCCAATAGGTGCCCTGAAGGGGGAACGGCAGGAAGCGGGAATTGATCTGCGCCAGGGTTTGGGCGGGATCGACGTCGCCGAACAGGTCGGGGCGGGTCCAGCGGGCCAGGGCGTCGGTGGCGATCACGCTCAGGGGCGAGTGCAGCAGTTCTTGCGCCAGACCATGGACCCGTCCGCTCTTGACTGCGCCAAGCTCGGAAATGCCGCGCCGGGCGGCCATCCGCGCCAGGGATTCGCGGGCGCGGTCCGGGGTGTATCCCGCTCCCAGCACCAGCCCTCCGGCCCGTTCAAGATAGGAACCGCCTGTGGCGATGTAGACCTTGGGATCGCGTTGCATGATGAATTCGACGGCGATGTGGCCGGAGCTGCCGGGCAGCAATTCGCTGGCGATGCTGCGGCCTCCGACGCTGCGCAGAAGATCGTTGACGTCATCCTTGCCGGGGGCAAGGCAGCATTCCTCGGAAATGCCGGCGTGGGGCTCGAAGAACACCGGCACCGGCTGCGGATCGGTTCCCAACCGGGAGGCGATCAGAGCGAGATGGGCGTCGCGGAAAGCCAGAAACTCCTCGGTCCTGGCTTCCCGGTCCGTGAGCCGGCCCAAGAGGCGCATGCTGGCCGCTAAGTGGGAATCCGCGAAATCGATATAGAGAACCGGGATGTGCAGGGACTGGAGCTGTTCGATCTGCGTTTCGCTGGGGCCGCGTCCCGATGTGACGAGCATGACGTCGGGAGCGGCTTCGATCACCGATTCCATGCGGAAAGGATCTTGCGAACTGGACACCTGCGCTAGTTTCTCGATGGCTGGAAAGCGTTGCCGGATGGTGTCGTAGGTTTGTGGGCCGATGCGTTTGACGTCTTTGGGCCAGGCGGCGAGAACGGACACCGGGTCGGGATGGATCAGGGCCAGCGCCAGCAGAACCCGGGAATCGTCAATGGCGATCCGTTTGGCGGGTACGGACAGGCTGACCGACCGGCCTTTGATATCGGTGACGGTCGTATCCGCCCGGGCGCCGGTCATCATGGCTGCCAGCACTCCCGCCGCGATCAGAATGCCGCCGAATCCTTTTGTCATGCCGTTCATCGCCAAAACCGCTTCATCGTTTCGCTCCGGCCGTCGCCGTTGACAAAGCGTGTAAACGATGAAAAATGTATTAGCAAGTAATTATCATTCTCATTTGGTGAAAAGTGAACGACCTTTATCCGGGAAGCATCGGCGGCGCGCAGGATTGGCAGGCTTGGAGCTTGGAGAATTCAGGGCGCTTCATTCTTCCGTCGCCCCAAGGCGGCGTTTACGGCATTTCCGTGGCTTGGCCGTCCGAACCGCCGCCGAGATCCGGCTTTCCAGTGGTCTACCTGCTGGATGGCAACGCGGTTTTCGCCACTGTGGTGGAAGCGTCGCGGCGGGGATGTCGGCGTTTCGATATGACGGCCATTCCGCCAGCGGTGATCGTCGGCGTCGGCAGCCCGCGCGCCGAGCTTTATGCCGAGCGGCGGCAATTGGATTTCACCTTCACCCGGCGGGAGGAGAATTCTGGCGGAGGAGAGGCGTTCCTCTCTTTCCTGCGGGATCGGCTGATCCCCCGTGTCGAGGCCTCGTTTCCGGCGGATCCCCATCGCCGCAGTCTTTTCGGTCATTCCCTGGGCGGTTTGTTCTCCTTGTCGGTTTTTCTGAACCATCCCGGCCTGTTCCGGAACCATCTGGCCATGAGTCCCTCGATCTGGTGGGATCGCGACGGCCTGATGGCAACGGCGGCGGCCTTGCCGGCTCGTCTTGCTTCCCTGCCGCGACGCCCGTCGCTTTTGATGACGGTTGGCGAATACGAGGAAGCGCCGTCGCCCTGGCTGGCCTCGCCGTCTTCCGAACGCCTGATGCGGATCAAAGAACGGCGGATGGTTGCCAATGTTCAAGACATGGCCTCCCGATTGGCCGCTTGCGGGCCAAAGGCCGACGTCAGCTGCATGGTGCTTGCTTCTGCCGATCACGGGTCTGTCGTCCTGCCGTCGATAGAGCATGGGTTGAGGATGGGGTTCGCGTAATGGTGCCCATGTCCGCGTAATTTGAGGCGCGGCGGCGGAAAGGGCGTCGGCCCGGCTTGGCATAATGTGATGGAAGCTCCGGAAACGAGAAGCTATCATCGGCGCATAGGCTGACGTATCCAGGGTCCGTTTATGCCGATCGAACCGCCAACCAGTCATTCATCCGGGCCCCCGAAACCCCAGCGGAATGAGAGCCAAGCGGGTAAAGCCGCCTTCGCCGCGCCGCGGGCGCGCCACTTTCGTTTCATCGGCGGCTTCCGCGGGGGCTTGGCCCAGCTGTGTGATCCCCATGCCTGGTTGAGTTTCCGGCGCAAGCGCTTTTGGGCCGTGGTCGCTTTGCTGGCCTATGCTCTGGCCGGTTATTTTCTCGTTCCGGTGATCTTGCAACGGGAGATCATCGCCTCGCTGCAGCAGAGCTTGGCGCGTCCGGTCGTATTGGAGGATGTGCGGATCGATCCGTTCGTCCTCAGCGCCGATCTGCGCGGTTTTCACATCAGTGAAAAAGATGGCTCGCCGCTGGTCGGTTTCGACCGGCTCTATATCCGCTTTTCGTTTCGCAGCCTGCTGCGCTGGGCCTGGAGCTTCGACGAGGTCCGGCTGGAAGGCGCCAGCGGCACCGTCATCCGCGATGGCGCGACCGACACCAATATCGGGCGCATGGTTCGCGCGATGACGGAAACTCAGGACGCCGCCGCCAAGCCGGAAGCCGATAAACCGGAAAGCGATGCCGGGCTGCCGCGGCTGGTCATCCGCCGTCTGGCGATCGTGAATGCGGCGGCAAGCGTGACCGACCGGGTGACGAGTCCCCCGTTTCATACGGAAATCGGCCCGGTGAACGTGGAGTTCTCCGACTTCACCACGCTGGCGCAGAAGACCGGCGAACAGCATATCCAGGTCGGACTGGAAGGCGGCGCGACGCTGGAATGGCTTAGCCAGTCGGGGCTTAATCCGCTGGTTTCCGCCGGCCACGTGATCGCGAAAGGGCCTTACATCCCTCTGTTGAGCCGCTATTTCGGCGATGCGCTCAAGCTCTCGGCGCCAACCGGAACGCTGGATGCCGAGCTTGATTATCGTCTGGAGCCGCGTCCCGACGGCACTTTGGCGCTGGCGGTTGAACATGTCGGCGTGACTCTGGGCGGCCTGACCTTGCACGCGCAGGGAGCGGAGGCGCCGTTTCTGAGCTTGCCGGAGGTTCGATTGACCGGCGGGCATCTTGCTTGGCCGGAGATGAAGGCGGGAGCGGATCGGCTGATAGTCAGCGACGCAGCCCTGGCGCTGCAACGGCAGGCGGACGGTCGAATCGGCCCGGCGTTCCGATCGGGTGGCCCGTCGCAGGCGTCGTCGCCTTCACAACCTCCCCCATCCTCGCCCCCATCTTCGTCCGCCGCAGGCCAGGATTGGTCGATCACTCTTGGTAGGGCCGAGATCAAGAACGCCAAAGCGCAGTTCGAGGATCTGAGACTTCGCCAGCCGGGAAGGGTCGAGATCAATTCGTTCGACCTCGCGCTTGACGGGCTGTCGAATCAGCCGGGAGCGGTCTTTCCCTTTTCCCTGGCCAGCGGGGTGGCCGGCGGCACCCTTAAGATGCAGGGGCGGGTTTCGGTTTTGCCGACGCCGCTGGTCGATGCCACGCTGAGCGTTTCGGATCTGCGTCTGGCCGCCGCTCAGGCCTATCTTCATGATTTGGCCAGACTCTCTATCGACGACGGCAGATTCACCGGTGAAACCGCTCTCAAATTGGATGCCGACGGGTTGACCGCCTCCGGTCGCGGCGAGGTTCGGGGGTTGAAGCTGACGGACGAGGTCGAGAAAAAGCCGGTTGTCGCCTGGGACCGGCTGGGCATCGACCGCTATGAATATCGTCAGGCGGCCAACGAGTTGCAGATTTCGCAGGTCGCTCTTGGCGGTCCCTATCTTCGCTTCCGCGTGGCGGCGGACCAGACGACCAATTTCAGCCATATCTTCCCGGCGACGGACAAGGCCAAGGCCGCCCCGGTCCCGGGCAAGGCTAAGGCCGCCCCGGTCCCGGGCAAGGCTAAGGCGGCGCCCGCTGCGGACAAGGGAAGTCCGCCGTTGAAGGTCAGCGTCGGTAAAATCGTCATTACCAAAGGGGCGGCCGATTACGGCGACGCCTCGTTGCCGCTGCCGTTCGCCGTCCATATTTCCGACTTGCAGGGCGAGGTGGCGACCCTGGCCTCGGCGGCGGCGTCGCCGACGCGGGTAACGCTGCGCGGTCAGGTCGGCGAGTTTGGCCAGGCGAAAATCGACGGCAGCCTGACGCCCTTCGATCCTGCCAGGAACACGAAGGTCACCGTTCTTTTCCGCAATGTGGAATTTCCCGGATTATCGCCCTATACGGCGAAATTCGCCGGACGCCGCATCGCCAAGGGACGGCTGGATGTGGATTTGCAGTACGCCATCACCGGAGGAAAGCTGAACGGCGCCAACCGCGTCGTCATCCGGGATATGGAATTGGGTGAAAAGCTTGATGTGCCGGGAGCGATGGATCTACCCCTGGAACTTGCCATCGCGTTGCTGAAAGACGACGACGGCAAGATCGATATCGATCTGCCGGTCAGCGGCAATCTCAACGATCCGCAATTCGACATCGGCAGCGTCATTTCCCAGACGGTGTTCAAGCTGCTGGGGAATCTCATCACCTCGCCGTTCCGGGCACTTGCCGGGCTGTTCGGCGGCGGGGGCGAGCAACTGGATCATATCGATTTCGCTCCCGGCCGGGCCGAGCTTGCCCCGCCGGAAAGAGAAAAGATCGGCCATCTGGCTCAGGCTCTGCAAAAGCGGCCCCGTCTGGGGCTGGTGGTGCCGGGAGTGCTGGACCCGGAGGCCGATTCCACCCAGTTGCAGCTTGATGCCCTCGATGGGCGGATAGACCGTGAATTGGGAAACCGCAACACGGTCAAGCGGCAGCGTCAGTTTTTGGAGTCCCTGTTTGAGCAGCGGGTCGGCAAGGATCGGCTTGCTCCGCTGAAACAGTCCTTCATTCATCCGCAAGAGGGACAATCCGATACGGCCCTCGACGAGCCCGCCTATGTGGCGGCGCTGCGTGGACAGGTGGCGAAAACCGAGCCGCTTGCCGAAACGGCCCTGTCGGGCCTTGCTCAAGCCAGAGCGGCGGCGGTGGCCGGAGCCTTGGCGCAGACTCCTGGTCTGGACCCGCAGCGGGTCGGCCAGCGCGGCAGCGCCACCGCGCGGATGGACGACAGCGGAGCGATTCCCTTGACGCTCGACGCCGTCAGCATCGGCCGCTAAGCCGGGCCGGTCTTGGCGCCGCCAAGCGGGCAGCCGGTTCCGGCCCGGCGCCGCAAGTCTTCCACCAGATCATCGGGCAGGGACAACCCGTTGGCGGTCGTCTCGGTTCTCAGTGCCAGGCGGCGGTCGCCGGGAAGGCGGGTGCCGTCCTGTTCGAGCACGGCGGCAAGCAGCACCTCGACACGGCTTAGAAAGGCTTCCCCGCCCAACCGCGCCGGGTCGATCAGGATGAACAATTGGCCGAGATGCGGCGGCCGGCCCTCGGCGTCGAACATCGAGCCGGTCTCGTGGCTGAAATTGGCCCCGGTCAGGGCTCCCGCCAGGATTTCCACCATCAGCGCCAAACAGGCGCCCTTGGCCTCGCCGAAAGGCAGCATGGTGCCCTTCATGGCTTCCGCCGCGTCGGTGGTGGGGTTGCCCTGGGTGTCCAGCGCCCAGCCCAGCGGAATGGGCTGGCCCTTGTTCCTGGCCACCATGACCTTGCCGCGCGCCACGGTGCTGACGGAAAGGTCGATGACCAGCGGCGAGGCTTCGCGGCGCGGGCAGGCGAAGGCGATGGGATTGGTGCCGTAAAGCGCCTTGTGCCCGCCCCAGGGGGCGATGGCGGCTTGGGTGTTGGCGAAGGCCATGGCCAGCAGCCCGTCGCGGGCGGTGGCCTCGACATGATGGCCGATGGCGCCGGCATGGTGGGAGTTTCCGATGGCGGCGATGGCGATTCCCTGTTCGCGGGCAATTTCTCCGCCTTCGCGCAAGGCCAACTCGATAGCCGGATAAGCGAAGCCTTCTTGCGCATCGACATGAATGGCGGCGCCGGCCCGGCGTTCCAGCACCGGCTCGGCCTTGGCCTTGACCTTGCCGCTCAAGGCCTGATCGGCGTAATAGGGCAGGCGCATCAGTCCGTGCGAGGCCAAGCCGTCGGCTTCGGCGGCGACCAGGGCGCGGGCGACGGAACGGGCGGTTCCCGGCGGCAGACCCGCCGCTTCAAGAGAGCGGACGGCAAGAGCTTCTACGTCTTGCAGCGGCAAGGTGATCATTCGACGGATCCTTTATGTGGCGCGCTTTTGCCGCACATCATATTTTTGATGAACAGGCTGTTGTCTACTAGATTTTGGCATTACGATCCCCGGCCGTCTCTGGATCGAGGTATGCCATGTCCGACCGCTTCACTCTTTACGGTACCCCCACGTCCGGCCCCGTCTACAAAGTGGCTTTGGCTCTGTCGCTGCTGGGACTGAACTATCGTTACCGCTTCGTCGATTTTTCTAGGCGCGAGCAAAAGTCGCCTGATCATTTGGCCCTGAACCGCTTCGGCGAGGTGCCGGTGTTGGCGTTGGAGAACGGTCCCACTCTCTCACAGTCGGGGGCCATCCTGGAATGGCTGGCCGATCGGTACGGCCGTTTGGGCGGGGATTATCCGCTGGAAGCGCGGCAATGGCTGTTTTGGACCGCTGATCGTCTGGCTATTCCAGTCTATCGCGCCCGCGCCGTACGCAGGGGCCGCTTGGCGGCCGGGCCCGAGACCGAAACGTTTTTCCACAACGCCGCCAAGCCGGCCTTGGAACTGGCCGACGCGCATCTGTCCCGACAGGATTGGCTGGTCGGCGACAGCGTCTCGATTGCCGATATCGACCTTTATCCGGTGCTCTATTGGGCGCGCGAAGGCGGCTTTGATCTGGCCGAGTGGCCGCATCTTGCGGCGTTTAAGGCCCGCTTCGAGATCTTGCCGGGATGGAAGCCGCAGCCCGATCTGGCTCCCGCCCATGACCGCGACTGACGTTTGACATTGGATATTCTGGGGCGGCGAGGGGACTCGCGAAATCCGCCGCTTCGCAACCGGACACATTAAACCGCACTTCGGCTTCTTTTGCCGGGCGGGCGCTTCGGCGGCATGGCGGACCGAAAGGCGGATTTTTCCACGACGGACTGAAAACGACTGGATTCATCCGTTATAATAATCTATTTTCTAGTAGACATTAGTTAAAATTAAGCCGGATGGGCGTGGGGCATCCTCACCCTGAAGCATAAGAAGGGCAGCAGGGTGAGCGAGACGCTTTCATTTCAGCAGACAATCCGTATCGCCGACAGTGAGCGGCCTTTGCCGCTGTGGCAGCGGGTCTACAATCTGGCGGCCGTGCGCCGCGCGGTGATCTTGGTGCTGCTGGCGGCATTGTGGCAGGGCTATGCCGTATGGGCGGAAAACCCATTGATGTTTCCTTCCTTCACCGAGACGGCCGAGGCCTTCTGGGCCGGGATCGTCAGCGGCGGCCTGTTGGGCAAGGCTTGGACCTCGCTCAAGGTTCTGCTGATGGGTTACGGCATCGGCGTGGTGCTGGCCGCCACTCTGTCCGGCCTTGCCGTTTCCACCAGGCTGGGCGAGGATTTCCTCGCCACCCTGGTTTCCATGTTCAATCCGCTGCCGGCCATTGCCTTGTTGCCGCTGGCGCTGCTGTGGTTCGGGCTCGGCAATCCCAGTCTGCTGTTCGTGCTGGTGCACGCGGTGCTGTGGCCGTTGGCGCTGAACATGTCGTCGGGATTCTCGTCGGTGTCGGAAACCCTGCGCATGGCCGGGCGGAATTATGGACTACGGGGCTTGCGCTACGTTGCTCTGATCCTGATCCCGGCGGCGTTTCCCTCCATTCTGACCGGCCTGAAGATCGGCTGGGCGTTCGCCTGGCGCACGCTGATCGCCGCCGAACTGGTGTTCGGCGTGGCCTCGGGTTCGGGCGGGCTTGGATGGTTCATCTTCGAGAACAAGAACCGCCTTGAAACGGCTTCGGTCTTCGCAGGACTGGGCACGGTGATCCTGATCGGCCTCGCGGTCGAAGGGCTTGTGTTCCGCACCATCGAAATCCGCACGGTCCGTAAGTGGGGCATGCTGCGTTAGGAGAGTTCATATCGTGTCGGCACCCGATTTCCTCGTGCACGATTCTTCCGACAATGTCGGTGTCGCGGTGCTTGAAAACGCCGAAGCCGGCCAGCCGCTGGCGGGCTGGGGCACGGACAGGGGGCTGAGTATCCAGCCGCTGGCGGTCGATCAGATCCCGTTGGGGCACCGCGAGTTCGTGCTGATCAAGCTCGAGCGCAACGTCTGAGGAGAATGTCATGACGGCACCGGAACGGGGAACGGGGCGGGCCATTGCCATCGTCGGCGGCGGTTTCGGCGGCACGGCCCTTGCCACGTCGCTTTTACGGCGCGGGGTGGGGGATGTCGCGGTTCATCTGGTGGAGCCAAGGCCTCAGCCGGGCTGGGGCGTTGCCTACGGCGGCGCCGAACCCTGGCATATTCTGAATGTTCCGGCGGATCGCATGAGCCCTTGGGACGAGACGCCGCTGGATTTCCTCGACTGGGCCAAGGCCCGGGGGCCGACTCTGGGCTGGCCGCAGGCCGCCGCCGCCGGTCCCCAGACCTATTTGCCCCGGCGCCTGTTCGGTCATTACGTCCAAGCCCGCTTCGAAGAAGCGCGGCAGGCGGCGGCCGGAAACGGCCCCCGGCTGCATCTGCACCGCGGCAGCGTCTCGTCCATCGGCCGCTATGACGGCGGCTTCATTCTGACGCTGGCGGAAGGAGGTGCGATCTCCGCCGGTCAAGTGGTGCTTGCCACCGGTTTCCGCCCTCCCGGCTGGCCTTTCGCCGTGGTGGGGAATTCGCCCCGGTTGGTGCGGAACCCCTGGGCGCCCGACGCCCTGGCCGCCATCGGCCGGAACGACAGCGTGCTGCTGGTGGGCACCGGCCTGAGCATGGTCGACATGATCTACAGCCTGTCGGCCCGCGGCCACCGAGGCAAGGTCACGGCGGTTTCGCGCCATGGATTGCTGCCGCGGGTCCATGGCGCCGCCGAGGAGCGTCCGCCGCTGATCGCCGAGACGGATGCCGCCAAGGGAGTGGTGCATTCCCTGCGCTTGTTCCGTCGCGCCGTCGCCGAGGGGGCGGCCGATTGGCGCTCGGCCATGGACGCCCTGCGTCCCCATATCGACGGCTTGTGGCGGACGCTCTCCCCCGTCGAGCAGGATCGCTGCCGCCGCCATCTGAAACCGTTCTGGGAGGTCCACCGGCACCGCATGCCGGCGGAATCCGCCGATCTTCTGTTGCAGCGGCAGGCGCGCGGCCTGTTGGAGGTGAAGCCGCTCAGGGTTCGCAAGGTCGAGGTTTCGGAAACGGGCGTGCAGGTCAACGGCGGTTTTTTCTTTGACCATCTGGTCAATTGCACGCCGCCGGCGGCGCCGCTGGGAGCCGAGGCCGATCCGCTGGCCAAGGCCTTGCTGGCGGCCGGGCTGGTGCGCCCACACCGTACCGGCGCCGGCTTCGACGTGGAACCCGACGGCGCCATCCGCGATGCCGAAGGGCAGCCTGTGGCGGGGCTTTTCACCTTGGGTCCGCCGCGCTGCGGTTACGCCCAGGAAACCACGGCGGTTCCTCACATCAAGCCTCAACTGAGCGAACTGACCCGCCTGTTGCTGGGAAAGGCTGGACACTGTTCCCGGCTCTGAACGGAAGGAAAACGGTATGAACGCTCGCGGATGGACTCTGACTGGATTGATGTTCGCCGCCGCCCTGGGCTTGAATGCCGGAGCGGCCTTGGCCGAGACCCATGAACTCAGGATCAGCCAGCAATTCGGTATCGGCTATCTGCCTTTGCAGGTGGCCCGTCACAACGGCCTGTTCGAAAAGCACGCCAAGGCGCTGGGGGTGGACGATCTTAAGGTGTCGTTCGTCACCCTGTCGGGCGGGACTTCGACCAACGACGCATTGCTGTCCGACAGCATCGACATCGCCACCGGCGGCGTCGGCGCATTTCTGCCGGCTTGGGCCAAGACGCGGGGCGGAGCCTATGAGGTCAAGGGCATTCTGGCCGTGACGGCGATGCCCATTGCTCTGGTTACGACCAATCCGGCGGTCAAAAGTCTGAAGGACTTTACCGATAAGGACCGCATCGCCTTGCCATCGGTCAAATCCTCGATTCAGGCCGCGACCCTTGAGATCGCCGCCGAAAAGGCTTTTGGTCCCGGCAATGCCGAGAAGCTGGATCCCATCACGGTTTCGCTGAAGCATCCCGACGCCTATGCCGCTTTGGCTTCGGGCAAGTCCGAAATTTCCGCGCATTTTGGCAGCCCGCCCTTTCAGCAGCAGGAACTGGCGTTGCCCAACGGCCGCAAGCTGACCGATTCCTATGAGGCTTTGGACGGTCCGGTGACGTTCAACGTCGCCTGGGCCAAAACGGTTTTTCGTGAGAAAAATCCCAATGTTTACAAAGCCTTCATCGAGGCGCTGGACGAAGCCGACGCCTTCATCGCGGCTCATCCCGAAGAGGCGGCGAAAATCAATCTGGTCGAGGATCCCGGCAGCGCCGACGAGGCTCTGGTGCTGTCCATCATCAGGGATCCCGATTCGAAGTTCACCATCGTGCCGCTGAACGTCAGTAAATACGCCGATTTTCTGTCTCGCACCGGCGCCATCAAGGCCAAGGCGAATACTTGGAAAGACCTGTTCTTTCCGGATATCCACGATCGGGCGGGGTCGTAGGATGAATGCCGTGACCTCTCCCGTTCTGCCGGACCGCCGCAACGAAAGCCTCGTGCCGCAGGTGACGGTGGACGGATTGACGCTGCGCTATCGCACGCATGCCGCATTGGTTACCGCCACCGAGAATGTCAGCTTCTCGGTGGCGCGGGGCGAACGTTTCGTTCTGCTCGGGCCGTCGGGCTGCGGCAAGTCGTCGTTGCTGAAAAGTGTCGGCGGCTTCATTCCTCCCAGCGCCGGCCGGATTCTGGTCAAGGGCCGCGAGGTCAGGGGGCCCGGCCCCGACCGGGTGATGGTGTTCCAGGAATTCGACCAGTTGATGCCGTGGAAGACCGTACTGGGGAACGTAGCCTTTCCGCTGATTTCCACAGGAAAATTCGCCAAGCGAAAAGACGCCGAGGAACATGCGCTGGCGACCATCGCCAAAGTGGGGTTGGGACAGTTCGCCCGTTCCTATCCCCATACCTTGAGCGGCGGCATGAAACAGCGCGTGGCCATCGCCCGCGCCCTGGCCATGGAGCCAGAGGTGCTTCTAATGGACGAACCCTTCGCGGCGCTGGACGCGCTTACCCGCCGAAGCATGCAGCAGGAATTGCTGAAGCTGTGGGAAGAGCTGCATTTCACCCTGATGTTCGTCACCCATTCCATCGAGGAGGCGGTGCGGCTGGGCCAACGCATCATTTTGCTGTCGCCGCACCCGGGACGCATCCGCGACGAATTCCGCACGGATGTGCAGGAGGAGCCCAAAGCCCTGGAGCAGCGGATCGAAAGCCTGCTATTCACTGACGGAGCCGGAATCTGATTTAGGCCGTTCTGTTTGCCGTCAGCCTTCGCCCAAACCAGGACAGGCCGCCGCACAGCACGAAATACAGCGCCGCCGTGAACAGGAAGATTTCGGCGGGATAGAGCTGGGTGCGGTTGTTGACCTGCGAGGCGACCATGGTCAGTTCGGGCACGTTCAGGATGAACGCCAGCGAAGTGTCCTTGATCAGCGAGGCGAACAGCCCGACGAACGAGGGCGTCAGATTACGCAAGGCTTGGGGCAGCAGGACCCACCGCAGGGTTTGCAGGCGGCTCATGCCGCTGGCCAGCGCGGCTTCCGACTGGCCTTTGGGCAGCGCTTCCAGACCGGCGACGGTGCTGTGCATGACGGCGGCGGAAGTGAACCAGGCCAGGGCCAGGATTACCGACATGGCGCCGGGAACGTCGCCGCCCAGCAGTGCCGGCACCAGGAAATAAACCCAGAAGATGACGAAAATCAGCGGGATGCCCCGAATCAGGTCGGCCCACCAGAACAGCAGGCGGCGCGTCAGACCGGGATTGCTCCAGGCCAGCAGCCCCATGGGCACACCCAGGGCCAGCGAGGCGATGCCCGAGATCAGCGAGATCAATACGGTGAGCAGCAGCCCTCCCGGCTCTCCCTGGCCGAGCCGGCCCCACAGCAGATAATCGAGATTGTTGAGGATGACACCGGCGTCAAACAGCATCGCGCACCTCGACGGGCGTCGCCGGAGCGGCGCTCAAGGCGGGGCGGCGACGTTTGGCCGGGTCCAGCCGTTGCAGCCCGCGCCCCATCACCAGTCCGATGGCCAGATAGAAGGCGGTGCCGACGGCGAAGGCTTCGAGGGCGTGAGAGTTGTAGCTTTCGATCTGACGGACCTGATAGGTGATTTCCCACAGTCCGATGGCCGTCGCCAGCGATGACAGCTTCATCAGGTTGAGGAACTGCCCGATCACCGGCTGAAAAGAGTTCGCCAGCGCCTGGGGCAGCAGCACCCAGCGCAGGGTTTGCCAGCGGGTGAAGCCTTGAGAAAGCGCGGCCTCGCTTTGGCCGGGCGAAACGGCGGACAGACCGGCGCGGATTTCCTCGGCGACGAAGACCGCCGTGAACAGGCCCAGGCCCCAGGCCGACGCCAAGAATTCCGGCGACAGCAGCGGCACGTTGCCGGGCAAGGTCGCCCAGGGATGATCGTCGTTGATCCAGTGCCGCAAGCCCAAAGGCAGCAGGTTGTAAGCGCCGAAATACCAGAACAGAATCTGCACCAGCAGCGGCGTATTGCGGAACAGTTCGGTGACGGCCGCGGCGAGGGCTTGCGATGCCTTGTGTCCCGAAAGCCGCAGGGTCAACAGGCACAGGGTCAACAGAACGGTCAGGAGGGAACCGGCGAGGGTGACCGCCAAGGTGGTGGCGACGCCTGTCTTCAGCCATTCCACAGGCGGGCCGGACAGGATGCCGGACCAGTCGAGCTGCATCGCCTTACTCTCCGTCCGCATGCAGGGGAGAGAGCAACTGCTTGAGGAAATGCCGGGCGCGGGGATGTTTGGTGGCGCCGAAGAACTGGCTCGGCGGCGCATCCTCAAGAATCTGCCCCTGGTCGATGAACACCACCCGGTCGGCCACCTCGCGGGCGAAGCCCATTTCGTGGGTGACCACCAGCATGGTGCTGCCCGATTCGGCCAATTGGCGGATGACCGCCAGCACTTCTCCGATCATTTCTGGGTCGAGGGCCGACGTGGGCTCGTCGAACAGCAGAATCTGCGGTTGCGTGGCCAGGGTGCGGGCGATGGCGACGCGCTGTTGCTGTCCGCCGGAAAGCTGGGCCGGGTACTGGTTTCCTTTGTCTCCCAAGCCCACTCTCGCCAGCAGGCCGGAGGCGCGCTCGTCGGCCTCGGCTTTGGACAGCTTCAGCACCTTGTCCAAGGCCAAGGTGATGTTCTCGTGGGCGGTCAGGTGGGGATAGAGGTTGAACTGCTGGAAGACGAAGCCGACGCTGGTTCTGAGCCGGCGCAGGTCCGATGCTCCGAGACGCGCGGTGCTCTTGCCTTCGATCAGGATGTCGCCGCCCGACAGGCTTTCGAGCCGGTTGATCAGGCGGATCAGGGTGGATTTTCCTGAACCGGACGGCCCGCAGATCACCACCACTTCGCCCCGCTTCACGGACAGATCGATCCCGCGAATCACGGGATGGGGGCCGAATGCCTTTTCGACGCGGCGGAACTCGATGATGGGAGAGGTATCTTCGCTCATGCTTCCTGTCGGTCTTCATTCAACGCCAAAGCGCCTCTCCCGCGTGGGAGAAGCGCCGGCAGGATGATGTGATCCTAACGCCGATTACGGAGCGGCGGTGATCTTGAAATTGCGGTTTTCCGGAGCCTTGCTGTCCTTGCCGAACCAACGCTCGAAAATCTTGGCGGCTTCGCCGTTGGCTTCAAGCCCGACCAGGGTCTTGTTGACCTCGTCCAGCAGAGTTTTCTCATCCTTCTTGACGCCGACGCCGATCTCTTCTCGGCTCAACAGTTCGGCGGGAATCTTGTACTTGCCCTTGTCGGGCGCGCCCGCCAGCAGGCCGGCCAGAATCTCGGCGTCCTGGGTGATGGCCTGAACGTTGCCGTTGCGCAGGGCGGCCAGAGCCAGCGGCACGTCGTCGTAGGACAGCACGCGAGCCTGGGGGAAGCGGGTCTTCAGGGCCTGCTCGCCGGTGGTGCCTTTCACGGCGCCGATACGGGCGGAGGCATAGCTGTCCAGCTTGTCCGACGCGTCGGAGGGCACCAGGAACTGCTGGCCGGTGACGAAATAGGGCGTGCTGAAATCCACCACCTTGGCGCGTTCGGGCGTGATGGTGATGTCGGCGACGATCAGATCGGCCTTGCCCGACTGTAGCAAGGGAATGCGGTTGGCCGGGTTGGTAGGAACCAATTCCAGCTTCACGCCCAGTTTGTCGGCGATGGCCTTGGCGAAGTCGATGTCGTAGCCGACGATGTCGTGGCTTTTTTCGTCGACTTGGCCGAAGGGGGGATTGCTGTCGAAGACGGCGGCGCGGAGCACACCGGCCTTCTTGATGTCCTGCAATTGATCGGCCTGGGCCGAGACGGTCAGGCCGAAACTGCCGATGGACAGCAGGGCGGCCAGGGTCAGGTGAACGAAGGTGCTTTTCATGATGAGTCTGCCCCAATGAAGTACGTTGTTCACTGATGATTCCCCGGCTTTCGCCAGGATGCAAGTTTATTCTATAATATAAGTCGATAATTAATATTATAACGTAATTTTTGTGTTTATTATGCTTTGCATCAGAGACGCCGGCTGGCAAAAATGCGTGGCGGCTATGCGGTGCGACTCTGTGATTGACGTGATTGTCCGCGACTCCGAAACTATGCGCCGCCAGGGCGTTTGACCGGCTGAAAGCTTCCAGAGGATATCGTGACACTAGTTCGCACAGGCTGCGTTACGGCAGCGACTCTTGCTACGCTTTTTTGCTTGTGGTGTGGTTCGGCACAAGCGGCTCCTTTGATCTCGGACGACGAAGCCCAGCGTCCCAACGATGTGCCGGCCGCTTCGACGCGCGGCATCACCCGGGGACCGACCATTCGCTTTGATGCCCCTCAGGGCTCTGTTGTTCCGCACAAGCCTTTCGATTTTCGCGTTCATTTCGACGCTCATGGCGGCGCGACCGTCGATCCGGCGAGCGTGCGCATCACTTATCTGAAGTCGCCGAGCGTCGATCTGACGTCGCGTCTGCGTCCGTACATCACCGCCGACGGCATCGACATGACCCAGGCCGAAGTTCCGGCCGGCGCCCATAATCTGAAAGTGGAAGTGCAGGACAGCGAGGGGCACACGGGCGAAACCGTGTTCACCCTGAACGTCCCCAAATAGAGCGGTCCCTCGATAGGGCCGCGCCAGGGCGCATCGCCCCGAAGACAGGCATGGCGCCGGTCTTCGGGGCGTTGTCGTTTCAGGGCGCCGCGCTGGGCAGGAACTTCATGATGCCGGTGACGATCGAGCCCGCCGCTGTCAGCAGAACGGCGAAGATGTTCAGATAATTGACGATGATTTCGATGCGCAGCTTGGACTTGGCGCGGGTCTCGCCTTTGGGGGCCGACTTGCTGGCCAGGACGGCGGCGATTTCGTAAACCAGCGACGTTTCGTCCTGGGCCGAGGCCCGCCGCGATTTCATCCAGCCGCCCAGCAGGCTTCCCGTCAGATAGCTGAGGCCGATGCTGGCGGCATATTCGGCGATCTCAAGCCAGTCGCGGGGCGTTTGCGGCAGAACCGGAACGTGATCGATCAGGCTGGTGCTGACCAGCATGCCGTAAATCGACACCGTGGCGATGACCGCTGCCGCCGCCAGGGTGGCGGCCACCGAGCGGGCGTGGAACCAGCCGAACGGCAGCGGCAGCAGAATCGACACCAGCCGGAGAACCCAGGGGTTGATGTCCAGGATGCCGATGATCAGCCAGTGCGAGGCGATCAGCAGAATAATGGCGACGGCCGGCGGCAGGTGGGGAAGCAGGCTGCGGCCTCTGGTTTTCGGCGATAGGGGGGCCGCCTGGCCGGATTTGACGGAATCGACGTGGGCCCCCAAGGTGTGCAGGGCCTCTTCCAGCGACGCCAGACGGTTTTCCATTTCGAGGAAACGGTCCAGGACCGGGCGCAACAGGCTCAGATCACGGCCGCAATGCTTGCAGACGAGGGCCTTGTCCTTGATTTCCTCGTCACAAAAGGGACAGTTCACGTGCCGCTCCCATGCTATCGCGGAATGGAGACAGCCAAGACGCCTTGGCTCGAAGCTGTGCTATTCATAGCCCCGAGGTCGAAAGAACGCCATGGGGAAGGGCCGCCGGTTCGCCGAATTGCCGAGCAATGGACGAAGACCAGCATTGCTTCGCGGGCCAATTGAAAATTTTCCCTCTTGCGAATAGCATGCCTCCCTCTTATGCGGGGATCGGTTCGACGCCTGTTCCCCCAGCCTCGGGCGCCGGGTCGCCGCGGCATTGAAGACCGTTCACATAGAAACGATAGATCGACATGTTTAGCTCCATGGTGATGCGCCGGCTGGCCTTGATCGGCTCGGCCCTGATGGTCTTGGCGAATGTGCTGGCGGCGCCCGCCGCGGCGGATGACGGGGTGGAAGAGCGCCGGGTCGCCCTGGTGATCGGCAACAGCGGCTATCAGAACGTTCCCCCGTTGGCCAATCCTGCCAACGACGCCCGCTTGATCGCTTCGACCCTGACCTCGCTCGGTTTCAAATTGATCGGCGACGGTCCCTTGCTCGACGCCGACCGGCCGGCCATGGAAAAAAGCATCCGCGAGTTCGGCCGGGCCTTACAGGGAGGGGCCGTCGGCCTGTTCTATTATTCCGGCCACGGCATCCAGGTGCGCGGCAGCAACTATCTCGTGCCCATCTCGGCGGCGGTGTCGCAGGATGCCGACATCAAATACGAACTGCTCGATCTGGGATTCGTTCTCGACGAAATGGCCAATGCCGGCAACCGTCTGAACATCGTCATCCTTGACGCCTGCCGCAACAACCCGCTGGGCGGGCATGGGACGCGCGCCGTGAGTTCGGGGCTGGGTCAGATGACGGCTCCGGCCGGGACGGTGATCAGCTATGCGACGCAGCCGGACAACGTGGCCTCGGACGGCACCGGGCCGGACAGCCCTTATACCGCCGCTTTGGCCGCCGCCCTGCGCAAGCCGGGCCAGGATTTGTTCGCCACTTTCAACGAGGTCGGCTTGCAGGTCAAACAGGCCACCGGCGGCCAGCAGCAGCCGTGGCTGTCGGTTTCGCCGATCGAGGGACAGTTCTATTTCGCCGGATTGCCTGGCGGCACGGCTGCCGTGGCCGCGGCTCCGGCGGCGGACCCCGACGTCGAGATGTGGGAAGCCGCCAAGCAAGGGAACCGCGTGAGCGATTACAGCGATTATGTCAGCCGCTTTCCCAAAGGCCAATTCGTCGCGGTGGCGCAGCATCATTTGATGGACGAGTGCGAAACGGCAGTCGCCCCGAGCGAAGGCGCGGCCGGTCGGTCGGTGGAATTGCCGCTGGGCAAGATCGACGTGCCGCGGGCGGTGGCCGCCTGCCGGGCGATTCCGCAAACGTCCCGGTCGAGTTATCTGTTGGGGCGGGCGCAAGAGGCTGAAAACCATTTCGACGAGGCGGCCAAGTCCTACGCTCAGGCGGCGGATGAAGGAAACGCCACCGCCCAGGCGTCTTTGGCGGCGCTGTATCTTGACGGTCGCGGAGTCGCTCAGGATGCGGGCGAGGCGGTTCGCTGGTACCGGGCGGCGGCAGACCAGGGCTATGCTCCGGCGCAGGTCGCCCTGGGCCAATCCTACGAGCTGGGGAGCGGCGCGAAGAAGGACGAGGCCGAAGCGGTCCGCTGGTATCGCAAAGCCGCCGAGCAGGGCAATGCCCAGGGCGAGGTTTTCCTGGCCCGCATGTATGACATGGGGCGCGGCGTGATCAAGGATGACGCCGAGGTGGTCCGCTGGTACCGCAAGGCGGCGGAGCTGGGCAATGCCGAAGCCGAGTATGGGCTGGGTTATGCCTACGCCAACGGCCAGGGAATCGAGACCGACGACGTGCTGGCGGTTTCCTGGTATCGCAAGGCCGCCGAGCAAGGTTATCCCGCCGCCGAGCGGAATCTCGGTTGGTGTTATCAGTACGGACGGGGTGTGGCCAGAGACGCCAAGGAAGCCGCCCGCTGGTACCGCAAAGCCGCTGAACAGGGCAACA
Source organism: Candidatus Sulfotelmatobacter sp. (assembly GCA_035538795.1). Classification (GTDB taxonomy): domain Bacteria; phylum Pseudomonadota; class Alphaproteobacteria; order Rhodospirillales; family Magnetospirillaceae; genus JAJZGK01. Next base: position 467,697 of record DATLJS010000020.1, on the reverse strand, counting down.
AGGAGGCGAAAGATTACCTGACGGCCCTGAGCGCGTCGGCCCCGTAAGCAAGCGAAGGAACGCCCTGGCGGAAAAGCGGAGGGGGTGTTTTGCCTTGACCGGGCTGAAGCGGCTTGCGGCGTCGAACTCCATCTGATGTGCCGTGGATGGTTTCGATTATCGGAAGCGTTATAACCGGAAGCGTTATAACGCATTGAAATATAACGTTATTTTTTCTATTTATGATTGACGCCAGGGCCGGGAAAGCTCATTTTTTGTGAGTGCCAGGGTCTGGATCGTTGCGTGCTGCTTTTTCGTTCAGCCAATCGCCGCGCCGGCAACCAGCTCCATGGAATTGTTTTCTATCTGCCATCGGGCAGCTTTTTCTTCCGGGCCGTTGGGATGCAATGGCTGCGGGAAAGAGGGCGGCCCGGATTGAAAAACGAAAGAGAGACCCCCCATGTCCAATACGACGGTGGAGCTCGAGGCGCTCCTCATGCAGCGGTCGCTGACTGACGAGCACCTTCTGGCGGCGGCTGAAGCGTCCGCGGATTTCCGGATCCTGCCGGACGCGACGGTGATCAAGATCGGCGGGCAAAGCATCATCGACCGCGGCCGCGCGGCGGTCTATCCGCTGGTGGATGAGATTGTCGCAGCCCGCAAGGCCCACAAGCTGCTGATCGGAACCGGTGCGGGCACCCGCGCCCGGCATCTTTATTCCATCGCGGCGGGGCTTAACCTGCCGGCTGGCGTGTTGTCGCAGTTGGGGGCCTCGGTCGCCGATCAGAATGCCGCCATGCTGGGGCAGCTTCTGGCCAAGCACGGCATCTCCATGGTCGAAGGCGCCGGCCTGTCGGCGGTTCCGCTTTACCTCGCCGAAGTGAACGCCGTCGTTTTCAGCGGCATGCCGCCTTACAAGCTGTGGATGCGTCCGGCTCCGGAAAGCGTCATTCCGCCCTATCGCACCGACGCGGGCTGCTTCCTTCTGGCCGAACAGTTCGGCTGCAAGGCGATGGTCTATGTGAAGGACGAGGACGGCCTTTACACGGCGAACCCGAAAACCTCGAAGAACGCCACCCTTATCCCGAAGATCTCGGTCGATGAAATGAAGGCGAGGGGCTTGCAGGATTCCATCCTTGAGTTCCCGGTGCTCGATCTTCTGAAGTCGGCGCGTCATATCCGCCAGGTGCAGGTCGTGAACGGCCTGGTTCCGGGCAACTTGACCCGCGCGCTTGCCGGCGAACATGTCGGCACCATCATCACCGCGAGCTAGAGGACCACAGCCATGCCTGACCTTTCCCACAGCATCAAGCACGTCGCCTCGCCGCTCGCGAGCCAGACCCTTCAAGACGGCAGCCTCACCCTTCCTGTCGCCGGTGTGCGCCCGATCCGGCTGCTCCCCTGGTTGCAGGTGGTGAAGATCGGCGGGCGATCCATCATGGATCGCGGTCGCGATGCCATCCTTCCCGTCGTCGAGGAAATCCGCAAACTGCTTCCCGAGCACCGTCTGCTGATCCTGACCGGCGCCGGCATCCGTGCCCGCCATCTCTACGGCGTCGGCCTCGATCTGGGGCTGCCGGTCGGATCGCTGGCTCCCCTAGCGGCCAGCGAAGCCGGCCAGAACGGCCATATCCTGGCTTCGCTGCTGGCGCCGGAGGGCGTTTCCTACGTCGAGCATCCGACCATCGCGAACCAGTTGGCGATCCATCTGGCCGCCGCCCGGGCGGTGGTGGGAAGCGCTTTTCCCCCCTATCATCACCACGAGTTCCCGAACTCGCGCATTCCGTCGCACCGCGCCGACACGGGAGCGTTCCTGCTGGCCGACGCGCTGGGAGCGGCCGGTCTGACCATTGTCGAGGATGTGGACGGAGTTTACACCACCGATCCCAACGGTCCCGACGGAGCCAAGGCGCAGTTGCTTCGCGACACCCGTTCCGCCGATCTGGAAAAGATCGAAGGGACGCTGCCGGTCGACCGCACGCTTCTTGAGGTGATGGCGAACGCCCGCAATCTGGAACATGTGCAGGTCGTGAACGGCCTTGTGCCGGGCCGGATCACGGCCGCGCTGCGCGGCGAACATGTCGGGACGATCATCCGTTCCGGCGTGCGTCCGGTTTAAAGGTTCGCCTGATCGGCGTTTCGGTCGTCTTAAAGCCGCCAGCCTCGCAGCTGGCGGCTTTTTGCCCTCTGATGGTTGCCGGTGAAGCCGCTCCTGCCTCACTTCGTCGGCTGGCGGTGGATATAGGCGGCGTAGTTCTCGCGCAGTTGGGCGTAGTCCCGGCGGTCGAAGAATTCGCTGTTGATGACGAAATCGGCGGTGGAGCGGGTCATCGCCAGCACGATATTGTAGACGGTGGAAAGACGGGTCAGCGCTTTGACGTCGACGTCATGAGGCTGGCTGGTCATCGGGTCGGTCAGGAAGATCAAAACGTCCAGTCCGCCTTCGGCGATCAATGCGCCCAATTGCTGGTCGCCGCCCAACGGCCCGGATTTGAAGCAGGTGATGTCCAAGCTGGGACAGGCTTGCATCAGCAGATGGCCGGTCGTGCCGGTGGCGAACAATTGATGGCGGGACAGGGTGCCTTCGTTGAACTTGACCCATTCCATCAAATCTTTTTTGCGGCCGTCGTGGGCGACCAGTCCGACTCGTTTTTTGATGTTCATGTTTTTTGTCTTCTCCACGCTCGATTCCGGGCAATGCATCCGTCTCTTTCTGGAGATAGGGGGACGGCCCATGAATGGCGAGTGACATTGTTATGCTTTCCTTGCGGCGGGCAAACGCAAAACGTCCCGCCGCGTGGAACGGCGGGACGTTTTTTCGGTATGTCGGCCCCGCTCGGGAAGCCTTCGTTTCCGTCAGACCGACAACAAAGCGACGATCGAGATGACGATCATCAGCCAGGCCGAGCCATAACAAACAAGTTTGACCGGGATGCCGGCGCCCAATCCCAAATCGTGGGCGGTGGTGCGCATGCGATGGGCGGCATGCCATGCCGGAAGCGCCACCACGCCGAACAGGATCAGTTTGCCGATGGGGTTGTGGGCGAAACCGGCAATCTTGTCGTAAGGCAGGTGCAGTAGTCCCAGCGGCACCAGCAGGCCGGTGACCAGAATCAGTGCCGGGGTGATCAGGGCGGAAACCAGTCCGCCGCCGGCGAACGGCAGCCACAGAATGGGTTTGCTCGATTTGGCCATGGCTTTATACCCCCGCTGCGATCAAAACGACCAGCGACGCCGCCGCCCAAAGGGCGTAGTGGGCGCGGATGATGGTTTGCGGCGGCACAGGCTCGCCCTTGATCATCAAAGGCATGGCTTTGGGAGTGACGCCGAACCAGGTCACGCTGTGAATGGTGGCGAAGACCAGGCAGACCAGTTGGAACAGCACGCCCGGCGGACTGGATATGGCCGTCAGATAGCTGTCCCACGCGGCTTGCCCTTCGGCTAGGCGAACCAGACCGTCGGTCAGCAGGGCCGAATAGAGAGCGATGAACAGGCAGGTCACTTCGCGGATCATGTAGACGACGTAGCGGCGGCGGCTCAACCACCAGTTCCGCTCGACCGTGCGTAAGTAGGGGCGTCGGCTCATTTTTTCCCTCCCGGCAGCAGGAGCGCCTTGAACCAGTCGACCGAGGCGGAAATCTTGGTCTGCTGGATCGCGGCGGCTGGATCGACGTTCTTGGGGCAAACCTCGGAGCAGGCGCCGACGAAGGTGCATTCCCAGATGCCTTCGTTGCTGGCCACGACTTCGGCCCGCTGGTCCTTGCCGCAGTCGCGGGAATCCAGATTGTAGCGATGAGCCAAGGCCAGAGCCGCCGGTCCGACGAAGCTTTCGTTCAGCATCGTCTGCGGGCAGGCCGCATAGCACAGCAGGCAGTTGATGCATTGGGTATATTGCTTGAACAGCTTGAGCTGCCCCGGCGTTTGCAAATATTCGCCTTCGCTGACGGGCTTCTCGTGGTCGCTGATGATATAGGGTTTGACGCTGCTCAGCTTCTCCATGAACTCGTCTTGAACGATGACCAGATCGCGTTCGATGGGGAAATGGTCCAGCGGCTCGATTTTTACCGCGCCGCCCTTGTAGTCGCGCAGGAAGGCATGGCATCCCAGCTTGGGTTCGCCGTTGATCATCATGCCGCAACTGCCGCACACCGCCATATGGCAGGACCAGCGATAGGTCAGCGTGGCGTCGATATGGTCCTTGACGTGGTTGAGCGCGTCCAGCACCACCCAATCATCGTGATAGGGAACGGTATAGGTCTGGAAATACGGCTCTTGGTCGGTTTCCGGGTTGTAGCGGAGAACCTCCAGGGTGATGTTCTCACTCATGGCCCGCTCCTCCGCCGTAAACACGTTCGGCTGGCTGCGACTTGGTGATGACCACGTCGCTATAGCCGATGGCCGGGGGCTCGGCTCCGCCGAAGGTCGCCAAACTGTGCTTGAGGAAAGCCGCGTCGTCGCGCGCCGTATAATCCAGCCGCTGGTGCGATCCGCGGGATTCGGTACGCAGCAGCGCCGAATGGGCCATGGCTTGGGCCACGTCCAGCATGGCTCCCAATTCCAAGGCTTGCAGCAGGTCGGTGTTGAAGACGTTGCTGCGGTCTTCCAGGCGAACCTTGCGGTAGCGGCCGCGCAGGTCGGCCAGAACGGCGCAGGTCGCCCGCAGCGTGTCGTCGCTGCGATAGATGCCGGCTCCGCTTTCCATGGTGTCGTTCATTTCCTTGCGCAGGCCGGAAACCGTTTCGGTGCCGTCGGCGCGCAGGAACAATTCGCGCACCCGTCCTTGCGCCGCCTCGGCGCCGTGCTGGACCGCGGATGCCGACCCCGGTTTGTTGGCTTTGGCGAACGCCGCCGCGCCGCGCCCGGCGCGGGCGCCGAAAACGAGGATTTCAGCCAGGGAGTTGGAGCCCAGGCGGTTGGCGCCGTTGATCGACACGCATGCGCATTCGCCGGCGGCGAACAGGCCGGGCAGGGGCGTTCGGGTATCGATGTCGGTATGGATGCCGCCCATGGTGTAATGCACGACCGGGCGAACGGGAATCGGCTCGAAAACCGGGTCGACGCCGATATAGCTCGATGCCAGTTCCCGCACCATCGGCAGGCGCTCGTTGATTTTCTTTTCGCCGAGATGGCGGATGTCCAGATGCACCACGTCGCCATAAGCGGTTTTGATGGTGCGGCCTTTTTGTTGTTCATGCCAGAAGGCCTGGCTCAAACGGTCGCGCGGCCCCAGTTCCATGGCCTTCTTGCGCGGCCAGGGGTCGGGCGGCCCCAGATTGTAGTCCTGGAGGTAGCGATAGCCGTCCTTGTTGACCAGGATGCCGCCCTCGCCGCGCGATCCCTCGGTGATCAGGATGCCGGTGCCGGGCAGACCGGTAGGATGATATTGAACGAATTCCATATCTTTCAGCGGCACGCCAGCACGGAAAGCCATCGCCATGCCGTCGCCGGTCTTGACGGCGCCGTTGGTGGTGAAGGGAAAGATGCGTCCGGCTCCGCCGGTGGCGATGATCACCGCCTTGGCGTGAAAGGCCACCATCTTGCCCGAACGCATTTCAATGGCCACGACGCCGACGCAACGGCCGTCCTCGACCAGCAGTTCGGTGGAGTAATACTCGTCGAAGCGTTTGATCGACGGATATTTCATCGAGGTTTGGAACAGGGTGTGCAGCATGTGGAAGCCGGTCTTGTCGGCGGCGTACCATGTGCGCTCGACCTTCATGCCGCCGAATGGGCGGACGGCCACCTTGCCGTCGGCCTCGCGGCTCCACGGACAGCCCCAATGCTCCATCTGCAGAAGCTCCTTGGGGGCCGTGTTGACGAACATTTCAACGGCATCTTGGTCCGACAGCCAGTCGCCGCCGGTCACGGTATCGTTGAAATGATTCTCCAGGCTGTCGTTGTCCTTGATCACTCCGGCTGCCCCGCCTTCGGCGGCAACCGTATGGCTGCGCATGGGATAGACTTTGGAAATCAGGGCAATATGGAGAGACGGATCTTGCTCGGCGGCTGCGATTGCGGCCCGTAGGCCGGCCCCCCCGGCTCCGACGATCGCGACGTCGGTGACAATAACGTCCATAAGCTGCGCTCCCTCGCTTGCGGTTTATCGCGAGATGCAATGTGACTCCATCCTACGCCTTTATCAGGAGTCGTCACGCAGCTTTGAGCTATATCCCTAAATAGTTTGCAAATTTCTCCGGCCGGGGCCGGGCGCAGTGAATTTATGATGAAAACAGGCAGGGACGCGGCCAAATCAGGGGCGAGCGTTGCCCGTGAAAAAGAACCAGCCGATGCCGACGGTAAAGACGAAGCAGCCGTAAAGGGCGTGTTCGATCGTTGCCCATTTCAGCGAACGGTGACGAGTGAAGCTGTGGGCGAAGATCATGCCGCCGAGCATGGTGAAGGTCGGGGCGATCCAGTTGTTCAAGATCAGGTGCGACAAGCCGAAACACAGGCCGCTCAGTACGATCAACGTTACGCGGCTGGGGAAAAGATTTTCATAGCGGGTCATGAAGAAGCTGCGGAAAATCATCTCCTGAGGCACGACGGACAGGATCGGGTAAAGCAGCATCACCAGCGCCCACAAGCCGGTGCGGTGTACGGGGAATTCGAAAAGGCGCTGAGGCACGACGACCAGGGTAAAGGCGGTTAGGGCGGCGGCGCACAGCAGAAAAAGAAAAACGGCGCGGTTGCGCTCGGCCGGGGGCCAGCCGTTGCCGTGCCATAGTTCGGACCATGAAAAATCCGGTCTGCGGACGGTTTGCACGGTCACATAGGCGGCGGTGGCCAGCAGGACGGCGTATATCATGCCGCGGGTCGTGGCGAAGAAATAAAGACCGATCGGCCCAAGCACGAACAGCAGGACGAATTCGGCGGTCAGGAAGCGGCGGTCTGTCATGGGCACGTCAGTCGTTTTCGACGTGTTAGATATAATGTCTTTGCCGCAGCAATCCAGTTGACTCAGTCCTTCCCTGGTGCGGGCGTTGGAGGCACGGTTTCGGCCATGCCTCCTTCGCTCGCGCTCCTAGACGACGCCTTGGGCCAGCAGGTCGGCGTAGTGGCGTTTCGCCACGTCGGGATGGGAACGCAGACGGCTTTTCAAGATATTCAGGCCGACGTCGCGGAACAGCGGGTTGTCGGGGTCCTGTTCGACGCCTCGGGCGGCGGCGGCCAGATGGGGCGGCAGGGACAGTTGGGGGATCACCGCGTCGGGATGGGCGCCCAGGAAGAAGGCCAGGGATTGACGGTCGATGCCGGCGGGCGGAGTGACCACGCGGTGGACATTGGCGCGCAGATAGCCGTTCGAGGCCAGTTCCAGCAGTTCGCCGATATTGACGACGAAGGTGCCGGGAATCGGCGGGGCGTCGATCCAGCCGTTTTCGCCCTGCACCTGTAGGCCGCCCACTCGATGCTGTCGGACCAGGGTGATGAAGCCGCCGTCCTTGTGGGGGCCGCATCCCTGATCGTCGGCGGTCCGGTCGCGGCTGGGATAGAGAATGGTCTTGAGAAGCTGGTTCGAGGCTCCGTCATAGACGCCCTCGAAGGCGTTCTCGGCTTGCCCCAAGGCCAAGGAGAAGGCCTTTAGCAGAGTGGTGGAGACGCGGATCACCTCGGCCTGCCATTCCAGTAGGACGGGCTTCAATTCCGGCACCGAGACGGGCCACTGATTCGGCCCTTGCAGGCGGCGCCAGGGAGGATCGTCGGCGGACAATTCGGCGGCGGGAACCTCAAGGCCGATGTCCAGTTCTTCGCGCCAATCGGGGCTGCCGCGGGTATATTCCTTGCCGGGTGGGGTATAGCCCCGAAAGTGCGGGGAATTGGCCATTTCGATGGCCAGCTTTTCCCGGATCGGCAGGTCGAAGAACTGCCGCGACAGGGCGAATACCCGCTCGGCCAGATCGTCGTCGACGCCGTGGCCTTTCAGATAGAAGAAGCCGATGTTGCGGGCGGTGTCCCGCAGGTCCACGAGGAAACGTTCCCGTTCGCCGCCGTCGCCGGTGAAGCGTCCAAGATCGAGAACCGGCAGTCCGGCGATGGGAGCGAAAGCTTGGCTGATCATGAGAGAGGCCTTTCCAATGAGATTTCAAGCGGCGCGCAGGCGGTTGAGCAGGCGGTGCAACAGGGGCGGGGTGGCTGCCTTGACCCGGTTCAGCGCTTGATCCAAATCGGCCAGGATGTCGTCGGGATGTTCCAATCCCACCGACAGGCGCACATACCCGGGGGTGACGCCGCTGACGATCTGGTCCTGGGGCGAAAGCTGAGAGTGGGTGGTGCTGGCGGGGTGAATGGCCAAAGAGCGGGCGTCGCCGATGTTGGCCAGGTGATAGAACACTTGCAGACCGTCGATGAAGATGCGGCCGGCGGCCGCTCCGCCCTTCAGCTCGAAGCCGACCAGACCGCCATATCCCCCGGTCAAATAATGGTCGGCCCGGCGCTTGGCCTCGCCTCGCTGCTGGGACGGATGAATGACGCGGGTCACTTGCGGATGGCGCGACAGATAATCGGCGACGATCTGGGCGTTGCGGCTGTGTTGGGCGATGCGCAGCGGCAAGGTTTCCACCCCCTGGATGATCTGGAAGGCGTTGAACGGCGATTGCACGGCGCCGATGTCGCGGATCAGCCGGGTGCGGGCGCGGATGGCATAGGCGATGTTGCCGTAGGGCTTGGCGACGTCGGTCCAGACGGCGCCATGATAACTGGCGTCCGGCTGGGTCAGTAGGGAATGGCGGGCTGCATGGTCTTCCCATGGAAAGGTGCCGCCGTCGATGATGATGCCGCCAATGCTGGTGCCGTGGCCGCCGATATATTTCGTGGCCGAATAGACGACGACGGCGGCGCCGTGTTCGAACGGGCGGGCCAGCAATGGAGCGGCGGTGTTGTCAAGAATCAGCGGTACGCCCAAAGAACGGCCGATGGTCGCCACTTCGGCGATGGGAAACACCTGAAGCTTGGGATTGGCCAGGGTTTCGGCGTAATAGGCGCGGGTTTTATCGTCGGTGGCGCGGCGAAAGGCTTCGGGATCGGCGGGATCGACGAAACGGACTTCGACGCCGACCTGCTTCAGGGTGTTGGCGAACAGATTCCAGGTGCCGCCGTACAGATCGGTCGAGGTGACGACGTTGTCTCCAGCCGAAGCCAGATTCAACACGGCGAAAGCGCTGGCGGCTTGACCCGAGGACACCGCCAGGGCGGCCTTGCCGCCTTCCAGCTCGGTCAGCCGCTGCTCCAGGATATCCAGGGTCGGGTTGCGGGTGCGGGTATAGACGAAGCCGTCCTCTTCCAGATTGAACAGCCGGGCGGCGTGGTCGCTGTCTTGGAACTGGAACGACGTGCTCTGATAGATCGGCACCGCCACCGAGCCGGTCGCGGGATCGGCTCGATAGGAACCGCCATGCAGGGCCAGGGTTTGCGGATGAAGGCGAGGAGCTTTGGTCATCTGGTGTCTCCGGCTGTTTGCCGATAAGCGGCTGTGCTTTATTCTATTAAATCCACAAATAAAGTAGACTAACAACAAGAATCAGCGATATGCTTCTGTTGATGGCGGCCGAAGGGACGGCCGTCGCTTGCCTCAGTCTTCAGGACAGGAACAGATCATGGGGTTGGATCGCAGCACGCATCAGCCGGACGACAGCGCCGGTCTCGCCTTTCACAGCTTCATTCTGCCTGATCAGCCGGGAAATCCGGCTTTGCGGTACGGCATCGTTGGCCCCGAAGACGGCCCTGTGTTGCTGTTGCTGCACGGTTATACCGATTCCAGCCTGTCGTTCAGCCGTCTGATCGAGCAATTGCCGCCGCACGTGCGGCTGGTCGTGCCGGACCAGCGCGGCCATGGCGCCTCGGCCAAAAGTCTGTCCAGCCATCGTCGCCGGGATTTTGCCAAGGACGCGGCGGCATTGCTGGATCATCTCGGCATCCGCCGGCCGGTGGTGGTGGTCGGCCATTCCCTGGGAACCCTGACGGCCCAGCGCATCGCGGCGGATTTTCCTGAACGGGTGGCCGGGTTGGTGTTGATCGGCGCCGCCGCTGGAGCTTCGGCCAATGCCGGTTTGCTCGAACTGAAGCAGGCGCTGGATGCGCTGGAACAGGCGCCCGACCGTGACTTCATCCGCGATTTCCAAACCGGTACCGTCGCCTCGCCATTGCCGGAGCCGTTTCTGGATGCGGTGATCGGCGAATCGGCGCAGGTGCCGCTGCATGTCTGGCGTCGGGTATTGGACGACCTGTTGGACGGACGAGAGGATGTTTCCCTTGCGGCGGTGCGGGCGCCGACATTGCTGATCTGGGGCGAACAGGACGCCGTGTTTTCCCGCGACGACCAGCAAGTGCTGCTTCGGGAATTGGCCGATGCCGAATTGCGCGCCTATGCCAGGACCGGCCATGCCCCCCATTGGGAACGTCCCGAACTGGTGGCCGCCGATCTGGTGGATTTTCTTCGCCGCCGGGCTTGGCGCGTGCCCTTCCTCTACGATCTGGCCGATCCCGATCTTTACGACCAGGGCATTCCCCATCAGGCCTTCGCGCTTTTGCGCCGCCAGCCGGGTCTGGCCTGGAACGCCGTCGGCGGCGACGCCAAGGACGGTTTCTGGTCGGTGGGGCGCATCGATGAACTGACTGCGGTTTCCCGCGATCCGGCCGTTTTCAGTTCGGCCAAAGGGCACGTGCACATCCATAACATCGACGCCGACGCCCTGGCGGCACGGGCTTCGATGATCGACATGGATCCGCCCGACCATACCCGGCTGCGCCAGTTGGTGAATCCTTTCTTCACCCCCAAGGCGATCCGCGACTACGCCCCCATCATCCGCAAGCATGCCGGCGCCCTGTTGGACGGTCTGCTGACCAAGGGCGGCGGCGATTGGGTCGAGGCCATCGCCAAGCCCATTCCCATCAGCGTCATCAGCGACATTTTGGGCCTGCCGCCCGAAGATCACGGCTACATGATCGAGCTGTCGGATCAACTGGTGGCGAGCACTTCGTCACGACCGCCCTTGGACGAGACGGCCTATGGCAACCGCACGCCTTTGCGCCTGTTGCCCTTCGGCAATCCGGCCGCCCACGGCATGGCCGAATACGCCCGCAACCTGGGGGAACGTCGGCGGGCCGAGCCCAAGGACGACCTGGTGTCGCGGCTGGTGACGGTGGAGGTCGGTGGTGAGCGTCTGACCGATCACGAGTTCACCAGTTTCTTCCGCCTGCTGGTGCTGGGCGGCAACGAAACGACGCGCTCGGCCATTTCCCATCTGGCGTTGCAATTGGCGGCCTTTCCCGATCAGTTCGAACGGGTGCGGCGCGATCCCTCGCTGCTGGACGGGGCGGTGGAGGAAAGCGTGCGTTTTTCGTCGCCGGTCCTGTATTTCCGTCGCACGGCGACGAGGGACACCTATCTGGACGGCACCTATATCGCCGAGGGCGATCGGGTGGTGATCTGGTATGCCAGCGCCAATTTCGACGAAAGCCGTTTCACCAATCCGCTGCGCTTCGACATTGGCCGTTCGCGCGCGCCGGGGCATGTGGCCTATGGCGGCGGCGGCGTCCACAATTGTATCGGCGCGGCTTTGGCCCGGCTGGAAATAGGCATCCTGCTTGAGGAAATCCTGGCCCGGAATCTGAAGATCGAGGTGGCCGGCCCGCCGGTTTTCGTCAATTCCAATTTCGTCAACGGTTTGGAAAAGCTCAATGTCCGACTCAGCCGCAAAGACTGATCCCAAACCGCTGGTACGGTTCAGCCGATCGGGAGGGGGCGCCGTTTGGAACGACGGCTTTCCCAATTTGCTGGAATTCGCCGAGGAACAGAATCTGTCGCCGGCCTATGGCTGTCGCACGGGAAGCTGCGGAGCCTGCAAGGTCAGGTTGACGGAAGGAGAGGTCGTCTATGCCGACGAGCCCTTTCATGCGCCAGAGGACGGCCATGTGCTGCTGTGCTGCGTGCGGCCGGCAAGCGATGTGACGATAGAGCTTTAGAAAGAGGGGGGAGAAGGGCCGGTTCGGGAGGGGACCGGCCTTTCGCGTCTTCAGAAATTCAGCAAGTAGCGTTCGGTCTCGACCGGCGTGACCTGATTTTCCACGAACTCGATTTCCCGCTCGGCCTGTTTGAGCAGGATCGACAGGCGGTCGCGGCCCAACACTTTTTCCAGGAAGGCGGAGGAACGGGCCAAGTCGGCGGCGGCGCGGATGTCGGTGGGCAAGGGGGCGATGCCCGGCGTTTCGTAAGCGTTGCCGGTCACCGGCGGGCCCTGCGGCAGCAAGCCTTGTTCGATGCCGTCCAGACCGGCGGCGATGTCGGCGGCCAGCAGGTAATAGGGGTTGCAGTCGGCGGCGCCGTCGCGTTTTTCCACCCGGACCTGACTGTCCTTGCCCTCAATGATGCGCAAGGCGACGGTGCGGTTGTCCACGCCCCAACTGGCGTTGACGGGGCAGAAGCTGTAAGGGCGTCGTCGGCGATAGGCGTTGGGGGTGATCGAGCCGGCCAGCGATGTTTCGGCCATCCGCTTCTGCAATCCGGCCAGGAACGACAGGCCGGTCTCGGAGAGTTTTCCACGGTCGGCGAACAGGTTCCGCCCGTCCTTCCACAGCGAATAATGGGTGTGGAAGCCGCTGCCCGACTGGTCAATGAAAGGTTTGGCCATGAAGGTGGCCAGATAGCCTTCGCGGGCGGCGATTTCTTTGACCGCGGTGCGGAACAGCACCACGCGGTCGGCGCTGGTCAGGGCGTCGGCATAGCGGATGTTCACTTCCACCTGGCCGGGAGCGTATTCCGGATTCGATTGCTCGATGGGAACGCCCATGGCGTTCAGATGGTTGCGGATGGGGCCGATAACATGCTCCATCTGGGTCGAGCGATTGATGCCGTAGACCGAAATGCCGTGATCTCGCGGCCGCTTGGTTTGCGGGTCCAGCAGATAGAATTCCAGTTCGGCGCCGACCTGAACGTCCAGCCCCAGGCCTTTAGCCCGTTCCACTTGCGCCAGCAAGGCGCCGCGGGGGTCGATGGGCACCGGCTGGTGATCCAATCCCTCGGCGCGGGCCAGGGCGATGGCGACGCCGGGTTCGTAGGGCACTGCCGCCGGAGAACCCAACGGGAAAATGTGCATGTCGACATAGCCGTTGTCGAAGCTGCAATAGGGCGTGTCCCAGATGTCGCTGGTCATATCCATGGCGAACAGGGCGGCGATGATGGCGTTGCCGTCCTCGCAGGTGGCTTGCCAGTGGCTGGCGGGAATGCGCTTGCCGCGCATCACGCCGTTGACGTCGCCAACCCCCAGGACGACGGTGTGGGTGCCTTCGGGAAGGGGGAAGACGGTCCCGGTCATGAGGCCTCCTTTCTGGGTTCCGATTCTAAGGTTTCTGAGGCGTCGCTGAAGCTGGACAAGGTATGGATGTCGCCGCTCCAGGAATAGAGCGCTAGCAGGGGCTGGTCGCCGGTTCGCATGGCGTGAACGGCATCGGCGGGATGCAGGATGAAACTGCCCGGCGGCTTCGGGCTCCATTGCCCGTTCAACTGCCATTGGGCGGTTCCGGCGATCACCTGATACAGCTCGACGGCGGGGTGCCGATGCGCCGGGTAATGGGTGTGCGGTCCGATCAGGGTCAGACCGAAGCAAACCTCGCTGCTGTGGAACAGGCTTTGCGGCGGGCCGACGATTTCGCTCCAGGCCATACGCCTTTCCAGGTTGGGAAAATCGGCTCGGGGACGGTAGCTGTAGCGCCAGGGCAGACCGTCGGCGATGGGCGAGAGGGCTTGGGACAAGGCCGGAGCGTTTCGCTTCAGCAGTTCCAGAACGGCTGGGAGATGCTCCAGGACACCGTGCCCCGACGGGTGACAGGGCAGCGCCGCCTTGCTGGCGGTATCCAGCAAGGATGCCACCTGCCGCCGCTCGGCTTCGGCTTCACTGTTCAAGTGGCTGCCGTTCAGGAAGTGCTTTCGCATCGCCTGCAACAAGATGGTGGTCTGGGCGGCGTTGGGCGGAAACATCACGTCAGCGCAACTCCGATTTCAGCACCGCCACCGGATGGCCGATGCGGGCGCCCCGGCGCAGGGCTTCGAAGGCGGCGAAGGCATCCAGGCGTTTCGGAGCCAGGGCTTCCTCGATCTCCAGGGCTCGCTTTCCGGCTTCCAGCGGGTCGAGGATGCTGAAAGCCGCCTTCAGGTCGTCGGCGTGATGAAAGTAAAACGGCCCCAGTCCGTTGCGCTGCCAGGCGGCGTAACTGCTGATGATATCCTGGGGATCCGCTTGAACCTTCCATGTGTAGGTCAGAAAGCCGGCGGCATAGCCAGCCTGTTCCGCCATGTCGAGGAACGAGCGCAACGGTACCCGGGCGCCGAGAGTGGACAGAACCGCTCCGCCCGGCGTCAGGAAATCGCGGGCCTGCACCAGGGCCAAATAATGCAGCACCAGCAGATTGTCGCGCACATGGTCGGGGACGGGCTCCGTGCGGGGCGGCACATAGGCCGAGCTGGTGCGCGCCGCCTCCAGATTGCCGTCCTCGGCCAGGGGCACGTTGGGCAGGTTTTCGTAGATGATGTCGAAGCGGCTGCCGCCGTCCTGCAACGGGCTTAAAAGGTCGCCGTACCCGGCATGCAGCGTCACTTCGACGCCTTCTTTCAGGTTGTCGCGGATGTTGCGTGCGGCGGCGGCCACTACGTCGGCATGCACGTCGGTGACGCCGACGGTGCGCGCTCCCAGCACTTCGACGGCAGCCAGGGCGTCGAGCCCCGAGCCAGTGCCGATGCTGGCGAAGGACCGCCGCGCCTGCGGCGGGCGGGACTGGGCGATCAGCTTGAAGGCCGGGGTGGCGACGCTGGCCACCCAATCGGCTTCCAGATCGTCGGTGCGCGGCTCGTAGCAATGATCGCTGACCAGAATGCCCAGCGTGGGCTTTATGGCCGTGGGTTCGGCGATGCCGAAAAAACGGCGGCTGTTGACCGAAATGCGCGTCGCCAACGGCGTGGTGGGAATGCTCATTGCGCCGCCTCCTGTGTCGTTTCGTCAAAGGTGCGCTCGAAGGCTTGCCCGATGTCCCACAACAGATCGTCGATGTCCTCGGTGCCGACTGAGAAGCGGATCTGTTCGGGTTTGACGCCGGCCAGACGCTGTTCTGCTTCGGTCAGCTGGCCGTGGGTGACGGTGGCGGGGTGCACCACCAGCGATTTGGAATCGCCGACATTGGCCAGAAACGAGAAAATTTTCAGGGATTCGATGAAAGTCTTGGCCTGCTCGAAGCCGCCCTTGATGCCGAAAGTCAGAATGCCGCCCGGCCCTTTGGGCAGATATTTCTTCGCCAGATCATGATAGGGGCTGCTTTCCAGGCCGGGATAATTGACCCATTCCACATAGGGGCTGGCATCAAGATATTCGGCGATGCGCTGGGTCGACGACACCTGGCGGTCCAGGCGCAGCGACAGGGTTTCCAGCCCTTGCAGGAACAGGAAGGCGTTGAAGGGGCTCAGGCAGGCGCCCAGATCCCGCAGGTAATGCAGCCGGGCTTTGACGATGAAGGCCTGGTCGCCCCACTTTTCCCAGTGGACGAAGTTGCTGTAGGCCGGATCGGGAGTGGTGAAGCCGGGGAATTTGCCGTTGCCCCAATTGAAATTGCCGCCGTCGACGATCAGCCCGCCGATGCTGGTGCCGTGGCCGCCGATATATTTGGTGGCCGAATGCACGCTGATATTGGCGCCGTAGTCGAAGGGGCGGAACAGATAGGGCGTGCCGAAGGTGTTGTCGACGATCAGCGGAATGCGGCTCTCTTCGGCGATGCGGGCGACGGCTTCGAAATCGACGATGTTGATATCGGGGTTGCCGATGGTTTCGACGAACAGGGCTTTGGTCCGTTCGGTGACGGCGCGGCGGAAGTTCTCCGGGTCGGCGGGATCGACCAGCGTCGTCTTGATGCCATGCTTGGGCAGGGTATTGACGAACAGATTGAAGCTGCCGCCATACAGTGTCTTGGCCGCCACGATCTCGTCGCCGGCATGGGCGATGTTCAAGATGGTGGTGGCGGTGGCCGCCGAGCCCGAAGCCACCGCCAGGGCGCCGCTGCCGCCTTCCAGGGCGGCGATGCGGTTTTCCAGCACTTCGTTGGTGGGATTGATGATGCGGCTGTAATCATAGCCGGCCGCTTCCGCCGAACTGACCGCCTTGGCGAAGGCGAAGTCCTTGAAGACGAAAGAGGTGGTCTGATAGATCGGCACCGCCCGCGCTCCCGTGGCGGGGTCGGGAACCTGTCCGGCGTGAAGCTGCAGGGTGTCGAAGCCCAGTTGACGGTCGCTCATGGCCTTCTCTCCTCAGGCGGCGAAATAGGTTTCGGGGTCGATGCGATAGGGGGCGAGAACGTC
The DNA here is from genome assembly GCA_035538795.1 of Candidatus Sulfotelmatobacter sp. Classification (GTDB taxonomy): domain Bacteria; phylum Pseudomonadota; class Alphaproteobacteria; order Rhodospirillales; family Magnetospirillaceae; genus JAJZGK01. Next base: position 451,388 of record DATLJS010000020.1, on the reverse strand, counting down.
GTCCAGCGGAATGCGAAGGGCGCTGTTGAACAGGTTGTTGACGATCATCAGCCCGCCGAACACGGTCAGCTCGACGATCTGAGCCGGACTGAAATAGCTGGCAAGGCGGGCGTACAGAGCATCCGACACCCGGTTGGGGTCGGCGGCCAGCTGGCGGCCGAAATCGACCACCGCCTGTTCCTTGTCATCCAGCGTCGGCCTGTCCGGATCTTCGCCCCAGGTGACGATCTCGCGTTTCATGAAGGTGGCGCACAGTTCGCAGGCGTTCTGCCGCGAGATGGCGTCACAGAACAGGATGGCCGGGCGATGTCCCAGCCAGGGCTTTACGGCGGCGAACAGGTCATACCATTTCAGCACGGCGTCCAGGGCGGCCGGGGAATGCAGCAAGACCGCCTTCATGTTGCTGACGGCGTGGCTTTTGGCCAGTTCATTGTAATCGGCCAGTTGCTGCGGCGTGGCGGTTTCCGGCGTGACCGGAGGAATGCGGGTCATGGCAGATGGTCCTTGAGAAACTGCGCAGAGAGAACAGCGTCCACGGCTTCGGCGACGGCGTCGGCCACGAAGTCGATCTGCTCTTCGGTGCTGATCAGGGGCGGAGCCAGGCAGATGATGTCGGTCAAGACGCGGGTGGCGAGACCGCGCTTGAACAACTCGGTCCGCAGCAGCCGGGCCAACGGAGCATGGCTGGGAAAGCGGGTTTTGTCCGCGCGGTCGGCCACTAGTTCGACGCCGGCCAGCAATCCCAACCCCCGGATATCGCCGACATGGGGATGACCGCCCAGATTCCGTTTCAGGCGGGCTTGCAGCCGCTGACCTAATTCGGCCGAGCGCTGGGGAAGGTCATGGCGCTGCATCAGGCGCACAGTGGCGATGCCGGTGGCGCAGGCCACCGGATGACCGGCGTTGGTATAGCCGTGCCACCAGCGCCGCTCGGGCGGGGCTTCGTCCAGCACCTGTTTGATGCGGGCCGAAACGCCGACGCCGCCCAACGGGATGTAGCCGCTGGTGATGCCTTTGGCGAATTGCACGATGTCGGGCTGGACGTTCCAGTGCTCCAACCCGAACCACCGCCCGCTGCGGCCGAAGCCGGTGATGACGTCGTCGCTGATCAGCAGCACGTCGTGGCGGTCGCAGATTTGGCGGATGCGCTGGAAGTAATCGTCCTGGGGAACGATTACGCCGCCGCCGCCGCCCTGGATCGGTTCGGCGATGAAGGCGGCGACGGTGCCGGCGCCTTCGCGCAGGATGGCCTCCTCCAGCAAATCGGCGGCGGCCTGTCCCGGGCTGCGCCCGTCGGACGGAGCGGCAAAGCGATAGGGATAGGGTGAGGCGATATGCAGGAAGTCGGGCTGACGGGGGCCGAACACCAAAGCGAACTCGTCGATCCCGGTGGCGCTGGAAGCGCCTAAGGTCGAGCCGTGATAGGACAGCCGTCGGGCGATGATCTTGCGTTTTTCCGGCTTGCCCTGGGCCTGCCAGAAATAGCGGGCGGTGCGGATCGAGGTGTCGGTGGCCTCGCCGCCGCCGCTGGTGAAAAAGAAGGCTTGGATCGAGGGATAGGCCACCTCGGTCAGCAGTTCGGCCAGTTCGATGGCCGGGCGGTTGGTGGACCCGGCATAGGCGGTGGCGTAGGCCAGGGTTTCCAGCTGCTCCTTGGCCGCGTCGATAAGCTCGCGGCGTCCGTGGCCCAGATGGACGTTCCACATGCTGCTCAGGCCGTCGAAAATCCGGCGTCCCCGCTGGTCGATCAGATAGGGGCCGTCTCCGGCGGTCCAGAGAACCGGCTGTTCATGTTCGCTGGGGTGATGCTGAGGGTGGAGAAGGTGGAGGCGGTCAGCCTCCACCAGACCGGCGTAATCCGGTTCCCCCACCGTAGCGAGATCAATGATCGCGCGTCCGGTCATGATGATGACTCCGTGGCCTTATTCGGCGGGTTGAACCAGAACGGCTGAGTCCTCAAGGTCGTGCTCGATCAGTTCCAGCACTTCCGGCGACTGGCGGCGGATGTAGAGGAAATACAGCACGCCCGCGGCCAGCAGCCCGGCGAAGACGTAGGGCAACAGGTTCAGCGGGTAGGCGGGAACCGGGTACAGCACGCCGACGAAAGGAATGGCCAGCAGGACCACCGAGGCGACGGAAACCACCACATGGCGGGCTTTCAACTCGCCGCGCTTCTTCAGGAAGACGGGAGCCCCCACCGACACCAGGATGTAGGAGACCAGGAAGCCGAAAGTGGCGACCGAGCCGAGATAGCCGAAATTGTCCAACAATCCGACGCCCAGCAGAGTCAGGGGCAGGGACAGGGCGATCGCCACCAGAGCCGAAATGGTGACGGCGATGTGCGGTGTCGAATGGGTTTCGTGGGCGTCGCCGGCCTTGCCGTGCAGAATGCCGTGGCGCGACAGGGCGTAGATGACGCGGGCGCCGGCGTTGATGCTGGCCAGCACCGAGGCGAAGAAGCTGGCGGCCACGCCGGCGGCGATCACCGGTCCCAGGAAGCCCAGGCCGATGGCGTCGGCGATGAAGGACAGCGGCGCGTCGGCCTTGTCCAGGGTGGTCTCATTACCCTGGAACCCAGCCACCAGGGCATAGGACGACAGCACCAGGAAAATGCCGATGGCCAGAACGGTGGTGATCACCGAGCGGGGGATCACCCGCAGCGGATCGTTGGCTTCGTGGCCCAGCACGGCGGCGCTTTCAAAGCCGACGAAGCTGAAGAAAGCCAGCACCAGGCCCAACTGAATGTTGTCCAGGGTGACGCCGCTCAAGGTCAGTTGCGGGGCGTCGGAAACGCCGCCGTGGCTGACGAAAACGCCGATCACCACGACCAGGATGGCCGTCACCGTGATGCCCTCCAGGGTCAGGGACAGGCGGGTGGACAGCTTGATGCTGCGCCAGGCGATGTACCAGGCCAGCGCCACGGCGCCGATGGACAGCAGAACCGACGGCGCCAGATCGGCGAACTCGCCGAAGATCAGATGCAGCACCACCAGGGCGTAATTGACCGTGCCGGCCACCACGGCGGCGCCGGTGAACAGATAGGCGATGACCAGGGCCCAGCCCGAAATGCTGCCCCAGAAGGCTCCCAGTCCCTGGCCGGCAAAGGCGTACAGCGCCCCCGGAGAGGCCGAGCGGCTGGCGAAGGTGTTGATGTTCAGCGACAGCAGCAGCAGGGCTAAGGTGGCGAACAGATAAGCCAGCCAGGTGCCGTTGCCGGCGCTGGCGAACACCACCGGAATGACCAGCGCGGGCGAGCCGGACGGCGCAATGGTGCCGACGGCCTGGGCGACAACGTCGGTAAAGGACAGGTGGTTCTTTTTCAGGGATCCCTGGGATCGGTTCGGCAAAGACGTCATGCGTCTGCTCCTCGTTGCAAGAGTGCAGTGGAAAACGGCGAAATAATTGGACAGGGGCGGACCGCCGGACGCCTGGGCGTGAAAGCGGGCCGGTCAGGCGGTGGCGTTAGGCCACCGCCCCCGTACATGGATCGGCGGATCCTTTGACGGCGGTCAGGTACGGGGCGAAGCCGGCAAAGCCGGCAATGCCGTCCCAACATATTTCGGCGTGCATGATCATCATGGCGCTCCATATTTCACAATCATCTTTCGTGATCATGAATATTTAGTCAAGTTATTCTATAGACTTATTTAATGATAAAAGGCCGGTTCAAGGAAAATCAATGCCTTGAACCGGCTGGGAATGGAGTCAGGCGGCCAATAAAGCCTGTTCGATGTCCTGGATCAGATCGTCGGTATCCTCGATTCCCACCGACAGACGAATCAGCTGAGGCGTGATGCCGCGGGCCTTGCGTAGGTCTTCGGGCACCGAGGCGTGGCTCATGGTCCAGGGATGGCCTACCAGGCTTTCGACGCCGCCCAGCGACTCGGCCAGGGCGAACAGTTTGAAACGCTCCAGCACGGCGATGGTTGCGGCCTCGTCCGCCTTCAGAACGAAAGACACCATGCCGCCGCCGCCGCTCATCTGGCGTCCGGCCAGATTGTGTTGGGGGTGGCTGGGCAGGCCGGGATAAAGCACGCGCTCCACCTTGGGGTGGTTCTCCAGGAATTGGGCGACGGCCTTGGCGTTCTGGCCGTGGCGTTCGATGCGCAGCGGCAGGGTCTTCAGGCCGCGCAAGGCCAGGAAGCTGGAGAAGGGGTCAAGGATGCCGCCGATGGCGTTCTGCAGAAATCCCAGGCGGCTGATCAGGTCGGCGTCGTCGCGCACGATGGCGGCGCCGCCGATCAGGTCGGAATGGCCGCCGACATATTTGGTCACCGAATGCACGACGATGTCGAAGCCGTGCTCCAATGGGCGCTGGACGGCGGGCGAGGCGAAGGTGTTGTCGGCGGCCGTCAGGATTTTGCGCTTCTTGCCGATGGCGGCGATGCCCGCCAGATCGGCGATCTTCAGCAAGGGATTGCCGGGTGTTTCGATCCAGATCAGGGCCGTCTTGTCGGTGATGGCGGCTTCGACGGCGGCCGGGTCGGAGGCGTCCACATGGGTGATGGACAGGTTGGCCGAGGGGCCGCGCACCTTGTGGAACAGCCGCCAGCTGCCGCCGTACAGATCGTCCGAGGCGATGACATGGCTGCCGTGGGGCAAAAGCTCCAGCACCGTGGCCTGGGCGGCTAATCCCGAGGCGAAGGCGAAGGCGGCGGCCCCTCCTTCCAATGCGGCCAGGGCAGCCTCGAAAGCCGAGCGGGTAGGGTTGCCGGAACGGGAATATTCCCAGCCGCTATGCACGCCGGGCGAGCTTTGCACGAAGGTCGAACTGGCGTAGATCGGCGGCAAAACCGCGCCGGTAGCCTTGTCCGGATGCTGTCCTCCGTGAATGGCCTTGGTGAAAAGTCCCTGACGTTTAGACGTGCTCATGCTTAATCCACCTTCCGGCGCAAATGATTGATCAGGTCGATGCGGGTGATCAGGCCCAAGAAGCGATCCTTTTCTACAACCACGGCCACATGGCCTTTGTCGAAGACGGGTAGCAGCTCCGACAACGGGGCGGCGACCGAAATGGTTTCCAGATTCTCGGTCATGGCCGAGCGAACCGGGTCGCCGAAGCGGGCATGATCGTCGAACACCGCCAGCAGCAAGTCGGACTCGTCCAGCAAGCCCATCACCTTCTTGCCGTCGATGACGGGAAGCTGCGAAACGTCGTACAGCTTCATGCGGGCATAGGCGGTGTTCAGGGTGTCGTCCGGGCTCAGGGTGACGGCGGCGCCTTCGTCGTGGCGGCGGCTGATCAGATCGCGCAGGTCGCCCTGGCGCGGTCGGGCGATGAAGCCCTGATCGGCCATCCAATAGTCGTTGAACATCTTCGACAGATATTTGTTGCCGCTGTCGGGCACCAGGGACACCACCCGCTTGGGGGTGGTCTGTTCACGGCAATAGCGTAGGGCGGCCGCCAACAGGGTGCCCGACGACGATCCGGCCAGAATGCCTTCCTCGCGCAGCAGTTCGCGGGCGGCTTCAAAGGATTCGCCGTCGCTGATGGAATAGCCTTTATGGACATGGCTGAGATCGGCGATAGGGGGCACGAAATCCTCGCCGATGCCTTCCACGAACCAACTGCCCGGTTCGCGCGGCGCTCGGCCTTCCACGACGTCCACCAGGATCGAGCCCACGGGGTCGGCCAGGACCAGTTCCGTCGATGGCGAGACGCGGGTGAAGAAGCGGGAGAGCCCGGTCAGCGTGCCCGACGAGCCGACGCCGCAGACGACGGCGTCCACCTTGTGGTTCATCTGCTCCCAGATTTCCGGGCCGGTGCCGGTTTCGTGGGCCAGGGGGTTGGCCGGGTTGCCGAATTGGTTGATGAAGATGGCGCCGGGCGTTTCGCGGGCCAGACGCTCGGCCAGATCCTGGTAATAATCCGGATGCCCCTTGCCGACGTCCGAGCGGGTCATCACCACCTCGGCGCCCATGGCTTTCAGGTGGAAGACCTTTTCGCGGCTCATCTTATCGGGGATCACCAGCACCAGCCGGTATCCCTTGACGGCGGCCACCAGGGCCAGCCCCAGTCCGGTATTGCCGGCGGTGGCCTCGATAATGGTGCCGCCGGGTTTCAGGCGGCCGTCGCTTTCCGCCGCCTCGATCATCGACAAAGCGGGGCGGTCCTTGATGGAACCGCCGGGATTGGCGCTTTCGAGCTTCAGGAACAGCCGGCACGGTCCGGTGTCAAGCTTGGTCACCTCCACCAGCGGCGTGTTGCCGATCAAGGACAACAGGCCGGGCGGGATCGCGGGAAGGCTGGGCTTGAACTGGGCGACGCTGGCGCTCATGGTGATGGTTCCATCCTGGATGTCTTCGTTGAGCCAAGGCTATTTCACGTGGCTGTCTGTCGTCAATAATATTAGTATATTTATTAAATGGGTATATTAATGGTGGGGTGTCAGCGGGAACGCGCCAGCAGCAAGGCCGCCGCCATTTCGGCAAAGCCGAAACCGCCTGGATTTTCGGTGATCCAGACCGGGCCGTGACGCATCTGCGGCAGGTAATCGGCGACTGTCGAGACGCCGACGCTGTTGGGCAGGGCGCGGAACATCGGCTCGTCGTTCAAGGAATCGCCCGCATAGATCAGGCGCTTTCCCTGGTCGTCCAGGTTCAGGCCGAAGCGTTCGGCCAACAGACGGCGGGACATTTCCAGTTTGGTGTATTGCCCGATCCAGGCCAGAACCCACAGATTATTGACGGTGGTGGAACAGCCCGAGGCTTGCAGCATTCCGACAAGCCGGTCCCGCCGGGACTGCTCTCGGGGAACATTGAACGCCAGACTGGTCAGGCGGAAAGGCTGGTCGGCCGCCACGTCGACATCCGGCAAGGCGCTTTGAACGCTTCTTTGAATGGTTTCCAGGCGGGCTTTGTTCGCGGCCAATACGTCGTGATCATGCCAAAAAACGGTGTCGGGAACAGGCTTGTCCGTCGCGGCATGAAAGTATAGCCCGCCGTTTTCGCCGATCACCGCATCCACCGGCCACATCCGAACCATCTGATCGCACCAGCCCGCCGGAGCGGCGGTAACGGGAATGACCTTGATGCCGGCATCGCGCAATCGGCTCATGGCCGTGAAGCTGTCGGCCGGCAGCCGTCCCTGGTGGGTCAGCGTGTCGTCCATGTCGGTCAGGACGTAGTCGATGATGCGCAGCCGATCCGGGGCGGCCTTGCTGAAAGGAGCGGGCAGGGGAGCTGGCACGATCGGCCTCCTGATGGACGGGGAATTATTTTTTACATTTTTCCAGAAGATTTATAGACATATTTTACCGTCTTGTTTAGCGTTATGCCTATCGTATTCAGCGTGAATATTTCGCTAAATAAGGAGCCGCCTTTCATGAGCCTGTCCAAACGTTTCTCCCTAGCCGTGCGAAGCGGCCTTGCCGCGGCTTTTTCCCTTGGTTTCGCCGTGTCCGCCCAGGCTGCCGACAAGTTGGACGAGGTGAAGATCGATTTCGCCTATTACAACCCGGTCAGCCTGGTCCTGAAAGAGAAGGGCTGGTTGGAGGACGATCTGGCCAAAGACGGCATCAAGGTGCGCTGGGTTCAGTCGCTGGGATCGAACAAGGCGCTGGAGTTCCTGAACGGCAAGAGCCTGGATTTCGGCTCGACCGCCGGAGCGGCGGCCTTGCTGGCGCGCATCAACGGCAATCCGGTGAAGTCGGTCTACGTCTATTCCAAACCCGAGTGGACGGCGCTGCTGACCCAGGCGAATTCGCCGATCCAGAAGATCGCCGATCTGAAGGGCAAGCGAGTCGCCGCCACCCGCGGCACCGACCCGCACATCTTTCTGATCCGCACCCTGGCGGACAACGGCTTGACCGAGAAGGACGTCAAGATCGTGCTGCTTCAGCATCAGGACGGCCGCTTGGCCCTGGCCAAGGGCGACGTCGACGCCTGGGCCGGTCTTGATCCGCTGATGGCCCAGGCGGAACTGGACGATAACGAGCGCATTTTCTACCGCAATGCCGACATCAACACCTGGGGCGTTCTGAATACCCGCGAGGATTTCGCCGCCGACCATCCCGAGGTGGTGCTGAAGGTTCTTCAGGCTTACGAGAAGGCGCGGTCTTTCGCCATCGCCAATCCGGCCGAACTGAGGAAGATCATCGTCGAGCAGGCCAAGCTCTCAGATGCCGTCGCCGCCCGCCAGTTGGAACGGACCGATCTGTCCACCGCCGCCATCGGCGAGCGCCAGAAGAAGACCATCGAAGGCGCCGGGCTGGCCTTGCAGCAGGCTGGGGTCGTGCCGGCCGAGGTCAATGTGCCTGACGTGGCGGCATCCCTGGTGGATTCGTCGTTCGTCAGCAAGCTGGGCATCAGGTAAGCCGTGGCCGAGATCGTCCTTGACGCCGCCGTCCCGACCAAGGAGACGGCGGTCCGGCCTGCCGGTCGGGGCGGATTGTCCTGGCTGGCGGGCTTCATCCTGCCGGTCGGGCTGGCCCTGGCCTGGGAAATCGCCGTCGCCCTGAAATGGACCGATGGCCGGCTTTTGCCGACGCCGTCGCGGATTCTGTCCACTCTGGCCGATCTGACCCGCAGCGGCGAATTGCTGCCCCACATTCTGGCGACGCTTCAGCGGGTGGCCTTGGGGTTCGTCTTCGGTGTCGGCGCGGGAACGGTGCTGGGCGCGTTGTCGGGCTATTCCAGCGGCCTGCGCCGCCTGATCGATCCGACGTTGCAGGCATTGCGCAACATTCCCTCCATCGCCTGGGTGCCGATGTTCATTCTGTGGTTCGGCATCTTTGAAACCTCGAAGATCATTCTGATTGCCGTCGGCGTCTTTTTTCCCATCTACCTGACTTTGTCGGGCGCCATTCTCGGCGTCGACCGCAAGCTGGTGGAGGTCGGGCGGATTTTCCGTTTCAGCCATCGGGAAATGATCACCCGCATCCTGCTGCCGGCCACCTTGCCGTCCTATGTGCTGGCTTTGCGCTCGGGCCTGGGACTGGGGTGGATGTTCGTCGTCGCCGCCGAATTCATGGGGGCCGAGGCCGGTTTGGGCTTCCTGCTGGTGGACGGCCAGCAGACCGGCCGCCCGGCGGTCATTCTGGCCTCGATCACCGCTTTCGCCGTGCTGGGCAAGCTGACCGACTGGTTGCTGGCCGTCGGCACCGCGCGCTTGTTGCGGTGGCAAGACAGCTTCAAACCGGCGGAGTGAGCGGGACATGCTGGACATCAAGACAGTCTCGAAGCGTTATCCCAACGGCCTGTTGGCTTTGTCAGGGCTGGACCTGACGGTGGAAAAAGGCGAGATCCTGGCCATTGTCGGTGGTTCCGGATGCGGCAAAAGCACGCTTCTGCGTCTGCTTTCGGGGCTTGATCAGCCAAGTTCGGGACGCATTACCCTGGATGGCGCGCCGGTTCTGGCGCCGCGTCCGGAAATCGGCGTGGTGTTCCAGGAACCTCGCCTTATGCCTTGGCTGAGCATCGACGACAACGTCGCTTTCGGCATCCGCCATCTGCCCGCCGCCGAGCAGCGCAGCCGCGTCGGCGAAGCCTTGAGCCGTGTCGGTCTGGCCAGTCATGCCGGACATTGGCCGCGGGAACTGTCCGGCGGTCAGGCCCAGCGTGCCGCCTTGGCGCGGGCGCTGGTCGGCCGTCCCCAGGTGCTGCTGCTGGATGAGCCATTCTCGGCCCTGGACGCCCTGACCCGCAACGATCTTCAAGAGCATTTGCTGGAGCTTTGGGCCTATGACCGTCCAACGCTGGTGCTGGTGACCCACGACATCGAAGAGGCCCTGTTCCTGGCCGACCGCGTGGTGGTGATGCAGCCCAATCCCGGCCGTATCCGCACCGAGGTGCGGCCGCCGCTGGCCCGTCCGCATGACCGGCTGGATGGCGAATTCCTGGCATGGAAATACCGGCTGCTGGCTGAACTGGATCACGCCAGCCGCCGTCCGGCGGGCGACGAGGTCTTTCCCGCCGCCGCCATTTGATCTGGAGCCCCAATGTCTATCGACGAAATTTATCCCGTTCCCCAAGGCTTTGCCGAGCGCGCTCATATCGATGCAGCCGCCTATGACCGCCTTTACCGCGCGTCCATTGAAAATCCCGACGCATTCTGGGCCGAGCAGGCGCGTTTTCTGCGGTGGATCAAGCCCTTCAGCAAAATCAGCGACACCAGTTTCGATCCCGAGGATTTACGTATCCGCTGGTTCGAGGACGGAACCTTGAACGCGTCGGTCAATTGCGTCGATCGCCATCTGCCGGCCAAAGCCGGGCGTCCCGCCATTCTGTGGGAAGGCGACCGGCCGGGAGAAAGCCGCACCGTCACTTGGGGCGAACTGTCCGACAAGGTCAACCGTCTGGCCAACGTCCTGAAAGGGCTGGGGGTCGGCAAGGGCGACGTCGTGACCATCTATCTGCCGGTGATTCCCGAAGTCATGGTGGCGATGATGGCCTGCGTGCGCGTCGGCGCCGTTCATTCCGTGGTTTTTTCCGGTTTTTCGTCCGAAGCCCTGGCCAACCGCATCACCGACGCCGAGGCCAAGGTTCTGATCACCGCGGATGAGGGGCATCGAGGCGGCCGGGTGCATCCCTTGAAGCGCAACGCCGACGAGGCGCTGGCGGATCAGTTTTCGGTCCGCCATGTCGTGGTGGTGCGCCGCACGGGCGCAGCCGTGCCGTTCACGCCGGGGCGCGATCTTTGGTACGACGAAGCGGTGGCCGCCGCCGATTCCTGGTGCGAACCTGTCGAGGTCGGGGCGGAGGATCCGCTGTTCATCCTTTACACCTCAGGTTCCACCGGAAAACCCAAGGGGTTGCTGCATACCACCGGCGGCTATCTGGTGCATGCGGGGACGTCGTGGCGGAACATCTTCGACTGGCACGATGACGATCAGGGCGGCGATGTTTTCTGGAGCACTGCCGATGTCGGCTGGGTCACCGCCCACACCTACAAGATTTACGGCCCCCTGCTGAACGGCGCCACCAGCGTGATGTTCGAAGGCGTGCCGAGCTGGCCGGATTCCTCTCGCTGGTGGTCGATCATCGAAAAGCACAAGGTCAACATCTTCTATACCGCTCCGACCGCCTTGCGTTCGCTGATGCGGGAAGGCGAGGAACCGGTGCGCCGGCATGATCTGTCGTCCCTGCGGGTGCTGGGGTCGGTGGGCGAACCGATCAACCCCGAGGCCTGGCGCTGGTTCCATCAGGTGATCGGCGGTGGCCGCTGCCCGATCGTCGATAATTACTGGCAGACCGAGACAGGGGCCGTGCTGCTGGTGCCGTTGCCCGGCGCCGTGCCCAACAAGCCCGGCATGGCGGCCAAACCCTATTTCGGCATTCGTCCCGAAGTGGTGGACGCGCAAGGCAATGTTCTTGACGGGGCGGCGTCCGGCAATATGTGCTTCAAGGGATCGTGGCCGGGGCAGGCCCGTACGATCCTGCATGACCGCGAACGTTTCATCCGCACCTATTTCGCGCCCTATCCCGGGCGTTTCTTCACGGGCGACGGAGTGATCCGTGATGTCGACGGCTATTACCGCATCAGCGGACGGGTCGACGACGTGATCAACGTTTCCGGCCATCGCTTGGGTACGGTGGAACTGGAAAGCGCCATTGCGTCGCATCCGGCGGTGGCCGAGGCGGCGGTGGTCGGCTATCCCCACGAGGTCAAGGGACAGGGCGTTTTCGCCTATGTTACCCTGAAGGAGGGGCAGCATGAATCCGATGCCTTGCGCCGCGAGATCATCGACTGGGTGCGTTCGCGGATCGGTCCGATCGCCAGTCCCGACGTCATCCAGTGGGCTCCGGCCTTGCCGAAGAACCGGGCGGGAAAAATTCTGCGGCGCATTCTGACCAAGGTGGCGGCCAATGATTTCGGGAATTTCGGCGACACCTCCACCTTGGCCGATCCCGGCGTGGTCGAGGACATCGTTCGCCGCCGTAGCGAAAATATTGCGTCTTCAACCGCTCGATAGGAGTTTCCATGAACGCTGATGATTTGCGCACCCTGCAGGCGCCGTTGAAGGACCAATACAAGATCAGTCCCGAAGCGGCTTTGATCACCCTGACCGCCCGGGGCGATTTGGACCATGACGATCTGGTCTGTCGTGTGGAGACCGGACGGCAACTGGTCGAAGCCGGCCTGCATCCGGCCACCGGCGGCAGCGGCGCTTTCGCCTGTTCCGGCAACATGCTGCTGGAGGCCCTGGCGGCCTGTGCCGGCGTCACCCTGAAAGCGGTTTCCACCGCCATCGGCTTTTCCCTTCGCGGCGGTTCGGTGTCGGTCGAAGGGGATTTGGATTTTCGCGGCACTCTTGGCGTCGCCAAGGATGCGCCGGTGGGATTTCGCGATATCCGTCTGACGTTCGCCCTGGATACCGACGAACCGCAGGAACGTGTCGATCAGCTTACCAAGCTGACGGAGCGTTATTGCGTGGTGTTTCAAACCCTGGCCAAGCCGCCGCGTCTGGAACTGACGGTATTGCGCCAGGGCTGATGGCCGGTGCGGGAGGCTGAAGGATCAGCCTCTCTTTTTTCCGGACGTCACCAAAGCGGCCATAAAGCAGGCAGGAACATCGGGTCCGGCTCATCCTCGAGCATTTGCGGCGGGGCGCCGGCGTCATCCTCCTTGGCGGCGGTTTCGTCTTCTGCGGGGCGTTCTGTTTGAGCGTTCATGAAACAAGCGGCCTATGGAAATCAACCGACATTATTGTGCCGGCCAATTTCCATTAAATCCACAGATTTTGTATTCTGTTTCTGCTTCTATTCCTTCGGCGTGAGGAAAGTCGCCGAGGCCCAAACCCGCGACGGACACCGGCCAAGTGCGACAACGTCGTCTCGATGCCGTCCCATCGTGGGTGAAAGCGGTGGGAAAGCCGGTTTTCCGGCTTCCCCCGCCTTTCGTCAGTTGGCCTTTACCTTGGTCCAAATGGCGTCGTAGAGCTTGGTCTTGTCGCCCAGATCCTTGACCATGTGCAGATGCTTGCGCACCTCGTCGCTGGGATACAGGTTGGGATCCGAGCTCAGAGCCTTGTCCAGCAGCGGCAGGGCGGCTTTGTTGGGGCTGCCGCCCGACAGCCAGTTGGTGTTCTTGGCCGCCACCTCCGGACGCATCATGTAGGCGAAGAACTTCTTGGCGGCGTCCACGTTCTTGGCCTTGGACAGCAGGCACATGTCTTCCTGGAAGCCGTTGGCGCCTTCCTTGGGGATGACGTAGGACACGGCGTCCGGTTTCGAGGCCACGGTCTGTGCCGCCGAACCCGACCACCAATGCGCCACGGCGAAGTCGCCGTTGATGACCTTGTCGCCGATGCCGTCGGTCAGCATGGCGGCCCAATAGGGCTTGGCCTTGGCGATGGTGTCGCGGGCCTTGGCCAATTCCTTGGGGTCGGTGGAGTTGAACGAGAAGCCGTTATAGACCAGGGCGGCGCCGATGGTTTCGCGCACGTCGTCCAGCATGGCGATCTTGCCGCGCAGGGCTGGCGGCGGATCGAAGACGATCTTCCAACTGGTGACGTCGTATCCCTTGGTCAGCGCCTTGTTGTAGAGCAGACCGGTGGTGCCCCAGTTGTAGGGCATGCAGATTTCATGGTTCTTGTCGGTTTCGGCCTTGAAGTACTTCTGGTCGATGTTCTCATAGCCCTTGATGGATTTCAGGCCGGCGTTCTGCACCAGATTCAGGGTGGTCATGATGTCTTGCATGAACACCGAGGGGAAGACGATGTCGTAGCCGTCGGCGCCGGCCTGAATCTTGGCCAGCATTTCCTCGTTGGTGCCGTAATTGTCCAGGGTCACCTTGATGCCGGATTCCTTCTCGAAATCGGTGATGACGTCGGGGCTGATGTAAATCGTCCAGTTGTAAAGGTTCAGCTGCTCGCCGGCGGCGGCGGCCTGGGCGCCCATGCCTGCGGCCAGAACGGCGGCACAGAGAAGGCTACGCATCTTTTTCATCGGCGAACTCCTTGATCGATCGAGGGACAGGGGGGGAAGACAAGGCCGGTCATTCCTCGGCCTTGCGGGACCATTGCGGACGGCGGAGCCACAGGGCCGAGCCCACCACCAGCATGGAAACCAGGATCATCAGCACCGAGACGGCGTTGATCTCGGGTGAGACGTTGCGCTTGATGGCGCCGAACAGATAAACCGGCAGGGTGGTCGAACCGACTCCGCAGGTGAAATAGGCGATCACCAGATCGTCGAAGGAAATGACGATCGACAGTAGAAATCCGCCGATGATTCCCGGCAGCAGCAGGGGGAAGGTGACGCGGCGGAAGGTGGTCCAGGGACCGGCGCCCAGATCGGCCGAGGCTTCTTCCAGGCGGGTGTCCATGCCGGACAGGCGGGCGCTGACGATCACGTTGACGTAGGACGCCAGAAAGACCGTGTGGGCAAGGATCACCGAGACGCGGCCCAGCGGAAAGTTGATGGAGGCCAGGAACACCAGCAGCGAAATGCCCAGCACGATGTCGGGAATGACGATCGGCAGAAACAGGGCGGTGCGATAGGCGTTGCGGCCGGGAAAGCGCACCCGGGCCAGCCCCAGCGCGGTCATGGTGCCGATGGCGGTGGCCAGTCCGGCCGAGGACAGGGCGATGACGACGCTGTTGCGGGCGGCCGGTCCCAGATTGGGATCGGAATACATCTGCAACGTCTGGGCGCCGGTTAGATCGTGGGATGGAGTGTAAAGCCCCAGGTTGGCCAATACCCGCAGGTACCAGTCGAAGGTGAAACCTTTCCAGGTCATCATGCTGACGGCGTTGTCGTTGAACGAAAATACCACCAGCATGGCGATCGGCAGATACAGGAACAGGAAGAACAGCCAGACGTGGGTCGATAGGGCGAAACGGGCCAGGGCGTTGGGCTTGCTCATGATCATTCTCCCTCGGCCTTGCGTTCGCTGCGGGCCATGACGAACAGGCACAACAGCACCATGCCGCTCAAGACCGCCGACACCGCCGAACCGAACGGCCAGTCGCGGGCCGACAGAAACGCCTGGGCCAGCAACGGTCCCACCTGCAGATCCTTGGCGCCGCCCATCAGGGTAGGGGCCAGAAAATTGCCGAAGGACGGCACGAAGACCAGCACCAGGCCGGCGACGATGCCGGGCATGGACAGCGGCAGCACCACGCGGCGGAAGGTGGCGGCGGCTCCGGCCCCCAGATCGCGGGAGGCTTCGATCAGACGCATGTCCAGCTTTTCGATGGAGGCGAACAGCGGCAGCACCATGAAGGGCAGATACTGGTACATCATGGCCACCACCACGGCGGCGGGGGTGTAGATCAGTTGCAGCGGGTGATCGGTCAGCCCCAGGCCCATCAAAATGTTGTTGAGCAGTCCGTCGGCCCGCAAAATCAGCATCCAGGCGTAGACCCGCACCAGCGCGTTGGCGAAAAAGGGCAGGGTGACCAGGAACAGCAGGGTGAATTTCCGCTTTTCATTCTGCCGCGCGATGTACCAGGCGGCGGGAAACCCGGCCAGCAAGGTCAGGACGGCGGTCGCCGAGGCGATGATCGCCGATTTGGCGAAGATGCCCAGATAGACGAAGTCCCAATCGCGCAATTCGTCTTCATTGGGCAGGCCGAAGATGCGGGCGTAGGAATCCAGATCCAGATGCCAGACCACGCCGCCGTAGGTGCCGCGGGTCAGCAGGCTGTAGGTGACGACGATCAGTCCGGGAATCAGGAAGAGAACGATGAACAGCAAAAAGCCGGGGACCAGCTTGCCCATGCCGGGACGCAGGAAAGGCTGGCGGCGGGGCGGCGGGGGCGCGGCGTTGTCCATGGAGGCTTTCATCCCTCAGCCCTGCAGCAGGCGGAAATCTTCGGGGGAATAGCAAAGCGTGACCATTTCGCCGTCGGCGGGCGGGCTGACGCCGGTCAGGCTGGCGATCAGCCGTTCGCCGCCCGGCAATTCCAGTTCGAGCCGGGTGCCGGAGCCGAGGAAAATGGATTCCACGGCCCGCCCGGTCAGGCTGGGGCGCGTTTCTCCATCTGCGGCGGGCTTCAGGAATTTTTCGGGGCGGATGCATAAGGTGGCGTCGGTTTCGGGGCAATCGACGGCGGCGAGTATATGAACGCCGCCCGCCGTGCGCAGATGGGTCAGGCCGTTTTCCCGTTTTTCGACACGGGCTTTGAACAGGCTGGTCTCGCCGACGAAGCCGGCGACGAACTCGGTCTGCGGATGCTCGTAGATGTCCAGGGGCGGGCCCATCTGTTCGATGTGCCCCTGGTTCATGACCACTACCAGATCGGACATGGACAGGGCTTCTTCCTGGTCGTGGGTGACGCACAGGAAGGCGATTCCCAATTCGTGCTGAAGCCGCTTCAATTCGACCTGCATGTCCTTGCGCAGTTTGCGGTCCAGAGCGGCCATGGGTTCGTCGAGCAACAGAACCTTGGGGCGCAGCACGATGGCGCGGGCCAGGGCGACGCGCTGCTGCTGGCCGCCGGAAAGCTGGGAGACCCTGCGCGCGCCCATGCCCGACAGGCGGACCAGATCCAGCGCCTGTTCGACCCGCTGCCTGATTTCCGCCTTGGGCTGACGGGCGACCTCAAGGCCATAGGCGACGTTGTCGGCCACGGTCATGTGGGGGAACAGACCGTAATGCTGGAACACCGTGTTGGTCGGGCGCTTGTTGGCGGGAATGCCCTCCATCAGGGCGCCGTCGATGAAGACGCCGCCGGCGGTGGGCTCCTCGAAACCGCCGATCAGCCGCAGCAGGGTGGTTTTGCCGCAGCCCGACGGCCCCAACAGAGTGGTGAACTTGCCGCCAGGAATATCCAGGCTGACCTCTCTCAGCGCCTGAACCAGACGTCCGTCGGGAGCCTGAAAACTTTTGGAGACCGAAGAGACATGCACGATGGCTGACATCTGGTCGGAACCTCTTGGCTTGGCGCTGCCTAAATTAGGGGCGTCTGATTTGATTGACTATCTGTTGAGCAGTTTGCGGGAGGCGGAATATGTTAGTCAAATGGATTTTTATAAATATGTTGTTTGACTAACATTTTTGAGTGGCGCAGTTTCATGCGGATAACCGCACTCCACCAATGGGGCCGCCATGATCAAAGCCGCCTGTGATCCTGCTTCGTTTTCCCGTTCTGGCAAAAAGCGTGCCCGCGGCTGGGGATTGCCGGTGCCGGGGATGACCGGGCCGTGCAATGCCATCACCGACGTGCCGGGCGTGGCTGTGGGCATGACGACGCTGATCAAGAATGAACCGGCGGTCGTGCGCACCGGCGTCACCGCCATTCTTCCCCGCGCTCCCGGCGATCTGCTCAATCCGGTGTGGGCCGGCTGTTTTTCGATGAACGGCAACGGCGAGATGACGGGAACCCACTGGATCAACGAGGCGGGATGGTTCACCGGCCCCGTGACCGTAACCAACACCCTGTCGCTGGGCATGGCCCATCACGCGACGGCGCGTTGGATGGTCGGGCGTTTCGGCGAACGGATGGAAAATCGCAATCTGTGGATTTTGCCTGTCGCCGCCGAAACCTATGACGGTTGGCTGAACGACATCTACGGTCTGCATGTCACCGAGGAGCATGTGCTGGCTGCCATCGACGGCGCCAAGGCCGGGCCGGTGACGGAAGGTAGCGTCGGCGGCGGCACCGGCATGATCGCTTACGAATTCAAGGGGGGGACCGGCACGGCGTCCCGTCGCGTCACCATCGACGGCGAAATGTTCACGGTGGGGGTGCTGGTTCAGGCCAATCACGGATTGCGGCCCTGGCTGACGGTCTGTGGCCGGCCGGTGGGCAAGGATCTGCCAGGCTCGGCGCCGTGGAGCCGCGAACGGGGATCGATCATCGCCGTCATCGCCACCGATGCGCCCTTGCTGCCCATACAATTGCAGCGGCTGGCCCGCCGTGCGGCCATCGGCATCGGCCGGGGCGGCACGCCGTCGGGCAACAATTCCGGCGACATTTTCCTGGCCTTCAGCACTGCCAACGCGCCGGGACCGTTGCCCGAGCCGGGTCGCTTGCATTTCGACGTGCTGGGGAACGACGGCTTGGACTCCATGTTCATGGGAGTTGTCGAAGCGGTTGACGAAGCCGTGCTAAATGCCATGCTGGCGGCGGATACATGCACCGGATGCAAGGGCCGGGTGGTCGAGGCCATCGACGGACAGCGGCTGGTGGAGCTGGTAGGGACGCGCTGAGTTGGACCACATTGTCGGAAAGTTTCGTTCGGACGAGGCGCGCCGCACCAAGGCGGGGCGGCTTTTGTCCGACTTCTTCGTCGACAATCTGCATGCCGTGCCGTTCGAGACGGCGGCGTCGATCGCCGCGCAGTTGGGCATCAGCGCCATGACGGTGACGCGCTATCTGCGCGATCTCGGCTATAGCGGTCTTGATGCCCTGAAGGCGGAACTGCGGCTGGGGCCGATCAGTTCGGCCTGGGATATCACCGAGAACATGGAGGATTTGAGCCGCGATCTGCGCGACGGGCGGCTTTTGGCCGACATGGTCAGCCAGCAGATCGAGGCGCTGCACAGCCTGAACAAGCTGACGCACACGCCGGAATGGCAGGCGGCGGTGGAAATGCTGACGGACGCTAAGTCCGTCTTTGTCGCCGGCTATCAGAACATCAGCGGCATCGTCCGTTATTTCAGCGAACAGATGGCCTATGTGCGCGACGGCGTGCGGTATATGGACGGTCTCAACGGCACTTATCTGGAACTGCTGGAGAAGGGGGGCGACGGCCGTATCCTGGTTCTGGTGGACTGCCGCCGTTTCGCCAGCAAATCCCGCCTGCTGGCCCAGGCGGCCAAGGAAGCGGGCATCCGCATCCTTATCGTCACCGACAGCCATTGCGATTGGGCCGAGCATGGCTCGGTCACCCTGTCGATTCCGGCCATGCGCTGGCGGACCTGGGATTCTTTCATGCCGCTGGCGGCTCTGCTCGATCTTTTGGTGACCAGCGCCGTCATCGCCCAGGGGGAGAGCGTGGTGAAGCGGGGGCGTTTGATCAATGCCCTTCAGGACCGCTTCGGCGATTTCGAACGGCGCTAGGCCGGGCTCTGAGCAAGGGTTCTATATTCAGCGGCGGTCCTCGACCCGCTTGGCCTTGTGGGTGGCGCGTTGCAGGGTGTCGGGCGGCAGAATGGAGACGTCCGCGGAAACGCCAGTCAAGGATTTCAGGTGCCGAGCGAAACGTCGGGCTAAGTCTTCGTCGGGGGCGTTGATGCCGTGAGCCCGCTCGACTTCGACCGTCAGCCGGTCCAGATGGTTGATGCGTTCGACGATCAAACGATATTCGCCGCTCAGGTCGCGGTCCTGGCGGGCGACGGCCTCGACGTCGCTGGGGAAGATGTTGACGCCTTTGATAATCAGCATGTCGTCCAGACGCCCGTGCACTCCTTGCATGCGGATCGAGGTGCGGCCGCAGGCGCAAGGTTCGGACGTGAAGCTGACGATGTCGCCGGTGCGGAAGCGGATCATCGGGCGGGCTGTCTTTTTCAGGGTGGTCAACACCATCTCGCCACGCCCGCCTTCGGGGACCGGCTCCTGGGTTTCGGGATCCAGCACTTCGACTAGAATGTGATCCTCGGCCCAATGCAGGCCGTTCTTTTCCTCGCACATGCCGGCGCAGGACCCGAAGATGTCCGACAGGCCGTAATAGTCGTAGACGTCGGCGCCCCACAGCTCCTCGATGCGGGTACGCGTTTCCGGGATAGAGCCGCCGGGTTCACCGGCCACGAAGATTTTACGCACGGCCAGATCGCGTCTGGGCTCGATGCCCTCCTTGATTGCGGTCTCCCCCAGATACCAGGCATAGGACGGCGTGGTCCAAATGGCCGTGGCCTGAAATTGCCGCAGAAGATGCAAAAGCCGCTCCGACGGCACGGTGCCGGCATGAAGGCTTAAGGCTCCCAGCTTTTGCGCCCCCAGAACGCAGGGGCCGCCGATGAACAGGGACATGTTCAGAGAATGGCAATAACGGTCGCCGGGACGCAGCCCCGACGACCAGAACTGCCGGGCCTCGTAATCGATCCAGTCGTCGAAGTCCCGCTGGGTGAAGGGCGAGGCGGTGGGAATGCCGGTCGAACCCGACGAGGTCGAGATGTAAACGATGTCCCGTTCCGGCGCGGCCAGAAGATCCCCGAACGGCGCCGCCGCCAATTGACGTTCCCGCAGGGTGTGCTTGGTGATGAAAGGGAAGCGGCGCAGGTCGTCGAGGCTTTTCACCTGATCGAGATCGGCGCCGGCGGCGTCGAATGAAGCGCGGTAATAAGGCGAGGCGTGATAGGCCAATTGGAGATGCTGCTGGAGCTGCGTCAATTTCAGCCGATGCCAGTCCTGGCGGCTTTGAGTTTCCAATCCGGCATCCCAATACCGGTCGTCTTCGGCATCCCGCAGAAGGGCCTGTGTCATGGCAATCTCACTTATTGTCTATCTAAAAAATAGACTAATATTGTTTGGGAGATCGCCGCAAGGGATAAATATTACCATGAAAATACATATTTTTACGCGAATATGGCGTTATCTTGCATATGAGGCATGCGCAATGACGTGACTTTAATGTGATTATAAATTGACCTATTCCACCAATTTAATGGATATTGTTCTCCGCTTATCGATGCCAGGGCCATTCGGCCGGGCGGAAGGGGAGGGGCCACGGGTCCATGTCGCCAACACGATCACCATCGAAACTGATTTCCCTGGCCGAGGCGGCGCGCCGCTATAGCTGGGACGGAATGCAATATGCCAGCGGCGCCGCTTTGCCGGTGGGGTCCGATGCCATCGTCTTCGGGCGCGAACTGCTCCGTCAGGGGCGGCACGATTTGCATGCCATCTTTCACTGCAACAGCCAGCAACTGAATCTGCTGGCGGCGGCCGGAGCGGTGACGAAGGCCGAATGCGGCTTCTCCGCGCTTGAGGTGTTCGGTTTCGCCAACGGCCTGCGCCGCGCCGTGGAAAGCGGGCAACTGGCGTTGGAGGATTACTCCAATCTGGCCATGCCGTTGCGGCTGCTGGGCGGGGCGTTGAACTGGCCCTTCGTTCCGGCGACGGTGAATATCGGTTCAGACATTCAAGACCGTTCGGCTTTTTCTCCCGACGACTATCCGGCCAAGGCGAAAATTCCCGCCGTCACCGACCCGTTCACCGGCCGGCAAATCGGCGCCTTCAGCGTCTTGCAGCCCGACGTGGCGGCCATCCATGTGACCTTGGCCGATGTGACGGGAAATTCCATTTTGCTAGGCACAGAGTGGAGCCGGGTCGAATTGTCCCGCGCCGCCAAAAAGGTGGTGATCATTGCCGATGCCATCGTCGATCAGGGCTGCATTCGTCAGTATCCCAATCTGGTGCGCATTCCCGACATCATCGTCGAGGCAGTCGTGTATTGGCCCTTTGCCGCCTGGCCGCAAAGTTCCCCCGGCCTGTACGACGTGGACGAGGAGCATATGAAATTCATGAACAAAGCTCTGGCGGCCGAGCAAGGCACGGCCGACTACATCCGTGATTTCGTGACGCCTTATGACGGCGTGGACGGCTATCTGGACATGATCGGCCGCGACAAGGTGGCGAAATTGTCCGACACCAGCACCGGCTTCCTGCTGGACCCTTATCGTCGGTGGATTTTGACGCCGGCCCAGGTGGCGGAGGCGACGCCATGAGCGAGACACTGGATTTCACCCGCCAGGAAATGATGGCCATCGCCACGGGCCGGGAAATCCGCGACGGCGAACTGGCGATCTTCGGCGTCGGATTGTCGATGCTGGCGGGATATTTCGCCCACGCCAACCATGCCCCGAACCTGCGCACCATGACCGAGGGCGGGGTTTATGGCGCGACCCCGGTGGGCGGCTTGCCCTGGGGAATCGAATGCAACCGCATTTCCTCCAACGCCACCAGTTTCTCCTCGGCGCTGGATGCGTTGGGCTTTTTGGTGGCCTCGGGGCGCTGCGATGTCGGTGTCATCGGCGCGGCCCAGGTTGACAAGTTCGGCAACGTCAACACCACGGGCATCTGGGACGGCGAGATCGGCCCGTCCTTCCGTCCGCCCAAGACCCGGTTGCCGGGCGCCGGCGGGGCCAACGATATCGCCTGTGGCGCCAAGCGTTTCATCATCATGGTGACGCACGAGCCCAAGCGTTTCGCCGAGAAAGTCACCTATGTCAGCTCGCCCGGCTATCTGGAGGGCGGCGACGCCCGCAAACGATACGGCTTTGTCGGCGGCGGACCGTCGGCCATCATCACCACTTTGGGAATTCTGCGTCCCGAACCGGGCAGCAACGAATTCATCCTGGACGGCTGGTTTCCTTTTTCCAGCATCGACGAGATCAAGGCCAATACCGGCTGGGATCTCAAGGTCTCGCCCACCGCCGCCGTCATCCCCGAACCCACCGCCGCCGAATTGGCGACCTTGCGCAAGGTCGACGAGACCGGCGCTCTGAGAAAACAATAATCGTGGAAGCAATGATCATGACCGACATCCCCTATCTGCTGCGCTCCGACGATCAGGGCGTCGCCACCCTGACCTTGAACCGTCCCCAGGCCCGGAACGCTTTGTCGCTGGGCATGCTGAAAGCCTTACGCGCCGAACTGGCCGCCATCTCCGGCGACGACGGCATCCACGTGCTGGTCATCGCCGGGGCCGGTCCCGCCTTTTGCGCCGGTCACGACCTGAAGGAACTGCGCGCCGGCGGCTACGACGAAACCTATATCGACGCTCTGTTCGCCGAATGCGCCGAGGTTATGCAAGCTATCGTCAACTTGCCCAAGCCGGTCATCGCCCGCGTCCATGGCGTCGCCACCGCCGCCGGGGCGCAGTTGGTTGCCAGCGCCGATCTGGCTTTCGCTGCCGAGGATTCCCGTTTTGCCACGCCGGGGGTGAATATCGGCCTGTTCTGCTCGACGCCGATGGTCGCCTTGTCGCGTAACGTGTCGAAAAAACAGGCTATGCAGATGCTGCTGTCGGGCGATCTGATCGATGCGGCTACGGCCCTGCGCTTTGGCTTGGTCAACGAACTGGTCCCTGCCGACAAGCTGGAGGAGGTCACGGCGGCTTACGCCCGCAAGATCGCCGCAAAATCGCCCCTGACCCTGGCGATCGGCAAGGAAGCGTTCTATCGCCAGGCTGAACTGCCGCTGGCCGAGGCCTACGCCTACACCCGCAAGGTCATGGCCGACAATCTGAAGGCAGCGGATGCCAAGGAAGGCATCGGCGCATTCCTCGACAAACGTCAGCCCGTCTGGTGCGGGCGTTGACATGGCGGAGTTGACCTATCCCGACGCCTTGCTGGCCCGCATCCTGAAATCCGTCAACACCATCGCCATGGTGGGGGCCAGCACCAACTGGAACCGGCCCAGCTACTTTGTCATGAAGTATCTGCAGGGCAAAGGCTATCGCGTCATTCCCGTCAATCCCGGCGCCGCCGGGCAGGAGCTTTTGGGCGAAACAGTGCGGGCCAGTCTGTCGGATATCGTAGAGCCGGTGGACATGGTGCAGGTGTTCCGCAAGCCGGAGGCCGTGCCCCCCATCGCCGACGAGGCGGTGGCCATCGGCGCCAAGGTGCTGTGGCTGCAACTGGGCGTGCGGCACGACGGCGCGGCAGCCAAGGCCGAGGCGGCGGGGCTGACGGTGATCCAGGACCGTTGTCCGAAAATCGAGTTCGGCCGTTTGGGCGGTGAGCTGTCGTGGTTCGGTGTCGATTCCGGCATCGTCTCGGCGAAAGTCCGACGGGCGCCGAAGCCGTCCACCAGGACCGAGGCCGACGTTCAGACCGGCACCGAGACCTTTGGCTTCGAGACCCGTTCGGTCCATGCCGGAGCGGCTCCCGATCCGGTGACGGGGGCGCGCATCACGCCGATCTATCAGACGGCGTCCTATGTCTTCGACGATGCCGATCAGGCGGCGTCGCTGTTCAATCTGCACAGCTTCGGCCATGTTTATTCCCGCCTGTCCAATCCCACCGTGGCGGTGCTGGAAGAACGAGTGGCGAATCTGGAGGGCGGGCGGGCCGGCGTGGCGGCGGCATCGGGGCATGCCGGGCAGTTTCTGACCTTCTTCACCCTGCTGGAGCCGGGCGACGAGTTCATCGCCTCGCGCAATCTCTATGGCGGCTCGCTGACTCAATTCGGCCTCAGTTTCAAGAAGCTGGGCTGGCATTGCCGTTTCGTCGATCCGACCGCGCCCGAGAATTTCCACAAGGCGCTGACGCCGAAGACCAAGGCGATCTTCGTCGAAAGCCTAGCCAATCCCGGCGGCATCGTGGTGGATCTGGAGGCGGTGGCCAGGGTTGCCCACGAAGCGGGAATTCCCCTGATCGTCGACAACACTTTGGCGACGCCCTATTTGTGCCAGCCGATTGCCTGGGGCGCGGACATCGTTTGTCATTCCACCACCAAGTTTCTGGCCGGGCACGGCAATTCCCTGGGCGGGGTAGTGGTGGAATCCGGCAGGTTCGACTGGGGGCAGAACGACAAGTTCCCCTCCATGGCCCAGCCGGAGCCGGCCTATCATGGCCTGAATTTCTACGAGACCTTCGGCGATTTCGGTTTCACCACCAAGGCCCGAGCCGTCGCCTTGCGGGATTTCGGCCCGGCTTTGTCGCCGATGAATGCCTTTTTGTCGTTGACCGGCATCGAAACCTTGCCGTTGCGCATGGAACGGCATGTGGCCAATGCCCGGGCGGTCGCCGCGTTCTTGCATGATCATCCCAAGGTGGAGTGGGTGTCCTATGCCGGCCTGTCGTCCAGCCCGTTCCATGATCTGGCGAAGAAATACCTACCCAAGGGGCCGGGCGCGGTTTTCACCTTCGGCGTCAAAGGCGGGTACGAGGCCGGGCTGAGGGCGGTGGAGCGGGTGCGGCTGTTCTCGCATTTGGCCAATATCGGCGACACCCGCAGCCTGATCCTGCATCCCGCCAGCACCACCCACCGCCAATTGTCCGACGAGCAGCGTCTGGCCGCCGGCGCCGGACCAGAGGTGGTGCGGCTTTCGGTGGGGATCGAAACCGCCGACGATCTGATTCGCGACCTTGATCAAGCCTTGCGCGATTGAACTGGAGATAATCTCTTGAGCCCTGCCAAAACCAACCGCGCGGAAGACGGTTTCGCCACCCGCGCCATTCATCTGGGATATGACCCGGCCGACGAGCATGGGGCTTTGTCGACGCCGGTCTTCATGACCTCGACCTACACCTTCGAATCCGCCGAAATCGGCCAGGAGCTGTTTCGCGGCGAACGCGACGGCTATGTCTATGGCCGCACCAAGAACCCCACCCAATCCGTGCTGGAAACCCGCATCGCCAGTCTTGAGGGCGGTGAGGCGGCGGTGGCTTTCGCCTCGGGCATGGGGGCGATCAGCGCCACCTTGTGGACTCTGCTGAAAGCTAGCGACGAGGTGCTGGTGGATCAGACGCTTTACGGCAACAGCTTCGCCCTGTTCATGCGCGGTCTGTCGAAGTTCGAGGTGAAAATCACGGTCGCCGACTTCACCGACCTGGAAGCCGTGAAGAAGGCGCTGGAGCAGGGCAAGCCGCGACTGGTCTATTTCGAGACGCCGGCCAATCCCAATCTGCGGGTCATCGACATCGCCGCCGTCAGCGCCCTGGCTCACGAGGCGGGGGCGCTGGCGATGGTCGACAACACCTTCGCCTCTCCGGCCCTGCAGCGGCCTTTGTCGTTGGGGGCCGATCTGGTGGTTCATTCCGCCACCAAGTTTCTTGGCGGGCACGGCGATCTGATCGCCGGCGTTCTGGTGGGGCCCGCGGATATTCTGAAACAGGTGCGGCTGCACGGCCTGCGCTATCTGACCGGCGCGGCCATCGCGCCGCTGACGGCCTTTCTGCTGCTGCGCGGCCTGAAAACGTTGGAGCTGCGCATCGAGCGCCACAGTTCGTCCGCCCTGGCGGTAGCGCAGTTGCTGGCCGATCATCCGGCCGTGGCGGCGGTGCATTATCCCGGTCTGCCGGATTCGCCCTATCACGAGTTGGCCAAGCGCCAGATGTCGGCGTTCGGCGGACTGGTGTCGTGCGAGCTGAAAGGCGGGGTCGAGGCGGGCATGACCCTGATGAACCGCCTGACCTTGGCCAGCCGGGCCGTCAGCCTGGGCGATGCCGAGACCCTGGTACAGCATCCGGCCAGCATGACCCACGCAGCCTATACTCCCGAGGAACGCCGGGCGCACGGCATCGCCGACGGCCTGATCCGCTTTTCCGTCGGACTGGAAACCTTGGCCGACATCAAGGCCGATATCGCCCAGGCTTTGGATGCCGTGACGCGCTAGGCCGACCGTTCCGGGGGAAGGTCTCGTTCCGCGGGCGCGGCCTTCCTCTTATCCTGCCCGAGCCAGGAGCCGAGAGAGGTCAGCAGGCCGCCGCATCCGGCGACGAACAAGCCGCCTGCGATGCGGATCAGGGTGACGATTTCGCCCAGCCCGTCGCCCGACATCAGGCGGTTTACGACGAACAGCAGCCCCGATGCGACGATGACGAGGCCGGCAAAAATCAGGGAGACGGAAACCACTCGTCTGATAAGGCTGATTGGCGGCGTCATGACATCCCCGTTTTTGAAGGCAGGGTTCAGTCATACCCGCAATCGCGGAACAGCTCTAGTGGCAGATGCCGTAGCTGTCGGCCAGAACCGCCGTTCTGGCGGGCTGGGGCAGGGAGACGGTTTGCGCCAGTTTGCGGTTGCGCAGGTCGATGACGGCCAGCTTGGCTTTCCCTTCCAGGGGCAGATAAAGCTTGGCTCCGTCAGCGCTGACGGCTCCGGCCAACGGTGCGGCGGGCAGGTCGATGTCTTTCAGACGGTTTTGCCGCCACAGGTCGATGACCTCCAGGCTTCTGCCTGATTTGCTGGGAATGACCGCCACCGAGTCGAACCAGCCGCTATAGGCGGTCGATGCGTCCTCTGCGGTGTCGAAGCGGTTGCCGGTTTCCCAACTGTCGCCGTGCACCAGGGTCAGGCTGCGGCCGGCGGCGTCCAGCAGCAGCAGATAAGACCCGGTCGCGGTGGGAATGGCCGAAGCGCCGCCATGGCCGGGCAGGCGGGTTTGTATTTCCAGGGTCTTGCTGTTCAGCACGGCGATGCCGCCGCTGTTGCGGGCGAACAGGGCGCGGCCGTCGGAGGCGCGGGTGAAGCCTTGAACCGCCAGGGGCTGACTGCTGCGTTGCAGGCCGTGGGCGACGTCCAGAACCGAAAGCTGATCTCCGGCGGCGAACAGGCTGTTGCCGTCGGCGCTGAACATCAGGTCGCGCAAAGGCTTCAGATCGTCGGCGCGGCTGGGGATGCTGGGTTGTTCAAGGTCGATCAGGGCGACGGTGCCTTTGTCGGCGTCGGCCACGGCCAGCCGCTTGCCGTCGGGGCTTTGCGTCAGCAGGGTCGGGGTGAAGGGTAAGGTCAGATCCAGTCCGCCGCCCTTGGCTAGATCGATGATTTCGATCCTGGGGGTGGCGCCGTCGATGGCCGCCAGCTTGCGGGCCGCTTTCGAGACTTCGATCCGGCTGGGAGCCAGCCCCAGTTCTAAATTGCCGGCCAGGCGGTCGGTGCGGGTGTCGAGCACGGTCAGGTTTTTGCTGCCGTCCTGGGCCAGGAACAGGAAGTTCTGCACCTCGGCCAGGCTGCCGCTTTTCAGAATGGGCAGGGTCTCCGCTTGCGCCACCCATACGGACAAGCCCAGAGCGGTGGCGGCCAAGCCCAGCCACAGTCCCTGCCGTTTCATCAGTCGCCCCGCACCACGCGGAAATTCGATACGCCGTCGTTGGCCAACTGGGCTACCAATCCGTATTCCCATTCCAGATAGGCCTGCATGGCCTCGACGGCGTTGTCGGTGCCTTCATAGGGACGTTTGTAAACGTCGACGGGCGGCGACAGCCAATCGGGATTCGCGTCGGTCAAAGGGCGTTCGGCGGCCCAGGCGGCGGTGCCTCCGGCCAGCACCTTGACGTTCCGCCCCGAAAGGCGGGACGCCTCGGGCGCGGCGAAGACGGCGGCGGCTCCGTCGGGAGAGGTCAGAACGATGGAGGCGCCGGACGGCAATTGGGGCAAGTCCACGGCGAAACGTGACGGCAGGGCGAAACGGGCGCCGGGAATATGTCCCTTGCGGTAGGCGGGGCTGGAGGTGATGTCGAGAACGATCGCGTCACGAGGCAGGGCGTCGGCGGTGATGCTGCTCACGACGGGCAGCGGCGGGCGGTTGACCGGAGCGTCGCCGACATTCTTGAAAGGCAGGGCGTCGGGGGCCAGCACTACGGCGTTCCACCCTTGCTGCACCAGCCAGGACGCGGTCATAAAGGCGCGCACGCCTTCGTCGTCGGCCAGAACGATGCGGGCGCCGCGCACGGCGATCCATTCGTCGGTGGCCTGCACCAGTTGTCCCCCGGGGGCCGAACGGAAACCGGCGGCGTGTCCTTGGCGGTATTCTTCGGGGCTGCGCACGTCGAGTTGATAAAGGGTGCGACTCTTGTCTTGGCGCCAATGTTCCAGGGTGGCGGCATCGATGGTCTGCACGCCGACCTTGGCGGCCCAGGCCTTCGCCGCGGTCCGGGCCTTGGTCAGACCGGCGGCAGATGTTTCCCCGTAGCGGCGGGTTTGCCCATGCTCCAGGCTTTGACCCGCCAGAGTCCAGCCGATGGTGCCGTTGCGAAGCGCCGCCACCTTGTTGGGGATGCCTGCGTTCACCAGGGTCTGCGCGCCGATGATGCTGCGGGTGCGCCCGGCGCAATTGACGATCACCAAGGTCTCCGGCGATGGCGCGATGTCCCACACCCGCAAGGTCAGTTCAGCCCCCGGCACGCTGGTGCCGCCGGGAATGCTCATGGTGCGGTATTCCTCGAACCGGCGGGAATCGACGATGGCGATATCGGCTTTGGCCTCGATCAGCTTTTGCACGTCCGGCGCGGTAAGGGACGGGGTGTGGCGGATGGATTCCACCAGTTCGCCGAACGCCTT
Organism: Candidatus Sulfotelmatobacter sp.; assembly: GCA_035538795.1. Lineage (GTDB taxonomy): Bacteria > Pseudomonadota > Alphaproteobacteria > Rhodospirillales > Magnetospirillaceae > JAJZGK01. Next base: position 422,550 of record DATLJS010000020.1, on the reverse strand, counting down.
GCTGGCGGAATTGACGTCGCGGTACAGCTCGCCCACGGCGCCATAGCCCAACAGTCCGCCGTCCAGCAGGAAAACCTGGGTATAGCCCAGTGCCTCCAACTTGTCGGCGGCCCGTTGGGCCAATCCCTCGCCATCGTCATAGACCACCACCGGAACGTCGCGCCGGGGCGCCAGATCGAAAATCCGAAGCTCGATCTTGCCCAGCGACAGGGAATTGGCGAATAGCGGGTGGGCTTGGGCGTACGAATCTTCCTCGCGCACGTCCAGCAGCGCCACTTCCTCTCCGTCGCGCCATAAGCGGCGCAGTTCCTGCGGCGGCAGCAGACCGGCCATGCCTAACGGCCTTCCGTCGAACGGTCCCACAGATTGGGAACATGGGCGCTGGAATAGCCGGAGATAAAGGGCTTTTCGGCTCCGGTCTCGGCGTTGAAGGCGGCGCGGTGAACGGCGCCGATATTGCCGCCATAGACATGGATGCTGATGGACGGCTTGTCCGGCAGGGCATTGGCGATGGTGTGGATGTCGCCGATGGTGGGTGAAACGGCGGCGACCGCGCCTTTTTCCAGCCGCGCCTCCGGCTGGGCTGTCAGGGTGCCGTCGGCCGCGCGTTCATAGGACACCGACAATTCGGCCCCGCGCAGCACGCCGACCACGCCCCAGACGCGGTGATCGTGAATCGGCGTCTTCTGCCCCGGTCCCCAGACGAAGCTGACCACCGACAGACGTTCCAGCGGATCGGCATGCAGCAGATACTGACGATAGAACTGGGGATCGGCCTTGGCGTAATCCTCGGGCAGCCAGTCGTCGTTGGCGACCAGATCGGCCACCAGCGGCTTGACGGCGGCCAACAGGGCGGTTTCGTCGTTTCCATGCTGATCGACCAGCTTGGTGGCGGCGGCGACGAAATCCCGAAGACGGGCGATGTTGGTCATGATCGGATAAGCCTTTCCTTAGCGGCCTGAAAAAACCGGGCTGCGTTTTTCCTTGAAGGCCTTCAAGCCTTCCTCGATGTCCTGGCTGAAGGTCACGGCGTCCACCTGGGCGCGGGTGATGCCGGCCAGTTCGGACGGCCCCTTGGGAACGACCTCGCCGACGAAGCGCTTGAGCATGGACAGCACCAGCGGGGCATGGCCGGCCAGCTTGGCGGCATAGTCCAGGGCCGCGTCCAATTGCTGGCCCACCGGCACCACCTTGTTGACGAAACCGACTTCGTAGGCCCGCTGGGCGGTGACGGCTTCGCCCAGCAAAATCAGCTCGGCGGCGATCTTGTGGGGGATGCGTGCGGCCAGCGACGACACCAGACCTCCGGCAAAGCCCACCTTGGCTTCGGGATAGAGGAAATTGGCGTTGTCGGCGGCGACCAGAAGGTCGGTGAACTGGGCCAGGACAACGCCGCCGCCGACCACCCAGCCGGCCACCGCGCCGATGATCGGCTTGGTGACGTCGACCCCGACGCTGGGAATGGCGCGGTAAAGGTCGTGGGGAATGTCGTCCAGGTCGGCGCCGACGGTGAAAGCCTTGTCGCCGCTGGCGGTCAGCACCGCCACCCGGTCGTCGGAAGCTTCGAACCGTTTCCAGGCGGTGTTGAGCTGATCGACGACGGCGCGGGTCAGGGCGTTGCGCTTGGCCGGATTGTCGATGGTGATGACGGCGACGCGATCACGGGAGTCGTAGGTGACGACGGGGGTGACGACGGGGCTTACCATGTCGCGTCCATTCCCAGCAGGCCCAGCAGCTTGTGGCGCAGATCGGCCAGATAGCTGTCGCCGCGATGGCGGGGATAGGGACGATCCACCGGAATGTCGGCGACGATACGGGCCGGACGGGGGCTGAACACCACCACGCGGGTCGCCAGGAACAGGGCTTCCTCGATGTCGTGGGTCACCAGCAGCGAGGTGAAGCCGGCCCGTTGCCACAGATCGAGAATTTCGCTTTGCATGGTCAGCCGGGTCAGGCTGTCCAGCTTGCCCAAGGGTTCGTCGAGAATCAGCAGGCGCGGATCGTTGACCAGGGCGCGGGCCAAGGCGGCGCGCTGGGCCATGCCGCCCGAAAGCTGATGCGGGAACGCCTTATGGAAGTTTTCCAGCCCGACCAGCTTCAAGGCGTCGTCGATGCGGCTTTTATGGGTGCGCAGCAGACCGCGGGCTTCCAGCCCCAAAGCCACGTTGTCGTAAATGGTGCGCCAGGGATAAAGGGTGGGATCCTGGAACACCACGACGCGGGACGGATCGGGGCCGGTGATGGCCTCGCCGTCGGCGATCAGAGCGCCTTGGGTCGGGGGCTCGAGACCGGCGACCAGACGCAGCAGGGTCGATTTGCCGCAGCCGCTGGGGCCCAGCAGGGCGACGAATTCGCCGGGCTGAACGTTCAGCGACACCTGACTGAGAACGGGCAGGACTTCGCCGTGAAGGGAAAAACCGTGGCTGACATTGCTCAGTTCCAGGCTCATGCCGGCAGGAAGAGCCTCTTCCTGTTTGAGGGCGGCGGAATTTACCATCGCAGCAATCCTTTCTGCCAAGCCAACACATGGTCGCGGACACGGAACAGCAGGGCGACAAGGCTAGAGCACATGAGGGCCATCACCACCAGGGCGGCATACATGTTGGCGTAGGCGGCCCAGCCCTGAGCCCAGGAGAGATACCAGCCCAAACCAGCCTTCACGCCCATCATCTCGGCCACTACCAGCACGGCGAACGAGGCGCTCATGCCCATGAACAGACCGACGAAGACGCTGGGCAGCGAAGCCGGAACGGCTACCTTCAGCACCAGGAAACGCTGGCTGGCGCCCAAGGTGCGGGCGATGTCGTAGTAGGCGCTGCCGACCGCCGAGACGCCCGACCAGGTCAGGATGGCCACGGGAATGGCGGTGGCCAGGGCGATCAGGAAGACGCTGGCGCTCCAGCTTGAGGGGAAAATGAAAAAGGCGATGGGCAGCCAGGCGGTGGCCGGCAGCGGGCCGATGAAGCGCAGCAGCGGATGGCCCCAATAGGCGGCGATGCGCGACCAGCCGACGGCGACGCCGACGGAAAAGCCGGCGAAGGCGCCCAGCAGATAGCCGCTTCCCAGCAGCAGCACCGAGTGATAGGTGCATTCGGCCAGTTTCCGCCATTCGTCGGCATAGACCTCGAGCAACGCCTGGGGCGGCACGAAGAAGGGACGGGGAAGCCAGCCCAGCTTGGCGGTGACCAGTTCCCACACCGCCAGCCCCAAGGCTAGGACAACCAGCCAGGCGGCCTTGGCGCGGACGCGGCCGTACAAGACGGGAAGGCGGGGCAGGAACAGGCCGGACAGAGTCAGAACGACGGCGGCGGCGGCCAGCAGATGGGCCAGTTGCAGGCTGTAGCCCCAATCGTCGTCATCGGGAATGAAGCCGGTGACGAATGCGGCGGCGGCCCAGGCCGCGGCGGCGACAAGGCCGCCGACCCAGATGCGGTTCGCCGCTTGGGGCTTGTCGACACCGGAGACAAGCTCCGGCGTCTGATCGATGGTGGCGGAGGACGAACTCATGACGCGCCTCACCCGAAGATGTCGTAAGTGATGCGCTGGGCGAACTTGACGGTGTCGGTCGACGGCTTGATGACCGACACCAGCTTCAGTTCCTCGGCGTATTGGGTCAGCTGGCTGCGCAAGGAATCGCCCACCACATGTTCGCCGTGGGTATGGCTGCGCAGCATGGCGGCGACGTCGTCGCGGCTGAATTTGGGGGCATATTCGGAATAGGCGGCGGCGCCCACTTCCGGACTGGCGGCGACGATGTCCTGCGCCTCCAGCAGCGCCTTGTTCAGTTTGGCCACGGTTTCCTTGTTTTCCCGCAGCAGGCTGCCGCGCACGCCGACCACGCAGCAGGTGCGGTGGGCATGTTCGCCGGTCAGGTTGGTGGCCAGTTCTTCGACCTTGCCTTCCTTCAGGAAGCCCCAGCTCAGGGGATCCGAGGCGGTCAGGGCGTGGGCCTCTCCCTTATCGACGGCCAGGGTCAGCAGATTGCCGGGATATTGCTTCCATTCCACATCCTTGGCCGGGTCGATGCCGTGCTTGGCCAGGATGACCGAGAAGAAATTCTTGTCCGGTCCGGCCAGATCGGGGGTGGCGATGGTCTTGCCGCGCAGGTCGGCGATGGACTTGATGGAACCGCCCTTGGGCACCAGCAGACGCAGGCAACCGCCGTGAGTGCCCGAGGTCAGCTTGACGTCGAACCCCTGTTCCAACGGTTTCAGCCAGCGCAGGGCCATGCCGACGCCGGCGTCGGTCTTGGCGGTGGCGATGGATTCCAACAATTGGTCGGTGGAGCCGGAATAGTTCACCAGTTCGACGTTCAGGCCATGCTTTTTGAAGACACCGTTGTGAAAGGCCGTGGCGACGCCCGACAGGCAGGCGGCGTTGGCGTTCCAGGCCAGCTTCAACGGACGGGCGTCCGAGCCGGTGGCGTCTTCGGCCCAGGCGGCGCGGCCCAGCAAGCTGATGGCGGGAGCGGCCAGACCGGCGGCGGCCACGGACTTCAACAGCGAGCGGCGGGTGATGAGATCGGCGGGAGAGGTCATGGCCTTGATCCTTAGTTAGTGGCTTTAATCACATTTAAGAAAGTGTGATATGGCAAATTAATACGTCTTGCAACAGGACTACTTAACTCTAGTAGATATGTCAATAAATAGGATGCGCCTCCGGCAAAAACAGCCATGCGTCAAACGCAGGCCATGACCGCCGGAGGCCGTCCGTCAGCCGGCGATTTCGATCAGCTTGGTCTTTTGATTCGATCGCGGCAGAGCCCCGAAAGGCAAGATGGTGACGCGGGGGCGCAAAGCTAAAACCTCGCGGCTGCGTTGTTCTATGGCGCGGGCGATGGCGTCCCATTCGCCTTCGGGAATGCCATCGGCGACCTCGACCGCGAGATTGAGCGGAGGCTCGACGCGGGGCGGCGGTCCGCTCAGGCGGATGCGCAATTGTCCCGAAACCCGGGGCAGGAAAGTGCTGACGATGTCTTGTAAAGCGGAGGGATAGACCTTGACGCCCTTGACGTTCAGCATGTCGTCGGCGCGTCCGACAATCTCCATGCGCACGCCGAACTGCCCGCAGCCGGGGCATTCGCCGACATGCAGCCTGAGAATGTCGCCGGTGGCGTTGCGGAAGGCCGGAGCGGCTTCGTATTCCAGGGCGGTATGGATGGCTTCGCCTACTGCGCCGTCCTTCAGTTCCAGCGGCTGTTTGGTGACGGGGTCGACGAGGTCGTAGCGGAAGCAGTAATCGTCGGCCATGTAATGCATGCCGTGATAGCCGTTTTCGGCGCAGGAAACCGTGCCGTTGTGCCAGGCGCCGCCGGTGGCGTCGTAGACTTTGGCGCCGTAGGCCTGTTCCAGTTTCTGGCGGACGGCGGGAATGCCCACGCCCGGTTCGCCGGTGCAGAACAGGGTGCGGATGCCCAAGGCCTCCACATCCTTGCCGATCTCTTCCGGGGCGCGCTCGATCAGGGACTGGGCCAGGGACGGGGTGGCGAACAGGGCTACCGGCCGGGTGTATTCGATATAGCGTAGAATCTTGTTGATGCCGCCTTCGGCTCCCACCGCCACCGGCCTTGCGCCGTAGGCTTCCAGCGCCTGCACATAGGTTACCCCGGCCAGCCACAGGCTGAGGCCGAAGGCGTGCAGCGTGGGATCGCCGGGCCGGATGCCGGCGGCTTTGAACATGCGCCCCAGGATGATGTTGTTGATGTCCTGGTCCTTGCGAGTGAAGCAATAGAAAGTCGGCTGGCCGGTGGTGCCGGATGTGGCGGCGATGTGGATGACCTTGTCCAGCGGAGCCGTCAGATGCAGCCCATAAGGATGACCGTGGCGCTCCAGCGATTGTTCCTGGGATTCCCGGTGTCGGGTCTTGTCGAGAAAGGCGGGCAGGCGGCGAAAATCGCCGATGCTGCGAATATCGTCCGGGGAATTGACGCCGGCTTCCTTGAAACGCGGCCGGAAGTAATCCTGATTGCCGAAGACATAAGCGATCTGCTTTTGCAGCTTGCTCCAGCGCAAACGCTCCAAGGCCGCCAGATATTCGGCGGGATCGCGGGTGTCGATGCCAAGAAGATTGCTCATGCGGGGTGTCCTTCGGAAGAGAAATGCCCAGAAGGAAAATGCTGGGCGGCGAAACGGGGATAGGCGAAGGCCAGTTCGCGGGCGACCGGGCCGCGCAGCAGCGCCAAAGTCTTTGTGTCGGGTGTCGGCGTTTCACCGAAACCGTCGTCCAGATCGACGGCGAAACCGGTCAGAGCCGTCACTTCGTCCAGGGTTTCGCCGGGGTGGATGGAATGCAGGCGGAAACGGTTCCGTGCGGGGTCGAAACGGAACACCGCCCGTCCGGTCACCAGCCAGCGCGGCCCGCCGGGGCGATAACTGCCGTCCGGTCCAGATCCGGCGGCGCTGGTGAAATCCACCTGGGACACCAGGACGCGGGGGGAATGCTCATCGCGGAACAGGACGACGTTGGGTACCAGGGAATAGAGGTAGGCCGAGCCGAAGCTGCCGGGAAAGCGCAGCTTCGGTCTGGTCGGATCGCCGATGCCCAGCAGGTTGATGTTGCCGTTTCCGTCGATTTGTCCGCCCCCCAGGAAAAAGCTGTCCAGACGGCCTTGGGCGGCGAAGTCGAACAATTCCCGTCCGCCGTCGGTGAAGGGTGTGTGGCGCGGCGATCCCAGGATCGAGATCACCATGCGTCCGTTGTGTTGTGCCGCCTGTTCGCGGGCCAACAGGGTGGCGGCGGCGGGAATGGGGGAATTGGTGCCGACGGCGACGCTGCGCGACGCGGCCACCAGCCGGGCCAAGGTGTGGGCGAGAAACAGGGCGTCAGCCATGGAGCCATTCCTGCAAAACGGCCTGAAAGCCTTCGTCGCTGCGGCTGGCTTCGGCGTAACGGGTCAAGGCGTCGTGGTCGGCCGGGTAATGGTCGGCGAAGGCCAGCGGCCAGGCTCCCTTGGATGCCAGGGCGACCGCTTCGACGTAAGGGTGGGGCAATGTGCCGGGAGCACGAAGAGGATCGTCCAGCAGGTTGCCATCGAAGACGGCTTCGACGCTGACCAGGGTGCGGCGGGCGGCGTGGGCCATGGTCGCCAACTCGCGGCGCAGGCCGATCCAGACGTTGCCGTGCCGGTCGGCCAAGGGCGCGTGGAACAGGGCGACGTCAGGATGAATGGCGGGCACCACGACGATAGGGTCCGGCATCTCGGCCAAAGGGTTCTGGATGACCTTCCAATCGGGGCGCAGCTTCAGCAGATCGCTGCCCAGAATGCCCCGCAGCGGCAAGAAGGGAACGCCTTTCTCGGCGGCTTGCAGCCCGGCATGCAGGGCAGGACAGGTGGCGTCCTGCATCGTCAGCCGGCCAGCCTTCAAGGCGGCGGTGAAACGTTGGGCAAAACCGTATTCTCCCAACGAAACGGCGGCGGCCTGAAGCTGGCGCACGGCTCCGGCGCCGATCAGCAGATCAGCCTGAAGCCCGGAAACCGGGGCCGCCGCCAGCGACAGGTCACGGGCGTTGCGGCGAATCAAGTCCAGGGTGACGGCCATGGCCACTCCGCCGTAATCGGCGGGAACGGCTAACAGCGCGCCATCGGGAATGGCTTGGGCTAATTGGAGTGTGGTGAGAAACGGCATATTTAACAATTTTAATATGATGTTTGTCGATTGGTGGATTTAGATTTGTGTATTTTTTTGCGGTAATACAACATATTTTTCCAGTAGCTTTATATATTGGATATAGCGTGCGGCAATGGCGGCGCGGCGAGCGAAAAATTGTGTTGCGCTGCGAAGTTGCATTGCAAAATCGCGCATTGACAACTGTTTCCGGCATGTTTCATATTTCACCTGTCGCGGTCATTGAATGGTCACAAAAGGCCATCGTCCCGGCGACGGATATCGGTCTGAACCGGCTCTAGAAACTCCTCGGCCCGCCCCCATAGAAGAGGGACGGCGGCGTCGTCTGGAGGCCGGTCATGTCCCGATCCACGCGGTTTCCGTCCGCTCTTCCCCGCTTTTCTCTGCCCGCTTCCGCCCAGGCTTTCCGCCGCGATGGGTTCTGTTCCGCCAGCCGTCTGGTGCTGGGCGCGTCTTTGTTGCTGCTGCCGGGCTTGGCTTCCCGGGCTTTGGCCGAGGATGCCGACGGCGCGGCCGCTGCGCCGGTGCAGGTTCCGGCCATTGACGTGACGGGGCAAAAGGATGGAAACGGCGGAGCCCGCGAAGACAGCGCCGAGAACGGTTACCGGGCCACCACTCAGTCGGTGACGCCGCTGGGCAAGGTGCCGCTGAAGGACATGCCTTATTCCATTAACGTCACGTCCGGCGAACTGATCGAAAACAGCAACGCCCACAGTCTTGTGGACGCGGTGAAGACCAATCCCACCGCCAGCATGCTGATGTCGTCGGGGGGATACACTTCGATGACCCGGCTGATGGTGCGCGGCTTTACCGCCGCCGATCAGAGCGAACTGCGCGACGGGCTGGTGGACCGCAGTTTCTCTTATCCGCCTATCGAAAATGTCGATCGCATTGAAATCCTGAACGGCTTTTCTAGCTTCTTTCAGGGTTTTTCCTCGCCGGGCGGCGTGGTCAACTACGTCAGCAAAGGCCCGACCGAACAGCCCATGGAAGCTGTGACTTTGGGCAATTACGGCGGCGGCATCAATTTCGCCCAGGCCGATATCGGCGGTCCGGTCGACGCCACCGACGGCAAGCTGGGGTATCGTCTGAACGCCTACAAGGAAGACGGCAGCACCTATGTCGACGGCAGCAATCAAAACCGCGCCCTGATTTCAGGGGTCGCCAAATACAATTTCACGCCCGGCACCAGCCTGACCGCCGACCTGTGGCACCAGGACTACGAGGCCACCGGCCTTCAGACCTATTTCTCCAACGGCACCGACGGCAACTGGAGCACTTCGTCGGCGGTGCCGTCGGCGTCGTCGTTCAAGGCGTCGACCCAGTACGGCCAGGACTGGACCTATAACAAGACGGAAAAGACCCTGGCCGGACTGCGCTTCGAATCCGAGTTGAACGACACCGTGACCGTGCGGGCCGGTTATCGCCACGGCTACATGTGGCGGCAGTACGACTATGTCAAAGCCCAGAACCTGAAAAGCGACGGCAGCTACACCGAAACCAATCTCGCCTCGCCGCGCCAGACGGAACGTACGGACTCGACTTACGAGATGGCGGATGTCCATTTCGACACCTGGGGCGTCCGCCACACGCTGACCGGCGGCTATTCGGGCACCTATTATTTCTACGAGCGCGGAGCCGATAAGACCACGGCCCTGGGATCCAGCAGCATCTATTCGACGGTGTCTTACAGCGATCCGGACACGGCTGTCGGCGCTCTGAACAGCTGGTCGAACGTCCGCTACAACAGCCTTTTGGCCGGCGACAAGATCGATTTCGACGACCAATGGTCGGTTCTGGTCGGAACCAATCACGCCGAGATCGTTTCCCGCAGTTGGACCAGCACCAGCCTGACCAAATACAGCCAGTCCGGCGACAGCCCCACCTATGCCCTGATCTACAAGCCGCTGTCCAACGTCAGCACCTATGCTTCGTATGTTCAGGCGTTACAGGCGGGCGGCACCGCGCCGTCGACGGCCGCCAACGCCAACCAGATGCTGGCGCCTTACAAAAGCGATCAGTACGAGACCGGCGTGAAGACGACCCTGGGCGGCATGGACGTCAACGCGGCCCTGTTCTACATCGACATGGTCAATCAGGAAACCGACCCCAACGACAACGTCTATAAGCAGGACGGCCGCGAGATTCACCAGGGCTTGGAGTTCACCGCCAGCGGCAAAGTGATGCCGCGCCTGACCTTCGTCGGCGGCTTTACCCTGATGGACGCCCATGTGGAACAGGCCAACGCCGACAAATTGGCCGAAGGGCGGACCCCGGCCAACGTGCCCGAGCAGCAGGCCAGCGCCTATCTGGAATATGCGCTGCCGTGGGTGCCGGATATGAGCGTGACCGGCGGGGTCAATTATTACGGCAAGCGCCCGACCGACAGTCATGACGTCAATTATCTGGCCAGCGCCACCATCTTCAATGCCGGTCTGCGCTACGAGCCCGAACTGTATGGGCACAAGACCAGCGTCAATCTGACTGTGTCCAACCTGTTCGACACCGCCTATTGGGCTTACTACCGTAGTGGCGACGGCCTGCTGCTGGGGGCGCCGCGGGTGGTGTCCCTGTCGTTGAAGACCACTTGGTAGGCGCGGCCATGGCCTCCGCCGTTCTGTCCCCCCGCTCCGGCGCCGGCCTTCTTCTGGCCGGGTTGCTGGGGGGCGTCGTCCTGTCGCTGATGGTGGGACGCTATCCGGTGCCGCCGATGGCCGCCGCTGGCATTCTGTGGGCCAAGCTGACGGGAGCGGCCTCGGTCTGGCCCAATGAAATGGCGACGGTGCTGATGCAGATCCGTCTGCCGCGCATCCTGGCCGCTTTGGAGGTGGGAGCCGCGCTGTCGGCTTCGGGGGCGGCCTATCAGGGGATGTTCCGCAATCCGCTGGTGTCTCCCGACATTCTGGGAGTCACCGCCGGGGCGGGTTTCGGCGCGGCCTTGGCCATTTTATGGGGTGTCGGCGCGGTCGGAGTGCAGGCGGCGGCCTTTGCCGGCGGACTGTCGGCGGTCGGTTTGACCGCCGCCATCGGTCTCTGGCGGGGCAGGGAGGGGGGCGCCGTGCTGGTGATGATTCTGGCCGGAGTCATCGTCGGTACGGTGTTTTCCTCGTTCACCTCGCTGGTCAAATTCGTTGCCGATCCCAACAATGTTCTGCCCGCCATCACCTTTTGGCTGATGGGCAGTCTGGCCTCGGTCAAAACGGCGGATGCCGCCGTCGCCGGGTTGGGGATCGTGGTCGGACTGGGCGGGCTGATCCTGCTGCGCTGGCGGCTGAACGTCCTTTGCTGCGGCGACGAGGAAGCCGAGAGCCTGGGCGTCAACGTCGGCCGGGTACGGTTTCTGGTGATCGTCTGCGCCACCCTGGCCACCGCCTCGGCTGTTGCCGTCAGCGGCGTGGTCGGGCTGGTGGGGTTGGTGGCGCCCTATCTGACCCGCCTGCTGGTCGGGCCGGATCATCGCATCCTGTTGCCCTGTTCGGTGCTGTTGGGCGGCTGTTACCTGCTGCTGGTGGACGATCTGGCCCGCAATCTTCTGTCGGCCGAGATCCCTTTAGGCGTATTGACCTCGTTGCTGGGGGCGCCGGTTTTTCTGCTGTTGCTGGGGCAATCGCGAAAGGCTTGGGCATGACCGCCGCCGCGCCCTTGCTGGCGGCGACCGGACTGGCCTGCGGCTATGGCCGACGCAAAGTGGTGACGGATGTTTCCTTCACCCTGGCGGCGGGCGAGGTGCTGTGTCTGCTGGGGCCGAACGGCATCGGCAAGACCACTTTGTTCAAGACGCTGCTGCGTCTGCAACCGGCTTTGGCGGGAACGATCCGTCTGGCCGGCACGGATGCCGCGGACTTGTCCCGGGCGCAGATGGCCCGGCTGGTGGGCTATGTGCCGCAGGCTCATGTGCCCGCCTTTCCCTTTCGGGTGCTGGATATGGTGGCGATGGGGCGGACGGCGCATCTGGGGCCGCTGCAGTCGCCGGGGCCGCGGGACATGGAGATCGCTGAGCAGGCGCTTGAGATTTTGTCCGTCGCCCATCTGCGGCTTCGTCCCTGCACCGAAATCAGCGGCGGCGAGCGGCAGATGGTGCTGCTGGCTCGCGCTTTGGCTCAGAAACCGCAGATTCTGATGTTGGACGAGCCCACGTCGAATCTTGATTTCGGCAACCAGATCAGGGTTCTGGATCATGTTTCTCGGTTGGCGGATCAGGGCATGGCGGTGGTGATGACCACCCACGATCCCAATCAGGTGCTGCGCCACGCCACCAAGGTGGCGGCCATCGGCCGGAACGGCGTCTTCGCCATCGGGCGGCCCGACGATCTGGTGACGCCCGATTACCTGCGCGGCGCTTACGGAGTCGAGGCCTGCGTCGTGGAAACCCAGGTCGGGCGTCTGTGCCTGCCTTTGCAAAGGGGGCGGGCATGAGACGGCTGTGGCTATCGTCGGTGCTTTTGATTTCCGGGCTGGCCTGGGCGGGCGACGTGGTCGACATGGCCGGGCGGACGGTCGCCGTGCCCGACCGGATCGAGCGGGTGGCCTGTCTGGAAGTCCTGTGTTTCCAGAAGATGCTGATGCTGGGGGCCGCCGACAAGGTTACCGAGATGACCATGACCAACGCCCCCTGGATGGTCACGGTTTATCCCGCCGTGGCCTCCATCGCCAAAATTCCCGTCGAGGTTAATTTCGAGGATTTGCTGGCCCAGCGGGTGGACGCGGTGTTCTACGCCTACAGTGCGCAAAAGACCGGAGCCAAGCTGGCCTCGCTGGGGCTGGCGGGACTGGTGTCGCAGCCCGAAGCCGGCAACGTCGCCACCGCCGAAGGCTATATCGGGGAATATAAGCGGGCGGTGCGGATGTTCGCCAAGGTTTTGGGCGGCGACGCCGTGGCGCGGGCCGAGGAATGGTGCGTCTGGGTCGATCGGCGTTTGCAAATGGTGACGTCGCGGGTGGCTGACATTCCATCGTCGCGTCGGACCAGGGTCTATTATCTGCGCGGTCCCGACGCGCTGACCACCCAGGGACCGGGCTCGGCCACCTATTGGTTTTCGACCCTGGCCGGGGCCGACATGGTGATCCGCGACCAGTCATGGCAGGGCAAGGGGCCGGTCTCCATGGAAGACATGCTGCGCTGGAACCCGGACGTAATTCTGGTGGGGCGGCATTATTCCGCCGACCTGGTGTTGAGGGACACCCGTTGGGCCGGCATCTCGGCGGTGCGGAGCGGCCGGGTTTATCCCACGCCGGAGGGCGTGTTCTATTGGGACGGCGGAGTGGAAAGCATCCTGTTGCTGGAGTTTGTCGCCAAGCGGCTCTATCCCGAGCGTTTCACCGATCTCGATCTGGCAGCCGAGCTGAAGGATTTCTATCGGCGCTTCTACGGTTACGCCCTGAGCGATTCCCAGGCGGCTTTGTTGCTGGACGGCCGCGCGCCCAACGGCAGCCGCAGCAATTCCATGAACAACTGACGGAGAGCGCGATGACCCATCTTCCGCCCCGATCCTGTTCCGCGAAATCTCAAACGGGCGGCAAATGCGCCATTCCCGGCCGAGGGCAGACCGGCTGCGCCTTTCGCGGCGCGAAAATGGCCTTGCAGCCCATCGCCGACGCCGCCCATCTGGTGCATGGTCCGGCTTCGTGTGAAACCGGATCGTGGGAGTTCCGCCCCACTGCGTCTTCCGGGCCGGGTTTGTACCGGACCAGTCTGACCAGCGACATGGGCGAAGGAGAGGTCGTTCTGGGCGGCGAGAGCCGCCTGATGCGGGCCATCGGTGAGGCCGTCGCCGCCACCGATCCGCCGGCCGTGTTCGTTTACCAGACATGTCTGCCGGCCATGATCGGCGACGACGTGGCGGCAATCTGCCGGGAGGCCGAAATCCGCTGGAGCCGCCCGGTGATTCCGGTGGACGTTCCCGGTTTCGCCGGCAGCCGTCCCTACGGCAACCATCTGGCGGCCCAGGTTCTGCTGGATCATGTGGTCGGGCGGGCCGAACCGGATTTCCTGACCGGCACGGACATCAACGTCATCGGCGAATTCAATCTGGCCGGCGAGATCGCCAGGATTCGCCCTCTGCTGTCGGCCCTGGGCGTCCGTTTGCTGTCGTCCCTGAGCGGCGACGGGCGTTTCGCCGACGTCGCCTGCGCCCATCGGGCCCAGCTGTCGCTGCTGCTGTGCTCCCAGGGCATGGCGCATCTGGCCGAGGAACTGGAACGGCGCTACGGCATTCCCTTGCTGCGCGGCAGCTTTCATGGGGCCGCCAATTGTTCCGACACGTTGCGCCGTCTGGCCGATGCCTTGGCGAGGCTGGGCGGTCCCGCCGATCTGCCCGAACGGGCCGAACGGCTGATTTGCCGCGAGGAAGGGCGCATCGCGGACCGCATGGACTATCTGCGGCGGCGGCTGGCGGGCAAGCGGGTGTTGGTCCGCTGCGGCGGAGCGAAGTCCTGGTCGCTGATCGAGACGCTGCGTTCGGCGGGCATGACGGTTGTCGGCAGCGCCTTGCACAAAACCAGCGCCGAAGACCGAGAAGCCGCCGCCCGGCGTCTGGGCTGGCAAGGCGAAGCGCCGTCCGGCGATTTGGACGCCTTGGCCGATGGCGTGGATATCGTGCTGTCGGGTGGTTCCGGGCAATTCGAGGTGGCGAAGCGCGGCATCGCCTGGCTTGAGGTCAATCATCAGCGGGATTTCGCCCTGTCGGGTTATGACGGCGGCGTCATCTTGCTGGAACGCATCGACCGGGCGCTGTCCAGTCCGGTCTGGGACCAGTTGGCTCTGCCGCCGCCTTGGGGCGGCGAGGCGAGAACATCCCCGACCAATATTATTCCCTTTCCCAGCAAGGAGATCGTCCGATGCCTGCCATCGACCTGTCGTTGAGCGCGATTTATCTGCAAGCCAGCGGGCCGGTTCAGGCGGTGCTGCTGATCCTGATGCTTTGCTCGGTGGTCTGCTGGTCGATCATCCTGGAAAAGGCGGTGCTGCTGATCGGTCTGTTCCGTCAGGTGGCGCTGCTGGAACAGGCGGCGGGCCAGGGCGACGTTGCCGTGTTGGGCAAGGCGGCTTTGGGGCGGGTTCTCGGCCAGCGGGGGCGCGAGGAAAGCCAGTCCGCCACTTCCGGCGAAAGCGCCGCCGACCGCCATGCCCGGCTGGAGCGGGCCTTATGCGGGGCCGTGGCCGGGGAGCTGCTGAAGGCTGAACGCCGTTTGGCCCATCTGGCCACCATCGGTTCGTCGGCGCCGTTCATCGGCCTGTTCGGCACGGTCTGGGGGGTGATGCACAGCTTCGCCAGCATCGCCCAATCCAACGACACTAGCCTTGCCGTGGTGGCTCCCGGCATCGCCGAGGCTTTGTCGACCACCGCCATCGGGCTGGCCGCCGCCATTCCCGCCTCGATCGCCTACAACAAGCTGGCCGGCGACTTCGGCACCTTGTCGCGCCGGGTGGCTCTGGCGATGCCCAGGCTGGTTCGGTATCTGGACGCGCCGGGGGCATCGGGTGCAAGGGGGGCGGCATGATGTCTCCCACTCAATCCGGCGATCCGTTGGGTGGCGGACCGCGCTTGCTGTCCGAGATCAACGTCACTCCCTTCATCGACGTCATGCTGGTGCTGCTGATCATCTTCATGGTCACCGCGCCGCTGATGATGGCCAGCGTGCCTTTGAAACTGCCGAAGGCGGCGGCTCCGGCCATGACGCCGACTCATGCGCCGGTGGTGGTCAGCCTTGACCGGGACGGGCGGCTGTTCGTCGGCGACGTCGCCGAAACCGAGGAGCATCTGGCCGCCAGACTGGCGTCGTTGCTGAAAGACGATCCGTCGCTGGTGGTCTATGTGCGGGCGGACAAAGGCATTGAGTACGGGCGTGTCATGGAATTGTTCGGGCGCATCGGCGGCAGCGGCGTGTCGCATCTGTCGCTGCTGGCCGAACCTGCGGAGCACTGACGCCATGGATGGGATCAGCACGGCCTTGCATCTGCCTGCCGGACGGGGAAAACCGGGACGCGTGGGGGCTGGCTGGTGGTTTTTGCCGCTGTCGCTGCTGCTGCATCTGGGAGTTATCGCGGCGGCCCTGGTCTCGGTGGTCCCGCCGCCGCCGGTGACGCCGCCGGCGCCGGTCATCGAATTGGAACTGGCGGTTTTGCCGCCGCCGCCTGCCGCGGCTGTTCCCCCGGCGCCACCGAAGGACGAGGCGCCGCCGCTGGTGACGACGTCGGGGCCGGCGGAAAGCCGGGTGGCCAAGGCAACGGTTCATGCGCCGCCCAAAGCGAAGCCTCAGCGTCCGCCTCAGCCGCAAGACAAGCCGGCACCGCTCGCCGACGCGCCGGAAACGGCGGCTGTATCGCCAAGTCCCCCCTCCGCCGCTGCCGAGGCGTCGCCTCCCGCCACGCATGCGGCGGCTTTGCCGCAGGAGCAATTGTCCGCCTATGTCGCCGTCATACGCACCAAGATGGAAAAGGCCAAACGCTATCCCTCCCAGGCCCGCTATGACGGGCAGGAAGGAACGGTGGCCTTGCGTTTCAGCCTGGACAGCCGGGGGCAGCTGCTGTCGGCCAGTGTTCAGGGCAGTTCCGGCATAGCGTCATTGGACGAGGAGGCGGTGCATATGGCCCAGCGGGCAGCGCCTTTTCCGGCTTTTCCCTCCAGCCTGGAAACCGAGCGGCTGGATTTGGTGGTGCCGGTCAAGTTCTCGTTGAAAAGCCCTTAGTCGGGAAAGCCCCCTAGCCCGCTTCTTGCCGCAGATGGACGAAGCGGCCGAAACGGGTGAATTCGCGGGGCAAAGCGCCGGCGCGGATGGCCGCCGCCAGTCCCCCGACATCGTCGACCACCAGCCCGCCCAGCACTTCCAGCCCGTAATCGTGCAGGCGCGGCGTCATGGGGGTGGCCGGCCCGATCAGAGCCGCCCGTCCACCCTGGGTCAGACGCAGAATACGCGGCAGGCTGCGGTTGATGAGAGCCGAGGAATTGATCACGGCGCCGCCGCTGCCCGGCAACAGGCTGTCCATGGCGACGATGGGATATTCGCCGGGGCGCGGTTCCGCCTCGATCACCGAGCAATTGGGCAAGATGCCGTCGACGCCGGGGAAGGCGCCGATGACCACCACGCGGGCCGAAATATCCCGGAACGTCTTGGTGCCGTTGCCGGAAAAGGCGGCAAGGTCGAAACGGTTGTAATGGGCGTTGATGGCGGCGATGCCCAGGGCCATTTCCAAGGGATCCCACGACCGCGACAGTTCGGCCAGACCGCGCAGGCTGAGCTTGGCGAAGCGGGGCAGGCGAGGCAGCAGTTCACGCTGATGGCGGGGCAGATAGGCCAGGCCGGCTCCGTGCGGTCCCTCGACCATCAGCCAGCGCGGACCGCAGGCGATCTGGCGGACTTCATCCTCGGCGACGCCCAGGGTCAGGTCGCGGTACAACTGATCCGGTCCCCACCAGCGCCACAACGACTTCAGGTCCGGTGAAACCATGGCGCCGTTGCCTTGAACGAAACCATGCCATTTGTGGATGCATTGTCCGGCGATGGAACTGAGCAGCGGCATACCTTGGCTGGGATCGCTGCCGATGCTGGCGCGGACGTTCCGGGTGGCCTCCATACAGGCGGAGAACCGGCTGATCACCAGCAGATCGGCGTTTTCCCGCATGGCCTTGCGGATGTATTTGACGGCCGATTGGCGTTCGACCGACAGGGTCTGGGAATTGGCCAGATCGAAATAATCAATGTGCGGCGCGCAGCCCTGGCTTTGGCCGGTGCAGCCGCGGTTGTTGCGCTGAACCCAGCCCACGACGTTGAAGCCGCGCCCGCGCAAGGTCAGGGCGAACTCGGCCAGCAATCCGTCAATGCTTTCGTCGGGGGCATGGACCACCACGCCCGGGCGGATCCAGGGAGCCTGGACCGGCTCGAACACATCGATCCTTTCCGCTTCGGCGGTCTGGACGGCCGCGGCGGCCGGCAGCGGGCGGGCGTGGCGCTGTGGTGTCATCAAGGCGGAAATCCTTGGCGGTTCAGTCACATCGTAAACGACTTAGCAATCCGCAGGCCAAAGGCGGAAGGCGGAAAGCCGCCGGACGGAAGGACGAAACGCACGCCCCGGAACAGCCGTCGGACGCCTTTGCACGCGCAGGAACATTTTGTCGTCGGCCATGGTCCATCGCCTTGATTCGAGCGTCGGCCGGCGCCGGCAATGGTTATAAACGACAAGCTGTCTCTTGTATGGGAATGGCGAAGAGGCAAGATGTGCATGACGGCCCATGGCCCGGTTTCGGACCGCTCTCGGCGGTCGAACGACAACAGGAGATACCATAGTGAAGGCTCTGACCATTGGTGGGGCGATGATCGACACCATCGCCATCATCGACAGCAAGCGGATCGAACGGATGGCCATGTCGAACGCCGACAGTTCCTTTCTGTTGCTGGAGGAAGGCCATAAGACCGAGGCCCAGGACGTTTCGACCCACTGTGGCGGCGGCGCCGTCAATGCCGCCGTTTCCATGTCTCGCCTGGGGCTAGACGTCTCGGCCCTGGTCAAGGTCGGGCGGGATCAGCGGGCCGAAACTCTGATGGCGCGGCTGATGGAAGAGGGCGTGTCGCCGCGCTGGGTGGTGCGCGACCATCGCGCTCCCACCGGCGCATCGGTGCTGGTTTCCTCCCATGACCGCAATGCCGCCGTCTTTACCTTCCGTGGGGCCAATACCCTGTTGGAACCCGACGACCTGCCCGACGACGCGTTTTCGGTCGATGCGGTCTATATTTCCGGGCTGAGCAACAATTCCGCCAAATGTTTTCCGCTGATTCTGGAGAAAGCCCGCGCCCATGGCGCCCTGGTGGCGGCCAATCCCGGATTGAGGCAATTGTCGGCCCACGGCAACGCCTTTCAGGACTGTCTGGGGATGATCGATATTCTGGCGCTGAACCGGGTCGAGGCCGACGCCCTGGTGCCCAAGCTGGTGACCCGCGTCGGCGAGGGTGGAGCGGAACTGGAAACCGCCCCCGGTCAGGTCTTGCCCTCTTTGGCGCTGAAGGGGCTGAGCAGCGGCGGATTCGACATGACCCTGCTGGGCTTCCTCAAGGGGGTGGCCAGCTTCGGGCCGCGCTATGTGGTGTTGACCGACGGCAGTCGCGGCGCTTTCGTCGGAACCCAGGACACGCTCTATTATTGTCCCGCGGCAACGGGGCAGGTGATGGGCACGGCGGGAGCCGGAGATGCCTTCACCTCGACTTTCGCCGCCTTCATCGCCTTGGGCGAAGCCCCCGATCAGGCGCTGCGGGCCGCGACCCTCAACGCCGGTTCGGTCGTGGGATATGTCGACACCCAGACCGGCCTGCTGACGGCGGACGCTTTGCGTGCCGTCCTGGCGACCGACGTTCTGCCCGTTCAAAGATGGAGCCTGTGATTTTCGAACTGGTTTCCGGATTGGCCGCCGTCGTCGCGCCGGCCTTTCTGGTTTCCCTGGCGGGGTTCGTCTGGCAGAAGCGGCGGCTGCCCTTCGATCAGGTGCAGGTGACCAACATGATTACGCTGGTGGGGGCGCCGTGCCTGGTGTTCTCCACTTTGACCAAAGCGCATTTGCCCAGTTCCGAAATCATGGTCATGGGTGGGGCGACCCTGGCCTGTTTGGGGCTGTCGGCGGCGGTGGGCGTCGTCGCTCTGCGGTTTGCCAAGCTGCCGCTGAAGGTTTATCTGCCCTCGCTGGTTTTCCCCAACATCGGCAATCTGGGACTGCCGGTCTGTCTGTTCGCCTTTGGCGACGAAGGCATGGCTCTGGCGATGATCTTTTTCGCCGTCACCACGGTGGGACAATTTACCTTGGGACCGGCCATCGCCTCGGGACAGTTTCAGGCGGGACAGTTGCTGCGGGTGCCGTTCATGTATGCGGCGTTGGTGTCCCTGCTGCTGGGCGCCATGGGAATTCAGATCCCCCGCTGGCTGGCCAATTCCGCCGATCTGGCCGGCAGTCTGACCGTACCGCTGATGCTGCTGGCCTTGGGGGTGGCGCTGGCCGAGCTGAAAGCCGCCAATTTCGGCCGGGCGGTCGTCATGTCGGTGGCGCGGTTGGCTCTGGGCGTGCTGGGCGGTTGGCTGGTGTCCAGCCTGATGGGGCTTGAAGGCGTCCATCGCGGGGTGGTCATCATCGAAAGCGCCATGCCGGTGGCGGTGTTCAACTTCCTGTTCGCACGGATGTACGGCAATCAGCCGGACGAGGTGGCCGGCATGGTGTTGGTGTCGACCGTCCTGGCTTTTCTCGGTTTGCCCGTGCTGGTCGCGCTGCTGATCTGAGAAGCCCGTGGGCGGGAGCTAGCGGAATTCGAAGGGAATGGTGAAGGCTATGGGGGCGGTGCCGTGGCCCGGTGGCGGCGGGAAGGGAGCGGCTTGGCGCAGAGCGTCGAGGGCGACCTCATCGAGAATGGCCGAGCCGCTGGACTGGCTGACGGCGGAAGCGGTCAGGGCGCCGTCTTGGGCGATGGAAAACGTCAAGGTGACGGTTCCGCGCAGACGGATGCGGCTGGGCTTGCGGCTGAGGATGCGGGCCCAGACGTCCATGTTGTAAAGCCGCAGGGCGTCCTGCGGAGCGGGCGTGCCGGGAACGGCCTTTTCCATATGGACGGCCGGAGCATCTTCGGCGGAAGAAATGTCCGCTCTCGCGGCGGTCTCGCTGACGGCGGCATTGGCGATGGGAGCAGTTTGAGCCGGTTCGGCTTTGTGCGAGAGCGGTTTGTCCTGCACGGCGGGTTTGACTGGCTTGGCTTCCTGTTTCGTCGCCGGTTTGATTTCGGGGTGGGGAGGCGGCGGCGGAAGCGGCTGGACGGTGGGTGGCGGGGTTTCCTCGACGGCGGCTTCGAGGATTTCGACATGGACGGAAACCGGCGCCGGTTCGGTTCCGGCGGGCATGCTCATGGTGGTGTGCAGCGCCCAGGCCAGGGCGGCGGCGTGCAGCCCCAGGGACAGGCACAGACTGCCGACGTTTTTTCCGCGCAGCAGCGAAGTCCCGGAAAGGCGGGTGCCTTTCCGGGGATCGATCATGTCGATGTCTCCGGCGTGGAGCATCAGAACTTCACGGTCATTCCGACGTTGAACGACCGTCCCGAGGCGGGCAGCGCCTCCATGGCGTGGGTGTTGTCGTAGGTGCTGCCCAAAGAGCGCCAGCCCGAGATATAGGAGCCGCCGTTGGGGTCGTAGTACTGCTTGTTCAGCAGGTTATCGATGCCGAAGGCGAAGGTGATGTCGTCCAACTGGTACGAGGTTCGCCAGTTCAAAATGGCGAACCCGGCGGTCAGCGGCTCGTTTTGCAGCGGGTTGGTGACCGATTTATTGTCGACCATGCGAAGTTCGGCGGTGCTGCTCCAACTGCCGAGGCGATGGTTCAGGCTGACGTTGGCGGTCAACGGCTGCATATGATAGAGGCTGTTGCCGTTGTTCATCTGCATGCCTTTGGCTAGGCCGAGGGTGGAGGCCACGTCGAAGTCGCCGTAACTTTCGTCCTTCGCCAGCGACTTGCTGCCCGATATGTCGAAGCCGAAAATCTGGGCGTCGTGGTTGGCGAACTGCAACTGGTTGACGCCGGGGGTGACGTTCGATTTCAGCAGGTTCACGCCGATATAGTCCTGCACATAGGTGTAATAAGGCGTGACCTTGAAGCTCCAATCCTTGCGCTGGGCGTCATGCCAGCCGCTGCTGACGCTGAAGGTGTTGGCGGTTTCCGGGCGCAGGTGCAGATTGCCGACATAATCCGAGCCGTTGCCGAACCAGTTGATCATGCTGGACGCCATGGTGCCGGTGGACCAGGCGTAGCGTTCGTAGAGATTGGGCGATCGGGTCTTGCGGGCGTAGCCGAATTCGTCGGTATTGATGGCGGTCGCTTCGTAGCGCCCCATGGCCGTCAGATCGACGTTGTAGTCGGTCTTCTTATGGCTCTGGGCGTTGAAGGCGGTGGAATCGGCCAGATAGTTGTTGCCGCCGTTGTTCGTGAAGTTGTAGCCGGACACGTTGCCGGTATCCATCATCACCGTGTCGTTGCGCACGCCCAGCAAGCTGGTCCATTGATTGTCCCAAGCCTTTTCCCATTCGGCGAAGGTGCCGAGAACGTCGCGCCTGCCGTCGTTGATGTTGTAGAAGGTGTTCGGTCCCATAGCGCTGACCATGGTCATCACCGGCGGCCACCAGTCGTCCAGATGGTAATGATGGAATTCGTTGCCGATGCGCAGGGTGTCGTCCTTGGTCAGCGGCACTTCGGCTTTCAAAGAATAGCCGGCGTCGGTGGCCTTGGTGTCCATGGGCATGTGCATGGTGGTGTTGCGCTCGGACATGAAGAAGTCCATGGCGTGGCGGGCATGCTGCCAATAGATTTTGCCGTCCAGCTTGCCCCAGCCATATTCGCCGGTATAGCCGCCGTTGACGTAGTTGCTGGTGTTGCCGGTCAGATCCATGCGCTGGTTGGGAAAGCCTTCGTAAGGCGTCAGCTGATGTCCGGCGCGCAGCACCAGCTGCTCGTTTTCATTGCGCATGCCCAAAGCCAGATTGTGGCTCTGGCTTTCAAAGGCGCTGGCCAGGATGCTGTCGCCGTTGCCGTCGCTGGCGTCGCGGGCCCGGGTCCACGATCCGTTGTAGCCCAGGCTGATGTTTTCGGTGGCGGCGGTGACGTCGCCGTTGGCGCCGATCTGATGATTGTTGCTGCGGTAGTAGGTGCCGGCGGAACCGTGGACGGCATAGCCTTCGCCATGCTCGGCGTACATGGGGGCGGCGGGATCGACGGTGATGACGCTGCCGATGCTGTCGCCGCCGGCGCTGACTGGGGTCAGCCCCGCGACCAGAGTGATATGCCCGCTGTTGGAGGGGGCGATGTAGGACATGGCCGGGTTCATGTGGTTGGGGCAGGCCGAGGTGATCGGCACGCCGTCCACCAGGGTTTTGTTGCGGTCGTCGGCCAGTCCCTGAACGATGGGCAGGCTGGAGATGCCGCCGCCGCTGGCCAAGGCCACGCCGGGGGTGCCGCTCAGCAGCGAGGCGGAATCTGTCGTCCCCAAAACGCTTTTGGCGTCCACCTGTTTTTTGTCGATGTTTTCAGTGTGCAGCGGGCAGGTGTCGCCGCTTTCGGTTTGGACCGGAACAGCCGGCAGAGCGGTGGGCGCTTCTTGCGCCAGGGCGGCGACAGGCAGAAGGATGGCGGTGGTCGCGCTCAGGAAAAAGCGGCGCGAGACGCGGGTGATCGTCAACATCGTTGACCCCCAAAAAATAAAATCTATGCGCATGCCGGGCGGGGAAACCGCCGGGCATGGTGCTGAATGATGATGTGGAAACGGGCCCGGATCGGGCCGGGATCAGGCGGCGCTTGGGGGCGCGCGGGCCTGATATTGGAAAGGATGGAACGCCGAGCGGGCCTGTCGGCTGTCGGGACGCTCCTGCCGGGCGATGATCGGCGCGCGCGGGGCGGGAATGCCGGCGTCGGCCGAAGCCAGAGCGCCGTGGCCGGCGTTTCCCATGGGGAAACAGGCCGGGCAGACCATGCGGTCATGGCTGTCGCCATGCTGGCCTTTGCCGTCGCCCTCATGTTCGCAGATGTCCTGATGGGACAGAGCTGCGGGGAACAGTTCGGCAATGGAGCTTTCAGCGGATGAAGACGGTCCTTCCGCCGACGGGGCCAAGGTCCAGCCGAACAGGTTGATCGCCAGGACGACGATACCCAGCCAGGCGGTCAGGCGCTGGCGGAAGCGCATGGTTTCCTTGCGGGCAGAATCATTCCCATCCGTCCGCGACTGGGCGGAACGGCGGGACTTATCCTCTGTCTGACACCGAAGCTGTTTGGTCATTCGAAAGACGCCGCAAAGAGACCAGAAGGATTACAAGGTTATGCACGGTTCATAAAGCGCTTTTCTTGCGTCCTGGCCGAAGGTTAGTGCGTCAGCCTGCCGGCCTTGGAGAATTTCACCGCTTGGACGTCTGCGAAGGCCGGTTCCGGAGGGGGAGCGGAATGGAAACGAGCCGTATCTTGATGGCCTGGATCCGTCGATTGGCGGGCATCGAGGGATTTCCTCACCGGCCTTTCCGTCTCGCAGCCGCCGGATTTTGATCTTCACGATTTTCTGATAGCCCTCCTGATCCAGAATGGATCATGGCCATATGGTTGGTTTTGTGTGCGGCCGCGATATGTAGGTTGTCTTAATTGCCATTACGGCAACCAAGCGGCTAGTCTGTTGGTGATTGTTATGCTGTTGGCGATTTGGCGGCGACGGATAAATCTTGTTCTGGCGACATCTGCGATCAGTGTTCCATTGAGTGGAAACGTCCGGTGGATATTGGATCGGTGCCTGCGGTTGCAACAGGTTTCCAGAGATGTCGGAGGAAACCGGGCGGAGCCGACGGAGTGAAAGGGATGGCGATGGCCGGGAACGTCCGCAAAATTGTCATGCCACTTCAAAGGTTGATGCAGAAATGATATCCGCGCCGATCATGAAAGATATGTTCCGCCAATATGTCGCGCAGGTCGAAGTCGAGGTTTCCACGTTCTGCAACAGGCGCTGCTCTTTCTGCTCCAATAGCCTTGCCGATCGCCGCAATGAGCATCGCTATATGGAGGACGCGCTTTTTTCCAGCATAGTCAGACAGTTATCGTCTTTGGACTGGCAAGGCGTTTTCAGTTTCCATCGCTACAACGAACCTCTCGCCGATCGGGGGTACATTCTTCGCCGCCTTGCCGAGGCGCGGCGTTGTTTGCCCGGAGCTTTGCTGCGCATCTTACCAATGGCGATTATTTGACTGCGGATTATTGCGAGGCTCTTTATGAGGCCGGTCTGCGGTCCATGATGGTTTCTGCTTATCCCCCGGATGGAGTGGAGTGCACGGACGCGTTGCTTCATCAGGTGATTGCCGCCAGCGCTGCCAGATTTGGATTGCCCTATAAGATTATCGACGAATGCCATGGCGACGTCTGCGCCCAGATTCCGTTCCGGGACATGCAGATCACCCTACAGGCGCGGAATTTCGGGCAGGGGACGAATGGCCGGGGCGAAGTTTTGGCCTATGATCGGGGCGGTACCGTTTCCGTTCCGACGTTTTCCCAAAGAACATCTCCCTGTTTCAGACCGTTTCTTGAGCTGCAGGTAGAGTGCGACGGGACGGTGATGCCCTGCTGCAATCTACGTTCCGACGTTTCCGCGCATTCCGGCTGTGCCATTACCCGGCTAACCCCTGAATCTGACATTCTCGACGTATGGGGCAGCGAAGCCTTTGCCAACTGGCGGCGTTCGATGCTCGATTTTTCCCCGAAATCTCCCCCATGCTCGGGATGCGCGATGCATGTCCTCGACGACAGCGACGACAATCGGATGGCCGTTGAACAGTTGAGCCTGCTTTACGCGAGCCGTTAACAATAGAACAAAGGTTATGCCTGCGTCTTTTGGGAAAAGGCCATGAAAACTGAGCATGATTTTCGCAGAATAGACAATAAGGCTGTGCCCGCCATAAACAATGAAATCCGAGCCTTCATGGTGGCCAGGAATGAACGTCTCCGCCTTCCCGCAGTTCTCGATCACCATCGCATGCTTGGAATCGATCGCTTCTTCATCGTTGACAATGACTCCGCCGACGGTACGGCAGAGTTCCTTCTGGAACAGCCGGATGTCCATGTTTTTCAGACGCGGGATTCTTTTTCAAGCAGCCAATGCGGCTACGCTTGGACGAACACGTTGCTGGAAGTGTTCGGAACTGGCGGATGGTGTCTTACGATTGATGCGGATGAACAATTTATCTATCCGGACTATGAAAATGTGAATATTCACGCCCTGTGCGATATCCTTGATCGTTCTGGATCCCGGGGGCTATTCACGATTTTCCTGGATATGTATTCAGATCGTCCGATTCGGGACACTTCATACCGACCCGGGGATGTGTTGATGGACATCTGTCCTTTTTTTGACGCGGCCTCGTATCGATGCGTCAACACCGAGAACTTTCCCTCCTTGCAGGTCTATGGAGGAGTGCGGGAACGTGTTTTTTGGAACGGGAGCGACGGCGGTCATCCCCCCACTCTCAGTCAGGTTCCCTTGGTTCGCTGGCAGAGGGGGACGCGGTATCTCCTTTGCCGTCACGCCATGACGCCGGTTCCTATCGCACCGATAACCGGCGTATTGCTGCATTATAAATTTTTGTTTGATTTTCACGAGCGGGCAAAAAGAGAAGCCGGGCGAGGGGAGCATTTCGCAGGCGGCAGGGAATACAAAGAATATGCAAGGGTGCTGGACCGCGAGGGTTCTCTCTGCCTGAAGACCGATCAGTCTTTCCGTTTTACCGGAAGCGCTCAATTGGGAGAAATGGGACTGATGTCGCGTTCTTTATCCGTCGGCCCGGGTATAGGAGCGCCTCATCAAATCCGGTCGGAGTGACAATCACGCTTCAAGCGCGAAAACGGCGCGCCGCCGGATCATTTCGACAGGCGGGATAGGCAATCGTCGAGTTTCTCCGCCAGTTCCTCCACATGTTGCGGTTGGAAAGCCAGTGGCGGGCGGATTTTCAGAGTGTTGGCGGCGGCGCCGCAGACGCCGATCAGCACGCCGTTGCGAGCCAGATCGTCTGTCACCGCTTTGGCCAGGTCGGTGGCCGGGACTTTGCTCTTTTGATCAGTCACCAGTTCGATGCCGTGATAGAAGCCGATGCCGCGCACATCTCCCACCGCGGCGTGACGTTTCAGCAGGCACAGGGCCTTACCCAGTTGCAGGCCGACCTTGGCGGCATGGCCGGGCAAATTGCCGCCCTGGATGGTGTTCAGCACGGCCAATCCCACCGCCGCCGAGACGGTGTTCCCGCCGAACGTATTGAAGTAACGGGATTTTTTTCCGAAAATATCCAGCAGATCCTGGCGCGTCACGATGCCGCCGATGGGGTGGCCGTTGCCCATGGGCTTGCCCAGGGTGACAAGATCGGGGATCAGTCCGGGATGGCGTAAAAAGGTCCACATCTGCCCCGAACGGCCGAAGCCGCCCTGAACCTCGTCGGCAATGAACAGGCCGCCGGCGGCGCGGATGGCGGCCACGGCGGCGTCCATATGTCCTTTTGGTTCGACGAAGATGCCGTCGCTGGCGAAGGTGGTGTCCACCAGCAAGGCGGCGGGCTGAATGCCGGCTTTTTTCATGTCGGCGATGGCGGCTTCCACCGCCGCGCCGAAGGCGGCGCCGATGTCGCTGCTTTGGCGGTAGCTGTCGGGCGGCGGCACGGTGCGCACGGTCGGGGCGGTGCCGATGCCCAGCGACGGCGACATGCCCGCCAGCAGCGAGGTGACGCCATGATAGGCGTTGTCCGTGACGATGACGCCGGTGCCGCCCGTCGCCGTCATGGCGATGCGCAGGGCCAGATCGTTGGCCTCGCTGCCACTGCAGGTGAACATGGCGTGGTTCAGGGGATCGGGAAAGGTGGCCGTCAGCCGCTCGGCATAGGTCAGGATGCCGTCGTGCAGATAGCGGGTATGGGTGTTGATCTGCGAAGCCTGCCGAACCATCGCCTCGACCACCGCCGGATGGGCGTGTCCCAGCACGGGGACGTTGTTGTAGGCGTCGAGATAACGTTTGCCGTCGGCGTCGAACAGTTCGACGCCCAGGCCGCGCACCAGATTGAGGGGCTCGGCGTAGAACAGGCGATAGGCCGCGCCGAGAACGCTGCGGCGGTTGAGAAGAGACTGCGTCATATCGCCTAATTCTCCTGAGTGGTGAAGAATGCCGGCCAGTCCGTGCTTGCGGACCGTTGCCAGATGGGGAAAAGCTGGACCAGCAGCCTTTGGGCTTCCTGGTTGCTTCTGAGGATGTAATCGCGGTTGCCGGGAAACTGTTCGGCGCGCCATTGGCTGATCAGGATGCGGCACACCAGCCGGGCCAGAACGAAATCCAGCAACAGGGCATATTCCTGAGGCTCCAGGGGCGTGACGTCGATGAAGCCGCCGACCACCACCCTCAGGGCGTGCAAAGGGTCGTCGCCGGAAATCTGGTAGGACGCCGCCACCGCCAGCTCGCTGAGCAGCGGGGCCATGATCATGTCGCCGAAATCCAGGACACCGGAAATGCGGCCGGGCCGAGCCGGGTCGACCACCATGTTGCTGCGCGACAGATCGTTGTGGATGGCTTGATGGCGCAGGCCGGGAATTTTCGGATGGACGGCCGATTGAAAATGATCCAGGAACGCCCGCAGCATTCCGATCAGCGAAGGATCGTCCTGGCAGCAGAGCAAGTCCTCCAGATGCGCGATCTGGCAGAGATCCCACAGATTCAGTCGTTTTGCCGCGGGATGGTGGAAACCTTTCAGAGCTTGGCCGATGCGGGCGGCGGTTTGCCCCACCGAACGGCGCATGGCGTCGTCGACGCCGTGCATCAAGGCCGGTTCGCCGGTCAGAAAGCTGTAGCAGCGTCCGCGCACCGCTTGTCCATTCAAGGTGGCGGTGCGGAAGAAGCGCTCATTCCGCAGAGTGGGAATGGCGTGCGGCACGGCGACGCCATCGGCGGTCTGCGCCAGATGTTCCAGGGCCATGGCCTGCATCTCGGCCTCGGCGTCGGGTTCGGCGTCGTTGATGAATTTCAGCACGACTGGCGCAGCCCCTTCGGGAGCGATCCGGTAATTGGTGTCGCGTTCACCCGACAGCAGCTTGGTCTGTCCCGCGATCCCATAGATGGCCTGGGCGATCCGGGCCGCTTCCTCGGCCGAGACGTCCGGGGGCGGGGTCTCGAACATGGGCCGGGCTTGGGATAAAAGACTGCTGCTTCGGGTCATTGCATGCTCCGCGCCGTGCCCTGAATGGGCGGGGGGCTCAAGAAGGTGTTTTTTGATAGCAGATGATGCATCATATTTCAATCGCCATCCGGGGCCTCTCCGGCGCTGGCGTAATGCGTCGTAATGAGATACCAAGGATGGCGTCCTGTCGCCTCGTTCCTTTCGCCATAGCGGGTGCCCATGTCCTCCGGCCTTCAAACCATCGAATACGAGAACCTGAGCAGCACGGTCTATGCGACCCTGTGCGACGCTCTGATCAAGGGACAGTTCCGCCCCGGCGACCGTTTGAAGATCCGCGACATCGCCCAAAAGCTGGGAACCAGCGTGACGCCGGTGCGCGACGCCATTCTGCGCCTGACTCACGACGATGCCTTGGTGTTCCATTCGGCCCGCGATATCCGCATTCCCGTGGTGGGGATGGACCGCTATATGGAAATCCGCAGCATTCGCCTGCGCCTGGAATCCCTGGCGGCGGAGAATGCGGCGAAACGGGCGACAATCAAGGATATCGACCGCCTGAGCCTTTTGATTGAGCGCAACGAAAAGGCCATCGCCGAAGGCGACGGCCTGCTGGGAATCGAGTTGAACCAGGCTTTTCATTTCGAATTGTCGGTGATCGCCCAGATGCCGGTGCTGTACGGCACCTTGCGGCGCATCTGGCTGCAAATGGGGCCGTTGGTGGCCGCCTCTTACAATCAAGGTGGGCGGTCGATGATAGATCATCATTATCCGGTGCTCGACGCCCTGAAACGGCACGAGCCTGAGGCGGCTTCCGCGGCAATCATGCAGGATATTCTTACCGGGGGGCAGTGCATTCTGGAAAGCGTGCGGGCTTCGGGCGTCTGAGGTGTTCGTGCGGGCGGGCGGCGCGGTCCTGGCTGAGTGCCCATTGGCGAAAGGGCGTTGATGAAAAAGCGTTGCGGCCCTTACTACTTCAAAATATGATGCATCATATTTTGAAGGCTGGAGGCCGTCTGTCATGAATGATCATCAGCCCGTCATGCTGCTGACCGGGGCCAGCCGGGGGATCGGTCATGCCACCGTTAAGCTGTTTCAGGAACGGGGATGGCGAATCCTTACGGTGTCGCGTCTGCCGTTTTCCGAGGAATGCCGCTGGCCGGCGGCGCGGGACGCCCATATCCAGGCCGATCTGTCCGATCTGGACGGAATCGAGGGGCTGGCCGCCGACGTTCGTTCCCGTCTGCGTGACGGCAGACTGCAGGCTTTGGTCAACAATGCCGGCGTTTCGCCCAAGGGGCCGGAGGGGGAGCGCCTGGGGATCGCCGCTTCGGATCAGACGGTCTGGACCAAGGTCTTGAACATCAATCTAGTCTCGACGGCCTTACTGTCGCGGGCCTTGCTGCCGGAATTGTCGGCGGGGCGAGGCTCCATCGTCAACGTCACCTCCATCGTCGGCTCAAGGGTGCATCCCTTCGCCGGGGTGGCTTATGCCGCCTCGAAAGCCGGGCTGGCGGCGTTGACGCGGGAAATGGCCCACGAATTCGCTCCTTTGGGCGTGCGGGCCAACGCCATTGCGCCCGGCGAGATCGCCACGTCGATCCTGTCGCCGGGAACGGACGATCTGGTGGCACGCGACGTTCCCATGGGGCGGCTGGGCGATCCCATGGAAGTGGCCGAGGCCATTCATTTCCTTTGTTCTGGAGCGTCGTCCTATATCAACGGGGCTGAAATTCATATCAACGGCGGGCAGCATGTCTGAACAGACGGAACGGGGCCGGAGAAAACGCTCCTCCGGCTCCGTCTGTTTTCAGCGGCCGCTTTGCAGCCGGATCAGAGCCGCCACCAGAGCGTCGACGTCCTCGCAGGTGTTGTAGAACGCCAACGAAGGCCGCACGGTGGCTTCCAGCCCGAAACGCCGCAGGATGGGCTGGGCGCAGTGATGGCCGGAGCGCACGGCGATGCCGTCTTTGTCCAAGGCCTTGCCGACCTCCTCGGTTTTCCAGCCGTCCAGGGTGAAGGACAGCACGCTGGCCTTTTCCTTGGCGGTGCCGATCAGCGTCAGTCCGGGGATGGTTTGCAGACCTCGCGTGGCGTAGAGCAAAAGCTCGTGCTCGTAGCGGGCGATATTGGCCATGCCCAAGGTCTCGACGTAATCGATGGCGGCGCCAAGTCCCACCGCGTCGGCGATGTTGCCGGTGCCCGCCTCGAAACGATGAGGAGGCGGCTGATACAGGGTTTTCTCGAAAGTCACGTCGGCAATCATGTTGCCGCCGCCCTGCCAGGGCGGCGTTTCGTCGAGAACGTCGCTTCGGCCATAGACGGCGCCGATGCCGGTGGGGCCGAAGACCTTGTGGCCCGAAAAGACGAAGAAATCGCAGCCCAGGGATTGCACGTCCACGGCCATGTGCGACACCGATTGGGCACCGTCGACCACGGCGCGGGCTCCGTGCCGATGGGCGATCTCGACCATTTCGCGGGCGGGCGTGACTGTTCCCAGGGCGTTGGAGACCTGGGTCAGCGACACCAGCTTGGTGCGGGAGGTGAACAGTTTCTCGTATTCGTCCAGCAGGATCTGGCCGCTGTCGTCGACCGGCGCGACCTTCAGGCGGGCGCCTTTCTCGGCGCATAGCTGTTGCCAGGGCACAATGTTGGCGTGGTGCTCCAGCCAGGTGACGATGATCTCGTCGTCCTTGCCGATATGCCGCCAGCCCCAAGATTTGGCGATCAGGTTCAGGCCTTCGGTGGCGCCCCGCACGAAGATGATTTCATCCGTCGAGCCGGCTCCCAGGAAACGGCGTACTTTCTCGCGGGCGGCTTCATAGGCGTCGGTGGCTCTGGCCGCCAGAGTGTGGGCGGCACGGTGGATGTTGGAATTTTCGTGCTCGTAGAAATGGGACAGCCGGTCGATCACCGCTTGCGGCTTTTGGGTGGTGGCGGCGTTGTCCAGCCATACCAGCGGGCGTCCGTTGACCTGTTCGTTCAGGATCGGGAAGTCCCGGCGCACGGCGCGGGGGTCGAAAGGCCGGGCGGACGGGCCAAGATCGGGGACCAGTTCCGGGCGCAACTCCAACGCCAGCGGATAGGGCTGGCTCTTGGGGGCGTCGGTCGGCACCGTGGCGGGAAGGACGGATATTGGCGCCGGCAATCCTTGCAGGAAATAAAGGCCGCCGTCCCCCTGTGGCAGATCGGGACGGCCCGGCAGGCTGGGAATCAGCGACATGACGCCGCCCAGCGAGGCGGGAACGGCCCGCAGATCGTTGTCGTTCAGTCCGGGCTGCGGCAAAGCCGGAGCTGGGCTGGGCGGAACGCTGGGCGCGACGGGGCCGGGGACCAGAACCGGCAGGGGCGAAGCCGCTGGAATGGCTGCTGGAACAGGGGCGGAAGCCGCCGCCGGAGCGGGCGACACGGCGGGAATGGCCGAGGCGGTGGCTCCTGCCGACGGCAGGCTTTGGCCCGACGGCAGGGATTGGAAGAACTGGTTGGCCAGCCGGGCGATGGCGGAGGGATCGACCGGAGCCGCATCCCATCCGGGCTCCGCGCCGCCCCCCGCGATATCCGCGGGAGGCTGAAGCGCGGTTGCGCCATGAAGATCAGGCGTACTCATGGTAACGGCCGATTTCAACGTCTTCCAGAACCGCCAGGGCGTCTTCGGTCAGCACCGCCGCCGAGCAATACAGCGAGATCAGATAGGACGCGATGGCCTTGCGGTTGATGCCCATGAAGCGGACCGACAGGCTGGGAGCCACTTCGCCGGGCACGCCGGGCTGGAACAGTCCGACCACGCCCTGCTTCTTTTCACCGGTGCGCAGCAGCAGGATGTTGGTCTTGCCGTCTTCGACGTAAAGCTTGTCGCACGGTACCAGCGGCAGGCCGCGCCAAGTCAGGAAGGGCGAACCGAACAGGGTGACGGTGGGCGGCGGCACGCCACGCCGGGTGCATTCGCGGCCAAAGGCGGCAATGGCCTTGGGATGGGCCAGGAAGAACGCCGGTTCTTTCCACACCTTCGAGATCAATTCGTCCAGATCGTCGGGGGTGGGCGGACCCTTGCGGGTCTTGATGCGCTGGCTGGGCGCGGCGTTGGCCAAAAGGCCATAGGTGGCGTTGTTGACCAGTTCGGCTTCCTGCTTTTCCTTCACCTTCTCGATGAGCAGGCGTAACTGTTCCTGAATTTGGTCGATGGGATGGCTGTAGAGGTCCGAGACGCGGGTCTGGACATCCAGGATCGTGGTCACCGCGTTCAAGGAATATTCCCGTGGCGCTTCCTCGTATCCCACATAGGTTTCCGGCAGGTCGCGGTCGTGACGGGGGCTGCATTCCACTTCGGCGGCGGTGCGTCCGTCGGCCTCCTTGACTCGGTTCAGGCGGTAGATGCCGGCTTCGACCGGCGTCCAGGGCAGGAAGCTGACCAACCAGCGCGGCGTGATGCCGCCCCATTGGGCGTGGGTCTTGGTGGCGTTGGCAAGCTGTCGCGCCGCAGCTTCGCTGACTGTGCGGCGGACTTCGGAGTCTTCGGCCATGTGATGGGCTCCTTGGAATCATCTTTGTTGCGGATGGACTTGAAACCCGCAGGACTTGATCTAATCTCCAAAGGCACAAGACGGCAATGAACTGAAAATTACTTTCGTTATTTTGATCCAACTTATTGGATGTCGATCCGCTATATTCATTTTTGCTGAAATCTTGGCATGAATGCTCATTCAGTCTATTTCATTGTAGACTGTTGATTATTTCTTTTTTGTTGCCTGTTAAATGCTGTAGGCGAACGATTCGTAAGATAAATCGCTGAGAATCTGGTCCATGCTGCGGTTGGGTTCGGAGTTGGCTGGGCTGCGCACCACCTTGGCCGGGATGCCGGCAACGGTGGAGTGGGGTTCCACGGCGCGCAGGACTACCGATCCGGCGGCGATCAAGGAGCGTTCCCCGATCTCGATGTTGCCCAGGATCTTGGCTCCGGCGCCGATCACCACGCCCCGGCGGATCTTGGGGTGGCGGTCTCCGGCTTCCTTGCCGGTGCCGCCCAGGGTGACGTTCTGCAAGATCGACACGTCGTCGTCCACTACGGCTGTTTCACCGACGACCAGCCCGGTGGCGTGATCCAGGAAGATGCCCTTGCCGAAGCGGGCGGCGGGGTGAATGTCGGTTTGAAAAACGTCCGACGACCGGCTTTGCAGGTAAAGAGCGAAGTCGATCTCGCCGTTATGCCACAGCCAATGAGCCAGCCGGTGGGTCTGGATGGCGTGGAACCCCTTGAAATACAGGAACGGCTCGATGAAACGGGCGCAGGCCGGATCGCGTTCCATGATGGCTGCGATGTCGGCGCGCAATGCCTGGGCGATCGGCGGATGGGCCGCCACGGCGCGGTTGAAGGCGTCGATGATCATCGGCTGCGACACAACGTCGTTCTTCAGCCGCGAGGCCACCCGGTGAAACACCGCTGATTCGAAGCTGGGCTGGTTGATGATGGAATCGAGAAACAGGGGCGCCAGCATGGGCGACTTGCGGAAAGCTTCCTCGGCCTCGGCGCGCAGGCGCTGCCAAAGAGTGTCGGTGAATTCCCGCAGGCTTTCGGCATCGTGGGTGATCAGATTCAGATGGGGCAGCGTCTGTCGGGTCATGGGCGCTCCTGGGATGAGGTGTCGCGTCGGCTCTTGCAATAGATACATTATCTACTGTATAAATAGATTTATACAACAAATATAGTATGTTTTATCAATCGGAAGGGGAGCGGGCATGACGGCGGAAAGCGCAATGGTGCATCGGCTTGCAGTTTCGGCCGGCGGCGGCGGGAGGCGCGAATGGTTTTGATTTCATCGCCGTCGGTCGCCGACGCGCCGGTTTCGTCGGAAGTGGAAAGCGCCCAGGATTTAAGCCGCGTGGTGGGGGAAAACCTGCGGCGGTTGCGGACCCGTCGGGGGCTTTCGCTGGAGCGGCTGGCCCAAGCCTGCGGCGTCAGCCGGGCCATGCTGGGGCAGATCGAACTGGGGCGCAGCATGCCGACCATCGGAGTTCTGTGGAAAATCGCCCGCAGCCTGGACGCGTCGCTGTCGACTTTTACGTCGGTGCAGGGCGGGCGAGACGTCACGGTGATCCGCGCCGATCGCGGCAAGGTGCTGTCGTCGCTGGACGGCAAGGTTTTGTCCCGTGCTTTGTTTCCCTCGGACAGCGGGCGGCGGGTGGAGTTCTATGAACTGCGGATCAAGCCCGGCGGCAACGAGGAAGGGCTGGGCCAGGTTTCGGGCACGGTGGAAAATCTGGTGGTGGCCGAAGGCACTTTGCAATTGTCCATCGGCGCCCATTCCATGCGCCTGGGCGCTGGCGACGCAGCCCAGTTCAACGCCGAGACACCCCACAGTTTCACCAACCCCGGGGGCGAGGACGCCTTGGCCTATCTGGTGGTGACTTATGCCGAGGCGGTGAACGCCTCGGGTGTTTTTCGCACCTGAGGCATAAATACCGCCCCCTTGTTTTTTTACGCCCACAGAAACGTGGTGAAGCTTTCCACCGGTTCGCGTTCGGTCGCCAGTTGGTTTTCCGGCGCCGAGGTGTCCTCGTAGCCCAGCGCCACGCCGCAGGCGATGATCTGGTCGTCGGGGATGCCCAACGCGGGCTTGATGATTTTGTGGTATTTCGAAAAGGACTGCTGCGGGCAGGAATGAAGGCCGAAACCGCGTGCGGCCAGCAGGATCGATTGCAGAAACGTGCCCAGATCGAACCAACTGCCGGTGTTCATGGCTTTGTCGATAGTGATGAACAGCCCCACCGGGGCGTCGAAGAAAACGTAATTGCGCCCGAACTGGTGCTTCATGCGGGTTTCATCGCCTTTGCCGATACCCAGCAGGCTGTAAAGGTCGCGGCCCAGCTTGCGGCGGCGCGACAGATAGGGATCGACCCAATTGCTTGGGTAATAGGGGTATTCCTCGGCATGGCCGGGTTCGTCGGCATCGTGGGCGGCCATCAGTTTCGCGCTTAAGCCTTTCAGCGGTGTTCCCGACAAAGCCCAGACGCGCCAGGGCTGGATATTGGTGCCGGACGGCGCGCGGGCGGCCAGTTCAAGAATATGCTCGACCACCTTGCGTTCGACGGGAGTCGGCAGGAAAGCCCGCACGGCCCGGCGGCTGGCCATGGCTTCAAAGACGTCGCATCGTGCTTTGGGGAACTGGCTCACTGGATGTCTCCCTAAAATGGCTGGCGGTTCAAAGCTAGTGCCGACGTCGGCGGACGGCAATGCCGCCATCGTCAGCTGTCTGGCGCTCTAGGCGTCTGGCATATGGGGCGGAGATGGCGCCGTCACCCTGAATTTGCCATCTTCCTGGGGATGGATATCTTGCGCATTTGGCGCTTGGCGAATTGCCGGCGGCGTGATGATCTGTGGTTTGACGGCAACGGCGAGGAATGAGGCGTGACGCGGGAAGGAACCCCTTCGGTTCTGGTGGCTTGCCGGGAATGCGATGGCCTGCATCGTCGGGCCGATCTGCCCAAGGGCGGCGCGGCTTGTTGCTGCCGTTGCGGTTCGGTGCTCTACCGCACGCCGCGCCTGAAGGGGGATCATGTGCTGGCGTTGATCCTGGCGGCGCTGATCACCCTGACCATCGCCCATTGCTTTCCCATCGTCGCCCTGCAGGTCAACGGCATTCCCAGCAGCACTACCCTGTTCGGTTGCGTGCTCAGCCTGTGGCGCGAGGGCAGCATGGTGACTGCCGCGCTGGTGTTCGCCACGGCGCTTTTGTTTCCCTTGCTGGACTTGTTCTCGGTGCTGGCGCTGTTGACCGTCACATGGCTGACGCCCCGGTCGGTGTGGCGGGGGCGCCTGTCGCGCTTCGTCACCGCCCTGCGGCCCTGGGGGATGACCGAGGTGTTCGTGCTGGGCGTGGTGGTGTCGCTGGTCAAGCTGTCGCATCTGGCCCGCGTGGTTCCCGGCGTCGCTTTGTGGGCTTTCGCCGCCACGGCGGTCCTGTTGGCGGTCGTGGCTTCGTTCGATCTGCGCACGCTGTGGGAGGACGGGGAGTGAGCCGCCACGCCGTCGTCACGGCCCAAGCCAGCGGATTGATCGCCTGCCATCATTGCGGTCTGGTGGTGGACGCCGAGCCGGGACAGATTTGTCCGCGATGCCTCACCAGACTTAAGGAACGCAAGCCCGACAGCCTGGCCCGCACCTGGGCGCTGCTGCTGGCCTCGGTCATTCTCTACATTCCGGCCAACGTTCTGCCGATTATGGTGACGACCTCCCTGATGGGGACGCAGCGGGACACCATCCTGAGCGGCGTCATCTATTTCTGGACCTCCGGCTCACAGGGGTTGGCGCTGCTGATCTTCACGGTCAGCGTTCTGGTGCCGTTGCTGAAACTTGGAACCTTGGCCTTTCTGGCAACCAGCATTCATTTGCGTTCCAGCCGCTCGGTTCACCAGCGGGCCAAGCTGTTCCGCATCGTCGAACTGGTTGGTCGATGGTCCATGTTGGATGTTTTCGTGGTCGCGCTGATGGTTGGGCTTGTCAGATTCAGCAATCTGGCGATCATTGAAGCCGGTCCCGGCGCCGCCATGTTCGGCGGCGTGGTGGTGCTGACCATGCTTGCCGCTCATTCTTTCGACCCGCGCCTGATTTGGGATTCCTCCGAGACAGATGATGACTGAACCCTCCGAACCGAACATCCGGCTTTCCCGAAGCTGGCGCCCGTCGCTGATCTGGGCCGTTCCCGCCGCCGCCGCTCTGATCGGGCTGGGGCTGGTCCTGCAAACCTACATGGCCCAGGGGCCGGTCATCGAGGTCAGCTTCAGCACCGCCCAGGGCATCGAGCCCGGCAAAACCAAGGTGCGCTTCAAGGATGTCGAGATCGGGCAGGTGCGGGCGGTGCGCATCTCCAAGGACCGCAACCACGTCATCACCACCATCGACCTGAACAAGGACGCCCGCGATTTCGCCGCCAGCGACAGCCGTTTCTGGGTGGTTCGCCCGCGTTTGGCCGGAGCGGCCATTTCCGGCCTGGAAACCGTGTTGTCCGGAGCCTTCATTGGTGTCGACGGTGGCCGTTCGGGGCAGTCGGAAACGCAGTTCACCGGCCTTGAGGAGCCGCCGGTGGTGGCTTCGGACGTGCCCGGCCACCGCTATCGCCTGCGGGCCGAGGACATTGGATCTTTGGATGTGGGCTCGCCCGTCTTCTATCGGCGCATCCAGGTCGGCCATGTGGAGAGCTATGCGCTGGAGCCGGACGGCAGCCATATCATTCTGGGCGTCTTCGTCAAGGCGCCGTATGACCGTTTCGTCACCGCCAACAGTCGCTTCTGGCATGCCAGCGGCGTCGATTTGCGGATGGACGCCAACGGGCTGAAGGTGGAAACCCAGTCCCTGGCCACCATTCTGATGGGGGGCATCGCCTTTGAAAGCCCCGGTCTGCCCCCGGACGGGGAAAACAGGACCGTAGCCGATAACGCCACCGAATTCGCCCTGGCGGCCAACCATGCCGAAGCTCTCAAGGCTCCGGACGGTAATTCCGATACCCTGGTGCTGCGCTTCAGACAGTCCATCCGCGGGTTGGCCGTCGGCGCTCCGGTGGATTTCCGCGGCGTCGAAATCGGACAGGTTCGCTCCCTCGGTATTTCCTTCGATCCGGCGAACAAGGATTTCACCGCTCCGGTGGTGGTGGATATTTATCCCGATCGTTTGCGGGCTGCGGATTCCCAGCATCCTTTCCCCAACGACAACGACCACAAGGCGGTGCTGGCGGAACTGGTGCGGCTGGGTTTGCGGGCGCAGTTGAAGACCGGCAGCCTGCTGACCGGGCAGCGTTATATCGCCATGGATTTCTATCCCAGCGCGCCGCCGGTCCATTTCAATCCCAAGGCCGAGCCTCTGGAACTGCCCACCATTCCCAGCGATCTGGAAGAACTGCAAAAGCAGGTGGAGATCATCATGGCCAAATTGGCCAATCTGCCTTTGGAACAGATCGCCGGGGACATGCACCGCACCCTGACGGCGCTGGAAAGCAATCTGAAACGGATGGAGACGCTGGAGCAGCACGCCGATTCCCAGGTGCTGCCGGAAATCCGCGACGGTCTGCGCGACATGCGTCAGACGGTGCAGCAACTGCAGCAGACCATGGCGCCCGACGCCCCCCTGCAGCAGGACAGCCGCGCGACGATGCAGAATCTCAGCTCGGTGGCCCGGTCCTTGAAGACGTTGTCCGACACTTTGGACAAACACCCGGAATCGCTTCTGCGCGGCAAGAACGGAGAAAACCAATGATCGCACGTCGCGGGCTTCCCGTTCTTCTGGCGGCGGCTCTGCTGGCCGGATGCGCCGCTTCGCCGCCGACCCGTTATCACGCTTTGGTTCAGCCGCCTCAGGCCGTATCCGGCGGCAGCGCCAAGCTGTTGGTCGAACTGCTGCCGATCGCCGTGCCCGAACGCTTGAACCGCGACGAGATGGTGCTGACCGGAGCCGACGGCTCCATCGCCGTGCGGGACGGCGACCACTGGGCGGCGCCGCTGTCGGACGAGATCCGCCAGATGGTGGCCGACGCTCTGTGGCGCCGGAACGCCGCCGCCGATCAGTACAAGGCGCCGGTGCCGACGGCGGCCAGCCGTTTGCCCCAATACCGCATGTCGGTGCGCATCGAACGCTTCGACGCCGGCAAGGGACGTCCGGCTCTGGTGGACGCCAGTTGGTCTGTGCGCCGCCTGCCGGAAGGCGAGGCCGCCGTCTGCCGGGCTTCGTTCTCGCAAGGAAGCTCGGCGGAAACTCCGGACGCTGCCGCTCAGGCTCTGTCCGCCGCCACCGCCCAGTTGGCCGAAGCCATCGCCGTCAGCCTTGAACGCCTGAATCTTGGCTTGGCGGACAAATGCCCATGAGGTTGCGTTCCCTGTTTCCGGCTCTGGCCGTCCTGCCGCTGTTGTTGCTGGGACCGCTGGAATCGGTGGCGGCTGACGCCAATGCCGGGCAGAACGATCTGGTCTGGGACGACGCCCAGCAGAAGGAACTGGATCAGGCGCTGGAGGAGTTCCGCGTCTCCAGCCAGCCGGGCCAGACGCCGGTCGGCAGCGTCGGCGGCGAACTGGTCGAGCGGAACCATCTGCTGGCCGATCTGATCACCCAATTGGAGCGCCGCAAGGATGTGCTGCGCCGGCTGGGGGAATCCAGCCAAAAGGTGGCCGAACAGCAATACAAAACCCGCAAGTGGTCGACCTTCGACACGGCTCCTCCTTACTCGATTCTGCTGATTGATCATTTGCGCCAGTCCTTGGACGACGCTTTGTCGCAGGTGGATGCCGCCAATACCCGGGCCAAGCTTCTCAACCAAGAGATCCAGGACAATCAGAAACGTCTGGACGCTGCCGAGGTCGAACTGCGTCAGGCAGTGGAAAAGATAGGGCGGGCCACAGCCCAGGATGAAAAGAACCGTCTGGACTGGCTTCGTCAATTGGCCCAGTTGCGGGCCCATGACGCCGCCGCCGCCATGGGCGCCGGTCAGGCCAGGCGGCAATTGTCCATTGCCGAGGGAGCGGAAGAGCAGGCTTCGATCGAGTTTTTCCGCAAACAATTGTCGGTGGCGGAAAAGCATGCGGCTTTTCCGCGCCACGATCTCGACAACGTTCTGTCCGAATTGGACAAGCAGCAGTCCCGTCTGAACGAAAAGCAGAAAAACGCCGAGACGGAAATCGGCTCCACCCGCAACGCCCTGGCCGAGGCCCGCCGCCAGCTTCTCGAAGCGCAGTCGGCGACGCAGCCGGTGAGCGCCGACCGGCTGGAACTGTTGTCCCAGACGGTGGAATTGCGTCAGCTTCAGGCCGACAACGCCGATTCCCGGCACGAAACCCTGCAGCATATCGGCGAGGCGCTGGAGTGGAAACGCACCGGCTGGCAGCTGCGCTGGGATATGGCCAATTCCGAAGCCTCCGATCAAGTCGACGAGGCCATGAAGCAGCTGGACGGCCTGATCAGCCGGGTGAAGACCTGGAATCTTTACGTCCAGAACGAATATCTCCGCTCCCGGCGCCTGAGCGAGAACGAAATGCCGGCCCCGCCGGCCTCTATGCCGAAAGAGCGCCAGGATCTGATCAAGGCCTTCCACGAAGCCTATGCCGACAACAGCCGCATTCTGGGCGACACCGAACAGGCGGTGGGCGATCTGCTGCGGCTGCTGACCCTGTGGCGAGAGGATTTCCAGACCAAGCGGCAATCCATGTCCGCCTCGGACACCATGCGCCAGGGATGGGACGCCGCCCGGCGCGCCTTCGGCCGTTTCTGGGATTTCGAGTTGTTGGCGGCCGAGGATTCCTTGGTGGTCGACGGCCGCAAGGTCGTCGCCGTGCGCAGCGTGACCGTCGGCAAAAGCCTTGGCCTGCTGATGCTGGTGATCGTCGGGACCATCGTCAGCCGCCGTCTGATCCGGGGCGTCCGGCATGTCGCCGTCCGGCGTTTCGACATCCAGCCCAGCTATGCCAAGACGGTGGCGCGCTGGATGGAACTGCTGGCCACGTCGCTGCTGGTCTTCATCGCTTTGTATGTCACCAACATTCCGCTGACGGTGTTCGCCTTCCTCGGCGGCGCTTTGGCCATCGGCGCCGGCTTCGGCACTCAGGTGCTGCTCAAGAACATGATCAGCGGCGTCATTCTGTTGCTGGAACGGCCCTTGCGGGTCGGCGACATCATCGAGGTGGGGGATGTGGTGGGAACCGTCACCCACATCAACATCCGTTCCTCGACCGTGCGGACCAGCGACGGCATCGAGGTGCTGGTGCCCAACGCCACCTTGCTGGAAAACAACGTCACCAATTGGACCTATTCCACCGCCAAGGTGCGGCGCACCGTCAGCGTCGGCGTGGATTACGCCGCCGACCTGAACAAGGTCGCCGAACTGCTGGGCGAAATCGCGGTATCCCATCCGAACATTTCAAAGGCCCCGGAACCCCAGGTTCTGCTGTCGGAATTCGGCAGCGACGCCGTGATCTTTTCCGTGCGCTATTGGATCGATTACGCTGAACAGGCCGACGCCTCGGCTATCGCCAGCGACTTGCGGTTCATGATCGCCAAGACCCTGCGTGAGGCGAACGTGAAAATTCCCGGTCCGCAGCGGGAAGTGCGCATCGTCAAAAGTTAATCGCTTTCGACGTCGCCGGGATGGACGAGCCAGGTCATGCCGGCCAGGACGCAGGACAGCAGGCCGACTTCGTACAAAGGCCGGAACCACCATTTGCGATGCCGGGCCATCTTGGGCCAGCGGCGGGCCATGCCGCGCAGAAGCCAGGGGCTCATTGCCGTTCTCCAAGGCTGATCGGCTGTTGTCTGTTCGGCAGCAGCAAGTCCCGGGCCAATTGATCGGGGGCGGCCTGGCGCCGT
The DNA here is from genome assembly GCA_035538795.1 of Candidatus Sulfotelmatobacter sp. GTDB lineage: Bacteria > Pseudomonadota > Alphaproteobacteria > Rhodospirillales > Magnetospirillaceae > JAJZGK01. The sequence goes on along the minus strand of DATLJS010000020.1, from coordinate 380,909 downwards.
CTTGGAGTGTTATCCGCACATTCAGGTACGGCGAAAACGGACCATTGTACCGATGGGAACAGTCCGGTGGGCGAAAGCCTGAGGGATGCCGGTCGGCTGCGGTTGGCCCGGCTTTTGCGATGAACCTTCCGCGGCCCTCTGAAGGAGCGAAGCCCATGATGGTTCTGCCGTCCGTACCGGATTTGTTGTTCCGCCCGTCGAAAGCGCCCCAGGCGCGTATTCTGCTGATGGCCCGCAGCGTGCCGGAGGAACCGGCTTATCTCTGCCGGGCTTATCCCGGAGACGGAGGCTATCCGGCCTATTACCACAGACTGTTCGGCGTGCTGACCAAGCTGGGTTATCCGGTGCGCACGGCCAATGCCGGTCATGCCTTGTGGGCCGAGGCGGGGCGGACCGATCTGGTGTTCTCGTTGCTGAACCGGGTGCCAATGGACAATCCGGAGATTTTCGTGGCCTCCACCTGTTCCTTCCTGGGGCTGGCCTGCGTCGGCGCCGGGGCGAACGTTCGGGCCTTGGCCGAGGATAAATGGTTCACCAAGCTGGCCATGCGTTCGGCCGGATTGCCGGTGGCCGACGGCGCGGTTTATTCTTGCGAAGGCGACCTTGAGACGCCGCCGTCTTTTTCCGGGCCTTATTTCGTCAAGAACCGCTTCGGCGCCGCGTCCGAGGGAATTTCGTCGGACTCGGTCCAGGACGATTGGCAGGGCGCGGCCCGCATCGCCAAAAAGCTGATGGATCGCGGCATGGCGGTGCTGGTGGAATCCTTTGTGCCGGGCATCGATCTGACGGTGCCGGTGCTGGGCGGCCGCCGCCCGATCCTGCTGGGGGTGGTGCGTCCGGGCTCGGATCAGGCCGGCGGCATCATCACCGAGGAACTGAAACGCGACGATCCCTTGGGCTACGAGATGTTCGACGCCGGAGCCCATCTGGGCGGCTTTGTCTCCGACGTCGAATCCTTGTGGCGCGCGGTGGGGCCGATGGACTATCTGCGTCTGGATTATCGCTTCGACCCGGTCAGCGGACGGCGGGTGTTCCTGGAATTCAATCTCTGCTGCCATATCGGGCGCAGCGGCGCCATTTGTCTGGCCGCCGGCCAGTGGGGGCTGGATCAGTCGGACGTGCTGGGCCATGTGATGGAGTACAGCCTGCACCGCCAGGGCCATCGCCTGGACAAGCGGGCATGAACGCCGTCACGCCGCCTCTGCTTCAGGGCTTCGGCGATCCGGCCTTGCCGCGCGGCGCGGTGCGGGGCTGGGATTTCCTGGGCAATGTTCCCGTGCCCTTGCGCCAGCGGGTGCGCGACGGCGTGGCGGATCTGGTGGCGGCTCAAGGCCCGGAAGGGCGGGATCTGAAATGCTGTTTGCCCATGGGGCAGGGCGGCCGGGGGCCGTTCGAGCGGCTGCGCTTCGTTCGTACTTTGGCGGATTTTCCCGATATGCTGGTGTCGGCCGAGCACGGCAATGCCTTCAACCGGCGCTTTTACGCCAGCCATGTCGAGGCCGGGGCTTTCTCCGGCGGGCAACCCGGGAGCACGGCTCCGCTTTTCAGCGATCTGCTGGATCCCAAAGGATGGGTCGGCGTGTTCGCCGTGGCTCCCTTCGTTCTGCTGATCGACCGCCAGAAGCTGAACGGCCTGCCGGTGCCGCGCCGCTGGAGCGACCTGACGGACCCGGCTTACCGGGGACAGGTGGTGTTCAGCGGCTGGCGGCGGAACGGGACGGCGTCCTACGGCCAGATCAATCTGTTTTTCCTGCTGTGCATGGCCCGTCTGTTCGGATTGGGTGGCGTGTCGCGTCTGTTGGCCAATGTGCCCATGCTGATGCACTCGACCCAGATGCCGCGGGTGGCCGGTGGCGGCAATTCCGTCGGCGGCGTCTATGTGCTGCCCTGGTCTTTGGCCTCCATGTGTCCGCGCCGGGACCATACCGAGGTGGTCTGGCCCGAAGAGGGGGCCATGGCCTATCCCCTGTGGCTGACGGTCAAGGAAAGCGAACGCCGTCGGCTGGATTTCCTCGTGCGCCATTTCTACGGTCCGGACTTGGCGGCTTATTTGAATCACAACCGCTATCCCGCCCTAGCCGACGCTTCGGCGGCGGAACTGCCCGAGAACGCCGGGTTTACCTGGCCGGGTTGGGATTTCATGCGTCATCGCGGCACCGCCGGATTGATCAAGCAATTGCGGGGTATGGCCGCCGAAGCCCTGGAGGCCGGCTCATGCGGGTGATCACCGTCGCCGGGCCGCCGTCCGTCGGCAAAACTTCGGTGGTGCTGAAGACCGTTCGGGCGCTGGCGGGCAGTGCCGGAAAGATCGGCGTGGTGAAGTTCGATTCGTTGTCCACCTCCGACGATGCGCTTTACGGACAGGCGGGCTTGCCGGTGGTGGTGGGGTTGGCCGGAGGCCTGTGCCCCGATCATTTCTTCGTCAGCAACATCGACGATTGCCTGCAATGGGGGCGGGAGACCGGGATCGACGTCTTGGTCGCGGAAAGCGCCGGATTGTGCAACCGCTGTTCGCCCCATATCCAGGGGGCGCTTGGTATTTGCGTGGTCGATACCCTGTCGGGGATACACACTCCGCGCAAAATCGGACCCATGTTGAAGCTGGCCGATATCGTCGTCATCACCAAAGGCGACATCGTCAGTCAGGCCGAGCGCGAGGTATTCGCTTTCAACGTCCAGGCGGCCAATCCCCGCGCCATCATCCTTCCCTTCAACGGCATCACGGGGCAGGGCGGAGCCGAATTGGGATTCCATTTCGCCCAGGCTCCGCAGGTGGATCAGCTGGAGGGGCGCCGTTTGCGTTTTCCCATGCCGTCGGCGGTTTGCCCTTATTGCATCGGCGAGACGGTGATCGGGCCGGATCATCAGCGCGGCAATGTGCGCAAGATGTCCTTCGGCGAGGCCCAGCCATGACCGCTCTGGCGCGGACCCTGAAGGATCTGAGCAGCCTGCATCCCGGCATCGCCAGACTTTTGGCCCAGGCCGACGCCGACGGCGCCAAGCCGGACCGTCTGTTTTCGGACTGGCTGTCCGGCCTCGATTCCTCGCGGCTTGCCGATGCCGGACTGGATGCCGAACAATTGCGGCATCAGGTCGAGGCGCTGGTGCAACAGGCCGGGTTGCTGCGTCACGCCGAACAGACGCCGCTGGATTCCATCACGATTCTGGGCGGGCGGGACAAGGCCGGATTGCCGGAGCCTTTGGATTTGCGGATCAAGGTCGGCGACGTGCTGTGCATCGTCGGCCCCACCGGCTCCGGCAAAAGCCGCCTGCTGGGCGATATCGAATGCTTGGCCCAAGGCGACACGCCTTCAGGCCGCCGGGTGCTGGTGAACGGAGAGCCGCCTGATGCCTCGTGGCGTTTCGGCTCCAACCGGCGCCTGATCGCCCAGTTGTCGCAGAACATGAATTTCGTCGTCGATTTGTCGGTCCGGGATTTTCTGGCGATGCATGCCGAATGCCGCATGGTGTCGTCGCCCGAAACGGTGGTGGCCGACGTTATCGCCTGCGCCAACGATCTGGCCGGAGAGCGTTTCGGTCCGGACGTTTCGTTGACTCAGTTGAGCGGCGGCCAAAGTCGGGCCTTGATGATCGCCGACACCGCCCTTCTGTCGGCTTCGCCCATCGTGCTGATCGATGAGATCGAGAACGCCGGCATCGATCGGCGCAAGGCGCTGGAACTGCTGGTCGCCCGCGAAAAAATCGTGCTGGTGTCGACCCACGACCCGATCCTGGCCTTGATGGGCGGACGGCGGGTGGTGATCCGCAACGGCGCGGTGGCCGACGTCATCGCCACCAGTTATCTGGAACGCGCCTGTCTGGAAGAACTGCAAAAGCTGGACGCCCGGATGATGGATATCCGCCAGCGCCTGCGGGCCGGACAGCGCATCGAACAGGAAAGGAGCGATTGGGCATGGACGCTTTGACGCTTTTGCGGGAACGCCGCTCCTGTTCGTCCCTGACCGCCCCGGCGCCAGAGGGCGAGGCGTTGGAGACGATCCTGACGGCGGCGCTACGGGTACCCGATTTTCTGCGCCTGCGGCCCTATCGCTTCATCGTCGCCAGGGGCGAGGGGCTGGATCGGCTGGGCGAACTGATGCAGCGGGCGGCCCAAGCTTCGGGGCAGCCGCCGGAAACCGTCGAACGCGCGCGGCGCATGCCCAAGCGGGCGCCGCTGGTGGTAGTGGTCGCCGCCGTTCACAAACCCCACGGGATCGTCAGCCGCTTCGAGCAGCAACTGACCGCCGGCTGCGCCGTGATGGCCATGCAGATGGCTGCTGTGGCCCAAGGCTTCAGCGGCATCTGGCGTTCCGGCTGGCCGATGTTCGACCGCAACCTGCATGCCGCCCTGAAACTGGAACAGGACGACCAGATCGTCGGTTTCCTCTATTTGGGCACCCCCAGCCAGCCGTCCACGGCGCCGTTGCCGGCTGTCGAAATGAGCGAATTCATCCAGGAACTATGATCAGCCAGCTTGGCGAAGGCGGACGTTCGCCTTAAGCTCCCGCCGGTCAGCCTGAAAAAACAGGGCAGGGAGCGGCTATGAAGGTTCTGGTGGTCGAGGACGACGCCCAGACGGCTTCGTTTCTGGGACGGGGGCTGCAAGAGGCCGGGTACGGCGTCGATGTGGCCGCCGACGGCGTGGCCGGTTTGGAAATGGCGAGCCGCGGCGGCTATGGCGCACTGGTCGTCGATCGCATGCTGCCGCGCATGGACGGGCTTTTGCTGGTCGAGACGCTGCGCCGCATGCAATGCCGGGTGCCGGTGCTGTTCCTCAGCGCCCTTGGCGACGTCGACGAACGCATCAAGGGACTGCAGAGCGGCGGCGACGATTATGTCTGCAAGCCTTTCGCCATCGCCGAGGTTCTGGCCCGTGTCGAGGTGTTGCTGCGCCGGGGTGAGACCTCGTCTCCGGCCGCTTCGCTTCTGTCGGTGGGCGGATTGGAGATGAACCTGCTCAGCCGCACGGTTCGCCGCAATGGCTCCATCATCGCCTTGCAGCCCAGGGAATACCGTCTGCTGGAATATCTGCTGCGCCATGCCGGTCAGGTGGTGACGCGGGCCATGCTGCTGCAAGCCGTGTGGGACTATCATTTCGATCCTCAGACCAACGTCATCGACGTCCATATCAGCCGGTTGCGCCAAAAGATCGACCGCGATGCCGAACATCCGTTGATCCATACGGTGCGCGGCGCCGGCTACATGCTGCGGGACGGCATTTGAACCGTCGGTCCCTCAGGCTGCTGCGCAGCTCGACCTTCCGTCTGGCCTTTCTGGCGGCTTTGCTGTTCGCGGTCACCGGCTTGGGGATGCTGGGGCTGGTGCGCTGGATGACCGGCACGGTGCTGGACCAGCGGGTGGACCGTTCGGTGGATGCCGAGCTGGATACCTTGCTGAAGCTGCACGAGCAGTCGGGCCTGGATGGATTGGCCGCCGAAATCTCCGCTCGCGCCAATTCCCTGCAGGGGCGGCAGCGGTCTTATTTCCTTCAGGACGGCCAGGGAAATCAATTGGCGGGCAATCTGGAAGTTTGGCCGCAAGGGGAAAGCGGCGGCAATGGCCGGTTGCGTTTTGCCGCTCCCGCCACCAGCGGCGACCCCGGCAGTCCGGTGCGGGCCGTGGTCATTTCCCTGAACGGTGGCGGGCGTCTGTTGCTGGGGCGCCTGCAAAGCGATCGCCGGGCCTTCGAAAGCGTGGTGGACCGGGTCATGCTGGGCGGCGGCGGGTTGACCCTGGTGCTGGGATTCGGCGTCGGCCTGATCCTGGCCCGCCGCGCTCTGGGACGGCTGGACGCCATCAACCGTACCGCCCAGACCATCCTTGACGGACATTTGCAGGGACGCGTGCCGCGCAGCGGCGGCGGCGACGAATTCGATCATCTGGCGGCCAATCTGAACAATATGCTGGACCGCATCGAACGGCTGGTCGAGGCCATGCGGGGTGTCACCCGCAACATCGCTCACGACCTGCGCACGCCGCTGAACCGTCTGCGCAACCGGTTGGAGCTGGCGGTGATCGACAGCGGCGAGAACGCCGCGCCGGTGCTGTCCGAAGCCATCGCCGACGTCGACGGAATTCTGGGTACCTTCAACGCGCTGCTGGCCATCGCGCGCATCGAAGGGCGCCGCCCCAGCGAGAATTTTCAGGACATTGATCTGGATGATCTGGTCGCCGGCATGGCCGAGCTATATGCGCCGCTGGCCGAGGACCAGGGGCTGAGTCTGGATGTGCGGACGGGGACGGGGCTGACGGTCCGGGGGGACCGCCACCTTTTGTCCCAGGCCTTGGCCAATCTGTTGGACAACGCCATCAAATATACGCCGTGCGGCGGGCGGGTCGGCGTTGCCGTCGAAAGCGGACCGGCGGCGATACGGCTGGTGGTGAGCGATGATGGCCCCGGTATTCCGCCCGATCAGCGGGACAAGGTGCGGGAGCCTTTCGTGCGTCTGGACGAGGCCCGGAACCTGCCGGGCGCCGGATTGGGGCTCAGCGTGGTGGCGGCAGTAGCCGAGGTTCACGGCGGAAAATTGTTGCTGGAGGACGCCGATCCGGGCGTGCGCGCGATTCTGCACATCACATTACCAAAACATGGACGAGTGGTTAATTCTCGGTAATTCATTGATGTGTAACGGTTATTATTCGATCTGGAGCGGCACTATCCGGGCCGTTCCATCCCCTTCATCAAGGAATGTCCGATGAAACTCCGCATGTTTGCCCTTGCCGCCGTCGCCACCGTGGCGATGGCCGCCAGCGCCCAGGCCCGCGACCAGATCCGCATCGTCGGTTCGTCGACCGTCTATCCGTTCTCCACCGCCGTCGCCGAGCAGTTCGGCAAGACCTCGGGCTTCAAGACCCCGGTGGTCGAGAGCACCGGCACCGGCGGCGGCATGAAGCTGTTCTGCGCCGGCGACGGCCCGGATACCCCGGACATCAACAATGCTTCCCGCCGCATTCTGCAGTCGGAAGTGGACTTTTGCGCCACCAACGGCGTGAAGGGCATCACCGAGATCGTCGTCGGCTATGACGGCATCGTTCTGGCCAACGCCAAGGGCGGTCCGAAGTACGCTCTGACCCGCGAAGAAGTCTTTAAGGCCCTGGCCAAGACCGTTCCGGTCGGCGGCAAGCTGGTTCCGAACCCCTACAAGAAGTGGTCGGACGTCGATCCCAGCCTGCCCAAGGAAGACATTGTCGTCTTCGGCCCGGCTTCCAACCACGGCACCCGCGACGCTCTGGTCGAGCTGGACATGGAAGAGGCCTGCGAGAAGTTCCCGGAAATCGCCGCCTTGGACAAGAACGCCAAGAAGGTGGCCTGCGACGCCGTGCGTGAAGATGGCGCTTATATCGAAGTGTCGGACAATTACACCGTCACTCTGCAGAAGCTGCTGAGCCAGCCCCATGCCATGGGCGTGCTGACCTACAGCTATCTGGACCAGAACGGCGACAAGATCCAAGGCGCCACCGTCGACGGCCAGATCGCCACCTACGACAACATCGCCACCGGCAAGTATCCGCTGTCGCGTCCGCTGTTCTTCTATGTGAAGAAGTCCCATGTCGGCCAGATCCCCGGCATCAAGGAATACATCGCCGAGTTCACTTCCGAGAAAGCCTGGAACAAGGATGGCTATCTGGCCGAGAAGGGTTTGATCGCCATGCCCGACGCCCAGCGCAAGAGCGAAGCCCAGAAGGGCAAGGATCTGCCTGATCTGAAGCTTTGATCGCCTGAAAAAACAAAAGGCCGGAGAGCGGGAAACCGCTCTCCGGCTTTTTGCTGTCTGTTTTCTCTTAGTAGCGGGCGTCCTTGGGCTTGCCGCCGTTGGGCCAATCCTTGACCTTGGGTGCGAAGTCGGGCCGGGATTGGTGGGTGAAGTATTCCGCCACGTCCACGGCTTCCTGGTCCGTCAGGGCTCCGCCTTGACCCAAAGGAGCGTTCAGCCCCCAGGCCACCGGCATGTTGTTTTTGACGAAGGCCGCCGCCGTATAGGTGCGGGCCATACCGGCGCCGATATTGAAGGACTGCTCGCCCCACAGCGGCGGAAAGATGAATTCGCCCCGCGCATCCTTCACGCCTTCGCCGTCCTGGCCGTGGCAACTGGCGCATTTGCCGTCATAGACGGCCTTTCCTTTGGCCGGGTCCGGAACCAGAGAGGCGTCGATCTTGCCGACGCCACGGCCGTCTATTTTGGTTTTGGTCGGCAGGCCAGACGACAGCCATTCGAAATAGGCGATCATGGCTTTCATCTCGGGGCTGCCCGGAGGCACGGGTTTGCCGTTCATCGAGCGCAGGAAGCAGCCGTTGATGCGTTCGGCCAGATTGATCTCACGTCCCGCTCGGGCCGCGTATTGGGGGAAATTGGTGGATACGGCGACGAAAGGCGACGCCAGGGCCACTTTACCTTCGCCCAGATGGCAACTGGTGCAGTTCAGCCCGTCGCCCACATTGTCTGGCAACAGGTGTTTGGTGTCCGACAGCAGGCGCTTGCCCAACAGGATGTCGACGGCGTTGGGCTGTTTGGCGATATCGGCGTCGCGGGGTGCGGCGAAAGGATGGGCGGGAGCCTCGACCTCGCCGCCATGGGCCGCCGCCGACAGAAGGCCGCCGCCGATCAGGCCGGCAATCGCCAGGGAAAGAATGGAGCGCATGGTTTTCTCCTGCATCTGGGGGCGGAACATCAGCGGTGTTCCAGCGTGTCGCGGACCTTGGCGATCTGATCGGCGGTGACGGCCGGGGCGCGGTTGCCCCAGGCGGAACGGACAAAGCTCAGAATTTCGGCCACATCCTGATCGGTCAGGCGGTTCAGGGCGGGCATGGCCAGTCCACGGGGTTCGGCGGCGGTGGACGGCATGCGGCCGCCGGCCAAAACGATACGGATCAGCGAGGTGGGATCGTTGGAACCGACCACGCTGTTGCCGGCCAAGGCCGGATATATCTTGGCCGCGCCGTTGCCGTCCAGGCGGTGGCAGGCGGCGCAGAATTCCACATAGGAGGCGGCTCCCGGCTGGTGGTAATCGCCGTCGCGCAGGGCTTCGAAGGCGGTGCCAGGAGCCGTCACCACCGGAGTCGTGCCATCGCTGGGAGGCAGGGACTTCAGGAAGCGGGCGATGGAGGACAGGTCTTCTTCGCTCAGGTATTGGGTGCTGTGCCCGACCACCTCGGCCATGCTGGCGAACACCGCCGAACGGGAGGTGCGTCCGGTCTTCAGAAACTGAACGATGTCCGCTTCGGTCCAGGCGCCCAGGCCGCTGGCCTGTTCGCCGCGCAGGCTTTTGGCGAACCAGCCGTCGATGCGGGCGCCGGCGAGATAGTCGCCGCCGTCGCCGGGGCGCATGGCTTTTTCCTGAAAGCCGATGCCGCGCGGCGTATGGCACGAGCCGCAATGACCCAGCCCTTCGACCAGATATGCACCCCGGTTCCATGCGGCATCATGGGCCGAGACGGCCTGGAAGGGCTGGGTCTGACCGTAAAGGCGGCCCCAGATGCGCAGGGGCCAGCGCATGCTCAGGGGCCAGGGTATGTCGCTGGAGCGGTTAGGGGCATCGACCGCTTCAACCCCGGACATAAAGTAAGCGTATAGCGCCTTGGCGTCGGCGTCGGACACCATGGTGTAGGACGGATAGGGCATGGCCGGATAAAGGGCGTGCCCGTCTTTGGCGATGCCTTGGCGGAGAGCCTTGTCGAAATCGGCGAAACTGTAAGCGCCGATGCCGTTTTTCGGATCCGGGCTGATATTGGTGGAATAGATGCGTCCGATCGGGGTGTCGATACCCAGACCGCCGGCGAATTCCTTGCCGCCCGGGGCGGTATGGCAGGCCACGCAGTCGCCGGCCCGGGCCAGATAGCGGCCCTGTTCCACCTGCTCGGCCGGGAAGACGTTCTGCGCCTGCGACGGTGCTGCTGCGATGATCAGGCCAAGGCATAGCCACTTGATGGGTTTCATATCCCGCTCCACCAGATAATCCGCGGGCCGGTCGGTGCGGCCCGTCATCTGAACAGGCTATGGCCGTATCCAGTTTATGGATATTGGGGAGGTTCCCAGGAAAAATCAGGGTTTACCCTTAGAGACGATCACCGACACTGCGGGCCAGTTCGGCCACCGACGCGGCTTCCATCTTGTCCATCACGTTGTGGCGATGAACCTCGACGGTCTTGATGGAAATATCCAGATCGGCGGCGATCTGCTTGTTGGCCTTGCCGGCCACCACCTGTCGCAGCACGTCGCGCTCCCGCGCCGTCAGGCGGGCCAGTCTGGTCTCGACCAACGCTCGCTCCGCCGCCGTCGCCCGAGTCGCGGCGGAATGCGCCAGGGCTTCGCGGACGCGGTCCAGCAGCAACTGGTCGTTGAACGGTTTTTGCAGAAAATCGATGGCGCCGCCGCGCATGGCCCGCACGGCCATGGGCACGTCGCCATGGCCGGTAACGAAAATCACCCCCAAGCCGCTTTTGCTTTCGGCCAGCCGTTTTTGCAATTCCAGCCCGCTCATGCCGGGCATGCGCACGTCCGCCACCAAGCAGGCCGGACGATCATCCCGCCAGTCCCCCAGGAACTCTTCGGCCGAGGCGAAGCAGCGGCAGTCGTATCCTACCGAGGTAACGAGAAAAGCGATGGAATCCCGCAGCGCCGGATCGTCGTCGACAACCAGGACCAGAGGAGAAACGTCGGTCATCGGAAGGGCTCCTTGGCGGCGGGCAAAAAGACATGAAAGACGGCGCCGCCTTCCGCCCGATTTTCCGTCCACAGGCGGCCGCCGTGGCTTTCGACGATGCTGCGGCACAGAGACAATCCCAAACCCAAGCCTTGAGGCTTGGTGGTGAAAAAGGGTTCGAACAGATGATCAATGCTGGCCGGCGAAATGCCGGGGCCGCTGTCGCAAACGCTTAAGGTTAGGCCGGCCGGACCGGCGGCGGCGGACAATTCGATCTGACGGCGGTCGCTGGACTCCACCGCATCGACGGCATTCTGCAAAAGATTCAGAACCACTTCCTCCATCTGCACCGGATCGGCCTGGACGGCGGGCAAGTGGGGGCAGGGCGTAAGACGAAGCTCGACCTGTTTGCGCCGGGCCACCGGAGTGAACAGCATGATGGCTTCTTCGATTACCTGTTCCATGCGGACCAGCTTGATATCGACGGGGCGTTTACGCACGAAATCACGCATCCGCCGCACGATGTCGCCGCCGCGTTCGGCCTGGGCGGCGATTTGCTGCAAGCCGTGAACGATCTGTTCCGGTTCTCCGCGGCTTTCCAAACGGCGCAGGCATCCTTTGGCGTAATTGGCGATGGCGGCCAAGGGCTGGTTGATTTCGTGGGCCAGACCGCTGGCCATTTCGCCGACCAGCGACAGGCGTCCGGCATGGTCCAATTCTTCCCGGTGCTGGCGGGCGGTTTCGTTGGCAGCGCGCAGTTCCTCGGTGCGGCGGCGAACCAGCACCTGCACCCTGAGCACATGGATCACCCACCAGAGAAATCCCAGCCCGAAAAGGGCCAGCCAATGGCGGTACTGCCATAACAGGTCGGACAGGCCGCGCCGCGCCAATGCCTGATACGGCCCAAGTTTCAGAATGCGGTAAAGATCGTGGACGGAGTGATAATCGACTGGCACCGTCCAGCTTTGCCCGTCGGCTCCGGCCGGCATGGACAGCAGGGCTTGCGCTACCTGCTTCGCCAGGGCATCGGAGGTTCCGGCGAGTTTGGCGAAAGGCCAGTCGGGATAGAGCCGGGTGGAAATCTGGCACCCCGGCGTCGGCAGGCTTTGCGCCGCCAGCACGCGGAATTCGCCTGTTTGGACCCGTCCCTCGGCCGCCATGCTTTCGATCAGGCAGGCCCGCACGATTCCGGCGTCGGCATCGCCCCTGCGTACGGCCTCGACCACGTTATCGGCGGGAAACCCGACAAAGCGCAGCTTCGAGGAATCCGCGAAGGGATCGACGCCTTGCTCGGACATCTCCCGCCAGGCTTGGCGGAAACCGAAGGTCTCGGGCGAGACGGCGGCCAAGGTCCGCCCGCGCAGATCGGCAATGTCCTTGATGCCGGCCTGATCGGCCCGGATGAAAACGGTGGCGGCCACCGCCGCCGCCGGGGGCGGCCCACCGATGCTTTCCACCGTGGCGATGCGGGACGCGCCATAAGCCGTCTCCAATTCCACGTAATGGCCGGGATTGGTGATGATGAAGTCCAGGCGCCCAGCCGCCGCTTCGGTATCGAGAAAAGCCAGATCGCCCGCCGCCATGGTGAAATGCCATTGGGGCAGGGCGCGGTTGAGGTGGGTGAAGGTACCGGTCCAGCTGTCGGTGGCGCGGTCGGCACCGCGGTAGGCGAGAACGCCGACCCGGATTTCCCGGACGTCGGCGCCGTGGGCGAATGTGCTCCACGACAGAGCCGCAAGGAAAAGCAGCCCTGGAAAAAGTCGGCCTAGGAAAAACCGTGATGAACGGAGGACGGACATGATCACAAGCACGAAGCCGGAAACGGCCACAGACTAATCCGGGCGAAGCGCCCTGTCAGTCTTTTCACAGCATTGCTCTGGATAAAATAAAAAAACCGCCGTGCTGGTGCATCGTGCGGTTTGCGGCGGACGGAACGGGCCGGGAGAAACAGCCGGCGGGCGGGGACGCGCTTCGGTTAGGGTCAAAGCGGCCCCGCTTCGGCCCAAGGCCGGCGGTCCGCGGGGCAGATTGGTTCGTTGCCGCCATTTCGGCGTCTGGCGAATATTGTCATTAACCGCCGCCGGCAGCATCCGCCAGCCGGGAAGCGGCAGGCGACTGGCTTGAGCCGGCAAAGGAACAGCCCCGGCGCCCAGGCGCATGGTCTGGCATACGGGGCAGAGCGGGCAGTCTTCCGCATGGCTGTGGGGGACGGAGCCGTTGGCTCCGATCCCTCGGCAATATTCCGGATCGGCGTTTTCCGTGGTGGGAAAGGCGCTGATGCCCAGGTTCAGCCATAAGGATTGCAAAAAGACGAATCCCGCAGCCGCGACAATGGCGGCAAGGCGTGAAAGCCTTCCGACGCGGCGCTGCAGAGTCTTCAAGACAGATTCGTCATAATTTGCCATGAATACAGCCTGTCACGGAACGGAAATAGGGCAATTGACCTTCGTCAAGAATTTGTCGTGACAGCTTTGTCGAAAGGATTAAAGCCAGGCGAATTCTTGATCACCGTCAAGGTCGCAGGGCGTCCCCCACTGATTAAATCGTGTTCAGTCGGATGTTCGGCAGGGACCATGGTCTTAAACCCAAGGCCCTGGTCGGTCTGTTCCATGCCCTGGCCGCATTTTTTCCCTGGCGGCTGGGTTTCCTGGCGGCATTCGGTGAGGCGGCGCGGCCGCTGTTGGGGAAGTCTCTGCCAGTTAGGGGGTAGTGATGAAAGTCAATCTGTCCAAATCTGTGGCGTATCTCGCCGCCTTGGGGCTTGGGGTCGGCATTGCCGGAACCGCCTTCGGCGCCGAATCGCTGCAGGATGTTATGAAGCGGCGCAATCTGACCGACAAGGATCTGCTGCACGCCGCCCAGACCTATACGCCGTCCGGTGGGCGCGACGAGTTTCTGACCTTCAGTTCAGGCGGCCATGCCGGCCAGGTGATCGTGTACGGCATCCCGTCCATGCGCATCTTGAAGTATATTTCGGTGTTCACGCCCGAGCCCTGGCAGGGCTACGGCTTCGATGACGAATCGAAGAAGATTTTGAAAGAGGGCGCTTTCGAAGGCCGCGATATCACCTGGGGTGACGCCCATCATCCGGCGCTTTCGGAAACCAACGGCGATTCCGACGGCGAATGGCTGTTCATCAACGACAAGGCCAACCCGCGCATCGCGGTCATCAGTCTGAAGGACTTCGAGACCCGGCAGATCGTGTCGAACCCGGTCTTCCAGAGCGAACACGGCGGTGCCTTCGTCACTCCCAACACCGATTACGTGATCGAAGCCTCGCAATACCCGGCTCCGCTGGGCCGCAAATACGCGCCGTTGGACAAGTTCAACGACGAATACCGCGGCGGCGTCACCTACTGGCATTTCAACCGCCAGAAGGGCCTGATCGAGCCCGAGAATTCCTTCACCATCGAACTGCCGCCCTATAGCCAGGATCTGTCGGATGCCGGCAAAGGCCCGTCCGACGGTTGGTCGTTCACCAATTCCTTCTGTGCCGAGCGTTATGTCGGCGGCGTCGAAACCGGCCGTCCGCCCTTCGAGGCCGGCTGTTCGTCGTCGGACACCGACTATCTGCACGTGATCAACTGGAAGAAGGCCGAAGAGGTCTTCAAGGCCGGCAAGGTCTCCAAGATCAACGGCCATGCGGTGATCAGCCTGAAGACTGCCGTGGACGAAGGTCTGGTGTTCCTGATCGCCGAGCCGAAAAGCCCGCACGGCGCCGACGTTACCCCCGATGGCAAGTACATCGTGGTCGGCGGCAAGCTGGATACCCATGCTTCGGTTTACGACTTCGCCAAGATTCAGGAAGCCATCAAGGCCAAGAAGTTTGTCGGCAAGGATTCCTACGGTCTGCCGATCTTGGACATGAAGGACACTCTGCACACCCAGGTCGCCCTGGGTCTGGGGCCGCTTCACACCCAGTTCGACAGCAAGCCCTGTATCGCTTACACCTCGTTGTACGTGGATAGCCAGGTCGCCAAGTGGAACTATTGCGAAGGCAAGGTTCTGGACAAGATTTCCGTCCATTACAACATCGGCCATCTGATGACCATGGAAGGCGACACCGTCCATCCCAAGGGTCATTATCTGGTCGCCCTGAACAAGCTGGCCATCGACCGCTTCAACCCGGTCGGCCCGCTGCATCCGCAGAACCATCAGCTGATCGACATCAGCGGCGACAAGATGGATCTGGTCTACGACATGCCGATCGGTCTGGGCGAGCCGCACTATGCGGTCTCGATCGCCGCCGACAAGCTGAAGCCGATCGTTCGCTACAAGTACGGTACTGACAGCCGCACGGAAGAGGCTTCGCCCTTCGCTGTCCGTCCGGGCAGCGAGCGTATCGACCGCACCCCCGGCAAGGTCGAGGTGTTCGGCACGGTCATCCGTTCGCACTACACGCCTGAAATCGTCGAAGCGGAAGAAGGCGACACCGTCACCTTCCATTGGACGAACACCGAGCGTGCCGAGGACGAAACCCATGGTTTCGCCATCTCGGGCCACAACATGAACCTGTCGTTGGAACCCGGCAAGACCGCTTCGGCGACCGTCAAGCTGGATCGTCCCGGCGTCTATTCGTACTATTGCACCGAGTTCTGCTCGGCGCTCCATCTTGAGATGGAAGGCTATCTGCTGGTCCGCCCGAAGGGTATGGCTTCGCAGACCGCCGCCGCCAGCACCGGCGCCAAGTACGAGCAGGCCGATTTCGACAAGCAGTACAAGCAGTGCCTCGACACCCAGGCCGTGATCGATCAGGTCGTCGGCTATATCACCTCCACCAACTTCAAGGACTTCCAGCCGGTGGTGGCGATGGTCGAGGACGCCACGGATCAGCTCAACTTCGCGAAGGACGCCCGCGCCAAGGCGGACGACTACTCGAAGAAGCAGGATTGGCAGAACGCCACCCTGTGGGCCAACCAGTGGTGGCAGTACCAGGTCAAGGCGGCCGACATCGGCCTGCGTGCCAAGACCTATCTCGAGCAGAACGGCGCCAAGAAGGTCAAGTAAGACCTTTTGGACCGCAAGAACGGAAGAGGCGGCTTCACGGCCGCCTCTTCTTCCGCTCCCTCCGTCTTGAAGAGAAGATCCGATGTTGAAACACCTGACGCGGACCGCTGTGGCGCTGGGCGCTCTGGCCCTCGGCCTGGTCTCGGCCCACGCCGAAGACGCTCCCGACGGCAAGCAGCTGTTCATGAAGAGCACCTGCGTCGCCTGTCACGGCAAGGACGGCCAGAAGGCCATCCAGATGTATCCCAATCTGGCGGGCCAGGATAAGGCCTACCTGTTGGCCCAAATGAAGGACATCACCGACGGCAAGCGCGTTTCCGGCCCCGATGCTCGCGGCTATCCGCGCACTATGGCCATGAAGGACGTGATGGTCGTGGTGACACCCGACCAGATGAAGACGATCGCCGATTGGTTGTCGACGGTGGCTCCGGCCCCGATCCAGCCCGCCGCCGCCGACGCCAAAGTGGCCGACGGCGCGGCCCTTTACGCCAAGGCCGGCTGTCCGAGCTGCCACGGCAAGGACGGCATCAAGCCCATGGCCGGCTATCCCGTGATCGGCGGCCAGAAGCGTGAATACCTCTTGCTGCAAATCAAGGAAATCCGCGACGGCGTGCGCACCAATGGACGTACCAAGATGATGGTGCCGATGGTCAAGGCGCTGAACGACGATCAGGTCGGACAGCTGGCCGATTACCTGTCCCAGGTCGACCGCGCGGCCGCGAAGTAAAGCTGTTTTCAAGACAAAGGGGAGTTGTTTCCATGAAAAAGTCTTTAATCCTTCCGGCCTTCTTGTCGGCCTTCGCCCTGATGGGCGCCTTGGCCGCTCAGGCCGGCGACACCGCGCCGAAGGCCGACGCCAAGAAGGTGACGGTCGACGCCGACGGCAAGAAACACCAGTGGATGGCCCAGGGCGGCGAGCGCGACGAAGCGTTGAAGCTGAAGCCCAATCTGGCTCACGGCAAGGAAGTCTTCGAGGTCTGTTCCTCGTGCCACTTGCCCGAAGGCTGGGGCCGCACCGACGGCACGTTCCCGGAACTGGCTGGCCAGCACCGCACCGTGCTGATCAAGCAGCTGACCGATATCCGCGAAGGCAACCGCGACAATCCGACCATGTATCCTTTCGCCTTGCCGTCTGAGATCGGCGGCTCGCAGTCGGTGGCCGACGTGACGGAATATATCTCCAAGCTGCCGATGAACCCCGAGAACGGCGTCGGTCCGGGTACCGACCTAGCTCACGGCGAGCAGCTGTTCAAGGACAACTGCGTGCGCTGCCACGGCGCGAACGGTGAAGGCAACGCCGAAAAGTACTATCCTCGCATCCAGGGACAGCATTACGAATACCTGCTGCGTCAGTACAAGTGGATCAAGGAAGGCCGTCGCCGCAACGCTAATCCGGACATGGTGGCCCAGATCCAGAAGTTCTCCGACAAGGACACGGTCGACGTTCTCGACTACGTTTCGCGTCTGAAGCCGGCCAAGGAAATGCTGGGCCCGAAGGGCTGGCAGAACCCGGACTTCAAGTAAGCGCGGAAGGCCGGAGCGGGGATCATGCCCTCGCGCCCCGCTTCGGCCGTCGCGGACAACCAAGAAAGAATGCGCCATCATGAGCACCGTGCAGAACAAACGCCTGCTGGCTTTCCGTCTTCTGACCGTGGCCGGGATGATCCTGCTGGCCGCCGCCTATTTCTCGCCGATCTGGTGGGTCAGCCTGAAGGCTCCCAACTATCCGCCCGAGACTTTCCCCCAGGGCGTGCGCATCCATTTCCATTTCGATTCGGTTCAGAACGGCTGCAACGTCCGTGCCAGCAAGGAAGTGGACGAGGACGAAGCCCTGGACTGCGTCCACGAGATGAACACCATCAACCATTATATCGGCATGCATCCCATCGCCGACGGCGCCAGGATCGAGCAAGCCGCCGCTCCCTACATCTTCGTGGGCCTGGGGGTGATGCTGGTGGCCTTCATGTTCTATGGCGGGCGCTTCTGGTGGCTGTTGCCGCTGGGGAGCATTGGTTTGCCGGTGGGATTCGTCATTGATTATTCGTACTGGCTGTGGTGGTTCGGCCATACCCTGAATCCCTGGGGCGCCTTCACCGTCAAGCCTTTCATGCCCACCGTTTTCGGCGAGGGCAAGGTGGCCCAGTTTTCCACCTTCTCCTATCCTCATTACGGCTATCTGTTGTTGCTGGCGGGGGCTGCCGTCCTGGTGTTGGCCGCGCTGATCCGCCGCAAGCAATTGCGTGGGGAATGATCATGACCGGGAGGTTCGCCCTCCTTGTGGCGGCCTTGCTGGCGGGTGGAGCGGCTCTTGCCGCTGAGCCGCTTCCGTTTCAGCCGCTGGTGGACGCCACGCCAGAAGGCGGCACCCTGGAACCGCCGCCCGGCATTTATGCCGGGCCGGTGGTGATCAGCCGGGCCATTGCCATTTCGGGCAACGGCAAGGTGATTTTGACCGGGCAAGGGCGGGGCACGGTTCTGGACGTCAAGGCCAACGGCACCAAGATCGAAGGGCTGGAGGTTCAGGATTCCGGCCATGCCCACGAAGCGGTCGATACCTGCATCCGCGTGGAAGCCAATTTCAACGTGATCAAGGACAACCTGCTTCACGGCTGCTTGTTCGGCATCACGTTGCAGCATGCCGACAACAATATCATCCGGCGCAATCGGGTGAAGGGTACCATGCGCTTCGAGGATTTGCGCGGCGACGGCATCCGGGTCTGGTACAGCCACGGCAACAAGGTCGAAAGCAACGTGGTCACCGACCATCGCGACGTCATCATCGAATATTCCCACGACAACGTGGTGAAGGGAAATTCGGTCAGCAACGGGCGCTATGGCACGCATTTCATGTATTCCAGCAACAACATCGCCGAAGACAACACCTACGCCTACAATACGGTGGGGGTGTTTTCGATGTATTCGAACAATTTGCAGATCAGGCACAACAAGATTACCCGCGGCAACGGTCCGGCGGCCATGGGTATCGGCCTGAAGGAGGCCAGCGGCCTGACCGTCGAGGATAACGATATCGACGCCAATTCCGTCGGCGTCTATCTCGACCAGTCGCCGCTGGATTCGGACAATCCCAATAATTTCCGGGGGAACCGTTTCGCCTTCAACGGGGTGGCGCTGCTGTTCCACAATGATTGCGAAGGCGATTCCGTCTTCGGCAACGATTTTATCGGCAATCATTCCCAGGTCATCGTCCAAGGCGGCGGCGGAGCATTGAGCAGCCGCTGGGAAGGCAATTACTGGGACACCTACGAAGGTTTCGATCACGGCAAGCGCGGTTTCGGCGATTCGCCGTTCGAGGTCTGGGCCTATGCCGACCGTTTGTGGGTGGACGTGCCGCCGGCCGCCTTTTTCCGAGGCTCGCCGATGATGGAGGCGCTGGATTTCCTGGCCCGTCTGGCGCCTTTTTCCAAACCCCGCCTGATCCTGCGCGACCCGCGCCCGGCCATGCATGAAGTGGCCGAGCAGGGGCGTTCGCAAAGCTGAGAAGGCCGAGACAGATCATGATCAAACTTTTCGGCAGTTCTTCTCCCGACAGCGACGAGCGGCGGCGTTTCCTCCGCTCGGCCTTGTTGGGATCGGCCATAGCGGCGGCTTCGCTGCTGGGCTTCTTGCCGGTGGTCAAACGCTGGAGCCAGCGTCTGCGTCCGCCGGGAGCCATCGTCGAGCACGAATTCCTGGCCGCCTGCATCAAATGCGGCCAGTGCCTTCAGGTCTGCCCGGTCAAGGCGATCCGTTTGGGCGACGCTCCCGACGGTTACGGCCTGGGCGTGCCCTACATCGAGCCGCGGGAGCAGGCCTGCGATTTTTCCTGCGACGCCCTGCAATGCATCCTGGCCTGTCCGACGGGGGCTTTGAACCATACGCTTTCGGTCAAGGAGCAGGTGCGGATGGGACTGGCCCGCCTGAGCAATCCCGAAAGTTGCCTGGCCCGTCAGGGCAAAGGCTTCAAAGGACCGGCCCGCGGCGCCGATTTTCCCGGCATTCATCGCTATGCCGAGATCGACCGTTGGAAGGCTATCCCGATCGCCGATCATCCCTATGACCTGGAAAGCTGCGACCTGTGCGTCCGGGAATGCCCCATCAAGGGAGCCATCGTCATGAAGCCGATGTCGGATGATCCGTCCGACCGTCGCCGCACGCCGGAAGTCACCGCCGATTGCACCGGCTGCGGCATGTGCGAGATGATTTGCCCGGCGGAGGCTTCGGCCATCACCGTCGAGCCTCGCGCCGTGTGGAGGGCCTGATCATGAAGATGCTCATCGAAGGCTTCATGGTCATGCTGGGCAAGGCCCCGGTGCGGCCTGACCGCTATACCCCGGAAGCCGAAGCCCTGCTGGCCGCCAAGCGCACGCCTGAAGCCCGCGAGGCGCGCAAGCGCATGATCGCCGAGGAAAAGGCCGCCAAGCACAAAAACCATTTCTGGCGCAACTGGCGCTGGGTTTCGATCATTCTGGTCAACTTGCTGTTCGTGCTGTCCTACCGCATCGACATTCAGGTGGTGGAAGGAGCGCTGACGGGATCGCGGTTCGTCGGGTTCCACATGGCCGATCTGAATTCGGCGCTACAGGTCATGCTGGCCTATAAGCATGTGGTGATCAATCTGGTGATCGGCACCTCGACGGTGTTGTTCCTGTGGTGGCTGTTCGGCGGGCGCAGCTTCTGCGCCTGGGTCTGCCCCTATCACCTGTTGGCCGAGATCGCCGAGCAGCTGCACCTGAAACTGGCCGCGCGGGGTCTGGTCAAGGATCATCCGCTGCATCGGGGCACCCGCACGGTGCTGTATGTCGTGTTCGCGCTGCTGGCCGTGATCACCGGCTATACGGTGTTCGAGTTCATTTCTCCGGTGGGGATTTTGTCCCGGGCCTTTACCTACGGTTTCAGTCTGGCTCTGCTTTGGGTCGGCTTTTTGCTGGTGATCGAGGTGATCTATTCCCGGCGCTTCTGGTGCCGTTACATTTGCCCCATCGGCATGACCTACGGGGTGGTGGGGGCCTTTTCGCCGGTGAAGGTCACGTACGACATGGAGAAGTGCCTGCACGAGGGTGAATGCCGCAAGGTCTGCATGGTGCCGCACGTACTGTCCATGACCCGCATGGGCTATGCTGAAGACGCCAAGATGGATATCGGAGCCGACTGCACCCGCTGCGGCATGTGCGTCGAGGTCTGCCCGACCAAAGCCTTGAAGTTTGAAGTCAAGGGTTTGAGCAAGCTTTTGTGATGGGGGAATGAGCTGATGATCGAACTATCCGCCGTCACCAAGACCTTCAAGAAGGTCAAGGTTCTGGACGAGCTGAGCCTGTCCATCGGCGATCGCGACCGGGTGGCTCTGGTGGGATCCAACGGAGCGGGCAAGACGACGCTGATCCGCTGCCTGCTGGGCGAATATCAGCACGAGGGCGCGGTGCGCATCAATGGTCTGGATCCCAGGCGCCAGCGTGAGGCGGTGTTGAGCCGGGTCGGCTTC
This sequence comes from Candidatus Sulfotelmatobacter sp., assembly GCA_035538795.1. Lineage (GTDB taxonomy): Bacteria > Pseudomonadota > Alphaproteobacteria > Rhodospirillales > Magnetospirillaceae > JAJZGK01. The sequence goes on along the minus strand of DATLJS010000020.1, from coordinate 359,782 downwards.
GTGCCGCAGCTGCCGCCGCCTTTGAAAATGCCGGTGGGCGAACTGGTGCGTTTCACCTCGGCCATGGCGGAAGGCGACCCGGAACGGGTGCGCGGCATCGCCACGCGCCTGGGGCTCGATCTCGATCCCATCGCCCGGCGTCCCTTCGTGCGCTTGTCCGGTGGACAAAAGCAGAAGCTGCTGATCAGCATCGCCCTGGGCCGCGACACCGATCTTTTGATTATGGACGAGCCGGCGGCCAATCTGGATCCGGCCGCCCGGTACGAGTTCTTTTCGCTGCTGGCCGAACGTAAAAGCGGCGCGATGATCATCTCGAGCCACCGCCTGGATGAAGTGGCCTCGCTGGTCAACCGGGTGGTGGAAATGGACCGGGGCCGCGTGGTGTTGGACGACAAGGTCGAGGACGCCCTCGAAATGGACGGCGTCTTGCTGGCCGAGCTGGCCATCGGGCGGCCCGAGATTGCGTTTGCCAAGGCCATGCATGAATGGGGGTTCTCCGATCTGGGTGGCGGCATCCGCTGGGAAGGGCGGCTTTCCGGGCCGGATCGTCTGCGGTTTTTGGGCATGCTGTCGCGCTATGCCGGCCTTTTGACCGGCGTCGAGATGCGGCTTGCCGAAAAAGGGGAGACGGACGATGCGCCGCTGCGTGAACGGGCTTAAGGCCGCCGCTTTCGCCCTTCTGACCCTGCTGGCTGCCTGCAAGGACGATAGCGGGCCGGTTGAGATCAAATATGGCCGCGAAGCCTGCGAGATGTGCGGCATGATCATTTCCGATCCCCATTACGCCGTCGAACTGCGCGGCGGACCGGAAAATCGCATCAAGAAATTCGACGATGTCGGCGACGCCGTGACCTGGATGGAGAAGAAAGGCTGGGGACTGGCCGCCACCAAGGAAATCTGGGTGATGAACAGCGAGGACGGCAAGACTTGGCTCGACGGGCGCAAGGCCTTCTTCATTCGCGGCACCAGTCCGATGGATTACGGTTTCGCCGCCGTGACCGATCACCGCGAGGGATCGCTGACCTTTGACGAGATGCGAACGACGGTATTGGCCCGCGGCAGCACCAGCATGTGCGCGCCAGGCCAGGATTCAGGTCAAAATAACGAGGCCCAGCACAATGGGGGAGTGAAACCATGAGCAAAACCCTGCTGACCGCCCGTCTGGACATGGCGGAATCTCTTCGCGCCCGCTGGTTTCTGCTCTACAGCCTGATTTTCGGCGGCATTGTCGTGCTGCTGCTGATCTTCGGTCTGACCGAAAGCCGGGTCATGGGCTTCACCGGCCTGTCGCGCCTGATGGTCACATACATTCAGTTGAGCATGGCCATTCTGCCGGTGTTCATTCTCATCACCACCGTTCGCTCGGTGGCGGGCGACCGCGAAGCCGGCGTTTTCGAATATATGCTGTCGCTGCCGGTGCCGTTGTCGGCCTGGTACTGGGGCAAGCTGGCGGGGCGTTTCGCCGTGGTCTTCGTGCCGGTGTTCCTGGCCTTGGCGGCGGCGGTGGCTTGGGGACTGGTGCGCGGGCTGGATGTGCCGTGGAGCCATTTCCTTTATTACTCCGGTCTGTTGCTGTCGCTTTGTCTGTGCTTCTTGGGATTCGCCTTCCTGATCTCCAGTTACGCCCGTTCGTCCGACATGGCGCAGAGTTCGGCCTTCATGCTGTGGCTGTTCATGCTGTTGTTTCTCGATCTGATCCTTTTGGGCGTCTTGATCCGTGAACAGGTGCCCTCCGACATCATCATCGCTCTGACCCTGGTCAATCCGTTGCAGGTGTTCCGCACGGCGTCGATGATGTTGTTCGATCCGCAACTGGTGCTGCTGGGGCCGGCGGCTTTCGTCATCCTCGATCACTTCGGCACCACCGGCTATGTCTGGTGGGCGCTGTTCTATCCGGCCGCGGTCGGGCTGTTGGCGGCGGCTTTGGGATATCGTCGTTTCCGTTCGGGCGATCTGCCATAAATGGAAATCCTGCCCTGCCGCCACTGTGACGCCAAAAGCCTGCCGGCGCGGCTGGCGCGGCGGCTGCGCGGGCTGAAGGAAAACCCGGGAGGCCTGTTCAGTCTCAGCCTGGACATGCCGGAAATGGATGGGCTGTGGCTTCCCGCCGCTTTGCCCGGAGCCTGGAGTTGGACACGCCGCGAGGAGGGTTTGTCGCTTCTGGGCTGGGGCAAGGCCGCCGTCATCGAGCATGATGACGATCACCCCCTGTCCGCGTCCCTGGCGGCGCTGCCTTGGCGCCAGGACGGGCAGGGGGGCGGCCAGTCCCTGGCGTTCGTCGGCCACGGCTTCGACAGCCGCGACGGACGGGCCGTGGTGCCGCGCCTGTTGCTGCGCCGGATCGATGGGCGGACCTCGCTGGTTCTCAGCGCCAGCTCTTTCGGCGATCCCCGTCCTGGCTGGATGTCGGATTTCGAGTCCTTGCTGGCGGTCATTGGCAATGTCTCGTCGTCGCCGCTGCCGCCCGAAGATAACCGCCGCTCCGCCGAGGATCCGCCGCGCCCGGAATTTCTGTCCCGCGTCGCCGCCGCCACGGAAGCCGTGCGCCGGGGCGAATTGCGCAAGTTGGTGCTGTCCCGCCGCGTCACTCTGGAACGGAACCGCCCCTTCGACGCCTTGCGGCTGGCTGAGCAATTGGCCGGACGCTATCCCTCCTGCGCCGTGCTGGGATTTCCCATGGACCGCGGCATGCTGCTGGCGGCCAGCCCGGAGCGGCTGGTGTCGCGCCGGGGCGATCTGGTGGAAAGCCATGCGTTGGCCGGAACGGCGCCCCACGACTCCGGCAACCCGGCTTTGGGGCAGCGGCTGATGGCTAGCCGGAAAGACAGGCACGAACATGCCATCGTCGTCGATTGGGTTGCCGCCGTCTTGCGTTCCGCTTGCGTCGATTTGGACGTTCCCGTCACGCCTCGGTTGATGCCGGTCGGCGGGTTGCAGCATTTATGGACGCCGATCCGCGGCCGTTTGCGCCCCGATATCGCTTTGCTGGATTTGGCGGCACGGCTGCATCCGACCCCGGCGGTGGCCGGCATGCCGCTGGAGCCCGCCCGCGCTATGCTGCGCCGCCTGGGCGAACGCCGCCGCGATTGGTATACCGGAGCCGCCGGTTGGGTCGACCGCGCCGGAAACGGCGATTTGGCGGTGGTGTTGCGCTGTGCGATACTTGACGGCCATCAAGCCCAGTTGTCCGCAGGTGCTGGTATCGTAGCAGCCTCGGAACCCGAGGCCGAACTGGCCGAAACCGAACTGAAGCTTGGGGCCATGCTGGATTGCTTGCGGACGGCCTGATCGTGGATGACGTGGGGGATTTGAATTGGGCCTGGGCCATGGCCCTGGTGGACGGTTTCGCCGCCGCCGGAGCCCGCCATGCCGTATTGTCGCCGGGGTCGCGCTCGACGCCGCTGGCTTTGGCTTGTCTGCGGCACCCGGAATTGACCTGTCACGTCATTCTCGACGAGCGGGTCGCCGGTTTCTTCGCTTTGGGGCTGGCCAAGGCCGACGGCGCGCCCTGCCTTTTGGTGGCGACGTCCGGTTCGGCTCCGGCCAATTGGCATCCGGCGGTGGCGGAAGCCTTTGCCGGGCGTCACCCCCTGTTGCTGCTGACGGCGGACCGTCCGCCCGAATTGCAGGATTGCGGAGCCAATCAGACCATTGATCAGGCACGGCTGTTCGGTCCTCATCTGCGGGCTTTCCACGCTTTGCCGCCGGCCGAGGACAGGCGGGACTGGCTGGCCGGTTTCTGCGCCCGCGCCGCCGGTCAAAGCCTGTGGCCGCTGGCCGGTCCAATTCAGATCAACGTGCCGTTCCGCGAACCTTTGTTGGGAACAGGCGGCGTTTTCTCGCCGCAGCCGGCTTGCCGGCTGACAAGGCCCGAGGAACGCTTGCCCACGGAAGGCGTCCGCGATCTGGCCTCAAGGCTTTCCGGCCGCCGCGGCATCATCATCGCCGGAGCGGAGCCGCAGGCGGCGGCAGCCATGGCCGCTTTGGCCGAGGCTCTGAACTGGCCTGTTCTGGCCGACCCGCTGTCCGGCCTGCGTTTCGGGCCGCATGACCGTTCCCGCGTGCTGGCGCGCGGCGATCTGTTTCTGCGTGGGGACGCGCCCCGTCCGGATGTGGTGCTGCGTTTCGGAGCCTTTCCCATTTCAAAAACCGTCGCTTCTTGGCTGTCGGCCAGCGAAGCCGAAGAGATCGTGGTGGCCGGAGACCCGTCCTGGTCCGATCCGCAACGCCGGGCCGCATGGATGATATCGGCGCGCAACGTGGCCGGGGATCTGACGCCATGGGTGTCGGCCTGTTCCCCCGACTGGTGGGAGGCGTTTCGTCGCCTGGAGACCGCCGCCGGCGCTTTGGCCCGTCCGCCGGAGGCCGCCGTCATCGCCGCGCTGTTAGAAGCCTTGCCCGACGACGCCTTGCTGTTCCTGGGCAATTCCATGGCCGTAAGGGATTTCGACGCCTGTTCCGGCACGGGGGAGAAGCGTCTGACGGTGATGGGCAATCGCGGAGTCAGCGGCATCGACGGCAATATCGCCACGTTCCTTGGGGCGGCGGCTTCCGGCCGCTTCAGCGCCGCCGCCGCTTTGGTGGGCGATCTGACATTCCTGCACGATGTCGGCGCTTTGGCCGCCGGGCAGGGAGCCAAGGCGCTGATCTGCGTGCTGGACAACGGCGGCGGCGGCATCTTCGAGCATCTGCCCCAAGCCGTCTTGCCAGAATTCTCTTCTGGCTGGCTGACGCCCCAGAGCGCCGATCTGTCCGCCGCCGCCGCCGTCTGGGGGCATGGCTATATCCGGGGGCAAGCCTCGGACGTCGCCGCCGGCCTGGGGCGTGACGGCCTGACCATTCTTCACCTGCCCATCGACAGGGTGGACAGCGTCGCCGCCCACCGCACTTTGTGGGATGCCGCCAAACTTCTAGCGCCGGAGCCGTCATGACCGACTGGACGCCCATTGCCGATTTCGCCTTCACCGACATTCTGTACGACCGTCAGCCGGGCATCGCCCGCATCACCATCAATCGCCCCGACGTGCACAACGCCTTCCGTCCGGAAACGCTGGAAGAGATCATGCGCGCCCTGCGCCATGCCCGCTTCGACTCCGAGATCGGCGTGATCATTCTGACCGGAGCGGGCGACAAGGCCTTCTGCTCGGGCGGCGATCAGCGGGTGCGGGGCGACAACGGCGGCTACAAGGACGCCGAAGGGGTGCATCATCTGAACGCCCTGGATCTTCAGCGGGAAATCCGCACCTGTCCGAAACCCGTCGTCGCCATGGTGGCCGGCTGGGCCATCGGCGGCGGCAACGTTCTGCAATTGCTGTGCGACCTGACCATTGCCGCCGAGAACGCCCGGTTCGGACAGACCGGCCCCAAGGTTGGCAGCTTCGATGCCGGTTTCGGAGCGGGTATTCTGGCCCGCACCATCGGTCTGAAAAAGGCCAAGGAGGTTTGGTTCCTCTGCCGTCAGTACGATGCCGCCCAGGCTTTAGAAATGGGGTGGGTCAATACCGTGGTGCCGCTGGAGGCGCTGGAAGAGGAAACTCTGGCCTGGTGCCGCCGCATGTTGGAGCTGTCGCCCACCGCCCTGCGGGTGCTGAAAGCCGCCTTCAACGCCGACAGCGACGGCATGGCGGGCATTCAGGAACTGGCTGGCAACGCCACGGCCCTGTTCTACATGACCGAAGAAGGGCAGGAAGGGCGCAACGCCTTCCTGGAAAAACGCGATCCGGACTTTTCCCGCTTCGGGCGGCGGCCATGAGGTCTTTGCGTCTGTGGATGCTGGCGGTCCGGCCGCGCACCCTGACCCTGGCGGCGGTGCCGGTGGCGGTGGGCTGCGCCATCGCCCAGGCTGACGCCGGGGCTTTGGACTGGCCGCTGGCCCTGGCGGCGCTGCTGGGCGCCGTGCTGATCCAAGCCGCCACCAATCTGCACAATGATGCCGCCGACGGTGAGAGCGGAGCTGACGGTCCCGACCGCTTGGGGCCGCTTCGCGTCACCGCCCAAGGATTGTTGTCGGCGGCGGCTGTGCGTCGGGCCGCCTGGGGCTGTTTCGGGCTGGCGGCGTTGGCCGGACTGCCGCTGATGGCGGCGGGCGGTTGGCCGATCCTGTTGCTGGGCGTCTTTTCGATTCTGGCCGGCTGGGTCTATACCGGCGGGCCGAAGCCGATCGCCTATACGCCGCTGGGAGAGCTGTTCGTGCTGGCCTTCTTTGGCGTCGGGGCGGTGGAAGGCACCGTCTGGCTGCAATTGCACCGTCTCAGCCTGCCGGGCCTGTTGGGCGGGGTGGCCGTGGGGCTGTTCGCCTCCGCCGTGCTGTTGACCAACAATCACCGGGATTCCGTTCAGGACGCTCGCGCCGGACGCCGTACCCTGGCCATTCTGGCGGGGGGACGCTTGACCCCACGGCTCTATGGCCTGTTCATGCTGGCTCCTTTCCTGTTGCTGCCGGGATTGGACGCAGCCATGCCCAAAGGCCACGCCTGGCTGGCGCTGGGAGCGCTGCCGCTGGCCTGGAAATTGAGCGCCGGGTTCGCCAGCGTGCGGGGGCGGGGGTATAATCCGGTGCTGGGAGCCACGGCCCAAACCCAACTGCTGTTCGGTCTGCTGCTCTGCTTCGGTCTGCTGCTATGAGCGCCCGCATCGCCTCGGTTCAGGTCAAACCCTATTGCCTGGGGCTGCGGCGGCCTTGGCCGATGGTGGGGCATTGCCAGCCCTGCCGCGACGGCTGGCTGGTGTCGGTCGCCGACGATCAGGGACGGACCGGCTGGGGGGATGCCTGTAATTTGCCGGGGCGTCCTGCTCCCAGTCCCGATCTGCTGCGCCGCGCCGGACAGCTTCTGGTCGGGCGCAGCGTCGATGGCGCCTTGGCTTCAATCTCTCTGGCGCCCGCTTTCGAGGCGGCTCTGCTGGATTTGTCGTCGCAGGCGGCGGGACTTTCCCTCTGCCGCCTGTTGTCCGCGGCCGCTTCTGACAGGGTAAAGGTGAATGCTCTGGTCGAAGACGAAGCGTCTTTGGCCGAGGCTCTGGCGGACGGTTTCGGCGTCATCAAGCTGAAAGTCGGACTGCGCCCGGTCGAGGCCGAACTGGAGCGGCTGCGCGCCCTGGCCTTGCCGTCCGGCGTTCGTCTGCGGCTCGACGCCAACCGGGCTTGGAGCCGCGAGCAGGCGGTGCAGTTCATCGCCGGCGTGACCGGCTTGCCGATCGATGGGCTTGAGGAACCGTTGGCCGAACCCGATCTTGTTGCCTATGGCCAGCTGCAGGGCTATTGCCCCTTTCCCCTGGCGCTGGACGAAAGCCTGTGCCAATTGGACTGGATCAGACTGTTGGAAAATCCGCCGGTGCGTCGTTTGGTGATCAAACCCAGTCAATTGGGCGGTTTGCGCCGCAGCCTTGACCTGATCGGCGAAGCGTCGGAACGGGGACTGGAATGCGTGATTACCAGCATCGTCGATTCCGCCGTCGGCGTGGCTGCCGCCGCTCATCTGGCGGCGGCTTCGGGTTTCGAGCATCTTGCCCACGGGCTTGCCACCGGCGCCTGGCTGGGCTCTGATGTCGCCAAGCCTTTGCCGATGGCCCAAGGCGTAATGAGTTTACCCGATCTGCCGGGCCTGGGAGTAATACCGCGATGAAACGGCTTGCCGCTTTGATGTTTCTGCTGCTGTCCGCCGGACCGGCTATGGCTTCCGCCGATTTGGGGTTTTACGACGGCCCGCGCATCGTGCCCAAGGTCGCTTTTCAGGACGGCCAGGGCCGCAAGCTGACCCTGGACGATTTCAAAGGGAAGCTGGTCGTACTGGATTTCTGGGCGACATGGTGCGGCCCGTGCCGGACGGAATTTCCCGCCCTGGACCGTTTGCAGGAAAAATTGGGCGACAAGGGGCTGGTGGTGGTGCCGGTTTCCATCGACCGCAAGGGAATGCTGGCCGTCGACCGCTTCTACGACGAAATGAAGCCCGCCCATCTGGGCCGCTTTCTGGATGACGAGCGAACCATGTCGGACGCTTTTGGCATTCGGGCGCTGCCGACCACGGTGATCATCGACCGTCAAGGCGGCGAGATCGCCCGCGTCGAAGGAGCTGCCGATTGGGATTCGCCCAAGCTTCAGGCCGAGTTGCTCAAGCGGATGGCCAAGTAAGCGCCATGCCGCGCAGGCTGCGACGGTCCAGCTTTCCAGCCATGTTCAGCGGCAGGCGCTCCATTCCCACCGCGTGACGGGGTCGCAAGCTGCCGGGCAGATTGCGGCGGCTCCAGTCCAGCACATGTTCCGGCCGTGCCGGGCCGGTGAAGACGGCCACCAGAACATCGCCCCAGGCGGCATCGGGGCGGGCCGTCACAGCCACTTCACCGATATCCGGACATTGCACCAGCAAATGCTCCACCTCGCTGGGGTGCAAAGTGACGCCGCCGCTGATGAACACGTCGTCGGCCCGGCCCGAAACCCATAGATATCCCGATCCGTCGCGCCAGCCGATGTCGCCGGTCTCGAACCAGCCGTCGGCGTCAAGGCCATGGCCGGGGGCCATTTCCGGATTGGCGTAGCCGGCCATCACCTGGGGACCGCGCAGGCGTAAGCGTCCTTCGGGCGTGAAAGCGACTTCAAAGCCGGGAAGGGGATACCCGGCCAGTCCAGGCTGCCAGGAATGGCCGCTGACGCAAGTGGCGACCTGAGCCGCCGTTTCGCTCATGCCGTAGGTGGGGCGGATGGGCCAGCCCAGCTCCAGAGCCTGAGCGGCGATGTTTTGCGACAAGGCGGCGCCGCCGACCAGCACCGCCCGCAGATGGGCGGGCGGCACGGTTCGGCGCTCGATCAGACGGGCCAGCATGGCGGGCACCAGCGACAGGTGGGTGATGCGGTCCAAGGTCAGGCGGCATTCGACCTCGTCGGCGTCGAAACGATCCATCAGGACGGTGCGGGCGCCGGCCTGCAGACAGCGGAACAGGATGGATAGGCCGCCGATGGCGCACAGAGGCAGGCAGCACAGCCAGCTGTCGCCGGGATGCAGGGCCGTTCCCTGACTGGAGGCCAGCGTTGCCGCTGCCAGATTGCTTCCACGCAGCATGGCGGCTTTGGGCGCGCCGCTGCTGCCGCTGGTCGAGATGATCAATTGCACCGCCTCGGGCGGCAGTTCGCGGTGAGCATTCCCCGTCCGCCAGGACAAGGGATCGGGCCTGGCGGCGGACAAGGGATGAAAGGCCAGGCCGGCACGAGGAGCGGCCAAGGCCGCCACGGCGGCGTTCATGCTGTCGGATGGCGGCAGGGAATGCACGGCGGCGGCGGCGGTCAGGGTGGCGGCGAGATCGTCGGCGGCACGGTCCAGCCCGGCGAAGCTGAGGATGCTTTCGCCGCGACGGACGGCTTCCGCCGATGGGCGCAAGGCGGCCTGTTGGCGGAGCCACCGCTGGGGATCGTTCATGACGGCTTGATCCCCATATGCAGGCAGGCGATGCCGAAGGTGAGATTGCGGTATCCCACGGCCTTGAAGCCGGCTTGGCGGATCAGGGCGGCGAAAGCCTCTTGGTCGGGGAAGCGGCGGATGGATTCCACCAAATAGTCATAGGCCTCCGGTTCTTTGGCGATCAAAGCCCCCAGCCGGGGAATCACCAGATAGGAAAACAGGTCGTAGGCGGGACGCACCGGCCCCCAGGGGCGGGAAAATTCCAGGCAGATGAATTTTCCGCCGGGTTTGAGGACGCGCATGATTTCGGCCAGCGCCGCTTCCAGCCGGGTGACGTTGCGGATGCCGAAAGAAATGGTCAGGGTATCGACCGAGCCGTCGGGCAAGGGAATGGCCTCGGCTTCGCCCAGCAGCCAGGCGATGCTGTCGGGGGCGCCGGGCTTGCCGCGTTCCATCATCTCGGCGGAAGGATCGCAGACCACCACATGGCGGTCGGGGCCGGCCAGCAATTTGGCGACGTCACCGGTGCCCCCGGCCAGATCGACGATGGTCTGGCCCGGCCGGGGATCGGCGGCATGGGCCAGGAAACGCTTCCAAAGACGGTGAATGCCAAAAGACATCAGATCGTTCATCAGGTCGTAGCGCGGCGCCACTGCCTGGAACACCCGACGGATGCGCTGCCGTCTTTCCTCGGACGAGACCTCGAATTGACCGAAGCTGTGATTCAAGTCGGTCATTGGGACTTCTTTTCGTCTTTCGCGGCTTCGGGTTTGGGGGCGTCGTCCATGCGCCTGGCGATGCGGTTGGCCATGGCGTCGGCGGGCACGGAATGGGCGAAACGCTCCAAGAAGGCGCCGTTCGGCCCCATCAGGAAGACCACGGCGGTATGATCGATGGAGTAATCTCCGTCCTTGCCGGGAACTTTTTCGTACTTGATGCGGAATTTACGGGCGGCGGCGGCGACATAGGGTTCGGGGCCGGTCAGGCCGATCAGCTTGGGATGAAAGGCCGCCATCATTTCCTTGAGACGGGCGGGCGTGTCCCTTTGCGGGTCCAGGCTGATGAACAACGGCTGCATCTGTTCGGCCTTGTCGCCCAGCAGGTCCATCACGCGGGCCATGGTTTGCAGCATTGTCGGACAGACGTCGCCGCAACTGCCATAACCGAACGTCAGCAGGACGTATTTGCCGTGATAGTCTTCATCGGTAACGGTTTTGCCGTTTTGATCCTGAAGCATGAAGGGGCCGCCGTACGCTCCACGCATGGAAGGCTCGTCACTGCGAGGGGCTTCCTGGTCCGCAACTTTGCCGGGATCGTTGTGGGCTGTGGCTTGCCAATTAAGAAGCATAAGGGGAAGAAATAGTGCGATCCGTAACAAATATTTGGCCGAATTCATGGTGATCCCTATGCCCAAAGATAGAAGAACAAGTAAAGATACTGGGCAAATTCCCTGCGTCGAGCATTGACGGACGTCAAGGAGACTCTTGGCAAATTCTTGATCATCATCAATCAGAGGTCGGGTTGTCCAGGTTGGGAGTTCAAGGCATGAGCGGGAAGACGATGGCTGCGACTTTGCAACGCGCACGCGGCGGAGATTGCGACACCTGCCAGTTTCCTTCGATCGCTCATGTTTGCGTTCGCATTTCGGATGATGACAGGGGAACCTGTCAGCGGGAAAGCCGTTATCGCCGAGACCCGCGCCTGAAATCTCAGCGGATGCAGGTGACACCGGCCGATCTGACGGTCCTGCGTTGTTCTCCGATGCTGGAAACCATGGACGAGACGGCTTTTTCGGCTTTGGTCGGCCAGGGCAAAATCAGGGCGGTGCATCGCGGCGAGGCGCTGTTTCATCAAGGCGACGCCGCTCAAAGCCTGTTTGTCGTGCTGGAAGGGTGCCTGAAGGTCTATCGGACCAGCAGCGAGGGCGTGGTGACGGTGCGCCGCATCGCCGAAACCAGCGACACCTTGGCCGAGGCTTCGGCTTTCATCGGCGGGCGCTACGCCGCCGGCGCCGAGGCGGTTTGGGATTCCCGCCTGTTGGAGTTGTCGGCGGATGCCGTGCTGATGGCTTTCGCCACCAGCCCGGCTTTGGCCCGCTCGGTCGCCGTTCTGCTCAGTCAGCGTCTGGAGCGTCAGATGCAGGAACTGGAAAGCGCTTATTGGGCGTCGGCGCCGCAACGCTTGGCGGCTTTCCTGGCCGAGATGTTCGATGCCGATGCCGGCGAGGTGGACACCCGCCTCGCCTTCGATAAAAACGTGTTGGCCGCGCGCCTGGGCATGACGCCGGAAACCTTATCGCGGGCCTTTCTCGCCTTGAAGGACAAGGGTGTGCGTACCCACAACCGTTGCGTCTATATCGAGGATGCGCAGCGCCTGCGGGAGTTCGCCGCTTTGGACGACGGTGGGTTATATTAGAAACCCAGAAATAGACAGTTGATTGCGGTCAATTACGGATGGCTTCTTTCGGTATCTCATCAAGATCATCGTTAGGGGAGGACTTGATGAAGATTTTCACTTCCGCCGTTTGTGCAATCGGTTTTCTGGCCGCGGGAGCGGCTTTGGCCGGCGAAGGCAACAATGTGGGCTGTCGCACGGAGTATTTCTGTAACTGGGCCGACTTGCAGGGGCAAGACTTCTCGGGAAAAGACATCAGCGAGAAAAGTTTCGAAGCCGCTAATCTGAGCCGGGCCAAGCTGAAAGGCGTGAAGGCTGATCATGTCACCTTCCATATCGCCAATCTGAACGACGCGAACTTGTCGGGAGCCGATCTTCAGGGAGCCAGCTTTTTCTCCGGCACGGCGGTGAAGGCCGATTTTTCGGGAGCCAATCTGAAGGGCGTCAATTTCACCCGCACCAATCTGCGCGGCGCCAATTTCAAGGGCGCTCAGATGGATGGGGCCACTGTGCTGATCCATGCCTATCTGGATGGCGCCGTGTGGACCGACGGGCGGGTTTGCGCCGAAGGCTCGTTCGGTTCCTGCAAGTAACGTCTCCTGCCGGGCCTGGCATTCCCAGGCCCGACGAAGCGGGACGTGCCGCAGGGGGGGGGGATTCGTCAGAAGTCCGGCTCTTTTTTCAGCAAAGAAGCCGAGCCCCAGACCAGCGGCATGGCCCATACCTTGCTGCCGACGGTCACGTCCGGATTGACGTGGAACTTGGCGTGCAAATGCTCAAATTCAGGAACCTTCGGGACGTCGATCGGTTCCGAAAATCCGCTAGACGCATCCGGCCGACATAGGTGGCGGTCACCTTGCTCCTGTTTACGGCTTCGAAGTCCTGGATGAAGCTGGAATCGGCATAGCCTTTCCACGTCAGAATGTTCAGATCGCCGGCGAAGGCGAAGGCGAAGGCGGTGGCTGAGGCGATGCCAAGAGCGATGGCGGCGGAAACGGATCGCTTGATGAACGACGCCACAAAGCTCTGCATTCCGACACTCCTTGAGTGGGGGAATGGTTCCGAATGCAATCCTCGTAGATTCCAGTTTGGGGTCCGAGATGGGTTTCGCGCCCCGGCTGCGCGGAAAAAGGCGGAGCGTCATGGGCGCTCCGCCCTTTGCGTCGATTACCCGAAATTCATCATGATGTGACGGACGGCGGTGTAGTCCTCCAGTCCGTACATCGACATGTCCTTGCCGTGGCCGGACATCTTCAGGCCGCCGTGGGGCATTTCGCAGACCAGGGGCATGTGCTGATTGACCCACACGCAGCCGTACTGCAGGCGGGCGCTGACCTTCAGGGCGGTTTTGACGTTGCTGGTCCAGACCGACGACGACAATCCGTAGTCGCTGTCGTTGGCCCAACCGATGACCTGATCGGCGTCGTTGAAACGGGTGACGGAAACGACGGGGCCGAACACTTCGCGCTGCACGATCTCGTCGGTCTGCAAAGCGCCGGCGACGATGGTCGGCTCGTAATAGAAGCCGTTCCCGCCGCGCTTCTTGCCGCCGGTCACCACTTCGATGTGGGGCAGGGCGGCGGCGCGTTCGACGAAGCTGGCGACCCGGTCGCGCTGGCGGTCGCTGATCAGCGGCCCCAATTCGGTGCTTTCGGCCTCGGGCGCTCCCATGTCCAGGGACTTGGCGGCACCCTCCAGGGCGGCGACCAGCTTGTCGTAGATCTTGGCCTGGGCGTAGATGCGGCAGGCGGCGGTGCAGTCCTGGCCGGCGTTGTAGAAACTGGCGATGCGCAGGCCCGCCACCACTTCGTCCAGATCGGCGTCGTCGAAGACGATGACCGGAGCCTTTCCGCCCAATTCCAGGTGGGTCCGCTTCAGGGTCTTGTGGGCGGCCAGCAAGATTTTCTGGCCGGTGGAGATGTCGCCGGTCAGCGACACCATGCGGATGGCCGGATGGCTGGCGATCACAGAGCCGACGCTTTCGCCGCGGCCGGGCACGATGTTGACGACGCCGGCGGGGAAGATGTCGGCAAGAATGATCGCCAGTTTCAAGGTGGTCAGGGGCGTCTGCTCGGACGGTTTCATCACCACGGTATTGCCGGCGGCCAGCGCCGGGGCGATCTTCCAGGCGGCCATCATCAGCGGATAGTTCCAAGGCGCGATGGAACCGACGACGCCCAGCGGATCGCGGCGGATCATGCTGGTGTGGTTGGCCATGTATTCGCCGGTGGCGCTGCCGCTCAAACAGCGGGTGGCGCCGGCAAAAAAGCGGAAGACGTCGGCGATGACGGGGATTTCATCCTGGAACATGCGTTGAAAGGGCTTGCCGCAGTTCAGCGATTCCAGTCGGGCGAACTCTTCGCCTTCGGCTTCGATGCGGGACGCCACGGCCAGCAGCATGGCCGAACGGGCCGACGGCGTGGTCTGGGACCAAGCCCCGAAAGCCCGGTTGGCGGCGTCGATGGCGGCGGCGAGCTGATCGGGAGACGTTTCGTTCACCGTGGCGATGATCGCGCCGGTGGCCGGATTGAAGATCGTTTCGGCCGGGCCTTCGCCCGCTGCCAACTGTCCATCGATAAGGATGCTGGTGTTCATACACGTCACTCCTTGTTTCGCATCATCGGCCCATGCACGGGATGAAATGACGGTAGCTGGGAGTGATCGGCTATGTGAAATACAAAATCCCCACCGCTTGCCATCGGAAAAACCGATTCCTAGACCACGTAACGGTTGCGGCCCGGCCTTTGTTCCCGGGCCAATTCCAGAAAAATGCGCGCCGGTTCGCCTGGCGGCGATCCTTTGCGCCAGGCGATTCCGATGTCGATGGTGGTGGTCAGATCCTCGACCCCGCGGACTTCAAGGCGGTCGCCTTCCAGCGACCAGGGGCGGTAAAGAAGATCGGGGAGAATGGCCAGGCCTGCTCCCGTGGCCACCAGGCTGCGGGCCGCTTCCACCGACGACGTTTTCAGTTCCAGGGTGGGGCGCAGATTGGCCTGACGCCACCAGCGCTGCGAGGTTTCTGCCATTTCGTCGATGGTCAGCTGGATCAGGGGCTCTCCTGCCAGATCGCCGATATGGATGCTGTCGCGTTTCAGCAAGGGGTGGTCGGGCGCCAGCCACAGACGGTTCGGCGAACGGGCCAGGGCTTCGTGTCCCAGCGCCTGATGATTGACCAGATTGGAAATCAGCATCAGGGCGATATGCAGCTCGCCGTTGACCAGCAGATGTTCGATATGAGCGCGCTCTTCTTCGAAAACGCGCACGACGACATTGGGGAAGACCTTGCGGAAACGGGCCAGCAGATCGGCCAGCATGTATCCCGACACCAGACTCGTCACGCCAAGATTCAGAACGCCGGTGACGGCCTCCGGGCGTTCGTTCAAAGCCCGTCCGGCATCGGCAACCGAGGCCATGATCAGCCGGGCGTGGCGGACGAAGACGTGTCCCTGGTAGGTCAGGCTGACGCCTTTGGAATGGCGGTGGAACAGTTCGGCGCCGGTCTGGTCCTCCAAAGCCTTGAGGCTTTCGGTGATGGCCGACTGCGAAATGCCCAGTGACGTTGCCGCCCCCGAGACCGAGCCGGATTCGGCGATGGCCAGGAAATAAGAAATCTGGCGCAGGGTGATGTTCACGCTGATCCTTCGCTAAAGGCGTCCCGCCATGGCGCGGGGCGTGGTCAGCTTAAATCATCGGCAGTTTTTCCACATGCTCAAAAGCTGTCCGATTGGCGGGGCTTGGCTATTGCCTCCGGACCTGCGGGCGGGCACTCTGTTCGCTGACGCAGCATCTTGGCCGAGGGCATGAGCCTACGCATCATCCTGGTGGACGACGAACCGGAACGCACGGCTCTTTTGAGCGATGCGCTGAAGGCGCACGGCTATACGGTGGTGGCGGTGTTCGGCACCGGAGCCGACTTGCCGCGCAAGGTGGCGGAACTGGAGGCCGACGTCATCGTCGCCGATTTGGACAGCCCTGACCGCGACACCTTGGAAAGCATGCGTCAGGTGACTTTCGATCAGGCGCGCCCGGTGGTGATGTTCGCCCAGGACGGCAATCCCGAAACCATTCGCGCCGCCGTCGAGGCCGGGGTGTCGGCGTATGTGGTGGATGGCCTGAAGCCAGAGCGGGTCCGGCCGGTATTGGATGTGGCGATCGCCCGTTTCGCCCAATTCCAGGTTCTGCGCACGGAATTGGACAAGGCCCGCTCGACTCTGGCCGAGCGCAAGCTGGTGGAGAGAGCCAAGGGCATTCTGATGAAGCGCCGATCCTGCGACGAGGGGACGGCCTATGGCCTGATGCGCAAGATGGCCATGGATCAGAAGCTGCGGTTGGTGGACGTCGCCAACAAAATTATCGAAGCCGCCGAGCTGCTGGGGTAGGGGCATGGAACGGAACGCGCTCAAGATCGGCTTTATCCCTTTGTGCGACAGCGCCCCGCTGATCGTCGCCAAGGAACGCGGCTTTTTCGCCGAGCAGGGACTGTCGGTGGAATTGTCCCGGGAATTTTCGTGGTCGAGCATCCGCGACAAGCTGGCGGTGGGATTGCTGGACGCCGCTCAGATGCTGGCGCCCATGGTGCTGTCGGCAACCCTGGGTCTTGGCAACATGCGGGTGCCGTTCGTTACCGCCATGGCTATGAACCAGGGCGGCAACGCCATCACCTTGGGGCAGGGGCTGCTGCGGCGCCTGCGGGACGGGGAAGACGTACTGGCCGGCTTGTTGCGCATCGTCGCCGAGGACCGGGCCGCCGGTTTGCCGCCGCTGACCTTCGCCATGGTCTACCCCTTTTCGATGCATAATTACGAGCTACGCCTGTGGCTGGCCGGGGCGGGCATCGACCCCGATCGCGATATCCGTCTGGTGGTGGTGCCGCCGCCGCTGATGGTGTCGCAACTGGCCGCCGGGAACATCGCCGGTTATTGTGTCGGCGAGCCATGGAATGCCCTTGCTGAAAGAATGGGCTTGGGATCCGCCGTGGCCAGCGGGCGGCAGATTTGGGACGGTCGGATGGAAAAGGTTCTGGGGGTGCGCCAGGATTGGGCCGAGACGAATCCCGAGACGCACCGCGCCTTGCTGCGGGCCGTTCTGTCGGCCTGCCGTTGGGTCGATCGGCCGGAAAACCGCCCGGAAGCGGCCGAAATCATCGCCCATCCTCATTATCTGGCGGCACCCCTGGCGGTTATCCGCGAGGCGTTGGAAGCTGAAAACGGGTTGGTTTTCCATCATGGCGACGCCAATTTTCCCTGGCGCTCTCAGGGCTTGTGGATGCTTTCGCAGATGCGTCGCTGGGGGCAGTTGTCGGCCGGCGTCAATTGGCGGGGGGTGGCGGAGGCGGTGTTCCGCAGCGATCTTTATCGGGTTGCCGCCGGCGACCTGGGGTTTTCCTGCCCACGGCAGGACTACCGTGTGGAAGGCGAGGGGCGTTTCGACCCTCAAGCCATTCCCGAAGGTGAAATTGACTAATATTTAATCGTCGTGTTTTTGTGTGATTAAATATTAGTCATTTTCTCGGCGTCCCTTCCCGCCATTTTCCTGCAATCGCCTGAAAAACAAGGGGCCCACTCTTTGGCATGCCATTTGCCATAGAGAACGTGGAGAGTTTTCCGTCCACCGCTCAACGGCGAGATTGGTGGGCACATAGCGGACCCGTTCGGCGGCATCGCCAGCGAGGGACGAAACGGAACAAAGGCGTTCCGCGATTGGAGCCAGGGCTGATGCCCGGGCCTCCTGTTCGCGGGACGTCTTTTTTGTTGTTCGCAAGCCCAGGAGCGCGGAATGGAAAAGAAAAAGCTGGTGGTGGTGGGCAACGGCATGGCCGGCATCCGCACCGTCGAGGAGTTGCTGAAGCTGGCTCCCGATCTTTACGACATCACCGTGTTGGGCGACGAGCCGCGCGTGAACTACAACCGCATCATGCTCTCGCCCATGCTGTCGGGGGAAAAGGACTTCACCGACATCGTGCTGAACGATGCCGAATGGTACGCGGCCAACGGCATCGCCCTGCGTTCCGGCGTCCGTGTCTCGGGGATCGACCGCGAGACACGGCGGATCGTCACCGAAACCGCTGAAATGGTGCCTTACGACGCCTTGCTGCTGGCGACCGGCTCGCGGCCGATCATCCTGCCGGTGCCGGGGGCGCAATTGCCGCAAGTGGTATCGTTCCGTGATGTGGACGACGTCGCCCGCATGATCGAGGCGGCCAAGCCCGGCGCCAAAGCCATCGTCATTGGCGGCGGCTTGCTGGGGCTGGAGGCCGCCAACGGCCTGAATGCGCGGGGCATGGTCGTTACGGTGGTGCATCTGATGGATACCCTGATGGAGCGTCAGTTGGACGCCGCCGCCGGGGCGTTGCTGCAGAAGGCGCTGGAAGACCGCGGCATCCGGTTCCGCATGAAAGCCGTCACCGACAGCATTCTCGGTAAGAGCAAAGTCGAGGGTATTCGTTTCCGGGACGGTTCGGAAGAAGCGGCCGATCTGGTGGTGATGGCGGTCGGCATTCGCCCCAATACGGAACTGGCGGCCAACAGCGGCATCAAATGCGACCGCGGCGTGATGGTGGACGACTGGCTGCAGACCAGCGATCCGACCATCTTTTCGGTGGGCGAATGCGTGCAGCACCGCGGCAATTGCTATGGCCTGGTGGCGCCGTTGTTCGACATGGCCAAGGTCTGCGCCGCCCGTCTGACCGGGATCGAGGCTGCGGGATATGCGGGCACCGTCACCGCCACCCGCCTGAAAGTCACGGGCATCGAGCTGTTCTCGGCCGGAGACTTCATCGGCGATGAAACCACCGACGACATCCTTTATCGCGATATCCAGTCCGGCATCTACAAGAAGCTGGTGGTCCGGGGCGACAGATTGGTGGGCGTCGTGCTTTACGGCGAGACCGGCGACGGTCCCTGGTATTTCGAACAAATCCGCGCCAATGCCGATATTTCCGCAATGCGCCCCCGCCTGATCTTCGGCCAGGCCCATGCCGAGAGCGGCGGATGCGGCAGTCACGGCAAGGGCGGCGTCGACGTCGCCGCCATGTCCGACGACATGCAGGTCTGCGGCTGCAACGGCGTGTCCAAGGGCGCCATTGTTTCCGCCATCAAGGCCAAAGGGCTGACCACCCTGGACGAGGTGAAAGCCCATACCAAGGCCAGCGCCTCGTGCGGTCAGTGTGCCGGCATGGTGCAGAAAATCCTGGCCGCCACCATCGGCGCCGATGCCGTGGTGGAAACGGTGCCAGCCCTGTGCAAATGCACCGACCACGGTCACGACGCCGTGCGCAGGGCCATTGCCGATCGGAAGCTGAAAACCATTCCCGAGGTGATGACCGCCCTGGATTGGAAGACCGCCGACGGCTGCGCCAAGTGCCGTCCGGCCCTGAACTATTACCTGCTCTGCGCCTGGCCCGGCGAATACGAGGACCATCAGCCGTCGCGTTTCATCAACGAGCGCGTTCACGCCAACATCCAGAAGGACGGCACCTATTCGGTGGTGCCGCGCATGTGGGGCGGGCTGACCAACGCCAAGGAACTGCGGGCCATTGCCGACGTGGTGGACAAGTTCGACATTCCCACGGTCAAGGTCACCGGCGGTCAGCGGGTGGATTTGCTGGGGGTGAAGAAGGAAGACCTGCCGGCGGTGTGGGCCGATCTCAACGCCGCCGGGATGGTGTCGGGCCACGCCTACGCCAAGGGGCTGCGCACGGTAAAGACTTGCGTCGGCAAGGAATGGTGCCGCTTCGGCACCCAGGATTCCACCGGCCTGGGCGTCAAGCTGGAACAGATGACCTGGGGATCGTGGACGCCCCACAAATTCAAGATGGCGGTGTCGGGCTGCCCGCGCAATTGCGCCGAGGCCAGCATCAAGGATTTCGGCGTGGTCTGCGTCGAAGCCGGGTACGACCTGATGGTGGGGGGCAACGGCGGCATCGAACTGCGCGGCACCGACGCCCTGTGCCGGGTCGCCACGGAAGCGGAGGTGCTGGAATATGCCGGCGCCTTCATGCAGGTCTATCGCGAGGAAGCCTGGTATCTGGAACGCACGGCCCCCTGGGTCGAACGGGTGGGCATCGATTATGTCCGCAGCCGGATCGTCGACGACGCCGAAGGCCGCAAAAGCGCCTATGCCCGCTTCCTTCTGTCCCAGAAAACCGCTCAGGTCGATCCTTGGGGCGAACGGGCCGCCAAGGGCGTCGACGCCCATGAATTCAACATTCTGCGCAAGGTGGGGTGAGCCATGACGACCGAATGGATCGAAGTCGGCCGCGTCGAGGATATTCCCGTTCTGGGGGCACGCCTGATCAACACGCAAAAGGGGCAGATCGCCGTGTTCCGTGCCGCCGACGGCGGGGTATTCGCCCTGCACAACCGTTGTCCCCACCGTCAGGGGCCGCTGTCTGAAGGCATCGTTCACGGCCACAAGGTCACTTGTCCGCTGCACAACTGGGTCATCGATCTGGAAAGCGGCGAGGCCCAGGCTCCCGACAACGGCTGTACGCCGACCGTGCCGCTGAAGGTCGAGGGCGGGATGATCCATCTGCAAATCTCTGCGAAGCTGAAGGTGGTCCATGGCTGAGACTTTGCGCACGACCTGTCCCTATTGCGGCGTCGGCTGCGGTGTCCTGGCGATGCCGATTCCTGGCGGCGGGCTGGAGGTGGCGGGTGATCCCGATCATCCGGCCAACAAGGGGCGGCTGTGCGTCAAGGGAACCGCCTTGGGGGAAACCGTAGGACTGGACGGCCGCCTGCTGCATCCCATGATCGACGGGCGTCGGGCCGCCTGGGACGAGGCGTTGGAGCGAGTGGCCGGAGAGTTTTCACGTGCCGTCAGCGAGCATGGCCGGGATTCCGTCGCCTTCTACGTCTCGGGCCAGTTGCTGACCGAGGATTATTACGTCGCCAACAAGCTGATGAAGGGGTTCATCGGTTCGGCCAACATCGACACCAACAGCCGCCTGTGCATGTCGTCGTCGGTGGCCGGCCATGTGCGGGCCTTCGGTTCCGATACTGTGCCGGGAAATTACGAGGACCTGGACCTGGCCGACCTAGTGGTGCTGGTAGGGTCGAACACCGCCTGGTGCCATCCCATTTTGTTTCAGCGCATCCAGGCGGCCCGCGCCGCTCGTCCCAACATGAAGCTGGTGGTGATCGATCCCCGCCGCACCGCCACGGCGCAGGGGGCGGACCTGCATCTGCCGCTGCGTCCGGGCAGCGACGTCGCCTTGTTCAACGGCCTATTGGCGCATCTGGCAGCACGGGGAAAAAGCGACGCCGCCTTCGTTGCCGGCCATACCGAAGGCGTCAAGGCGGCCCTGGCGGCGGCCTGCGCCGAGGATGACGTCGCCGCCGTCTGCGATGTCGATCCCTTGGATCTGGCGGTGTTCTACGACTGGTTCGCCGCCACCGAGCGCGCCGTCACCGTTTATTCCCAGGGAGTGAACCAGTCCAGCGCCGGGACCGACAAGGTCAACGCCATCATCAATTGCCATCTGCTGACGGGGCGTATCGGCAGGCCGGGCATGGGGCCTTTGTCCTTCACCGGTCAGCCCAACGCCATGGGCGGGCGCGAAGTCGGCGGTCTGGCCAACATGCTGGCCGCTCATATGAGCTTCGATCCGGTGTCGGTCGACCGTGTTTCGCGTTTCTGGGCAAGCCGGAACGTCGCCCGCAAGCCTGGCTTGAAGGCCGTCGACCTGTTCCAGGCGGTGGAGGATGGGCGGATCAAGGCTTTGTGGATCATGGCTACCAACCCGGCGGTCAGCCTGCCCGACGCCAGCCAAGTGCGCCGGGCCTTGGAAAAATGTCCTTTCGTCGTGGTGTCCGACGCCGTGGCCGCGACCGACAGCACGGCTTACGCCGACGTTCTGCTGCCCGCCCTGACCTGGGCCGAGAAAGACGGCACGGTGACCAATTCCGAACGCCGCATTTCCCGCCAGCCGGCTGTGCTGCCGCCCCCCGGTCAGGCCAAGGCCGATTGGTGGATCGTCTCCGAGGTGGCCCGGCGCATGGGCTTCGCCGACGCTTTCGCCTATCAGGGGCCGAAGGATATTTTCCGCGAACATTGCGCACTGTCCGCCTTCGAGAACGACGGCCGCCGCGATTTTGATCTGTCGGGGCTGATCGATGCCGATTACGACCGCCTTCAGCCCGTTCAATGGCCGGTGGCCGAGGATGGACGCGGCACGGCACGGATGTTTGGCGACGGCCGCTTTTTCCACGACGACGGCAAGGCGCGCTTCGTCGCCGTCACCGCCCGTCCGCCCCGGTCGGCGGTGTCGGACGACTGGCCGCTGGCCTTGAACACGGGCCGCACCCGCGATCAATGGCACACCATGACCCGCACCGGCAAATCAGCCCGGCTGGCCGCCCACCGTTCCGAGCCCTGGCTGGCGGTGCACCCCGCCGACGCCGCTCGCTACGGGCTGATGGACGGCGGCATGGCGCGGGTGGAAAGCCTCCTGGGCGGTGCGGTTCTGAAGATTTCCATCGATGACGGACAGCGCGAGGGCGAGGTGTTCGCTCCCATGCATTGGAACGATCAGTTCGCCTCGTCGGCCAATGTCGGGCGGCTGATCGCTCCTTACGTCGATCCGGTGTCCGGCCAGCCCGAGCTAAAATTCACGCCCGTTCGCGTACAGCCCCTGCGGACGGCATGGCGCGGGCTTCTGCTCAGCCGGAACGAAGCCGCCGGGTTGGCCGGAGTGCACTGGTCCGCCGCCGCCGGGTACGGCCATACCGTTTACCGTCTGGCTGGCGAGGATGACGTGACGGATTGGGCCGATTGGCTGGCCCGCTCTTTTGGCGCCGACGGCCATTGGCTGACTTACGAGGACAAGGGACTTGGCCTGTTCCGCGCCGCCCGGCTGGTGGACGGCCGGCTGGAGGCGGTGTTCTTCGCCGCTCCGTCCGACGATACGGCGGCCCTGGACTGGCTGTCGCAACTCTTTGCCCGCGATGTCCTGAACGGAGTGGAGCGGGCGGATCTTTTGGCCGGAGGCGGCGCCCACCGCCGCGATCCCGGTCCGACCGTCTGCGCCTGCCATCAGGTGGGACGCAACACCATTCTGGAGGCGATCGCCAGCCAGAGCCTGACCAGCGTCGAGGCGATCGGCACAGCCTTGCGTGCCGGTACCAACTGCGGGTCCTGCATTCCCGAACTCCGCCGTCTTTTGAGCGAAACGCAGGCCGGGGAGAATTCCCGGACGACGGCGGCCTGATCATTCCCATATTCTATCTGGACGAGGAGCGAGCGCGATGAACCTCAAGGACTTCAAGAAATCAGGGCACTGGCCGACATTGATGGCCTGTTTCCTTTATTTCGATTTCAGCTTCATGACCTGGGTCACCCTGGGGCCGCTGATCATGTATATCAGCAAGGAGCTGAACATCCCGGTCGGCGAGAAATTCACCCTGGTGGCGATTCCGATCCTGGCCGGGGCTATCCTACGGGTTCCCATGGGCATTCTGTGCGATCATATCGGTGCCAAGATCACCGGCAGTATCGCGCAGCTGATCGTCATTTCCGGCGTCGCCTACGCTTATCTGTTCGGCCTGCACAGTTATGCCGAGGTCGAGTTGATGGGCGTTATCCTGGGCTTGGCCGGAGCCTCCTTCTCGGTGGCGCTGCCCCAGGCCAGCAAGTGGTATCCGCCGCATCTCCAGGGCATCGTCATGGGCATTGCCGGGGCCGGCAACGTCGGCACGGCGCTGGACGCGCTGATCATTCCGTCCCTGGCCGAACATTACGGCTGGCAGACCGCCATCGGCACCTTGCTGATCCCGCTGGTGCCGACCTTCCTGTTCTACGCCTTCGTTTCCAAGGAAGCGCCGGTCGCCCGCAATCCGGTCACCTGGGCCAAGTACAAGGCGGTTCTGACCGATGTCGACAGCCTGTGGTTCATGTTCTTTTATTTCATCACCTTCGGCGGTTTCGTCGGTCTGGCCAATTCGCTGCCGCTGTACTTCAACATTCAGTATCACGTCTCGGGCGTCGCCGCCGGTCTGATGGTGGCCATCGTCGTCTCGTTCGGTTCGTTCTTCCGTCCCATCGGCGGGGCCGTGGCCGACCGCATCGGCGGCATCAAGACCTTGCTGGTGCTGTTCGGCGTCGTTGCCGTGGCTTACGCCGCCGCGGCCTTCATGCCTGCCGGTCCGGCCCCCGATGTCGCCGGTGGCGGTGCGGTCGCCGGCTGGACTTTCGCCAATCTGCCGATGGAGGCTATTCGCGCCCTGGTGCTGTTCTCGGCCGGCGTGTTGTGCCTGGGCATGGGCAACGGCGCGGTGTTCCAGCTGATTCCCCAGCGCTTCAAGGGCGAGATCGGCACCATGACTGGTCTGGTCGGCTGCTTCGGCGGTGTCGGCGGCTTTTTTCTGGCCAAGACTCTGGGCAGTTCCAAGGAAATGACCGGCGACTTCACCATGGGCTTCCTGTTTTTCAGCGCGCTGGTGCTGGTGGGGCTGCTGTCCCTGGTGGGCGTCAAGAAGCGTTGGCGCACCACCTGGGGCGCGGTTTCGGGAGCGCGTATCTAAATGATCGGAGGCGGTTCCTGCCTGGCCATCGGCATCGGCATCGCCTCCGAAACGGGGATGCGCCGGCGAAACGAGGATTTCGCCGGTGCCGCCCGCCCCAGCCCTCTGACCGCCGACCGCTTCGGCTATGCCCTGGCCCTGGCGGACGGCATGGGCGGAACTCAGGGCGGGCGCGAGGCGGCGGAAACCGCCGTGCGCGGCTTTCTGGACGGCTATTACGACAAGCCGCAAAGCTGGGGCGTGCGCCGTGCCGCCTCGTCTGTTCTGGAGTCCTTGAACAATTGGCTTCATGCCGTCGGCCGCCAGGGGGAACTGGCGGGCATGGGCTGCACCTTTTCCGGGTTGGTGTTGCGGGGACGCACCGCCCATGTGCTGCATATCGGCGACAGCCGTCTCTATCGTTTCAGCCAGGGGCGCCTGACTCTGCTGACCGAGGACCATTGTCTGAAGCAGCCGGGACTGACCCATGTGCTTTATCGGGCATTGGGGATGGAGCAGGGGGCGCGGCTGGATTACTCCTGCCATCCTTTGGAATTGCACGACCGCTTCATGATCTGTTGCGACGGCGTGCACGGATCGTTGTCCGACCGCCGCATCACCGACATTCTCGCCCGCCAGCTGGGGCCCGAGGAAACCGCCCGCGCTCTGGTGACGTCGGCCATCGAGGCCGGCAGCCAGGACAATTCCACCGCTTTGGTGGTGGACATTCTGGCCCTGCCGCCTGCGGACCGTTCCGGCATCAGCCACGCCCTGGCCGGTCTGCCCATTCCGCCGTTACCGAAAAGCGGCGATGTCGTGGACGGTTTTCTGTTGGGCAGGCAATTGAGCGACGGGCGCTATACCCGCCTGTTCGTTGCTAAGGACAATCAGGATGGCGGCCCGGTGGTTTTGAAGTTTCCCCGCCCCCGCGCCGCCGCGGACGATGTGTTCAAGCAGGCTTTTCTGCGGGAAGCCTGGGTCTCGGCGCAAATCCGCAGTCCCCATGTGGGACGCGTCATCGAATTGCCCGCAGGCCGTCAAAGCCGTCTGTACGCCGTCATGCCGCTGTACGAGGGGGAAACCCTGGAACAGCGTTCGGCCCGTTCCCCAAAGATCGGTCTGGAGGAAGGGCGGCGCATCGGCGTCAAGCTGTGTCAGGCCTTGGCCGCGCTGCATCGGGCCGGAGTGATCCACCGCGACATCAAGCCGGACAACGTCATCCTTTGCCCCGACGGTGACGTGAAGCTGATTGACCTGGGGGTCGTGCGCGTGCCCGGCCTGGAGGAGATCGGCGGCGACGACATTCCGGGAACGCCCAGCTTCATGGCGCCGGAAATGTTCGCGGGAGCGGCGGGAGACGAGGCGTCGGACCTTTATGCCTTGGGGGCGAGCCTGTTCCGGGCCTTTACCGGCCATTACCCCCATGGGGAAATCGAGCCTTTTTCCAAACCTCGTTTCGCCAAGGTTCGGCCTCTGGTCAAAGATCGTCCGGATTTGCCCTCTTGGCTGGATTACACCTTGGGCAAAGCCATGGCGCTGAAACCGCAAGAGCGTTTCGCCGACGCCACGGAGATGCTGTTCGCGCTGGAAAGCGGCCCGGCCGCTCAGTCCGCCGACTCTTCGCGGCGGCCTTCCCTTTATCAGCGCAATCCGTTGCTGTTCTGGCAGGCGACGGCTTTGGTGCTGGTCGTATTGTTGCTGATTTCCCTGGCCCGTTAGTCCGACGTGCGACTTCCGCACTACTGCCCTTAGGAGAACTTGCCTTGGGGAAGTGACTCGCATAGCGTGTGTTTTGAGTTCATGCTATCGCGGAGGTTGGCTATGACTGTGGTGCGGACAATGCCGGGTTTTTTCGGGACGGCGCTTACCTTCGGCATCGTGCTTTCCACCGGAACGGCCATGGCCAATCCGGTCGAGGATGCGCAAACCTATGTCGTCCAGCAGACCAGCCAGGGAGTGAACGTTCTGGCCAACGGCTGCAGCAAGTTGAGCACCAAGAACGGCAAGAACGTCTGTTTTCTCAAGGCTTATCCCGCCGTCGCTTTGATCGGCTACGCCAACGGGCGCAAAAAGGACGCGGTGCAGGAAGAATACCAAACGCTGGCGACGCTCAATCAATGGAACGTGGCGTCGACGATCGTCGGTTCCGCTTTCATCAACAAATTGGGATGCAGCGCCGCCGACACAAAATTCGGCTGCGGCGGTTTCACGGAACAAAAACTGACGGGCACCGAGGTCTATTGGGCGGGCTATCAGCATGATCTGGTCGAGACGCAGACGGTCAAGAGTTGCACCGCCGCCAGCTATCAGGCCAAGGTCGAAAGCGCCTATAAGAACACCAGTTTGAACGGCCTCAATCTGCACAGCTTCGTGCATGGCAAGAGCGAGCACTGGCGCGAGGAATTGTCCGGCGATGTTACCTCGATGGGGCAGACCTTCGCGCATCGGGAAGCGGCTGTGATCGACCTTCAGGCTTTCGTCGCCGATGACGGCAACATGGCGGTGTTCGATCCGCAGGGGCTGTCCAAGGATAAAAAATTTTATACTTGCTGGTCGAGCGCCTTGGTGATTTTCGGGCAACTGATCTATGCCGACAAATAGGGTCTCAGGCGAGCCGGGGCGGTTCCCGGCTCGTCCTTGCCGTTCGCGCCATTAGGTCAATTATGATATTGCGAATCATTCTCAATTAAGATTAAATGGCGTCTGGTGATCCGAAGGAAGGTTTCCGCCATGCGCTGTTTGTGGTCCGAAGGTTGTGCCATGGTTTCCCGTCTGGCCGATGGGGTGGCGTGTCTGTGCCGTCGCCGCACCGTCACCCGCGCAGCGGCGGGGCGGCTGTGTCTGGGGCTTCGGGATTTCGGTCCCTGGTGGGTCGAGCTTTACCGTATGCCGGGGCAGGAGGGGCTCTATCTGGCCCAGTTCCTGGGGCTGCCCGAGCGGGCGGGGGAGATCGGGGCCTTGCGGCTGGAGCATGAAACATTGGGTATGGTGGACATGGTTGCCTCGGGCTCGCGCTATTTCGCCCGTTTACCCGACGACGGCCGGCCCTGCGCTCTGCGCCTTATCGCCGAACAACGCGACGGCAGCCTGCTGACGGCATCCTGGCTTCCGAATCACCAGGACCTCAAGGCAACGGCCTGAAGCGGAGCGTGACCATGTGTGAAAGCTGCGAGACTTCCGAATTTTCCCTGGTCAGAACGGACCGGCGCAAGCTGTGGGAAATCGAAACCGGGTGGCATTGCATGATCGTCGGAACTTGCGTTTCGATGCCTGAATTGCGGCGGCTGGCCAATCGGCTGGGCATTCCCATGAAAAAGACGCCGTCGACCGACTATGACGTGCATTCCACCATGGTCTATTGGGCCTCGCGCGATCGCAAGGTCGGCAAGGAGCTGACC
This sequence comes from Candidatus Sulfotelmatobacter sp., assembly GCA_035538795.1. Classification (GTDB taxonomy): domain Bacteria; phylum Pseudomonadota; class Alphaproteobacteria; order Rhodospirillales; family Magnetospirillaceae; genus JAJZGK01. The sequence continues at coordinate 332,101 of DATLJS010000020.1, read as the reverse complement.
AAGCTGATGGACAAGAAGTTCGCTCCGGCCATCTTCCGCTTCAGCAAGATCAAGACCGAACAGGGTCTTGCCGACTCCTGGCGCGAGGCTTTGGAAAGCGGCGAGGTGGCCGGTGCCTTGTGGGCGTTGATGTCCCATCCCCTGGTGTCCGGCGATCTGCAGAATGTGGCGTTCGGCGAGATGCATATGCTGTCCCATCAGGTCGGGGCTTCCTCCAGGGCTGACCTGCGGCGGGTGCACGGCTTGGAAAAGACCGTCGACGAACTGGAGGACAAGGTGTCCCGCCAGCAGGAACGGCTGCGCCAGGAGGTTTCCAGCCGCGACGAAAGCATCCGCGACTTGTCCGAGCAACTGGAGCAGGACCGGGCCGAGCTGCGCCGCCTGTCCTATGCCGCCGTCAGCGCCGCCGAAATGGACGGGCTGAAGGTGATGGTGGCCGAATTGCAGCGCCATCTCGACCTGTCGGAAACGCGCCACCGCGAGGATGCGGAACGAATCCGCGAACTTGAAGCCCTGCAAACCGAGGGCGAACGTTCCTTGCACCATCTGCGCATCGATATCGACGAGTTGCGGGCGGAAAATGCCAGTCTGGAGATGCAGCTTCTGGCCGGCAACGGCATGCCGGACGATCGGCTGGCTTCCTGCGACCAGTCCTGCGCCCGTCCCGATCTGTGCGGCCGCTGCATCCTTTATGTCGGCGGGCGGGCCAATCATGTGCCGCATCTGCGGCGGATCGTCGAGGAGTGCAAGGGCACGCTGGTTCATCATGACGGCGGCTTCGAGGAAAGCATGAGCCGTCTGAGCGGCCTGATGGGACAGGCCGATGCCGTGATGTTCCCGGTGGATTGCATCAGCCACATGGCCCACGATCATCTGAAACGCCTGTGCAAACGTTGGGAAAAGCCCTTTGTTCCGGTCCGCCGCTCTGGCGTCGGGGCGTTCCTGAGAGCCTTGGAGGCGGTGGGCGTCGAGGCGTCGTTCGGCGAAGGCGGCGGAGCGCCCCAAGAGGCGTAACAGATTTTTTCTCAGTCATCGGGCAACGAGGCAGGACTTTCCGGTCCTGCCTTTTCTTTTGCCGCCGATTCGTCGGCGAGCCTTTCCGTTCGCGGATGAACAACGTTTTTTTCTCGTTGAATAATATATTAAACCACTAAATAAATGCTTTTATCGTGGACTAAAGATATTTTTCTAGTAGTTTAGTGGCTTGATCAGGTGCGCCGCAGGCGCGCCCAGAGTGTCAGACGAGGTGGAAAGATGAGTTTCTATCGGGATTTTAACGACAAGCGGGCGATCGAAGCCTGGAATAGCGCTCCGCGTGAAGCCTATCGCACGATCCAGGTCAAGCGTCTTACCCCCACAATTGGCGCCGAAGTGCGTGGGATCGACCTGTCGAAGGATTTGAGCGACGAACAGTTTGGGGAAATCCGCCGGGCAATCTCGGAGAATCTGGTTCTGGCTTTCCGCGATCAGGACATCAGCCCCGAGGACCACAAACGTTTTGCCCGCCGTTTCGGCTCGCTGCACAGCCATGTCCTGGGCGGAGCCCGGGCCTTGTCCTCGGATAAGTACGATCCGGAAGTACTGGCTTGGCGGACCGACCAGAATTCCCGCAACACCGCCGGCGACGCTTGGCACAACGATGTCAGTTGCGACGCCCATCCCATCTGGGGATCGTTCCTGCGGGTACGAGAGCTGCCCGAGGGCGGCGGTGGCGATACCGCCTTCGCCAATCTGCAACTGGCCTACGATTCCCTGTCCGATCCGATCAAGGCGCTGCTGGACGGGCTGACCGCCATCCATGACGGCTCCCAGGCCTGGACGGCGGGATATGGCGCCCAGCCGTCGCCCGGCACCTCTTTTCCGGCGTCGGAGCATCCGGTGGTGGCCCGCCATCCCGTTACGGGGCGCAAGTTCCTGTTCGTCAATCCCAGCTTCACCAGCCACATCGTTCAGTTGACCCGTCCGGAAAGCGCGGCGGTGCTGAAGCTGATCTATGACCATGTGAGCTCGAATCTGGCTTTCCAGACGCGCATCCATTGGGAACCCAACACCCTGTTGTTCTGGGACAATTGGGCCACCTGGCATCACGCCATTTGGGACTATTACCCGAACGCCCGCTGGGGCGAGCGTGTTTCCGCCTATCTGGACCACGGTCCGCAGGCCTGAATTTTCATCGAATGAGGAGAGGGGCATGAATTTCGTACAAAAGGTCGCAGCCGTCGTGACGATGGGTTCGATCCTGGTCGGCGCCGCGGCCGCCCAGGCCAAGGAAGTGACGATCGCCCACCAGGACATGTGGAACCCGCTGCGGGTGGCCATCGTCAACCAGGAGGTCGAGAAGGCCACCGGCTGGAAGATTAATTGGAAGCTGTTCGGCGGCGGAGCCGACGTCATCCGCGCCGTCGCCTCCGGTGACGTGGCCATCGGCGAAGCCGGCTCCAGCCCCATCGCCGCCGGTTTGAGCCAGGGAGTGGACGCCGAGCTGTTCTGGATTCTGGAAGACATCGCCTCGGCCGAGGCTTTGGTGGTGCGCAACGGTTCGGGCATCGTCTCGCCGCAGGATCTGAAGGGCAAGAAGATCGCCACGCCCTTCGTCTCCACCTCGCACTTCCATCTTTTGTTCGCGCTGGAGCAGTTCGGGCTGAAGCCTGCCGACGTGCAGGTGGTCAACCTGCGCCCGGCGGAAATCGCCGCCGCCTGGGAACGCGGCGACATCGACGGCGCCTTCGTCTGGGATCCGGCTCTGTCCAAGATCAAGCAGAACGGCAAGGTGCTGATCACCTCGGGCGAACTGTCCGGTTGGGGGAAATCCACCTTTGACGGCATCGTGGTGTCGAAGAAATTCGCCAAGGAAAATCCCGACTTCGTGACTGCTTTTGTCAAGGCTGTTGCCGCTGCCGACGAGCGCTATCGCAGGGAAAAGGATAAGTGGACCGTGGGTAGCCCGGAGATCGCCGCCATCGCCAAGATCACCGGCGGCAAGGCCGAGGACATTCCTGCCGGTTTGGCTTTGTACGGCTTCCCCACCATCGAGGAGCAGATTTCTCCGAAATGGCTGGGCGGCGGCAAGGACGGCGGCGCGGCCAAGGCTCTGCTGTTTACCGCGCAATTCTTGAAAGAGCAAGGCCGCATCACCGAAGTGCTGCCGGACTATGCCGCCTTCGTCAATCCGACCTACGCCCAGAAGGCATTGGCCAAGTAAAGGTGAAGGATATCCCGTCATGACCATTCTCGACGTTGATAACCTGTCGGTCCGCTATACCTCGCCCGAAGGGCAGGAGGTGCAGGCACTGGGCGGGGTATCCTTTTCCATGTCCGACGGCCAGTTCTGGGTGGCCCTGGGGGCGTCGGGATGCGGCAAAACCACCATGCTCAACAGCATTGCCGGTTTTCTGCGCCCGACCGCCGGGGAAGTCCGCCTGAACGGCCGTCCCGTCGCCGGTCCGGGCGCCGATCGCGGCGTGGTTTTCCAGAAACACGCCCTGTTTCCCTGGTTGAACGTCGCTGAGAACGTCGCGTTCGCCCTGCGCATGCGCGGCGTGCCGAAGAAGGAGCGCCGCGAACGGGCCATGGAGACTTTGACGCTGGTCGGGTTGGAGGAATTCGCTTCGCATCCGGTCTATCAATTGTCGGGTGGCATGCAGCAAAGGGTGGGCGTCGCCCGCGCCTTGGCGTCCGATCCCGATGTGCTGCTGATGGACGAGCCGCTGGGGGCGCTGGACGCCTTTACCCGCGAAAGCATGCAGGAGTTGCTGCTGAAGGTCTGGGACAAGACCCGCAAGATGGTGTTCTTCATCACCCATTCCGTCGAAGAGGCGGTGTTTCTGGGCTCGCATCTGCTGGTCTTTTCCCCCCGTCCGGGGCGCATCGTCCATCGTGCCGAACTGGATTTTTGCCGCCGCTACCTGGAACAGGGGGACGCCCGCGCCGTCAAATCCCATCCCGATTTCATCCGCGTGCGCGAGGATGTGTTGCAGGCGGTTCATTTCAGCCATGCCTAAATCTCCCGCCGATCCCTATGGTCCGCCGGCTTTGGGCAACCTGCCTTGGCTGACGGCGGCCAGCGGCGGCTTGCTGCTGGCGCTGTGGTGGGGCTCTGCCGAATTTCACTGGGTTCCGCCTCTTTTCTTGCCCGGTCCGAAGCAGGTGTTCCACACCTTCCTGTCCCTGGTCGGCGGCGACGGGACGGGCGGTACCTTGCTGGATCACGCCTTGGCCAGCCTGTTCCGTGTCGCCGGGTCGTTCCTGCTGGCTTTGTTCACCGCCATTCCCATCGGCTTGTCCATGGGGGTCAGCAGACTGGTGCGCAGTGCCCTTGATCCGGTCATCGAATTCTACCGCCCGCTGCCGCCGCTGGCTTATCTGCCGCTGACGGTAATCTGGTTCGGCATCGGCGAAACCCAGAAAATGGTGCTGCTCTATCTGGCCGTGTTCGCGCCTTTGGCCCTGTCGGCCCGGGCCGGAGTGCGGTCGGTGGCGGTCGAGCAACTGCACGCCGCTTTTTCCATGGGGGCCAGCCGTCGCCAGGTGTTTTTTCACGTCATCCTGCCCGCCGCGCTGCCCGACATTTTGACCGGCATGCGCATCGGCCTGGGCTTCGGCTGGAGCACCCTGGTCGCCGCTGAGATGGTGGCCGCCCAGCAGGGGCTGGGGCAAATGGTGCTCAATGCCTCCAGCTTCCTGCGCACCGACATCATGCTGGTGGGCATCGTCGTCATCGGCGCTATCGCCTACAGCTTCGATCTGCTCATGCGCTGGTTGGAATCTCGCCTGGTCCCCTGGAAAGGGCGGACCTGATCCTTGTCTTTTCGGAGAACGTTGATGATCTCTCATGCCCCTTCGCGCCGCCGTTTCCTGCAATTGCTGGGCGGCACCGCCATCGGTCTTTCCGTCGGTCTGCCCAAAGGAGCGTTCGCCGCCGACGAGCAGCCTGCCGATTGGGGCTGGACCCAGCCTTATGAAAAGATCTCGGACAAGTCGGTGGCCTGGCTGAAAGACAAGGGCTGGTGGCCCTTGACCATCGGGTTCCAATCGCCTTGGACCGGGCACAACGCCATTAACATCGCTCTGGATCGTCTGGGGCTTCTGGCGAAGCGCGGCGTCGAACAGAAGCTTCAGGGGTTCCTGTCCGGGCCGGAACTGATCGAGGCCATCACCGCCGGGCGCATCCAGTTCGGCGGCAGCGGCAATTTCCCCTATCTTTCGCTGGTGGACCGCAAGGTGCCGGTGAAAGCCGTGCTGAACTATCCGCTGCTGACCCACGCGGTGATCGTGCCCAACGATTCGCCGCTGCATTCCCTGGCCGACTTGAAGGGGGGCAAGGAACCGGCGGTTATCGGTCTGGTCACGGGCTCGTCGGCCGAATTCTATTTCCAGGCGGCGGCCCAGGCCAACGGTCTGCGGATCGGCACCGACGTGGTGCTGAAAAACATGCCGTTGTCTGAGCAGATTCAATTGCCGAAGGGTGTAGCGGCGGTGGTGCCGTGGGATCATACGGCGTCGCTGATCACCGAGGAACGGAAGACCGGTCGGACCATCGACACCAGCCATCCCTACAGCATCTATGAAGGTATCGGCTTCATTCGCCAGGAGCTGGTGGACAATGTTCCCGACGTGGTGCAGGCCTTGACCGATTCCTATCTGGAAGCCGTGCTGTGGGTGCGCCGCCACCCCAAGGAAACCGTGCGTTTCCTGAAAGAAGATCCCGCCCTGAAGGCCATTCCCGAAGGCTTCCTGGCCAGCCAGCTGGCGCAGAACGTGTTGCTGTTCAAGCCGACCTTCCTGGTGCCCAATCCGGCCTTCTGGGCCGCCGAGTCGGAACGGATCCGCGTTTGGCTGAAGGATCGCAAGCGCCTGACCCGCGACATCGGCAACGATGATTACGCCGCCACCTATGCTCCCGATTTCATCCGCAAGTCGGTGGGCAAGCTGGGTTGGGCGCTGCCGCCGCAGCCCGTCTATTTCCCGCAGGGCTGGCCGGGCAAGGTGGGGCAGGTGCCCTATCCGCCCTATTTCAATCAAGCCACCGGCGCGGCGCCGCAGCCTTTCCCGGCTTCGGGTGATCTGGTCAAGCCCTGGAGTTTCGCCGGCAAGGTCTATAATCCATGATCCGGAGGTTTCTGGAACGCCTGAAGCCGCTGTCTCTGCTGGTGGTTCTGCTGGCCGTGTGGCAGTGGGTCAGCGGCTTCTTGCTGCCGGCCTGGCAGCCCGACGCAGCCTTGCTGTTTCCGGCGCCGTCGAACATCGCGGCGACCGGCTGGGATCTGATCTCCGACGGCGAGCTTGCCGGGCATCTGCTGTCCAGTCTGCGGCGGGTGCTGGTGGCGTTTGTGTTTTCAGCCGCGGCCATTCCCATCGGCGTCGCCATGGCCTGGTGGCCGGGGGTGAACCGGCAGCTTTACAGCATCGTCGAGGTGCTGCGGCCCATTCCGCCATTGGCCTGGATTCCCCTGTCGATCCTGTGGTTCGGACTGGGGGACGCGCAGAACCAGTTCATCATTTTCCTCGGCATGTTCTTTCCGTTGCTGATCAATACCGCCGCCGGGGTGCGGCTGGTCGAGGCCGACATGCTGGAAGCCGCCCGCACTCTGGGGGCGGGATCGGGACATGTGCTGTGGCGGGTGGTGCTGCCGCAATCGCTGCCGCATATCGTCACCGGTATCCGCGTCGCCCTGGGAACCGGCTGGATGGCCCTGGTGGCGGCGGAATTGGTGGGAGCCAGCAGCGGCTTGGGGTTCCTGATCAACGACGCCCGGACCCTGCTGCGCACCGACATTGTGGTGGTGGGCATGTTGTCCATCGGCGTGACGGGATTGCTGCTGGATATTGCCGTCCGCCGGGTGGGTGGACGGCTGGTACCCTGGAGCCAATAACGGACTGGAGACGGCTCCGGTCAAACGCAGCCGTCTCCAGTTTTGCCTCAAACGGGCCCGTACCGGGGCCGCTTCAATACCCTAGATAGCCATCACCCCGACCTGATCGGGGATGATCAGGCTGGCTTCGGTGGCGGCGACCACCTGTTCGACGGTGACGCCGGGAGCGGTTTCGCGCAGCACCAGCCCTTCGGCGGTGGGTTCGATCACGGCCAGTTCGGTGACCACCAGATCCACCCGGCGCACCGAGGTCAGGGGCAGGTTGCACTTTTTCAGGATCTTGGCGTCGCCCTTGGCGGTGTGGGTCATGGCGACGATCACGCGGCGGGCACCGCTGACCAGATCCATGGCGCCGCCCATGCCGGGAACCATCTTGCCGGGAACCATCCAGTTGGCCAGTTGTCCGGCTTCGTCCACTTGCAGGCCGCCCAGAACGGTGACGTCCAGATGGCCGCCGCGGATCAGCCCGAACGACATGCAGCTGTCGAACGCCGCCGCTCCGGCGATGGCGCCGATGGGGCTGCCGCCGGCGTCGGACAGGGTTTCGTTCTCCATCCCCTCAGCGGGGACGGTGGACATGCCGATGATGCCGTTCTCGGACTGGAAGTGAACATTCACTCCCGCCGGCAGGTATTTGGCGACGGTGGTCGGCAGGCCGATGCCCAGATTGACCAGATTGCCGCTTTGCAGCTCCAGCGCCACACGTTTGGCGATGACGACTTTATCGTCCATGATGGAGCCCTCCTTCGATGAAATGATCGACCAGAACATGGGGCGTCACTACCGCGTCCGGGGGAATGACGCCGACGGGAACCACCGCGTCGGGTTCGGCGACGACGATGCTCGCCGCCATGGCCATCAGCGGATTGAAGTTCCGGGCGGTCAGTGAATAATCCAGATTGCCGGAATAATCGGCGCGATTGCAGCCCACCAGGGCGAAATCGGCGTGAACCGGCTTTTCCAGCAGGAAGGTGCGCCCGTCGACCTCGACGGTGGGCTTGCCCTCGGCGACCACGGTGCCGACCCCGGTGGGAGTCAGCACGCCGCCCAGGCCGTGGCCGGCGGCGCGGATGCGCTCGGCCAAAGTGCCCTGGGGCACCAGCTCGACGGTGATTTCCCCGGCGATCATCTGGCGTTGGGTTTCCGGGTTGGTGCCGATATGGGTGGCGATCAGGTGGCTGACGGCCTTGGCCTCGATCAGCTTGCCGATGCCGACGCCGGGGCGAGCGGTGTCGTTGCAGATCACCGTCAGACCCTTGCGGCCCTGGCGCACCAGTTCGTCGATCAGGCGGTGCGGCGAGCCCACGCCCATGAAACCGCCGATCATGACGACGGACCCGTCTGTGACCAGTTCGGCGGCTGCCGTTATACTCAATGCTTTTGTCATTTTACCTCTCCCTTGAAGACAAGGGTTGTTGCTGATGGGTTGGTCTTGCTTAGAAGAAGATCATCGCGGCGCCGAAGATGAAGCCCGAGAACAACAGGGCGGTGACGCAATAGCCCATGATGTCGCGGACCCCCAGACCGGCGATGGCCAGGGCGGGCAGCGCCCAGAAGGGCTGTGCCATGTTCATCCAGGCTTCGCCGTAGGCGATGGCCATGGCGGCCTTGCCCAAATCGACGCCCAGCGCCTTGGCGGCGGGGATGACGAACGGCCCCTGGACCACCCAATGTCCGCCGCCCGAGGGCACGGCGAAATTGATCAGGCCCGAGCTGAGGAAGGCTAGGAAGGGGAAGGTGTCCTTGTTGGCCACGGTCACGAAGGCGTTGGTGATGATGCCGCCCAGGCCGGACTGGTCCATCATCAGCTGGATGCCGGCATAGAACGGGAACTGGATCATGATGCCGGCGGTGCCGCGGGCGGCGGCGCTGACGGCGCGGGCATAGGCCATGGGCGTCTTGTGCAGCAGGATGCCGGCGCCCAGGAAGATCAGGTTGACGGTGTTGACGTCGATGGCGAACCCCTTGGTGGCGAAGCGCACGCCCAGATAGGCGACGATCATCAGGGCCACCACCAGCGACAGGATGCGGCTTTCCTCCATTTTCTCGGCGGGCGTGGCGTTCGGACCCAGCTTGCGTTCGGTCGAGGCGCCGTCGTTGGCCAGCAAGGCGGCATCCACCGCCACCACGTCCTCTTCCTTGGGCGACATGAAGTAGGTCAGGATCGGCAGGGTGGCGATCAGGGCCACGGTGACGAAGATGTTGTAGTTGGTGAAAATAGTGTCCGAGAGGGGAATCAGCCCGGCCACTTTTTCCATGGGGTTGCCCTTGGTGGCGGCCACCAGCGGCACCGAGCCGGACAGGCCGCCGTGCCAGGTCAGGAAGCCCATATAGGCCGAGGCGATCAGCAGGCGGTAATCGGTCTTGGGGATGCGCCTAGCCACTTCGCGGGCGAACATGGCGCCCACCACCAGGCCGAAGCCCCAGTTGATGGCGCAGGCCACCGCCGAGATGAAGGACACCAGCATGACACCTTGTCCAGGCGTCTTGGCGATGGCGGCGGTGACGCTCATGCCGTGCTTGACCGGCGGCGAACTGGCCAGGGCGTGGCCGGTCACCAGGATCAAGGCCATCTGCATCGAGAAGCTGAGCAGGTTCCAGAAGCCGTCGCCCCACATGGAGATCATGTCCACAGGGGTCTTGGGCGTCAGGACCAGAGCCAGGCTGAACACCAGGATGGTCAGGAAGATGGCGAAAATGAGCGGGTCGGGGAGATAGCGGTGAACGATGTTGGTAAAGAAACGTGCGATTGCTTTGATCATTTGTCAGATCCCCCAATTGGGCCCGTCCAGGGGGGCAGGACGGGCCATTTGGAATTCCGGCTGTTCAAAAAGACGCAGCCCGGAAGGTCTCAGCGCGCCAGCCATCCTCCGTCCACCGGCAGAGTGGCGCCGGTAATGTTGGAAGCGGCGTCCGAGCTGAGAAAAACCGCCACCCCGCCCAATTGATCGACGGTGGTGAAGCGGCCCGAGGGCTGCTTTTCCATCAGCAGCTCCCGTTCGGCCTGGGCCACGGGGATACCTTCGTTCCTGGAGCGGCTCTCGATCTGAGCCTGAACCAGGGGGGTGAGCACCCAGCCGGGGCAGATGGCGTTGCAGGTGACGGGTGTTTCGGCGTTCTCCAGCGCGACCACCTTGGTCAGGCCGACGATGCCGTGCTTGGCGGCCACATAGGCCGACTTGTTGACCGAGGCGACCAGACCGTGCACCGAGGCGACATTGATCAGGCGGCCCCAGCCGCGCTGCTTCATGCCGGGCAGGGCGGTGCGGATGGTATGGAAGGCCGACGACAGGTTGATGGCGATGACGGCGTCCCAGCGGTCGGGGGCGAAGTCCTCGACCGGCGAAACGTGCTGGATGCCGGCGTTGTTGACCAGAATGTCGACGCCGCCCAGGCGGGCTTCGGTGTCGCGCACCAGATGTTCGCACTGGTCCGCCTTGGACAGGTCGGCGCCGTTGTAAAGCACCTGTACGCCGAATTCCCGTTCCAGGCCGGCGCGGAGGCTTTCAATGGCTGCGGCGTCGCCGAAGCCGTTGAGCATGACGGATGACCCTTGAGCGGCCAGGGCTCGGGCGATGCCTAGGCCGATGCCGCTGGTCGAGCCGGTGACAATGGCTCTGCGTCCTTTGAGCATGACGTTTCCTCTTGGTTCTGGACAGCGCGGAGCGGCGGGGCTCCGCGCCGGGATGGACGATCAGACCAGGCCGGTGGCGTAATAGGTGCCGATGACGACGAAGACGGCCAAAGTCTTGATGCAGGTGATGGCAAAGATGTCCTTGTAGGACTGCACGTGGGTCAGGCCGGTGACGGCCAGCAAGGTGATCACCGCGCCGTTGTGGGGCAGGGTGTCCATGCCGCCGGACGCCATGGAGGCGACGCGGTGCAGCACTTCCAGGGGAATGCCGGCGGCGTTGGCGGCGGCGGTGAACTGATCGGCCATGGCGGCCAAGGCGATGCTCATGCCGCCCGAGGCCGAGCCGGTGACGCCGGCCAGGGTGGTGACGGTGATCGCTTCGTTGATCAGCGGGTTGGGGATGGCAGTCAAAGCCTGCTTGATAACCAGGAAGCCGGGCAGGGCGGCGATCACCGAGCCGAAGCCGTATTCCGAGGCGGTGTTCAGCGAGGCCAGCAGGGATCCAGCGATGGCGGCCTTGCTGCCTTCGGCGAAGCGGGCGCTGATGGGCTTCCAGGCGAAGGCCAGCACGGTCAGGATGCCCAGGACCAGGGCAATCTCCACCGACCAGATGGCCAGGAACTTCGAGACCGGCTGCACCAGTTCCTTGCCGCCGGGGGCCAGCACGACCTTGCTGGTATCGCCCCAAATCTGCGGGCCGACCCATTGGGTGATGGCCATGTTCGACAGTCCCACCACGAACAGGGGCAGGATGGCGATGATGGGGTGGACGGCGGTGTGGTGGTCGACCGCTTCCGGCTCGTTCAAATGTCCCGAGCCGTAGCCCTCGCCGGCGGCCTGGGCGGTGCGGCGGCGCCAGTTCAGATAGGCCAGGCCGACGATCAGGATGAAGATGCCGCCGATGGTGCCGAGCACAGGCGCCGCCAGACCGGTGGTCTTGAAGAAGGTGGTGGGGATGATGTTCTGGATCTGCGGCGTGCCGGGCAGGCTGTCCATGGTGAAGGTGAACGCGCCCAGGGCGATGGTGCCGGGGATCAGACGCTTGGGGATGCCGCCTTGGCGGAACATTTCGGCGGCGAAGGGATAGACCGCGAAAACCACCACGAACAGCGATACGCCGCCATAGGTCAGCAATGCGCCGACCAGCACGATGGACAGCATGGCCCGTTCGGCGCCGACGACGCTGATCACCGCCGAGACGATGGAACGGGCGAATCCGGACTGCTCGATGACCTTGCCGAATAGGGCGCCCAGCATGAAGACCGGGAAGTAGTTCTTCACGAAGCCGACCATGCTTTCCATGAACAGGCCGCTATAGACCGGCAGGACCGCCGCAGGATCGGTGAGAAGGACGGCCGCCAAAGCGGCGACAGGAGCGAACAGGATGACGCTGTAGCCGCGATAGGCCACGAACATCAAAAATGCCAGCGCCCCGATACAGATCAGGAAACTCATGGATTAACCCTCCCGAATGCGGCCAGGAAAGGGACCGCGCTTGCTTGGACGTGGTTGGGCCGCCGTCATGGGACTGCCCTGTTTTTGCTTCATGAATGGCAATCGCCGTGCCATCGGCCAGGAGCGGCGGAATTCCGCCTTTTGCTGCGCTGCACAGGAATACGGTCCGGAGACCACCGTCTGAGTTTTCAGACGGTTATCGGCTTTTTACATGGCTTTCGGGCTGTTGCTACTGTCTGGAAAAGCGGACATGATGAAAAAGCCGGACAGGATAAGAACAAGATCCACCGGCGCTTGAGGAGGCGGAATGTCCAAGATCATGACGGCGGAGCACATCCGCAACAGCGCGGCCGAATCCTGGTTCGACGATCTGGTGGCGGCCTGCGAGGGCACGGTGGCGGTGGACCGTCAGGCCCGCGTCGTGTGGATCGACGACAAGTACAAAGCCCTGTTGGGCATTGCCGGCGACGTCACCGGCAAGCCCATCGAAGAGGTCATCCCCAACAGCCAGCTGCGGACCGTGGTGGATACCGGCAAGCCCATGCTGCTGGACATCATGGAATATGGCGGCATGACCTTCGTGGTCATCCGCATGCCGGTCCGCGACGGCAACGGCGTGGTGACCGGCGCCATCGGATTCGTACTGTATGAAAAGGCGGACTATTTGCAGCCGCTGTTCGCCAAATTCTCGCAATTGCAAGAGGATTTGCGTCGCGCCCGCAAGGAGTTGGCGGGCGAACGCCGGGCCAAATACACCTTTTCCCAATTCCTTGGAGTGAGCGAGGCCGTGCGCGAGGTCAAACGCCTGGCTCGCCGCGCCGCCCAGATGGACAGCACCGTGCTGCTGTTGGGGGAAACCGGCACCGGCAAGGAATTGCTGGCGCATTCCATCCATGCCGCCAGCGCCCGGGCCGGCAAGCGCATGGTCAGCATCAACGTCGCCGCCATTCCGGAAAATCTGCTGGAGGCAGAATTGTTCGGCGCCGCCCCAGGCGCCTATACCGGTGCCGACCGCAAGGGCCGGGAAGGCAAATTCCAATTGGCCGACGGCGGCACCTTGTTCCTGGATGAAATCGGCGACATGCCTTTTTCCATGCAGAGCAAGCTGCTGCGCGTGTTGCAGGAACGGGAGCTGGAGCCCCTGGGCAGCAACCGCATGGTGCGGGTGGACGTGCGCATCATCGCCGCCACCAGTCGCGATCTTGCCGCCTTGGTGCGTTCGGGCGAATTCCGCGCCGATCTTTATTACCGGCTGAACGTGGTTCCCATCGTCCTGCCGCCGCTGAACCGCCGTCCCGAGGACGTGGAGGTGCTGGCCGAAAGCATTCTCGACAAACTGCGTCTTCAGGAAGGAGGGAGCCCCCGCGAGCTGGACGCCAGCGCCATCGCCGTGCTGGCCGCCTATGAATGGCCGGGCAATGTCCGTGAACTGCATAACGTGCTGGAAAGAGTGTGCACCCTAACCGAGGCACCGGTGTTGTCGGCCCAGCATTTTGTCGCAATCCTGCCGGTGCCAGAGGAATATCGGCAGGGGCAAAGTCCTAACGAGCCGCCGGCTACCTTGACCGAGGCGGTAAACCAAGCCGAGCGTTCGGCCATTGCCGCAGCCTTGCGCCATGCCCACGGAAACAAGACGGCTGCCGCCAGAATTCTGGGGATTTCCCGAGCGTCTCTGTACGAGCGCATTACTGCATTGAGGCTGGCTGCGGAGTAGACATCTCCGCTTCATCCTGACGATCGATGAGAATTTGTTCGCAACCGCAATTGCAAATGATTCTCATTCGTGCTAAGTCCCGATTCCTGTAAGGGCAATTCCGCCACTCGGGGAAAGGGGCGTGGGGTGACATATCGGGGTATGGGGCTTTGGGGGCTGTTTCCGGTTCTGGCTTTGGTGGTTCTGCTGTCATTGGGCTCGGGAGCCGCTTGGGCCGGTGACGACGATTTTGACGCCGGCGAGATCGACCCCGATCTGCCGGCCAAGATCAAGACCTGGAACGCCGATTGTCTGTCGTGCCATAGCCAGCGGGGAGTGGAGCATCCGCCCCGTCAGGGCATGGATCTGGCGCTGCTGGCCAAGCTGACCGTTCCCCAGGACCATTTCGAGCAGTCCGACCACGGCAAGATGGCCTGCAAGGATTGCCACGGCGAGCCTTATGTGCCCTATCCCCATCTGCCCAACGCCAAAAAGCAGATCAAGGATTGCGTTACCTGCCATCAGGCGCCGGCCAAGACCATCATGCCGGAATTCAAGGCTAGCACGCATTTCAAGGGGCATAGCGAACGCTTCACCTGCCTGTCGTGCCACGATTCCCACACTATGAAAAAGGGCTCGAAACTGCCGTCGGCCAAGGCGGCAGCTGTCCAGGATAACGGCGTTTGCCTGACATGCCACGATAACGACAAGCCTTATCTCGATTTGATGAAGCCGGGCTCCAAGCGCCCCGACATGGCGAAGGCCCATTCCTGGCTGCCGGAGATGGCGCTGCATCTGGAACAGGCCCGCTGCATCGACTGCCATTCGCCGACGGCCGACGCCGGCAGTCTGTCCCACGAGGTTCAGGGCAAGGACAAGGCGCTGCGCTCGTGCGAGGCTTGCCATGGCGAAGGCACCCAACTGGGCATGCGCCTTTACAAGGCGCGGATGCGCGACGGCGATACCGGCTGGGGCGGCTTCGTCAACGCGCCGCTGCTGAATGAAATCTATGTGGTGGGGGCCAACCGCAACCGTTGGCTTGATTGGGCTGGGGCGGGAATTCTGGGACTGACGGCAGCCGGTTTGGCTGTGCGCGTCTTTCTGCGCCGCCGTAAAGGCAAGGGAGAACCGTCATGACCGCTTCGACACAACGGCAGCCCGCCCTTCAGCCTGCCAGTCGTCTGGTGGTCGTCGGCAACGGCATGGCCTCGGTGGCGGTGATCGAGGAACTGTGCGCCCAATCAGGCGGGCGGCATCGCATCACGGTGATCGGCGACGAGCCCCATGGCGGTTATAATCGCATTCTGCTGTCCTCGGTTCTGGCCGGAGACAAGGGGCTGCCCGACATCGTCACTCATCCGCCCGATTGGTATGTCGAGCGGGGAATCGATCTGCGCCTGGGCGATCCGGTGACGGCCATCGACCGTCGGCGCCGGGTGTTGCTGACCCGCGACGGTTTCGAAACGCCCTGGGATCATTTGATTCTAGCCACCGGCGCCCAGCCGGTTTTGCCGCCGATTCCTGGCATGGACTTAGCGGGCGTTTGCGGTTTTCGCTCCATCGCCGACGTCCGGACCATGCTGGCGGCGGCGGAGAAAGGCGGTCGGGCGGTGGTCATCGGCGGCGGTATCCTGGGGCTGGAAGCCGCCTGGGGACTCAAGCGCCAAGGTATGACGGTCAGCGTCGTCCATATGATGGATTGCCTGATGGAGCGCCAATTGGACAGTCAGGCCGCCGGTTTGCTGCGCCGTGATCTCGAAGGCCGGGGCATCACCTTCATCACCGGCAGTCAGGCGGCGGGCATCGAGGGGAACGGAAAGGCCGCCTCGGTGAGGTTGGCCGACGGGCGGCGCATCGAGGCCGATCTGGTGGTGGTGGCGGTAGGCATCCGCCCCAACGCCCGGTTGGCGGAAGACGCCGGGTTGGCGGTGGGGCGGGGTATCTTGGTGGGCGGCGATATGCGCACGTCCGATCCCTCCATCTTCGCTGTCGGCGAATGCGTCGAACATGCCGGCCAGTGCTACGGGCTGGTGATGCCGGTGCGTGATATGGCCCGCGTCTGCGCCCATCATCTGGCCGACGGCGAGGCAGAGCGATTGTTCGTGCCGCCCGATCTGTCGGCCAAGCTGAAAATTCCCGGTATCGACCTGTTCTCGGCGGGGTTGACCGAGCCGGCCAACGACGACGATCACGAACTGGTCTATCTGGCTCCGGACGAAAGCGTCTACAAAAAGCTGGTGTTGCGGGACGGCCGTATCGTCGGAGCCATGCTGTACGGTGATGTCCGCGACAGCGCCCAATTGTGGCAATGGATGGTCGACGGAGCCGACGTCAGCCACCTTTGTCCCAAGGATTGCGGCCATGCCTGCTCCTGCCGGGGCTGGATCGATCTGTCCGGCGGTTTGGATGCGGCGGCATTGCCCGACGAAGCCATGGTTTGCCACTGCAACGGCGTGACCAAGGGCGCCATTCTGGCGGCGGTGCGGCAGGACGGATTGACCAGCCTGGAGCAGGTCTGCGCCAAGACCCGCGCCGGCACCGGCTGCGGCCAATGCGCGGCCCTGACGGCGGCGGTGCTGGCGCATGCCCTGGGGCCGGACGCGGCCGGGCGTCTGGCCGCCGACCGGGACAGGGCGTTGCGCCGCAGCCGCTCGATGGGTTTCGGCTTCCGTTGGTGGCATCGCGTCAACGCCGTGCTGATGGCGCTGCTGCTGATTACCGGCCTTGCCTTGCATTTTCCCCGTCTGCTGCCGTTGTCTTTTGAGTGGGGCTACAAGCTGCACAAATGGAGCGGTCTGGGCGTGGGCGGTTTCTATCTCCTGTTTTTGGGGCTGACCATCGTCTTCCGCCGCCGTTGGCGGTTGAATGTCGATGGCGTGACCATGTTTCTGCTGATGCCGCTGATGTTGCTGACCGGCCTGATTTTTTTATGGCCGGGCTTGCTGCCGGACCGGCTGTGGGGGCTGTCGGGACTGGTGCCGGTGGCGGCCGGACATGTGCTGCTGGCGGTTCTGGCCGCGGCCTTCCTGTTGCAGCACCTGTCCTCGGCTCCCTTCTCCTGGTGGCGCAAGCGCCGTCTTCTCCGTTCCTGAAACCCTGAACTGGCCGTCCTTCCTGCCGAAGGGGGCTGTCAATCCGCTTTGGAGCCTGATTAATGATAATAAGACTTAACTGCATGTTTGGCGCCGTCGTTCTCGCCGCCGGTCTGAGCTTTGCCGTGCCGGCCTGGGCGGTGGATTGGAACAAGGTTCAGGGTAAGGAAGTGGTTCTGCTTTATCCCGGTCAGACCTCGTGGGAATGGAATCTGACCGAGGCCGATCACAGTGCAGCCGGCAAGTTCAAGCAGGGGCAGAACTGCGCCCAATGTCATCGCGGCGAGGAAAAACGCCAGGGCGAATTGCTGGTTTCAGGCAAGAAAGCCGAACCGTCGCCTATCCCCGGCTTTCCTGGCTATGTGGTCAGCACGGTGAAGTTCGCCTATGACGACGCCAATCTGTACGTCCGCATCGATTTCAAGGAACCGGCGGCACCCGACGCCAAGATGGATTCCCAGTTCGCCACCAAGGTGGCGATGATCTTCAATGATCCGGCAGTGCCCGAAGGCGTGCGCGCCGGCTGTTGGGCCAGTTGCCATGAGGACAGCGCCTCGATGCCCGCCGCCAACGGCAGCGACCGGGGAAAATACCTTCTGAAGACCCGGGCCAAGATGTCGCGCCAAGGCGGCGGCGACGTGCTGAAGGCCCCCGACGAATTGGCCAAGCTGACCGAGTCCGGCTATTCCCAGGAATGGTGGCAGGCCAAGCTGAATTCCGGCGCTCCGGCTCAGGTCGCGAGCGGCCTTGTCTTCGACAAGCGCGAAGAGGTCAAGCCCAGCCCGGTGAAGGTCGAGGCCAATCAGGCCGGCGGACAGTGGAGCGTCATCATGAGCCGCCCGCTGAGCGCGCCCGCACCTTATCACGCCTTGCTGCCGGGCAAGATCTACACGGTGGGTTTCGGCATCCATCTGGGCCATTCCGCCAAGCGTTTCCACCACGTCTCCTACGAATTCACCATGGCCCTCGGCGAGGGGCAGGCTGATTTCGTGGCGGCCAAGCAGTAAGGCGGCCAGGGGGATGAAAATCAGGCTTTCGTGCTGGCTGCTGGCCAGCCTGCTGTTGGGCTTCTGGGGAGAAGTCCAGGCAGCGGAAAATCTCATGACCTTCTCGCCTCCGGTCAATTGGAGTCTGCCCAAGGCCGGCGTGGCCGGTCCGCAGCAATCGGCGGAATTGCCGCCCGACGAGGAACCGGCTCCGCCGGTTCCCGCCGCCAGGCTTGAGCAATGGACGGAAAGCACCAAGACCTGTCTCAAGTGTCACGACGACACGCATACCAAGGCGATCCTGGTCACGCCCCATGGAGTGAAGGGCGATGCCCGCACGCCGTTCGGGGAGGGCAAGCATTCCTGCGAGAGCTGTCACGGTCCCAGCCTGGAGCACAGCAACGCCACCGTGGCCAAAGGGCAAAAGCGCCCGCCGGTGGCCGTGGTGTTCAAAGGTGAATTCATCTCCTCGCCTGAAGAGCGCAACAAGATTTGCGCCGGTTGCCATGCCGGCGGCCAGCATATCAATTGGCCTGGCAGCCAGCATCAGGCCAACGACGTCGTCTGCAGCGATTGCCACGCCGCCCATGCCGTCAAGGATCCGGTGCTGTCCAAGAAGACCCAGCCGGAAATCTGCTTCGGCTGCCACGCCGAGCAGCGGGCGGAAAGCTATCTGGTGTCCCATCACCCCATCCGCGAGGGCAAGGTGGCCTGCAGCGATTGCCACAACCCCCACGGCTCCCCCACCGACAAGCTGCTGAAGGAATTCACCCTTAACGAGACCTGCTATGGCTGCCACGCCGAACAGCGGGGGCCGTATCTGTGGGAGCACGAGCCGGTCCGCGAGGATTGCAGCACCTGCCACCAATCCCACGGCTCGACCCAGTCGCATCTGCTGAAGCTGCGCGAGCCCTTCCTGTGCCAGACCTGCCACCAGTCCAGCCGCTCCAGCCACGAGGGCATGGTTTCGGGCGCTTTGCAGCTGCCGGGGGGCAGCGGGCGGG
Organism: Candidatus Sulfotelmatobacter sp.; assembly: GCA_035538795.1. Taxonomy (GTDB): domain Bacteria; phylum Pseudomonadota; class Alphaproteobacteria; order Rhodospirillales; family Magnetospirillaceae; genus JAJZGK01. The sequence continues at coordinate 313,365 of DATLJS010000020.1, read as the reverse complement.
GAAGCTACAACCTGCTTCTCGGGCAGGGATGCGCCAATTGCCATTCCAAGGTCCACGGCTCCAATTCGCCCTCGGGCAACGAACTGACACATTGATGGGGGATGTGATGATGAAGAGGAGAGTCCGCCTGCTGGTGCTGACCACCAGTTGCCTCGTCTCGCCGCTCTGCGGCGAGGCGCGGGCCGATGATTTCGACATCGATGGCGCCGCCGCCCCAAGTCCGTCCGAAACTCCGGCCAAGCCCAAGGGGGTGACGGTTAACGAGTTCTCGGTGGGGTATGGCGGCGTGAGTGGGGATTCCGCCTTGTTCGGGCGTTATGACGGGCTGAACAAAGCGGGCGGTTTCACCACCGGCACCTTCCGCCTGCAATACCGCTCGGTCGAAGACCCGCACGACACCCACTATGCCGTTCTGGAAGGCGACGGGCTGGATTTCACGAGTCACGCTTTGGCTCCGTCGGCCAGCCTGTCCATGAAAACCGGCGAGCAGGGATTGTGGGGTGCCAGTTTCTCGTACGACGGCGTGCCTTACAGCCAGAGCAACAATTACCAGACCCTGTTCGACAGCAGCGGCAACCTGCAAAACGGTCTGACGCCCCGCTCGGTCAGCACCACGGCTTCCGCCGCCACCGGCTCGGCGCTGGTCAACAGTCATCTGGCCACCATCGGCGTCGGCACCCGCCGCGATCGTTTCGAGGGCAAGACCAGCTATTCCGGCCTTGAGGATTGGATCTTGTCCAGCAAGGTCGAGCACGAACACAAGCAAGGCACCAAGATCAACAGCATGCTGTTCATGGCCAACAGCAGTTTCGCCAGCTTTCCCGAACCGGAGGATTACGATACCGACCGCGTGACTCTGAGCGGCGCCTATACCACGCAGAAATTCCAGGCGGAGTTGAGCTACGTCTTCTCCAGCTTCCGCAACAACATGTCGGAATACGACGTCATGTCGCCGTTTTCCGGCACCGTCCACGGCACCTACACCCGCTCGGAATATTCCCTGGCCCCCAGTAACATGGAGCATCAGCTGAAGGGCATGTTCGGCTATAACCTGACCGAGCGCACGCATCTGGCGGTCAACACCCGTTACGGCCTCCAGCTTCAGGACGCCGCCTATACGGCCCGGTATTACGATGCCGCCAATGCCGCCACGCCGGGGGTCAGCGCCAATTCCTTCGACGGCACAATCCAGAACATGTATGCCAATGCCGTGTTGACCAGCCGTCCCTGGGCGGACTGGAACTTCAAAGCAAGCTACAGCGTCGACGACCGCGACAATCTAAGCGACAGCTACCGCACCCGCAGCTATCGCGCCGACGGCACCCAGACGTTTCAGACCACCACCTCGGCCCCTTATTCCTTCCTGTTCCAGAAAGCCAATCTGGAGGCCGGATACCGTGCCGCCAAATCCACCAAGATCACGTTGGACTATACCTTCGACGACCGTCAGCGGACCTATTCGGTCACCGGCCGCAATCAGGAAAACACCCTGGGCGCTCAGGTGCGAACCACCTTCACGCCTGAATTGACCAACAGCATCGGCGTGAGCCACGGTATCCGCGCCGCCACCGACTATTCCGGCAACGGCGGCTGGCTGGCCATGGCCCGCTCGGTGACCGGCGAAAGCCGCCTGAGCCAATACAATTACGCCGCCCGCGTTCGCGACGAGGTGAAGGACAACCTGACCTGGGGACGGGGCAGCGATTGGTCTTTGGGCGGCACGCTACGCTACACCATGGACAATTATCCCACGACCTATTTCGGAGTGACCGGGAACCGCATGATGTCGGTGGGGCCGGATGTGAACTTCACCATCATGCCGGGGCTGACCGGAAACCTGTTCTATAACTATGAAATGAACTTCACCAACATGATGGAATGGAACAGCACCAGTACGGTCAACGGCACCGCCTGGAGCCTGGGGAACCGCGACGAGGTCCATACCATCGGGGCCAGCACCCAGTGGAAGCCCACGGACCGCCTGACCTTCTCGGCCGAAAACACCTTGTCCTTCGGCAACACCGCTTTCGACGAAGCCAGTTGGTCCTACGGCACCTCGACCGGGGCGGCCAACACGGCGGTCAGCCTGCCGACGGCGCGCAGCATCACCAACATCCTGAAGCTGAGCGGCGAATACGAGATGGAGGACAATCTTTATCTGGGCCTGACCGGCATCTGGCAGCGTTATCTGAACGACGATTACCTGACCACCGAATTGGCGTCTTCCACCACCAACCAGACGGCGACGGCGGTGGTCTCCAACGACGGTAACGGCAGCTATTCGATCAAGGCGCTGATCGCCACCCTGCGGATGTCCTGGTAGGCGGGCGCGGCGGCTCCGGCGGTGCCGGGGCCGCCGTCCTTGCTACGCCGTTTCGGTCGGAATCAGGTCTTCGGTCAGGCGGCAGGCGACATGGATATGCCGCCACCCCAGTTCCTTGCCTTCGAAGTACAGGCCGGCCGGACCGAGATAGAGATGCTCGCCGATGGTGTTTTCCTTGATGGTGATGCTTTCGCCGTACAGGGTGTCGGTCAGCTTCAGCTCCGGTGGAAGTCCATTCAGCGGCATGATAGCCGTGAAACCCTGATGGCTGGTATAGATGCCGAACTGCACCCATTTGCCGATCAGACTCTTCTTGCCGTTCCAGTTCTGGGTATAGCTGTCGCTGGATAGATGGGTGACGCCGATTTCATCCACTGCCACCATCTTGTTTCCAGGCCATTGCTGGTTGAACCAGGAATCCACGCTGCCGGCTGAACAGAAATTTTCCGAGACCAGTTTGGGCCAGCGTTCGCGGATGGCTGCGGCCTTGGGGTTGAACAGTTGAAAATAGCCGTTGGGCTGGGCGTTCATCCATGTAGGCTGATTTTCCACCGAACCCAGTTCTCGGCGGCGAGTGTAATAGAGGCAGCCGGGGTTGAGGGCGTGGTTCAGCACGAAGGCGCGCAGGCCGGCGTTGATGAAAACGTCGGCGTCGGTGAACACCACCCAGTCGGGGCGTTCCAGGGCGGCCAGACCGTCGTTGAGCATGCGGCCCTTGTTGAACACATGGTCGTCGTCGTAACAGCGATTCGACAGCACCAGCTTGGCGCCGTATTTTCTGGCGATGTCTTGGGTTTCGGTATCTTCGTGCGTGGTCACCACGACGAATTCGTCGAACAGGTGGATGTTCTCGGGCAGGGTCTGCGCAAGAACGTTGCCGTAATTCACCGAAACCACCACGCCCGACAGGTGGCGCGGCAGAACCGACATGTTGCCGGGGCCGACGCGGCGGCCTTCGCCGACATAGCTGTCCTGGGTGGCGACGACCCGCTTTTCATTGTGATAGGCGGGATCGTAAATTTCGAATTGGCCCTTGCGGATGGCCGGGCTGCCGGCTTTGGACAGCAAGGCGTGATGCTGTTTCGAGATGATGTCCCGCTCCAGCGAATCCAGCTGCGAGGGGCCGGGCTGGGCCAGACCGCAGTAATTGCACAGATTCAGCTGGGCGCCGAAATCGGCGGGAGTGCGCTCCCACCATCCTTGTTCCACCGGCCAGGCGTGCCTGCCTTCGAACAGCAGGCGGTCGATGGAGCCGGCGACTTCGCAGAAATAGGCGCCCCGGTCGTTGATGGTGCCCGACCACATGCGCTGGACCCAGCAATCGTCGCGATTGCTTTGCCATTGCTCGTCGGACATGCCGGTCTGGGCCTGATAATCCTCGCGGGTGATCAGCAGCGCCTGATGGCGTCCGGCGGTTTCGTGGGTGTTGGTGTTCCAGTGGCCGTAAACGTCCATGATCGTCTCGTAATGACGATAAAAGCCTTCACCCAGGCTGGTCCACAGGCCGCGGCCGTTGGAACGGTCGAACAGGCGCTGGGTGGCGAAGGCGTTGATGTCGGCGATGGGTTCGCGGCCGTTTGCCGTGGCGGGGCCGCCCCACAATTCGGCGAACCGCCGGGAAATTCTTTCGAAGTCGGGATGTAGTGTGGGCTCGCCGCCGATGACGCCCAGTACGCGGTTCGGGGCGTTCCAGCCCTCCATGCTTTTGACGGCGCGTTCAAAGTTCTCCAGCGCCATGTCTTCCCGTTTCGGCTGGTGGGCGATCAGACGGGTGCAATTGGAACATTTCAGGCCGCATTTATTGCTGATGTCGATCTGAATGATGTCCATGTCGCGGGGAGAACGCATCGCCACCTCTAACTTTAGGAATAGGCGTCAGGTTAAATGCAAATAGCCGATCCGTGAAGAAGTAGATGCGTTTACCCGAAAGAATCATCTTCTCCCGGCTCCGTTCACCGACGAAGATGAGCGATGGTGCGAAGGAGGCTGGGCGAGCCCCGTCGGTTCCGGCTATTGTGGCAGCAGAATCATCACCACGGCATGGATCATGGCTTCGCCCTCGTTGTCTTCACCCGCTTCCGCCCCGCATCTTTCGGCCCTGGTGGTCGACGACGAGGAGGGCGTGCGCAGCTTTCTGTCCCGTTCGCTGGAGCGCCGGGGGTGGGATGTCGTCACGGCGGGCAGCGCCGAGGACGGCGCCAAGCTGCTGGAGGAACGGCAGGTCGATCTGGTCATTCTCGATATTTCGCTGCCGGGACGGTCGGGGCTGGATTGGCTGAAGGAACTGGAGGAAAGCGGCTTTCCCGGCGAAGTCATCCTGATGACCGCCTTTGCCGACATGAACACCGCCATCGACGCTTTGCGGGCGGGAGCATCCGATTTTATTTTGAAGCCGTTCCGGCTGGAGCAGATCGTCAACGCCATCGACCGTTGCTTCGAGCGGGCGCATCTGGCCCGCGAGAACTTTCTGCTGCGCCGTCAGTTGGCCGAACCGGAAGGCGAACAGACCGACATCATCGGACAGTCCGAGGTAATGGAACGCCTGCGCGCCTTGTTGCGCCGGGTGGCTCCCACGCCTTCGACCGTGCTGATCCAAGGCGAAAGCGGGGTGGGCAAGGAACTGGTGGCCCGCGCCTTGCATCAGTTGTCGCCGCGCGCCGCCCGTCCTTTCGTGCCGGTTAACTGCGCCGCTATTTCGGCTGACTTGATCGAGGCGGAACTGTTCGGTCATGTCAAAGGCGCTTTCACCGGAGCGAAGGAAAGCCGTAAAGGGCTGTTCACCTACGCCAACGGCGGAACGCTGTTCCTCGACGAAATTTCCGAATTTCCCCTGGGCCTGCAATCCAAGCTGCTGCGTGTTCTTGAAGACCGGCGCATTCGCCCCGTCGGCGGCGAACAGGAATTGCCTATCGACGTGCGGGTGGTGGCGGCCACCAACCGCGATCTGAAAACCGAGGTGGCGCAGGGGCGTTTCCGCCAGGATCTGTTCTATCGCTTGGAAGTGATGACCATGAACGTGCCGCCGCTGCGCCAGCGGCTGGACGATGTGCCGGAACTGTTGGCCTTGTTCATGCGCAACCTGTCGACGCTGCTGGGCGTCGAGCCGCTGGGCGTGACTCCCGAGGCAATGCGCCGCCTGCAACGCTACGGCTGGCCCGGCAATGTGCGCGAGCTGCGCAACTTCGTCGAACGTTCGCTGCTGTTCGGCGAACTGCCGCTGGACGACCTGAACGCGGGCATCGTCGGCGATGCCGTCTGCGCTCCGGCGCAGGTGGAGGAATCCCTGTTGCTGGCCGACGTGGAAAAAGCCCACATCCTTGCGGTCTTGACCCGCTGCGGCGGCAACAAGGCTCGTGCGGCCGAACTGCTGGGCCTGTCGCGCAAGACCCTGGACCGGAAGTGTGTGGAATGGGGCGTCTGAGCTTCGAACGCGGCGTTCTGCGCCATTTGTACGCGGCGTTCGCCGGTTCGGTGCGCCACAAGCTGCTGGCCTTGGTGCTGGCGCCGCTTCTGCTGGGCGTTCCGGTCTTGCTGCTGATCGTCTGGGTTTGGGGAACCGAAGGCTACAACCAGCTGATGGTCAACAAGGTCAGCGCCGATCTGGGGACCGCCCAGGAATATTTCGACCGGGTGCAGTCGCGCGTCAGCGCCCGGCTCGATGGCTTCGCCGAATCCCACAAGCTGATCACCGCCCTGGATCGTGGCGATCCCGATGCCCTGAAGCTGCTGATGCGCGACAGCGCCAGGGACCAGGGACTGGATTATCTGCTGCTGCTGGACGCCAAAGGGCGTGTTCAGGCCGGGCGCCTGGACGGCTCGCGCGAGGACCGTTCGTCCGTGCCGGTGGTGCGTTCGGCCTTGGCCGGCAAAGGGCTCCACGGGTTGGAGGTGTTCTCTCCCGAACAGTTGGAAAGCCTGAATTCGGATCTGCGACGCCGCGCCTACCTCGATCTGGTTCCCACCCGCAACGCCCGCGAGGACGGCCGCGCGTCGGAAGAACGCGGACTGATGATGGTGGCTTCCGTGCCGGTGCTGAACGACGACGGTTCGATCCGGGCGGTTCTTGAAGGCGGGATTCTGCTGAACGGCAATCTCGACATCGTCGACCGGCTGAACGATCTGGTCTACCAGGAAGCTTCTCTTCCCTCGGGCAGCGAGGGATCGGCCACCCTGTTCATGGATGATACCCGCATCGCCACCAGCGTGCGCCTGCACAGCGGTCAGCGAGCGTTGGGAACCCGCGTCTCGCAGGCGGTTTACGACAAGGTGATGGGGCAGGGCTTGTCCTGGATGGGCTCGGCCTTCGTGGTCGAGAACGTCTATGTCTCGGGCTATCGCCCTTTGAGCGATGTTTCGGGCAAGCGCGTCGGCATGCTCTATGTCGGATTTCTCGAATCGCCTCTGCGCAAGGCCCTGAGCCGCGCTCTGGCCGGCATGTTCCTGATGTTCCTGCTGGTTTCGGCCTTGGGCACGGTGGCTTCCATCCGCTGGGCTCAGGCCATCTTTCTGCCGCTGGAGCGCATGAGCCGGGTCATCCAGCGGGTCGAGAACGAAGACGATTCCGCCCGTGTCGGCCCCAATCCCAGCCGGGACGAATTGGGACGGCTGTCGCGCGCCTTCGACCATCTCTTGGATTCCCTGGCCTCTCGGCGCGAGGAATTGCGGCGCTGGGGGCAGGAGCTGGACCGCAAGGTCGAAGGGCGAACCGCCGAGTTGGAAGCCGCCAACAATACGCTGCGTCAGGCCCAACAGCAGTTGGTGATGAACGAGAAGCTGACCGCCATCGGCGAACTGACCGCCGGCGTCGCCCACGAAATCAACAATCCGGTGGCGGTGATCCAGGGCAATCTGGATCTTCTGAAGGAAATCCTGGGTGAGGCCATGATGCCGGTGGAACAGGAAATCCGTTTGATCGACGAACAGACGCTGCGCATTCAATCCATCGTCAACAAGCTGCTGCAGTTCGCTCGTCCCGGCGATTTCGCGGGCTATGCCGAAGATACCGACGTCAATGCCGCGCTGTCCGATTGTCTGGTGCTGACGCGCCACAATCTCAACCGTGCCAAGGTCAAGGTCGTGGCTTCGCTGGAGGCGGCGACAAGTGTCGAGATGAACCGTGGCGAATTGCAGCAGGTGCTGATCAATCTGCTGGTCAACGCCATGCAGGCGATGACCGACGGCGGCGTTCTGACCCTGGAAAGCCGCGACGTCAAGGCGGGGGATGCCTCGCCTTTCAACCCGGAACCCTTCGAGGGAATATCGTTGCTGGTGCGCGATACCGGCCACGGCATCAACGCGGCCGATCTGGGACGGATTTTCGATCCCTTCTTCACCACCAAGAAACAAAAGGGCACCGGCTTGGGGCTGTCCATCAGTTACGCCATCGTCCAGCGTTACGGCGGCCGTATCACCGTGGAAAGCCAACCCGGCGTCGGCACGGCCTTCACGCTATGGCTGCGCCACCGCGCCTCGTTCACCGAACAGCCGTCGGCCCCGGTGTTTTCGTCGGGGATGCTGAACGGCAACGGCTGAACGGATTGCCGTGACAGGAGATGGGAAAATGAGGCTTCAGGCCGTTCGTGATTTCATGGTCGAACATGCTCCCGACATTGAGGTGATGGTCAAGGACGCCAGCACCGCCACCGTGCCGGAAGCCGCCCAGGCCCATGGAGTCGAACCGGGGCAGATCGCCAAGACCTTGTCGTTTTGGGTCAAGAATGCGGTGGTGCTTGTGGTCATGGGCGGGGATTGCCGCATCGACAACCGCAAATTCAAGGATCATTTCGGAGCCAAGGCCAAGATGCTGTCGGCGGACGAAGTGGTGGAATGGACGGGCCACCCCGTCGGCGGCGTCTGTCCTTTCGCGCTGCTGCATCCGCTGAAGATTTTCGCCGACTCCAGCCTGAAGCGTTACGACGTGGTGATTCCGGCGGCTGGGGCGGTCAACGCCTCGCTGCGGATCGCTCCGGACCGCATGGTCGATCTGGTCGGCGCCCAGTGGGTGGACGTGACCCAAGGCTAAAGGCCGCGCCGGGACCGACGCGGCCGCTTGCGTCAGCCCATTACCAGGAACGGATTGCCGCCGATGCGCTGATAGCCTTCCTCGCCCACCAGGATGTCCAGGGGCAGGCTGGCCAGATCGTCGGCCACGGGCTCGAAATCCGGGGACTTCTCCAGCAGGAACTGCTTCAGGGTGCTGTGGCAGGAATCGCAGCATTCGGCGCGCACGCCGTCATTACCGCCTTCGATCAGGCGGTAATGCACGCCCTTGCCGTCGCCGCAGGCGACGCAGGTGGCGCGGACATGATGCCAGGCGCTGCCGCAGCAGCCGCAATGCAGATAGCGCAGGCCGCTGGCTTCCGAGCCGATGTGGATCATGCCGGCCACCGGCGGGCGGCCGCACACCGGACATTGGTGGGCGGTGGCCGCCGGCGTCATGGCGGAGGCGTCCTGCAAGGCGGCGAAACGGGTCCAGGCGATTTGTTCGGCGGCGCCCAGGAACGGCGCGGCGGCCAGATCGTCCGGGGTCGGCTTTCCCGATTGCAGGCGGCTTTGGCGTTCGTCCAATTCGGCGTCAGTGGCGTGACGCAGGGTTTCGGCCATCTCCACGGCGGGAGCCGGCAAGGTGCCTTTCAGGGCCGCCAGCAGGGATTGCAGGTCCTTCCGCCACTGGCGGTCGGGCAGCAGCAGGGCGGCGGCCTGGACCACCTCGTGCTGGGCATCGGCCAGATCGGCGACGAAACGCAGCCAGCTGTCCAGGCTGTGGCCCGGCGCCAGGGCGCGCAATCGAGCGGCGCGCTTGGCGAACAGAGCCCTCGGGTCGGGCAGGCGTAAAGGCGACGGCGATCGGCCGGGCACCAGTCCGGCTTCGGCGATGGCGGCGTCCAGTTCGGGGGAAACTTGGCTCATGAGGCTCTCTTCTCAACAAGGGTTGCCCATAGCCTGCAAGATTCGTGCGCGAATGCAAGCCCTGGTAATGACGCGGTTTTCTTCGCCCCATCGCGATCTTGTTGGACAAATTGTCCAGGCCGGCTTGGACAATTTGTCCAATGTACATTTCTGTGCATTTGCAGCAATCGGCGGGGTTCCGCCGTTTTCGCGCTTGGCATGGTTCCTGCCTTAAGACGGTTCAACGGCCTTGCCCGGCAAGGTGTCGAGTTCGAGTGCTTATGGGAGGTGACATGCAGGTTTCTCGCCGGCAGTTCTTCAAAATCACCGCTGCGGGCGTATCCGCCTCCAGCATGGCGGTCCTGGGGCTGTATCCTGCCACGGCCATGGCCGAGGTGCGCCAGTACAAGCTGGCCCGCGCCAAGGAGGTCCGCAACACCTGTACCTATTGCTCGGTGGGCTGCGGCGTGCTGCTCTACACCCTGGGCGACGGCGCCAAGAACGCCAAGGCTTCGGTCATTCACGTCGAGGGCGATCCCGACCATCCCGTCAGTCGCGGTTCGCTCTGTCCCAAGGGCGCCGGTCTGCTGGACTTCATTCACAGCCCGAACCGCCTGAAATATCCGGAAGTCCGTGAAGCCGGCAGTTCGGAATGGAAGCGCATTTCCTGGCACGAAGCCATCGAACGCATCGCCCGCCACATGAAGGACGACCGCGACGCCAATTTCGTGGCCAAGAGCGCCGACGGCGTGACCGTCAACCGCTGGCTGTCCACCGCCATGCTGACCGCTTCGGCTTCGTCCAATGAGACGGGCATCCTGACGCAGAAGTTCATGCGTTCGCTGGGCATCCTGGCCACCGACGCCCAGGCCCGCGTCTGTCACGGCCCCACCGTGTCGGCCCTGGCCTCGACTTTCGGGCGTGGCGCCATGACCAACAACTGGGTCGACATCAAAAATGCCGACTTCATCCTGATCATGGGCGGCAATCCGGCCGAAGCCCATCCGGTCGGCTTCAAGTGGGCCATCGAAGCGAAGAAGAAGGGCACCCGCCTAGTGGTGGTCGATCCCCGCTTCAACCGTTCCGCCTCGGTGGCCGACGAATTCGTGCCGATCCGCGCCGGTTCCGACATCGCCTTTCTGGGCGGCATCATCAACTGGCTGATCGGCAACGACAAGATCCAATGGGATTATGTCAAGAGCTTCACCAACGCCAGCCTGATCGTCGGCGAAGGCTTCTCGTTCGACGAAGGGCTGTTCTCCGGTTATGACGAAGCCAAGGGCAAGTACGACACCAGCCGTTGGAACTACGAGCTGGACGAACACGGCAACGCCAAATCCGATCCCTCCCTTCAGCATCCCCGCTGCGTTTGGAATCTGCTGAAGGAACATTATTCCCGCTATACTCCGGATGTGGTGAGCAGCTTGACCGGCAGTCCCAAGGCGGGCTTCCTCAGCGTCTGCGAACATCTGGGCAAGACGGCGGTTCCCAACAAGACCGCCACCATCCTGTACGCCCTGGGCTGGACCCAGCATACCGTGGGCGCTCAAAACATCCGCACCATGGCCATGATCCAGCTGCTGCTGGGCAACATCGGCATGGCCGGCGGCGGCGTCAACGCTCTGCGCGGCCACTCCAACATCCAGGGGCTGTCGGATCTGGGGCTGTTGTCCACCAGCCTGCCCGGTTACCTGCCGCTTCCCGCCGAAAAGGCGCATCCGACCTTCGAGGATTATATCGCCAAGGTCACGCCCAAGGCGTTGCAGCCCAATCAGTTCAATTACTGGAGCAATACGCCCAAGTTCTTTGTCAGCCTGCTGAAGTGGTTCTGGGGCGACAAGGCCACCAAGGACAACAACTGGGGCTACGACTGGCTGCCCAAGTGGGACAAGATGTACGACGTGCTTCAGATCATGGATCTGATGTACAACGGCAAGATCAACGGCTTCGTCGTCCAGGGCTTCAATCCCTTGGTTTCTCTGCCCGACGTCAACAAGACCGTGCAGGCCTTCTCGAAGCTGAAGTACATGGTGATCATCGACCCGATCGCCACCGAGACTTCGACGTTCTGGAAGAACGAAGGCGACATTCACGATGTCGACACCGCGTCCATCAAGACCGAAGTGTTCCGTCTGCCCGGCACCTGTTTCGCCGAGGAAGACGGCGCCATCGTCAGTTCCGCCCGTTGGCTGCAATGGCACTGGAAGGCCGCCGAACCGCCGGGCGAGGGCAAGAGCGACCAGGAAATCATCGGCGAGATTTTCGTCGCCCTGAGAAAGCTCTATCAGGCCGAAGGCGGCAGCGTGCCCGAGCCGATCCTCAACGTTTCCTGGGCTTACCGCGATCCGGCGGCGCCGACGCCGGAGGAATTGGCCAAGGAAATGAACGGCCGCGCCTTGGCCGACATTCCGGACCCCAAGGATCCCGCCAAGTTCCTGGCCCGCAAGGGTGAACAACTGCCGGGCTTCGCCTTGCTGCAGGACGACGGTTCGACCATGTCGGCCTGTTGGATCTTCTCCGGCTGCTGGACTCAGGCGGGCAACCAGATGGGCCGCCGCGACAATACCGACGTTGGTCTGGGCAACACGCCCGGCTGGTCGTGGTCGTGGCCGGCCAACCGCCGCATCCTTTACAACCGCGCCTCGTGCGACGCCTCGGGCAAGCCCTGGGATCCCATGCGCAAGGTCATCGGCTGGAACGGCGAGAAGTGGGGCGGCATCGACATTCCTGACTTCAAGGTCGACGCCGGTCCGGATACCGGCATGAACCCCTTCATCATGAACCCGGAGGGGGTGGGCCGCCTGTTCTGCACCGACAAGCTGGTGGACGGCCCGTTCCCCGAACATTACGAGCCGATGGAAAGCCCGCTGGGCACCAACCCCTTGCATCCCAAGGTGGTCAGCAGCCCGGCTGTGCGGATCTTCAAGGCCGACAAGGAACGTCTGGGCACCCATGACGACTTCCCCTACGTCGGCACCACCTACCGCCTGACCGAGCATTTCCAGTTCTGGACCAAGAGCGTCCGCCTGAACGCCATCGCCCAGCCCGAGCAGTTCGTCGAAATCGGCGAGGTGCTGGCGGCGGAAAAGGGCATCAAGGCCGGAGACTGGGTCAAGGTTTCGTCAAAGCGCGGCTTCATCAAGGCCAAGGCGGTGGTCACCAAGCGGGTCAAGGCGCTGCAGGTCAACGGCAAGCCGCTTCACCAGATCGGCATTCCCCTGCATTGGGGTTGGGAGACGGTGGCCAAGAAAGGCTATCCCTCCAACAACCTGCCGCCGGCCGTGGGCGACTGCAACACGCAGACGCCCGAGTACAAGGCCTTCCTGGTGAACATCGAGAAGATCTGAGGAGTTTAGAAGCATGGCTCTGCAATCCCTGGACATCCAGCGTCGCTCCGCCACGCCGACGGCCACTCCTCAGGCCCGAGGCCCGGCTGAAGTCGCGAAGCTGATCGATGTCACCACCTGTATCGGCTGCAAGGCCTGCCAGGTGGCTTGCTCCGAATGGAACGACCTGCGCGAGGAGGTGGGTTCCTGTCACGGCGTCTACGACAATCCCATCGATCTGTCGGCCCAGGCCTGGACGGTGATGCGTTTCACCGAGCATGAAGAAAACGACAAGCTGGAATGGCTGATCCGCAAGGACGGCTGCATGCATTGCTCGGACCCCGGCTGCCTGAAGGCGTGTCCCAGTCCCGGCGCCATCGTCCAATACAAGAACGGCATCGTCGATTTCCACGAAGAGAACTGCATCGGCTGCGGCTATTGCATCTCGGGCTGTCCGTTCAACGTGCCGCGCATCAATCCGGTCGACAACAAGGCGTACAAATGCAGCCTGTGCTCCGACCGTGTGGCCGTGGGCCAGGAACCGGCCTGCGTCAAGACCTGTCCCACCGGCGCCATTCAGTTCGGCCTGAAAGAGGACATGAAGGACGTCGCCAGCACTCGTATCGCCGACCTGAAGTCGCGCGGCTACGAGAACGCCGGGCTGTACGATCCGGAGGCCGTGGGCGGCACCCACGTCATGTATGTGCTGCATCACGCCGATCGCCCCGAGCTGTACGCCAACCTGCCCAAGGATCCGGCCATCAGCACCACCGTCAAGCTGTGGAAGGGCATCCTGAAGCCGCTGGCGACCCTGGGCATCGCTGCCGCCGGTATCTTCGGCTGGCTCCATTACATCACCGTCGGTCCCAACCGTCCCGATGAAGACCATGATGAGGAGGTTCAGTCGTGAAAGAGAAACTGATCCAACGCTATAATGCGGCTGAACGCATCAATCACTGGGTCGTCGCCCTTTGCTTCGTGTTGCTGGCGATCTCTGGTCTGGCCTTCTTCTATCCGGCCTTCTTCTGGCTGACCGGCGTGTTCGGCACGCCACAGCTGGCTCGCATCATCCATCCCTTCGTCGGCGTGGTGATGTTCCTGGGCTTCGCCCGCCAGTTCTTCCGCTATGCCCATCATAACCTGATCGACAAGGAAGACATCAAGTGGATGAAGTCGGTGAAAACCGTCATGGGCGGCAAGGAAGTCGGCGATATCGGCCGCTATAACGGCGGCCAGAAGGCGATGTTCTGGGCCATGACCGGCTGCTTGATATTGCTGATCTGCACCGGCGTCATCGCCTGGCGTCCGTACTTCGCCCAGTATTTCCCCATCCCGCTGATCCGTCTGGCTCTGCTGGTGCATGCCGCCTCGGCTCTGGCTCTGATCGCCAGCATCATCGTGCATGTCTATGCCGCCTTGTGGGTCCAGGGCACCATCCGGGCGATGGTCGAAGGCGTGGTCACCCACGCCTGGGCCAAGAAGCATCATCCCCGCTGGTACCGCGAGATGACCGAAAAGAAGCAGTAAGAGCCGTAAAGGGAACCGCGCCATGACCGTGAGCAATCGAAACCAGATGAAGAATCGGCTGATGCCGGACCATTCGCCGGTTCTGATCCAGGACGCCGAAGCCCCCTTCGCCGTCAGTTCGGGGGCCACGGTCATGCGCATCGTTCAGGGCGAAAGCGAACTATGCCAGGATATCCTGGCCGAGGAAGTGCCGGTGGCGCTGGTCTATAACGGCATCTCCCACGCCGTCATGCTGTCGTCGCCCGATCAACTGGAGGACCTGGCCCTGGGCTTCAGTCTGTCGGAGGGCATTCTGGACAGTCCGTCCGACCTCTACGACATCGAAGTGTCCGCGGCCTGCCGGGGCGTCGAGGTCCGCATGGAGATTTCATCCCGCCGCTTCGCCGCCCTGAAAGAGCGCCGCCGGACCCTGGCCGGACGAACCGGCTGCGGCCTGTGCGGCGTGGAAAGCCTGGAGGCGGTTAGCCGCGTCGAGGGTGCCGTTGCCCGCCGGGGCGCTCCGATCCCTGCCTCGTCCGTCGCCAAGGCCCTGGCGCAGATGCAGGATTCCCAGGTGCTGCACCGCATGACCGGTGCCGTTCATGGCGTCGCTTGGGTCTCGTCCGGGGGTGACATTCTGGCCCTGCGCGAGGATGTCGGGCGCCACAACGCGCTCGACAAACTGATCGGCCATCTGGCCCGGCAGGGCGTCGATCCCGCGTCCGGCTTCGTGCTGACCTCTAGCCGCGCCAGTTACGAGATGGTGCAGAAGTCCGCCAGCGTCGGCATCGGCATGCTGGTGGCCGTGTCGGCTCCGACCGCCTTGGCGGTACGGCTGGCCAAGGATTGCAATCTGACCCTGGCCGGTTTCGCCCGCGGCAACCGGGTGGTGGTCTATTCCCATCCCGATTATCTGACCGCCGGGATTGACGGCTGAGATGGCGAACGCTGCGATGGTCGACGGCTTCGGACGCCGCATTCAATATCTGCGCCTGTCGGTCATCGACCGTTGCGATTTGCGCTGCCAGTACTGCATGGCCGAGGAACCCGACTTCCTGCCCAAGGATCAGGTGCTGACGCTGGAGGAGATCGCCCGGCTGGCGCAAATCTTCATCGGCCAGGGGGTGAGGAAAATCCGTCTGACCGGCGGCGAGCCGCTGGTGCGGCGTAACGTCATGTCGCTGGTCAAGGTGCTGGGCGAAGAGGTGGCCGCCGGCCGCCTGGACGAACTGACCCTGACCACCAACGGCACCCAATTGGCCAAACATGCCGAAGGATTGGCCCAGGCGGGAATCCGGCGCATCAACGTTTCCCTGGACAGTCTGAACGCCGACACCTTCCGCCGCATCACCCGTCGCGGTGAATTGGAACAGGTGCTGGACGGCATCCATGCCGCCAAACAGGCGGGACTGAAGATCAAGATCAATACCGTGGCCCTGAAGGGTTTGAACGACGGCGAGATGGACCGCCTGATTTCGTGGTGCGGCCGGGAAGGGCACGACCTGACCCTGATCGAGACCATGCCGCTGGGCGAATTTTCCATGGATATGCGCGGCCACGCCTTGCCGTTGGACGAGGTGCGCCGCGATCTGGAGCACCGCTGGACCCTGGTCGATAGCGACTATCGCTCCGGCGGTCCGGCGCGCTATGTCACGGTGGCCGAGACGGGCCGCAGGCTGGGCTTCATCACACCGCTGACCCATGGTTTCTGCGATAGCTGCAACCGGGTGCGCCTGACCTGTACCGGCCAGTTGGTGATGTGCCTGGGGCATGAAGCCGGCACCGATCTGCGCACCCCGCTCAGGGCTTCGGACCACGAGGAGGGGGTGGTGCGGGCCATTCATCAGGCCATGGGCATTAAACCCCAGGGCCACGATTTTGTTTCGCAGATCGTCGAGGCCAATCCCATTTCCCGCACCATGAACCGTGTCGGCGGCTGAGCCGAACTGATAAACTCCCCGCGTTGCATCCGCAGGAGTTTCCTCATGCCGTCTTTCCAGCCGATCCGTGAGCGCGCCACCCGCCGTAAGGGAGGCGAGGCGGCTTTGTCCGAACTGCTGAAGCCGGTGCCGCCACCGGAGCGGCTGGCGGCTTTGCCCGATGACCGGGTGTTGGCGGAAATAGCCCGGCGCATCTTCAGTTCCGGCTTTTCGTGGTCGGTGATCGACAAGAAATGGCCGGATTTCGAAGAGGCGTTTCTGGGTTTCGAACCCCGGCGCCTGTTGTTCCAGCCGCCGGATTTCTGGGATGCGCTGACGTCCGACCGGCGTATCGTCCGGCATGGGCCGAAAATCATGGCGGTGGCCCGCAACGCCCGTTTCGTCCTGGATGTGGCGGAAGAACATGGCGGCTTCGGCCGCTTTCTGGCCGATTGGCCGGCAACGGATCAGATCGGCCTGTGGGCTTTTCTGGCCAAGCGCGGCCATCGTCTGGGCGGCAACAGCGGCCCCTATTTCCTGCGCTTTGTCGGCAAGGACGGCTTTATCCTGTCGCGCGACGTGGTGATGTGCCTGCGCGACGCCGGACTGGACATTCCCGAACGACCGACGGCCAAGCGCGATCTGGACAAGATACAGCGCCAGTTCAACGCCTGGGCCGAGGAGACCGGCCTCAGCTATACGCACCTGTCGCGTCTTTGCGCTTTTTCCATAGGCGAGAACTGGGCTTCGGACCATCAGGATCATGGCGGCGATGAGTTCCCGGAAGCGGCGGAAAATTATTTGCCCTGATGAGTTGTGGGGGCTCTTGACGGCACGATGAACGATGGCGGATACTTCGCCTGCGTCGTCGTCTGGGGTTGGACCTCTGTCCAAAAGGGTTGAATGGCACCATCGCAAAGATGGGCCTTTGGCACAGTGCGCGCCCATAGCTGGCCGGTTCCTTTGGAAACCGCGAAGCCGATGATGATGCTCTGGGGGGAGTATCACTTAGGTTCCGTTTCCTGAGGTCCGTGCGCCATGACTACGCCTTCCTGGATCAATTCTATTGTCGACGCCAAAATCAGATCCGATCTGACGGCGGACGCGGCGGACGGGGCGTTCAGCTATACCGAAATGCTGACCCTGTTGCAGGACGTGGCGGCGGAGGTGACGACATATCTGTCGTCCGACCAATACAGTGATTTACAATATCTGGTTTCGAACCTGGAGAACGGGGTTTACACCTCGTCCTACGTCAGCAGCCTGTTGGCTTATGAGATCAACGGAAATTCCTTCAATAATACCTGGACGCATGGCGGCTCCAGTTCCTCTTATCTGGGGAATTTGTCCGTCTGGTCGACATCGCTGCAACTGTCGGAACTGACCAGCAAATGGTTCCAGGGGAGCGATCTGCCGTCCAACAGCTTTAGCTTAGACGGCTATGGTACTTTGGACATTACGTACAAGGCCAAGGCCACAGTGCCGTTGTATGCCTCTGGTGGGCCGGCCATCAGCGACATCAATCAAGGATTGATGGGCGATTGCTATCTGTTGGCGGCGTTGGGCGAAGCTGCTCAACGGAATTCCAGCCTGATCACGTCCATGCTCACGTCGAATGGAAACAACACCTATGGCGTTCGTTTCTTTATTAACGGTCAGGCTGAATGGATTACGGTCAATAATTATTTGCCGACTATAAATTATGACGGCTATACCATTCTTATGGGGAACGATGCGTTTAATAATGCGCAATCCACAACATCCATGTGGGTGGGATTGATTGAAAAAGCGGTTGCCCAATCCGACGTTTCCGCTCAGCTTTCGTCTGGAAGCTATCAGAATTCTTACAACAGTATGGGTGACGGCGGATATTCGGATGACGTTCTGGCAGTCATGACGAATGGAACCATAACTTATAATTATTATACTTACTCGACAAGTTCGTCCGCTTCTGTTTTTGATATTTCTATAAATACCACAACAAGCTGGGAATATGGTTACAGCGTCACTGACGCATTCGGATATGTCACCGCGGCTTTGGCAGCCGGTGACGATGTGCTGTTTTCTTCTTTCTCGAATACATACGATTCCAAAGGCACATTGATGCTGGATACCAGTCACGAATATTCCGTGATTGGCTTCGACAGTTCCACCGGCAAGCTGATCCTGCGCAATCCTTGGGGCACCATGTCCGGATGGACGCCTTCGGTCGCATACGACACCACCTTTGAACTGGGGCTGTCGGATCTGACGGCTTTGGGCTCAACCTCCGATTATTTCACGATCGACAACATCAAGTCGGTCAAGCCGATCGCGACATATCAGACGGTCGCGGAAACTCTGACCCTGGGGCAGGCGGTCAGTATCACCATGTCCGGCGATGTTCAGGACACTAGTGGGGCCGGCTTGACCTACAGCGCCAAGCTGGCCAACGGCAGCGCCTTGCCGTCGTGGCTGACCCTGAACAGCCAGTCCGGCGTTTTCACCGGCACGGCGCCCACCAGCGCCTCGACGGTGTCGTTGCTGGTGACCGCCACCAACCTGTTCGGCAATGCGGTGACGGAGACGCTGGTTTTGAACCTGACGGGCAATGCCAGCACCGTCTTGCTGGCCGGTCCGACGGTGAACATCGCCGGGTTGGGATATTCGGGCATCGAACTTCTGCAAACCAGCAGCACCAATACCGTCACCTATAACCTGAACCTGTCGGAACTGTCGTCCAACGGATCGACCATCGTCGGCACGACTGGCGCCGATGTGTTGAGCAGTCCTGACAGCGTAATGAACCTGACCAGTCTGACGTTGGCGGGCATCGAGACGGTCAAGATCGGCTCCAGCGCCGGTACCACCCTGACCATGGGGGCGGGGCAGCTGTCGGCTGTGAACACGCTGATCGGCGGGTCGGGCGTCGATACGCTGATGATGTCTCAGGGAAACTGGGATTTCAGCGCTCAGACCCTGTCGGGGATCGAGGTCATCAGAACCCAGGATGTATCCTTGAATCTGACGCTTGGGGCCTCGGACCTGACGGGGTTGACATCGGTGGTCGGCACCACGGGAAGCGATACGGTGTATCTGGTGGGCGACAGCCTCAATTTGTCGGCTATGGCGCTGTCGGGGATCGAAACCATCGGCGTTCAAGGGATCAGCGGCACCGATACATTGGTGGTGGCGCAAAAAGACCTGACCGCCGCTACGCATATCAACGGCCTGTGGGATCATTTCGACATTCTGGCGGCGTCTGGGGCCAGCCTGGATTTGTCCGGGGTTGCCGATGTCGGGGGAATGGACGAACTGAAGGCGGCGACGACGGGCACTACCTTCACCCTGGCGCAAAGTTCCCTGATGCCGAGTATCGTCGGCAGCACCGGCGTGGACGCCATTCAGGCGGTGGGCGCGACGCTCGATCTTTCCGGGACGGCGCTTTCCGGGATCGAGATTCTGAAGGCGGCATCGACGGGAACGACCTTCACGCTGGGCGCGGGGGACGCCGTTTCCTCCATCGTCGGCTCCACCGGCACCGACGCCGTTGTCATAAACGATTCCCAGGTGACGGCTTCGACGATTCTCTCTTCCGTCGAAATCCTGCAATTCGGCAGTTACAGCGACGTCATCTCTCTGGCCTCGTCGGCGTCGCTTTCGGGCGTGACCATTATCGGCAACGGCGATGTTTGGGGCGACACTTTGGTCGCCGCCGGCTCCAGCCTGGATATGCACAACGCGACCCTGTCGGGCGTGCAGGTTTTGGCCGCGGCCACCGCCGGCACCACCTTCACCCTGGGGCAAGGAAATCTGAACTCCGTTGCCACGGTGCTCGGCGGCACCGGCACCGACGTCATCGTCGGCAGCGGTGCGGCCTTGGATTTCAGCGCCGTCAGCCTGTCGGGCGTCGAGGTGCTGAAAGCGGGCGTGGCTGGGACCACCTTCAGCCTGGGGCTGTCTTCTCAGGTTTCCAGCATCGTCGGCACCACGGGCATTGACGTCATTCAGGCAACGGCTTCCTATCTTGACCTGAGCACGACGATCCTGTCGGGGATCGAAACCCTGAAGGCGACGACGACGGGCTCCACTTTCGCCTTGTCGCGTTCTGACACGCTTTCGACCATTTTGGGCAGCACCGGCACGGATGGATTGGTGTTGACCGGCGCCTCGGTCAATCTGTCCTCGACCACCTTGTCGTCCATCGAGGTCGTTCAATTCGGCGACGGCGCCGATACCGTCACCCTGAGCGCGGCGAATGTGCTCGGACTGACTAGTCTTGTCGGCTCCGGCGGCAACACGCTGCTGTCGAGCGGCGCGTCCCTGGATTTGCACAATGCCGCCGTGACGGGAATCGCCACCCTGAAGGCGGCGGCCACGGGCACCACTTTCACTTTGTCGCAGTCTTCGTCCGTTTCCAGCATTGTCGGCAGTGCCGGCGTGGACGTCATTCAAGCCGCTGGCGTCAGCCTCGATCTCAGCACCGTCACTCTGTCGAGTGTGGAATATCTGAAAGCGGCGGCGGCGGGCTCCACCTTCACCTTGTCGCGTTCCGACGCATTGTCGACCATCCTGGGTGGAAGCGGCACCGATGTTCTGGTGCTGACGGGGGATTCCTTCAACTTCTCATCAACCACGTTGTCGTCGGTCGAAGTGATCCGGTACGGAGATTGGATTTCCTCCCTGACCCTGGGGGTGTCGAATCTGGTGGCTGGGGACACCATCGTCGGCAACTATTCCAACGATACGCTGGTTTCCGCGGGAACGTCGTTTGATCTGCACAACACGACCTTGATCGGAATTGATAATTTGGCCGCCGCCGCCGGCGGGACGACCTTCACCCTGGCTCAGGGGCAAGTCTCCAGCATCATCGGCAGCACGGGCACGGATGTGATTCAAGCCTCGGGATCTGGTCTGGATCTCAGCGCCACCGGTTTGTCGGGGATCGAAACCCTGAAGGCGGCGGCAACGGGCACCACCTTCACCTTATCGCAATTTCAGGTTTCCAGCATTGTCGGCAGCAGCGGCAGCGATGCCATTCAGGTGACGAACAGCAGCCTGGATGTGGGCTCCATCACCACCGTTCTGTCGGGGATCGAAACCCTGAAGGCGGCGACGACCGGAACCACCTTCACCTTGTCGCGCACCAATCCGTTCGCGACCATTCTGGGCGGTTCCGGCACCGACGTTCTGGTGTTGACCGGCACCTCGGTCAATCTGTCGTCAACCACCTTGTCGTCCATCGACGTCATCCAGTTGGGGGACGGCGCCGACACCGTGACCCTGGGAAATTCCAATTTGCTGGCCGGCAGTACGATCGTCGGTTCCAACTGGGCGGGCGACACGCTGGTTGCGGCCGGTGCGTCCTTTGATCTGCGCAACACCGCTCTGACGGGCGTGTTTACTCTGAGGTCGGCCGCTGCGGGCACGACCTTCACGCTGTCGGACGCGTCTTCGGTCGCCAACATCTTCGGCGGTACGGGCACCGACGTGGTGCAAGCCTCGGGGGCCACTCTGGACCTGAGCGCCGCCAGTCTGTCGGGCATCGAAATCATCAAGGCGGCGTCCAGCGGCACCACTTTCACCTTATCCCAATCCGACGTTGTTCCGGGCGGCACCATTTTGGGTGGAACCGGTTCGGACGTGTTGGTTTTGACGGGGGACGGCATGAGCATCGGAACAGACACGCTCTCTAATCTCGAAGCGATCGTATTCGGGACAGGTGTCAGCACTCTGACTTTGAGCCAATCTAATCTTGTTTCCGGGGAAACCATCGTCGGCAACAGTTTGGGCGACACTCTGGTCGCCGCCGGCGCCAGTCTTGACCTGCACAACGTCATCCTGTCCGGGGTGCAGACCCTGGCCTCGGCGGCCAGCGGCACCACCTTCAGTCTGGGGCAGGCCAATCTGACGTCGATTTCCTCAGTGGTGGGCAGCACCGGCACGGATGCCATTGTCGGGACCGGGACCATCGTGGATCTCAGCTCGGTCACCTTGTCGGGTGTTGAATATCTCAAGGCCGGCGTGGCGAGCACTACGTTCGTCCTGAGCCAGGGACAGGCCGGCAGCATTATCGGCAGCACCGGCACGGACGTCATTCTGGGCACCAGCGGCACGGTCGACCTGAGCGCCAGCACCTTGTCCTCCATCGAGGTCATCAAGGCCGCGGCAGCCGGCACCAGCTTCGTTCTGGGACAGAACGACATCATTTCCGGTGGAACCATCCTTGGCGGCACCGGGGCCGACGCCGTCATCGGCGCCAGCGCCGTCTTGGACCTGTCGTCGGTGACTTTGACCGCCGTTGACCGCATCGTCTTGGGCGGTTCGTCGGCGGGGACGCTGACGCTGAAGCAGGCCGACATCAACAGCGGCGTTTCCATCATCGGCAACGGCGCGGTGGACACCCTGATTGCCGCGGCCGGCAGCCTGGACCTCAGCGGCGCCACCCTGTCGGGGATTCAGGTCATCAAGGCCGGCGGTTCGGCGACGGCGGCTTTGACCCTGGCCCAGGGCGACCTGGCTGGGGGCGGCTCGGTGGTCGGCAACGGCGGCACCGATGTGCTTTATGCCTCGGGCAATCTGGATTTGTCGGGTGTCACCCTGTCGGGCTTCCAGAAAATCGTCACGGTCGCCGGCAACGGCACTTTGGCGATGGACGCCAACGATCTGTCCGTGGTCTCGACCCTTGTCGGCGGTACCGGCGAGACGCTGAAAATCACCAATAGCGGGGCTGATCTCAGCACCATCAGTTTGTCCGCGTTCTCGACCTTGAAATTTGGCGGCGGCTCGGATTCAAGCCTGACGTTGGTGCAGGCCGATCTGGCCACGGGCGGTTCGGTGATCGGCAACGGGGCGGCGGACACGCTGGTGGCCAAGGGCAGTTCGCTTGATCTGACCGGATCCTCCCTGTCGGGGGTGCAGACCCTGAAAGCCGGGGGCAGCGGCGCTTTCGCCTTCACCCTCAATCAAAGCGATCTGACCTCCGTTTCGTCGGTGGTCGGCAACGGCGGGGCCGACAGCCTGACCGCGTCGGGGAACCTCGATCTCAGCGCGACCGCCTTGTCCGGCATCCAGCTGGTCAAGACCGGCGCGGGGGCCAGCGCCCTGACGCTGGGCCAGGCACAGATCGCCAATATCTCCAGTCTGGTCGGCGGCAGCGGCAACACGACGCTGGTGCTGAGCGGAGCATCCGAGAATCTGACCGGATTGACCACGCTGTCCGGTTTCCAGACCGTCGTGCTGGCCGCCAATTCGGCCGTCGAGGTGCTGAACAGTGCCGATCTGGCGTCCATCACCGCTCTGATCGGCGGCGGCTCCGGCGATACCCTGATGTTGAGCGGTTCGGGAGCCATCGATCTGAGCAAGAATGTTCTGTCGGGGATTTCGGTGATCGACGCTTCGGGCGTCACCAGTTCCGACGTGCTGACCGCCGTCAACGGCGTGCAGACCGTGGTGGCCGGCTCCGGGGCGGACACCATTCTTTACACCTACGGCAACGTCAATAGCGGCGGCGACGTCGTCAGCGGCTTCGTGCATGGGCAGGACACCATCAAGTTGACCGGCGGCTGGGGACTTGGCGGCAATTGGGCAGGCAACTTCAACATGTCGAACGGCGCCGGCACGGGCGTCGCCTATCTCTATTCGGTGGGGAACCAGTTGTACTATGCCTCGGCCACGGGCAGCACCACGCTGCTGGCGACCGTTGGCGGCCTGAGCAGCATCGCCGCCAGCGATCTGTCGGTGCGGTCGAGCAAGGTGACGGCGACCGCCGCCCTGGTGAACATCATTTCCGGCAGCTATGCGGGCTTCAACACCGCCAGCACCGATTTCCTGTCGACCCAGCAGGTGGATCTGGTGACGGCGACGTCGAGCCTGTCCTCTTACAGCCTGACCGCCAACACGGCGGCTTTGTCGGCCTATGCCACCATGATCGGCACCACCGGGGCCGACACCTTGATCCTGACCGACGCCACCGCCGACCTCAGCCACCTGAACCTGTCTTCGGTCGAAGTGCTGAAGGGCAGCAATACCTCCGGCCTGTCCTTCACCATCGGCCAATCCCAATTGGTGTCTGGCGGCAGCTTGATCGGCAATGCCGGCGTCGACACCATCGTGCTGTCGGACAGCGTGGTGAACCTGTCCGCGACCACCTTGTCGTCGGTGGAAGTGATCAAGGCCGGGGCGGGAGCGTCCAGCACCATCACTTTGGGTGCAAGCGACATGGCGGCTCTGACGACGCTGGTCGGTTCCATCGGCAGCGATTTGCTGGTGTTGTCGTCCAACGGCCAGAATCTGGCGACCGTCACCCTGTCAGGCGTCGAAACGCTTCAGCTTGCCTCGGGACTGGCGGCCTCCAGCGTTACTCTGGCCCAGAACGATCTTTTCAGCGGCGGGTCCTTGTTGGGCGGCACCGGCGTCGACACCATCGTGGCGGGAGCGGCCAGCCTCAATCTCAGCGCCACCACTCTGTCCTCCGTCGAGGCTTTGAAGGCGGCGGTTTCCGCTTCCTCCTTCACTCTGGCTCAGAGCAATCTGGATCAAGGGTTGTCCCAGATCACCGGCAGCGCCGGCGGCGACGCCGTCATCGCCGCCGGTTCCACCCTCGATCTTTCCGTCGTCACCCTGTCGTCCATCGAGACTTTGCGCGCGGCTTCCGGAGGGACGGCCTTTACCCTGAATCAGGCCGATGTGGCCCAAGGGCTGACTTCCATCGTCGGCTCCTCCAGCGCCGACGCCATCGTCGCGGCTTCCGCCAGCCTGAATCTTTCCGGCATTTCGCTGAGCGGCGTGGATAGCCTGAAGGCGGCATCTTCCGGCACGGCTTTCACCTTGTCCCAGGCCGATATCGACCAGGGGGCGACGGGCACGCTCTCGACCATCACCGGGTCGAGCGGCGCCGATGCCATCATCGCTTCGGGAGCCGTGCTGACGCTGACCAGCACGTCGGTCAGCGGCATTGAAAGCCTCAAGGCCGGCAGCACGGCCAACACGACGTTCTCGCTGAACGCTTCGCAGCTGGACGGCGTCACCGCCATCAGCGGCAACAGCGGCGTCGACACCCTGGTGATTTACGGCAGCACCGCCAATCTCAGCAACGCCACCCTGTCGTCGGTCGAGGTGATCAAGGCCGGAGCCCTGACGGCGGCCACCCTGACGCTGAACCAGAACGATCTCGCGTCGGGTGGTTCCGTGGTCGGCACGGCCGGCGTCGACACCATCGTGGTCTCGGGCAGCAGCTTCAATCTGTCCTCGACCACCCTGTCGTCGGTGGAAGTGATCAAGGCCGCTTCCGGCGTGGCCACGGCCTTTACCCTGAGCACCGCCAATCTGGCGGGGGTGACGTCCATCATCGGTTCGACCGGTACCGACACCTTGACCGTCACCGGAGCCAACGTGGCGCTGGGCTCGGTCACCTTGTCGGGGATCGAGGTGCTGCAATCGACCGTTGCCACCGGCGTCACCTACAGCCTGGCCCAAGGGGTGAGCAGCATCATCGGCAGCACCGGCACCGACACCATCGTCGCCAGTTCCGGCACGCTGAATCTCAGCGCCAGCAGCCTGTCGTCCATCGAGGTCATCAAGATCGGCAGCAACAGCGGCGGCGTGCTGTCGCTGAGCCAGTCCGATCTGGCCTATGGGGGATCCGTGATCGGCGGCACCGGCAACGATACCATCGTCGCCATGAGCGCCTCTCTGGATCTGACCTCCACCACGGTCTCCTCTATCGAGGTGTTGCAGGCCGGCGTGCGCGGGGCCACCACCTTCGTCGTCACCCAGGCCGATCTGCTGTCGGGCGGTTCGGTGATCGGCAGCGCCGGTACCGACACCATCTCGGTGCTGGCCGCCTCCATCGACTTGTCTCACACCACTCTGTCGGGGGTCGAGGTGGTGAAGGCCGGAACGGCCAACAACACCCGCTTTACCGTTTCTCAGGCCGATCTGGCCGCCGGGCTGACGGCGGTGCTGGGCGCCCGCGGCACCGATGTGCTGGTGGCGGCGGGCAGCAGCCTGAATCTGACCGGCACCACGCTTTCGTCGATCGAGGTGATCCAGGCCGGCCTGACGACGGCCACCAGCTTCACTATCAATCAGGCCGATTTGGCCAGCGGCGGGTCGGTGGTGGGCAGCGCCGGAATCGATACTCTGGTGGTCAGCGGCAGTTCCATCAATCTGGCCAACACCACCGTGTCTTCCATCGAGGTCTTGCGCCAGACCGGCAGCGCCGGTGTGACCTATAGCCTGAACCAGTCGGCGGTGGTTTCGGGCGGCACCATCCTGGGATCGAGCGGCGCCGATACGCTGGTGGCGGTGAACGGCAGCCTTAATCTGGCCTCCACCACCTTGTCGTCGGTCGAGGTGCTGACGGCCGGCGGTTCGGCGAGTTCGGCCCTCTATACCATCGCCCAGTCGGACATTGCGGGCGGCTTGACCTCGATCCTGGGGACGACCGGCGTCGACACCCTTCAGGTCAGCGGCGCTTCGCTGGTCCTGGCGGCCAATCTGCTGTCGGGGATCGAGGTGATCAAAACCGCGGCCACGGGCTCGACCATAACCCTGGACCAGAGCGATCTGACCGGCGCGGGCAGCATCGTCGGCTCGACGGGCGCGGACATGCTGCTGTTCAGCAGTTCGGCGGTCAATCTGACTTCCATCGCCTTGTCCTCGATCGAGGTGGTCCGAGCCGGGGCCGGCGCGACCAGCTTCACCTTGGGGCAGGCCGCTTTGTCCGGCATCGGCACCCTGGTGGGCGCGGTGGGAACGGACGTGGTGACCTTGCAGGGAGCTGGAGCCTTCGATCTCAGCGCCACCACCTTCAGCGGCGTGGAAGTGGTGCTGGCCGGTGGCGGCCTGACCAGCCTGACCCTCAACCAGGCCGATCTGGCGTCGGTGCGGACCCTGACCGGCAACGGCGGTTCGGACGTATTGGTGGCGAACGGCGCGTCGCTGGATTTGTCTACGACCACTCTTTCGGGCTTCCAGACCATCAAGGCCGGCACCAACGCCGCGACGTCCATCACCGTGGCGCAGGCCGATCTGGCCGGCGGCGGCACCGTGGTCGGCGGCACCGCCGTGGACACCCTGGTGCTGTCGGGGGCCAGTTTCGATCTGTCCAACACCACCTTGACCTCCATGGAGGTGATCCGGGCGGCGACGACCGGCGCCACCGTCACTTTGAACCAGGGCGATATCGTTTCGGGCGGCTCCATTCTGGGCAGCGCCGGCACCGACATCCTTGTGGCTGTCGGCTCCAGCCTGGATCTGAGCAACACCACCCTATCCTCGGTCGAGGCATTGACCAGCGCGGTCAGCGGCGAGACCTTCATTCTGAACCAGAATGCGCTGGGCAGCCTGAAGACCATTTCCGGTTCGGCCGGGATGGACACCATCGTTGCGGCCTCGTCCAGCCTTAATCTGTCTTCGACCGCCTTGTCCGGGATCGGCGTGCTGAAGTCCAACGGCGCGGCCAGCACCACCATCGTGGTGGCCCAGTCCCAGCTGCTGACGGGCGGTTCCATCGTCGGCGGCACCGGCGTCGATACCTTGTCGGTGGCCAGCGTCAGCGTCAATCTTGTCAATACCGCATTGTCGTCGGTGGAAGTGATCCAGGCCGGTCTGACGACGGCCACCAGCTTCACCGTGACCAACGCCGATCTGGTCGGCGGCGGCAGCATCGTCGGCACCGCCGGGGTCGATACGGTGGTCGCGGCCGGTGCCAGCCTGAATCTGTCGGCCACCACCTTGTCGTCGGTAGAGATCATCAAGGCCGGTCTGAACAGCGCCACCACCTTCACCCTGGCCCAGGGCGATCTGGCCTCGGGCGGCAGCATCGTCGGTTCCAGCGGCGCCGATGTGCTGGTGGCGTCGGGCGGCGGTTTGAACCTGTCGGCCACCACGCTGTCTTCCATCGAAATCCTGAAAGCGGCCGATGGCGCGACGGCGGCTCTGTTCACCCTGACCCAGGCCAACATGGGCAGCCTGATCTCGGTGGTCGGTTCCACCGGCGCCGATACTCTGGTGGTCAGCGGCGGCAGCATCACTCTGGGCGCCAATGCTCTGTCGGGGATCGAAGTGCTCAAGGCCGGCGGGTCGGCCACCACTTTCACCCTCGACGGCAGCGATATCGCCTCGGGCGGCAGCATCGTCGGTTCGACCGGCCTGGATACGGTGGTGATTTCCAGCACGGTCGGCGACCTGTCGGGCAGCGCTCTGAGCAGCATCGAGGTGATCAAGGCCGGCGCTGTGGGCGCAACCTTGTCGCTGGCGCAGGCCGATCTGGCCGCGGGCGGCACCATCCTGGGGTCCAGCGGCATCGACATGCTGGTGGCCGCCAGCACGGTGTTGGACCTGTCGGGCAGCACCGTTTCCGGCTTTGAAATTCTCAAGGCCGGTGGCGCCAGCTTGAACCTCACGCTCAATCAAGCCGACCTGACCTCGTTGACCACCCTGATCGGCAGCGCCGGGGCCGATACCCTGTCGCTGTCCGGAACCAGCCTGAATCTGGCGGCCACCAGCCTGTCGGGCTTCGAGACGATCAAGACGGTCGCCAGTCAGGCCGCCACCTTGACCCTCACACAGGCTAATCTGATCGGCGTGTCCTCCATCGTCGGCACTACCGGCAGCGATACCATCGTCGCCAGCGGCAGCAGCTTCAATCTGTCCAACGTCACCCTGTCGTCGGTGGAGGTGATCAAGGCCGGAGGCGCGTCGATCACCCTGACCGGTTCGGCGGGCAACGAAACCCTGGTGGGCGGAGCAGGCGCCGATATTCTCAACGGCGGCGGCGGCGTCGATACGCTGATTGGCGGCGGCGGTGCGGATACCTACGTGCTGTCGGCCTCCAGTTTCACCGACAGCATCGTCAACACCGGCACCAGCGGCGTGCTGGATCTGCGTCAAACCACGGCCGATCTGGCCTCCATCAGCCGCGGCACGACGGCCATGACCCTGAGCTTCGCCGACGGCAGCAGCGCCACCGTGGCCAACGAATTCGCCACCACGGCCACCCTGGGAACCGGAGCCGTCGCCACGGTTCTGCTGAACGGCCAAACCTGGGCGCTGCAAGGGGGCCAGAGCGACACCGCGTCCCTCGGCACGGCTCACAACATTCTGGTGGGCGGCAACGGCGCGAGCCTGACGGCTAGCGGCAGCGGCACGGATCTTTTGTTCGCCTCGGGCGGCACCATCACGGTGAGCGGCAACGGCAGCAACACGCTGTACGGCACCAGCGGCACCGATTACGTCTTCACCTCCAACGGCTTCGCTTCCAGCAGC
Organism: Candidatus Sulfotelmatobacter sp.; assembly: GCA_035538795.1. Lineage (GTDB taxonomy): Bacteria > Pseudomonadota > Alphaproteobacteria > Rhodospirillales > Magnetospirillaceae > JAJZGK01. Next base: position 284,152 of record DATLJS010000020.1, on the reverse strand, counting down.
ATCTACGACACCAGCGGCGGCGCCGATACCCTGGATCTCGGTTTCCTGTCCCTGTCCATCAGCGGCATGAGCCGGGTGAATGACGGCGCGGATCTGGCCATCGTCATGAGCGGTGGTCAAACCATCACCGTGGCCAATCAGTTCGCCGGCCAGTCGCTGGGCACTTTGATGACCACTTACGACAGCTATACCTTGATGACCGGCCTGACGGCTTCCAGCGGCAACGCCGTGATCGTCGGCACGGGCGGGGCGGATGTTCTGACCGGCTCGTCCTCGGGCAACAACCTGCTGTTCGGCGGCGCCGGGAACGACACGATCTACGGCGGCGCCGGAAACGATTATCTGGATGGCGGTACCGGCACGAATACCCTGATCGGCAATGGCGGAGGAGACATCTTCACCACGGCCAACGCCGATGGGGCCACGACCAACAGCCTGATCGGGGGATCCGGTTCCGACACCTTCCTGCTGGGCGGTGCGGGAACCACCTGGATCGACGCCGGCGGTGGGGCGGACAGCTTCGTGCTGTCCGACAGCTTCGGTTCGGTGACCATCACCGATACCCAGCGCTCGGGCAGCGTCATTAATCTGGACAACCAGTTGACCTCCGATCCGGTCAGCTTCGTGCGCAGCGGCGACGATCTGGTGATTGGCTTCGACGATGCCGCCAGCAGCAGCCTGACTATCGCCGGAGAGTTCGACGGCACCACGGTCGGGTTGGACACCATGATCGGTCAAGGCAATACATGGCATCTGCTGACCAGCGGCACGGGCAACATGACCGGCGCGGCCGGCGGCTACAACGTGATGTTCGACACGGGCAGCGGCAACAGCCTGACCGGCTCGTCGGCTGGCCACGACGTGCTGTCGGGCGGAGTCAGCGACAGCTTGTCGGTTTCGGGCGGCAACAACATCGTTCAAAGCGCCGGTCACGCCACCATCAGCCTCAGCGGCAGCGGTGTCGATGTTGTGTTCTACGGCTCGGCGTCGGAAGGTGGCGACACGGTCGCCAACTTTACCTCGGGCGAGGACAAGATCGAGGTCTATGCCGCCGCCTTCGGCAACCTGGCGACCGGCACGTTGGACGCGTCCAACTTCGCCACCGCCAGCAGCACGACCAGCGGTTTGGCGGCCTTCGTCTTCGATACCGCCAACCACACGCTGTACTACAACAGCGTGACGAACGGCTCGATCACCTCGACGACGGCGATCGCGACCTTCGGCTCGACTACCACCCTGACGGCCGGCGATATCTCGGTGGTGGGCAACCGGCTGGTGGGATGATTATTTGAAAAGGCGGCTGGCCGCGGCGGGAGCCAAAGCCAGCCCCGCCAGCATCGGCAGGATGAAGACCCAGGCGAAAGGATCGGCCAGCCAGCTTTGCAAGGCCGGACCCGGACACATGCCGACCAATCCCCAGCCCAGCCCGAACAAGGTCGAGCCGATGATCAGCGACTTGGTGATTTCGCGGCTGGGCGGCGGGACTTTGCTGCCAGCCAGGCGGAAGCAAAGCAGCGCCGTGGGAACCGCGCCGGCCATGACGGCGGCCAAAGCGGGATTCCAGTCGCCGCGCCACAGACCGCCGATGTCCAGAAATCCTTGAACCACCGCCGGGTCGGCCATGCCGGACATGGCGAGCCCGATTCCGAAAAGCAGGCCGCTGGCCAGGGCGATCACGGTTTTCATGTCAATCCTCGCATTACGCCCCGCATCACGGTGGCGGTCAGGGCGGCGACGGCGATGAAGACGGCGGCGGCGGTCAGCGAACGCGGCGACAGCCGGGCCAGCCCGCACACACCATGGCCGCTGGTGCAGCCGCTGCCCAGGCGGGTGCCGAGGCCGACGAGGAATCCGGCAACCGCCAGCAGCGGGATGTTGTGGGGCAGGTGGATCTCGACCGGTTGACCGTGGAGGCTCCGCCACAGCAGAAAACCGCCGGGCAGACCGGCGATGAAGGCCAGGCTTTGCGGCCAGCGCGACGGCCAGCGGCCCAGCAGTTCACCGGCAATGCCGCTGATGCCGGCGATCCGTCCGGTTCCCAGCATGAAGAGTCCTGCCGCCAGCCCGATCAGGATGCCGCCGGCCAGGGGGTGTACGAGGCTTTCCAAGCTTGTCATGCGAATGACTCTTACATCATTGCGGCTGTATATTCAATAAATCTTATATTTACATCCTGAGCTTGGGGAATGTGCCCGCCGCTTCCTCAGCGGTGGCACGGGGGGCGACGCCTTTCGGAAAGGCTGGCGGGCGCAATCGGGCGTCCATTCCGATAGACGAGGGGTTGGTTGAAGGGGCTGGGCAGCGTGAAGACTGTCCGGAGAGCTGGTTTCGCCCCAGGTTTTAATTTTCGGCGTTGCGCCGACGATAGTTTTGCTCGGCATGGCGCAGCCAGGTGGGAGCCTGCCCGCGCATGCCGTCGCGCAGGGCTTCCAGGGCCAGGGCGATGGGTTCTCCGGCGAATTTGCGGATGGGAGTCACGCGGCTGCGGGCCAATCCCAGTTCTCCGTCCGGGCCGACATCGGCGACGAACACCAGCTGACAGCCTTCCATGGCTTTCAGGCGCGGGGTCAGCTTGTTGGGATCGCCATCCTGGCGGCCGCCGGGGAAGCTTGCGGTTTCCAGGAAGCAATAGCCTTCCTCGTCCACCTCGAAAATCATCAGATGGCGGGCCCAACCCAAATGGGCATCGACACGGGCCAATCCTTGCGTGGCGATGGCGACCTTCATGCGGCATGCCTCCATGCGTTGTGAAGTTATCGTATATAACGATCCCCTCGACTGCCAAGCCGCAATTCGTCATAAGAACCCGCCATAATTTTGACGGAATTTTCCTTCAGGATCACAGTCAAGGAAGGGAGTTTTCGCTATGAACCGCAAAGTCATCGCCACCACCGTCGTCGCCGCCATGATGATCGGCCTGCCGCTTGCCGGCGCCGAAGCGCATGACCATCGGGGCGACAATCTCGCCCTGGGCATTCTGGGCGCCGCCGTGGTTGGCGGGCTGGCGATCGCCGCCGCCAACTCCCCGCCGCCGCCGGTGTATGTCCAGCCTCAGCCGGTGTATGTGCAGCCGCAACCCGTCTATGTGTCGCCGCCGCCGGTTTATTACGCGCCTGCGCCGGTTTATTACGCGCCGGCTCCCAGGCCGGTTTATTACGCTCCGGCCCCTGGTTACTATTATCGGAACTGGTAACGAAGAAATCCCGGAGGGGCGACCCTCCGGGATTTTTCTTTGATGCCGGCGACGTTTCCAGAGCTGTTCCGTTCGAACGGACCGCTTTCCGCTTTTGCCTCAAGCGGCCCGTCCGAACGAAAATCGCTCTAGCCGCGGCGGTGGCCTTTGTGTTCGTGGCCGCCCTGATCGAGTATCGCTTTCTGTTCCGGGCTCAACTGATTGTACAGGTCTTGAAGCGCCGGGCGGGCGGCCTGCATGTTCTGCAGGCGGAGCTGCAGGTGCTTCTCCATGGCGGTTTCTTTGTCCAGGGCGTTCAGATGCGCATGATCCTTGGGATGCGAAGCCTGGCAGGCGTCCCGCTCCTGTTGGGCGCCCTGCAATACCCACTGGCTCCACTTCACCCAGGCAGGATGCTGTTTGTCGGTCAGATTCAGCCGGGCCTCCAGATAGCTTAGGCGCCCAGCCTCGCGGGCATATTGCTCACCGCAAAAATCCCGTTGCGGAGCGTCCTCGGCCAGAGCGGCGCTGGCCGAGAGAACCGGCAAAACGGCAAGAACAGCGACAGTAATCAAACGCATCATGAAGACTCCTGGTTTTGGTCGGCTGGTTTACGGATGGCCGACCATCTGGGTTTTGATGAACGCCTGACGCCCTTCAAGGCTCATCTGGGGAAGGATATCGATGATTGTTTCGGCAAACAGGCCGCGTTCGGCCTGACGCGCCGCCCGCATGCGGTCGAAGGCCTCGCGCAGGGCCGCCGGGTCCAAAGGCTCGGCCGTCATGGCTTCGCGCAGGTGCTTGGTCGCCTCTATGGCGTCGCGGCGGGCGGCGTTCATTTGAGGGGCGCGGCCGGACATGACGTGACGCAAAATCTCGGCGTCGGCATCGGGCAAGGTTTTGGCGATGGCTTCGGCGGCCTGTTCCGGTGGCAGGCCGTGCTTATCGAACCGCAGCGTGGGCAGGCCTTGCGAGACGATCCAGCCGCCGAGAAACAAATTCAGCCCCAAGGACAAAGTCAGCAGAAGGGGGCCAAGACGGCGGGAGCGGGAAAACGAGCGCATCTCTCAGCCTCCGAACGATGACAGCAGATTGCTGGAAAACAGGGCGTCCAGGGGGGATTCCTGACTGAAGAAACGGATTAGCAGGTTGCTGGCACTGCCCAGTACGAACAGTCCGGCATAGGTCAATCCTCCGGTGCCCCAATTCCAGATGAACCAGGACGGCGCCTGAACCGGCATTTGGCGGACTGCGTTCAGCACTGCGTCGATGGCGCGGTCTTCGCGTCGGGCCGCAATGTCTGGAGCAGCCTGTAGAATCAGCCGGTCCAACTCGGCCATCCGCTCGACCGATTGCCGAGCCGCTGCCGAGCTACGCAGGAAATGCCCGGCGGCGGACTGGTGTTCCATGGGCCACCGGGACAGGTCGGCGCCATAGGTTTCCAGCAAGGTCTCGAACAGTTCCGGGGTCATGACGCCGTCCTTTCTTCGATCAATCCCTGGCGCTGCAACTCGGCCTTGATGGCCATGCGCGCTCTGAGAAGCAGCTGGCCGAAAGCTCCGGCCTTGAGGTTCATGACCTCCGCGGCCTGCTTGCCGCTCAATCCTTCGAAATAAAATAGGGCGATGGCCGCCCGGTGGCGCTCCGACAGATTTTCCAGGGCCCGCGTCACGGCCCGGCGGTTTTCCTCGCGGGCGATGATTTCGGGGGCCAGTTCGGCGTTGGCGTCGGGCATTTCAGCCACCTCGTCGATCGGCAGCCACAGAGGCTTGCGGCGGCGGTCCAGGCATAAATTCAGCACGATCCGATAGAACCAGGTGGCGAAGCCCGCCTGTTCGGGATTCCAGCGCTGGGCATGCAGCCAGACTCGCATGAAGGCCTCCTGGGCGATTTCATCGGCGTCTCCGGCATTGCCCAGAACCCCCTGAGCAATGGACAGAGCGCGGCGCATATTTCGTCGCATCAGGTGCTCGAAAGCCACGGCATCGCCTTCGGCAACGCGCTCCATGAGTGCGTCGTCCGGAGATGTTTCGGCCTCGCCGCGTCGTGCTGTGGTTCCCATCCTGGCCTTTCGCGGCGGATCCTGATCGGCAACTTCCCTAAATACGGGCGGTGCCGGTTCCGGTTACGCCGGTTTTTCAAAAAAATAACAACACCGCCGGTCCGGGGTGGTATTTTTCAGCATCATCAGCGAAAGGACGGGGGAATGAAAGGCAAGGACGCGGAGGCCGACTGGCATGGCTTCGCCTCGTGCGAGGACTGCGGCATCCGCGATCTGGTGCTGTTCGCCGATCTGGACGGCCAGGATCTGGAGACGATCCATCTGCCCATCGAGGATATCCATCTGGCGCCCGGCGCCTCGCTTTACGGGGCGGGGCAGGAGGCAGTGGCCCTTTACACCGTGCGCGAAGGGCTGCTGAAGCAGGAGCAGTATCTGCCCGACGGCACCTTGCGCATCGTCAGTCTGCTGCGGCGGGGCGACGTCGCCGGACTGGAGGCGCTGGTCGCGGCGGAATACGAACATACGACGGTGGCCTTGCAGCCGGCCAAGGTCTGCCGCCTGCCCAAGGAACTGGTCAGCCGTCTGTCGCCCAAACTGCACCGGCAACTGATGAACAAGTGGAACGGCGCCGTGCAGCGTTCCCACGAATGCACCCGCGAACTGTCCACCGGCACCGCCCGCCAAAGGGTGGCCCGGCTTTTCCTGATCTTGGCCGCCGCCGACAGCGCAAGCTGCCGCCTGTTCAGCCGCGAGGACATGGGTGGGCTGTTGGGGATCACCACTCAGACCGCCAGCCGCATCGTCGCCGAGTTCAAACGCCAGGGCGCGGTTCATGAGGTGGCCCCGAATCTGTTCGAGCGGTCGCTGGACGCCCTGCGCCGGATCGCCGCCGAAGGCTGATCTTTTCCGGGCGGCGGCTTGATTTTCCGCAACCGATTGAGAATTGCGAATGCCAGGACCTGGGTGGGTCACTAGGCTGCGGCGGCTTTGCGGCGGGCCTTGTCCGCCGTCTGCCTTGTTTTGTCGCCCTGATGTCGTCCCGGAGTTCGCGCATGTCGAAACGCTCCTCTCTTTACGCCAACCGCCCCAAAGCCTATCCGCGCTTTATCAATCACGGAATTTTCCGCCGTCTGAAGTGGTTGATGGTGGTGTTGACCCTGGCGGTCTATTGGTTGGGGCCGTGGTTGCGCTGGGACCGTGGACCGGGTGCGCCCGATCAGGCCATTCTGATCGATCTGCCGGGGCGCCGGGCCTATTTCTTCTTCATCGAAATCTGGCCCCAGGAAGTCTACTACCTGACCGGCATCCTGATCATTTCGGCGCTGCTGCTGTTTTTCATCTCGGCGCTGCTGGGCCGCGTCTGGTGCGGGTTCGCCTGCTGGCAGACGGTGTTCACCGACGTTTTCGTCTGGATCGAACGCCTGTTCCAGGGCGAGCGCAACGCCCGCATGTCGCTGGACAAGGAGCCGATGAGCTTTGACAAGCTGTGGCGCAAGACGGCGACGCATATCGGCTGGATCATCGTCGCCGGCGGATTCGGCCTGGGCTTCATTCTTTACTTCGAGGATGCGCCGACCCTGGTCCGTAATCTGATTCATGGCGACGCCGGCGTGGTGCAGTACGTCTTCATGGGGCTGATGAGTTTCTTCTGCTATCTGTTGGCAGGGTACGCCCGCGAGAACGTTTGCATCTATATGTGCCCCTATGCCCGTTTCCAGGCGGCCATGTTCGACGAACATTCGATGATCGTCGCCTATGAAGGTTGGCGCGGCGAGCCTCGCGGTCTGGTCAAGGGCAAGCCCGACTTTACCGGTCGCGGCCACTGCGTCGATTGCAAGATGTGCATCCAGGTCTGCCCCACCGGCATCGACATCCGCGAAGGCAGCCAGTTGGCCTGTATCGGCTGCGCCCTGTGCATCGACGCCTGCAATCAGGTCATGGACCGTTTCAGCCTGCCGCGCGGATTGATCAGCTACGACTCGATTTACAATCAGCAGGCCCGGTCCGTGGGAGACACCGTCTCGAAGACCAGGATGCTGCGTCCGCGCGTCTACATCTACGTAGCGATCCTGACCCTGGTGACGTCGGCGATGGTCTATACGTTCTCGACCCGCAAGACCTTCGATGTCTCGACCCTGCACGAACGGACGCCGGTCTATGTGGAACTGAGCGGCAATCGTTTGCGGAACGGTTATACCGTGAAGGTGCTGAACATGATGCGCAAGCAGGGCCGCTTCGTGCTGACCACCGAGGGGCTGAAGGACGCCACCTTGTCGGTCATCGGCATCGACGGCGAAGGCAAGAACGAGGTGGAGCTGCCGGTTTCGCCGGACTCGGTGGGCACCTTCCGCCTGTTCATCACCGCGCCCAAGGACAGCGTGCCGTCGAAAGCGGTGCCGTTGACGGTCAAGGTCGTCGATCTTGATACCGGGCGCTCCATGTCCCATGAAAATCTGTTCGCCGGCCCCGAGCAATAAGGACAGATTCAGTCTGAAAAAGGGCGGGTGCGCGGAAACGCCATCCGCCCTTTTGCCATGCAGTACAAAGGCGTATGATCTTTCCACGGGATCGCCGAACTGGCGAAAACCGGGGCAGGGGGGTCATGACGTTCCGTAAAGTCATTCGTGATCGAATCAGCCTGTTGGTGGTCATGGCGACCCTGGCGGCGATTCTGGTCTTTGGTGTTACCTCGCGGGACAATTACGCGCAGATGCGCCAAGAGCGTCTGGCGCGTCTCGAAGACCAGGCGGAAAAATCCCTGGTGGCGTTCCAGGCCCAGGCTTCGCATCTGTTCGATTACGGCGATGGCCTGCTGCGTTCGGCCCGCTATACGTATCTGCGCAACGGCCTGCCGGCCTTGGACGGCTTCGTGCGTGCGGCGGTGTCGCCACGCGCCGAGATGTTTCAGGGGACCCTGACCATCGCCGACGGCATCGGCCATCCGCTCTTCCACTCCACCGGCCCCGTGGTGGCGGGAACCAATCTGGCCGAGCGCGACTATTTCCGCTATTTCCGCGAAAATCCGCAGGACAGCTTATATGTCGGTCCCACCAATCTGGGAACGATCACCCGGCAGTGGTGGTTCCGGCTGGTGCGCCCGATACTGGACGGCAGGAACCTGAACGGGGTGGTCATTCTGTCCATGCGTCCCGATTACATGGTGGAGCTATACCAGAACCTGGCGCTGGGGCCGCACAGCAGCGTGCAGATGCTGACCCTTGAGCATCAGCTGGTCAGCCGTCTGCCCAGACCGCCGGAAACGGTCTATATGACCGCCATCGGCGATCAGACCCTGTGGACGATGCTGGCCCAGACGGACCATGGGCGTTACCACGCCGTCGATGCCGTCGACGGATTGGGCCGCACCTACTTCTTCAAGCGGCTGGACGATTACGGCGTGGTGGTCGAGGTGGGATACGCCGATCGGGATGTGGAGGACAGCCTGATCCAGGCGCGGTGGAACGAAACGCGGCAAAGCCTGTTGTTCACCCTGTCGGCGGTGATTTTTTGTCTGCTGGTTCTGTCCATGCGGGTGAAAAGTTTGGCCCTGGCCGAAAGAGACGTCCAGCTCAGTCTGTTGCTGGCCGAGCGTGCGGGCAAGCTGGCCGACAGCGAGGCCCGCTTCAAAGGGCTGGTGGAACAATCGCTGGTCGGCATCTACGTGGTGGAGGCCGGCCGTTTTACTTACGTCAACCCGGCCCTGTGCGGCATCTTCGGTTATCAGCGCCCCGAGGACATGCTGAAGCTTTCCCCGCTGGATCTCGTGTCGCCGCTGGACCGGGCCATGGTTGAGCAGGCGCTCAACCACAGGGACGAGACCGAGGACAAAAGCATCCGCCTGTCGTTCCGGGGCATCCGCAACGACGACAATCCGGTGGATCTGACCTTGCACGGTCACAGCTTCCGCAGCCCGGAAACGGGGAAATGGGTGGTGCTGGGCGCCTTGATGGACAACAGCGAGAGCCGGCGGAACGAGGCCGAGGTGCGGGCGCTGAACGCCGAACTGAATCGTCGGGTCGAACTGGGGATCGAGCAACAGCGGGCCATGTCGGCGCGCTGGGCTATGGTCTTGGAAACCGCCGCCGAGGGCATGATCGGCCTGGATGACGAAAGCCGGGTGATCTTCCTCAATCCCGCCGCCGCCGATCTTCTGGGCATTCCTTCGGCGGAACAGGTTTTGGGTCTCCCCATTTCCTTCGTGCTGGAGCATCGCCTGTCCGACGGCGGGCAATGCTCGCAAGAAACCTGCCGCATCCATCAAACTTTGCTGAATGGCGAGACCCATCGCGTTTCCGATGAATTCTTCTCCGGGCCGGATGGCGATCCTTTGCCGGTGGAATACGTTGTTTCGCCGCTTAAGGTCGAAGGGGAAACCGTGGGGGCCGTGATGGTCTTTCACGACGTCAGCGACCGGCGCGAGGCCCAGGAGCAGATTGCCCATCTGCTGGCCTATCAGCGGGCCATTCTCAACAACACGCCGGTCGGCATCACCATCGTCGATCAAAGCCGCCATATTCTACAGACCAATCCGGCCTTTTGCCGCATCTACGGTGGCCAGACCGAGGATTTCATCGGGGCGCCGACCTCGGTCCTTTATCGCAATCAGGAAGAGTTCGAGGATATCGGCCTGCGGGCCTATCCGCTGATAGCCTCGGGCCAGACGTTCCGCGACGAGGTGCAGATGCGCCGGATCGACGGTTCCGAAGTCTGGATCAGCCTGGAAGGGCATCTAGTTGACAGCGACCGTCTGGAGCTGGGCATCGTCTGGGCGGTGACGGACATCACCGTCCGCAAGACCCTGGACATGGAACTGCGCCGTTCCAACGAGGAATTGGAACGTTTCGCCTATGTCGCCAGCCACGATCTGCGTCAGCCGCTACGGATGGTTTCAAGCTATCTGAGCCTGCTGAACCGTTCCATGACGGGACGCTTGGACGACGAGGAGAAGGAGTTCTTCGGCTTCGCCATCGACGGTGCCAAGCGCATGGACCGTATGATCGTCGATCTTTTGGAATATTCCCGCATCGGCCGGGCCGCTACCGAGCGGAAACGGGTTTCCCTGGCCGAACTGCTGGAAAGGGTGCGCTTCAATCTGTCGGGCATTGTTGCCGAGGCCGAGGGGCAGATCATCCTGGCCGCCGATCTGCCCGAAATCAGCGGCTACGAATCCGAGCTTGAGCGTCTGTTCATGAATCTGATCGGCAACGCCCTGAAGTTCCGGATCGAGGGGCGGGCGCCGCAGGTCTCGGTGGCCTGGGAAGACCGTCCCGAGGGCTGGGTGATATCGGTTTCCGACAACGGCATCGGCATTCCGCCCGAACAGCATCAGCGTCTGTTCCAGATATTCCAGCGTCTGGTCACCCGCGAACAGTACGAAGGCACCGGCATCGGTTTGGCTTCGTGCCGCAAGATCGTGGAACACCACCATGGGCGCATCTGGGTGGAAAGCCAGCCGGGCGAGGGCAGCCGCTTCTTCGTGCTGCTACCTAAGTAAGGCTGTCCAAGTGAGGGCTGTCCGGAGCCGAGCTTTCAGGCCGGTTCTTCCTGTTTTCCAAAGCCGCCGCCGCCGGGCGTTTCCACCAGAAAAACGTCGCCCGCCTCCATGCGGGTTTCGGCGATATGGTCCAACTCCTCCACCCGGCCGTCGGCCCGCCGCACGGCGTTGCGTCCGGCCTGGCCGTCCAGGCCTCCGGCAATGCCGAAGGGACGCAGGCGGCGGCGGTTGGAAACGATGGCGGCGCTCAGGGTTTCGGTGAAGCGCAGGTGCCGCACCACGCCGGCGCCGCCATGGAAACGGCCTTCGCCGCCCGAGCCGCGGCGGATGGCGAAGCGTTCGACGATGACGGGGAAACGCCATTCCAGGACTTCCGGGTCGGTCAGGCGGGTGTTGGTCATGTGGCTGTGCACGGCGTCGGTGCCGTCGAAGCCGGGACCGGCGCCCGAACCGCCGCAGATGGTTTCGTAATACTGGCGGCTGGCGTCGCCGAAGGTCAGGTTGTTCATCGTGCCCTGACTGGCCGCCAGAACGCCCAGCGCGCCGTAAAGGGCGTCGCAAACGGCCATCGAGGTTTCCACATTGCCGGCCACCACGGCGGCGGGAGCCTTGGGCGCCAACATCGAGCCTTCGGGGATGACGATGCGCAATGGCCGCAGACAGCCGGCGTTCAACGGAATCGCCCGCTCCACCAGGGTGCGGAAAACGTAAAGAACCGCCGCCTTGCACACCGCCGAGGGGGCGTTGAAATTGTTGGCCGTCTGCGGCGTGGTGCCGGTGAAGTCGATGCGGGCCGAGCGGGTTTTGCGGTCGATGGCAATGGTCACGGCGATGACGCTGCCGTCGTCCATGCGGTTTTCAAAGGAACCGTCGGTCAACACCTCGAGAACGTCGCGCACGGCCGCTTCGGCGTTGTCCTGCACATGCACCATATAATTATGAACAACGTTCAGGCCAAATTGCGCCACCATCCGGCGCAGTTCCTGGGCGCCCTTTTCATTGGCGGCCAACTGGGCCTTGAAATCGGCGACGTTCTGATCCGGGCGGCGGGCCGGATAGGGGCCGGACGACAGGATGCGGCGTAATTCGGTTTCGCGGAAACGGCCCTGGGCGACCAGGGGAAAATGTTCCAGCAACACGCCTTCCTGGCCGATGTTGCGGCTGTGGGGCGGCATGGAGCCGGGGCTGATGCCGCCGATGTCGGCATGGTGCCCCCGCGACGCCACATAAAACAGAATGTCCCGGCCGGCTTCGTCGAACACCGGCGAGATCACCGTGACGTCGGGCAGGTGGGTGCCCCCGGAATAGGGAGCGTTGTGGGCATAGACGTCGCCCGGCCGCAGGTCCGGTCCGTGAGCCCCGATCAGCGACAGCACGCTGTCGCCCATGGAGCCCAGATGCACCGGCACATGCGGGGCGTTGGCCACCAGTTCGCCGTGGGCGTCGAAGACGGCGCAGGAAAAATCCAGCCGCTCCTTGATGTTCACCGAATGGGCGGTGTTTTGCAGCACGGCGCCCATCTGTTCGGCGATGGACATGAACAGGTTGTTGAAGACTTCCAGCATCACAGGATCGGCGGCTTCGCCGATGCTTTCCCGCCGGGCTTTGGGCTGGCGGCGGGTCAGGATCAGGTGGTCGCGGCCGTTCAGAACCGCCCGCCAGCCGGGTTCGACGATGGTGGTGGCGGTGGCGTCCAGCAGGACCGCCGGACCGTCGACGCCGCTGCCGGGATGCAGATCGGCGCGGTTATAGACCGGAGCCAGGTGAGAGCCACCGTCGGTCCACAGCCGCACGGTTTCCAGCGCCTCCGGCTTTGATGAGCCGGGCGGCAGGTCGGGGTCTTCGACGGCCTCGCCTTGGGCCACGGCCTCAAGCTCGACGGCTTCGACCACCAGTGCTTTGTCCGGCGTGATGAAGCCGAAACGGACCCGGTGGGCGGCTTCAAAGGTTTCGACGATGCGGGACAGGGAAGCGTGCGCGACCGTCAGAGTGGTGTCCGATCCCTGATAGCGCAGCCGCAGGCGGCGCTGAACCGTCACTTGACCCAGCGGCATTCCCTCGGCGGCCAATCCGTCGCGGGCCTGACCTTCCAGCCCGGCGAACAGATCGTCCAGGGGCAGTGCGGCGGACAGTTCCGTCTCCACCGCCTTTTCGCGGATGGCGCGGATATCCGCCAGTCCCATGCCGTAGGCCGACAGCACTCCGGCCTTCGGGTGAATGAAAATGGTGGGAATGCCCAGGGCGTCGGCCACCAGACAGGCATGCTGACCGCCGGCGCCGCCGAAGCTGGACAGGGCATAGCCGCCGACGTCGCGGCCTTGCTGCACGGAAATCTGTTTGATGGCGTTGGCCATGTTTTCGACCGCGATGCGCAGATATCCTTCGGCCACCTGTTCCGGGCCGCGCCCGTCGCCGATCTCGGCGGCCAGAGCGGCGAACTTGGCGCGGACGGTCTCCACATCCAGCGGCTGATCGCCGCCGGGGCCGAAAATTCTTGGAAAGTGGCCGGGATGCAGTTTGCCCAACAGAACGTTGGCGTCGGTGACGGTCAGCGGCCCGCCGCGGCGATAGGCGGCGGGGCCGGGGTCGGCTCCGGCGGAATCGGGGCCGACTTGGAAGCGGCCGGAACGGTAATGCAGGATCGAGCCGCCGCCGGCGGCCACCGTATGCACATGCATCATGGGGGCGCGGATGCGCACCCCGGCCACCATGGTTTCAAAGGCGCGCTCGTATTCACCGTCGTAATGGCAGACGTCGGTGGAGGTGCCGCCCATGTCGAAGCCGATGACTTTGGAAAAACCGCCCATGGCGGCTGTGCGCACGCAGCCGACCACGCCGCCGGCCGGGCCGGACAGAATCGAATCCCGGCCCCGGAAGCGCTCCGCCGGCGTCAGGCCGCCGTTGGACTGCATGAACATCAAAGGCACGCCCGGCAGTTCGGCGGCCACCCGATCGACATAGCGGCGCAAAATGGGCGAGACGTAGGCGTCGACCACCGTGGTGTCGCCCCGTGGCACGGCCTTCATCAGCGGGCTGACCTCGTGGCTGACGGAAATCTGCGAAAAGCCCATCTCGGCGGCGATGGCGGCAGCGCGTTCCTCGTGGGCGGTGAAACGGTATCCGTGCAGGAACAGGATGGCGACCGTCTCGATGCCCGCGGCTTTCGCCTCGGCCAGTCCGGCGCGCAAAGCCGTTTCGTCCAGCGGCGTCAGCACCGCGCCGTGGGCGTCGACGCGCTCGGGCACCTCGATCACCCGTTCATAAAGCATGTCGGGCAGGACGATATGGCGGGCGAAGATATCCGGGCGGCTTTGCGTTCCAATGCGCAACAGATCGCCGAAGCCTTCGCCGATCACCAGGGCGAGGCGCTCGCCCTTGCGCTCCAGCAGGGCGTTGGTGGCGACCGTGGTGCCCATCTTGACGGCGGCGATCTTTTCCACCGGGACCGGCCGTCCTTGGGGGATGCCCAGCAGATCGCGGATGCCCTGGATGGCGGCGTCGGCGTAGCGTTCGGGATTGACCGACAACAGCTTGTGGGTCAGCAGGGCGCCGTCGGGCTTGCGGGCGACGATGTCGGTGAAGGTGCCGCCACGGTCGATCCAGAATTGCCAGCCGCTCATCTGCTTCCCATATGCTGCCGAACGAAGAGAAGGCGAAGATAACAGGATCGGCGGGTTTGCTCTTCGTCATTTTCCAATCGGACGTCACCGGCTACTCTGCGGGCCGGATTCCGCAAGGCAGGATGTGTTCATGATCAAGATCGGCATCGTTACCGTTTCCGACCGCGCCTCGAAGGGCATCTATCAGGACGAAGGCGGTCCGGCCATCGAAGCCTGGCTGGGCAAGGCCCTGAGCTCGGAATGGCAGCCGGTCGCCCGCGTCATTCCCGACGAACAGCCGGGGATCGAGGCGACCTTGCGGGAATTGGCAGATACCGAAGGTTGTTGCCTGATCGTCACTACCGGCGGCACCGGACCGGCGGTGCGCGACGTGACGCCCGAAGCGACGGAAGCGGTCTGCGACAAGATGATGCCGGGATTTGGCGAGTTGATGCGTCAGGAAAGCCTGAAGGTGGTTCCCACCGCCATCCTGTCGCGCCAGACGGCGGGCATTCGGGGCAAAAGTCTGATCGTCAATCTGCCGGGCAAGCCCAGTGCCATCGCCGACTGTCTTCAGGCGGTGATGCCGGCCATTCCCTATTGCATCGATCTGATCGAGGGGCCATACCTGGAAACGGTCCCCGAGGTTTGCAAGGCGTTTCGCCCCAAGAAGAAATGATTTGGGGGCCTTTCGGCCCCCAGTTCATGGGTTTATTCCTCGAACTGTCCCTTGTCGGCGCCTTCGTGGCAGGCTTGGCAATTGGCCTTGGACTTGGCTTTCTCGAACTTGCTCTGGCCTACCGCGCGGTGCTCGCGCAGCCACCAGGACTGCTGGCTGATGCGCAGAATCCCCGGCTGGCTGCGTCCGGCGTTCTGGGTGTAATAGGCCTGGATGGTCTTGACCTTGTCGGCGGGCAGGCTGGCGTCCTCGCCGAAATGGTTGGTCAGATCCGACGTGATCTTGGTCCAGGTCTCGGCGTTGAGGAACTTGGCCGGATAGGCCAGATGACAGGCGCCGCATTCCTTCTTCACCACCGGATCGGAAACGGCCGGCACATATTCAAGGTCGTTCGCGAAAGCGGGCGCGGCCAGCAGGCAGGCGGCGGCAACGGACAGCAGAAAGCGCATTGGTCTTGATCCTTAGCGGGTGGCGAGGAAGGTGATGTAGTCGCCCTTTTCCAGGGCCGAGCAGTCATGGCCGAGCACTTCCTTGCAATTGCGGCCGAACCATTTTTCGACGTCGTCCTTGCTGGTGAAACGCTTGGGGTTGGCGGAAACCGCCATGGGTTCGATGACCTTGCCGGTTTTGGCGTTCTGGCCGGCCTTGGCGGGGTCGTCGCCGTGGCACGACGAGCAGGAACTGGTTTCCGGCTTGGCGTCGGCGTGGCGGGTCGTATAGAGCAGCTTGCCGCGATCGGCGGAAAATCCCGGGAACGAAGCGTCTGCCTGTTTGGCCTGCACGGCATAATCGGCCAGCAGGGCGTCGCGGGCGGGATCGCCCGCCAAGGCCGGCATGGCGGCAAGGCAGAGCATGGCGGCGGGGAACAGGCGGCGCAGAATCATTTCGGCTCCTTGGGAATGGCGATGGCTTGCGGTGCGAACAATCCCTCGGCGGCGTCGCCGTGGCAAGCGGCGCAGTTGCTGTGGGTCTTGACAGTCTTGTTCTGGAAAATCGTGTCGGCAATGTGGCGGTGCTTGCGCTTCCACCAGGCGTTGCCGGAAATCGGGCGCTTGGCCTGGAGATCGGGCGTACGCAAGCGGTTGGCCGCCAGGGTGTCCCACTGTTCGGAGGCGTTGGCCGTCAGCCAGGACGCGATGGCGTCGCCGGTGGCGGCGGGCAGGCTGGCGTCTTCGCCGTAATGATCATCGAGGTGGCTCATCACGGCGGTCCAGGCCGCGGCCGGCAGCAGGCTGGGATGATACGCCATGTGGCAGGCGCCGCATTCCTTGGTGTAGGCGGCGGGAACTTCCAGCGGGTGCCAGCCCTTGGGCGGCTGTTGGGCCAGCAGCAGGGCGCCGCCGATGCCGGCGGCGAGAACCGTTCCGGCGATGGCGAAAGCGCCGGCATGGCGGGGAAACGGCGCGGTCTGGCCGGGCCCCAAATCCTTCTTGCCGGTGATCATGGTCAGGATCAGGGATTCCCGCAGCAGGCGGCTTTCCACCAGAACGCCGGTCACATGGCCCGCGGCCAGGGCCAGCAGGCCATAGGCCAGCAATTCGTGGATGTCCTTGATGCCGCCGCCCGCGGCATAGGACAGGGCGAAGGCCAGCGGTCCTTGTTTGAACAGACCGCCCAAGGCGCAAAAGCCGGTTACGGTAATCGCCGTCAAGGTCAGCAGCAGCGCCAGCACCATGGCGCCGCCCGCCGGGTTATGACCCAGGGTGCGCAGTTTTTTTCCTGCCAGAATGCCCTTAAGATGAGCGGCGATGGCGCCGGGCGTGGGAAGAAAGCCCGGCCAACGGCTGTGTTCGGGGCCGAAAAAGGCCCAGACCAGACGGAACAGCAGCAACGCGCCCAGCAGGAAGCCCGACAGGAAATGCAATTTCAGCCATGGAGCGGGTAGCAGAAAGCCGGTTACGGCGCAGGCCGCCACCGATGCGACCAGCAGCCAGTGGAACAATCGTGTCGGCAGATCCCAGACGGTGATACGCACGGTTGCTTTCCATTCCTTGTTGCGACGACGGCGCCACCATAACGCCGCCGAGCTGAATTCAACCTGAACGCGGCTAAGGTTTCTCCCTATGCGCCAGAGTTCGCGGAGAGTCTTGGTTCGGACACAAATATGTCAATGCAATTTCATCCCTCGCGGCGGGACGCGGGCGCTAGGTTGGCGCGTCGTTTCGCATATGCACATCTGGTCTGGGGGATCATCCCATGGAATACGAAATCAGGGATCTGGGCCAGCGCAGCGAGATTTTCCTGAAAGGCCGTCTGACCTTCGAGGGAAACGAAACTTTCCGCCAGATCTACGACACCGTCGAAGCTGTGCCGGCGCGCCCGGTGACGCTGGATGTCAGCGCCGTGGATTTCATCGATTCGGCCGGGCTCGGGATGGTGATGCTGTTGCGCGACTGCACCGCCGCCAAGGGGGGCAGTCTGGCTTTGCGCAATCCCAAGGGACAGGTGCGCCGTCTTCTGGACATCTGTCACATGGATTCGCTTCTGCCCATCATTCAATAGCAAGGAACCCCCATGTCCGAACTGTCCCGGGCCGCCACGGCGGAAGATCTGATCGAAGCGCCGCTTGCAGGCTGGCTTGATCGATTGCGCGCCGCCGATTGGGCGCAGGCTTGGAAGTATGGGGATTTCCCCCTGCTGTCGGATCTGAAGGTCAGCGTCCGGGTCAATCTGCTGCTGGCGGTGGCCTTGGTGGCGGCGGCGGTGTTCGCCACCGTCTCATTCCTGGGCGAACGTGAAATTTCCCACGCCATGGCTGAACAGGACGCCTATCACCATATGGGCGACCTGACTGGCGACGTCCGCGCCGGCGCCCTGGCTCTGCAAACCATCGAGGAAGGTTTTCTGCGCACCCGTGATGTCGCCTTGATCGGCCAGCATCGCCAGACCAGCGACGCCATGCTGGCGGCGCTGAAGGATTTGTCGGCTTTGCCCATCGCCCAATCCTCGGGGCAGGACATCGACACCTTGCGTCAGGACGTAGCGGCGCTGGAGGAGCAGTTCACCGCCATTGCCGACACCGAAAAGCATCTGGGGTTGTCGGATGCCGACGGTCTGCGTGGCGATCTGCGCAAGTCGGTGAAAGCCATCGAGGACGAACTGAAGGTTTGGCCGAACCAGGACGCCCTGTGGAACAAGATGCTGGGCATGCGGCAGGCGGAAAAGGATTTCATGCTGTACGGCAGCGACGAATATCTCGGCAAGCACCGCAAGTCGGCCATGGAGTTCGACCTGAAGATCGACAGCTCGGGCCTGCCGGCCAGCACCGCCGAGCAGTTTCGCACCATGCTGGGGCAATACACACAGAACATGTCCGATTTCATCGAGACGTCGACCGCGCTGGATGCGCAGGTTGCCGATTTGCGCAATCATCTGGACGCCGTCAAGCCGCTGGTGGACCGTCTGTTCTCGCAATCCCGCGACGGCGCCCAAAGCGCCTCGGCGGCGCAACAGGCGACGCGGGCTTCGATCCAGCGCAACAACGCCACGGCGGCGGTGCTGGCGTTGTTGGTCTTTTTCGCCCTGTCGCTGATTCTGTCGCGCAGCATCGTTTCGCCGCTGCGGCTGATCGAACACATCATGGAGCGGATCGTGTCCGGCGAGACCGGCGTCAAGGTGCCCTGCACCGTGCGCAAGGACGAAATCGGCGACATGGCCCGCGCGGTCGAGGTCTTCAAGGACAACGCCCTGGCCATGGTCGAATTGCAGCGCGATCACCAGCAGTTGATGGAAAGCGCCGAGGCCGAGCGTCAGGCGGCCATGGCGCAATTGGCGGATCATTTCGAAACCACCGTCAAATCGGTGGTCGAGGCGGTCAGCGCCGGTTCCATGTCCATCGCCCAGACGGCGCGTTCGGTGGCGGTCAATACCGGCGGCTCCAGCCAGAGCCGCTCCCTGAACGTGGCTGAAGCCGCGGCCAAGGCTCAGGATAGTGTATCCGCCGCCCGTACCGCCGCCGAGGAACTCAGCCACTCGATCCACGAGGTCGAGCGTCTGGTGGGCGAGTCCGAGGCCATCGTGCGCAGCGGATCAGGCGATCTGGAACAGGCCGATCAGCGGGTCCTGGCCCTGCGCGACGCCGCCAGCGAGATCGGCGACGTTTTGGGCCTGATCAGCCAGATCGCCCGCCAGACCAATCTGCTGGCCTTGAACGCCACCATCGAGGCGGCGCGGGCGGGAGAGGCGGGCAAGGGCTTCGCCGTCGTGGCCATGGAGGTCAAACATCTGGCCGACCAGACGGCCCAGGCGACCGATCAGATTTCTTCGCAGATCGCGGCCATCCAGCAGGCCGCCGGAGACACCACCCAGACCATCGTCAATATCGGCGACACCATTCGCCGGGTGTCCGAGATCACCTTGCAGGTCAGCGACGCCATGCATCGCCAGGCTTCGGCTACCGACAGCATCGTGGCCTCGGTGGACACGGTGAAGGCCGACAGCGAGATCGTTTCGGAGGGGGTGGTGGAGGTGACCCGCCATGCCGCCGCTTATTGCGGCTCGGCCATCCGGGTGCTGTGGGGAGCCAACGACCTGGCCCGTCCGGCCAAGGTGCTGAAAGACGAGGTGGACAATTTTCTGGCCCGCGTGCGCCGCTGACGCAAGTCGGCGCACCAGGAAAGAGCAGGGGAGCGGAGGCGCCGCTCCCCTTTCTTTTTTCACTTATCCTCGCTGACCCGTTCGCGCAGGTGGCCGTCCTGGGGCATGCCGCTGCGGCAAAGCTCCTTGTGGCTGTTGCAGATGCAGGTGGTGGCCAGAATGACGCGGCGGTCGTGGGCGACGTTGTCGGGCGCCTTGGTGCGGGCGTCGGTCAGGCAGGCGCTGACATCGGCCTCGACCTTTTTGTCGGGAGCGAAGCTTTCTTCGGCTCCGGCTGCCCCGGTCAGGCAGCAGAGCAGGCAGGCGATGGCGGCGGCGCGGTGGATCATGAACGGGTTCCCCTGATGGATTGAGCTGCTTTTCCTTACTCTTTCCAGTGGATTATGGCGGAATAAGGGCGGCTGGGCCGCATTCTTGAAAGAAATAGATGGCTTGCTCTCTTTCCTAAGCGGCGCGGTGGGGCTATGTTCACCGCCAAAGTCGCTTTGCGTGAAGGATCCAGGTCATGCCCGAATATCGTTCCCGTACGTCCACCCACGGCCGCAACATGGCCGGTGCCCGCGGCCTGTGGCGCGCGACCGGCATGACGGACGCGGATTTCGGCAAGCCGATTATCGCCGTCGTAAACTCCTTCACCCAGTTCGTGCCGGGGCATGTGCACCTGAAGGATCTGGGGCAGATGGTCGCCCGCGAGATTGAGCAGGCCGGCGGCGTCGCCAAGGAATTCAACACCATCGCCATCGACGACGGTATCGCCATGGGCCATGCCGGCATGCTTTATTCGCTGCCGTCGCGCGAGATCATCGCCGATTCGGTCGAATACATGGTCAACGCCCACTGTGCCGACGCCATGGTCTGCATTTCCAATTGCGACAAGATCACTCCCGGCATGCTGATGGCCGCCATGCGCCTGAACATCCCGGCGGTGTTCGTTTCGGGCGGGCCGATGGAGGCCGGCAAGGTCAAGCTGTCCGACGGCAAGACCCATGCCGTCGACCTGATCGACGCCATGATCGCCGCCGCCGACGACAAGGTCAGCGATTCCGACGTGACCTCGTATGAACGCTCCTCTTGTCCGACCTGCGGCTCGTGCTCGGGCATGTTCACCGCCAATTCCATGAATTGCCTGACCGAGGCTTTGGGCTTGTCGCTGCCGGGCAACGGTTCGCTGGTGGCGACCCACGCCGACCGCAAGGAACTGTTCCTGGAGGTCGGTCGTCTGGCCGTCGAGCTGGCCCGCCGCTATTACGAGCATGACGACGCTGGTGCCTTGCCGCGTTCCATCGCCACCTTCGCCGCCTTCGAGAACGCCATGACGCTGGACATCGCCATGGGCGGTTCCACCAACACCGTGTTGCATCTGCTGGCTGCCGCCAACGAGGCGGGCGTCAACTTCACCATGGCCGACATCGACCGGCTGAGCCGCCGCGTGCCGAACCTGAGCAAGGTGGCTCCTTCGGTGCCCGACGTCCACATGGAGGACGTGCACCGCGCCGGCGGCATTTTCGGCATTCTCGGCGAACTGGACCGCGCCGGTCTGATCAACCGCGACGTCAAGACCGTGCACGCCAAGACCCTGGGCTCGGCCATCGACAAATGGGACGTCATGCGTACCGACGAGGCGGCGGTCGAAGTGCTGTACCGGGCCGCGCCCGGCGGCGTGCGCACCACCGAGGCCTTCAGCCAGTCGGCCCGTTACGGCAGCCTGGACAAGGACCGCGCCAAGGGCGTCATCCGCGATCTGGACCACGCCCACAGCAGGGACGGCGGTCTGGCCGTTCTGTTCGGCAACATCGCGCTGGAAGGCTGCATCGTCAAAACTGCGGGCGTCGACGCCAACAATCTGGTGTTTTCCGGCCCCGCGGTGATCTGCGAAAGCCAGGACGAGGCCGTGGCCAAGATTCTGGGCGGCGACGTCAAGGCGGGCGACGTGGTGCTGGTGCGCTATGAAGGCCCCAAGGGCGGCCCCGGCATGCAGGAAATGCTCTATCCCACCAGCTATCTGAAGAGCCGCGGCTTGGGCAAGGCCTGCGCCCTGATCACCGACGGGCGTTTCTCGGGCGGCACGTCCGGCCTGTCCATCGGGCACGTCTCGCCGGAGGCCGCCGAGGGCGGCGCCATCGGTCTGGTGGAGGCCGGCGACATCATCGACATCGACATTCCCAACCGCAAGATCGCCGTCCGCGTCTCCGACGAGGTGCTGGCCCGTCGCCGCGAAGCCATGGAAGCCAAAGGCGCAGCCGCCTGGAAGCCGGTGAAGCGCGACCGTCAGGTGTCACAGGCCCTGCGGGCCTATGCCGCCATGACCACCAGTGCCGCCAAGGGTGCCGTGCGCGACGTCTCGCAGTTGGAGCGGAAGGCCTAAGGGGAACGGGCCGGGGAGCGGGGACGGCACATTATGGCGTATATCGAGTGGCAAGAGCGTATGGAAACCGGCATCCCGTTGGTGGATGCCGATCACAAGACCCTGGTCAGCCTGATCAATCAGGTTCACGCCTGCATCGGCGGTCTGGACGAATACGGCGCCTTGGGCAGCATCCTGAAGGTTCTGGCGGATTACACCGACTATCACTTCAAGCGCGAGGAAGCCTTGATGGCCGAGGCCGGCTATCCCGGCCTCGACGTTCACAAAGCCCTGCATTCCAGGCTGACCGAGCAGGTCCGCGAGGTTCTGCGCCGCTTCGAGGCCGCTCCCGGCAGCGTCCGTGCCCAGGATATCCAGAAATTTCTGGAGGACTGGCTGGTCGATCACATTCTGCGCCACGATATGCCCTATACCCGCTTCGCCTTGGGCAATCAGGCGGCCTATGACGCGGCGGAAGCGGTCAACATCGCCGATCTGCGCGGCTCGTCCAAAAGCGGGCAGATCGACTGGAGCACCTTCCGCGTGCTGGTGGTGGACGACAACGCCCATTTCCGCATCCTGATGGAGACGGTTCTCAGCGGCGTCGGCGTCGGCATCGTCAAGACCGAGGACAACGCGCTGAAAGGCTTGGATCTGCTGGGGCGTCAGCCGTTCGATCTGGTGATCACCGACTGGTGGATGGATGGCGTCAACGGCGTCGAGTTCGTCGATCGGGTCCGCAGTTCCCTGGATCCCATCATGGCCAATGTCGGCATCATCATGGTCACCGCCCGCTGCACCGACGACGTCCGCGCTCAGGCCCGCGCCGCCGGGGTCGACGATTTCCTGGAAAAGCCGGTGTCCGCCCGCGATCTTCTGCAATCGGTCCAAAGGGCCATGGCCGCCCGCCGCGGCTGATCTCTTATCAGGAAGGTGTCCATGAATACCCGTAAGCTGGTCGTCTGGTTGGTTGCCGCCGTCATCGCCGCCGGCGTCGTATGGCGTCTGTATGTCTTCTTCGGCGCCACCATGGACTGGCCGTTGGTCATCCTCAACGCCAAGAGCGACGCCCTGGCCGCCAGCCAGGAAAACGGCAATTACGTCGACGCCAAGATCAGCGACGGCCTGGAAGAGCACCTGAAATCGAAGGGCGTGGTCGGGCAGGTGTCGCTGACCAGCGCCAACGCCGGGACCGAAGCCGCCGTGGTCGTCAATGGACTGAGCGAACGCGCCTGCAAGGGTCTGGAACGCCACCCCGAACTGGAAAAAGCCTTCGAACGCATTCAGGTCGTGGGCGGCGCCTGCGCGGAAAATGTCTCGATGCTGTTCTGGTTCAAGTAGGCGGAACGACTTTTACATGAAAAAGCCCCCGGCCGCGGACCGGGGGCTTTTTTCGTTTTTCGGAGCGGTTGGAGCGGTTTACGCGTCTCTCAATTCGCACCATACCGGCGTGTGGTCCGAAGCTTTTTCCCAGCCGCGCGGAGACTTGTCGATGCCCGACGCCGCCAACCGGTCGGCGGCCTGGGGCGACAGCAGCAAGTGGTCGATCCTGAGGCCCAGATTGCGCGGCCAGGCGCCGCCCCGGTAATCCCACCAGGAAAACTGGGCCGGTTCCGGGTTGAGGGCGCGGAAGGCGTCGGTCAGGCCGATGTTGAGCAGGCGGCGGAAGCGCTTGCGTTCCTCAAGGGTGAACAGAACCTGGCCTTCCATGGCGGAAACGTCGAAGACGTCGGCGGCGTCGGGAGCGACGTTGTAGTCGCCGCCCAGCACGAAGGGAATTTCCTGTTCCAGCAATTCCCAGGCCCTGGCCCGCACGCCGTCGAGAAAGCCCAGCTTGAAGGGAAATTTTTCGGAATCGGTGGATTGCCCCATGGGCACATAGATCGAGGCGACGCGCAGGCCACCCTCCAGCGTCACCTCGATATAGCGGGCTTCGCCGGCATCGCCGTCCAGTTCCCGCCATTCCTCGATAATGGGCAGACGCGACAGCACGGCTACGCCGTTATAGGTTTTCTGACCCCGCACCGCCAAATGCCAGCCCCGGCTTTCCAGCTCCAGGGTGGGGAACTCGGATTCGACGCATTTCAGTTCCTGCAACAGGACCACGTCGGGCTTGGCCAGCTCCAGCCATTGCAGCAAATGGTCCAGGCGGGCTTTGACGGAATTGACGTTCCATGTGGCGATCTTGATCATAGGGGCATGCTAACAGCCAAAGGGGCGGGGCGAAAGGGATGGATCGGCTTCTGGGGGCGGCTTTCTGCCTGATCATGCTGGCATGGTCCGGTGCGGCTTCGGCTGTGCCGGCCTGTCCGCGGCCGGCCGGTCTGGCTGATCCGGTGCTGGATTTTCAGGTGATCGAGCCGAAGATGGTGCTGCACCACGACGTCGATCTGTTCGGGCTGCCGCGCATCGACGGCCATATGGAGCGGGCCCCGCCCGGCTGGTCGCTGCAAGGCATCACCATCACCAGCGACCAGTTGGTGGTCGGCGCCAGTTGGCGGGAACAGCGGTTCAGCGACGGCCATGTCTGTCTGTGGCTCAACAAGGTGACGGCCCGCCTGGGCATGCCCGAGCAGCGGGTCTACGTGGCGGCGGATTACCCCGAGGGAAGCTGCGAATATAACGCCATCCTGACGCACGAACGGCGCCATGTGGAGATCAACCTGACCAGTCTGCGGGCGCATGCCGGCGCGGTGCGCCGGGCGCTGATGGACGGTATTCGCGAAAGCACGCCTTTGCCGTTGTCGGGGCCGACCACCGACAAGGATCTGTTGGCCCGGCGGCTGAATACCTACGCCAGGCCCGAAATCCAGCAATTGCAGATGGAGCTGAAATACCGCAACGGTCAGATCGACACCCCCGACGCCTATCGCAACGAGCAAAGGCAATCGGGGTGCCGAAACTGGAAGGCGGCGAAGTGACCGGGGCTGCGCTCCGCCGGCCTTAAACCGAGAAGCTGCTGCCGCAGCCGCAGGTCGAGCTGGCGTTGGGATTCTTGACCTGGAAGGCGCTTCCCACCAAGTCTTCGACGAAATCGACGGTCGAGCCGGCCAGCAGGTCCAGCGAGGTTTCGTCCACCAGCAACGTGATGCCGTGGGCTTCGAAGCGCTGGTCGTCTTCGTTCATCTTGTCGTCCAGCGCGAAGTTGTAGGAAAAGCCCGAACAGCCGCCGCCATTGACCGACAGGCGCAGCATCAAGGCGTCGTTGCCTTCCATCTGCTTTAGCTTGTTGACCCGCCGGGCGGCGTTTTCGGTCAGGTTGACAATGCGTTCAAGAACGGGGGCGACGTCGTCCATCGCAATCGGGCTCCAGCAGAATAGGGACGGGGGCATCATAGCCCCGTCATATCTGGGGCGGGGAGGGGGAAAATGAAAGGGGGGATCAGTTCATGACCGGCGGCAAGGCGTCTTCGTCGCCCCAGCGGTTGACCATGGCGAGAATCACCAGCATGCGCTCCAACTCGGCCAGGGATGGAATGCGCAGCGGTACCGGTATGGCTTTCGCGTCCGGCTGGCCGGTCCACTGACGCAACAGCGGCTCTTCTTCGGAAGGCGGCGTCTTCGGCCGGTTATCGGGAAAAATTTCATCAGCCATTTGAAGGCCCCAGATCCATCATTTGGTGATAGGCGATTGCTCGGTCGTTAGTTATACGCCGCAGCGGGCGATCCCGGGCGCGAAGAATCGCTTTCGGTAAAAAAACTGACGTGATGAAAGCCGTCTCCAAACGTTTTAAAGTCGAGGGCCAAGGAGATAAGATTATGCGCAAACCTTTTACCCTGTCCGCGTCCCTGGCCGCCTCCGCCGCGGCCGGTTTGCTGTTGCTGGGGGGCTGTTCCGGCCCCTTGACCTACAGTCCGGGATCGCGAAGCGTGCAGATTTCCGCGCTTTACGGCTATGGCGCGGCGGACAGGGATCTGAAACTCGAAGTGCAGGGCAACGCCTTCGCCGGGCAGATGAGCGGCACCGATTTCGCCCACAAGGTGGAAGCCGCCCTGCAAAGTCCGATCATGCGTCCGGCGACCCATCTGACCCTGGCGCCGAACGACACGGCCAAAAGCAATTACCGGGTGGTCTTCCTGTTCAATCCGGCCAACGTGATGGGCGGCCAGAACCTTTGTGACGGCCGGGCCGACCAGCAGCCGGCTCCGGCGGGCGAGGTGCGCGCGGTGGCGGCGTTCTGCGTGGCGGGCCGCGCCGTCACGGAAATCACCGGCCGTACCCAGGTTGTCGGTCCCAACGACGAACGCTTTCTTCAGCTGATGGCCATCATGAAGAACGAGCTGTTCCGCGAGGATGAAAGGCCCAATTCCAACTCGATGGATTTCCACACTTAAAGCGGACGGGAAAATCCGGCTTGAGGCGGGCGGCGTTTGCGTCGGTTCGTGATTAACTTATTTGTAATATATGTCGTGGGTTAATCATGAAAGACCATGCGCACCCGCCGTCTGCGCGATCCTGTCGGGTCGCCGCCAAGGGGCAAAGCAAGCGCAGGATAGGCAGAGGACACGGACACTATGGCCGATTATCGCCATGGGCTGCGGCTGAAGACCGCCCGCATCAGCAATATCGAGGATTGGCTGGACCGTAACGCCGAGGGGGCGTGGGACATCCGTCTGGACGAAATCTCGGAAGATCTGGAAACCAAAAGCTACATGATCTTTTTTGAACAGGCCGACGATCTGGCGGCCTTGAAATGGGCTCTGTCCTATCGCGGCATGCCCGACCGGCCGGACCTTCCGGCGCTGGGCGGCAAGGGCGCCAGCCGGCGCGCCGCCAAGGTGGCCTGATCTTTTCAGCCGTTCGTCATCGGGCCGGTTCCGGGGGGGGCTTCCCCCCCGGAACCGGCCTTTAAGTTTTCAAAGGGGGGGGGAATAGCATGCAGGTGCGGCAGAAAGAGGCCAGGATTCTGCGCCGGGCCATCACGGCTTGGGCTGACGGCGGTCTGGTCGATGAAGATTTGGCGGGGCGTCTGAGCGGCAGTATCGAGGAAATCGCTTTCGACTGGAAACGGTTGGCGGCTATCGCTTTTCTGGTGGCCGTCTTGTGCCTGGCGGTATCGGTGATTTCGCTGTTCGCCGACGATTATCTGATGGAGCTGATTCAGCGGCTCATCTCGGTTTCCGCCCTGGGCAAGGTGGTGTTCTTCGCCGTTCTCGCCGCGCTGTTCTACGGTTTTGGCGCGCGGCGCATGAAAGCCCGTCCGCATCTGCGCTTCAGCAACGAGGCGATTCTGTTCCTGGGAGTGCTGTCGACGGCTGTCGCCGTTTATCTGCTGGGGGACATGGTTTCGTCGGACGATCCCAACGTCTCTTATCTGGTTCTCCTCAGCTTCCTGATCTACGCCGCGGTCGGCTACGGCCTGGGTTCGAATCTGATCTGGCTGTTCGCCCTTTTGTCGCTGGGCGGCTGGTTGGGAGCGGAAACCGGCTATGCCTCGGGCTGGGGGGCCTATTATCTGGGAATGAACTACCCCTTGCGCTTCGTTCTGTTTGGCGGCCTGCTGACCTTGGCCGCCGTCTCGGTTCCCGCCGTGGGGCGTTTTAAGGAATTGCACAAGGCGACCCTGGTCATGGGGCTGCTTTATCTGTTCGTCTCTTTGTGGCTGATGTCCATTTTCGGCAATTACGGCGATATGGACAGTTGGGGCGGCGTGCATCAGATGGAACTGTTCCATTGGTCGATTTTGTTCGCCCTGGCCTCCGGCGCCGCCATCTTCGCCGGTCTGCGCCGCGACGACGGCATTTTGCGCGGCTTCGGCCTGACGTTCCTGCTGATCAATCTCTATACCCGCTATTTCGAACTGTTCTGGGACGCCACCCACAAGGTGGTGTTCTTCGCCCTGATGGCCGCCAGCTTTTGGCTGCTGGGGCGCAAGGCGGAAAGCATCTGGACGCTGGGCGGCCGGGTGAAGCGGGAGCGGGGGTAATCTCCGTCCTTGGCGCCATGACGGCCCGGCCCTAACATGCCGGGCCTGTCTTGGCCCGATGGGTGGGCCCGATGTGAAGGATTGATTCCGTGAACTTCTTTCTTGGCGCCTATGCCACCTCGCCCTGCGGCTCCGTTTGGGACGAGGCCGCCGAAACCGCGTATTGGCAGGGCCTGAAGGCCATTCCCCATCTGCGTGGACTGGAATATCCCTTCACGGGGAAACTGCATCCTCACGACGAAGCCTGGGCGCTGGCCAGTTTGGATCCCGCCTGGGATATGGTTTTGACCTGTCTGCCCGGCACCATGGACCGACTGGAGGCGGACGCCCGTTTCGGCCTGGCCTCCGACGACGAGGACGGCCGCCGCGCCGCCGTGGATTTTATCCGCCAGGCCGTGCCGGTGGTGTCGCGTCTGAATGATCAGGCCCACCGCCGCCGCGTGGTGGCGGTGGAACTGCATTCGGCTCCGCGCCGGGGCGTGACCGGAGTGACGGCATCCCCCGCATCCTTTGCCCGCTCTTTGGCTGAAATCGCCGGTTGGAATTGGCTAGGGGCCAAGCTGGTGGTCGAGCACTGCGACGCCTTCCGTCCCGATCTGCCGCCCATCAAGGGATTCTTGACCTTCGACGAGGAGATCGACGCCGTCCGCCGTAGCGGAGCCGAGATTGGTCTGTGCGTCAATTGGGGGCGTTCGGCGCTTGAGGCCCGCGATGCCGCCCGTCCTTTGGAACAGATCGCCCGCGCCAGGGCCGAGGGGCTGCTGGCCGGGGTCATGTTTTCGGGCTGTTCGGGCGAGGATACGCCCTGGGGCGTTTGGCAAGACAGCCATATGCCCCATGCTCCGGCCGCCGGTTTTCCCTATGCCGCGCCCGGATCCATGATGACCGCCGAAGCCGTCGCCCAGGCGTTGGCGGCTGCCGGAGACGCTCCGCTGTTCATCGGCGGGAAACTGACCGCCCGGCCCAAGGATGCGGCTCTGGGCGTCCGCCTGGGACTCAACCGCGATCTGTTGGGGCTGATGTCTGCGTCATTCGTCCGCCGGTAAGGCGTTTACGAGCCGGTGTGGCGGCTGGCGCGTTCGGCCATCTGCACCGGAAGCGTCTGGGCGTGGAAATCGGACAGGCTGACGCACTGGCCGCCCTGGCCGCATCCGGTGGCGGCGTTCAGGCCGATATAGGCGAAGACAAGGCCCACCAGAAGGGCTCCGGCGGCGTTGCTCAGATGCTTGGCGATGCTTTGCGCATTGGGGAACAGCATGGCGCTCTCCGTGGTCGAATGAATGTTTCGTTGAGTGGAACATAACGTGAACATTGGCTTTTCGCAAGCAGGAATCATTTCATTGATGGAAGAAGCGGTCCGGCACTAAACTGCGGTCCATGAACGCCGCTCATCCCCAAACCCTGTTATGGCTCCAAGCCGCCAGTTGCGGCGGCTGCACCATGTCCGCTTTGGCGGTCGAGCCCGAAGGGCTGGCCGAGGCCTTGCGCCGGGCCAACGTGGAGCTGCTGTGGCACCCCTCGCTGTCCGAGGAAAGCGGGGCTCAGGCGCTGGAGATTCTGGAGGCCTGCCGCGACGGCCGGCGCCGGCTGGATATTCTTTGTATCGAAGGCGCGGTGTTGCGCGGCCCTTCCGGTAGCGGGCGTTTTCAAATTTTATCGGGCACTGGCTTGCCCATGGCCAAATGGGTCGAGGATCTGGCGGCCCAGGCCGGCACCGTGCTGGCGGTGGGAAGCTGCTCCGCCTATGGCGCCTTGCCGTCGGCCAATCCCATGCTGGAAGCGGTGGGGCTGCAATTCGTCGGGGACGAGAGGGGCGGGCTGCTGCCCGAGAGCTTCCGCTCGAAGTCGGGTCTGCCGGTGGTCAACATCGCCGGCTGCGCGCCGCACCCCGGCTGGCTGCTGGAAAGCCTGATGGCTTTGACCCAAGGGCTGTTGCCGCCGACGGGGCTGGACAGTTTGGGGCGTCCGCGCTTCTGGGCCAATCATCTGGCCCACCACGGCTGCGCCCGCAATGAATATTACGAGTTCAAAGCCAGCGCCGCCGAGCCGTCGCAACTGGGCTGCCTGATGGAAAATCTCGGCTGCAAGGCCACCCAGGCGCCGGGAGACTGCAATATCCGGGTTTGGAACGGCAGCAGCGGCGGCTGCACCAATGCCGGTTATGCCTGCATCGGCTGTACCATGCCGGGCTTCGAGGCTCCGGGCGCGGCCTTTCTGGAAACGCCAAAGATTGCCGGCATTCCCGTCGGCTTGCCGGTGGACATGCCCAAAGCCTGGTTCGTCGCTTTGTCCGCTCTGTCGAAATCCGCCACACCCGACCGCGTGCGCCGCAATTCCCGCGAGGATCGGGTGGTGGTGCCGCCCCGCCGGAGACATCCGGCATGACGCGGATGGTCGTTGGGCCTTTCAACCGGGTCGAGGGCGATCTGGAAGTCGGGCTGGATATTGTCGACGGCCATGTAGCGGCGGCGCGGGTGACGGCGCCGCTGTTTCGCGGTTTCGAGCAGATTCTGGTCGACCGTGCGCCTTTGGACGCCCTGGTGGTGGCGCCGCGCATCTGCGGCATCTGTTCGGTGGCGCAAAGCGCGGCGGCGGCAGCGGCCCTGGGCGCGGCCCTGGGCGTTTCCGTGCCCGAGAACGGCCGCCGGGTCGCCGATCTGCTGCTGGCGGTGGAGAACGCCGCCGATCACCTGACCCATTTCGCCCTGTTCTTCATGCCTGATTTCGCCCGCGCCGATTATCGGGAGCGGCCCTGGTATGACGACGCCGAAGGCCGCTTCGCCGCTCTGAGGGGATCGTCGGCCAAGGCTGCGGCTGCGGCGCGGGCGCGGCTGCTGCATGTGGTCGGACTGCTGGCGGGAAAATGGCCGCATACCCTGGCCCTGCAGCCGGGGGGCGTCGCCAAGTCGGTGGATGTGGGCGAAGCCATGCGGTTGCTGTCGGTTCTGGCCGATTTCCGCGCCTATCTGGAGGGGGAGCTGTTTCAGGCTTCGTTGGAGGAGGTGGCGGCTCTCGACGGGGCGGCGGCCCTGGAGGCGTTCGCCGAGCGTCATCCCCAAGGCGACTTCGCCTTGTTCCTGCGCATCGCCGCCGATCTGGGGCTGGACCGCCTGGGGCTTGGTCCCGGCCGCTTCCTGTCTTACGGCGGACCGCTGGGGCAGGGGGGAATCTGGCGCGACGGCAATCTGCTGCCCTTGGATTTAGGCGGTCTGAGAGAGGATTTGGCGTCGTCGTGGATGCGTGGCGGCACCATGCACCCGGCCAAGGGCGTGACCATTCCCGACGCCGACAAGGCGGGAGCCTATAGCTGGTCGAAAGCACCACGCCTGGACGGACAGAGTGTTGAAGTGGGAGCCTTGGCCCGCCAGCGCATCGCCGGTCATCCGCTGATTGCCGGATTGCTGGAACAAAGCGGCGGAGCCGGCTCGGTTCGCGACCGGGTGGTGGCCCGTCTGCTGGAATTGGCCCTGTGGGTGCCGGTGATGGAGGCTTTGGTGCGCGGCCTGGATCCGCAAGGGGCTTTCTGCGCCGTCGCTCCGGTTCCCGACCGATCGATCGGTTGCGGCTTGGTGGAGGCGGCGCGGGGCTCGCTGGGGCATTGGTTGACCGTCGAACGCGGTGTCATCGCCTCTTATCAGATCGTCGCTCCCACCAGTTGGAATTTTTCTCCCCGCGACACGGCGGGCAATCCCGGCCCGCTGGAACAGGCTTTGGCCGGCACTCCGGTTCCAGCCGGGCAGCCGGTGCCGCTGCTGGTTCAGCATGTGGTGCGGTCTTTCGATCCCTGTATGAGCTGTACGGTTCACTGAGGGGCGCTTCATCCCGTTGACCAAGCTGGGCCGATGTGGTTGTCTGGCCTGGGGTGCGTGCTTTTCAGTCGATGCCCCATGCTGGGAAAACGCCGATGTTTTTCCGCGGTGGTCGTCGATGCAGGACGAAGGTGTTCCATGCGTTTCAAGACGACGCTCTTTTTGTCGGTTTCCTTGTTTTTCTGCGCTCCCATGCTGGCGTCGGCCCAGGACGCCTATGGCGGCGCCAATGCTGAGGCCAACACGACGGCCAACACGACTGGGGGCGCGGCCAATACGGCCCAATCCCAGGACTGGCGGTTCTTGGTGGGAGCCGGAGGCATGGTCGCCCCGACTTACGAAGGGTCCGAGCATTACCATCTGACTGCGATGCCTTTGGTCGAAGCGTCCTGGCGCAGCGGCATTTCCCTGGGAAGCCGCGACGGTTTGAAGGTGGTGATGCGGCCCTTGGTGGATAAGGGCTTTACCATCACCACCGGCCTTGGCTATTGGCTGGGGCGCAAGCAAAGCGCCGACAAAGGCCATGGCGACGCTTTGCGCGGACTGGGGGACGTGTCGGGCAGCGCCATCGGCCGGCTGGGCGTCGGCTACGAACTTGGTGCCGCCGAGATCGGGCTGGACTTCAATCGAGACCTGGGGGGCGACCGCGACGGGGCGACGGTTGCGCTGAAAACCGGCTACAAGCTGTATCGGTCGCCGCATTTCCGCGTAAAGGCCGAACTGTCCGCCACCTGGGCCGACGACGACTACATGAGCGCGATGTTCGGCATCACCCGGTCCCAGGCGGCCAGTTCGGTGAAGCACTATGCCGCCTATACGGCTTCAGCGGGGATCAAGGACGTGAAATTCGGTCTCAATGCCGATTACGATCTGACCAGTTCCGTCACGGCTTTCGCCTTGGCCGGGGTTGCCCGTCTGACCGGCGACGCCGCCGACAGCCCCATCGTCAAATCGGCCGGCGACGCCAACCAATATTCCGTCGGCTTGGGGCTGATGTACCACTTCTAGAGGCAAAGCCGGCCAGACTATATCTGGCCGGTTTTTCCGTCCGAGGCGATGGCGTGTCGCAAAGCCGACGGGGCCTGTATGAAAGCTTTCCATAGGCTGAAAAGGCAGTTTCCAGTTTCGGCTGTTTATTCCTAATAAAATAGATTGAAAAAAGTTATTAACATATTGATTTTTAAATAATATGCTTGTTGTTCATGGGCATGGCACGGATCTTGCCACAGAAGCGTCATAAGGAAGGGGCAACAACCTTAACCAGGCTTCCCGGAGGGACGTTTGCAGATCCGACATGCTTTGAGCGCGCCGCCGCAGATGGGCGGACGATGCCGTAACTCGCGCCGGAATCCCTCCCTTTTGGCCTGTGGGCCGAAATTCTTTTTCACGCCTTGCGGGCGTGATCCTTCCTTCATCGACAATCATTCCAACACCGCCGCTCCCCGCGTCGGTGGCGGATTGGCATCCGCGCAGTGAGAGAGGTTGGGGACATGAATGACGATATCTTGACCGCGATCGAAACCAAGCTGGGTTTGTCGCGGCGTACCTTCATGCAGTTCTGTACGGCCATGGCGGCCACCATGGGCCTGCCGAAGGGCGCCGACGCTCAGATCGCCGAGGCCATCGCCTCGGCCAAGCGCCCACCGGTGATCTGGCTGCATTTCCAGGAGTGCACCGGCTGTACGGAATCGATCCTGCGCTCGGATCATCCGGCCATCGACAAGCTGATCCTCGAGATCATCTCTCTCGACTATCACGAAACCCTGTTCGCCGCCGCCGGCCATCAGGCCGAAGCCGCCCGCAAGGCGTCGATGGAGGCCAACAAGGGCAAGTACG
Source organism: Candidatus Sulfotelmatobacter sp. (assembly GCA_035538795.1). GTDB lineage: Bacteria > Pseudomonadota > Alphaproteobacteria > Rhodospirillales > Magnetospirillaceae > JAJZGK01. Next base: position 250,694 of record DATLJS010000020.1, on the reverse strand, counting down.
TGCTGGTGGTGGAAGGCGCCATTCCCATGAAGGACGGCGGCGTCTACTGCAAGGTGGGCGGCCAGACCGCCTATGAAATGGTGATGGAATGCGCCAAGGATGCCGCCGCGGTCATCGCCATGGGCTCTTGCGCCTCTTGGGGCGGCATGCCCTCGACCTCTCCCAATCCCACCGGTGCCACCGGCGTTCCCGTGGTGCTGAAGGACAAGCCCGTGGTGACGATCCCCGGCTGTCCGCCCAATCCCTACAACTTCATTTCGACGGTCGTTCACTATCTGACCTTCGGCAAGCTGCCGGATGTCGACGACAAGGGCCGTCCGAAGTTCGCCTATTCGCGCCTGATTCACGAAAACTGCGAACGCCGCGCCCATTACGACGCCGGCCGCTTCGCCCAGGAATTCGGCGATGAGGGCCACCGCAAGGGTTATTGCCTGTACAAGCTGGGCTGCAAAGGGCCGGAAACCTACGCCAACTGTCCGTCGATCCTGTTCGGCGACGTCGGTTCGGGCAGCTGGCCGGTCGGCACCGGCCATCCCTGCATTGGCTGCACCGAGCAGGGCATCGGCTTCCAAAAGCCGATCCATGCCTTGGCCGAACCCAAATACATCGTGCCGCCGGTCGGCTATCCGCGCATCGTCGAGGAGCAGGGAACGGGCGCCAGCCTCGGTTCCGCCGCCCTGGTGGCCGGCGTCGCCGGTTTGGCAGCCGGCGCGGGCGCCATGATGGCCCGGAACCTGGGCAAGAATAAAAAGCCCGACGATACGGACTTCGGCAAGGAGTAGCCTGCCATGTCGATCAATCGACGTAATTTCTTGAAGGGAGCGGCTGCCGGCGGCGCCGCGGCGGCCGCTTGCGCCGCCGTTGCCACTAGCCCGGCCGAGGCCCGCGAGAACAAGGAGATGCCGCCCAAGGCGGTGGGTCTCCTTTACGACTCCACCCTGTGCGTGGGCTGCAAGGCCTGCGTGGTGGCCTGCCGCGAGGCCAACGACATGCATCCGGAATTCTCGACGGAAGAGAAAATCTGGGACACGCCGCTGGACCTTTCCGGCTATACCCTGAACGTCATCAAGCTGTATGCCGAGGGCACGTCGGATCACAAAGACCAGGAAGAGAACGGCTTCGCCTTCATCAAGAAGTCGTGCATGCACTGCGTCGATCCGTCCTGCGTTTCCGTCTGCCCGGTTTCGGCCATGCAGAAGGACGCCGAGACCGGCATCGTCAGCCATGATCCCAGCGCCTGCATCGGTTGCCGTTATTGCGTCGCCTCGTGCCCGTTCGGAGTGCCGCGCTTCCAGTACGATACGCCGACGCCGCGCATCCAGAAGTGCCAGATGTGCAAGCATCGTCAGGCCGTGGGCAAGATTCCGGCCTGCGCCGAGGTTTGCCCGACCGGCGCCACCCTGTTCGGTCCCGTCACCGCCCTGCGCGAAGAGACCGAGCGCCGCCATACCCTGACCCCCGGCCAGCCCAACCTGTTCCCGCGCAAGACGGTGGACAATCTGGCCGACGGCCACGAAAAGCCGGTCGCCCATTATCAGCCCAGCACCTATGGCCTGACCGAGATGGGCGGAACGCAGATGATGCTGCTGTCCGGTGTGCCCTTCCAGAAGCTGGGCTATCCCGAGCTTGACGCCAAGTCGAACGCCAGTTCCTCCGAAACCATCCAGCATACCCTGTACAAGGGCATGGTGGCTCCGGCGGCGGTGCTGGGCGGCCTGATCTACGCGGCGCACAAGCACACCAAGCACGACGGCCGGGACGAGGAATAAGCCATGAGCAAGCACGCTGCCATCGGAGGTAAGCTGATCACCCGCACGACGGTCATTTGCGCCGCTCTGTTCCTGGTGACCATGATCCTCCTGGGCCTCCGCTTCATGAACGGTCTTGGCGCGGTGGCCAACATCAACAACGGCTATCCCTGGGGTATCTGGGTGGCCTATGACGTGGTCGTGGGCACGGCCTTCGCCTGCGGCGGTTACGCCATGGCGCTGCTGGTCTACATCCTGAACAAGGGCAAGTACCATCCGCTGGTGCGTCCCGCCCTGCTGGCCAGCATGTTCGGTTATTCCCTGGGCGGTTTCTCGGTCATCTTCGACCTGGGCCGTTATTGGAATTTCTGGCACATCATGTGGCCGGGCTACGCCAATCCCAATTCGGTGATGTTCGAAGTGGCGCTGTGCGTGGCCTGCTACTGCACCGTGCTGTGGATCGAGTTCACGCCGGCCTTTGCCGAAAAGTGGGGCGCCGCCAAGCACAAGCACTTCCTCAACCGGGTGCTGTTCGTCTTCATCGCCCTGGGCTGCCTGCTGCCCACCATGCATCAAAGCTCGTTGGGCACCTTGCTGGTGGTGTTCGGCAAGCTGGTGCATCCGCTGTGGCAGACCAGTCTGCTGCCGCTGCTGTTCCTGCTGTCGGCCCTGTCCATGGGGTTCTCCATCGTCATCTTCGAGGCGACCCTGGTGACCTCGGCCTACAAGCGTCCGAGCGAAGCCCGTATCCTGGGCTTCGTGACCCGCTACATCGTGGTGCTGATGTCGGCTTATCTGGTCATCCGCTGGGGCGATCTGATCATCGAGGGCAAGCTGCCGCTGGTGTTTAGCTCGGGCGGCATCAGCTTCATGTTCCTGCTGGAGAACGCCCTGTTCATCCTGCCGATCATCCTGATGGGGCCGAAGGGCAACCGCGAGAACGAGCGCCTGCAGTTTATCGCCGCCCTGTCCATGCTGGTGGGCGGCGGGCTGTACCGCATCGACGCCTATCTGGTCGCCTATGGCCGTCCCGGCTGGCACTACTTCCCGTCGGTGGGCGAGATGATGGTCACCTTCGGCATCATCGCCCTTGAGGTGTTGGCCTACATCGTCTTCGTCAAGAAGCTTCCCGTTCTTCATCCCGTCTCCGAGACGGGCGAACCCCGTATCGTCGAGCGCGCCCCTGCCGCGGCCGCTGCGACCACTAAGTAGCAAGGAGAGTTGCCGTGGCGACGAGAATCACCATTGATCCCATTACCCGCATCGAAGGCCATCTGCGCATCGACGTCGAGGTGGAGAACGGGAAGGTTTCCAAATCCTGGTCCTCGGGCCAGATGTGGCGCGGCGTCGAGCAGATTCTGCTGGGCCGCGATCCCCGCGACGCCTGGGCCATCACCCAGCGCATCTGCGGCGTCTGCACCACCGTTCATGCGGTGACCTCGGTCCGCTCCATCGAGAGCGCCCTGGGTCTGGAAGTGCCGCTGAACGCCCAGTACATCCGCAACATGATCACGACCGCTCATGCCCTGCATGACCATATCGTGCATTTTTATCACCTGTCGGCCCTGGACTGGGTGGACGTGGTTTCGGCCCTGAAGGCCGACCCGGCCAAGACCGCCCAACTGGCCGAAAGCCTGTCGGATTGGGACGGCAACAGCCGCCACGTTTTCGAAGACGTGCAAAAGCGGCTGAAGACCTTTGTCGGGTCGGGACAGCTTGGCCCGTTCTCCAACGGCTATTGGGGGCATCCGGCCATGAAGCTGACGCCGGAAGTCAACCTGCTGGCGGTGTCGCACTATTTGCAGGCCCTGGAAATCCAGCGTTATTGCAGCAAGATCGTCGCCACCCTGGGTTCGAAGTCGCCGCACATCCAGAACATGGCCGTCGGCGGCGTCTCCAACCCCATCGCCTTGGACAGCCAGTCGGTGCTGACCGTCGAGCGTCTGCTGCTGGTCAAGGAGATGATCGACAAGCTGGGATCGTTCATCCGCAACTGTTATCTGGTGGACGTCTCGGCCATCGGCGCCTTCTATTCCGACTGGACCGCCTACGGCGCCGGCGTCACCGACTATCTGTCGATCCCCGACGTGCCGATGGATACCAAGAGCACCCAGTTCATGATGCCTGGCGGCTACATCAAGGGCGGCGATCTGTCGACCTACAAGCCCATCGCCGGTTCGCACGATCCGTACTTCCGCGAAGGCGTGGCCGAATCGGTCAAGCATTCCTGGTACAACTATTCGAACGGCCCGGGTGCCCTGCATCCGTGGAAGGGCGAGACCACTCCGGGCTATACCGACTTCCAGGACGACGGCAAGTACAGCTGGGTCAAGTCGCCGACCTTCTACGGCAAGCCCGCCCAGGTCGGTCCGCTGGCCAACGTGCTGTGCGGCGTCGCCGCCGGCCATCAGCCGACGATCACCTATCTGAACAAGGTGGTGGATACCGTCAGCTCGCTGGCCGGCACCAAGATTCCGCTGACCGCCCTGCATTCCACCATCGGCCGTCATGCCGCCCGCGCCGTGCGCTCGGGCGTCATCTACGAGGCCTTGCAGGCCAACTGGCAGTCCCTGATGGACAATATCGCCAAGGGCGACACCAAGACCTTCAACCGCCCGACCTTCCCGAAGGGCGAGGTCATGGGCGTCGGCACGCACGAGGCTCCGCGCGGCGTGCTGTCCCACTGGTCGGTGATCAAGGACGGCAAGATCGCCAATTACCAGGCTGTCGTGCCGACCACTTGGAACGCCGCGCCTCGCAACGAGGACGACCATATCGGTCCCTATGAAGCGTCGCTGCTGGGCAACCCGGTGGCCGATCCCGAGCGTCCGCTCGAGGTTTTGCGCACCGTTCACTCCTTCGACCCCTGCCTGGCTTGCGCCGTGCATCTGACCGACACCGAAAAGAAGACGGTGGTGCAGGTCAAGGCTCTGTAATCAGGGCCGGGATTTGAGGTAACATCGGTGTAAATGACTGGGGGCCCGCGTCCGACGGATTTTCCGGCTGGGCGCGGGCCTTCCCTTTGAAGGGTTGGATCAGCATGCGCGTGGTGGTTCTTGGCATCGGCAACACTCTGATGACCGACGAGGGCTTCGGGGTTCATGCCATCGAGGCGCTGGAGAAGCGTTACGACATGGCCGAAGGCGTCGAGATCGTCGACGGCGGCACCACCGGCATGGAACTGTTTGGGGACCTGCAGGGAGTCGAACATCTGCTGGTCGTGGATGCCGTCCGTGCCGGCCAGCCCGAGGGTGGCATCGTCCGTCTGACCGGCGACGATGTCCCGGCCTTTTTCAAGACCAAGCTTTCCCCTCATCAGATTGGGCTGTCGGACGTGCTGGCGGCCTTGCGCTTCGCCGGGTCCGAGCCGGAAAGCGTGGTGCTGATCGGCGTCAAGCCGGTGTCGCTGGATATCTCGATGGAGATGACGCCCCAGGTCGCCGCCTGCGTCGATCCGGTGATCGGCATGGTGGTCGAGGAATTGAAGGTGCTGGGGGTTCCGCCCCGGCCCAAGGCCTGAGCGCCATGTGCATGGCCATTCCTTCGCGGGTTCTGTCCATGGCCGACGGTTTCGCCACCGTCGAATGCTTCGGCGTCGAGCGCGTGGTCAGCCTGATGCTGATGGACGAGCCGGTCGGGGTTGGAGACTATCTGATCATCCAGTCCGGCAGCTTCGCCATGGAAAAGGTGGAGGAAGCGACGGCCCTGGAAAGTCTGGCTTATCTGGAAACCGTTCTGGCTCCCCAGGCGCCATCCGAGGAAGACGCGGCGTGACCGGCGCGCTGCCGGTAGAAGGATCGCTGGAGTTGTCCATCCAGGTGACGGACGGCCGTTTTTCCCGCGTTTCCATTCTCAACCGGCGTCCATTATCCATCGCCACCGCCTTCACCGGCCAGCAGGCCGGGGCGGCGGTGGGGCTTTGCGCCCGCCTGTTTTCCATCTGCCGCTTCGCCCAGGGGCTGGCGGCGGCGGAAGCGGTGGAACGGGCCGGGCAGGCGGCGGTTTCTCCAAGCCAGCGGCAGGCCCGGCAGGTGCTGTTGGCTGCGGAAGCGGTGTTGGAGCATGCCGGCCGCAGTTTGCTGGTTTGGCCCGACCTGTTGGGCGAGCCGGTGCGCATCATGGAACTGAAGACCCTGCGCGAGGCGCTGACCGGTCTGCATCTGGCGCTATATCCCGACGGTGATTGGATGCGCCCCGGCGGCGGGCGCTTGGCCCCGGACCAGCCGCAATTGATCCGCCGGGTGGCGGCGGCGGCGCAGGTGGTACGCAACGCCGTCCTGGGCGGCGATCTGCCGAAAGAGATATCGGCCTGGGCCGACTGGTGTCAGGCGGGAACGACGACGGCGCCGCGCATGGCCCGAAGATTGGAGGAGCGCGGCATCGGCGCGTTCGGCGCGTCGCCGATCACCGCTCTGCCGGTTTTGCCTCTCGACGACTTGAATGCCCGGCTGGCCGCCGACGAGGGCGCTTTCACCGCCGCCCCGGATTGGGACGGCGTTCCGCGCATTACCGGACCTTACGCCCGCCATCACGATCATCCCCTGGTGGCCGCCTTGGGGCAGGGGCTGTGCGCCCGTCTGGCGGCCCGTCTGGTGGAATTATCGCAGGCCTTGCGCCGTCTGCAGGAACTGGTGCACGGCATGGCCGCCGATCCCGGCCAACCCCTTGCCGCCGCCAGCGGTTCCGGTTTGTCGATGATCGAGGCGGCGCGCGGCTTGTTGGCGCATCGTGTCGAATTGGAACAGGGCCGGGTGCGGCGTTATCAGATTTTGGCTCCCACCGAATGGAACTTCCATCCCCAGGGGGCGTTGCCCCAGGGATTGATCGGCCGGCCGGCGGGAGACAAACCGGAATTGCGCGCCCGCCACTTGATCGCCTCGCTCGACCCCTGCGTGGCCTGCCGCGTCGAGGTGAGCCATGCATGAGATGTCCCTGACCGAAGGCGTCATCCGGGTGTTGGAGGAACAGGCGGAAGCCCAGGGCTTTGCCAAGGTCAAGACGGTGTGGGTCGAGATCGGCGATCTTTCGACCGTGGACGCCGATTCCCTGGTTTTCTGCTTCGACGCCATTCGCGGCAACAGTCCGGTGACGGCGGAGGCGAGAATGGAAATCGTCCGCTTGCCGGGGCAGGCCTGGTGCATGGATTGCGCCAAGACGGTACGGATAGGGCAACGCTTCGACGCCTGCCCGGAGTGTGGCGGCGAAAGCCTGCAAATGACCGGGGGCGACGAAATGCGGATCAAGGAACTGGAGGTGGAGTGATGTGCACGGTTTGCGGCTGCGGCGAAGGACACGTCCACGACGGGTACGGTCAGCATGGTCATGACCACTCCCATTCCCACGAGCATGGGCATGATCATTCCCACGGGGAGCATCACGACCATGACCACCATGATCACGCCGAAGGCGGCGATCTGCATTACGGCAAAGGCCCGGCGGGAGCCCATGCGCCCGGCCTGTCGCAGGCCCGCATGGTAAAGATCGAGCAGGACATTCTGGGCTACAACAACCGCTATGCCGGGCAAAACCGCGCCGCCTTCGCCGAAAAGGGCATTCTGGCGCTGAACCTTGTCTCCAGCCCCGGCTCGGGCAAGACCACGCTGCTTTGCCGTACCGCCGCCGATCTCAAGGAGCGGCTGCCGGTAGCCGTGGTCGAGGGCGATCAGCAGACCAGCTTCGACGCCGATCGCATCCGCGCCACCGGGGTTCCCGCCTTGCAGGTCAATACCGGCAAAGGCTGCCACCTCGACGCCCACATGGTCGGCCACGCCCTGGAAACCCTGAAGCTGGCCGAACAATCGGTGCTGTTCATCGAGAACGTCGGCAATCTGGTCTGTCCCGCCGGTTTCGACCTGGGCGAAGCGGCCAAGGTGGTGATTCTCTCCGTCACCGAAGGCGAGGACAAGCCGCTGAAATATCCCGATATGTTCGCCGCCGCCCGGCTGATGATCCTGAACAAGGTCGATCTGCTGCCGCATCTGTCGTTCGATGTCGAGCGTTGCGTCGCCTTTGCCCGCAAGGTCAATCCCGGCATAGAACTGATCAAGCTGTCGGCCACCTCGGGCGAGGGGTTGGGGGACTGGTATTCCTGGATCGATGTCCGCCGTCGGGAAGCCCTGACCCGCCGCGTAGCTGCGCTGGAGGCTCGACTGGCCGCCGCCCGTCAGAGCCTGGAGGGCTGATCCCATGTGTCTCGCTCTTCCGGCCATGGTCAAGGAACTGTTGCCCGATGATCAGGCGGTCGTTCTGCTGGGCGGTGTTTCCAAAGAAGTCTCGGTGGCTTTGGTCGAGGACGTGCAGCCCGGCGATTACGTCATCGTCCATGTGGGTTACGCCTTGTCCAAGGTCGATGCGGCCGAAGCCGAAAAGACCCTGGCCCTGTTCGCCCAGATGTCGGCGACGGCGGCGCAATGACGTCGGGATCGGAAATACGGGCCGGCATGCGTGGCGCGGCGCCATGAAATACATCGACGAATACCGCGACGGCGCCATGGCGAAAAAGATCGCCGCCGCCATCAAGGCTGAAGCCGAGCCGGGGCGGGATTACGCGCTGATGGAATTCTGCGGCGGCCACACCCATGCCATCTCGCGCTACGGCATCGAGGATCTGTTGCCCGCCAATGTGCGCATGATCCATGGGCCGGGCTGTCCGGTCTGCGTTCTGCCCATCGGCCGGGTGGACAACGCCATCGAGATCGCGCGGACGCCGGGCGTCATCCTGTGCACTTATGGCGATCTGCTGCGGGTGCCGGGATCGAAGCGCGCCAGCCTGTTGAAGGTGAAGGCCGAAGGCGCCGACGTGCGCATGGTCTATTCGGCTGCCGACAGCCTGAAAATCGCTCAGGACCATCCTGACAAACAAGTCGTTTTCTTTGCCATCGGCTTCGAGACGACGACGCCGCCGACGGCGGTGATCCTGAAACAGGCAAAGGCCCTTAAACTCAACAATTTCAGTATCTTTTGCAATCATGTTCTGACGCCGTCGGCGATTCGCAACATTCTCGAAAGCCCCGAAGTGCGCGAGCTGGGAACGGTGCCGCTGGACGGCTTCATCGGCCCGGCCCATGTCTCGACGGTGATCGGCAGCCGCCCTTACGACTATTTCGCCGAGGAATACCAGAAGCCGGTGGTGATCGCCGGATTCGAGCCGCTGGACGTGCTGCAAGCCATCCTCATGCTGGTGCGTCAGTTGAACGAGGGCCGCTTCGAGGTGGAGAACGAATTTTCCCGCGCCGTTACTATCGACGGCAACCGCAAAGCCCAGGCCGTGGTGGCCGAGGTGTTCGAGCTGCGCCGCATTTTCGAATGGCGCGGCCTGGGCATGGTTCCCTACAGCGCGTTGCGCATCAAGGAGCCCTTTGCCCAATGGGACGCCGAGAAGCGTTTCGACATCCAGCCGCTTTCGGTTCCCGACGTGAAGGCCTGCGAATGCGGCGCCATTCTGCGGGGCCTAAAAAAGCCCGCCGATTGCCGTCTGTTCGGCAAGGCCTGCACTCCGGAAAGCCCCATGGGATCCTGTATGGTTTCCGCCGAGGGCGCCTGTGCCGCCTATTGGACTTATGGCCGTTTCCGGCAAAGCAACAACGCCTAAAATCAACAGGATAAGAGATGACGCTCACCCGAAAAGGCCCCGCCATCGACTTCGCCAATGGCCGTGTGGATATGACCCACGGCGGCGGGGGGCGGGCCATGGCCCAGCTGGTCGAGGAATTGTTCGTCGCCGCCTTCGACAACGACATGCTGCGCCAGCGCAACGATCAGGCCAGCTTCGCCGTCGAAGCCGGGCGGATGGTGATGACTACCGACGGCTACGTCATCTCGCCCATGTTCTTTCCCGGCGGCGATATTGGCTCGCTGGCGGTGCATGGCACGGTCAACGACGTGGCCATGGCCGGAGCCGTTCCCATCGCTTTGTCGGCTTCGTTCATCATCGAGGAGGGCCTGCCTTTGGCCGACCTCAAGCGCATTGTCCAATCAATGGCTGCGGCCAGCCGCGAAGCCGGGGTGCCCATCGTCACCGGCGATACCAAGGTGGTGGAAAAGGGCAAGGGCGACGGTCTCTTCATCTCCACCACCGGCATTGGCCGAGTGCCGGCGGGTCTGGACATCTCGGGCGACAAGGCGCGAGCCGGCGACGTCATTCTGGTGTCGGGCACCATGGGCGATCACGGCGTGGCGGTGATGAGCCAGCGCGAAAGCCTTGGTTTCGAAACCACCCTGAAATCGGATTCGGCGGCCTTGCATACCCTGGTGGCCGGCATGGTGGCGGCCGTGCCGTCGATCCATTGCCTGCGCGATCCTACCCGCGGCGGGCTGGCCGCCACCCTCAACGAAATGGCCACACAGTCCGGCGTCGGCATGATGATTCGCGAGGCGAGAATTCCGGTGCGCCCCGAGGTCATGGGTGCCTGCGAACTGCTGGGGTTGGATCCCCTTTACGTCGCCAACGAAGGCAAGCTGATCGCCATCTGCCCGGCGGCGGAGGCGGAACGGCTGCTGGCCGTCATGCAGGCTCATCCGCTGGGCCGGGACGCCGCGATCATCGGCGAGGTGATCCCCGACGATCATCATTTCGTGCAGATGGAAACCGCCTTTGGCGGCAAGCGCGTGGTCGACTGGCTGGCCGGCGAGCAGCTGCCGAGAATTTGCTAAAAGGTCCGGGCTCTGCTCTGTCGGTGAATTGGAAAAACGATGCGCATTCTGCTTTTAACTCATGCTTTCAACAGCTTGACGCAGCGTTTGCATGTAGAGCTTCGCCAGCTTGGGCATGAGGTTTCGGTCGAGTTCGACATCAAGGATTCGGTAACCGTCGAGGCGGTCGGGCTGTTCCAGCCCGATCTGGTGGTGGCGCCTTTCCTCAAGCGGGCGATTCCCGAAGCCGTCTGGTCGAAGCATGTCTGTCTTGTGGTGCATCCCGGGCCGGAGGGTGACCGTGGGCCGTCGGCCCTGGACTGGGCCATTCTGGAAGGCAAGGCCGAATGGGGCGTGACCGTTCTTCAGGCCAATGCCGAGATGGACGGCGGGCCGGTGTGGGAAAGCCGGACCTTTCCCATGCGCCCCGCCTCCAAGGGCTCGATCTATCGCAACGAGGTGACCGAGGCGGCGGTCGAGGCCGTGCTGGCCTGCGTCGCCCGTTTTCCCGAGGCGAAATCCCATCCGGCTTCGGCCGGCGCTTGGAAGCCGGCCATGAAGCAGGCGGACCGCGCCGTCGACTGGCAGGCCGACGACGTGGCGACGGTGCTGCGCAAGGTGCGTTCGGCCGACGGCGTGCCGGGCGTGCTGGCAATCTTGAGCGGGCGGGAGGTGTTTCTGCATGACGCTCATCCGGCGACGGGTTTGTCGGGCGAACCAGGGGCGCTGCTGGCGAAGAGCCGGGATGCGGTGGCTGTGGCCTGCAAGGAAGGCGCTGTGTGGATCGGCCATGTCCGTCAGCGGGGCGGCGTGAAACTGCCGGCGGCCAGATTGCTGGGGCAGGGACTGCCCGAGGCCCAAGGGCCGCAGGATATTGTCTACGAGGAATGCGGTGATGTCGGCATTCTGCATTTCCCCTTCCTCAACGGCGCCATGGGCACCGACCAGTGCCGCCGTCTGCTGGCCGCCTACGAAGACGCCTGTCGCCGTCCGACCCGGGTGATCGTGCTGGCCGGCGGGCCGGATTTCTGGTCCAACGGCGTCCATCTCAACCGGATCGAGGACGCGGCCAGCCCTTCCGACGAATCCTGGGCCAACATCAACGCCATGGACGATCTGTGCCGGGCCATCATCACCACCGTCAGCCATGTCACCGTGGCGGCCTTGCGCGGCAATGCCGGTGCGGGCGGGGTGTTCCTGGCCCTGGCGGCGGATCACGTCTGGGCGCGCACCGGCGTCGTGCTGAATCCGCATTACAAGGGCATGGGGAACCTGTACGGCTCGGAATACTGGACCTATCTGCTGCCGCGCCGGGCGGGTGCGGCGGCGGCGCGGCGTGTCACCGAGGCCCGTCTGCCGATGGGTACGGCCGAGGCTGGGGAATTGGGGCTGATCGATGCCTTTTTCGGACGCACTCCCGACGATTTCCTGGCGGATGTTCTCGTCCGCGCGGAACGGATCGCGCACGAAAGCGGATTCCCCGAACGCTTGGTCGGGAAAAGAACGGTTCTTGAACAAGACGGGAATCTGAAGCCGCTGGACGCCTACCGCGCCGAGGAACTGGAACGGATGACGCTGAATTTTTACGGCTTCGATCCTTCCTATCACGTGGCCCGGCACGATTTCGTTTTCAAGGTGGCGAAATCGCACACGCCGCTAAGCATCGCCGCGCACCGGAGAAAACCGTCTAAATAGCCAGAACGGCATTTCGCCGGTATGATGGCGTCATGACCGACCTGCCTATCGTTCTTGTCATCGACGACGAACGCCGCTCGCAAGAGGCGTTGCGCCGCGTTCTGTCCGAGGAATTCGAGGTGCTGTGCGCCTCGGACACCGCCGAGGCCGAGGCCTTGCTGGAGTCCGAGATGGTGCACGCCATCCTGTGCGATCAGCGCATGCCCGGCGGCAACGGTGTGGATTTCCTGAAAAACGTGCGGGCAAGCTGGCCCGATCCGGTGCGCATGATCATCTCGGGCTTCACGGATTCCGAGGACATCATCGCCGGGGTCAACGAGGCCGGCATCTATCAGTACATCACCAAGCCCTGGGACCCGGACCAGCTGCTGGCCACGGTCAAGGGGGCGATCCAGCTTTACCAGCTTCAGCGCGAGAACCAGAACGCCAATCTGGAAATGCGCGTCGCCGCCTCGCAGCTGGAGCAGGTGGTGGCCGGCAAGCGCAAGGTGCTGCAAAGCCGCTATGGCTTCGACAACATCGTTCACGCCGACGACAGCCCCATGGCAGAAGCCATTGATCTGGCGCGGCGCATCGCCGGGTACGACATCTCGGTGCTGGTGACGGGCGAGTCCGGTACCGGCAAGGAACTGATGGCGCGGGCCATCCACTACAATTCCCACCGGGCCGACAAGCCCTTCGTGGTGGAAAACTGCGGCGCTCTGCCGGACCAGCTTTTGGAATCCGAACTGTTCGGCTGCAAGAAGGGGGCTTTCACCGGCGCTTACGAAGACCGCATCGGCCTGTTCGAGCAGGCCAACGGCGGCACCATCTTTTTGGACGAGATCGGCGAAACCTCGCCGGCTTTCCAGGTCAAGCTGCTGCGCGTGCTGCAGGAAGGCGAAATCCGTCCCCTGGGCGCGCGCTTGACCCGCAAGGTGGACGTGCGTGTCATCGCCGCCACCAACCGCACTTTGGAGGACGAGGTGGCGGCCAAGCGTTTCCGCCGCGATCTTTATTACCGGCTGGCGGCTTTCCGCCTGCATCTGGCTCCGTTGCGCGAGCGTCCGATGGATATCCCGCTGCTGTCCGAACTGCTGCTGGGTGAAACCATGAAAGCCTTCGGCAAGCCCATCCAGGGTTTTTCCGACGAGGTGCTGGCCCGTTTGCGCGCCTACGACTGGCCGGGCAACGTCCGCGAGCTGCAAAACGAAATCCAGCGCATGGTGGCCCTGTCGGACACGGAAAGCCTGGGCACCGAGGTGCTGTCGGACGCCATCCGCCCGCCGAAACGGGCCTGGTCCGAGGCGCCGTCGGCCGCCGAAATGATTGGCGGCACCTTGAAGGAGCGGGTGGAAAGCCTGGAGGAACAGCTGATTCGCGATTCCCTCAACCGCCACCGCTGGAACATCAGCCGGGTGGCCGACGAATTGGGGCTGTCGCGCGTCGGGCTGCGGGCCAAGCTTCAACGCTATGGGCTGGAACGGATGAACTGACATGGCCGACATCCTGCGCCCGCGCCCGGATACGTTGATCCCCGATTCGTTGATCGACACGGTTGCGGGCGCTGCCGATGGCGGGAGCAAGGACGGCCTGAGCGGCTTGCAGGAAGCCGCCTGGATCGAAGTCATCCGCAAGATGGACGAGGTCTATTCCGGCCTGATCCAATATGAAATCGACCTGGAGCAGAAGAACGCCGCCTTGGAGCAGGCGCAGCAGTTCATCGCCAGCATCATCGCCTCCATGTCCGATATTCTGGTGGTGTGCGACCACAAGGGCATGATTCAAGAGGTCAACCCGGCGCTGCTGGGGCTGACCGGCTTCACCACCGACCAGCTTCTCGACCAGCCCATGACGGTGCTGCTGTCACCCGCCGACGCCCATCATCTGCGGGCTTCCGGCGCGGTGCGGGAATACGAGGTGCGGCTGCACGACAAGTCGGGCGGACTGACCGAGCTGGTGGCCTTGAGCTGCTCGCCCCGTCTGGAGCGCCGCCGCCGCCTGCCGGGACTGGTCATCGTCGGCCGCCCGGTGGGGGCGCTGCGTCAGGCCTACGAGGAACTGAACTCGGCCCACCACGATCTGAAACGGGCGCAGCAGCAACTGATCCAGGCCGAGAAAATGGCGTCCTTGGGCCGTCTGGTGGCCGGGGTGGCGCACGAATTGAACAACCCCATCAGTTTTGTCTACGGCAACGCCCACACCCTGTCGCGCTATGCCGGGCGGCTGGAGCAGTATCTGGACGCCGTTCACGACGGCTCTTCCGAGACGGAACGCGAGGATTTGCGGAAATCCTTGAAGATCGACCGGCTGATGGGGGATCTCGGCAGCCTGATCGAGGGGACGCTGGAGGGCGCCCAACGGGTGGCCGAAATCGTCAAGAATCTGCGCCGCCTGTCCTTCGCCAATCCCACCGAGCGCCGTCCGCTGAATCTGTCGGAAGTGGTGCGCAACGCTTGCCAGTGGGTGCTGCGTTCGGACAAGCGCCCGGTGATCTTCACCGATGACCTGCCCGAGGATTTGCCGGTCGAGGGATTGGAAGGGCCGCTGCACCAGGTGTTCGTCAATCTGGCCCAGAACGCCCTGGATGCCACCGAAGAGACGCCAAGACCGCAACTGATCCTTTCGGGGCGCCGTTCCGAAGGGCAGGTGGTGGTGACGGTGCGCGACAACGGTCCGGGCATCAGGCCGGATGATCTGATGAAGGTGTTCGATCCTTTCTTCACCACCAAGCCGGTGGGCAAGGGAACCGGGCTGGGCCTATGGGTCAGTTGGAGCATCGTCCGCGATCATGGCGGCGTGCTGGAAGCCGGCAACGGCCCCGACGGCGGGGCCGCGTTCACTATCACCCTGCCGTCCCACGGGGCGTCATGACGCGGAGAAAACAGCCGTGACCAAACATTCCATGAAGTTCTTCCGGGCCGGCGGCTTCGACCAGGCCCGCATCGACAGCGGCAAGGATATCCTGGCTCTGGAGGATTTGGATCAGAAGCTGTGGGTGGCCCTGGCCTGTCCGGTGGAAGGGCTGGAGTTCGACGGGGAAACCCTGAAGATGCTTGACCGCGACGGCGACGGCCGGGTGCGCGCCGCCGACATCCTGACCGAGGTGCGCTGGCTGAAGGAGGTTCTGGCCGACTCCGAGGAACTGGTTCGTCCCGGCGACGATCTGCGTCTTGCGGCCATCGACGCCGCCTCGCCGGAAGGCGGCAGGGTGCTGGCTTCGGCCCGGCGCATCCTGGCAAATCTGGGACGGGACGACAGCCCGGTCATCACCCTGGCCGACGCCTTGGACACCGAGAACATTTTCGGCGCCACCTGCTTCAACGGCGACGGCGTGGTGCCGGCGGCGACGGCGGGCGACGATGCCGTGGTGCGGGCGTTGATCGAAGACATCCTGCTGTGCTGCGGGGCCGAGACGGACCGGTCCGGCGCGCCCGGCGTCACCCAGGACAAGATCGACAGCTTCTTCGACGGCATCGGCCGTTATGCCGCCTGGGTCGATGGCGAGGCCGGTCTGGAGGGGACGCCGGCAGGGGCGGCGGCTCTGTTGGCGGTCAGGGAGAAGATCGACGGCTTTTTCCTGCGGTGCCGCCTGGCCGCTTACCGACACGAGGCCGTGTCGACCTTGAATCCCAGTGCCGAACTGCTGGGGCAGCTGGCCGACAAGGGGTTGGCCGACAGTCTGGCCCTGCTGTCGCCGCTGCCGCTGGCCGAGGTGTCGGCGGGAATCGCCCTGCCGCTGTCGGCCGGGATCAATCCGGCCTGGAGCGACGCCTTGAGCGCCTTCCGCCGCGACACCCTGGCGCCCCTGCTGGGAGACCGCGAGACGCTGACCGCCGAGGATTGGGACGAGGTGTGTCGGCGCTATGGCGGACGTTTGGCCTGGATGGCCGGAAAGCCGGAAACGCCGGTGGCGCAATTGGGCGACGCCCGGATTCTGGCGATTCGCGCCGACGGCAGGAAGGCCGCCCTCGACGCCCTGGTGGTGGCCGACAAGGCGCTGGAAGGCGAAGTGGCCGCTTTCCACGAGGTGGAGCGGCTGATCCGCCTGCGGCTGGGACTATATCGGCTGGTCAACAATTTCGTGTCGTTCCGGGAATTCTACGCCCGCAAAAGCAAAGCCATCTTCCTGGCGGGAACGTTGTATCTCGACGGGCGCAGCACCGATCTGTGCGTGCTGGTGGGCAATCCCGCCAGCCACGCCACCCTGGCCTCGCTGTCGCAAATCTATCTGGTCTATTGCGACTGCTTCCGCAAAGGCAGCAACGAGAAGATGACCATCGCCGCCGCTTTCACCGCCGGAGACGCCGATCAGCTGATGGTGGGGCGCAACGGCGTCTTCTACAGCCGCGACGGCCGCGACTGGGACGCAACCATCGTCAAGCTGGTGGAACATCCCATCAGTCTGCGCCAGGCCTTCTGGTCGCCCTATAAGAAGTTCGGCAAGCTGGTCAACGATCAGATCGAAAAGCTGGCTTCCGCCCATGCCATGCAGTCGCCCTTGCAGGCGATCCAGATTCCGGCGGCTCCCCCGACCCCAGCTGCCGCCGCCCCGGCGCCGGTTCCGGCCAAACCGGCCGCAGCCCAGCCGCCCACGCCCGCTCCTCCGGCTGTGCCCGCTCCCCCGGCGGCTCCCCCGGCGGCTCCCCCGGCGGCTCCCTTCGACGCCGGCCGCTTCGCCGGCATCTTCGCTGCCATCGGTCTGGCGGTGGGGGCCATCGGCACGGCGGTGGCGTCGATGGTGACGGGGTTCCTGCAATTGTCCTGGTGGCAGATGCCGGTGGCCGTGGCCGGGCTGGTGCTGGCGATTTCCGGACCGGCGCTGCTGATCGCCTATCTCAAATTGCGTCAGCGCAATCTGGCGCCGATTCTGGATGCCACCGGCTGGGCGGTGAACGCCCGGGTGCGCATCAACATTCCCTTCGGCAGCTCCCTGACCACGCTCGCCCGCCTGCCGGAAGGGGCGGAACGGTCGCTGGCCGACCCGTTCGCCGAAAAACCTCGGCCCTGGGGTCTGTATGCATTCGTCGTCGTCGTCGTGGCCGTGGTGGCGGGATGCTGGCGTTTCGGCCTGTTCCACCGTTTGCTTGGGAACTGAAAACAGCGACGGCCGGGATTTGCGTCCCGGCCGTCGGCATGCTGTCAGGGTCGCGAGGCCGGATTACGGCTCGATCACTTCCGAGGCGGCGGCGATTTCAACTTCGGTGCCGTCTTCGCTTTCCATGATGGCGACGTCACCGACAATGCGGTGCTGGTCGTCGTCAAGGGTGTTGAAATAATGCCAGATAAAGGCGACGGATATGGTCAAGTCGAACTGATCGTCCTCGTCCAGTTCGTCGTCGTCGAGCGCCGAAACGTCGCGCATGATTTCCAGTGATTCTTCGAGCATTTCCTCGAAGTCGGTGCCGTCTTCAAGAATGCCCTTGATGATGTGGTCGTAGTCCTCGTCTTCGACATCATACTTCCACTCGGCGTCGCCGCTCTTGAAATACACGCTTTTCATCGGTTGCTCCTGAAGAAGGGGAAAGGTTGCCCTTGCCTTGCCCGCACATTCGTCAATCTTGAGGGAAAATGCAAGATGGAGCCTTCACGCCCCTTGGCGGAAAGAGAGTCTTGGGCTAGGACTGAAGCCGAATTTCGGAAACGGACGCCATGTCGGACAAGCATACGATCATCCTGACCATCACCTGCCCGGACACCACCGGCATCATCGCCGCCGTGTCGGGATTCTTGAGCGAACACAACTGCTTCATCACCGAGGCGGCGCAGTATGGCGACCCCATCTCGAAGCGCTTCTTCATGCGCTGCGTGTTCAACCCGGGGCCGCTGTCGCCCAAGACGGAGGAACTGGAAAAGCTGTTCGCCATTCTGGCGGAACGTTTCCAGATGATCTGGCGCATGCATGACGGCACCCGCAAGGCCAGACTGCTGGTTCTGGTGTCGAAGTTCGACCATTGCCTGAACGATCTTCTGTACCGCTATCGCACCGGTTCGTTGCAGGTGGAAATTCCGGCGGTGGTGTCCAATCACCCCGATCTTGAGCGGATGGTGGAATGGCACGGCATTCCCTATCATCATCTGCCGGTGGGCAAGGAGAACAAGGCCGAGCAGGAAGCCAAGATTCTGGAGATGATCGACCGTCTGAACATCGATCTGGTGGTGCTGGCCCGCTACATGCAGGTCTTGAGCCCCGATATGTGCAAGGCCTTGGCCTGGCGGGCGATCAACATCCACCATTCCTTCCTGCCGAGCTTCAAAGGGGCCAAGCCCTATCATCAGGCCCATGCCCGCGGCGTGAAGATCATCGGCGCGACGGCGCATTACGTCACCACCGATCTGGATGAAGGTCCGATCATCGATCAGGCCGTCGAGCGTGTGGACCATACCCGCACACCCGACGATCTGGTGGCCATGGGGCGCGACATCGAGAATCTGGTGCTGTCGCGCGCCATCGCCTATCACACCGAACACCGGGTTCTGCCCAACGGGGCGAAGACGGTGGTGTTCAAATAGGCTTCTTCTCGGTTTTGGCTTTGGCCTCGGGCAGGGTGAAGTAGAATTTGCTTCCCTGGCCCGGGGCAGATTCCAGCCAGATCCGCCCCTGATGCCGTTCGACGATGCGCCGGCAGACGGCCAGACCGATGCCGGTGCCCTCGAAGTCCCGTCCATGCAAACGCTGGAAGATGCCGAAGATGCGCTCGAAGAAGCGTTCATCGATGCCTTCGCCGTTGTCTTTCACGGCGATGGTCCAGAAGCCGGAGGGCCGGGGCTCGGCCGACAGGCCGATCTCGGGGGGATGTCCGGGACGGCGGTATTTGATGGCGTTGCCGATCAGGTTCTGCAAAAGCCGGGTGATCTGGTGGACGTCGCCCATGACCCAGACGTCTTCGATCTGCGGCGGGACGGTGACGATGCCGTCGGTTTCGGCGATGGTCAGGGCCAGGTTGGTGATGGCGTTGCGCACGGCGACGCTTAAATTCATGGGTTCGATAGGGGCGCCCATGCGGTCGATGCGCGAAAATTGCAGCAGGTCGAGCACCAGCTGATCCATGCGCTTGGCCCCGTCGCGGGCGAAGGCCAGGAACTGGTGGCCCTCTTCGTCAAAATGGGCGGTGTAGTTGCGCTCGATCAGGGTGATGTAGGCGGAAATCATGCGCAAGGGTTCGCGCAGATCGTGGCTGGCCACATAGGCGAACTGTTCCAGATCGGTGTTGGACTGTTCCAGCGCATGGGTTTTGCGCTCCAGTTCGGCGTTCTGGCGGGCAATATCGCTTTTGTAGCGTTCCATCACGCGTCGGGTCAGGCCCGAGAACCACCAGCCGATCGCCAGGGAAATGCCGACGCCGACGACCATGGCGGCAATGGTCAGGGCCATCTTGCGGTTGATGCTTTCCTCCAGGTGGGCGCGGCGCTCGTCGGCGGCGGCTTTTTCATCGTCCAGATAGAAACCGGCGCTGACGATCCAGTTCCAGCCCGGCATTTTCGAGACGTAGACCAGCTTGGTGGATCTTTTCTGGGGATTTTCCTCCTGCGACCAGTCATAGCGCAGGAAGCCGCCGCCCATATTGCCCTTCTCAAAGATCATTTGGGCGACGACGCGGCTTTCCTCGCTGAGGGTTTCGATCGGCTTGTTCTCGTTGCCGGGCCGCGACGGCGAGATCAGCACCTTGCCGTCCTCGGAATAGAGGACGAAATAGCCTTTGCCGCCGGGACCGAAGCGGAAATCGCGCAGCCGTTCGCGGGCTTCGGCCTGCAGCGTACTTTCCACGTCGGCCAGATACATGCCGGTGCCGATCACCCAGCCGTAAGGCTGGAACGTGCGGACGTAAGCGATCTTTTCCTGCATCTTTTTGCCGTCGCCGGGGGCGTACCAGCGGTAACGGGAGTAGCCGTCCCCCACCGGCGCCTTGGCGGCGTCGATCAGGCTGCGCATGATGTAGGTGCCGGTGTCGTCGCGGTTTTCCAGCAACGATGTGCCTTCACGGTCGCGGTTGATGGGCAGCAGCAGGCATTTGCCGTCCAGTCCGTCGACGAAGAAATAGCCTTTACCGTCGAAGAAACGCAAAGGCCGCAAGGTTTCCAGGATGGTGCGCTTGATCTCGGTGTCCGATTGGCGGCCCTGGTTCTGATCGTGGATGGTTTGCGCGATGTCATAGGCCTGATCCACCTGTTCGCGGATTTGGTGCTTGAGCACGGCCTCGGTGCGGGCCCGCAGGGTTTCCAGAAAGCCCTTGGCGGTTTCCACCTGACGGGTCAGGGTTTCCTGCTGGCGCTGGGTTTCCTGGGCCTCGATGGCTTTCAGGCTGGCGTCGTATTCCTGGCGCAGCTGCAAGATGAACAGCAGCCCCATGCCCAGCGACATGACGGCGACGATCACGGCCGACGAGAACAGCTGCAAACGCGATATCAGCTTATCGTCGGCCTGCACTTTGTATCGCTCCCGCTAATCTATGATGGATGGCATAGGCAATTCTTCAGCATAAGCCAAAGCGCGGATGTTTCAAATGAAACCTGAGGCTGAAAACCGAGGGGTTGGGCTGAGATTCCCAGGCCTGTCCGCTCAAGGGGCGAAGCTGACGGTTGCGAAAGCCCGGCGGCGCAAATCCTCGCTCCAGTCGCTGGGAGGAAGAGGCGCTTGCCCGGCCGCCGTCACGGATGTGCCCTGTCCGGGTTTGCTCAGGATGACGGCGCCGCCCGGCGTGCTGACGCTGATTTCGCCTTCGATGAGAAAGACGTCCATGGGCGATTTCAACGACCCGCCCCAGACGTCGGTGCCGCGGATGCCGATGGTGCCTAAGGGGGCGGCGATTTCCATACGGTGCTCCGGCACCTTGGCGATGGCGCCTCCGACCATGCGGAAGGCGCCTTTGGCCAGATGGAAGAGGGCGCTGCCGCGGTCTTTTTCCAGGACCAGCTCGTCGATGGTGAAATCGGTATTGGCGCCCAGGGTCAGTTCGCTGCCATCGGACAAAACCGCCATCAGACGCGCGCCGGGGCCGGTGGTGAGGCGGTCGCCCAGGGACAAACGATCGCCTTCGCGCAGAGAACGGGAGGTTTCCACGCTGCTGGCGGCGGCCTGACCTTGCAGGCGCAGCACCCGTCCGACCTCTTCGGCCCCGGCCTGAGAGGTGAAAAGGAATAATGTCGCCACAATCAGTCGTGATATTCGCATGTCGTTAACCAAACTGCGCCAAGCTGCTCTCGTCAAGCCCGGCTTTTGCCGCTAGGATATAGATCGCATTTTATAGATCGCCGCCATGAGCCAAGAGACAACATCGAACTTCGACGGAATCGCCCTTTTTTCCAGCCTGTCAAAGGCTGAAAGGGACGATCTCGCCCGTCAGTGCCGCTTCAAGCGCTATGCCACAGGTGAGCACATCATCGACGGGCAAAGCGAGAGCAAAGACATCTTCTTCGTCGTCGAGGGGACGGTTCGGGTGGTCAACTACTCGCTGTCGGGCCGTGAGGTGGCGTTGGACGATATCCCGGCCGGAACCTACTTCGGCGAACTGGCAGCTCTCGACGGCGGGCCGCGTTCGGCCTTCGTCATGGCCCAGGGAGGAGAGGCGGTGGCCGCCTCGATGTCGCCCGAAGTGTTTCTGCGCCTGCTGTCGACCAAGCCGCTGGTCGGCATGGAGATCATGCGGCGTCTGGCCCGGATGATCCGTCAGGCCAACGACCGCATCATGGATTTGAGCGTTCTGGGAGCCAACAACCGGGTGCATGCCGAACTGCTGCGCCAGGCTTGGGCTTTCACGTCCGACGGCAAGACGGCGGCCATCAAGCCGATTCCCGTGCATTCCGACATCGCCAGCCGCGTCAGCACCACCCGCGAGACTGTGGCCCGCGTGCTGAACGATTTGGCGCGCTCGGGAATTGTCGAGCGCAAGAAGGACGCGCTGGTCATCCGCGACATGGCGAAACTGGCGGTGATGGTCGAGGATGTCCGAGGCAGTTGATCGGTCATCTTTTTTTCGATCTGTGACGCTCGTCACAGCCCAGGCCGGCCCGATGGATATGATGGGTGCCGATACAGACGAATGCCGAGCGCAGTCGTTCGTATCTTTTTCCCTCAAGAGAAACTAGGCCGGGCTTGTCCCGGCCTCTTTTTTTTGTCGAAAGGACGATTTCATGACCGACCAAATCTGGCGCCGATCCTGGCGGGTGGCGGCGGGGTTGTTTGGGGCGGCGGCCGTCGCCTTGGGCGCCTATGCCGCTCACGGCCTGAGTGGGCATGAACAGGAACTGGCGGAAAAGGCTTCGCATTTCGCCTTGCTGCACGCCTTGGCCCTGCTGGCGCTATCGCAGGGGGCGCGGCCTTTGTGCCGGATGACGAAGGCCGCCGGCAGTTTTTTCATCCTGGGCGTGCTGCTGTTCTGCGGCGCCCTGACGCTTCTGGCCCTGACCCCGGCGGCGGCGGCTCCGGTGGCGCCTTTCGGCGGTTCGTCCTTCATTCTGGGCTGGCTGCTGCTGGCCCTTTCCGGTCTTCGCAAGAGCCCGTCGGGCGTTTGACTTGCTGGGCGTTATCGTCAATGATGACCCCCGTAGGCAACGCATAAAAACCTAAGTCCTCAAAGGGATATTCATGGCCAAGACCATCCTTATCGTCGAAGACAACGATCTGAACATGAAGCTGTTCAATGATTTGTTGCAGGCGCACGGTTATCAGACCCTTCAGACGAAGGATGGCCGCGAGGCGCTGAAGATGGCCCGTGAATACCGTCCGGACCTGATTCTGATGGACATCCAGCTGCCCGAGATTTCGGGGCTGGAGATCACCCGTCTGCTGAAGGCGGACGATGAATTGAAGACGATTCCCGTGATCGCCGTGACCGCCTTCGCCATGAAGGGGGACGAGGAAAAAATCAGGGAAGGCGGTTGCGAGGGCTATATCGCCAAGCCTATTTCCGTGGCCAGTTTCCTGCAAACTGTGTCGAAGTTCCTGGCCTGATTCTAGCGTTTCGGCCGGCACCCGCCACGCCCGCCTTTTGGCGGGCGTTTTGCTTTTGACGGATGGAATGAAAACCCGTTGCAGCTTGGGCGGGCATTGACTTGACGCCTCTTTTATTCTTAAGGTTTAAAACGCCATGAAGCGTTGATATCCTTACGGGCGACAGGGGAAATTCATGTCCATTCTGGTTCTGCTGGCCGACGATCACGCTATGGTGCGCGATGGCCTGAAGCCTTTTCTGACGCCTCTGGCCGCCGATATGCGCATCGTCGAGGCAGGCGATTTCGCCACGGTCCGCGAAGTCGTCGCCAAGCAGAAGCCGGATCTGGCCATCGTCGATTTGAAGATGCCCGGTCTCGGCTCGATCGAGGATATCGGCGCTCTGAAGCGCCATGCGCCGTCGATGAAACTGGTGGTGTTGTCCGGTTCGGTGGAGCGGGGCGACGTGGTGCGGGCCTACGAACTGGGGCTGGCGGGTTATCTGCCCAAGTCCCTGACCGGCGCCGCCATTACGCACGCCTTGCAACTGGTTCTGAGCGGCGAGGTGCATTTCCCGTCGTCGATCCTGATGCAGGCGGCGGAAAATCCCGCCTCGGGCCTGCCGTCCGACAATCCCTTCCGCGTTTTGTCCCCGCGTGAGCTGGACATCGTCAACCATCTGGTCGGCGGCGCGCCCAACAAGGAAATCGCCAATCGGCTGGGCCTGACGGAGATTACCGTCAAGGCGCATCTTCGCAGCGTTTTCCGCAAAATGAGCGTGACCAACCGCACCCAGCTGGTGGTGATGGCCATCGAGCACGGGTTGAAGTCCTAGCAAGGCCTCTCGAAAGTATAAGGCTTGGCCTTTCGATGACTTGTGTCGGTTGTGGCGACATCCGACAATGCAGGTCGCTGAACAAGGGTATGGCCGCATATGAACAGTCCGTCCGCCAGAAAGGACATCCGCCGGGGGCATGACCGCCTTGCCATGCGCGTCGTCGCCATCGTCATGGCGGCGACCATCGTGCCCATGGCTATTCTGGCGCTGGTGGTCGACCGCATGAGCACGGCGGCGCTGATGTCGGCTCGTGTCGATGGCCTGAAGCAGAGCGCCTCCGACGGCCGGGACTATGTGGAGCGTTTCTTCGACAGCATGCGTTGGGACGGCCAGGTGCTGAGCCGCCTGGGCGGCGTGACCGATTTCGTCGAAGCCGCTCAGAACCATCCGGGCATTCCGACGCGCGGCGTCGGCCACGGCGGCGCCTTGGACCATGTGGCGGAAGAAGCCAGCGGTCTTTTGATTTCACGGCGCATCTACGACGATTTCGTGCTTTTGGATGGTGACGGCAAAGAGCAGCTGCGTCTGCATTTCCATGAAGGGCTGATCGAGCGCGTGGCTGAAAGCTCGTTGCGGACGCATCCGTCGTTGGCGCGTGATTCCTGGGGCGGTCAGGCGCTGACCCCGACGATCATCGACATGGACATGGACGCGGCCGGCCGTTCCGGTCCCAATCTGGTGCTGGTTGTTCCCGTCGTCGATTCCAGCGGCAGCCGCATGGCGACCTTGCTGTTGGCGCTGTCGCCCATCGTGCTGGACACCTTGCTGGATGCCGACAAGGAAACCGGCCAGATTTCTGTCTTGCTGACCGACGCCAGCGGCCGGGTGCTCAGCGGCTGGCTGCCCGAAGGATTGCGCCGCCCGAAAGAGCTCGCCGATGTCTTCGGCAGCGGTTGGACCGGCGTCGCCGCGCGCGACGATCAGGTTCTGGAAAATCTGTCGGGTTATACCGTGTCGTCTCTTTCCATTCCCTGGGGACCGGAGAAAGGGGGGCTCTGGCATATTGTCGCCCTGGTGCCACACAAGGTGGTAATGGCGCCCATCTGGGCTTTGAACCGGGCGATCGGTATGGTGGCGGCGGTGATGCTGCTGTTGTCCCTGGTGGCGGGTTTTTTGTTCAGCCGCCGCTTGCTGATTGACCCGCTGGGCGCTCTTCTGACGCTATTGCGTCGGTTCCGGGACGGCGATCTGACGGCGCGGGCGCCGAAACATTCCGGGGAACTGGGCGAACTGACCGACAGTTTCAACGAAATGGCCGAGTCCCTGTGGCAGAGCCATCGCAATCTGGAGCAGGTGGTGGCCGAGCGCACTCAGGCTTTGGAACGCGAAGTGTCGGAACGCCGCGCCGCTCAAACCATTCTGACGGACGCCATCGAGTCCATGCAGGATTGCTTCATGGTCTACGACAGCAATTCGCGGCTGGTGTTGGCCAACAGTCTGGCCCGCCGCCTGTCGCCGCCTCAGGCGGCGGAGCGCATGCAGATCGGCATGAGCATGGAGGAGTTTTTCCGCGGTCTGGCGGAAAGCCAGATGTTCTCGTCCTCTCTGGGGCGGGAGGACGAATGGGTGGCGGAACGCTGCAATACCCATCGCACGCGCAATTTCGAGGTGGAGGAACGCCGCGAGGACGGCCGCTGGCTGAATATCCGCGGTTGGCGCACGGCGGAAAGCGCCTGCGTCATCGTCTTCGCCGACATTACCGAACGCAAACGTTCGCAACGGGATTTGCAGATCAGCGAACGGCGTTTCCGCGATCTTTTCGACAACATGCAGGATTCGGCCCTGGTGTTGCGGGCCGACCCTTCGGGCGAGGTGTTCCGTATCCAGGATTTGAACCATGCCGCCCAGGTGCTGGAGAAAGTCGATCGCGACGCCGTGATTGGGAAATCGGTGGACGAGGTGTTCCCGGCGCTGCGCCGTCTGGGCCGCATGGAGGCCTTGAGCCGAGTCTGGCGCGAGCACCGTCCCGAGCGTCTGGGAACCTATTTTTATGATGATCCCCGTTCTCCGGGGTGGCGCGACAGCTTCCTGTTCCCCTTGAGCACGGGCGAGGTGGTGGCGATCTACCGCGACATCACCGCCGAATGCCAGGCCGAGGAAGCCTTGCTGCGCAGCGAGGAGCGTTACCGCATCCTGGTTGAAACCATGTCCGAGGGGCTGATCGTCACCGATCCGGAAATGGTCATCGCCTATGTCAACGACCGCTTCACCCAATTGGCCGGGCGCAGCCAGAACGAGCTGATCGGGCGGCGGCTGGACGAAGCTTTCACTCCGGAAAGCCGCGATCAGATTCTGAAGGGCCGCGACCGCCGTCAGTTCGGCCAGGACGGTCCGTTCGAGGCGGCTCTGGATGGCGGCGGCGGGCGGCTGGTGCATGTGCTGGTGTCGCCGGCTCCTTTCCACGATACCAACGGCAACCTTGTCGGCCAGATGAGCGTGGTGACCGACATCAGCCCGTTGAAGCAGGCGCAGACGGCGTTGCGGGAATCGGAAAGCCGCTTCCGCTCCATTTTCCAGGGGGCGCCGTTCGGCATGCTGCTGGTGGATGGCGACGGCGATCTGGTAGAGGCCAACCGGGCCTTCATGGGCATTCTCGGCGGCGATCTGAGCGAGACATTGATCGGCCGGCCGCTGGAGGAGTTGGGCATGGGGCCGCTGCTGGCCTCTTTGTCCACGCCCGGCGCTCGGTCTTGGGAGGGCAAGGTGCAGTTGCCTGACGGCCGTACCGTCTGGCTGCAGGCTCATGCCGCCACGGTTTCCGACATGCCGGGAGGGCGTTCGGGGCTGATCGCCACCATCGAGGACGTCACCCGGCGCAAGGAGCTTGAGGAACGCATGGCGCATTCCTCGAAGCTGATGCTGCTGGGTGAGATGTCTGCCGGCTTGGCCCACGAGATCACGCAGCCCCTGAACGTCATCCGCCTGACCTCGGAAGCGACGCTGGCCCGCATCGACGCCGGCGGCGACGGCGTGACCATGGACGAGGCCCGGGGCAAGCTGAAGGTCATCAACGAGCAGGCGGACCGTCTGTTCGACGTCATCGATTACATGCAGGCGTTCTCGCGCCGGGAAAGCGAGAAGCGTGAACCGTTCGACCTCTTCTCCTCGCTCCATGCCGCGGTGGCGCTGGTGACGGAAAGCTTCCGTCAGAAAAAGATCGCCATCGAGTCCCAGGTGCCCGACAGTCCTTGCGTTTTGCTGGGCCATGCCCGCCAGTTGGAACAGGTGGTGCTGAACCTGCTGACCAATGCCCGCGACGCCATCGTCGACCGGCATGGAACGGCGGGCGGCAGGATCACCGTTCGGGCCTGGTCCGACGCCGAGGCCAAACAGGCGGGATTCCTGGTGGAGGATCAGGGCAAGGGCATCCCCGAGGCCGACCTGCAGCGCATCTTCGAGCCGTTTTTCTCGACCAAGGGGCCGGGCAAGGGAACCGGCCTTGGGCTGTCGATCAGCCTGGGCATCGTCAGCGGCCTGGGCGGCGCCATGCGGGCCGAGCGCGGTGAAGACGGCGGCGCCCGCTTCGTGGTCGATCTGCCCATGCCGGAGACAGCGCAATCGCCCTGCGCCCCTGCGCCTGTCGAGTCGAGCCTTGCCGATGTGGACATGCCGCCGGCGGAAGACCGTTCGTTCCACGTCATGCTGGTGGAGGACGAGGAACTGGCCGCCGAGGAGATGGCCGACTATCTTAGCCGCGCCGGCTATCGGGTCAGCCAGTATTTCGGCGGCGACGAAGCCTTGAAGGCCTTTACCGACGATCCGGCCGATCTGGTGGTGACCGATCTGAACATGCCCGAAGGCGACGGTCGGATGTTGATCGACGGCCTGTTGGAGGATTATCCCTATCTGCCGATCATCGTCGTCACCGGGCGTCCCAACACCCGTAGCGGCGAGTTGGAAGACCTGGCGGCGGGAGCCGACGTGATCCTGCGCAAACCCATCCGCCTGCGGGAGCTGGGCGGTCACATCAAACGGCTTCTGGCCTGAAAGTTGTCATTATGAGCAAATGCGTGTTTCCGCCTGAAGTGATTGCCGGCCTGAACGCCGAAATCATGTCCCTGATGCAGGATTTGCAGGGTTACATGCGGGAACGCCAGGAGGCCGATTTTCAAGGGCTGGAGGTTTCCGACCGCATGACCATGCTCAAGGCCCGGTCGGCTTTGACCCTGCAAATCACCAGCATGGCCGCCTGGGGGCTCTATCAGGCGGCGCTGCTGGCCGAAGACGACATTCCGCAAGGCCTGACCCCCGACGACGTGCCCGACGCCCTGGCGTCTCTGGGTGACGCCGCGCTGCCGCCGCTGCCGGAAGCCTTCCGCAATCTTCTGGGCCGTAGCGACGGGCTGTTCCACAAGGTCAGATCATTGCAGGCGGCGGCCTGAGGCCGGGAGCCGGAGATCAGGCATAAAAAAACGGGGGGCACGGCGCCCCCCGTTTTTTTCGCCATGCGCCGTTTCCTCGGGCAGGTTATTTGGGCAGGCTCCCCTGGACGCCCTCGACATAATACTTCATGCCCAGGATGTCGGCGTCCGACAGGGTCTTGCCGGCGGCGGCGACTTCCTTGCCGTCCTGATCCTTGATGGGGCCGGCGAAGGAGTTCAGCCTGCCGGCGATGATGTCCTCGCGCACCTTGTTGGCGGCGTCGGCGACGTCTTTCGGCATGGCCGGATTGAACGGCGCCAGTTGGACCATGCCGCTGGCCAGACCGCCCCAGGTGTCGTGGCTTTTCCAGGTGCCGTCCATCACGGCCTTCACTTCCTGGACGGTATATTCGTTCCAGTTTTCGATGACGCCGGTCAGGTGGTGCTTGGGACCGAAGCGGCTCATGTCCGAACTTTGGCCGAACGACCAGACGCCGCGCTCCTCGGCGGTCTGCACCGGGGCGGGGCTGTCGGTGTGCTGGGCGATGACGTCGGCGCCCTGGTCGATCAGGGTTTTGGCGGCGGCGGCTTCTTTGCCCGGATCGTACCAGGAGTTCACATAGATCACCTTGACGACGGCGTCGGGGCGGACCTTGCGCAAAGCGATGGTGAAGGCGTTGATGCCGCTGACCACTTCCGGGATGGGGATCGAGGCGACATAGCCGACCACGCCGCTCTTGGTCATCTTGCCGGCGATGGTGCCCAGCACCGTGCGGGCTTCATAGAAACGAGCGGAATAGGTGGACATATTGTCGGCGCGCTTGTAGCCGGTGGCATGCTCGAACTTCACGTCCGGGTTTTTCTGCGCCACCTTCAGGGTCGCGTTCATGAAGCCGAACGAGGTGGAGAAGATCAGCTTGTTGCCGTCCTTGACCAACTGGTTGATGACCCGCTCGGCGTCGGCGCCTTCGGGCACGCTTTCGACGAAGGTGGTCTGAAGCTTGTCGCCGAAAGCGGCCTCGGCGGCCTTGCGGCCCTGATCATGCTGGAAGCTGTAGCCGTGGTCGCTGACCGGGCCGACATAGACCCAGGCGGCCTTCAGCGGATCGGCCTGGGCGGCTCCTGCGGTTCCGGCCAGCATTGCCAGGGCCAGGGCCCATTTCGCAAAATTCATCGCGCTCTCCCCTGATCATCGGGTGTGGTGTGAAACTATAGGACTCAATCGTCGGGATGGAACAGCTTGCCGATGCAGGCGGGGGCGTTCAGGCGGATGCGCGTGGCATCCCGCGAGATCGCCACCAAGACCAGCATGGTCGCCAGATAGGGCAGCATGGCGAGGAACTCGGGCGGCACCGCCAGCCCCAGGCCTTGCGCGTGCAGCTGGGCCATGGTGAAGCCGCCGAACAGCAGGGCTCCGGCCAGAACCCGCCAGGGCTTCCAGGTGGCGAACACCACCAGGGCCAGGGCGATCCAGCCGCGCCCGGCGGTCATGTTCTGCGCCCACATGGGCGTATAGGCCAGCGACAGATAGGCCCCGCCCAATCCCGCCAGGGCGCCGCCGAACAGCACGCAGCCGAAGCGGATCAGCCGCACCGGATAGCCCAGGGCATGGGCGGCGTCGTGGTTTTCCCCGACGGCGCGCACGATCAGCCCGGCCCGCGTGCGGGTCAGGAACAGATGCACCCCCAGCGTCAGCAGCACGGCCAGATAGATCATGCCGTCGTGCTGGAACAGCAGCGGGCCGAAAAAGGGAATTCGGCCGAGCAGGGGAATGGGCAGAGCCGGCAGCTTTTCCAGGGGTATGCCGACGAAGGGCTTGCCGACCAGGGCCGACAGGCCGATGCCGAACATGGTCAGGGCCAGTCCGGTAGCGACCTGATTGGCCAGCAACAGCAGGGTCAGAACGCCGAAAATGGCCGCGACGGCGGCTCCGGCGGCGGCGGCGGCGATGACGCCCAGCCAGGGATCGTGGCCGCTGGCGGTAACGGCGAAGCCGGTGACGGCTCCGGCCAGCATCATGCCTTCGACCCCCAGGTTGAGAACGCCGGATTTTTCGGTGATCAGCTCGCCCAGCGCCGCGAACAGCAAGGGCGCGGCGGCCAGGATCATCGAGACCAGGATGGCGACGGTTTCGGTCATGGTCCTATCCCCGGCTCTCGCGGCGCGATGCGGCTCTTTGGGGACGCAGGCGGTAGCGGATCAAAACCTCGCAGGCCAGCAGGAAGAACAGCAGCAGGCCCTGGAACACGCTGGTGACGGCCACCGGCAGGCCCAGGGAAATCTGCGCCGCTTCGCCGCCCAGATAGGTCAGGGCCAGCATCAGCGAGGCCAGCAGAATGCCGAAGGGATGCAGCCGCCCCAAGAATGCGACGATGATGGCGGTGAAGCCGTAGCCCGGCGAGACGAAGGGAGTGAGCTGGCCGATGGGGCCGGCTACCTCGTTCAATCCGGCGATGCCGGCCAACCCGCCGGACAGCAGCAGCGACATCCAGGTGATGCGGGCGCTGTTGAACCCGGCATATCCGGCGGCGGCGGCGGTCAAGCCGATGACCTTGATCTGAAACCCCAGGAAAGTGCGCGACAGCAGGAACCAGCCGCCCAGCGCCACGGCCAGAGCCAGCACCGCGCCGAAACCCAGGCGGGTGCCCTCCAGCAGGGGCGGGATGATGGCGTCGGGCTCGAACATCGGCGATTGCGGGAAATTATAGCCGTCCGGGTCGCGCCAGGGACCGTTGACCAGCCAGCGCAGGAACAGGTCGGCGACATAGGTCAGCATCAGGCTGGTCAGAATTTCGCTGGCGTTGAAGCGCAGCTTCAGCACGGCGGGAATCGACGCCCAGGCCATGCCGCCCAGAGCGCCCGCTGCGAACATGGCTGGCAGCACCCAGGCCGCGCCGTGTTCGGGGCGCAGGAACAGGGCGACGCCGGACCCGGCGACGGCGCCCATGATCAATTGTCCTTCGGCGCCGATGTTCCAGATATTGGCGCGGAACCCCAGGGCCAGCCCGATGGCGCAGAGCAGCAGGGGCGTGGCTTTCACCGCCAGTTCCGACAGGCCGTAGGCGCTGTCGAGGGGCTTGATGAAATAGGCGGCGACGGTCTTGACCGGATCGAATCCCAGCACGGCGAACAGGGCCATGCCGGTCAGCAGCGTCAGGGCGATGGCCAGGACCGGCGACAGCAGCAGCGCCGCCGTCGAAGGCGTGGGGCGGGCCTCAAGCCGGAGCATGGTCGGCCTCGGTCTTGCCGTTGTCGAAAACGCCGCCCATCAGCAGGCCGATGCGTTCGATGGAGCTGTCCGCCGCCGGCACCGCTTCCGACAGACGGCCGCCATGGATGACGGCGATGCGGTCGGACAGGGCGAACAGCTCGTCCAGGTCCTGCGAGATCACCAGCACGGCGGCACCGTTGCGGGCCATGTCGATCAGCGCCTGATGGATGGCGGCGGCGGCTCCGGCATCGACGCCCCAGGTGGGCTGGGCGACGATCAGAAGGCGCGGTTTCTGCATGATCTCGCGGCCGATGATGAACTTTTGCAGATTGCCGCCCGACAGGGATCGGGCCTGGCTGCCATGGCCGCGGGCGGCGACGCCGAAACGCTCGATGATGCGGTCGGCGTGGCGTTTGGTTCTGCCGAAGCGCACCAGTCCCCGGCGCACCAGCCCGCCGCTGCCATAGCCCGACAGCAGGGCGTTGTCGGCCAGGGTCATGTCGGGAACGGCGCCGCGGCCCAGGCGCTCTTCGGGAACGAAGGCCAATCCCAGGCGACGGCGGGCGCGGGGGCCGAGATGCCCGGCCGGCGTGCCGCAGATTGAAACCATTTCCGGCTTCGGCAGCGGAACCTCTCCCGACAGAGCCGAAAGCAGTTCGGTCTGGCCGTTGCCGGCGACTCCGGCGATGCCGACGATTTCTCCGGCCCGCACCGACAGCGAGGCTCCCTTGATGTTGGTGGCGAAGGGGTCGTCGGAGGTGGTGAACAGGCCGCTGACTTGCAGCAAGGCTTCGCCCTCGGCCAAGGTTTCGGCTCGGCGGTCGGGGGTGGTCAGCTCCGAGCCGATCATCATTTCTGCCATGTCGCGGGCCGAGGTGACGCGGGGATCGCAGGATGCCGCCACGCGGCCACCGCGCAACACCGTGGCCCGGTCGCACAGGGCGCGGATTTCCTCAAGCTTGTGGCTGATATACAGGATGGTGCGTCCCTCGGCCGCCAGTTGGCGCAAGGTGACGAACAGGCGTTCGACTTCCTGCGGCGTCAGCACCGAAGTGGGCTCGTCCATGATCAGCAGGCGCGGCTCACCCAGCAGGCTGCGGACGATTTCGACCCGCTGGCGTTCGCCCACCGACAGGTTGTGCACCGGGCGCGCCGGGTCCAGCGGCAGGCCGTAACGTTCCGAGACCTCGACGATACGGGCGGGCAGGGCGGCCATGCGTCCCGGCCTATCCAGCCCAAGGGCGATGTTCTCGGCCACGGTCAGAGAATCGAACAGCGAGAAATGCTGAAAGACCATGCCGATGCCCAAGGCCCGGGCGGCGGCGGGGTTGTCCACGGAAACCGCTTTGCCTTCCCACAGCATTTCGCCTTCGTCGGCATGCAGGATGCCGTAGATGATCTTGACCAGCGTACTTTTGCCGGCGCCGTTTTCTCCCAGCAAGGCGTGGATTTCTCCCGGCAGCAGGCTGAGATCGACGCCGTCGTTGGCGCGGCAGCCGGGAAATTGTTTGGTGATGCCCTTCAGGCAGAGGCGGGGAGTGACGCCTTCCAACGCTGTGCGGTCCTTGTCGTTCATGCTGTAAGGTTCATGGTAGTGCGGTGACAGAGTATATCGGCCTGCAAGACGCAACAATGCGGAAGTCTCGGTTATCGAAGATAAAACAAGAAGGGCGGGGAACAAGTCCCCGCCCTTCGTCATGTTAAAGCTGAAAACTTAAATCTTGGCCAGCTCGGGATTTTCGAAGTGGCTCTGATATTCGGCGATGGCCTTGGTCTCGTCGAATTCCTTTTCCATCTTGGCGACCACCACGGTGGCGACGCCGTTGCCGATCAGATTGGTGATGGCGCGGGCTTCCGACATGAAGCGATCGACGCCCAGCAGCAGGGCCAGACCTTCGACCGGCAGCTGGCCGGTGGCCGAAAGGGTGGCGGCCAGGGTGACGAAGCCGCCGCCGGTGACGGCCGCGGCGCCCTTCGAGGTCAGCATCAGCACGAACAGAATGCCGAGCTGCTGCCCGATGGTCATGTCGATGTTGAAGGCCTGGGCGATGAAGATGGCGGCCATCGACAGATAGATCGAAGTGCCGTCCAGGTTGAAGGAATAGCCGGTGGGGATGACCAGACCGACCACGGACTTGGAGCACCCGAAACGCTGCATCTTGTCCATCATGCGCGGCAGCACCGATTCCGACGACGAAGTGCCGAGAACGATCAGGAGCTCGTCCTTGATATAGCGCAGGAAGCGCCAGATGCTGAAGCCGTTGGCGCGGGCGATGACGCCCAGAACGATGAAGACGAACAGAGCCATGGTCAGATAGACCGAGGCCATCAGCTGACCCAGCGACGTCAAGGAGCTGATGCCGTACTTGCCGATGGTGTAGGACATGGCGCCGAAAGCCCCGATGGGAGCGACGCGCATGACGATACCGATCAGGCCGAAGAAGGCGTGGGCGATGCGTTCCAGCAGATCTTCGACCGGCTTGCCCTTTTCGCCCATCATGGCCAGGGCGGCGCCGAACAGCACCGAGAAGAACAGGATCTGCAGCAGATCGCCGGAACCGAAAGCGCTGACCACGTTGTCGGGGATGATCTTCATCAGAACGGTGACGGCGTCCTGATCCTTGGCCTGGCTCGCATACTTGGCCACGGCGTCGGCCTTCAAGGTGCCGGCCACCACGTTCATGCCGCGTCCCGGACCCACCACGTTGACGACCAGCAGGCCGATGCCCAAAGCGAAAGTGGTCACCACTTCGAAATAGATCAGAGCCTTCAGGCCGACCTTGCCGACCTTCTTCATGTCGCCGATGGAGGAGATGCCGGTGACGACGGTCAGGAAGACCACGGGACCGATGACCATCTTGATCATGTTGATGAAGACCTTGCCCAGCGGCTCCATCTTCACGGCGAGATCGGGATAGAAATGTCCCAAGAGAACGCCGATGGTGATGGCGGTCAGAACCTGGACGGTCAGGTTGTGATAAAACTTCTTGGGCTTCTTCCGCTCGTTGGCGGCGGTGGAAATTTGCATGGACGTTTCCTCAAGTGACTAAAAGCCGTTGCGCGGCCACCCTGGGGGACGCTCCTGGGCGCCTGAACATGGCCCCTTCGTTCGCAAGCGGTGTGCCAGTTTCTCCGCTCATGCATTTCCGGGCTTTTTGCGGTAATGTTGACTGGAAATCCGCACAACCACCTTTGAAATGGTGTGTGATTATCCACACAAAAAGAAGGGCGCGCGGAAAATTTTGAAAGTTCCTTGCCTTGGCGCGCGGGCTCTCGTCATTTTGCTGCGCCGCAAACCTCAGATAAGCAATCTCTTGATGTCCGTGTTTTCTCGCTTGTCCTCGTTTTTCACCCAGCCTTTGGTGCTGCCGCTCTGGAAGCCGTCGCGTCCGGCCCTGATGGGATTCGTCTATCTGCTGATCCTGTCGGCTCCGTGGGCGGTGTGGCAGGTGGATTCCTGGAGCCAGTCCCGCGCCTTCGAGCGGCTGGCCCGCCAGGGGCGCGAGCGGGTGATCCTTTATGCCGGCAGCCTGCATTCCGAGATCGAGAAATATCAGAACATCCCGCAGGTGCTGGCCAGCGACCCGGAGGTGACGGCCTTGCTGTCGGCAGGGGACCGCGGCAAGGCGCAGGCGCTGTCCCGGCGGCTGGAACGGCTGAACCACAAGCTGGGCGCCTCGGCCATCTATGTTCTGAACGAAGGCGGCATGACCCTGTCGGCCAGCAACTGGGCCGAGGGCGTCGGCAGTTTCGTCGGCCAGCGCTTCGATTTCCGCCCTTATTTCGTCGAGGCGCGGCAGGGTAGGGTGGGGCGCTATTTCGCCTTGGGCAGCACGTCGAACCAGCCGGGCTATTACATCGCCATGCCGGTGATGCTGGCCGACAGGGTGGCGGGGGCGGTGGTGGTCAAGATGGCTTTGGATGAACTGGAGAAAAGCTGGACCGGCACCGGCGAGAAAGTCTTCGTCACCGACGCCCACGGCATCGTCTTCATCACCAACAATCCGGGCTGGCGCTATCGCAGCCGCTGGCCGCTGAGGCCCGACGAGCGGCTGGCGGTGCGGACCAGCCGCCAATACGGCGATGAATCTTTGGACACCCTGAACTTCGTCAGCGGCGAACGGCTGGTGACGGCGGACGGGCGCGGATATCTGTCCGTGGCGGCGCCGTTGGAGGACGGTCAGAACTGGACCCTGACGGTGCTGCTGGACGCCCGCGACGCGCAGTCCCAGGCCCGCATTACCGGGCTGCTGGCGGTGGCGGCCATGACGCTTCTGGGAGTGGGCCTTTATTATCTGGCGCACCGCACCTTGGAGCGGCGGCGCCAGACCCGCGAGCTGGAACGCCGGGTGGCCGAACGCACGGCGGCCCTGACCGAAAGCAACCAGCGCCTGCAGGACGAAATCATCGAGCGCCGCCGCGCGGAAGAGGAGCTGACCAACAAACAGGCCGAACTGGTGCAGGCGGCCAAGCTGGCGGCCCTTGGCCAGATGTCGGCGGGCATGGTGCACGAGATCAATCAGCCGCTGGCGGCTTTGCGCTCCTATGCCGACAATGCCGTGACCTATCTTGATCTGGAGCGGCCGCAAGGAACGCGGGAAAATCTGCACGAAATCGTCGGTCTGACCGAGCGGATGGCGCGCATCACCGGCCAGCTTAAGCATTTTGCCCGGAAATCCACCGGAGCGGCCGCTCCCATCGAGGTGGCGGCCATGGTCGAGGGATCTCTGGCCTTGCTGGGCGGGCGCCTGCGCACCGACGTGGTGACGCTGGTGTGGTCGCCGCCGAACGCCGACCTGCGGGTGTGGGGCGACGAGGTCCGGCTGCAGCAGGTTCTGGTCAATCTTTTGCGCAACGGCCTGGACGCCATGAAGGGGCGGGAGCGCCGCCGCCTGGAAGTGCGGGCCGAGGCGCAGGGATCGCTGGTCCATATTCTGGTGCGCGACAACGGCACCGGCATTTCCGACGAGGGCATGGTCCAGTTGTTCGACCCTTTCTTCACCACCAAGCCGGCCGGTGAAGGGTTGGGCTTGGGTTTGTCGATCTCTGAAGGTATCGTCCGCGACCTTGGCGGCCGGCTGTCGGCGGCCAATATCCCCGAAGGCGGAGCCCAGTTCACCGTGACCCTGCGAAAAGTCGAGGAGCCGGCATGAGTATGTCCATTCTTCTGGTCGACGACGACCGTCAGGTCCGCAACGCCGGAAAACAAACCCTGGAGCTAGCCGGCTTCCAAGTGGTCTGCTGCGAATCCGCCGAGCAGGCGCTGAAGCTTCTGCACCGTGATTGCGGAGCCTTGATCACCGACGTGCGCATGGCCGGGCTGGACGGTTTCACCTTGATGGAAAAAGCCCTGGAGATGGACCCCGACCTGCCGGTGATCATGATCACCGGCCACGGCGACGTTTC
Organism: Candidatus Sulfotelmatobacter sp.; assembly: GCA_035538795.1. Taxonomy (GTDB): domain Bacteria; phylum Pseudomonadota; class Alphaproteobacteria; order Rhodospirillales; family Magnetospirillaceae; genus JAJZGK01. The sequence continues at coordinate 213,895 of DATLJS010000020.1, read as the reverse complement.
CATGGCCGTGCGGGCCATCCGCGGCGGCGCCTACGACTTCATCGAAAAACCTTATCCCTCCGAATTGCTGGTGGACTGCACCCGCCGCGCCCTGGAGCGCCGCCGCCTGGTGATGGAAAACCGTCTGCTGCGCCAGGAATTGGCCGACGCCGGGGAAACCGCCATCATCGGCAAGACTCCGGCCATCGAGCGCATGCGCACGATCATCGCCGCCGTGGCCAAGACCGACACCGACGTTCTGGTGATGGGCGAAACGGGCACCGGCAAGGAACTGGTGGCCCGCGCCCTGCACCATCAAAGCGGACGCAAGAACCATAAGTTCGTCGCCCTGAATTGCGGCGCCATGCCGGAAAGCCTTTTCGAATCCGAGCTGTTCGGCCACGAGGCGGGCACCTTCACCGGGGCGGCGAAGCGGCGTACGGGCCGCATCGAATTCGCCAACAAGGGCACCTTGTTCCTCGACGAGATCGAAAGCATGCCGCTTTCGCTTCAAGTCAAGATTCTTCGCGTGCTCCAGGAACGCTCCGTCGAGCCCTTGGGCTCCAACGAGATCATTCCCGTCGATTTGCGGGTGGTCGCCGCCACCAAGATCAGCCTGAAGGTGGCCAGCCAGGAGCAGAAGTTCCGCGAGGATCTTTATTACCGGCTGAACGTGGTGATGATCCATATTCCGCCCCTGCGCGAACGGCGCGAGGATATTCCGCTGCTGTTCCAGCATTTCGTGCTGAAAGCCGCCACCCGTTACGGCCGCGAGCCGCCGCGTCTGACGCCGGACGTTCTGCATCAGCTGACCAGCTATTCCTGGCCCGGCAACGTGCGCGAACTGAAGAACGCCGCCGACCGCTTCGTGCTGGGACTGGGCGATCAGAGCGAGCTTCTGGGGGCCGAGCCGTCGCGCGGCACCCGTCTGACCCTGGCCGAGCAGGTGGACCTGTTCGAGAAGAGCGTCATCGAAAACGAGCTGGCCCTGCATAACGGCAGCGTCAAGCAAACGGTCGAGGCGTTGGGCGTTCCCCGCAAGACGTTTTACGACAAACTGCGCCGCCACGGCTTGGTGGCTGACGATTTCCGGTAAAATTAAACCCTTAGAAGGATTGACCCGGGGGTTATGGGGTGCTGTCCTGTCAAGGGGTGAGAAACAAGCCGTACGTCCTTGAAGGAGCGATAAAATGCTGATCGGCGTGCCTAAGGAGATCAAGACCCACGAATATCGAGTCGGCCTGACCCCCGCCTCCGTGCGGGACGTGGTGGCCCACGGTCATCATCTGGTGGTGGAAACCGGCGCCGGGCTGGGAATCGGCTTCTCGGACGACGATTACCGCGCCGCCGGAGCCCAGATCGCCTCGACCGGAGCCGCCGTCTATGCCGCCGCCGACATGGTGGTGAAGGTCAAGGAGCCGCAGCCCGAGGAAATCGGCCATCTGCGCCAGGGCCAGCTGCTGTTCACCTATCTGCATCTGGCGCCCGATCCCGAACAGACCAAGGGATTGCTGGCCAGCCAATGCACCGCCATCGCCTATGAGACCGTGACCGACCGCTTGGGCGGTCTGCCGCTGTTGGCGCCGATGAGCGCCGTGGCCGGGCGCATGTCGATCCAGGCCGGCGCCCGCTGCCTGGAAAAGGAAAGCGGCGGTGCCGGCATTCTGCTGGGCGGCGTAGCCGGCGTGCTGCCGGCCAAGGTGGTGATCTTGGGCGGCGGCGTGGCCGGCACCAACGCGGCCCAGGTGGCTGCCGGGCTGATGGCCAACGTCACCATTCTCGATAGCTCAATGCCGCGTCTGCGCGAACTGGATCTGCATTTCAGCGGCCGGGTGCGGACTTTGTTTTCCACCACGGAAGCGGTGGAATCCGCCGTCATCGCCGCCGATCTGGTGGTGGGGGCGGTGCTGATCCCCGGAGCCGCCGCACCCAAGCTGGTGACCCGCGACATGCTGCGGCGCATGCGCACCGGCTCGGTGGTGGTGGACATCGCCATCGACCAGGGCGGCTGCTTCGAAACCAGCCGTCCGACGACTCACGAAGCGCCGACCTATGTCGAAGAGGGCGTAGTGCATTACTGCGTCACCAACATGCCGGGCGCCGTGGCCCGTACTTCGACCTTCGCCCTGAACAACGCCACCCTGCCTTACGTGCTCGCCTTGGCCGACAAGGGGTGGAAGTCGGCCTGTCTGGACGATCCTTACCTGCGGACAGGCCTTAATCTGCATAACGGCCAGGTGACGCACGCGGCGGTGGCTGCGGCTTTGAAGCTTCCGTTGCTGCGGCCCGAGGATGCTCTGGGCCTGTAAATGACCCAGAAAAGTCCCGTGAAACAGGGAAGCCGCGCCGCTTCGCCGCGCAAGGCTTCGATCCGCCGCCAGAATCAGGCCGTGATTTTGGCGGCGGCGGAAGACGTGTTCGCCGAGCGCGGATATGCCGGCGCCAGCATGTCCGAAATCGCCCGGCGGGCCGATCTGCCCAAGGCCAATCTCCACTACTATTTCGGCACCAAGGAAGAGCTTTATCGGGCTGTTCTTGACGATATTCTGACCGCTTGGCGCCACGATATGGACGGTTTCCGTTCCGACGCCGACCCGAAACAGGCGGTGTCGGCCTACATCCGCCTGAAGCTGGATTTTTCGCATCGGCGGGCGTCGGGGTCGAAAGTGTTCGCCAACGAAATCATCCATGGCGCCTCGGTGCTGGGCGACGCTCTGGGAGATCTGGTGCGGGCCGGTATCGCCGGCAAGGACAAGGTGGTCGACGAATGGGTCACCAAGGGATTGATCGCTCCGGTGGACGGCCGGCACTTTTTCATCATGCTGTGGGCGATGACCCAGCATTACGCCGATTTCGAAGTACAGATTCGCAAGGTGTTGGGGAAAGAGGCGCTGACCGAGGCTGATTGGCGGGAAATCGCCATTCAGGTCGAGACCTTTGTTCTCCGGGCGCTGTGTTTGCCGGTTTGATCCGGGAAATATGACATTTTTCAGGAGATGATCTGCATATTCTTGTTGCCGCCGCCTGGGGCTTCGGTTTTGATGGCCGCGGGCGAAGCCCTACGGAAAAAATACCGCCACTTAATGAGGCTTAGGGACGAAATATGACTCGACTCTTGTCCAAGGTCGGAGTCGGCTGGCAGATCGGCTTCGTAAGCTTGATCGCCTTGTTGGGCTTCTTCGTCATCGGCACCATCGACGCCTACGTCAGCCACCAGCAATCGGTCCAGCGGACCGCCATGCAAACGTTGACCAAGCGTCAAGAGGCGGCTCAAGCCCTTTACCGCGCCATCGCCGAGGCCCGTCTGCTGGAAGCGCAATTCCTGGTCACCCACGATCAGGGGCTGGTGGACCGCCACGCCATTGCCGTCGGCCAGTCGGCCGAAGCCATGCAGATGGTGCAGGAAGGTCTGTCCGATAAAGGCGAGGTCGAGAACCTGGAAAAGGCCGAGGCCGCCGTCGGCAACTATCTCGAAGCCTTTGACGGCATCATCGAGGCGCAGGGCGCTTTGGGCGCCGACGAGAAGAGCGGTCTGCGGGCCAATCTGTCTCAGGCCGCCGAAGCTTTGGACATGTCCGTCAGTCTGGTGTCCGGCACCACGGGCAACGAATTCGCCAGCGAATTTCTGCGGATGCGCCATGGTGAGAAAGATTTCATCGCCCAGCGCGATCCCAATCTGCTGGATGTGGTGACGGCCCATTACGTGGCCTTGACCGCCCGCATCGACAATCTGGACGACAAGAAGCTGGGCAAGCGGCTTGCCGCCGATCTGGAAAATTACAAGGCCCAATTCGACGCGACGGTCGAGACCTATCAGAAGCTGGACAAGCAGCGCCAGCTGCTGGACACCATCGCCCAGAACGAGCTGATGCCGACCATCGCCAAGATTTCCAACAGCGTGGTCGAGGACAGCGCCCGTCAGAGCGCCGACAATCAGGCCAGTCTGGATCGTCTGAACAACATCATTCTGGTGGCCGTGATCGGTGCCGGCTTGATCACCGTGGCTTTGGGGCTTTTGGTCGGCCGGGCCATTGCACGCCCGGTGGTGGCGATGGCCGTCACTATGCACAAGGTGGCCGATGGCGATCTGAGCGTTTCGGTGCCGGGCCGCGAGCGTAGCGATGAATTGGGCGAGATGGCCGCGGCGCTGGAGGTGTTCCGCGAGAACGCCGAACGCATGGACAGTCTGCGCCGCGAACAGGAAAATATTCGCCTGCGCGCCGAACAGGAGCGTAAAAGCGCCATCCTGGCCCTGGCCAACGATTTCGAGGGGAATTTCTCCTCGGTGCTGTCCACCGTCGAATCGGCGGTGCGCAAGATGCGGGATATGTCGGAGGTGCTGCGCGGCACCGCCGAATCGACCCGGTCCCAGGCTGAAAGCACCGCTGAAAGCTCGACCGCCAGTTCCGAGACCATCCGCTCCATGGCGGAGGTCGCCGATACCCTGGCCGCGGCCATCAACGATATCGGCAGCAAGGTTCACCGTTCGTCCGAGATCGTCCGGCGCGCCGTCGACGAATCGCGCCGCACCGACACCCTGGTGCGCGGCCTGACCGAAGCCGCCCAGCGGATCGGCGACGTCGTGCAGTTGATCAACGACATCGCCAGCCAGACCAACCTGCTGGCCCTGAACGCCACCATCGAGGCTGCCCGCGCCGGCGAGGCCGGCAAGGGCTTCGCCGTGGTGGCCAACGAGGTCAAGCATCTGGCCAGCCAGACCGCCAAGGCCACCGAGGACATTACGGTGCAGGTGCAGGCCATTCAGGAGGCCACCCGCACGGCGGTCAGCGCCATCGATATGATCCGCACCACCATCGAGGAAGTGGACAGCATCGCCGGCGAAGTGAACGACGCGGTGCGCCACCAGACCGAAGCCACCAGCATGATCACCAACAGCGTGGCCAATGTCAGCCAAACCTCGATCGAAGTCGTGGGCAGCGTTACGGAAATGGCTCGTACCGCCGCCGAGACTGGACGCGCTGCCGTCGAGGTGTATTGTTCGGCCGATGAATTGTCGAAGCAGGCGATGGTCCTGCACGAAAACGCCGATCGGTTCATCGCGCAAATTCGTAATGAGTGACGATCCTATGGCTCGATTGCTATCATAGGGTGTGTTCCGCCCGCGATCGGGATGTTGGGATGTAGGGGGAGGAAGAGTTGGAATATCGCATCTACGCTGGCGAAGGCGGTAAATCCGTCATCGAATGTTCTGGTCGTCTCACCTTCACCAACTCCTCGGCCTTTATGCGAATCACCGAAGAGTTGAGGGCCGCTGACGGCAAATCTTGGGTACTGGACCTTTCCCGCCTGGAATTCATCGATTCCGCCGGGCTGGGGATGCTGTTGATGGCGCGCGACATTCTGGGCGACCACAAGGGGCGGCTGACTCTGAAAGCGGCGCAGGGGCAGGTGGCCAAGGCATTGAGCCTTGCCCGCTTCGACGAACTGATCCAGATCGAGGCCTAAATCCCCTAAGACCGTCATGGGATGGATTGCCCGGGGCTTTGGCTTGGGGCATGATGGCTCCAAGGACAATTTTCCCTGAAAGTCGGACCGCCTGTCTCGCCGAGCAGCGATCCGCGCCGTGGAGGGCCGTTTGGAGTATCGCATCGTTTCCGCAGAAGACGGCCGGGCCGTCGTTTATTGCGTTGGCCGGATGACCTTGCCGACCCAGGCGGGATTCAGCCGAATCGCGGATGACATGCGCAGCTACGGCCATAAGAATTGGCTTTTCGACCTTACCGACGTGGAATTCATCGATTCGGCCGGCATGTGGATGCTGCTGATGGTGCGTAGCGTCGCCAAGGAATTGGGTGGACATCTCAGCATCACCGGCGCCGTTGGTCAGGTGGCCAAAGCCCTGGACCTCGCCAGTTTCGAGGATGTCATTCGGACCGAGGGCTGATTTTGACCGGCTCGCACCCCTCCGCCATTCTGTGCTGCCGGAGCGACGGGACGCGGCTTTGCGCCGAGGGCACCGCCGCGCTGCTGCGCGACCGCAATCATCCCATCGCCCAATGTCCCCGCAGCGGCCTGCAAACCGATTGCTCGACCCAGCCGACGGTGACGGTGCTGACCGGCATCGACCATGATTTGATCGTTCACGGCCTGAACCATCATCACGGCAGCGTCGAACAATTGGGCGATTCCTTGCTATCGGGCGGAAATCTGCCCGAGACTTTGAGGCGCGACGGCTTGTATCTGGGCCTGTCCACCAGCGCGGCTTACGGCGTCGAAGTCGCGAAGCTGTTTACCCAGGCCTTGCGGACCCGGTTGGGCTTTTCCGAGGATATGCGCGACAATCTTGAACTGGCGCTGCACGAAGCCCTGGTCAACGGCTTGATCCACGGCAATCTGGGCATTCCTTCGACGGGACGCGACACCTTGGAGATGTTCACCGCATATTGCCATTCGGTGGAACGCGGGCTGGCCGATCCGGTGCGGGGGCTGCGGCTGATCGAAATCTTCGCCTGGTGGGACGATCAGGCCATCGAATTGTCGGTGGTCGATCAGGGCGAGGGCTTCGATCCCGCGATCGTGGAGCGGGAAGCCGCCAAGCCGGGCAAGGCGTCGGGCAGGGGGCTGCAACTGATCGGTTCGCTGTCCGAAGGTTATGTCACCTCCGAGGGCGGCAGGCGCTTGAGCATGAGGTTCCGGCGATGACCGGCCTGCCCAATCTGGCGGCCGACGGCCGCGCCGATCTGTCTCACTGCCGCGTGCTGGTGGTGGACGACGCGCAGGGCATCCGCAAGATCATCGGCGCCTATCTGCAGGCGGCCGGCATCCATCATATCGAATACGCCACCGACGGCATCGACGGCTTGGCCAAGGTGGAAAGCTTCGAGCCCGATCTGGTCATTCTGGACATCATGATGCCGGAGATGGACGGTTTCGAGGTCTGCCGCATCCTGCGGTCCGACGCCAAGCACCGGCATCTGCCGATCCTGGTGCAGACGGCCTTGGAATCGCCGTCGGAGCGCACGGCGGTGTTCCGCGCCGGCGCTAGCGATCTGATCACCAAGCCGATTCATGGGCCGGAACTGGTGGCCCGCGTGCGGGTGCAGCTGGAAAACCGCATGCTGATCCGCAATCTGGAAGATTACCGCCACCATATGCAGCTTGAGCTTGAGCTGGCGCGGCACATGCAGGAAGACTTGCTGCCCGAGGACGGCGTCGTCGCCGCCAACGGCGGCTTGGCGGGATTGAGGGTGACGTCCCACTTCCAGCCCTCGGCCGAGCTGGGCGGCGACATGTGGAGCATCCGCGAGCTGGGAAGCGGCAGAGTGGCCGTCTCGTCGGTCGATTTCGCCGGACACGGCGTGACCGCCGCCCTGAACACGTTCCGCCTGCATACTCTGATGCACCAACTGCCGCCGCCGGACCCCAACTGCCCGTCGGCCTACATGCATCTGCTGAACGCCCAGCTGGTGGATCTGCTGCCCGTGCACCAGTTCGCCACCATGTTCTATGGCATCATCGATCTGCATCAGGGTTCGATGGTCTGGTCCAGCGCCGGGGCGCCCAGCCCCATCCTGTGCGTCGGCGACAATCTGCAAATGCTGGATTCCAGCGGTCTGCCTCTGGGAATATCCCTCAAGGCCAAATACCGCGACCGTCAGATCGAATTCCCCCTGGGAGCCAGTCTGCTGCTTTACAGCGACGCCTTGACGGAAACGCCCGACGACCACGGCAACGCCGTCGAACTGGACGAATTGCTGCGCATGGTTTCGACGGCCCGGGCGGCGCGGGATGCCGAAACTCCGCTGGCGGCTCTGCTGGACGGTTTCCGCGCCGGCCGTGCCACGCCCACCGACGATCTGACGGTGGTGTGGCTCAGCCGGCTATAGGAGCTGGAACGGTTTTCGCGTCAGACGAAGCCGAGATGCTTCCGTTCTAGTAAGTCCAGAAACCGCCCGTCGCGCCGATAGCGGCGGTAAACAGTCCCAAAAGCAGATTGGCGATGGCCACGGCGCGGATCTGCGCCAGGAAATGCTGGGCGGCGGGAACGTCGCCGCGTTCCACGGCATGGCGAAACTCCTGCCAGGGGCGGCCCCACAGAAAAAGGAACAGGGCGATCATGATGATGCCGGTGATCTGCATGATCTGAATATGCAGGCCGATGGCGGAAAAGCCTTCATAGCCGAAGATCACCACGCCGTAGCCGGTCAGCAGCAGCACGGCGACGCAGCCCCATACCCAATGAAAGAAACGCCCCAGCACGGCCTGCCACAGTTCTAGGCGGGTCCGCTCGCCCAGGGAATTTGCCAGGGAGCCGACGGCGGGGCGGAAGATGATCAGGGTATAGAAAATGCCGCCGACCCAGACGACGGCGGCCAGGGTGTGCAGGGCCAGGATCAGGGGAATCATTATTCGGCGGCCTTTTGGGTCTTCAGCTTGAGGATCGCGGCGATTTCGGCGGCAAGGGCGCGGATTTCCTCGGCGCCTGTGCTGCGCGGCGACGTCTCGACGATGCCCTTGCCTTCCATCATGCTGGCGGCGAAGCCCGAGCGGTTCCCCAATTGGGTGGCGGCCAGGGGAAGCCCTTCTTCGGCGATCTTGGCGCGGATGGTGTCGGCCAGCTTGTTGCGGGCGGGAACGCGGTTCAACACCAGCAGGGCCTGGCTCTTCTCGCGCTTGGCCATTTCCAGGGTGGGCTTGGTGGCCCACAGGTCCATGGGGCTGGGCTGTACGGGGACCAGGATCAGCGAGGCGGCGCGCACGGCCACGCGGGCGTCGGTTTCGGCATGGGGCGGGGTGTCCACCACCAGCAGATCGTAATCGCTTTTCAGGCGGTCGATCTCGGTGGCCAGCTTCCAGCCTTGGACGTCCAGGGCGGCCAGAGAACTTTCCACCCCGGCGTCCTTGCGCATGCCGTACCAGGCCGACAGGGAGCCCTGGGGATCGACGTCCAGCATGGCCACCTTCAGTCCCTGGCGGGCCCAGGCGACGGCCAGTTGCACGGCGATGGTGGTTTTTCCGGCGCCGCCCTTCTGCTGGGCGATGGCGATGGTCTTGGCCGTCATGCCTTTGTGTCCCCCTTGATGGAATTTTCGCCCCAAGGCTGAACTCATCCCGGCGATTTTTCAAGGAATACCGCCGCGACATTTCAGCTACGCACTTGACCCCGGCGGTTGGGGCGCTACCCTTCAGGGCAGTTTGTGAAAGGGGAATTTCAAGATGCCCGAGGCCAGTGCCCAGTTCGACGTGCGTCAGGTGACCGCCATGATCCGCGACATGCACGCCCGTCAACAGTACGAACAGGCCCGCGATCTCAGCCATCAGGCGCTGTCCCAGCTTCCCAACAACGCCGAACTGCTTTATCTGGCCGCCGTGTCCGAGATGATGAGCGGCCGTCCCGATCTGGCCTTGCCGATCCTGGAAAAAGCCATGGCCATCGAGCCGAACAACGTTCAGCATCTACGGGCGGTTCTGGCCTCGCTCAAGGCGCTGAAGCGGAACGACGAGGCCCTGGGCGTCGCTGAGCGCGCCATCGCTCTGATGTTGGCCCAGCCGGTGGGGTTGGAGCCCGCCGCCATCGCCCGGCGCACCGTCAGTCATCATCTTCAGGCGCGTCCCCACAACATCGTCCATCACCGCCGCAGCCGGGCTTTGGGCGAATTGACCGAGATGTTCCTGAATTCGCCGGGCTATCACGTCGACGATCTGGCGCGGCTCTATCTGTTCTACGACAACATCAGCCGCGCCTTGAGCCGGGGCGTGACCGGCGACATGGCCGAATTCGGGGTGTGGAAGGGGCATACCGCCAAGGCGCTGAAAGGGCTGGTACCGGGGCGCATGCTCTATCTGTTCGACAGCTTCGCCGGTTTCCCCGCCGGCAGCTTTCCTGAAAACGACCGCCGCTATGCCATGTTCAAGGATTGCAGCTTGGAAGCGGTCCGCGACTTCGTCGGCAACGATCAGGTCGTCTGGCGTCCGGGAACGTTCCCCGCCACCGCCGAAGGGCTGTCCGACAATCTGCGTTTCTCGGTGGTGCATATCGATTTCGGCAGCGGTCCGGGCACCGGCGCCGCCTTGGATTTCGCCTATTCCCGCCTGAATTCGGGCGGCGTTCTGTTCCTGCACGATTATGCCAACGACAGTTGGGCCGAAGTCGCCCGCACCGCTGACGCCTTCCTGGCGGACAAGCCGGAAAAGCTGATGGTGGCCCCCGACAAGGGCGGCACCGGCGTTCTGATCAAGCGGTAGGGCGAGGCTTGCGCCGGGATTCCAATCGCTTACGCCGGCGGTTTCCAGTTGTCGGTCTTGGCCATGATCTCCAGGGCGGCGCCCAAATCGCCCTCGAAGGTCATGGGGCCGGTATGGGTCAGGCGGCTTTTGGTGTGGGCCCAGATTTCTCCGCCCATGTCGGTCCAGCGCTTGCAGAAGGTATAGTCTTCCGACAGATAGACGCCGGTTTCCTTGTCGATGACGCAATCGAAATAGGCGCAGTTTTCCCGGGTCGCCAATCCGTCCTCGGCGGCGACGTGGATGTTGGTGAAATGGATGTCGGGATAATGCTGGGCCATGCGGGTGAAAACCTCGCGGCGGACCAGCATGAAGCCGGTGCCGATATAGCGCACCTGGGCGAAATTGACCTCTGGTCCCGGCACCTGATCGTTGTCCAGCAGGTCGACCACATAGTTTAGCGCCGACGAGGCGGGATTGGGCGCGCCCATATCCATATGCATCTTCGCCCGCTGCCAATTGACCTGCTTCAAGGGATAGATGGCGCCGACCACGTCTTTCTGGGCGTCCAGCAGGGTCAAAGCCTGTTCCGGCGAAAAGCCGATGTCGGCGTCGATGAACAGCAGATGGGTGGCGGTGGGGTCGGACAGGAATTGCTGGACCAGCATGTTACGGGCGCGGGTGATCAGGGCGTCGCCGCCGATCAGGCGGAACGAGATGCCGACGCCGATTTGCAGGCAGGCCTTTTGCAGGCCGATCAGCGAGATGGCGTAATTGCAGGTGACATTGCCGCCGTAGCAGGGAGTGGCGACGACGATATGGGGCCGCTGGCTCATGGACGTTATGCTCCGCCTTACAGGAGAAACCGGTCCAGCCCCAATCCTTCGGTGTCGATCTCGGGGGGGCGTCCGGAAACAATGTCGGCCAACAGCTTGGCTGAACCGCAAGACATGGTCCAGCCCAAGGTTCCGTGGCCGGTGTTGAGGTAAAGCCCCGGCACCTTCGTGCCCCCCAGAATAGGTACGGAATCCGGCGTGACCGGACGCAGGCCGCACCACAGTTTGGCCCGTGAGAAGTCGCCGGCGCCGGGAAACAGTCCCTCGGCAAGCGACGCCACCAGCCTGGCGCGGCCTTCGTTCATGTCGGTGTTCCATCCCGCCAGTTCGGCGGTGCCGGCACAGCGCAGGCGCCCGCCCAGGCGGCTGTAGACCATCTTATGCTCGTCGTCGGTGATGCTGACCGTCGGCGCCTTGGCTTCGTCCGTCACCGCCAGGGTGGCGGAATAGCCCTTGGCCGGATAGATGGGCAGGCGCAAATCGACCTGACGGGCCAGCAGGGGGCTCCAGCTGGCGGCGGCCAGCACGAAGGCGTCGGCATGGATGCGGCCCCGGCTGGTGGAGATGGAGGCCAGTCGGTTGCCCGACAGCTCCAATTCGTCGATGCGGGTGCCGTAAAGGAAGGTGACGCCGCGCTTGGCGCAGAGCTCGGCCAGGGCACGGGTGAATTTGTGGGCGTCGCCGGATTCGTCGCCGGGCGTCATGATCGCGCCGGCCAAATCGCCGTGGACGCAAGCCAGGGCCGGTTCGATTTCCACCGCCTGATCGGGCGTCTTTTCCTGACGCTCCAAGCCGAGGCTGTTCATCAGTTCCGAGGCTTTGCGGGCGTTCTCGAATTCGTTCGTGTCCCGATAAATATGCAGGATGCCCAGGGTTTTCTGGTCGTATTGCAGGCCGGTCAACTGGCGTAGCGCCTGAAGACAGGCGCGGGAATAGACGGCGACGCGCAGGGTGCGGTCGGTGTTGGCGTGCGCCCGTCTGGCGGTGCAGTTCAACAGGAAGCGCGCTCCCCAGGTCCACAGGGCCGGATCGAAGCGGTTCCAGCGGAACAGCAAGGGCGCGTCTTCGCGGCCCATCCAGCGCAGGGCGCGCATCGGCGTGGCGGGATTGGCCCAGGGTTCGGCGTGGCAGGGCGAGACTTGCCCGCCGTTGGCGAAACTGGTTTCCAGGGCGGCGCCGTCCTGGCGGTCGACCACCGTCACCTCGTGTCCGGCCTCGGCCAGATACCAGGCGGACGTGACGCCGACCACGCCGGCTCCCATGACCACGACCTTCACAGACGGCCTCCGCTCGAAAAACGACGGCCCCCTATATACTCCGCTCCAGAAAGGTCAGCTAGCCCTTGCCAAGCGCAATGCTGGTATTACCCTGGAAAGGGAATGGAGTAGCCCCATGACCTGCCTGTTGACCACCCAGCAGATGTATCGTGCCGATCAGGCCGCCATGGCCGCCGGGATTTCCGGCGAGAGCCTGATGGAGGCGGCGGGCTGGCAGGTGGCCAACGCCATCCGCCGACGCTTCCGTCCGCGCGCCGTGGCCGTGCTGTGCGGTCCCGGCAACAATGGCGGCGACGGTTTCGCGGCGGCGCGGTTGCTGGAAAGCTGGGGCTGGCCGGTGTCGCTGGCTTTGCTGGGCGACGTGACGGCCTTGCGCGGCGACGCGGCGGCTATGGCCGCCCGCTGGCGAGGGATTGTGCAGCCTTTTGCCACGGACATCCTGAACGGCTCTCCCCTGGTGGTCGACGCCTTGTTTGGAGCGGGACTGAACCGTACCCTGGACGGAGAGGCCGCGGCCATGGTCGGAGAGATTAATCGGCGTAATTTGGACGTAGTGGCGGTGGACGTGCCCAGCGGCCTGGACGGCAATACCGGCGATTCCTCGGGGATGGTGATCCAGGCGGCGCTGACCGTGACCTTCTTCCGTCCCAAGCCCGCTCACGCGCTGATGCCGGGGCGGGCCTTGTGCGGCGAGGTGGTGGTGGGCGACATCGGCATTCCCGACGGCGTGCTGGAAGCGATTTCCCCCGATTTCTGGATCAATACCCCCGAGCAATGGCGCGATGACTTGCCGCGCCTGGATGCCCAGGGGCATAAATATGGTCGCGGCCATCTGCTGGTGGCAGGCGGCGGCTCGATGACCGGCGCGGCGCGGCTGGCGGCGCGGGCGGCGCGGCGGGCCGGGGCCGGGCTTTGTTCCATTGTTTCTCCGCCCGGGGCCGCCGACGTCTATCGCGCCGGCGACCCCGGCGTCATCGTCGAAAGCGCCGCCGGTTGGCCGAATCTGCTGGCCGATCCCCGTCGCAACGCCGCCGTCATCGGCCCCGGCCTGGGAGCCGGAGAGGCGACGCGGCGTCTGGTTCTCGACGCTTTGGCGGCAGGCAAGGCCTGCGTTCTGGATGCCGATGCCCTCACGTCATTCAAAAATCACGGAAAACAGCTTTGGGGGGCTGGCGGCATTCCGGTAATAACCCCACATGATGGAGAGTATTCCCGTCTTTTCCTCCACCAGGGCGATCGCTTGAGCCGCGCCCGGCTGGCGGCGGCGGAGAGCGGGGCGGTGGTGCTGCTGAAGGGGCCGGACACGGTGATCGCCTCTCCGGACGGCCGGGCCGTGGTGACGGTCAACGCGCCGCCGACGTTGGCGACGGCGGGGTCGGGGGATGTTTTGGCCGGTATTGTCGGCGGTTTGCTGGCCCAGGGAATGGATCGCTTCAAAGCCGCCTGCGCCGCCGCCTGGATGCACGGCGAGGCGGCGAAAGCATTCGGGCCCGGCCTGATCGCCGAAGATCTGGCCGACCAACTGCCCAAGGTTTTTCTGAGGATGGGCTGATCTTCAGGAGGGAGTCATGGAACAGGTAAAAGCAACAACGACCGTATCTCCGCCTCAAGCCGGGTTTTTCGACCGGTTTAAAAATCTGCGCGGCTTGTGGCGCGACATCGCCGCCACCCTGGGGGCCGCGCCCAAGGCCATCTCGCCCGAGCTTCCCGCCGACGACGCCGACATTCTGCGGGCCCAGATGCGCGATTGCCTGGAAGAGAAGGGCGGCGAGGTTTCCGCCCGCGCCCGCGCCGCCGCTCTGGGGCGGTCTTATCTGGCGTTGAACGCCGAGGGACGCAAGCGCTTCCTGCGCATTCTGGCCGACGAATTCGGTACCGACCGCGTCCGGGTCGATGCCGCCATGGCCGACGTTGCGGCCGCCGCCGATCTGCCTGCCCGCTTCAAGGCCGAGCAATCCCTGCGGCAAGCTTTGGAAAGCCCGCGTTTGCGGCTGCTGACCCAGTTCAACGCGCTGCCGGAAGGCGTCAAGTTCCTGGTGGATCTGCGGGCCGAACTGCTGCCCTTGACCCGTGCTGATGCCGCCATGGCGGCTTTGGAAAGCGATCTGAAGGATTTGCTGGATTCCTGGTTCGACGTCGGCTTCCTGGAACTGGAGCGCATCACCTGGCGGTCTTCGGCCCTGGTGCTGGAAAAGATCATGGCCTACGAGGCCGTGCACGCCATCCAGGGCTGGCGCGATCTGAAAAACCGCTTGGATTCAGACCGGCGGCTCTATGCCTTCTTCCATCCGCGCATGCCGGACGAGCCGTTGATCTTCGTCGAGGTGGCGCTGGTCAACGGCATGGCCGGCAACGTGCTGGAGCTGTTGGATGAAAACGCTCCCGTCGGCGATCCGGAAAAGGCCGACACCGCCATTTTCTATTCCATCAACAACGCTCAAAAGGGCCTGGTGGGCATCAGCTTCGGCAACTTCCTGATCAAGAAGGTGGTCGATCGTCTGAGCCATGAATTCCCCAACCTGAAGACTTTCGCCACTCTGTCTCCCATTCCCGGTTTCCGTTCCTGGCTGGATGAGAAGCTGGCGACCGGCGAGGGGAGCCTGCTCCTGCCCGCCGATCAGAAGGTCCTGGCCGGCGTTTCCAAGGCTTTGGGGGCCGAGTGCAGCCTGAAAGCCGTTCTGGCGGCGCCCTGGCAGTCGGACACCGCCCTGGCCGAGCAGTTGCGCCCGCTGCTGTCGCGGCTGTGCGTGCGCTATCTGGGGGAAAAGAAGGGATCGGGCCGCGCCCTCGATCCGGTGGCGCATTTCCACTTGAGCAACGGCGCCCGCATGGAGCGCCTGAACTGGCTGGGCGACGGTTCGGCCAAGGGAATCACCCAGTCGGCGGGGATGATGATCAACTATTTGTACAAGCTGTCGGAAATCGACGCCAATCACGAATCATACCGCGGCCAGGGCAAGATCGTGCTGTCTTCGGCGGTCAAGGCGCTGGGCAAGGAATAGGCCGAAAAAAGGGCGGAGCCGAAAAGCTCCGCCCTTGACCGGTCTTAAGCTCCGGCCTTTTCGGCCTCTTTCACCGCCTTGCGGGCGCGGACGTCAAGGGCGACTTCGACGATGTCGCTTTCCACGTATTTGATGCGCTTGAAGCCCAGGCTTTCCACGAATTTCAGCATGCGCGAATTGTCGGTCAGCACTTGGCCGACGACCTTGGCGGTATCGCGGATTTCCGAATACTCGATAATCTTCAGCATCAGCTTCTTGCCCAGACCGGAGCCTTTCAGGTCGGAGCGGACCACCACGGCGAATTCGGCGTTTTCGTTGTCGGGGTCGGTGACGGTGCGGACCACGCCCATGGTGTCGCCGGTGGCGTCGCCGTTTTCATCCAGCAGAACGGCGATGAAGGCCATTTCGCGGTCATAGTCGATCTGGGTCAGGCGGGCCATTTCCGAGTGGGGCAACTCGCCCACCAGTCCGAAGAAGCGGAAGCGGATGTCTTCGGGGGTCAGCTTCGAGATGAAGACGTGATGCTTGGGTTCGTCCTCGGGGCGGATGGGGCGGATCAGCACCTTGCGGCCGTCGCGCATGGGCCAAACCTCTTCCAGGGACTTCGGATAGGGGCGGATGGCCAGACGCTGGACCGAAGGCACCACGGTGGAGGACGCGCGGATGCTGGCGTCCAGGGCCAGCACGCCCTGGGCGTCGGCGAACAGCGGATTGATGTCCAGCTCGATGATTTCCGGGATGTCGATGATCATCTGGGAAATCTTCATCAGGGTCAGGCAGATGGCGTCGATGTCCGCCGGCGGCAGGTCTCGGTAGCCCTCCAGCAGCTTCGAGACGCGGGTGCGCTGGATCAGTTCCCGCGACAGGCTCATGTTCAGCGGCGGCAGGCCGATGGCGTGATCCTTGATCACCTCGACCGCCACGCCGCCCTGGCCGAACATGATGACCGGGCCGAAGATGGGGTCGGTGGTGACGCCGATGATGATTTCCTGGGCGCCGGGGCGGCGGGCCATGGTCTGCACGGTGAAGCCTTCGATGCGGGCTTCGGGGAACTTATGGGCCACGTTCTCCAGCATGGCGTTGGCGGCTTTTTCCACCTCGGCCGGGTCTTGGAGATTGAGCATGACGCCGCCGACGTCGGATTTGTGGGCGATGTCGTGGGACAGAATCTTCAGCGCCACCGGGCCGCCGATCTTTTTGGCCAGCTTGGCCGCTTCGGCCGGAGTGGCGGCGGTCAGGGTCGTGACGGTGGGAATGCCGTAGGCGGTCAGCACGGCCTTGGCTTCGGGCTCGCTCAAGACCTCGTTGCCGTTGGCCAGCGCCTGACGGATGACGCCGCGCGCAGCCTCGATGTCGGGGATGAAGTCCGACAGGGCCGACGGCGGCATTTCCATCAGCATTTCCTGGTTCCGGCGATAGTTCACCAGATGCATGAAAGCGTGCACGGCCTGGTCGGGGGTTTCGTAGGTGGGCAGGCCGGCCTCGCGGAACAGGCGTCGGGCCGGGCCGACCTGCTCCTGCCCGACCCAGCAGGTCATGACGTTGGCGCGGTGGGACTTGGCGGTCTGGATGATCTTTTCGGCGATCTCGTTGGCGTCGGTCAGGGCGGTGGGGGCGTGCATGGCCAGGATGGAATGCACTTCCTCGGCTTCCAGCAGCACGTCGACGGCCTTGACGTAACGATCGCCGTTGGCGTCGCCGTTGATGTCGATGGGGTTGTTGTGGGACCAGTTCTTGGGCAGAACGGCATTCAGTTTTTCGATGGTCGGTTCGGCCAGTTCGGCCAGCGAGCCGCCCATTTCGATCAGTTCGTCGACGGCCATGATGCCGATGCCGCCGCCGTTGGTGACGATGCCCAGCTTTTCGCCCTGGGGCGGCTTGGAGCGGGCCAGGGTTTCCACGGCGGTGAACATCTCGTCCAGAGTGTACACCCGCAGCATGCCGGCGCGGCGCAGCGCCGCGTCGTAGACGTCGTCGGCGCCGGCCAGGGCGCCGGTGTGGGAGACGGCGGCCTTGGCGCTTTCGGCCACGCGGCCGGCCTTGATGGCCAGGATCGGCTTGTTGCGGGAGGCGGCGCGGGCGGCCGACATGAAGTTGCGGCGTTCGCGGATGGTTTCGATGAACAGCAGAATGGCCCGGGTCGAAGGATCCGAGCCCAGATAGTCCAGCACGTCACCGAAATCAACGTCGGCGGCGTCGCCCAGACTGATGAAATGGGAAAAGCCGATGCCCTTGGGCCGCGCCCAGTCGAGCACGGCGGTGCACAAAGCGCCCGATTGCGAAACGAAGGCGATGCGGCCCGGTTCGGCGGAACGATGCGAGAAGCTGGCGTTCAGGCCGATCTGCGGCACCATGATGCCCAGACAGTTGGGCCCCAGGATGCGCATGCCGAAGCTGCGGGCGATTTCCATAACCTTGGTCTGCGGGCTGGCGCCCTGGGCATCCAGGGTGGCGCCCAGGCCGCCGGTCAGCACGATGGCGGCCTTGGTGCCGCGTTCCCCCAGTTTGCGGATGTCGTCGGCGATGGTGTTGGGCGGCGTGCAGAGAATGGCCATGTCGGGCACCACCGGCAGGCTTTCCACGTTCTTGTAGGCCAGGACGCCGCCGACCGACTGAAGCTTGGCGTTGATCGGCATGATCGGGCCGTTGAATCCGCCTTGCATCAGATTGCGCATGACCAGGGAGCCGACGGAATTGTCACGCTCGGCCGCGCCGAGCACGGCGACGGATTTCGGACGGAACAGGCTGGACAGGTTGCGGGTGCTCATGGTGAGGCCTCTTATTGTCTTGCTTGCGGCCCGATACAGTTCCGCACGCCGGAGGCGTCATCGGACATGCATCAGACCCCGGCCGGCGTTTCTTTCGCACGCCTGCCTTGCAGGAACATTATCCGATTTATTGTGCAGCGCAACATCAGACATGTCCCTATCCACAAGTTTAGTAAGGGATGGCCTGTCTGGATAGGGGGAATCAACCGCCCCGCTGGCCCTTGAGCATGTCGGTGACGGTGACGCCCAGACGGTCGTCGACGATCACCACTTCGCCCCGGCCCACCAGCATCTTGTTGACGTAAAGGTCGATGGGTTCGTTGATCTTGCGGTCCAGTTCGACCACGGCGCCGCGGCCCAGTTTGAGAAGCTGCTTGACCTGAACGTTGGCATGGCCCAGCACGGCGTAAAGCTCGACCTGGATGTCGTAGGCGGCTTCCTTGGTGCTGCCGGCTCCGGAATCGTTGCTGTTGTCGTCGGCCATGAGGGGTTCTCCGTGGAAAAGCGCGAACGAGTTTACCCGATCCGCCTGGAAAGTCACGATTTGGCTTGTAACCTCCTTGGCGGTGGGCGCTATTCTTTGCCCCCCAAGGAGGAATGATGATCCCGAATCAGCCCAATCCCGCCATTTTCGTCTTCGATCTGGACGGCACTCTGGTGGACAGCCTGCCCGACATGCTGTCGGCGATGAACCGTTTCCTGGCCGATCTGGGGCGTCCTGCGGCCGGGCCGGACGATATTTGCCGCTGGGTCGGCGACGGCGCTTCCGTTCTGGTGCAGCGGGCCTTGACCGCTACCGGCGGCATGCCCGACCGTTCCATCGGCGAGTTGACGGCGGCCTATATCGACCATTATCGCGGCAATGCCGCGCACGACACCAAGCCCTATCCCGGTGTGATCGCCACCTTGGAGCGTTTGGCCGCGGCCGGTCACGCCATGGCGGTCTGCACCAACAAGCCCCGAGACCTGGCGGTGGAACTGCTGGAGGGGCTGGGCATGATGAAGTTCTTTCGCGCCGTGCTGGGCGGCGACAGCGTTCCGGCCAAGAAACCCGATCCCGGCCATCTGACCGCCACCCTGCGGGCCGTGGGCGCCGAGGGCAGGGCGGTGATGGTGGGCGACACCAGGAACGACGTTCTGGCGGCGCGGGGCGCCGGCATTCCGGTGGTGGCGGTGTCGTTCGGTTACGGCGACGTCGACCCTCGTGATCTGGGGGCGGACGTTCTGATCGACGATTTTACCCGGCTGCCCGACGTGGCGGCGGCGCTGATGGCCTGATTCGTCAGGCCGAGAAGCTCAATTGCTGCTCGTGCAGCAGATTACCGACCAACTCGACGTCATCCATGATCAGGTCGCGGGTTATGCTGATGACCGTTTTCTGGAAGACCTTGAGAAGATCGGGGGTGGGGCGTCCGCCGGCGAAATGGGCGGACACGCTTTTGGCCTGCTCGATCAGCACGGCGTGATGGCGGCAATGTTCCTCGATCCTGGGCGTGTAAAAGCTGGGCAGCTGCCGCATCAGGCTTTCTTCGAAGACGCAGTGCGAGCTTAGGAACGACAGAAAAATATCGTAGGTTTCCTTGGCTTTGTCGGTGACGCTGGCGTCTTCCAGCATCTCTTCGATATCGCCGATCAGCCCGATCAGGACGCGGTGGTCGGAATCGATCCGGTCATGTCCGATCATCAAAGACTGAGACCACACAAAGGTCCGCATCGTCGACGCTCCCTTTAACCCTGTCGGTGTGTCCGTTCTTACCTTTGTTCAACGGTAAGACGATTTCCCTATGTTTTGTGTGGTTCTTGCGCATTACGCCTTTTGGTCAGATACCGGCTTTTGCCGTTTGGTTCCATCCGGGCAGGGGCTATCCTGCCCATTGGGATTGGTTGGGGGACGGCCGGCATCATGGATCTCAGCTTTATCAACGTCTCGAACACCATGCACGGCCTGGCGATGCAGGCTCTAGACCGCGGCGATGTGGATGAAGGATACCGCCTGCTGGAAATGTCCTTGGTTTCCACCATGATGACCAAGTGCAGTCTGCCGTTGTCCTTTCGCTTCGTGCCCCGCCGGGGAATGCCGTTTCCCACCGTTTCACCCGAACATGTGGTCATCCGGCTTTCGCGCCAAGGCATCGAGATATTCGCCTGGGCCGAATTCGTGACGAAGCCGGTTTTTTCCTTCGAGCGGTTTCCGATTGTCGGCGACCTGTTTGCGCGGGTGGCGGCGGCGCTGCCGGAAGACGGGCGGTTTTGCTGCGTTTTCGATCTCGGCGACGGAGACGACGTCGGCGATTATGCCCGGGCGGCATTCTGCTCGGCCCGGCCAGGAACGGTTCTGATTCCCGATCCCTACATCTATTACAACGACAACTACGATACCTTCCGCGCCCAGATGGCGCAGTCCGGCAAACCTTGGGACGATCGGCGAGACCAGGTTTTCTGGCGCGGCGGCGGCGGCTGCAAGAAGCTGAACGAACCCGATCCGGCGTCTCCCCTCGATTGGAGCAGCCGTCAGCGCCTGCATCTTTGCGCCGCCGTCCGCGACAGCGCGCACGGCGATTTCCTGGACGTGGGGGTGACGCATCTGCGCACGGTGCACGAGGACTATCTGAAGGAAGCGGTCATCGCCGCCGGGTTCCTGAAGCCGGTCGTGGACAAGTCGGTCTTCAACGAATACCGCTATCAGCTCGATATCGACGGCTGGACCAACGCCTGGAGCCTGCTGGACAAAATGATCAGTGGCGCGGCGATCATCAAAGTGGCCTCCGTGGCCGGCTACCGCCAGTGGTTCTACGACAAGCTGGTGCCCTGGACCCACTACATCCCGGTGAAGGCCGATCTGTCGGATTTCGATCAGGTGATCGGCTGGGTGAGGGGGCATGAGTCGGAATGCCGCAACATCGCCGCGGCTTCGGCGGCGCTTGCCCAGACCGTGCAGCTCGAAGCCGGTCTGGAGCAAGCCAAGCGCGGCATCCTGGATATTCTCAGGCCGTTTTAAGCCGCTTCAAAGATGAAGGCCCGGAAGATTTTCATCTTCCGGGCCTTGCGATTGGCTCCCAGGGAGGGATTCGAACCCCCGACCAAGCGGTTAACAGCCGCTTGCTCTACCACTGAGCTACCTGGGAATAAAGGGCGTGGTAACCCTTTGAATTCCGCTGCTTTCCATCGACCGGCACGATGCTTTTGCGCGTTGTTCCGATCAGCAGGGCCGCCTTATAGCAAGGTCGCGATGATCGCGCAAATGCTTTCCCGCGCATTTCTCATTGAAATGCCAAAACGACGAAGGCCCGGAAGATTTTCATCTTCCGGGCCTTGCGATTGGCTCCCAGGGAGGGATTCGAACCCCCGACCAAGCGGTTAACAGCCGCTTGCTCTACCACTGAGCTACCTGGGAATAAAGGGCGTGGCACCCTTTGAATTCCGCTGTTTTTCACGACCGGGCAGTCCGCGTTTCGCGTCTTTTCGTCCGGCAGGGCCCGCCTTATAGCAAGGTCGGGATGCTCGCGCAAACCCTTTTTGGAGGTTCGCGCCATCCCCTTCAAGCGGCGGGATTTGGAGGCCGAGACCGGAATCGAACCGATGTCCGAGGATTTGCAGTCCTCTGCATAGCCACTCTGCCACCCGGCCCCTGCTCGAACGAGAGTACCGAAACACAACCACCCGGTCGTGAGGGGGCCGGTTATAAGGTACGGTGGCGGGGCCGTCAAGCGCCTGATTTCAAAAATGCCATTTCGCCTCGGGGGCGCAAGAAACGCGGATATTTTCACCCGTCTTATGGCCGGTTCGAGCAGCGCGGCATTGTCATCCCATCGGGGGGTGGGTATAACTCGGCAAGGCCAGCGCCCGTCGGCGCGGCCAGCGCCTTTTATGGGGAGCCATCGACGATGAATTACGCTGCCGCCCGGCATAACATGGTGGAAAACCAGATCCGCACCAACCGCGTCACCGATCCGGCCGTGCTGGAGGCCTTGGAAAATACCCCGCGTGAGGTGTTCGTGCCCAAGCAGCTGCGTGGCGTCGCCTATGTGGACGATGATTTGGACCTTGGCAATGGCCGCTCCTTGATGGAGCCGCTGACGTTTGCGCGCCTGCTGCAGGAAGCCGGCATCATCGAGACGGAAGTGGTTTTGGACGTCGGGTGCGGCTCCGGCTATTCGGCCGCCGTCCTGTCGCGTCTGGCCAGCACCGTGGTCGCCGTTGAAAGTGATGCCGATCTGGCCGAGCAGGCCAAGGCCCGTCTGGCCGAGCTGTCGGTGGACAACGTGGCACAGGTCACGGGTCCGTTGAGCGCCGGCGACGCCGCCCACGGCCCTTACGACGTTATCGTCATCGAGGGCGCGGTGGCCGAGATTCCCGCCGCTTTGACCGCTCAATTGGCCGATGGCGGCCGTCTGCTGGCGGTGGTCGCCGGCGAGACCGGCTTGGGCCGGGCCACCCTGGTGGCGCGCGTCGGCGATGCCTTTTCCAGCCGTGTCCTTTTCGATACCTCTGCGGCTCTTCTGCCCGGTTTTCAAGCCCGGAGCGGCTTCAAGTTCTGACGTCGAATGCGGGCCGGCCGGCGCGGCTGGCCCGCTTTATCCGCAGAACATCGCCGCATTTCTCAGCAAATGCGGCAAAGTGCTTGATTTTTCTCGATTGATAGATATCGTATCCTACTGGGATACTGCTTGGCTTCTTCCATGGAAAAGGCGGGGTGCCTCTTTCCTGCTTTGGGTGTCGAATGCACAAAAGAACGTTGCTGACCGCCGGATTCGTCTTCGCCGTGATGGGGACCCCCGTCGTGGCCGGTGCCGAAACACTGGAAGAGGCTTTGGCCTCGGCCTATCTCTCCAACCCGACGCTGCTGGCCGAACGGGCCAAATTGCGGGCGCAGGACGAACTCGTTCCTCAGGCTCTGTCCAATTGGCGTCCGTCCGTTTCGTTGACAGGTTCCGTTGGCCCGACCAACGTGCAATCCAACGCCAACACCAAATACGATCAGACCTATACGCAGAAAACGGCAACCGCCAGCATCAGCCAACCGCTCTATCGCGGCGGCCAGACGGTCGCCCAGACCGAGCAGGCCGAGGCGCAGGTTCAGGCCGAGCGCGCTCAGCTGGTCGCTTCCGAGCAGACCGTGCTGCTGAACGTGGTTACCGCCTATATGGACATCGTCCAATATCAGGCCACCGTCGAGCTGAACCGCAACAACGAGCAGGTTCTGCAGCGTCAGCTCGACGCCACCAACGACCGTTTCCGCGTCGGCGAAGTGACGCGCACCGACGTCGCCCAGTCGGAATCGCGCCTGTCGGCGGCGCATGCCGACCGGACCCAGGCCGAGGGCAATCTGAAAACCGCCAAGGCGACCTATGTCTCCCTGGTCGGGCATGACGCCGAGAAGCTGGCCCAGCCGACCAAGATGCCGGAACTGCCGGCTTCGGTGGATCAGGCCAAGCAATTGTCCTTGCAGACCAATCCTCAGGTTCTGGCGCAGCAGTTCAGCTATCAGGCGGCCCAGGCCGGCGTCGACTTGGCCTTTGGCAAGCTTTTGCCGCAATTGTCGTTGAACGGCACCGCCACCAAAAGCGTCGACGGCGCCGAATTATCCACCGGCGACAAGACCAGCAGCCGCACTTATGCCGCGACTCTGAACCTGACGGTGCCGATCTATCAGCAGGGCGCCGAATATTCGGCTCTGCGTCAGCAGAAGCACGTGGCCGGCCAGGCTCTGACCACCCTGGACCAGACCCGCCGCGACGCCGTCGAAAGCACCACCCGCGCTTGGGAAGGGGTGCAGACGGCCCGCGCCCGCATCATCTCCTATACCGATCAGATTCGGGCGGCTCAGGTGGCTTTGGATGGCGTCCGCAAGGAATCCCAGGTGGGTTCGCGCACCGTTCTCGACGTCTTGAACGCCGAGCAGGAAGCCTTGCAGGCCCAGGTGAATCTGGTTCAGGCCCAGCATGACGAAGCGGTTGCCGAATTCACGCTGAAAAGCGCCGTCGGCCAATTGACTGCCCAGGCTTTGGGGCTGTCGGTTGAAACCTATGATCCGGTCAAGCATTACGACGAGGTCCGCGGCAAGTGGATCGGCACCTCCATCTCGCCGAGTTATGGCGAGGAGGGGAAATAATATATCAGGGGGTCGGCCTTCATCCTTGGGGGATGGACGGCTCAGTTTGGGATTGGTTGGACCATGAGCGACGACAAGGCGCAGCAAGAACCATCAATGGAGGACATTCTGGCCTCCATCAGGCGGATTCTGTCGGAGGATGACGCCGAGGAAGCGGTGAAGGCTGCGCCTGAGCCGCCACCTCCGCCACCCCCTCCGCCTCCGCCGGAGCCCGAACCTGAGCCGGAACCTGAGCCTGAGCCCGAACCGGAACCTGTCTTCGAACCGGAGCCGGAACCGGTGTTCGCGGCCCAGCCGGAGCCGGAACCTGAACCTGAGCCCGAGGAAGAAGACGAGGATATTCTTGAGCTGACCGACGACATGGTCGCCGATGAGCCCGAGGACGAGGATTTGCCGCCGATCGACTTGCATTTCGAACCTGAGCCCGAACCCGAACCGGCTCCGCGCGTCATGCCGCACTTCGACCCGGACGATCTGGAAGAGGACGACGAAAGTCTGTTGGCGCCGCCGGTTCAGGCGGCGTCCACCAGCGCCTTGGCCGAACTGGCCCGCGCCGTCGCCCGCGAACGCGGCGTCGGCTTGGGCAACGGCGGCGCCACGTTGGAAGACATCGTCCGTGAAATCCTCAAGGCCTTGATCAAGGACTGGCTGGACCAGAACCTGCCGTACATGATCGAGCGCATCGTGAAAAAAGAGATCGAAAAAATGGTCAATCGGGCTGAAAAGCTCTAAAACCTTTTTTCCGGCCGGTCCCCATCGCGAGCCCGAGCGTTCGGGTGGGGACCGGCCTTTTCATTTCCAAGACACAAAACCGGAGCGGCAGCAGGCAATGCTCGACAAGACTTACAATCCCGCGGAGATCGAGCCGAAGCACTATCAGGATTGGGAGAAGTCCGGCGTATTCGCCGCCGACGAGGGCTCGACCGACAAGCCCTACACCATCATGATGCCGCCGCCCAACGTCACCGGCAGCCTGCATATGGGGCACGCGCTGACCTTCACTCTGCAGGACATTCTGACCCGCTATCACCGCATGAAGGGCCGCGATGCCCTGTGGCAGCCCGGCACCGACCATGCCGGCATCGCCACCCAGATGGTGGTGGAACGTCAGATGGCCGCCGAGAACCTGACCCGCCACGATCTGGGCCGCGAGAAGTTCATCGAGCGGGTCTGGACCTGGAAGGGCGAATCGGGCGGCACCATCACCCGCCAGCTGCGCCGTCTGGGCGCGTCGCCGGACTGGGCGCGCGAACGCTTCACCATGGACGACGGCTTGTCGGCGGCGGTGCGCAAGGTGTTCGTCCAGCTTTACAAAGAGAAGCTGATCTATCGCGACAAGCGTCTGGTCAACTGGGATCCCAAGCTGCATACCGCCATTTCCGATCTGGAGGTGGAACAGCGCGAGGTTCAGGGCTCCATGTGGTACCTGAAGTACCCGGTGGAAGGCGAGGAGGGGCGTTACGTCACCGTCGCCACCACCCGTCCGGAAA
Organism: Candidatus Sulfotelmatobacter sp.; assembly: GCA_035538795.1. Lineage (GTDB taxonomy): Bacteria > Pseudomonadota > Alphaproteobacteria > Rhodospirillales > Magnetospirillaceae > JAJZGK01. The sequence goes on along the minus strand of DATLJS010000020.1, from coordinate 188,246 downwards.
CCATGCTGGGCGATACCGGCGTGGCCGTGCACCCCGAGGACGACCGTTACAAGGATCTGGTCGGCAAGATGCTGCGGCTGCCCATCGTCGGCCGTCTGATCCCGGTGGTCGCCGACGAATATTCAGACCCCGAGAAGGGTACCGGCTGCGTCAAGATCACGCCCGCCCACGACTTCAACGATTTCGAGGTCGGCAAGCGCAACGATTTGCCGATGATCAACATCCTGGACCGGGACGCCAGGATCAACGAGAACGCGCCGGCCGAGTATCAGGGGCTGGACCGCTTCGACGCCCGCAGGAAGATCGTCGCCGAGTTCGAGGCCCTGGGCCTGTTGGAGAAGATCGAACCCCACACCCTGCAACAGCCTTTCGGCGACCGTTCGGGCGTGGTGATCGAGCCCTGGCTGACAGATCAGTGGTTCGTCGACGCAGCCACTCTGGCCAAGCCGGCCATCGAGGCGGTTGAGACCGGCAAGACCCGCTTTGTTCCGAAGCATTGGGAAAACACTTATTACGAATGGATGCGCAACATCCAGCCGTGGTGTATTTCCCGTCAGATCTGGTGGGGCCATCAGGTTCCGGCCTGGTACGGTCCCGACGGCACCTTCTTCGTCGAGGAAACCGAGGCCGAGGCCCAGACCGCCGCCAACGCCCATTACGGCAAGACCGTCGAACTGGTGCGCGACGCCGACGTGCTGGATACTTGGTTCAGTTCGGCCTTGTGGCCGTTCTCGACCCTGGGCTGGCCCGAACAGACTCCGGCCCTGGACCGTTACTATCCCACCGACGTGCTGGTGACCGGTTTCGACATCATTTTCTTCTGGGTGGCCCGGATGATGATGATGGGCCTGCACTTCATGGGCGATGTGCCGTTCAAGGATATCTACATCCATGCCCTGGTCCGCGATGAAAAGGGCCAGAAGATGTCCAAGTCCAAGGGCAACGTCATGGATCCCCTGGACCTGATCGACAAATATGGCTGCGACTCGCTGCGTTTCACGCTGACGGCTTTGGCGGCTCAGGGGCGCGACATCAAGCTGGCGGAAGGCCGGGTCGAGGGCTATCGCAATTTCTCGACCAAGCTGTGGAACGCCGCCCGTTTCTGCCAGATGAACCAATGCGCGCCGGTGCCGGGTTTCGACTCCGCGTCGGTCAAGGAAACGGTGAACCGTTGGATTGTCGGCAAGTTGGGCGATGCCTCCGACCGCATTGCCCAGGCTCTGGACGGCTATCGTTTCAACGATGCCGCCAACGCCGCCTATCAGTTCGTCTGGAACGGCTTCTGCGACTGGTATCTGGAATTCGCCAAGCCGATTTTCCAGGGTGAGGATGAAGCCGCCAAGGCCGAAACCCGCGCCACCACCGCCTGGGTGCTGGACCAGATCCTGCATCTTCTGCATCCCTTCATGCCCTTCATCACCGAAGAGCTGTGGGAGCAGTTGGCCGAGGGCCGCGCCACCAAGCTGATCACCTCGTTCTGGCCGCAAAGCCGTCCGAAGGACGCGGGCGCCGATGCCGAGATGGAGTGGCTGGTGCGCTTGATTTCGTCGGTGCGCGCCGTGCGCGCCGAGATGAACGTGCCGCCGTCAGCCAAGATGCCGCTGCTGATCAAGGGCGCGTCCGAGCAGACCAAGGCCCGTCTGGCCACTCACAACGGCATCATCCTGACCATGGCCCGTTCCTCCGGCGTCGAGCTGGTGGCCGATGCCGCCACCAAGGGATCGGTGCAGGTGGTGGTGGACGAAGCCACCGTGCTGTTGCCTTTGGCCGACGTCATCGACCTGGGGCAGGAGAAAGCCCGCCTGGCCAAGGAAATAGCCAAGCTGAACGGCGAAATCGAGAAGGTCGAGAAGAAGCTTTCCAACGAAGCCTTCATCGCCAAGGCCAAGCCCGAGGTGGTGGATGAACAGCGCGAACGCCGCGACGAATGGGCGACGGCCAAAGCCAAGCTGGAAGATGCTCTGGCCCGTTTGGCCGATGCCTGATCCTTGGTTATAGGAAAATCAAAAGAAAGGGGGGCGCAGGCTCCCCTTTTTATTGCCGTGGGATTAGCTCTTTCGGGTGGCCCGATGAATTTTTTCTAAGCCTGGGATGGGTTTGGCGGTAATATGTCATTAGGTCTAAATAGCCGTTGCCGATACCGGCTGAAGAATACAGCGGCGCCTGAAGGGGGGCGTTCATGAGCGGGTGGGTCGCAGGGCATGGCGAAGCCGCCGTGCGCGTCCTTCTTGTCGAAGACAATCCTGGCGATGCCCGTCTGGTCCGCGTGCTGCTGACCGAGCGGAACGATCGACCTTATCTGGTCACCCATGTCTCGAATCTCCACGAAGCCCTGGCTCTGGCTTCGGGTGGGGCCGCGTTCGACGTGGTGTTGACCGATTTGGGGTTGCCCGACAGCAGCGGGACGGACACGGTCGACGCCTTATTGGGCGGCTGGCCCGATTGTCCCGTGGTGGTGCTGACGGGGCTGGCCGATCATGAAACCGGCATTCGCGCCGTGCAACGGGGCTGTCAGGACTATTTGGTCAAAGGCTTCGACGATCCCGAATTGCTGCAACGGACCATTCGCTACGCCATCGAGCGCAGCACCGTGGCCCGGGAACTGCGCGAGAGCGAGGAGCGTTTCCGCACCCTGATCGAAGTGTCGCCGGAAGCGATCTTGCTTTGCACCGATCAGGCGGTGGCCTTCGCCAATCCCGCTGCGGTGTCCACTTTCGGCGCCGGACGGCGGCAGGATCTTTTGGTGATGAACCCCCGCCGCCTGTTCGCGTCCGACGCTTTGGACAAGGTGATGGAGGCGGTGCGGGGAGGCCTGCACAAGGAGCCGGGGGACGATCCGGACCGGGTCGAATGTCTGCTGCTGCGTTTGGACGGTCAGCCGTTCGACGCCGAACTGACCGTGGCCACCGTCAGCCATCGCGGCCGGCCGGCGGCGGAAGTGATCGTGCGCGACATCACCGAGCGCAAGCTGGCCGAGCGGCAATACCGCCTGACGGCGGCGGTGTTCGAAACCATCGACGAAGCCATGATGGTGACCGACGCCAACAATCGCATCGTCACCGTCAATCCGGCCTTTCAGCGCGTCACCGGCTATGACGTTTCCGACGTGATGGGGCGCAATCCGCATCTTTTGTCGTCGGGCCGCCACTCTCACAAGTTCTATCAGGATATGTGGACGCAGCTGCTGTCCATGGGCCATTGGCACGGCGAGGTATGGAACCGGCGCAAGAACGGCGAGGTCTATGTCCAGCGCGCGACCCTGTCGCTGATCCGCGACGCCGAGGGCCGCATCGTCAACCATGTCGGCGTGTTCAGCGACGTCACCGATGAAAAGCAGGAAGCCGAGCGTATCCGCTACCGCGCCAGCTATGACGCCTTGACGGGGCTCCCCAACCGTTCGCTGCTGCACGACCGCTTGCAGCAGGCGCTGGCCAAGGCGGTGCGCGAGCAAGGCATGCTGGCCGTGTTGTTCCTGGATCTGGACGGGTTCAAGCCGGTCAACGACCGTCTGGGGCATCTGGCGGGCGATCAGTTGCTGATGGCGGTGGCCCAGCGGCTGAAGGACTGCGTGCGTGAATCCGATACGGTGGCCCGCATCGGCGGCGACGAATTCGTCATCGTTCTGCCCGATGTGGCGGAAGTCGCCGACGCCGCTTTGGTGGCCGGCAAGGTGGTGCAGAGCTTGAACGATCCCTTCGATCTGGACGGAGCCAGCGCCACCATCGGCACCAGTATCGGCATCGCGCTGTTCCCCGATCACGGCGTGACCGCGGAGCAACTGGTCGGCGCCGCCGATCAGGCCATGTATGTCGCTAAGCAGACCGGCAAAGGCCGGTATGTGATGGCCCAGGCCGGGGCGTGAGACGGGAGGTTTGGGGGGGGGGCTTCCCCTTTTTCCTAGTTCAGCTTGGCGGCGTCGGCCATGGCGTCGGCGGACAGGGCCGACAGGGCACGGTCGGCGGCGATGCGGGCCTGGGCGTCCCTGATCCAGGGGTCGGCCTTGGCGGCGGGCTCGCCTTCTAGAGCCGACAGCTCTTGCGCGGCCTTGGCCAGATCGCCGTCGCGGATGGCCGCTTCGGTGCGGGCCAGGATCGAGGCGGTGTCTTTGCCGGTTCCGTCGATACGGCGGATGCTGACCAGCGAGGCCAGCTTGGTCAGGGCGCGCTGCCACAGGCCGTCGCCGGCGGGCAGAACGCTGGCGCGCAGAATGCCGGGGGCCAGCAGCGGAAATGTGTTCAGCAGAGCGGCCCGGCGGGGCAGGCCGCTGGCGGCGGTGGCGGCCAGGATATCCAGGGTGGCGGCTTCTTCCGGCGGGGTGATGCGGCGGACGGCGCGCAATTCGAAATCGTAAGGGTCGCCCCGGTCGACGGCGTCGCGCAATTGCCCGACGGCCAGCAGCAGAGCCTGAGCCTGGGCATGCTGGCTGGAGATTTCCCGGGCGGCCTTCTCTGCCGACTCCGCACGTTCGGCCAGCCGCAGGATAGTGCCCTCGGGAGGAATGGTGTTGCGCAGTTGCGTCAGTTCTTCGCGCATTTTGGCATTATCGGCGGCGGTCTGGTCCATTTTCTGGGACAGGCTGCTCAGGCGCGGGTCTTCGTCGGCGCTGTTCAGGCGCTGTTCAATGGCGTTCAGGCGCTGGTTGGTGCCGGTGGCCAGGGTGGCACCGGCGCCGTCCGACTGGTTGGACACTTGGCCCTGCAGCAGGGCGACCTTTTGCGACAATTCGTCGGTCTGGCGTTCGAGAACGGCCAGCCGGCTGCCGTCGGCGCCCAGCAGCGGGCCTTTGATCATCGGCCATGCGGCCACCACGCCGGCGGCGACCACGACGGTGATGGCCGCCCCGCCCAGCGCACCGTTGACGAACGCTCCGCCGACAGCGGCAGCCCTGGGCCGGGCAGGGGCGTCGTCTTCGTTCGAATCCTGTTGGGAGGCGTGGGCTTCGGAGCTGACGTCTTCGGCCGGGGCGTCGGTGTCCAGTGCCGCGGGCGAGGGCGCGTCGGCGTCTTCCTTGGCGTGGGCGGCGTGTTCGGTCGATTGGTTCTGGCTCATGACGGCTCCCAAAAACTGTGGCCCGACTATAGCAAAGCCCGCCGGGGGCCGTGAGAGCGAAAATGCGCTGCATGGCTGTTCGGCGTCTTCGGGTATTGGGGTTTCGCAAGGGCTTGGGTCATTAGCCATAGGGTTTTGCAGGGCAAATTTTTGTGCAAACGATTCTCATAGTCACTTGCAAACGGTTTGCAATCGGGCTTATCGTTCAACCCAACGGCGCTTGCGTCGGGATTGCCTCAAGGCAATGGCAATGCACTGAGCATCGGCAAAGGGTTTACAGCATGAAGCTTGACTGTTCCTCTCTCCTGTCCTGGCTTGCGGTTCGGTTCGCCGCGATCATGTTGCTGTTCCCTTTGCCGGTTGCCGCTGCCGAGACCGCTCATTGGGGGCAGGTGGTCGAACGCATCTCCAAGGCCTTCGACGACGCCGAGGCCCAGGCGGCGGCGGGGCAGGCCGACACCGCCCGCGAAACCGTCGAGGGCGCCTATTTCGATATCTTCGAACTTAGCCGCATGGAGGTCATCGAACGCCTGCATCTGGGCATGACGCGGGTCACCGAGGTGGAGGATTTGTTTCACAAGGCCGAGGACGCCTCCAACGATCCCAAAGCCATGCACAAGGTGCTGGCCGATCTGCGCAAGGCTTTGAAGGCTGACGCCAGGAAACTGGACCGGGATCACGTCAAACCCGACCGCGAGGTTTCGCAATGACGGCAAGCGGCCCCGTGACGCCCGACGAGGCGGAAAGCCAGTCTAAGGCACAGCCCCATGGCTGCCATGGGCGGAAGCCGGGAAAATCCGGTTTCTGGTCCGGGGTGGCCTCGCGGGTCGAACGTTTCTTCGTCGCTCACCGCGACCGTCTGCGCTATTTGCATTTTGCCATGTTCGGCGGTTTTCTGGCCATTATCGTGGTGCCGCTGTTCCTGCCGGCACCCACCGGCAAGACTTCGCCGTTGTCGGACTATGTCAGCTTCGCCAATTACGCCCTGTGGGGGCTGTGGTTCCCCCTGGTGTTCCTGTCGGTGATTTTCACCGGCCGCTCCTGGTGCGGCGTTCTCTGCCCCATGGGGGCGGCGGCGGAATGGGCCAACGGCGTCGGGCCGAAGCGGGCCATTCCCCGCTGGCTGCGGTGGGAAGGCGCGCCGGTCGTCAGTTTTCTCATCATCACCATCCTGGGACAGACCCTGGGCGTGCGCGATCATGCCTCGGGTGCGGCTGAGCTGTTCGGCGGAACCATGGGGGTGGCGGTCCTGACCGGCTTCCTTTATGGCCGCCGAAAGCGGGCCTGGTGCCGCCACGCCTGTCCCATCGGCCTGCTGCTGGGCGTGTTCTCGCGCTTGGGCGCTGTGGATTTCAAGCCGCGCAATCTGCTGCCCGGCGGCGAAGGCTACAGCGAACGCGGCGCTTGCCCAACCATGATCGACCTGCCGCGCAAGACCGAGACGCGCCACTGCATCGAATGTTTCCGCTGCGTCAATCCCCAGGCCAAGGGCGGCATCCATCTGGACCTGCGCCGTCCGGGATATGAAGTGGAGAATATCCGCGAACACCACGCCAACGCCGTCGAAGTGTGGTTCCTGTTCCTGGCCACCGGTATCGCCCTGGGCGGGTTCCTGTGGCTTGTGCTGCCTCAGTACGACTTGCTTCGCCAGATGGCGGGCGAATGGGCCATCGACAACGACTGGCTCTGGCTGGGCCAGCCGGGACCGTCCTGGCTGGTCAGCAACCACCCCGACGAACGGGAGGTCTTCCTGTGGCTGGATTTCGTCATGATCACCGGGTTCATGCTGGCTTGCAGCGCCGCCATGGCGGCTTTGCTGGGGGCGCTGACCTCGCTGTCCTCGAAGCTGGCGCACCTGATGGGCGGCGATTCCGGTTTTCGTCAGGGCTTCACCGAGCTGGGCTATCAGTATGCCCCGGTGGCCCTGGTGTCCCTGGTGGTGGGGTTGGGGGCCAAGCTGTTCGAGCCCCTGGGCGATACCGCCGGGCATGTTATCAAGGGCGGCATGTTCCTGCTGGGGTTGATCTGGAGCATCTGGCTGGGCGACCGCATCCTGGCCCGTCAGGGCATTTCCTTCAAACGGCGCTGGCTGCCGCTGCTGCCCGGCCTGCTGGGCAGTGTGGCGGTCGGCATCGCCTGGGCTCCGGCCATTTTCGGTTTGTGATTTCAAGTTCAACCAAGGAGTGTTTCTTATGAAGAAGCTGGTTTCCACCATCGTTCTGGCCGCCGCCATGGCCGTCTCGGCCCCGGCTTTCGCCGGCGAACATGCCATCGGCAAGGCCGTCGAGAAGAACGGCATGCGCATCGGCGGCGTCTATCTGCAGGGCGTTCTGATGGACCCGGTCAACGAGATGTGCGGCCCCAACGACGCCGACATCCATCTGGAAGCCGATGTGCACGCTCTGAAGGGCAATCCCAACGGCTTCGGCGCCGGCGAGTGGGTGCCTTACCTGACCGTGCATTACGTGTTGACCAAGGAAGGCAGCGACTTCAAGTCCGAAGGCCCGCTGGTCCCCATGGTGGCCGACGACGGTCCGCACTATGGCCGCAACGTCAAGATGGACGGCCCCGGCAAGTACCATGTCTCGATGACCTTCGAGCCGCCGGTGACCAACGGCTTCTATCGCCACACCGACAAGGAAACCGGCGTCGGCCAGTGGTGGCAGTCCTTCACCCAGGAATGGGACTTCTCGTATGTCGGCAGCACCGGCAAGAAGGGCGGCTATTAAGGAGCCGATCCGGAAAAAGGAAAAGGGGGAGCTTCGGCTCCCCTTTTTTGTCGAGGCCTGTCAGGCCTTCGGATTGCTTTCGGCCGAGATCCTGCGGCGCTCCTGCAGGCGCAGGAACATCTCCTCGACCCGTTCGCGGGCCCAGGGATTCCGACGCAGAAACTTCAGGCTGGAGGTCATGCTGGGATTGTTGGTGAAGCAGGCGATCCTGACCTGTTCGCCCATCTTGTCCCAGCCGTAATGGTCGTAAAGCTGGGTCAGGATGTTTTCCAAGGTCAGGCCGTGCAGCGGATTGTTGGGCTGTTCCTTGCTCATGCGGTTAGCGCCGACCGCACCAGTTTGAGGAATTTCTCGGGCTGTTCGGCGTGTGGCCAGTGCCCGGAAGCGCCGATCTCGATCAGTTTGCAATGGGGAAAAAGCCGCTTCATGGCCGCTTCGTCGCGGGGGCGGATATAGTCCGAACGCTCGCCGGCCAGGAAGGTGGTGGGACCGGAAAAACCGCCGTGATGCTCGGGGAAGGCAATGATGCCCGGCAGATTGGGGCCGATGCCGTCCAGATTGATGCGCCAGCGGAAATGGCCGTGTTCGCTGATCAGATTCTGCAACAGGAAGGCCCGCAGGGAATCGTCGGTGATGACCGGGGCCAGTTGCGCGTCGATCTCGGCCCGGCGGGTGGTGCGGCTCAGGTCCACCCGCTTCATGGCGTCGACATACTCGGGATAGCTTTCGCGGACATAGCTGACTGGGGCGATATCGACCACGATCAGGCGTTCCAGCAGCTCGGGCTGGATCAGAGCCAGCTGCATGGCGGTCTTGCCGCCCATGGAATGGCCCAGCAGGTCGCAGGGCGCCAGGCCGCGCCTGATGATGTACTCGGCCACGTCCTCGGCCATGGCCTCATAGGTCATTTCCGCCGACCAGGGGGACGCGCCGTGATTGCGCAGATCCAGGGCGTGGACCTGACGGATGTCGCTCAGAGCTCGGCAGATGCCGCCCCAGTTGCGGGCCGACCCGAACAGGCCGTGCAGAATGATCAGAGGTTCGCCTTCACCGATGATCTGTGAAGATAGTTCCATGGGCATTTGTGACAGTCCCTCAATCGCCGTGCCGGCGGAGCTTCCAGTGTATTGCATAAATGGAATGGAGGGAGTGGGAGGCAAGCCTCCCACGCAGGCTTTTAGGCCTTTTTGACGAACTCGGACTTCAGGTTCATGGCGCCGATGCCGTCGATCTTGCAGGCGATGTTGTGGCCGTCGACGGCGTCGGCGATCAGGCGGATGTTTTTCACCTTGGTGCCGCCCTTGACCACCAGCGATGACCCCTTGACCTTCAGATCCTTGATGACGCTGACGCTGTCGCCGTCGGCCAGGGGATTGCCGTTGGCGTCGCGCACGCCGTCTTCGGCGGCGGTTTCGGCGCCGGCGGCATCGGGGTTCCATTCGTGGCCGCAGTCGGGGCAGTTCCACAGGCTGCCGTCATGATAGGCGTTTTCGGAGCCGCACTGGGGGCAACGCATGTCGTCGGTCATCGTTTCTCTCTTTTTTATGAGTTGCGAACGGGGGCGTCAGCCCAGGATCAGCTTGTCGTCGTCGATTTCTTCGCCGCGCACCTTGGTGAACATGTGCATCAGGTCTTCGACCTTCAGTCCCTGGCGGTCGCTGCCCGACACGTCCAGCACCACCTTGCCGCCGTGCAGCATGACGGTACGGTCGCCGTAATCCAAAGCCTGACGCATGGAGTGAGTGACCATCAATGTGGTCAGGCAGCCCTTGCGCACGATGGCGTCGGTCAGTTCCATGACGAAGGCGGCGGTCTTGGGATCGAGCGCGGCGGTATGTTCGTCCAGCAGCAGAATTTTCATGGGATTGAGCGTCGCCATCACCAGGGTGATGGCCTGACGCTGTCCGCCGGACAGCAGGCCCATGCGGTCCTTCAGGCGCTTTTCCAGGCCCAGGCCCAGGCTGGCCAGACGTTCGGCGAACAGGCCGCGCAGGTCGTGGGCGACGGCGCGGGACAGGCCGCGGCTGTGGCCGCGGGCGGCGGCCAGGGCCATGTTCTCCTCGATGGTCAGCGCCTCGCAGGTGCCGGCCATGGGGTCTTGGAAGACGCGGGCCACCAGCCCGGCCCGCTTGGGCGTGGTCCAGGTGGTGACGTCCTGCTCGTCGATGGAAATCTTGCCCTTGGCGGGAATGGTTTCGCCCGACAGCACGCCCAGCATGGTGGACTTGCCGGCGCCGTTGGAGCCGATCACCGTGACGAACTGGCCGGCGGGAATATGCAGATCCAGCCCCTGCAACGCACGGGTTTCGATGGCGGTTCCGGGATTGAAGGTGACGTGAACGTCGTCGACGGCGATCATGCCTTTCCTCCCAGCTTTCGCAACGCGAACTTGCTGCGCATGGTCGGCAGGGTCATGGCCACGGCCACCAGCACGGCGGTAATGAGTTTCAAGTCCTGGGCCTGCAGACCGATAAACGAGGCGTTTAGCGCCACGGCGACCGCTAGCCGATAGAGGATCGAGCCGAATAGACAGGCCAGGGTGGCCATCCACAGGATGCGGGTGGGCATGATGGCCTCGCCCAGGATGACGGCGGCCAGACCGACGACGATGACGCCCAGGCCCATCGAGACGTCGGCGCCGCCCTGGGATTGGGCGAACAGGGCGCCGGCCAGGGCGACCATGCCGTTGCTGATGGCCATGCCCAGCAAGGTCATGCGGTCAGTGTTGATGCCCTGGGCGCGGGCCATGCGGGCGTTGGCGCCGGTGGCGCGCATGGCAAGGCCCACCTGCGAGCCCAGGAACCAGTTGAGCGCCAGCATCACCACCACCGCCACGATGGCGTAGACCAGCAGGCTGGTCAGATAGTAGGGCAGGTGCAGCGCCTCGAAACCGGTGAAAATGGTGTCCACGCCCAACAGGGCCTGATTGGGGCGGCCCATGATCCGCAGATTGACCGAGTAAAGGGCGATCATGGTCAGGATGCTGGCCAGCAGGTTCAAAATCTTCAGCCGCACGTTCAGCCAGGCGGTGACGAAGCCGGCGGCGGCTCCGGCGAAGACGGCGATCAGAGTGGACAGATAGGGGTTCACGCCATGCACGATCAGGGTCGAGGCGACGGCGGCGCCCAGCGGCAGGCTGCCGTCCACGGTCAGGTCGGGAAATTCCAGAACGCGGAAGCTGATGAAAACGCCCAGAGCCACCAGGCCGAACAGCAGGCCGGACTCGATGGCTCCGAAAAAGGCGATGGCACTCATATTCGAAAATTCCTGGGGATGGCGGAGCGGCTTTGTAACCGTTCCGCTCCTCGTTGTCTTTACTTCACGGTTTCCTTGGCGCTCTTGAGCAGAGCGTCGGGAAGGGTCACGCCCATCTTGGCGGCGCTGCCGGGATTGACCGACAATTCGGTCTTGTCCACGCCTTCGACGCCGATGTTGGCGGGCTTCTCGCCCTTCAGGATGCGCCCGACGATCTTGCCGGTCTGACGGCCGACGTCGTAATAATTGAAGCCCACGGCGGCGATGGCGCCGCGCGGAACCGAGCCGGTGTCGCCGGCGAACACCGGCAGCTTGGCGTCGATGCCGACCTTGACCACCGATTCCAGCGACGACACCACGGTGTTGTCTGTGGGGGTGTAGATGGCGTCGACCTTGCCGACCAGACTGCGGGCGGCGCCCAGCACGCTGTTGCTGTCGGGGGCCGGGCCTTCGACGACGGTGACGCCCTGTTCCTTGGCGATCATCTTCAGGCGGTTGACCTCGGACACCGAGTTGGCTTCGCCGGGATTGAACAGCACGCCCAGGGTCTTGAGGCTGGGAACCACCTCTTTCATCATCGCCAGATGCTTTTCCAGCGGCAGGCGGTCGGTGACGCCGGTGACGTTGGCGCCCGGCTTGTTCATGTCGCTGACCAGCTTGGCGCCCATGGGGTCGGACACCGCCGAGAAGACGACGGGAACGCCGCCATGGGCGGCGGCCACGGCGGCCTGGGCCGAAGGCGTGGCGATGGCGACGATCACGTCCGGATTGTCGCCGACGAATTTCTTGGCGATCTGGCCGGCGGTGCCGACGTCGCCCTGGGCGCTCTGGAACTCGACCGACAGATTTTTGCCTTCGACGAAGCCCTCGGCGGCCAGCTCTTCAAGCGCGCCCTTGCGGCAGGCGTCCAGCGCCGGATGTTCGACGATAGCCGTGATCTTCACGACCTTCTGATCGGCGGCGGCGGCAGGCTGCGACGACAGCAGCGCCACGGCGGCGGCGGCGGCCAGCAGGGCCGAGGAAAAACGCGAAAGATGCATGTGTGTCATCCCCAGATCGTTACCGGCCAAAGGCCCTACGGGCCCTTTGGTCCGAAACGCCAAACAAACAGCGGAACAGGTCTTACGTCAAGGGTGGGGTGCGGAGAAGGGGCGTTGTGATCATGTCCTAACCAAAGGCGGGGGCGTCCAAGATATTGTCCATTTATCCACTGGAATGTTTGAAATGTGGTTGACCACTAGATTACATGCGTGTACTGATAAATCAGATTAAATCACTAGACAAATATGCGAAATGGGGGCGTGATGATGGGAATATGCAGTTTCGTCAATGCCTTGGTCCGATGTCGCGGGTCGGCGACCCGCTTCGGGAGCCAGTTTCCGCACGCCGTTTCTCATTGATCAGGATGACGACCATGACCTTTACCACCCGCATCGCCGCCATCGCCATCGCCGGGGCTTTGTTCTCCGGCCCTGTGCTGGCCGACACCACGCTGTTGAACGTCAGCTACGATCCGACCCGCGAGCTGTACCAGGACTACAATCAGGCTTTCGCCAAGTACTGGAAGGCCAAGACCGGCGAAACCGTGAAGATCAACCAGTCCCACGGCGGTTCGGGGGCTCAGGCCCGTTCGGTGATCGACGGTTCGCCCGCCGACGTGGTGACGCTGGGTCTGGCTTACGACGTCGACGCCATTTCCGAAAAGGCTGGCCTGATCCCCGCCGACTGGCAGAACCGTCTGCCCTATGCCAGCACGCCCTACACCTCGACCATCGTCTTTCTGGTGCGCAAGGGCAATCCGAAGCACATCAAGGACTGGGACGACCTGACCAAGCCGGGCGTGTCGGTGATCACCCCCAATCCGAAGACTTCGGGCGGGGCGCGCTGGAACTATCTGGCGGCTTGGGGCTACGCTCTGAACAAGTACAACAAGGACGAAGGCAAGGCGAAGGAGTACCTGACGGCGCTGTTCAAGAACGTGCCGGTGCTGGATTCCGGCGCCCGCGGCGCCACCACCACCTTTGTTCAGCGCGGCCTGGGCGACGTCCTGCTGGCTTGGGAGAACGAGGCTATCCTGTCGGTGCAGGAACTGGGCAAGGATCAATTCGAGATCGTCGTGCCGTCGCTGTCGATCCTGGCCGAGCCGCCGGTCTCTGTGGTCGACAAGAACGTCGACAAGCACAACACCCGCGCCATTTCGGAAGAGTACCTGAAGTATCTCTACAGCCCCGAGGGTCAGGAGATCGCCGCCCGCAACCACTACCGCCCGCGTGATCCCGACGTCGCCAAGAGGCATGCCGCGGAATTCCCGGCGGTCAGCCTGTTCACCATCGAGGCGGTGGGCGGCTGGAAGGTGGCGCAAAAGACCCACTTCTCCGACGGCGGCCTGTTCGACACCATCATCGGCGCTGCGAGGCAGTAAATGGCGGCGGTCCAGTACACGAACAAGTCGCGGGTCATTCCCGGCTTCGCGCCCACCTTGGGGTACACGGTGTTCTATCTCAGCGTGATCGTGCTGATCCCGTTGGCGGCCCTGTTCCTCAAGGCGGCTGGGATGAGCTGGGGCGACTTCGTGACGGCGGCCTTTTCGCCGCGTGTGCTGGCCGCGTACCGCCTGAGTTTCGGCGGGGCGTTGGTGGCGGCCGCCATCAACGTCTTCGCCGGGCTGCTGGTGGCGTGGGTTCTGGTCCGTTACGACTTTCCCGGGCGCAAGCTGCTGGACGCTCTGGTGGATCTGCCCTTCGCCCTGCCGACCGCCGTGGCGGGCGTGGCTCTGACGACCATCTATGGGCCGAAAGGCGTCATCGGCGGGCCGCTGCTGCAATGGTTCGGGCTCAAGATTTCCTACACGCCGCTGGGCGTGTTGGTGGCCATGACCTTCATCGGCCTGCCGTTCGTCGTGCGCACGGTGCAGCCGGTGCTGCAGGATTTCGAGGCCGAGCACGAGGAAGCCGCCGCCAGCTTGGGAGCCAACCGCGCCCAAGTGTTTTTCCGCGTCATCCTGCCGGCGATTTTCCCGGCGCTGCTGACGGGCTTCGCCTTGGCTTTTTCGCGGGCGGTGGGGGAATACGGTTCGGTCATCTTCATCGCCGGCAACATGCCCGGTCTGTCCGAGATCGCCCCTTTGCTGATCGTCACCAAGCTGGAGCAGTACGATTATCGCGGGGCCACCGCCATCGCCTCGGTGATGCTGGGGGTGTCGTTCGTCATGCTGCTGGTCATCAATAGCCTGCAAAAGTGGCGGCGCAACCGCTTCGCCGGAGCCTGACGCCATGCCTGGAAGCAATCTCAACAGCCGGCAGGAATCCCTGGTTTCCCGTGTTCTGCTGATCCTGGCTGCGGTGATCGTGCTGGCGCTGTTCCTGCTGGTGCCGTTGGTCACGGTTTTCATCGAGGCGTTGTCCAAGGGGCTGGACCACTATCTGTCGGCGCTGGTCGAGGACGACGCCCTGGCCTCGATTCGCCTGACCGGATTGACGGCGCTGATTTCCGTGCCGCTGAACCTGTTCTTCGGGCTGACGGCGTCCTGGTGCATCGCCAAGTTCGAGTTCCGCGGCAAAAGCCTGCTTCTGTCGTTGATTGATCTGCCGTTTTCGGTGTCGCCGGTGATTTCCGGCTTGGTCTTCGTGCTGCTGTTCGGGTTGCAAGGATGGCTGGGGCCGTGGCTGTCGGACCACGATATCCGCCTGATTTTCGCCGTTCCCGGCATCGTGCTGGCGACGGTGTTCGTCACCTTTCCCTTCGTCGCCCGCGAGCTTATTCCGCTGATGGAGGAGCAGGGAACCGAGGAGGAGGAAGCCGCCGTGGTGCTGGGAGCGGGAGCCTTCCGCATCTTCTGGCGGGTGACGTTGCCCAACATCAAATGGGGCCTGCTGTATGGCGTGCTGTTGTGCAACGCCCGCGCCATGGGCGAATTCGGCGCCGTGTCGGTGGTGTCGGGGCATATCCGCGGCCTGACCAACACCATGCCGTTGCAGGTGGAGATTCTCTACAACGAGTACAATTTCGCTTCGGCCTTCGCCATCGCCTCGCTGCTGGCCTTGCTGGCCCTGGTGACCCTGGCCGCCAAAAGCGCCCTGGAATGGCGCTTCGGCGTACGGAGGGGGCATTGATGCCTGTCGGACCGTCCGCGCCATATTGCTTCCAACCCCTCAGTTCCTCTATGCGAGACGCCTTATGATCCAGGTTCAGAATCTGCATAAGACCTTTGGTTCCTTCACCGCCCTGCACGACGTGTCGCTGGACGTGGCCGAGGGCGAGCTGCTGGCCCTGTTGGGGCCGTCCGGGTCGGGCAAGACGACTTTGCTGCGCATTCTGGCGGGTCTGGATTTCGCCGACACCGGCTCGGTGCTGTTCGACGGCGGCGATGCCACCCATGTCGCCGCTCGCGACCGCGGAGTTGGTTTCGTCTTCCAGCATTACGCCCTGTTCCGCCATATGACGGTGTTTGACAACGTGGCTTTCGGTCTGACCGTGCGGCCCAAGGGCAGTCGTCCCGGCAAGAAGGAGATCGCCGAGCGCGTCCATCATCTGCTGTCGATGGTGCAGCTCGAAGGCATGGCCGGGCGGTATCCTTCGCAGTTGTCGGGTGGTCAGCGTCAGCGCGTCGCCCTGGCTCGGGCCTTGGCCATCGAGCCCAAGGTGCTGCTGCTGGACGAGCCCTTCGGCGCCCTGGACGCCCAGGTGCGCAAGGAGCTGCGTCGATGGTTGCGTCATTTGCACGACGAGTTGAAGATCACGGGCGTCTTCGTCACCCACGACCAGGAAGAGGCGTTGGAAGTCGCCGATCGGGTGGTGGTGATGAGCCAGGGGCGCATCGAACAGATCGGCTCGCCCACCGAGATTTACGACAATCCGGCCACGCCGTTCGTCTATCAATTCCTGGGCAACGTCAATTCTCTGGAATGCCGGGTGCGCGGCGGCGAGGCCCGCATCGGCGATTTGCGCCTGCCGGCTCCCGATTATCATGGGGTCGAGGATGCTCCGGGCCAGGCCTTCGTGCGTCCTCACGATCTGCTGCTGTCGCCGGCCGGGGACGGCGTGGGGGTCTTGGCCAGGGTGCTGCACGTCACCGTTCTGGGGCCGGTGGTGCGGGTCGAACTGGCCGTAGGCGATCAGGTTCTGGAAGCGGAAACCACCCGCCAGCGCCATAGCGAGCTGAAGCTGGCGGCGGGGCAGTCTTTGCGCGTTTGGCCGCGCCAGGCCCGGTTCTTCCTGAAAGACGGCTGGCCGGAAGGCAAGGGATTCGAGGTTGGTGGAGAGCTGATGGGCGAGGGGGCTGGTATATAATTTACCATTTAGATATGGTCTATAGACTAATATACTTCAGTGTTTTTATGTAAAACTAGTTGACCTCTGGGGCTCGATAAGTGAAATTGTGCATAGCGTAGGTTATGCACATGCACTTTGCGTAAATAGGAGAGCCCCCCTTGAGCCACCAAGCCCTGGCCACCTTCCGCGAGATCGAGCCGCTGGTCCGACTGTCCGACCTGGACGAATACCGCCGCGGTCTGGCCCGTCGACTGTCCGGCGAATGGGATGACGAGGCTTTTACCTCGTACCGCGTCCGGTTCGGCGTCTATGGCCAGAAGCAGCCGGGCGTGCAGATGATCCGCATCAAGATCCCCGGCGGCGTCGTTCCGACCCCCTGGCTCAACGTGCTGGCCCGTTATAACCGGGAATTCTGCAAGGGCGATCTGCATATTACCACGCGCCAGGATTTCCAGAGCTATTTCGTGCCCATGGCGCGCTCGGGCGATGCCCTGGAATTTCTCTATGCCAACGGCCTGACCACGCGCGAAGCCTGCGGCAACACCATCCGCAACGTGACGGCTTGCGCCTTGGCCGGGGCCTGCCCGCGCGAGCTGGTGGACGCCGGCGCCGTGGCCGACCGTCTGGCCCGCTCTTGGCTGCGCCAGCCGCTGGTGCAGCAGATGCCCCGCAAGATGAAATTCTCGATTTCCGGCTGCGGCACCGATTGCGGCGCCTCGTCGATTCACGACCTGGGCTTTGTCGCCACCGAGAAGAACGGCAAGCCGGGCTTCCGCGTTCTTGCCGCCGGCGGCCTGGGCGGCCAGCCGCGCCCGGCGGTCGAGGTGCTGGACTTCGTCACCGAGGAAGAGCTGCCGGTGGTGGTCGAGGCCAGCACCCGCCTGCATCACCGCTATTCCGACCGCATCAACCGCAACGCCGCCCGCATGAAGTTTCTGGCCAAGCGTTTCGGCGACGAGAAGTTCACCGAACTGTTCCGCGAGGAGTTCAACGGCCTGAAGGGCTTGACCCAGCGCCCGTGGGAGCCGCTGTCCTGGCGCAAGCCGTCGGAAGCCGCCGTGGCCAAGGCTCCGACCGGCGTCATCGCCCAGCATGACGGCCGCGTGTCGGTGGTCGGCAATCCGCCTTTGGGCAATCTGTCGTCGGACCAGTTGGAAGAGTTGTCGGCCATCGCCGTCAAGTTCGGCGTCAAGGCCCTGCGCACCACCCGCGACCAGAATCTGGTGATCCCCGACCTGGACAAGGACGCGGTGGACGAAGTGGTTCGGCGCCTGCTGGCCATCAACATCGCCGTGCCGGAAACCGATGCCGAGAACATCGACGTCATTTCCTGCCCCGGCACCACCACCTGCCGCATCGGCATCACCAGCTCGTACAACTTCGCCCGCGAAGTCATCGCCGAGCAGGACCAGGACGCCTCCTTGCGCGGTGTTTCCGTGCGCGTCTCGGGCTGCCAGAATTCCTGCGGTCTGCATCATATCGCCGATTTCGGCTTCCATGGCATGGCCAAGAAGGTCGACGGCCAGACCGCTCCGCATTACCAGCTGCATCTGGGCGGTTCCGGCCATGCCGGCGGTGAGGTCGGCATTTCCGGCCCGATCATTCCGGCCCGTCACGCCGTCGAGGTTCTGCGTCTGCTGCGCACCGCCTACGCCGACGGCAAGCAGAGCGGCGAAACGGTGCGATCCTGGGCCGAACGCCTGGGCAAGCCCGGTCTGGCCGAGGTGCTCAAGCCCATCGAGGGCAAGGGCCACGACGCCATGTTCGTTGACTGGGGCGACCAGGAAGTCTTCCCCGGCGCGCCGACCCTGAAGGGCGAATGCGCCGCGCCCATGGCGTCCGATCCGCTGCTGGCCAGCCAGGCCGACGACGCCCTGATCCAGCTTGACCGCCTGTTGCGCGCCAATCGCTGGGACGAGGCCCTGAAGTCCGGCGAGGCGGCCCTGGCTTACACCGCCCGCCGTCTGCTGCACAGCGTCGGCCAGCCGACCACCGAGGAGGAAACCCCGGCGGTGATCCTCCAGCGGGTGCGCGCCCACGGCCCGGCCAATGCCGGTGCGGCTCTCGATCATGCCGAGGCCCAGCGGACCGGTGCCCTGTCGTCCGGCCGCGCCGATGGTTATCGCGAATCGGTGGCCGTCTATCTCGACACCGTCCGCTCCATCGTCGAAAAGCCGGTGGCGGAAGAGGCGGCCGAATGAGCGATCTGTCCCGCCTGAGGGAGCTTTACGGCCATCTGGACGGCAAGGAACTCCTTGCCGCCCTGGCCGCCGAGTTCCCCGGCAGTCTGGCTGTCACCAGCAGCTTCGGGGCCGAAGCGGTGGTGCTGCTCGATCTGGTGGCTCAGGTCGATCCCAGCCTGCCGGTGCTTTTTCTCGACACCAATGAACTGTTCGACGAAACCATCGCCCATCGCGACGAGGTGATCGCCAGACTGGGACTGACCGGCGTGCGCATCATCCGCCCGAGCAAGGAGGAACTGGCTGAGGCCGAGGATCTGTGGCGCACCGATCCCGACCGCTGCTGCCACCTGCGCAAGGTGCAGCCCTTGGAGCGGGCACAGGCCGGCTTCAAGGCTTTGGTCGACGGGCGCAAGCGTTTTCACGGCGGCGGCCGCGAGGACATCGCGACGATCGAGCAAAGCGTCGACGGCGTCATCAAGATCAGCCCCCTGGCTCCCTGGAGCCAGGAGCGGATCGAAGCGGCCTTCAGCGAGCGCAACTTGCCGCGTCATCCGTTGGTGGCCCAGGGCTATCGGTCCATCGGCTGTTGGCCCTGTTCGCGTCCCTCGCTGCCGGGCGAATCCATCCGCGCCGGCCGTTGGGCCGGTGGCGCCAAGACTGAATGCGGTATTCATAGGACGAACAAGTAACATGACATCCGATCTCGACGCCCTGGAAGCCCAGAGCATCTTCATTCTGCGTGAAGCCTTCAACCGCATCGACAAGATCGCCATGCTGTGGTCCATCGGCAAGGATTCCAACGTCCTGCTATGGCTGGCTCGCAAGGCTTTTTTCGGCCACGTTCCTTTCCCGGTGGTGCATGTGGACACCAGCTACAAGATCCCGGAAATGATCGAGTTCCGCGACCGCGTCGCCAAGGAATGGAATCTGCCGCTGATCATCGGCGGCAACACCCAGGCTCTGGCCGAAGGCATGAATCCGTCGAAGGGCCGCGTCACCTGCTGCTCGGCCCTGAAGACCGAGCCCTTGAAGCAGATCATCAAGGAACACGGATTCACCGGCGTCATCGCCGGCATCCGCCGCGACGAGGAGGGCACCCGCGCCAAGGAACGCGTGTTCAGCCCGCGCACCGAATCCGCCGAGTGGGATTTCAAGGACCAGCCGCCCGAGTTCTGGGACCAGTTCAAGACGGACTTTGCGCCGGGCACGCATTTGCGCATCCATCCGCTGCTGCACTGGGGCGAACTGGATGTCTGGCGCTATATCGAGCGCGAGAACATTCCCATGGTCGATCTCTATTTCTCGAAGAACGGCCGTCGTTACCGTTCGCTGGGCTGCGCGCCCTGCACCGGCTCCATTGTCAGCAACGCCAGCACCGTCGCCGAGATCATCGAGGAACTGCGTTCCACCAAGACCTCTGAACGCGCCGGCCGCGCCCAGGACAAGGAATCCGAGGACGCCTTCGAGCGCCTCCGTCAGCAGGGCTATATGTGATGACCGTGAACACCAAGATCGCTCAGATGAGCAAGACCCTCAAGATCGTCATCGTCGGTCACGTCGATCACGGCAAGTCGACCCTGGTGGGCCGTCTGCTGCACGAGACCGACAGCCTGCCCGAAGGCAAGGTCGAAACCCTGCGTGAAGTCTGCGAAAAGCGCGGCATGCCCTTCGAGTGGGCCTTTGTCATGGACGCCCTGCAGGCCGAGCGCGACCAGGGCATTACCATCGACACCGCCCAGATTCCCTTCAAGACCGCCAAGCGGCCCTACGTCATCATCGACGCGCCCGGCCACAAGGAGTTCTTGAAGAACATGGTCACCGGCGCCGCCAGCGCCGACGCCGCCGTGCTGGTCATCGACGCCTTGGAGGGCGTGCAGGAACAGTCGCGCCGCCACGGCTATCTGCTGCACCTGCTGGGCCTGCGCCAGTTGGCCGTGGTGGTCAACAAGATGGACGCGGTGGATTATTCCGAGACTCGCTTCCAAGAAGTGTCGGCGGAAATCCGCGCCTATCTGGCCGAGATCGGCGTCACCCCCACCGAGATCATTCCCATCGCCGCCCGCCATGGCGACAATATCGCCGCCCGCTCCGCCACCATGCCCTGGTTCAAGGGGCCGACGGTGCTGGGGGCTTTGGACGGTTTCGCTCCGGCCGCCGAGGCCACCGAGCTGCCGCTGCGCTTCCCGGTGCAGGACGTCTATAAGTTTGATCACCGCCGCATCATCGCCGGGCGCATCGAAAGCGGACGCCTGAAGGTGGGGGACCGGCTGCTGTTCTCGCCGTCCGGCAAGACCGCCCGCATTTCGACCATCGAAAGCTGGCACGCGGCGAGCGCCGCCACGGCGGAAGCGGGGCAGTCGATCGGCGTCACCCTGGATGAGCAGATTTTCATCGAGCGCGGCCAGATCGCCAGCCTGTATGAAGACGCCCCCATCGGCTCCGACGTCTTCAAGGCCCGCGTCTTCTGGCTGGGCCGCGCGCCTTTGACCACCGGGCGGCGTTATAAGCTGAAGCTGGCCACGGCCGAACATATCGTCAGCGTCGAAAAGGTCGAACGCGTCATCGACGTCACCGATCTGGCTTCGGTCAGCAACGAGTTCGTCGAACGCAACGCCGTCGCCGAGGTCATCTTCCGCGCCGCCGGCCGCGTCGCTCTCGACCCCTTCATCGACAATCCGCGGACCGGCCGCTTCGTGCTGGTCGACAATTACGACATCGTCGGCGGCGGCGTCATTTCGGCCGACGGCCTGCCCGATACCCGTTGCGTGCCCAGCGCCGTGGCGGCGGATCTGACGGCTGTCGAGCACAAGGTCACGCCGACGGCCCGCGCCGCCGTCAACCGCCACAAGGGCGGGATCATCTGGCTGACCGGCCTGTCGGGGTCGGGCAAGTCGACCATCGCCATGGAAGTCGAGCGTCGCCTGTTCAACCGCGGTTTCCAGGTCTTCACCCTGGACGGCGACAACATCCGCCAGGGGCTGAACTCCGATCTGGGCTTTTCGCCCGAGGACCGCGCCGAAAACATCCGCCGCATCGGCGAGGTGGCCAACCTGTTCGTGCAGGCGGGCATGGTGGTGCTGACCTCGTTCATCTCGCCTTACCGCGCCGACCGCGATCGGGCCCGCTCGATCAACGCCAACGCCTTCCACGAAGTTTGGGTCAAGGCCGATGTCGAGGAATGCCAGCGCCGCGACCCCAAGGGTCTGTACGCCAAGGCGGTCAAAGGCGGCATTCCCGAATTCACCGGCATTTCGGCTCCCTATGAAGAGCCGATTCATCCCGAACTGGTGCTGGATACCCAGGCCCTGTCGGTGGATGAGGCCGTGGAAAAGCTGATCCGCTATATCGAGCGTGATCTTCAGCGCGAAGCCGGAGAGGGCGGCGTGCAGCACGACGCCTCGATCTGAGGCAAAGTAGGACGTGAAACGATGCGGGGCCGGAAAGCGATTTCCGGCCCCGTTCTTTTTATAGCCGGCGCGACGGGAGAAGGGCGCCCAGCCGCCGGAACGGCGCCGTCGCCCGCCACGACAGCGAATTCCGCATGCGGTTCCGTTCATCGACGACGGCTTCGTATTCGTCGCGGACTTTCCGATGCTCTTCCTCTTGCAGAGCCTTGCCGGTTTCCCAGGCGTTCAGCACGGGCTTCCAGGCATTCAGCACCGGGCCGGCATAGAAGAAATAGCGTTCGTACTCGTCGAGAAAATCCATGTAGGCCTTGATCGCCAGATAGCGTCCGACTTCGGACGGCGCGGCGGCGACGATCTGGGTGACCCAGGGCTCCAGCAAATCTTCCGTTTCCTTGCGGCTGCCGAACAGGGTGAACGTCGCGCCCAGGGATTGGCGGACGTCGGACAGATCCAGCGTCGGGCCGCATTTGTCGCGTATTTCGCCCTCGATGATCTCGCGGTAGCCGGGCTCCGACGAGAGCCGGTTGACATCGACCAGAATGTCGATGTGATTCGCGCAATTTGCATAAAAATATAAATGAATAAGGATAAAGGCTATGAACAGCTTTGTCGTGTCTTGTTCATTTTCTTCAATGGAATACCTTCTGCATATTTCCGATATGAGCTCATCTTTTTTATTCAGCGTCAGAGTGTATCTGATGCTGTCTAAAAATCCTGGATTTTGATTGATGTTCTGGTCGGTGTAGGAACACCACTGATGGAACATGTTCCGATAGATCAGAATGTGGACGCCAGGGAAGGCGCGCCGGATGCCGGCGATGCGTCCGATCGAGCGCGTGCACGACAGCACCGGGCGTTTGCCAAGCTGTTCGGCGTGTTCCACCAGCCTGTTCAGATAATGCCTTTCCATTTCCGTGATATCGCCCTGAGGGCCATCTTGCGGAATGTAGCAGGCATAAGCGATTTCGGGCCGGTATCTGTCGACGCCGCCGTTTTCCTGGATCAGGGGAAGATATTCAAGAAAATAGGGGGCGGTCGGATGATGTTTCGAGTTCCAATCAAGGTAGCTGGACGTCTTGGCGTCCTCGGCCGATATGGTGGCCAGCTTCTCGTTGAAAACTTCGTAATAGGAAAGCAAATCGCCTTGGGAACGGAATTTGTCCCAGAGCCATGTGCTTGATGTTCGAAAACTGGAATGTAAGAAAATCATAGGGGCCTTCTTGCACTGGATGCGCAAGCCAGTTGCAGTAATGACGCCGCCTATTATTGAATATGAGGAATAGGATTTATGCAAATGGAATCTTTCTAATCAGATTCCTGCCGTTGGTAGCTTTTTCTTTGTATTAAATAGTCATATGTCTTTTGACTTATCGATGTTTAAGCAATGGTGTCCCTGCCTATTGTCGCGGGGGTTGCTGTTTTTTAGGGGGCGGAGGAGGGGGCTTCGGCGGTTTGAGCGCGGTTTGCGCCGCGCCGGCGGACTGTCAAGCGACCGGCAGCTTGACGCCGTCGGTCAGATAGCCGCGAATGACGTCGAAGGGCTGGGGCTTGGAATAGAGATAGCCCTGGATGACGTCGCAGCCCAGGCGGCTGAGCAGGCTGCTTTGGGCTTCGTATTCGACGCCTTCGGCCAGGGCGGTCATGCCCATGGAATGGGCCAGGGTGATGATGGTCACCGCAATGGCTTCGTCCTTTGAATTTTTGGCGATGTCGATGACGAAACTGCGGTCGATCTTCAGCGTGTCGACCGGGAAACGCTTGAGATAATTCAGGGACGAATAGCCGGTGCCGAAGTCGTCGATCGACAGCTGAATGCCGGTGGTCTTCAACTGTTCCAGATGGGATATGACCCGCTCGGGGTCGTTCATTAGGGTGCTTTCGGTGATCTCGACATCCAGGCGGGACGGGTCGATGCCGGAAACGGCGACGGCCTGGCGGATCAGGGCTTCGACATCGGTTTCAGCAAACTGCTTCGGCGAGATGTTGACGGCGACCGATACGTCGGCAATGCCCAGGTCCTGCAAATGACGCAAGTCTTTGCAGGCCCGGTTCAGCACCCATTCGCCCAGCGGCATGATCAGGCCCGATTGTTCGGCGACGGAGATGAAACGGCCCGGCGGCACCATGCCCATGGTGGGATGATTCCAGCGCACCAGCGCCTCCAGCCCCAGGATGCGGCCGCTTCTGGTGCAGACCTGGGGCTGGTAATGCAGCACCAGCTCGTCTTGGGCGATGCCGCGCCGCAATTCGTTTTCCAGGGTCAGGCGTTCGACCGAATCGTGATGCATGGAGGGGTCGAAGAAGCGGTAATGGTTCTGCCCCGACGCCTTGGCGACGATCATGGCGGCTCCGGCGCAGGCGACCAGATCCGAAGCCGTATGGGCGTCCTGGGGATAAAGCGCGATGCCCAGGTTCGACGACAGGGCCACCTCGCGGCCGCGCAGGGTGAAGGGGCGGGACATGTAGCGCAGGAATTCGTCGGCGGCTTCGGTAATTTCCTGGGGGGTGCGCAAGCCGTTGCGGATCAGCACGAACTCGTCGCCGCCGAAACGGGCGACGGTGTCTTCGGGTTTGACGGCGTCCAGCAGGCGCAAGCCGGCATCCACCAGCAATTCGTCGCCGGCGGAATGTCCCATGACGTCGTTGACCATTTTGAAGCCGTCCAGATCGACAAACCACACGGCGACCATTTGGCCGTTGGTCTTGGCCTTGTCCAAGGCCATTTGCAGATGGCTTTGGAACAGGTGGCGGTTGGGTAGGCTGGTCAGGGTGTCGTGGGTGGCGAAGTGAGCCAGATGGTCTTCGAAGCTGCGCCGCTCGGTGATGTCGCGGATGATGGCGGTGAACAGGCGACGGTCGTCGAGGTGGCAGACCGACAGCGAGATTTCCGCGGGAAAGGTCGTGCCGTCCTTGCGCTTCGCCGTAACCTCGCGGCCGATGCCGACGGCCTTGGGCGACGCTGGGGCGTCGAGGAAGCGGCGCATGAACTGGTCGTGTCCGCGGGCCGTGTCCTCGGGCATCAGCAGGGCTACGTTGCTTCCCACCGCCTCGTGGGCGCTGAAGCCGAAAATCTGCTCGGCGGCGCGGTTGTAGGTTTCGATGACGCCGTGTTCGTCGGCCACCACGATGGCGTCGACGGCGGTGTCGAGAATGCTGTTCAGCCGCTTGCTGTGGGCGGCGACGTCACGGGCGGCGCGGATGATGTCGCTGATGTTGCGCGCCACCGCCAGCACCGAGCCGTCGCCTTCGGGGGCGGCGGTGACCGCCAGGGTGACGTCCTGGGGCTTGCCGCGCAAAGGCACCAGCTTCATTTGAGTCGAGCCGGGCGTGCTGCTGATGGGACGGAAGTTGTCGCTGATCAGGTCGGCGTAGTCGGGATGGACGAATTCGCTGAATTCGTGCCCTTCGAACTGGTTGCGGTCATGGCCGCCCAGCAGGCGGATGCCGCTGGCGTTGATGAAGACGATGCGGCCGTCGCGGCAATGGAACACGGCGTCGGGGCTCATCTCGACGATGGTGCGGTAGCTCTGATGCTCCGAGGCCAGAGCCGCTTCGATGGATGCGACCGAGGCCAACTCGTCGATCACCTTCATCAGGTCGACGCCCGACACGTGGATGTCGCGCAGATATTCGCTGATCTTGGGATTGCCCATCGGCCCCCAGACGCCGGCCAGGATGGTTTCCGTCAGGCCGAGAATGCTGTTCAGGGGCGTGCGCAGCTTGTGGCTGACTGTTTCCAGGAACTTGTTCTTGGTGGCGATGGCGGTTTCGGCCCGGGTGTTGGCCTGGAACAGATCCTCGACGGCGCGTTGCAGGGCGAACTGCTCTTCCTGGCGCTCGGTGATGTCGCGGGCCATGCCCATGATCAGCAACTGGCCGTCCTCGCCCTGGATGGTGCTGCCCGAGACTTCGACCGGGAAAAGGCTGCCGTCCTTGCGCCGCTGCTCGCCCTTGATGTTGAAGCGTTCCCCGCGCACCAGATCGAGCCACAGAGCGCGCACTTCGTCAGGGTTCAGGCCGACCTCGATATCGAACACGGTCATGCCCAGTAATTCTTCGCGGGAATAACCGACCATGTCGCTGGCGGCTTGGTTGACGTCCTGGAAGCGGCCGTCGAAATCGTGGATGTAGATGGCGTCGGGAGCTTGTTCCATGACGCTGCGCAGGCGGGTCACGGCGTTTTCGACGCGATCGGTCAGAAAACGGCGTTCGGCGATGGCGCGGGGCAGCCACAATCTGGTTAACACCAGCAACGCCGCCAGGCCGATGCCGGCCCCCACCAGGCGCAGCCCCAGCAGCAGGGTCGGGACGTTTTCGGGCGGCAAGATGGTTTCGGAAACGACGCTGCCGCCGATGGTGGCCGAGATCAGGCCGCGCACGGCGTCGGCGGCCAGCAGGATGACCAGCGCCTTTACGCCACGGTCCAGGCCCCCAGCGTTTAAACGCCGTAAATAGACGGCGAAAACGAAGGTCCAAAGCAGGCCAAGGGCTACCGTCAGCAGGAGATGAAAAGCGTCAGAAAAAATCATAAGGAACTTTATGAAGGGATTTTCTTGGTTTTCAACCGAAACCGGACCTGGACTGGTGGATAGGTTCTACCACCGGGGTATCACACGGCTGTAGCAAAAGAAACTGGCGAAACGCCTGCGGATGCTGTTCAGCGCCGGTCGGACAACGCTTCAAGGGTCAAGGTCTCCAATATGCCCAGGGCCTCGGCATGCTGATTTCCCGGAAGGTTCTGCTTGCAGTCGGCCTCGATGGCCCGGGCCAGTTCGCCCAGGGCGGTGCAGCCGAAATTGGCGGCGACGCCGGCCAGCCGGTGGGCGGCTTTTCCGGCGGCGGGAATGTCTGCCGCCTCCCAGTCGCGGCGCAATTCCGCCAAGGTTTCGACGATCGAGACGCGGGCGGATTCGAACAGCTCCATCAGCCGCGCCGGCGGCAGCGCTTCGGCCAGCAGAGCCACCCGATCCTGGTCGAGCACCGGGTGGGTTCCGTCTTCGGGCGTCGTCGTCGTGGGAACCGCGGCAGGCGTTTCTTCGGGCAGGCCGAAATAGGGAGCCAGAGCCCGCTCGATGTCGCCGAGCCGCAAAGGCTTGCGGATGACGTCGTTCATGCCGGCGGCTATGTAGACCTCGACCTCGGTGGGTGTGAAATTGGCGGTCAGGGCCAGGATGGGCAATCCGGCGCGGCGGCGGTCGGGCAGGGCGCGGATGGCGCGGGTGGCCTCGACGCCGTCCATGCCGGGCATGCGGATGTCCATCAGCACCACGTCGAAATCGCCTTCGCGCACCGCCTCCACCGCTTGCTGGCCGTCGCCGCAAACGGCCACGGCATGGCCGGCATGCTCCAGGAACGCCTTGGCCACCTTGCGGTTGACTTCGTTGTCCTCGGCCACCAGGACATGCAGGGGCGGCAAGGGGTCGGTTTCCGGGTCGACGTCTTCGGGCAGATGGCTCCAAGCCAAGCCGGTGTGGGAGGCGTGGGCCAGCAGGCGGCGGAGCAGATCGGCGGGGAAAGGGGTGGCCGGGGCGCGTTCGATCACCAAGGCGGCGACGGCGGCGGCGCCGATGGTGAGAGGGGCGTAAAGCCGCGTTTCCTCGCTCCAGCTTTCTCCGGCCATGATGCGGCGCAACTGATCCGGCGTGACGGCGGCGGGGGCTTCCTGCATGGGGTGACGGGCCAGAACGGCGCCGCCGGCGCTGACGACGACGCCGCAGGCGGCCGAGGCTTCCTCGACCATGTGGCGCAACAGACCGTGCAATAGCCCATCCAGGCCGAGACTGGGAGAAGTCGTCATCGGCGGCCCCGGTTCGCCCGCATTGAAAAGTCCCCGCTCAAAAGATCAGTGATTTAGCCCTTTCTTATCCTTCCTGTTTACCATGCTTGAAACGGAAAATCATTTTAGATTGCGCGAAGATGAAACTTCCGTGTCGCAAGGGGGGAATAATTGACATGGCGGGGGCTGCTCGCCGATTCTCCGCACAGGCTTCGACGGTTTTTGTCGCAGCCGGCTATCTGCGATCCGGAAAACATGATCGACCAGCGACCCCTTAAGCTCGACACTTTGGATGGCGACAAGGACCGCACGTTCTCGAAGGATGATGCCGCCGCCTATCTGCCCATGGGCGATACCCTGCTGGAGGGGCTGAAGGGCGCGTTGGATTTCGTCTTTCAGCCCGTCGTCAACGTCGCCACGGGGCTGTGCTTCGGCTTCGAGGGCTTGCTGCGCAACCATGACCAGTTGGGTTTCCCGACGCAGCAGGCGCTGTTCGACGCCTGCTACGAGCAAGGCGTGCTGGAGGCGGCGCAGTTGCAGTTGTGGGAGCTGGCGGTGTCGCGCTTCAGCGCCACGCCCAAGGCGCGGGGAAAGCGCCTGTTCCTGAACATGGATTCCCGCTCTTTGTCCAATGCCGATCTGATCACCCGGCATATCAAGGGGCTGCTGGCCCATTACGACCTGTCGGAAAGTTCGGTGGCTTTCGACATTCTGTCGGCCCCTTCGGAAGAGTTGGCGACCAGCCGTGAATGGGTGCGCCCGTTCCGCCGCAACAGCTGCAAACTGTCGCTGGATCATTACGGCGCCGCCATGGGCGCCCAGCTTCTGCATGTGACGGAACCAGACTTCATCAAGATCTCGCCCTTCTTCGTGCGCGACGTCTGGTCGGACAGCCGCAAGAAGCTTCTGTTGTCCCAGATGGTGTCCATCGCCCATCTGCTGGGCATTGTCGTGGTAGCCTGCGGCGTCGAGACGGAAAAGGAATTCCTGGTCTGCAAGGAGGTGGGCTGCGATCTGGTACAGGGATTCATGGTCGCCAAGCCGGACGCCCGTATCGACAGTTTCCCGCAGCTTTATCCCCATGTTGAGCAATTGTCGCGCACGGACCGCCGCCGCAAGGACGGCGACCAGAAGATCATCCTCGATCAGATGGAGCGGATCGAGCCCTTGCCGGTGGACGCCAACGTCACGGCGGTGTTCGAGCGGCTGCGCAGCGACACCAACCAGACCTTCGTGCCGATCATCGACCTGATGGGGCAGCCCCTGGGCATTATCCGCGAAGCCAACATCAAGAATTACGCCTATTCGCCGTTCGGCAAGGATCTGATTTCCAACAAGGGTCTGGGCCGCAAGCTGCGCGACTTCATCGTGCGCTGCCCCATCGCCGAAGTTCACATGTCGGTCGAGAACATCATGGCCATCTATTCCGGCGAGGAAGAGGCCGAAGGCATCTTGCTGGTGGAGCAGATGCGCTATGTCGGCTTCCTGTCGGCGCGCTCCATCATCCGCGTCATCAACGAAAAGAACCTGGCCCAGGCCCGCGATCAGAATCCCTTGAGCAAGCTGCCGGGGAACGCCTTGATCAATCAGTTCGTCAACGACAGTCTGACCCTGGGCGACGAACGGTTCGTCTACGCTTATGTGGATTTCGACAATTTCAAGCCGTTCAACGACAAATACGGCTTCCGCCTGGGAGACCGGGCCATCCTGCTGTTTGCCGAGCTGATGCGCAAAAGCATCGAGCAGCAGCATTTCCTCGGGCATATCGGCGGCGACGATTTCTTCATCGGTTTCGTCGGTCTGGAACTGGCCGAGGCCGAACGGCAGGTGGCCGACCTGCTGGCGGCTTTCCGCGGCGACGCCGAAAGCTTCTATGACGCCGATGCCCGTGCGGCCGGTTTCATCACCGCCCCCGACCGCGAAGGACATTTGAAGAATTTCCCGCTGCTGTCGGCCAGCGCCGCCCTGGTCGAGGCGCCGTTGGGGCGTCCGGCGGCGGCGACGGTGGACGACGTCAGTGCCCGCATCGCCCTGTTGAAGAAGCCCGCCAAGAATTCTCCGACCAAGCTGGCGTCGGCGGTTCTGGAATAGGCGTCAGAAGCCCAGCCAGGATCGAATGCCGCGGGCCGCGGCGGCGCCTTGGCTCATGCATCCGGTCAGCAGATAGCCGCCTGTCGGCGCTTCCCAATCCAGCATTTCCCCGGCGGCGAACAATCCGGGGCGGCGGCGGACCATGAAATTGCCGTCCAGTTCCTCGAGGCACAAGCCGCCGGCGGTGGAGATGGCTTCGTCCAGCGGACGGGTGCCGACAAGGCGCAGGGGTAGGGACTTGACCGTGCCGGCCGTGATGACCTTTTTGCCGCCGCATTCCCACAGCAGGGCGATGGCGGCGGGCGGTAGGTTCAGGCATTTGCGCAGCCAGTTCGACTGGGACAAGCGGCCCCGGGGGCGGGCCAGTTTTTCGCTCACGGCCTCGACGGACAGGTCCGGCTTCAGATCGATGGACAGCCAAGCCTGTCCGTCGGCCTCGATGGCGTCGCGCAGGGCTGCCGACAGGGCGTAGACGGCACTGCCCTCGATGCCGTAATCGGCGATCAGGGCTTCACCTTTTACACTGCGGCCGGAGAAGGCGAGGGTCACGTTTTTAAGCGGGCTGCCGAAATGGGCGGCCATATGCTCGGACCAGGACGCCAGAAAACCGCAATTGGCCGGGCGGAACGGGGCGATGCGGCACCCCAGGCCGGCCAGCAGCCCGGCCCAGGATCCGTCCGATCCCAGCCGCGACCAACTGGCGCCGCCCAAAGCCAGCAGGACGGCGTCGAAAGAGCGCGCGAACGATCGTTCGGGATCGCGGAAGGCCAAGCCGCCGCCGCCATCGAAGCCGGTCCAGCGGCAATGGGCGTGAAAGCGCACCTCCAGTTGGCGCAGCCGCCGCACCCAGGCCCGCATCAGCGGCGCCGCCTTGAAATCCTGGGGGAAGACCCGGCCGCTGGTGCCGACGAACGTCTCCACTCCCAGTCCAGCGGCCCAGGCGCGGAGCTGTTCCGGTCCGAAATGCTCCAGCAGCGGTTTGAAATGGTCGGAGCCCCTGCCGTAGCGGTGGACGAAGGAGGGCAGGGGCTCGCTGTGGGTCAGGTTCAGTCCGCCCTTTCCGGCCAGCAGGAATTTGCGCCCCACCGACGGCATGGCGTCGAACAAATCGACGCGCGCTCCGGCCCGGGCCAGATGCTCGGCGGCCATCAGCCCGGCGGGGCCGCCGCCGACGATGCCGATGTTCCTGCCGTTCATATGACGTCCAATCCCGTGAACTTTCGATCCCGCATCAAGGCTTGCTGCGCCGCCTCTGTCAATGGTTCTGGCATGCGGCGACGCGTCTAATAATAAAACACATGATGTTTAGAATTTTAAACACGCGAGCATTTGTCATTCCAGCCCTGAAATTTTGCCGCACCATAATTTCACGACAGGGGAATGGTTGCTAATTTTGCGATAAAATTGTTAAAAATCATAATGTTACGAAATATATGTATATCGTATACCATTTTTTTGAACTCTTTGTTCCTCTTGGCCGTTATTTCGCGCGTGTCATCGGCGAACTGTTTTGTTATACGCGTTAGTTCAATTGGGCCGGGCCCCGTCGTCCGCGCCAGAGGGGAAAAAGGTAAAGATATGATTTCGAAGGGTTTTCCTAGCCAACAGGGCCTTTATGATCCGAAGAACGAGCACGACGCCTGCGGCGTCGGCTTCGTTGCCGACATCAAGAACCGGGCGACGCATAAAATCGTCCGCCAGGGCCTGGAGATCCTGACCAATCTGACTCACCGAGGCGCGGTGGGGGCCGACCCTCTGGCCGGCGACGGCGCCGGTATTCTGATCCAGTTGCCCGACGCTTTCCTGCGGGCGGAAGCCGAAGCCTTGAAGATCGCCTTGCCGGAAAAGGGCGCTTACGGCGTCGGCATGTTCTTCCTGCCCCGCGATTCGGCCTCGCGAGCGAAGTGCGAGGCCATCATCGAAAGCACCGTCAAGGCCGAGGGGCAGGTGATGCTGGGCTGGCGCGACGTGCCGGTGGACAATTCCACCCTGGGCGAAAGCGTCAAGGCCTGCGAGCCGGTGGTCCGTCAGATCTATGTCGGCAAGTCGGCCGCTCTTGCCGATCAGGATGCCTTCGAGCGCAAGCTGTTCGTCGTCCGCAAGCAGATTTCCAACAAGGTCGCCGCCGAACTGGGCGACACCGGCGTTGATTTCTACGTCACCTCCATGTCCAGCCGCACCATCGTCTACAAAGGCATGCTGCTGGCGGATCAGGTGGGCGTCTATTACACCGATCTGGCCGACGAGCGTCTGGTGTCGGCTTTGGCCCTGGTGCATCAGCGTTTCTCCACCAACACTTTCCCCAAGTGGAGCCTGGCCCATCCCTTCCGCATGATCTGCCATAACGGCGAGATCAACACCCTGCGCGGCAACCTGAACTGGATGGCCGCCCGTCGCGGCGCCATGAAGTCGGATGTGCTGGGCGACGATCTGAACAAGCTGTGGCCGTTGACCTTTGAAGGCCAGTCGGATTCGGCCAGCTTCGACAACGCCCTGGAACTGCTGGTGCAGGGCGGCTATTCCCTGGCGCACGCCATGATGGTGATGGTGCCGGAAGCCTGGGCCGGTAATCCGCTGATGGATGAAACCCGCCGCAGCTTCTACGAATATCACGCCGCCCTGATGGAGCCGTGGGACGGCCCGGCGGCGGTCTGTTTCACCGATGGCCGCCAGATCGGCGCCACCCTCGACCGCAACGGCCTGCGTCCGGCTCGCTATCTGGTGACCGACGACGACATCGTCATGCTGGCGTCCGAAATGGGCGTGCTGACCTTCCCGGAAGAGAAGATCGTCAAGAAGTGGCGTCTGCAGCCCGGCAAGATGCTGCTGATCGACCTGGAGCAGGGCCGCATCATCGATGACGCCGAGGTCAAGGCGCAACTGACCGAGGCCCACCCTTACGCCGCCGCGCTGGCCAAGACCCAGATCGTTCTGGAAGACCTGCCGGCCAAGGTCACGCCCAAGCCCGCCGATCCCGCCACCCTGCTGGATCGTCAGCAGGCCTTCGGCTATACCCAGGAAGACACCAAGTTCCTGCTGGCGCCTTTGGCCGTTTCCGGTCAGGAAGCCATCGGCTCGATGGGCACCGACACGCCGATTTCGGTGCTCTCCTCCAAGTCGAAGCTGCTTTACACCTATTTCAAGCAATGCTTCGCCCAGGTGACCAACCCGCCCATCGATTCCATCCGCGAAGAAGCGGTGATGAGCCTGGTCAGCTTCATCGGCCCGCGCCCCAATCTGCTGGGCAAGCCGGAAGAGAACACCCGTAAGCGTCTCGAGGTGCGTCAGCCCATCCTGACCAACGAGGATCTGGAGAAGATTCGCGGCATCAGCGAACACGCCGATAACGCCTTCCGCTCGGTGACGCTCGACATCACCTGGCCGGTGGCCGAAGGCGCCGCCGGCATGGAAAGGGCCATTGAAGCCCTGAAGGCCGAGGTCAGCAACCGCGTCGCCGCCGGCATCAACATCATCATCCTGTCGGATCGCGGCATCGGCCCGGACCGCGTGGCCATTCCGGCCCTGCTGGCCACGGTTTCCGTGCATCATCATCTGGTGGCGGCGGGCAAGCGCACCGAGGTTGGTCTGGTCATCGAGACCGGCGAAGCCCGCGAAATCCATCATTTCTGCACCCTGGCCGGTTACGGCGCCGAGGCGATCAATCCCTATCTGGTGTTCGAGACTCTGGCGGCCATGGCTCCGACCCTGTCGGAACCCTTGCCGGAATGCGAACTCAACAAGCGCTTCATCAAAGGTGTCGACAAGGCGATCCTGAAGGTGATGGCCAAGATGGGCATCAGCACCTATCAGTCTTATTGCGGCGCGCAGATTTTCGACGCCCTGGGCCTGTCGGAAGAGTTCGTCGCCAAATATTTCAAGGGCACCAGCTCCAATATCGGCGGCGTCGGCGTGATCGAGGTGGCAGAGGAAACCGTACGCCGTCATCAGGCCGCCTATGGCGCCTCGCCGGTCCTGGCTCAGCATCTGGACGTGGGCGGCGAATATGCTCACCGCATCCGTGGCGAAGACCATCTGTGGACGTCCGACAGCATCGCGGCGCTTCAGCACGCGGTGCGCGGCAATTCCCGCGACCGTTTCCTCGACTTCGCCCGGCAGATCAACGAGCAGAACGAGAAGCTGATGACGCTTCGCGGTCTGTTCGATCTGAAGCCCGTCGGCAAGCCCGTGCCGCTGGAAGAGGTGGAGTCCGCCAAGGACATCGTCAAGCGCTTCGTCACCGGCGCCATGAGCTTCGGTTCCATCAGCCGCGAGGCCCACACCACCCTGGCCATCGCCATGAACCGCATCGGCGGTAAGTCGAACACGGGCGAAGGCGGCGAGGAAGCCGAGCGTTTCCTGCCTCTGGCCAACGGCGATTCCATGCGTTCGGCCATCAAGCAGGTGGCGTCGGGTCGTTTCGGCGTCACCGCCGAATATCTGGTCAACGCCGACGACATCCAGATCAAGATGGCCCAGGGCGCCAAGCCCGGCGAGGGCGGGCAACTGCCCGGCCACAAGGTGGATTCCACCATCGCCAAGGTGCGTCATTCCACTCCCGGCGTCGGCCTGATCAGCCCGCCGCCCCACCACGACATCTATTCCATCGAGGATTTGGCCCAGCTAATCTTCGATCTGAAGAGCGTCAATCCGGTGGCCCGCGTTTCCGTCAAGCTGGTGGCGGAAACCGGCGTCGGCACCGTCGCCGCCGGCGTCGCCAAGGCACGCGCCGACCACATCACCATTTCCGGCTACGACGGCGGCACCGGCGCTTCGCCGCTGACCTCCATCAAGCATGCCGGCAGCCCTTGGGAAATCGGGCTGGCGGACGCCCATCAGACCCTGGTGCTGAACCGTCTGCGCGGCCGCGTCTCGGTTCAGGTAGACGGCGGTCTGAAGACCGGCCGCGACGTCGTCATCGGCGCTCTGCTGGGGGCCGACGAATTCGGCTTCGCCACCGCGCCGCTGATCGCCGCCGGCTGCATCATGATGCGCAAATGCCATCTGAACACCTGCCCGGTGGGCGTTGCCACCCAGGATCCGGAACTGCGTAAGCGCTTTACCGGCCAGCCCGAGCACGTCATCAATTACTTCTTCTTCGTCGCCGAGGAAGCCCGCGAACTGATGGCCAGCCTGGGCGTGCGCAAGCTGGACGACTTGATCGGCCGCACCGATCTGCTGGAAACCCGCAAGGCTATTTCCCATTGGAAGGCCAAGGGCTTGGATTTCTCCAAGCTGTTCCATCGTCCGCAGGTCGGGCCCGAGGTTTCCATCCGCCACACCGAAAGCCAGAACCATGAGCTGGATCAGGTGCTGGACCGCAAGCTGATCGCACAGGCCAAGCCGGCTCTGGAAGCCCGCAAGCCGGTGCAGATCGAGCTGCCGGTGGGCAATACCGACCGCACCGTCGGTGCCATGCTGTCGGGCGAAGTGGCCAAGCGCTACGGTCAGGCCGGATTGGCCGAGGACACCATCAGCATCCGTCTGTCGGGCACGGCCGGGCAGAGCTTTGGCGCGTTCCTGGCCCGCGGCGTCAGCCTCGAGCTGACCGGCGACGGCAACGACTATGTGGGCAAGGGCTTGTCCGGCGGCCGCATCGTCATCATGCCGCCGGCCAAATCCAAGCTGGTGGCGGAAAACAACATCATCGTCGGCAACACCGTTCTCTACGGCGCCACCGAGGGCGAGGCCTATTTCCGCGGCGTCGGCGGCGAACGCTTCGCCGTGCGCAATTCCGGCGCCACCGCCGTCGTCGAGGGCGTGGGCGATCACGGGTGCGAATACATGACCGGCGGCATCGTCGTGGTCATCGGCCAGACCGGGCGCAATTTCGCTGCCGGCATGAGCGGCGGCATCGCCTATGTGCTGGATGAAGCCGGCGATTTCTCTCGCCGTTGCAACATGTCGATGGTGGAACTGGAGCCGGTGGCCGCCGAGGACACCAACGCCCTGGAAGCCCAGGACTGGTCCGGCGGCCA
The DNA here is from genome assembly GCA_035538795.1 of Candidatus Sulfotelmatobacter sp. Taxonomy (GTDB): domain Bacteria; phylum Pseudomonadota; class Alphaproteobacteria; order Rhodospirillales; family Magnetospirillaceae; genus JAJZGK01. The sequence continues at coordinate 152,510 of DATLJS010000020.1, read as the reverse complement.
GTTGGAAGGCCATGGTCTGGTGGATGTGTCCGCCGACATGACCCGCAACGACGCCCAGCGTCTGCGGGCGCTGATCGAGAACCACCGCCGCTACACCAACAGCGCGCGGGCCCACGACATTCTGCTCAATTGGGAATATTACATGCCCAAGTTCGTCAAGGTGATGCCGGTCGATTACCGCAAGGCCCTGGAGGCCATGCAGAAGACCCAGGCTCAGGATGCCGCTCTGAAGGGAGGCAACTGAAATGGGTAAGCCGACCGGTTTCAAGGAATTCCAGCGCGTCGAGCACGGCTATGCTCCCGTTGCCGAGCGCGTGACGCATTACAAGGAATTCACTGTTCAGCAAGATCCCGCCGTTCTGTCGCAGCAGGGCGCCCGCTGCATGGATTGCGGCGTGCCGTTCTGTCATTCGGGCTGTCCGGTGAACAACATCATCCCCGACTGGAACGATCTGGTGTACCGCAACCGCTGGCGCGAGGCGCTGGAGGTTCTGCATTCCACCAACAATTTCCCGGAACTGACCGGACGTATCTGCCCGGCTCCGTGCGAGCAGTCCTGTACCCTGAACCTGACCGACGCGCCGGTGACGATCAAGGACATCGAATATTCCATTGTCGAGAAGGGCTGGGCCGAAGGCTGGATCAAGCCCGACACCTCGCGTCCGCGCACCGGCAAGAAAGTGGCGGTGATCGGCGCCGGTCCCGCCGGCCTGGCCGCTTCGCAGCAACTGGCCCGCGCCGGCCACGACGTCACGCTGTTTGAAAAGAATGCCTTCGTCGGCGGCCTGATGCGTTACGGCATTCCCGACTTCAAGCTGGACAAGGCGGTCATCGAACGTCGCGCCGGACAGTTGAAGGCCGAAGGCGTGACCATCCGCACCGGCGTCAACGTCGGCATCGACATCCAGGCTTCGGATCTGCTGGCGGGTTTCGACGCCGTGCTGCTGACGGGCGGTTCGGAAAAGCCCCGCGACCTGCCGGTGCCCGGTCGCGACCTGGACGGCGTGCATTTCGCCATGGAATTCCTGGGCCAGAACAACCGCCGGGTTTCCGGCGAAGCCGCCAAAGACAAGGAAATCCACGCCAAGGGCAAGCATGTGGTGGTCATCGGCGGCGGCGACACCGGCTCGGATTGCGTCGGCACCTCCAACCGCCACGGCGCCGTTTCGATCACCCAGCTTGAGATCATGCCCAAGCCGCCGGTCAAGGAAGACAAGGCCGTGGTCTGGCCGCTGTGGCCGAACAAGCTGCGCACTTCCACGTCCCATGACGAGGGCTGCGAACGCCGCTGGAGCGTTACCGCCCTGAAGGTCAACGGGGCAGGGGGCAAGGTCGCCTCTGTCACTTGCGCGCAGGTGGACGAAAAGCTGAAGGTGGTTCCCGGCAGCGAGTTCGAGCTGAAGGCCGATCTGGTGCTGCTGGCCATGGGTTTCGTGCATCCGGTTCACGAAGGTCTGCTGGCTCAGCTCGGCGTGGACAAGGACCAGCGCGGCAACGTCGCCGCCGATACGGAAAACTACCGTACCTCGGTGGACAAGGTTTTCGCCGCCGGCGACATGCGCCGCGGGCAGTCCCTGGTGGTCTGGGCCATCCGCGAAGGTCGTCAGGCCGCCCGCGCGGTGGACCTGTTCCTGATGGGATCGTCGGAACTGCCGCGCTAAAGGGGAGATCGACAGGCTGGAGCGCCAGGGAAGCGTCCAGTCTGTCGCCTGCCGCTTGTCTATTGACCGACATCCCGATGGAAGGCCGGTTGAACGATCGGCCCCGCTGTGCTAAGTCCTTTCCAACGCCATAAGATCAAGGGATTCCTGCAATGCCCAAGGTTCGCATCTATCGTCCGGCCAAGACCGCCATGCAGTCCGGCCGCCTAGCCCGCAAGTGGGTTGTCGAATACGAACCCTCGGATCGCAAGTCTCCCGACGCTCTGATGGGTTGGACGGGTTCGCGCGACACCTTGTCGCAGTTGAAGCTGAAATTCGACACCCAGGAAGACGCCATCGCCTACGCCAAGCGCGAAGGCCTGGAATACACCGTGGTGCCGGAAGCGCGGGTCAAGGCTTCCAAGCCGAAGAACTACGCCGACAACTTCGCTTTCGGCAGAATTTCCTGATACCGGCCCTGCCAGAATAAAAGGCGGGCCGTTGATGCCCGCCTTTTTTCATTGTGTGGCCCCATAGCTCAGTTGGATAGAGCAGCCGCCTTCTAAGCGGCAGGTCGCAGGTTCGAATCCTGCTGGGGTCGCCAGCTTTGCGGAATTATGGAGCAAACTCACCTGGAGAGGATCGTCTGACAAACACGCTATCAACGGGTGGAACTTTGAGGCGGCCCGCTGTATAAGTTTTCCATGTCTATTTTTAAAACTCTTACCAAAGAAACTGTTGGTCAAGGCAAGTCGGCGCTATTCGGCTGGAGCCTATCAGCACTTCTACGGCATTGTGTAGCAAACTCACCTAAATCACTAGGTGACTGAAAAACGCTGTATTTTTCCTAGGCTTCCTCCCGCCTGCCGCCAATGTGTTTCCGGCTCATTTTCCTCGATTTTTCTGACGGAGGCGGCAATTGCAGCGCCTCCGTCGCCTTAAATGCGTTGCGTAGATCACCGTCAAACATCTTGGCGTAACGCTCGGTCGTTTTAAGGCTGGCGTGTGCATGGCCCTTCGAGTTGCCACCGGCGGTCTTCTTCCCGGCGCACTCGGCTCTAGACAGGGGCGGTTATATTTCCAGCGGTTCGATACAAGAACGTAATGAAAACATCAATGCGGCTGTCAACGGCTTGGTTCAGTGGGGTACCTGCCAACTTTGGTGCAGCCGGAGCCAACGGGATAAGCCGCAAAACAGATACTGGACAATTTTGGGTTAATTGGCTGTTTGTTAAAACTTTCTGGCGTATATTTTGTGGGTATTTTTCATTCGCATGGTGAGGGCGTCGTCATGCTGTCGCAAACAGTTAGGAAATGGTGGGGGCCTCTTGACGGGGTGCAGAACTACGTAGCGGATTCCATACCGCAAGGAGCGCGGGTTCTGGAAATCGGTCCGGGAATTGCGCCTTTCAGGCGTGCCACCCATTTGTTCGACCGGGAGTTTTATTGGGATGTTCTGCCCGAGGGAATTCTTCGAGAGAATATTTATACGGGCGATGCTGAGGGTTCTCTGCCGTTTCCGGACAAATATTTTGATTTCGTGTATTGCCGTCACGTTGTCGAAGATTTGAACAACCCTTTTACCCTGTTGAAGGAAATGTCGCGTATCGGCAAAGCCGGATATGTGGAAACTCCATCGGTGATGGTGGAAATGTGCCGCGGCGTTGATGGCAAAGGTGCTCCCTGGAGGGGGTATCATCACGACAACTGGTTTGTTGGAAACAGCTCTGGAAAACTTATATTTGTCAGAAAATTTCCAACGGTGGAATACTTGCTCGATTTCGATGAGGATAAATACGAGTCTGTAATTTCAAATTATCAACTGTACTGGAACACATACTTTATGTGGGATGGGCGTATTGACTTTGAGTATATCAATCTGAATCCAACGTCCGTCGAGTATCTCAATTCCATCACCGATCTGGCGACCAACGGCTTGCGAAGCGCCAATGATTTCAATCATCGATTGTCGGCCGTCCACGCCTAGGTCGGAGTTGACTTGGGAGCTGACTGGCGACTTTGATTGTGCCAAAGAGGTGCGGCGCACGGATATCATCGCCGCGCGCCGCGCCTTTTGTCATTTTCCCGCCTGGCTGGCGGCATAGGCCTGCATGTGGGCATGGGCGATGGTCAATACCGGCGCGGAGATCCCCAGGCTTTTGGCCCGGTGCAGCATGTCGCCGAGAATGTGCTCATGCTCGGTCCGTCCGCCGTTTCGCATGTCGCGCAGCATCGAGGCGGTGCCGGTCGAAGCGGGATCGGTCAGCATATCGCGCGAGCTTTGCAAATAGCCCTCTTCCAGGGTGAAACCCGAAGCTGCGGCGGTGGCGACGCATTCCTCGAACAGAGCCAGGGCAATGTCGGAGCCGTTGTCGGTGGCGGCGATGGCGCCGATGCTGGCCCGCATCAGACAGGTGATGCCGGCGTAAGAGGTCAGGAACGCGAACTTCTCCCACATGGACAAAGTAATGTCGGGGCTCAAGGTGGGATTAAAGCCGCCGGGCAGCAGGGCCTGATGCACGGCTTCGGCGTTCTGGCCGGGGCTGCGGGAGCCCAGCAGGAAGCGATGCAGCTTATTCAGATGCAGAATATCACCGGCTTCGTTCATGGTCACGCCGATGTGGCAGGCGCCGCCCAGCACCTTGCTCTTGCCGAAGCGGGCATCCAAATCGTCCAGATGACAGAGGCCGTTGAGCAAAGGCAGGATCAAACTGGCGCTGCCGACGGCGGGGGCGATGGAATCCATGGCCGAGGCCAGATCATAGGCCTTGCAGGATAAAATAATCAGGTCGGCGGGGGATTCGGCCTGGGTGACGAAACGGACATCGGGAACGGAACAGTCGCCCATGGGGCTGCGCACGGTCAGTCCGTGGTCGGCCAGTTTGGCGGCGCGGCCGGGCCGCACGAGAAAGGTGACGTTACAGCCTGCGGCAGCCAGCCGTGCGCCAAAATACCCGCCGACGCCGCCCGCGCCCAAAACCAGAATCTTCATACCCACCTCGATTGGATAGGGTCAACGCCTTGAGCGCAAAGGTGAGGTGCTTGCCCAAAAAATCAACCCATATGCGGACGAAATCAAAAGGCGTGAGCGGAACTTAGTCCGGCCAGCGCTTGTGCAGCCACATCCATTGATCGGGGTGGGCGCGGACCCATTCCTCGATCAGGCCGTTGACCTGCGTCATGGCCGACAGCAGGTCGGCGCTTTGGTCGCCGGTTTTCGTGAAGCGCAGGGCGGGTTGGAAAACGATGCGGAAATGTGCGCCGTTTTCGCGGATGACGTGGGCGGGAACGGCCGGGCAGTCGAATTTTAGGGCGAATGCCGCCAGGGCGGGGGCAGTCATGGCGTCGCGGCCGAAGAAGGGCACGGCGATGCCGTCGTTCATCTTCTGATCCACCAGCATGCCCAGATGGCCGCCTTGCTTCAGTTTGGCCAAGGCCTGACGGGCGCCCGATGCGCCTTTCGGAATGACGTCGATGCCGGCGACGCTGCGCCCGCGCTCGAACACCCAGTTGACACGGGCGTTGTTGGCGGCGCGATAGATCAGGGTGATGGGCAGGTCGTTACGGGCGGCGCTTAACCCCGCCAGCTCCCAATTGCCGAAATGAGCGGAAAAAAAGATGCCCGGCCGGCCGTCGTCGCGCAGGCCCAGCAAATGCTCGATCCCCTCGACTTCGACTCTTTGGCCGGGGCCGTAGGAGAATTTTTCCAGATGGGGATATTCGCCGGCCACGCGGCCCAGATTGTCCCACATGCTGCGCAGGGTGTTCTCGACCTTGGCCGTAGGCCAATCGGGGAAAGCGCGCTTCAGGTTGCGCCGGGCGCGGCGGGTGACGGGCAGGCGATAGCCGACGCTCCGGCCGATCCAGCCGCCCACGGCCGACGCCGCGTCCACCGGCAGCAGGCGGAACAGATGGAAGACGATCCAGACGATAACGGCCTCAATCGTGTTTTTAAGCTCTTTGGCCGACATGTCCTGCGCAGGTCGAAGAAAAAAGGGATGGCCCAAAATAAGCCGTACAGCCGTCGGCGCAACCCTAAAAAGCCGTGCGGAAACCGGGTTATACGATCTTGCAATGGATCAGCGCGTCTTCGTCGAAGCTGTAGATGGCGCACATGCGGTGATAGCCGTCGGCGATGACCACCTTGCCTAATTGGTTGTCGCGCAGCAGCAGCAAGGGGGACAGGGGCGTTCCGGCGAGAATCTTGTCCTGGTCCTTCTTCACATGGCCGTTGCTGACGCCCAGCAGCGACAGACCCGAGGCGCGGAAGATGTCCTTGGCCTTGAACTGGCTGACGGAGGCTTCCCGCAGTTCCCTGACGATCTTGTCCACCAGGACCGGCGGGTAGATCAGGCCGAGATAGGAGGCGGCGGCGGGATAATCATGCTCTTCCGGCTGTGGCAGCCAGGTGATGACGACATCCTTTTTCGACATGGAACGCCTCCGCTCGAATCTTCGCAGCCGCAATGATAGCAGGAGGCGGGGGCTTTCGCCCATGACTTGTTCGGGAAGGGCGACGGAAGCGGCTTTCAAGGGCATGACGCCGCTTCCGTCAAGGTGGAGCGCCCGCTGAGGGATGTCGGGGGGTACGGGCGCACCTCTTCCGTCAGGAAGTCCGGCCATCATGCGGGAGGCAATCTGAATGCAGCATGAACGGCCTTATTACGCCCATGGTTTCTAAAAGTCGTGCAGGGGGTGTTGAATTCTTCTTCGCACTGCACCACCTGCAAGCTAGAGTGGTTTTGAACGGAGCCACCAATCACAAAAACGGTTCTGAAACCCGATCAACAAGGGGGAAGGCTAGCATGTCGGTTGAGACGATTCTGAAGCATAAGGGCAATAACGTTTTCACCATTCGTCCGGAGCATTCCGTTGCCGATACGGCGGCCCTGCTGACCGCGAAGAAGGTCGGCGTCGCGGTGGTCTGCGACACCAAGGGCAAGGTTATGGGCGTGGTGTCCGAGCGCGACATCGTCAAGGCGATCTCGCAGTTCGGCAAGGGCGCTCTGGAAATGGCCGTGCGCAACATCATGTCGACCCCGGCGCTGACCTGTAAGCTGGGCGATCCCGCCAAGAAGGTTCTGGAAGTGATGACCGACAAGCGGGTCCGTCACCTGCCGGTGCTGGAGGGCGAGGAACTGGTGGGCATCGTGTCCATCGGCGACGCGGTGAATCTGCGCTTGCAGCAGGCTCAGACCGAAGTCGGCGTGCTGCGCGATTTCGCCGTCAGCCGCTCGTAAAGCGCGAATGGAAAAAAGGGGATGCGGAGTGATCCGCATCCCCTTTTTGCGTTTGCCGCCGGGGCTTATTCGGCCAGGGCGGGTTTGTTGAGGCTGCGCTGGTAAAGAGCCAGGGCAGCCATCGAGCTTAGGGCGCAAACGGCCGCCACCGAGATCCAGACGCCGGGCATGGCCTTGTTGCCGGTTTCGTGGATCAGGTAGGTACAGATGGCCGGCGTAAAGCCGCCGAACACCGTCTGCGACAGGCCGTAGGCCAGCGAGAACCCGGCGGTGCGCACTTCGACCGGCATGATCTCGGTGACATAGACGATCATGGCGCCGTTGTACTGAGCATAGACGATCGACAGCCAGAACTCGGCAAGCAGCATGCGCTCCAGGCTGGGAGCCTGGGTCAGCCAGTCGAGGACCGGGTAAGCGGTGGCCAGCAGCACCAAGGCCGCCAGCACCATCACCGGGCGGCGTCCGAATTTGTCGGACAAGGCGCCGCCGATGGGCACGAAGATGAAGTTCGAAACGCCGATGCACAGGGTCACCAGCAGGCTGTCGGTGCTCGACAGATGCAGTTCATGCTGGCCGAAGGTGGGCGTATAGGCGGTGATCATGTAAAATGCCGCGTTGCTCAGGCTGACGATCAGCATGCCCATCAGCACCAGCTGCCAGTTCGAGGCGATGGAGCGGAAAATCTCCTTCAGCTGCGGCTGATGCTTCTTGGTGCGGGCTTCGAACTCTTCGGTTTCCCGCAGGGTGCGGCGCAGGCGCAGCAGAACCGGCACGATCATGCAGCCGGCCAGCAGCGGAATGCGCCAACCCCAGTCGTTCATCTGCTGGGGCGAGATGTTGAGGCTGAGCAGCCAGCCGATCAGGCCGGCGGTGATGACGGCGCATTGCAGGCTGGCGGACTGCCAGCTGACGTAAAAGCCCTTTTTGTCGGGCGGGGCGATTTCCGACAAATAGACGGAGACGCCGCCCAGTTCCACGCCGGCCGAGAACCCTTGCAGGATGCGGCCGAGGAAAACGATCAGCGGCGCGACGAAGCCCAAGGTTTCGTATCCGGGAATACAGGCGACCATCAGCATGCCGACGGCCATCAGGGTCAGCGTCAGGATCAGGCCGCGGCGGCGGCCGTGGCGGTCGATATAGGCACCCAGGAAGAACGCGCCCAGCGGGCGCATCATATAGCCGACGCCGAAGGTCATCAGCACCGCCATCAGCGAGGCGAAGTCGCTGGTGCTGGGAAAGAACGTCTTGCCGATGGCCGTGGCGTAATAGCCGAAGACCATGAAGTCGTACATTTCCAGAAAATTACCGCTGGCGACCTGAACGATGCGCAGCACGGTGGATTGGGGTTTTTTCTCGTCCGTCATCATGCCTCTTTACCTCCCGGCCCCCTTACAAGATGGCCCGCATGATGATCCAATTATGCGTATTGATCATCCTTAAAAGCAGGTGGGTTTTGATAAAAGGGTATGTTTATCGTCCGAAAATGAACTGACAAAAGAGTCGGCTCTGGCTAATTTGAACTGGGGCAGTTTTCAGCCCAGCTTATCGCAGAGGCGACATTGCGTTTTTCTTCCGCTCCTCAGCCGTTCCATCTTCTGCATCCTGAATCTTCCCGCCCGCTGCTGCTGGTCTGCGATCATGCCAGCCACGCCGTCCCCTCCGAACTGGAGGGATTGGGGTTGTCCGAGGCCGAAATCACCCGCCACATCGGCTGGGATATCGGCGCGGCGGAGGTGGCGGCCGAGATGTCGCGTCTGATGGGAGCGACGACGATTTTGGCCGGAGTGTCGCGGCTGGTCATCGACTGCAACCGCGAGCCTGGCCATCCCACCTCTATCTGCCCAAGCAGCGACGGCACGGTGATTCCCGGCAATGCCGCCCTGAGCGGCGCCGAGATCCGCGCCAGAGAGGATCACTGGTATCATCCCTATCAGCGGGCCATCGGCCATCAGTTGGAGCGGTTGGAGCAGGGGGGCGGGCGCGCCGCCCTGATCGCCATTCACAGCTTCACGCCCTGCATGAACGGCGGCTGCGGCCGTCCTTGGCCGGTGGGCGTGCTGTGGAACCAGGATGGCCGGTTGGCCTTGCCGCTGATGGCCGGCCTGCGGGCGAAAGGGCTGCTGTGCGGCGACAACGAGCCCTATTCGGGACGCATCGCCAATCATACCGTCGACCGCCATGGACAGGACGCCGGGCGTCTGCACGTGTCCGTCGAAATCCGCCAGGACGAAATCGCCGACCAGACGGGCGCCGTCCGTTGGGCCGAATTGCTGGCCGGCGTTCTGGAAACGGCTTTGGCCGAGGCCTGAAACGGATATCCCCGCCGAAGCGGGGATATCGTCTGTTTTTCCGTTTTTCTATTGAGCCTTGCGGGCCGTCTGCCCCTGTTCGGCCTGGGCCCGGACGTCTTCCAGGCGCAGCGCCGTGGGCGATCCCGGCTTCACGCCCTTGCGGGCTTTTTCGACATGATAGAGGGCCTCGCTGTACTGACCGGCCAGCAGGCAATATTCGGCCAGGGCGGCTTCGGCCATCGGCTCGTTGCCGCTGCGGCCGTAAGCGATGGACAGCATGCGCCAGGCGCCGGCGCTGCCGGGATCGCGCTGGGTGGCCGTCTTCAGATGCTTGGTGGCTTCGGCGGCCATGGCGGGATCTTCGGATTCCACCTCGGCTTGCCCCAGTTCTTCCAGCAACAGGGCGTTGTCCGGCAGATACTGGATGGCCAGACGGTATTCCGGAATGGCCTCGGGACCGCGTCCGTTCTCGAACAGCATCTGGCCCTTCAGCTCATGGAAATAGGGATCCTTGGGGCGTTCGGCGATCAGGCCGTCGATCAGGGGGACGGCGTTGCCAAGGTCCGGCTTGCGGTAATAGGCGATGGCGCGGGCGTAGCGGGCCTCGATGCTCTTGTCGTCCTCGCGGTAATGCATCAGGGTCGAGACCGGCGGCTGCATGAAGGCCACCAGCTTCGCTACCATGCGGCGGTGCAGTTCGACATATTGCGGCGGCACCGGATTGTCGGAATAGGGCGAGTGCTCGACGTGATTGCGGATTTCATCGATGCGCTCGCTGGTCACCGGGTGGGTGCGCATATAGGGGTCTTGGCGGCTGCTGGTTAGCAGTTCCTGACCGCCCAGCTTTTCCATGAACTCCAGAAAGCCGCGGGCCGACAGGTGCAGATTGTCGAGGAAGGTCAGGGCGGCGGTGTCGGCCGAGGCTTCGATGCCGCGGCTGAAAGCCAGATAGCTGCGCAAGGCGGCTTCGTTGCCGCCGCCGACCATGGCGATGCCGACGTCGCCGCGCCCGGCGGCCACGGCGGCGGCCATGCCCAGGATGGTGGCGGCCAGCGAGGCGTTCTGGGCGTTTTCCATGGCGGTGCGGCCCTTGACCAGATGGCCGCCGGCGATATGGCCGGATTCGTGGGCGATCACGCCGATCAACTGCCCGGCGTGATCCGTCTTGATGATCAGCCCGGTGTTGATGAACAGATTGAGTCCTTCGGCGACGAAGGCGTTGAGGGTATTGTCCTTCACCAGATGAATTTGCACCGCGTCCGGCTCGACGCCCGCTTGCTCGAATAGTGGCGTGGCGTATAGTCGGATGGTATTTTCGATCTCCGCATCCCGGATCAGGGATAATTCTTGGGCGTCCGCGCGGGTGGACGCCGCGGAAATCAGGCCCAAGGAAATCAGGCAAAGGACGGCCAGGAAAGAAATGCGTTTGAAGATCACGATGGACACTCCGGTGTTGATGCAGCCTATCCGCCGCGCCTTCGGAAATCAACGTGCCGCCGTGGCGGCTTTGCTGACGGCCAGCCTTGCGCTCAATGCATGTGGGGGGCCGGACCGCCCGGTGGGAGTGGTCGGCCACGTCGAAGGTTTCGCCGGGATGGTCGCCGCCGACGAGCCCCGGGCCGTACTGGTGGGCCGCGACGCCCTGTCCGCCGGCGGCTCTCCCGCCGATGCCGCCGTGGCCATGGCCTTCACCCTCGCCGTCACCATGCCTTCCCAGGCCGGCCTGGGAGCCGGCGGTTCCTGCCTGGTCTACGATCACGGAAAGAAAAAGGTCGAGGCGCTGGACTTCGTGGCGGCGCCGCCGTCGGCGCTGGGGCCGCAGACCAACCGTCCCACCGCCGCGCCGACCCTGCCGCGCGGCATGTATGCCCTGCAGTCGAAATACGGCCGGCTGCGCTGGGAACAGCTTTTGTCTCCGGCCGAAGCCATCGCCCGCAACGGCGCTCCGGCGTCGCGGGCTTTCATTAACCAGCTCAATCCCTTCGTTGGTCCGCTGTTCGACGATCCCATCGCCCGCAGCACGTTCGGCCACGGCGACGGCACGCCGCTGGCGGAAGGCGAGATGTTGCAGCAACTGGATCTGGGCGCCACCATTTCGCGTCTGCGTGTGAAGGGGGCGGGTGAATTCTATACCGGCCGCGGAGCCGATGATCTGGTGGCCGCTTCCAAAGCCATCGGCGGTTCTTTGACCACCGACGATCTGCGCGCCGTGTCGCCCAAGTGGCTGGCGCCGCTGGAGGTCAAATACGGTAACGACACGGCCTATTTCCCGCCGCCGCCCGCCGCATCGGGGCTGGTCGAGGCCGAACTGTGGAAGCTTCTGGCCGAAAGCGGCCGCTATGCCGAGGCCTCTCCGTCGGCCCGTCCGCATCTACTGGCCGAAGCCTTCGCCCGCGTCTACGCCGACCGGGCCAGCTGGATGAATCCCGAAGGCACCAGCAGCCAGATTCCGGCCGACATGCTGGCCAAGAGCCATCTCGACGGTCTGTGGAGCGGCTTTGCCGCCAATGCCCATCAGCCCCAGGGCGGCGACGCCCCGTCCGACGTTTCGGCGGGCACCGGCTTCGTGGTGATGGACAACGAGGGATCGGCGGTGGCCTGCACCCTGTCTTTGAACAACGGCTTCGGCACCGGGCGCATCCTGCCCAACCAGGGCTTCCTGATGGCCTTCGCGCCGGGGGTCAAGGGGCGCGGTCCTTACAGTGTCGGGCCGATGCTGGCGATCAACACCAATTCCAATGAATTCCGCTTTGCCGCCGCCGCCGGGGGCAACACGGCGTCGGCTACCGCCGTGACCCAGACGGCCTTGGCCGCGCTGGTGGGCAAGCAGCCGTTGAAGGATGCGGTGGGCAATACCCGTCTGCACACCACCAACAGCCCGGATCAGGTGGTGGTCGAGCAGGGATACGGCAGCGTCGGCGATTTGCAGGCCGCGGGTCACGATGTCGCCGAAGGCCAGGTGGCGGCCCGGGTGAACGCCCTGCAATGCGGCAGCGGCGATCCGACGGTCGCCCGTTGCGCGGCCGTCACCGACCCGCGCGGCGCCGGTCTGGCCTCGGTCGTCGGCAAGGACTGACGGTCATGGCTTTGAAGGTCGCGAAGCGGGGACAGGTCCCCGCCTTCATCGTCATGGACGTCATGCGCGCCGCCAACGAGCGGGCCGCCGCCGGCGGCGACGTTCTGCACCTGGAAGTCGGGCAGCCCTCGACCGGCGCTCCGGCGCTGGTGGTGGATGCCGCCAAAGCCGCCCTGGACGCCCATGTGCTGGGCTATACCGAGGCTTTGGGCATCGAGCCTTTGCGCCGCCGCATCGCCCAGGATTACGGCGACGTTTACGGCGTCGCCGTGAAGCCGGAAAACGTGGTGGTCACCACCGGGTCGTCCACCGCCTTTCTGCTGGCCTTCCTGTCGGCGTTCGAGGCCGGGGACCGGGTGGGCGTGGCCTGTCCCGGCTATCCCGCCTACCGCAACATTCTCGCGGCGCTGGGCGTCGAGCCGGTGCTGATCCAGGTGGGGCCGGAAAGCCGTTTCCTGCCCACCGCCGAAGTCATGCGCCAATGCGGCCAGAAACTGGACGGCCTGATCGTCGCCAGTCCGTCGAACCCGACGGGCAGCATGCTCAGCAAGGAACAGTTGGCCGAATTGGCCGGCTGGTGCCACGACAACGGCGTGCGGCTGGTGTCGGACGAGATTTATCACGGTCTCAGCTATGGCGAACCGGCGGCGACCGCCGCCGCCATGCCCGAGGTTCTGACCGTCAATAGCTTCTCGAAATATTATTCCATGACCGGCTGGCGCCTGGGCTGGATGGTGGTTCCCGACGACCTGCTGCGGGCGGTGGAATGTCTGGCGCAGAACCTGTTCATCTCGCCGCCGACCTTGTCGCAGCACGCCGCCGTGGCGGTGTTCGACTGCAAGGACGAGCTGAACGCCAACGTCGCCCGCTATGCCGAGAACCGGCAAATCCTGCTGGCCGAACTGCCGTCGGCCGGATTCGACAAGCTGGCTCCGGCCGACGGTGCCTTCTATCTTTATGCCGACATTTCGCATTGGACTAGCGACAGCCAGGATTTCTGCCGCCGCATGCTGGCTGAAACCGGGGTGGCCTGCACGCCGGGGATCGACTTCGACCCCATCGAAGGACATCGTTTTCTGCGCATTTCCTTCGCCGGCTCGACCGAGGACATGCGCGAGGCGGCCCGGCGTCTGAAGGACTGGTGCGCGTCGCTGGCGTAATCATTGGTCATATGCATAAAGTATGATTCAGACTTAAGCTTCGCGCAATCATCGGGTGAATGAAACCCCGCTGAATGCAAGATAATCGTGGAATTTTATTAGCCAAAAGGATAAGCTGACGCTAATCAATCGGCAGGCTGGGGGAACGGCATGTCCATAGAATGGCGTCAGACTATGTGTGTCGGCGATCCCGTCATTGATGGCGATCACAAACATCTGGTCGACCTCATCAACGAGTTCGAGAAATCCATCACCGGCAAGGTGGATCATCGCAAAATCGCCAAGGTTCTGCTGGGGCTGGTGCAATATACCGGCGAGCATTTCGCCCGCGAGGAAGAGATCCAGCTCAAGGTTCGCTATCCCTTTCACGAATCCCATCGCAAGCAGCATCGCGACGTCCTGAAACAGCTTCAGCACGTGCTGATGGATTACACCGAAGCCCACGGCGACATTCAGGACACCATGATCCGGGAGATCGCCGATTTTCTGAAGGATTGGCTGGTCGGCCACATCATCGAATCCGATCTGCGCATGAAGCCCTATGTGCTGAAGATGCAGGCGGAAAAAAGTGCCGCCAAACAGCGCCGCCGTCCGTCTTTGCCGATTTCCCTTTAGGCGTGCGGGGCGTGGGGACGCCATCCGCGCAGGCGGATCTTAGTGCCCGCGCGGCCCCAGCACGATGATCAGGGCGCCAGCCACGCAAAGGGCGGCGCCGATCGCGTCCCAGCGGTCGGGACGGCTGCCTTCGATGGCACACAGCCACCCCAGCGACGTCAGGATGTAGATGCCGCCGTAAGCGGCGTAGGCGCGTCCGGCGAAATCGGCGTCGATACGGGTCAAAATCCAGGCGAACAGCGCCAGGCTGGCCATGCCCGGCAGCAGCCATAGGGGTGATTTTCCCAATCGCAGCCAGGACCAGAAGGCGAAGCAGCCGCCGATTTCAGCGAGCGCCGCCAGGACATAGGCGGGAATTGTCCACATTGCGCATCCTCGTCGAGAGTTTTCCCGCCGGGACGATGGGCGGGAAAGGAGCCTTGCGGGATATCTTCTCCTGACTCCGTCTTTCCCTTACCCCGTCTTGTTCTTAGACGTCGAGATCGCGGGCGAACTTGGCGTGTTCCTGAATGAACTGGAAACGCAGTTCGGGTCGTTTGCCCATCAGCTGGTCGACGCGCTCGTCGATATGTTTTTGCTGGGCGCGGGCCTCCATCAGTTCCTCTTCGGTGTGATGAGGCTTAATGGAGGGGACGCTGACCCGCAGCAGGCTGCGGGTCTTGGGATCCATGGTGGTTTCCTTGAGCTGCATGGGCGGCATTTCGCCCAAGCCCTTGAAGCGGCTGATCTCGACCTTCTTGCCGGCGAAGGTGGTGGCCATCAGCTTTTCCTTATGGGCGTCGTCGCGGGCATAGATGACCGTCTGGCCGGCGCTGATGCGGTACAGTGGCGGACAGGCCAGGAACAGATGCCCGTTGGCGATCAGCTTGGGCATTTCCTGATAGAAGAAGGTCATCAGCAGCGAGGCGATATGGGCGCCGTCGACGTCGGCGTCGGTCATGATGATGACGCGTTCGTAGCGCAGTTTTTCGTCGTCGTAGGAATCGCGGATGCCGCAGCCCAGGGCTTCGATCAGATCGCGGATTTCCTGGTTGGCGCGCATCTTGTCCAGCGTCGCCGAGGCGACGTTGAGGATCTTGCCGCGCAAGGGCAGAACCGCCTGGGTCTCGCGCGACCGGCCCTGCTTGGCGGAACCGCCGGCCGAATCGCCCTCGACCAGGAACAGTTCCGATCCCTCGGCCGAATTGCGCGAACAATCGGCCAGCTTGCCGGGCAGGCGCAGGCGCTTGGTGGCGGTCTTGCGCGACAGTTCCTTGGCCTGCTTCTTGCGGGCGCGGTCCTCGGCTCGTTCGATGAAGCGTTCCAGCAGCGCCTTGGCGGCGGCGGGGTCGCCGGATAGCCAATGATCGAAGTGATCCTTGACCGCGTTCTCCACCAGCCGGGTGGCTTCGGCGGTGGCCAGCTTTTCCTTGGTCTGGCCCTGGAACTGAGGTTCGCGGATGAATACGGAAACGACGATGCAGGCGCCGCCGATGACGTCGTCCGCCGTCACCTGGGCGGCGCGGCGGTTATTGGTCATGTCGCCGTACTGTTTCAGGGCGCGGGTCAGGGCGTTGCGCAGGCCGGTTTCATGGGTGCCGCCTTCGGGGGTGGGCACGGTGTTGCAATAGGAATTGCAGAAACCTTCCTCGTCCTCGGGCCAGGCGACGGCCCATTCCACCTGTCCCATGTCGTCGGGAAAGGCGGCTTGGCCGGCGAAGGCTTGAGCGCCGTGCAGGGCGCGGCCTTCCAGCATGCCGTCAAGAAAATCCTTCAACCCATTGGGAAACTTGAGCGTTTCCTTTTGCGGAGTGCTGTCGCCGTCTTTCAGCAGGGCCGGATCCGTGGACCAGCGGATTTCGACGCCGCGATAGAGATAGGCCTTCGAGCGGGCCATGCGGTAGAGCGGGCCGGGGCGCAGCCGGGCGTCGGCGCCGAAGATTTCCGGGTCGGGATGAAAGACGACGGTGGTGCCGCGGCGGTTCTGAATGGGACCGACCAGGGTCAGCGGACCCAACGGCGTGCCGCGGGAATAGCTTTGCGTCCACAGCTGGCGGTCGCGGGCGACCTCGACGGTCAGGCTGTCGGACAGGGCGTTGACCACCGACACGCCGACGCCGTGCAGACCGCCCGACACCTTGTAGGCGTCGCCGCCGAATTTTCCGCCGGAATGCAGCGTGGTCAGAATGACTTCCAGGGCCGACTTGTCGGGGAACTTCGGGTGTGGATCAATGGGAATGCCGCGCCCGTTGTCGCGCACCATCACCGAGCCGTCGGCCCTGTGTTCCAGCTCGATCCAACTGGCGTGCCCGGCCACGGCTTCGTCCATGGCGTTGTCCAAAACCTCGGCGACGAGGTGGTGCAAAGCCTTGTCGTCGGTGCCGCCGATATACATGCCGGGGCGGCGGCGAACGGGCTCCAACCCCTCAAGGACTTCGATATCCTTGGCGGAGTAGTCGTTGCTTTTGGGAGCAAGCTGTTGGAATAAGTCGGACATGGGATGCATTATATGGACGAAGCCGGGTGGCGCAAGCCTATCCGGTGGAGGTTCGTCAGCTTTGCCACAAGATGTTGGAGATGTCATGTCCACGCCGGAACCCGAAGGCCTTTTGACCATCCGTACCATCGCCATGCCGGCGGATTTGAACTACGAAGGCGACGTGTTCGGCGGCTGGCTGATGTCCCAGATGGATCTGGCCGGCGGCATCGCCGCCCGCTGGCGGGCAGGGGGGCGGGTGGCCACCGTATCGGTGGACGCCATGACCTTTCACCTGCCGATGAAGGTAGGCGACGAATTGTCGTGTTATTGCAATTGCTTGAAGGTCGGCCGCACCTCGATGGTCTTCAAGGTCGAGGCCTGGGTGCGCCGCCGCGACGGCGGCGCCCAGGAAAAGGTCACGCAGGGCACCTTCACCTTCGTGCGGGTCAGCGACGGCGGCAAGCCGATCCCGGTTCCGGCGGAGGCGCCCGAGGGCTTTCTTCTCTGAGCATGCCGACGTCACCCTCTTGTAGGGGCTTCCGTTTACGTCTAAGGTCCGCGCCATGACTTTGGAAGCTCCTAAAATCCCGTCGGCGGCGGTTAAACCGGGTCAGGCCCGGACCGCCGGCCGCAGATGGGGCCATGCCTTCAACGACCTGTCGCTGCTGGTGCTGCTGGGCGTGGCGATGCTGGCCATCCTGACGTTTCAGGATTACGGCATCACCAACGATGAAGAGGTGCAGAACGTCTACGGCGTCAAGCTGCTGGCGTTCTATAGCTCGTTCTTCCAGGACACGTCGGTTTTCAACTATCTGGATTTGTTCAGATATGGCGGCTTCTTCGATCTGATCGCCGCCATCGTCAATCTGGTTTCGCCCTTTGGCGAATATGAAACCCGGCATCTGCTGGGCGGACTGATGGGGGTGGTCGGGCTGGCCGGCGCCTGGAAGCTGGGGCGCCACCTGGGCGGCGACCGCGTCGGCTTCCTGGCTTTGATGCTGCTGGTGCTGACGCCGGCCTATTACGGCCACAGCTTCAACAATCCGAAAGACGCGCCTTTTGCAGGGGCCATGGTCTGGGCGCTTTATTACATGTGCCGGACCATGTCCTGCTTGCCGCATCCGCCTGTCCGTCTGGTGGTCAAGCTGGGCGTGGCCGTCGGTCTGGCCTTGGGCATCCGTGTCGCCGCCGTGCTGATCGGTCCCTACATGGCTTTGGGCCTGCTGCTGTTCCTGATCGGCGAATGGCGCCACGCGCGCAACATCGGGCAGGTCCGCGCTCATCTGTGGCAGGCCTTGCGTCGCCTGTTTCCCGGCGTGGTCATCGCCTATCTGGTGATGGGCGTGTTCTGGCCCTGGGGCGTGGCCAGTCCGTTCAATCCGCTTCAGGCCCTGCACGATTTCTCGAAGCTGCCGATCAACATGGACACCCTGGTGGCCGGCGTCTGGGTCAAGGCCACCCAGCTGCCCCGGGATTATCTGCCGGACTATCTGCTGGTGAACCTGCCCGAGGTGGTGCTGGTCGGTTTGCTGGCCGCCATTTTCCAGGCAGCCCGCTATCTGTGGGGGCGGCTGCGGTCGGGCCCCAGGTTCTTGAACAACGCCACGCCCGCCGAGGTGCGGCGCATCGAAATCCTGCTGGTGGCGCTGTCGGCGTTTTTCCCGGTGGTGTTCTTCATTTTCTACAAGCCGACGGCCTATAACGGCATCCGGCATTTCCTGTTCGTGGTGCCGCCCATGACGGTGCTGGCCTCCTTGGGCCTGGATCGGCTGTGGCAGGCCCTGGAAGGGATGGGCGAGCGCCTGAGCCGCGTCTTCGCCGGTCTGCTGGCGGTGGTGCTGGTGGCGCAGATCTGGGTGATGGCCCAGCTGCATCCCGACGAATACGTCTATTACAATCTGCTGACCGGCGGCGTGAAGGGAGCCGAAGGCGCCTACGAGCTGGATTACTGGGGTAATTCCCTGTTGGAGGCCACCAAGGATCTGGCCGAATACATCGCCATGGAGAACGGCGACAAACCGATCACCCGCTCTTACAAGGTGGCGGTGTGCGGACATCGCATGTCGGCGGCGTATTTCTTCCCCGAATATATGGAATTCACCAAGAACATCGACGAAGCCGATTTCATCGTCGCTTTCACCCAGGCCAACTGCCAGCGCTATTTCGAGGGCCGGCAGATCATCGCGGTGGAGCGTTTCGGCGTGGCTTTGTCGGTGGTCAAGGACCGCCGTTACCTCAAAGGTCACGGACGCTGAATTTTGCCCAGAAAGAGGCCCTGATAATGCGCATTGTCTCGCTGCTTCTCGCCGCAATCGCCGCCGCTTTGGCGGCTGCCGCCCTGTGGTGGCATTTCGACCAGCCGGTGCCGGTGGCCGAAAGCTGGGAAGGTCCGGTGCGCAGCGTTTCCTTCGCTCCGTTCCGCCGGGGGCAAAGCCCGCTGACCAAGGTCTATCCCACTTCCCAGCAGATCCAGGAGGATTTGCAGTCCCTGGTGGGGCGCGCGCGCGGCGTGCGCACCTATACCTCGGAAGAAGGCATGGAGGTGGTTCCCGATATGGCCGCCAAGCTGGGGCTGAAGGTGATCTTCAGCGCTTGGCTGACCAACGAGACCGAGGCCAAGGGCAAGAAGCTCAACGAGGATGAGATCACCGGCCTGATCAAGGCCGCCAACGCCCATCCCAACGAGATCGAGCGGGTCATCGTCGGCAACGAGGTGCTGCTGCGCCGCGATCTGAAGCCGGACGAACTGATCAGCTATATCCGCCGGGTCAAGGCGGCGGTGAAGCAGCCGGTTTCCTATGCCGACGTTTGGGCCTTTTATCTGAAATACCCGGAAGTGGCCAAGGAAGTGGACTTTATCACCATCCACATTCTGCCGTTCTGGGAAGACGAGCCCATCAGCATCGACAATGTGAACGATTACATGGTGCGCATCGTCGAACGCATGCGCGCCACCTTTCCGGGCAAGCCGATCCTGATCGGCGAGGCCGGTTGGCCGTCCATCGGCCGTGACCGCGGCCCGTCGGTGGTCAACACCGTCAACGAAGCGCGTTTCGTGCGCAAGATGGCCAATATCGCTGCCAGCCACGATTTCGACTACAACATCGTCGAAGCTTTCGATCAGCCTTGGAAATCGGCCCTGGAAAACACCGTCGGCGCTGCCTGGGGCGTCATGGACATCGACCGTAAGCCGAAATTCGACATGGCCGGTCCGGTGACCGAGGTGGCCGACTGGAAGCTGCGCGCCGCCATCGCCGTGCTGGCGGGCATTGCCGCCACCCTATGGCTGGGCCGTTCGATTTCGTCGTTGGGCGGGCGTTTCGTTTTCGCCGTGCTGGCCCAGGCGCTGGCGTGGCTGGCCGTCACCACCTGTTTCCATGCCGAAGCCGTCAGCTTCCGCTGGTGGCAGGACTTGTGGGCGCCTTTGCGCGGCGGTTTGGGGCTGAGCTTCGCCTTGCTGGGGCTGACTCGCGCCGCTCGCCTGTTGGGCGACGCCAAGGCCGCCCTGGCGGGAACCGAACCGCAGCCCGCCGTCTTCGGGCGCAAGCTGGGGCGGGGCGGGGTGCTGGGCAACGCCGAATCCCTGGCGCTGCTGTCGGGACTCTATGCCGTGATCTGGACGCTGCTGCTGTTCATCGACGGCCGTTACCGCGATATTCCCGTGATCGATTTCAGCGTGCCCTGCGCCGCCATTCTGATGCTGCTGTCCGTGCGGGCGGTTCTGGCCCTGCGCCAGGGGGGCGGTTTGTCCCGGGCGCTGTCCTTCGAGGGCTTGTTCAGCGATCTGCCCATGGCCAGCCGCCGCCGCGACGGCCTAGTGCGCTGGTTGGGTTGGGGGCTGGTCCTAGGCGCCGTGCTGGCGGTGGGCAGCGAGGCTTTGGCCCTGGCCATGGGCGAGGATTTCACCAAGGATCACCCCACCCTGGCCGATCAGGTGCCGCTGCTGCTGCACGGCGCTTTCGCCAACCGTGAAATGGTGCTGTGGTCGGTCATGCAACTGGTCATGGCGGTGCCGTTCCTGGCCCGTTGCCGCAAGGCGTGACGGGAACAGCCGGAGCTTAACGAAAAGGGCGGTGGATTTCTCCACCGCCCCTCCAACAATCTGTTGGCATACGAATTCATGATGGCCGTCACTGCTGGATCTAGTGCTGGTGGCAGCGCTTTCAGGAAAATATCCCGATTTCCTAACGTATTTTGCTATGTCAGGTTCAATCCGCCGTCGGAGAGGAGGATCTCTCCCGTCAAGTAGTCAGATGCAACTAACATTGCAACTGCCTGAGCAATGTCTTCCGGGCTAGCCGCCCGCCGCATCGGCGAGCCTGCCTTCCAGAGCTGTTGTGCCTCAGTCCAATCTGCCGTAAGGGGTGTGTCGACCAGTCCCGGAGCGACCGCATTCACACGGATATCCGGGGCAAGAGAAAGAGCAAGCAATCGAGTCACATGATTCAATGCTGCCTTGCTCGCAGCGTAAGGAATCGAGGCTCCTTTAGGCCGTACACCGGCATGGGAACTGACATTCACAATACAGCCAGGGCGGCCACATCGGGCCGCTTCGCGTAGCGCCGGTTCCGCTTCAGCCACCAGCCGAAAAGGTGCGACTACGTTGATCTCGTACAATTCTTGCCAGATGGCTGGCGTTGCAGCAGCGAGATCCGCATGAGAAATAACACGGCTGATTCCCGCATTATTGACGAGAACATCGAGTCTCCCCCATGCGCATATTGCGTCTCGAACGAGCCTCTCCCTGTCGGTGTCATTAGCCAAATCAGCCTGAATATAGGTAGCAGAGCCGATTTCATCAGCTAACGCACGTCCGGCTTCCGTCGAATTGCGCGAATGCAATACAACGGAGAAACCGTCCCCTGCGAGCCGCCGCGCAATGGCAGCGCCAATGCCGGATGTCGAACCGGTGACAAGAGCAACAGGGGGCGGTTTTTTCACGGATGTTCTCGCTTGGTGGCAACGGCGGATCGACTATGGAGGAGATGTCCACACAATCAAGGCTCACCTTCTTTAACAGATAGATGAGGGGCGGTGGATTTCTCCACCGCCCTTTTCATTCCGGCTTTGAAAGCCGGGGTTATTCCGCCGCCTTGATTTCCGGGAACAGGGTCCGCAAGGACTGGCCGCAGCCGTGCAGGAAGGTGTCCAGGGTGAAGTTGACGACCTCTTCCAGGTCGTCGGGCACGGGCAGGCGATAGATCCATTTGCGCATGGCGACGTGGAAAATCGAGCCGTGCAGAGCCCAGGCCATGGTCAGTTCCCGCTCTTCCAGCGGATGGTCCTCGGGGCTGGGTAGGCCGTGGCTGTGGCGCAATTCACGGCAAAGCGGCTGTAGAAGGTTGCCCTCGATGCTTTCCAGATAGCGTTGATTGATGTGTTCGCCCTTCAGGCCGGCATACATGAAGATGCGGACCCATTCGGGACGGAAGATTTCACGGCAGAAATCGCCGTAGAATTCCTTCAGGCGCGTTCCGAACGGTCGGCTGCGGTCGGCCAGAAGGCTGTGCCATTCCGGCTTCCACCGTTTCATGTAAACTTCGTCGAACACCCGTTCGATCAGCGATTCCTTGTCGGGGAAATAGCGATAGAGCAGGGGCTGGGTCACGCCCAGCCGTTCGGCCAGGGCGCGGGTTTGTCCTTCGAAGCCGACTTCGGCGAAGAACTTCACGGCCTCGTCCAGGATCAGACGTTCCCTCTCGTCCCTGGGAAGGCGTTTGCGCTGGTTTTCGCGCGGTTCCAATATGGCTCACTCCAACCTGTCTTGTTGGTCAAGATGTAAACGCTCACCGGAGCAGTTTGTCAAAGCCTTGATGATGGTGGCTATGCTGAATTCCATCGTCCTCAGCCGTCAGGGGGAGAAGGGGTCTACACCCCTGATCGATCTTGACCGCCATCAAGGCGCTTGAGAGGCGCGATGCCGCAAGAATCAGCGAAATTATGGAGGTTTCATGCTGATTCAGATCGAACAACCAGGCAAGGCGGCGGGCGGCTTGCCGGTATTGCGAGCGGGGTTCCGTCCGTTCTTCCTGCTGGCCGGTTTGCAGGCGGCTCTGATGGTGCCGCTGTGGCTGCTGTTCATGAGCGGCGGCGGAGCGCCGGCGGTGACGCCGCTGCTGTGGCACGGCCATGAAATGCTCTTCGGATTCGGGACGGCGGCGGTGTGCGGCTTCCTGCTGACGGCGGTGCCCAACTGGACCGGCGCTCCCGGCGTCAAGGGGACGAAACTGGCGGCTCTGGCCGGGCTGTGGATCGCCGCCCGCATCGGCTTTCTCGGTGGGCTGCCGCTGTGGCTGGCGGCTTTGTGCGACATTCTGCTGCTGCCCGCCCTGGGCGGTCTGTTGGCCTTGCCGCTGATTCGGGCGGGCAAGGTGCGGAACATGATGTTCCTGTTCCTTTTGTCGCTGCTGACCCTGTGCGACGGGCTTTTGCTGTCGGAAATGCTCGGCGTCAGCCAATTGGGCCGTACCGGCCTGTATGGCGGCATCTTCATGCTCATCATGATGATCGGCGTCATCGGCGGGCGCATCATTCCCGGCTTCACCCAGAACGGCCTGCGCATGAAGGGAATCTCCGTCCAGACCGTTTCGCGGCCGTGGCTGGAAAAGGCGTCTCTGGCGGCGCTGGCCCTGTCGGCGGCGTCCTGGCTGGCCTTGCCCTCCAGCGTGCCGGCGGGATCGCTCTGCCTGCTGGCGGCGGTGCTGCATCTGGTCCGCCTGACGGGCTGGAAAGGCTGGAAGACCGGCCCCGTGCCGCTGCTGTGGATTTTGCACATCGGCTATCTGTGGGTGCCGGTGGGATTGGCCCTGCTGGGGCTGTCGGCCCTGATGCCGGGAATCATCACACCGCAAACGGCCGTTCACGCCCTGACCGCCGGCGCCATCGGCAGCATGATCATCGGCGTCATGAGCCGCGCCGCCCTGGGGCATGGCGGTCGTCCCCTGGAACCGGCCAAGGCCACGGTGGCGGCATATGTGCTGGTGCAGTTGGGGGCGTTCGTCCGCGTCTTCGGCGTGCTGGCGGACGCCCATTCGGCGCTGCTGCTGTCGGGCGCCCTGTGGAGCCTGGGCTTCGCCGTCTTCGCCGTGGTCTATGCCCCCGTCTGCCTGCTGCCCCGGCAGGACGGCAAGCCGGGGTGAGACCCGGTCAGTCGCTTGAGGTGTCGCGTCCCGTCAGGGTGCCGGCGGCCAGGAATGTGGCGAATTCCTCGGCCGGCACCGGGCGGCTGTAATAGAAACCCTGCACCTCTTCGCATTTGAGGTCGCGCAACATTTGAAGCTGCTGGCCGTTCTCGACGCCTTCGGCGATCACCGACATCTTCAGGGAATGGGCCATGGCGATGATGGCACCGACGATTTCCTCGCCCGCCTGACTGGTTCCCAAGTCTTGAACGAACGATCGGTCCACCTTCAGCCGGTCGATGGGGAACTTCTTCAGATAGCTCAACGACGAATAGCCGGTGCCGAAATCGTCGATGGCGATGGTCAGGCCCATGCCGTGCAACTCGTTGAGCAGCATGACGGCGGAATCGGCGTTGCGCATCACCGAGCTTTCCGTCAGTTCCAGTTCGATCAAGCCGCTGGGAATGCCGGCGTCGGCGATGACGCCGGTGATGGAGGCGACCATGTCGTTTTGCCGGAACTGGTGGGCCGACAGATTGACCGCCACCGGAACCGGCGTCAGTCCCTGGTCGATCCAGGCCTTGAGCTGGCGGCAAGCCTGGTTCAGCACCGACGAGCCGATGGGAAGGATCAAGCCGGTGTCTTCGGCAATGGGGATGAAGCGAGCGGGCGGCACCATGCCGTATTCGGGGTGGCGCCAGCGCACCAGCGCCTCGGCGCCCACCAGCTTGCCGGTTTCGATCTCGACCTTGGGCTGGTAGTAGAGGATCAGCTCGCCGCGGTTGACCGCCTTGCGCAGGTCGGTTTCCAGGCGCAGCCGCTCCATGGAGTTGGCGTTCATTTCCGGCGTATAGAAATGATAGGTGTTCTCGGCCCGCTCCTTGCTGCGGTTGACCGCCGACTCGGCTTTTTGCAGCAGGTCGTCGATCTCGCCGCCGTCCAGCGGGAACATGCTGATGCCCAGGCTGGCGGTGCTGAACACCTCGTGGCCGTTCAGCATGAAGGGCTGCATGAAGCTGTCCAGAATGCGGTTGATCACCGGATTGGCGTCATGGGTGTGGTTCAGTTCGGCCAGCACGCAACAGAAGGTGTCGCCGCGCAGGCGGCTGACTGTATCCTCGCCGCGCACCGAAGCGGTCAGGCGTTGCGCCACCTCGCGCAGCAGGGCGTCGCCGACTTGATGGCCCAGGGTCTCGTTGATGGTCTTGAAGCGGTCCAGGCTGACCAGCACCAGCGCCACCCGGCGGTCCGAACGTCGCGCCCGCTCCATGGCCTGCCCCAGGCGGTCCTGGAACAGATAGCGGTTCGGCAGGCGGGTGACGGGATCGTAATAGGTCAGGTGGCGGATGGTCTCCTGGGCGCGCTTGTGCTTCGAGATATCCGAGAACACGCCGACGAATCGCTCCGGCTGGCCGTTTTCGTCATGGATGGTCTTGATGGTCAGCCACTCGGGATAAGCCTCGCCGTCCTTGCGGCGGTTCCAGATTTCGCCGGCCCATTCGCCGTCGTTTTCCAGGGAATCCCACATGGCCTTATAAAAGCTTGGCCCCTGAAGGCCGGATTTCAGAAGCCGGGTGGTCTTGCCGATGGCCTCGTCGCGGCTGTAGCCGGAAATGCGGGAAAAACCGCCGTTGACCCACAGCACTGTGCCTTTGATGTCGGACAGGATGACGCCTTCGGACGTCGCTTCCAGAACCTTTTCGGTCATGGCCAGACGGGAATACAGAGCTTTGCGTTCCGAGACGTCGCGGATCACCAGGGTGAAGATGCGCTTGCCGCCGTCGCGTACCTCGGATTGGGTGAGCTGGGCGGGAAAGCTGGAGCCGTCGCGGCGGCGGCCGCGCAGTTCGTGACGGCGGCGCAGGGCCTTGTCTCCGCCCGAGGCGCGCAGGCGAAAGGCGTCGAGGAACGTCTTGGCGTCTTCGGCCGGCAGCAGCAGAGACAGGTCTTCGCCCACCACCTCGCGGGCCGGGTGGCCGAACAGGATTTCAGCTGCCGGGTTGAAGCCTTGGATCTGGCCGTGATCGTCAATCATCACCACGGCGTCGTCGACGGCTTGCAGCATGCCCTGGATGCGGCGGCTGTAATCTTCGAGACGCAAGGTGGCCGACGACAGGGTGGACTGATCGCGGGCCTCTACCAGAATCGCCGGATGGTCCTCGAACAAGGTGCCGCAACTGGTCAGATCCACTTCGATCAGACTGCCGTCCAGGCGGCGCAGGCGGGGCGGCTGGCCGTCGATGGACGGCATCAGGAAATGATCCCAGGGCTGGCGCAAGATATGGCTGGGGTTTTCGCCCCCCAGCATCACGGCGCCGGCCCGGTTGATCCAGACGATGCGGCCGTCGGCCACCACGGCGGCCAGAAAGGGGGAAAGCTCGACCATCTGGCGGAAGGTTTCGCTGGTGTCGCCCGGCCCGGATTTATCGGGAAGAGGGCGTAGCGACACCATGACGCCGCGCCCACCGGCCAGCAGGCGCAAGGCGGCGTGGCAGGGTATGGAAATGCCGTCGGCATTGGAAAGCCGCGTTTCCAGACTGGCGACGCCGTTGTGAAGGGCGGCTCCCAAAGCCTCGGCCAAGGCGGCTTGGGCTTCGATCACGGCGATGTCGACAAAACGTTGGCCGCTGCTGAACAGGCTGTCGCCGACCAGGGACTCGGCGGCTTGGTTCCATTGCCGGATCAGGCCGTTGCCATCCACCTGAAAGACGGCGTCGGGCAGATCGTCCAGGCCGACGTCCAGCGAGTTGCGGCGGCGGAACAGCAGATGCAGGGCGGTGTAAACAAGAGCGCTGCCGCCCAGCAGCAGGCCCAAGGCGGCCAGATTGCTGTCCATGCGCTTGCCCAGGCCCAGCCACAGGCCGCCGGTCGCAAGAAAAAACGCCGTTCCGATCAAGGGGGAAAAAGCGGGTTTGGCCAGTCCGTGAATGCGTGAAATCGTCAATCCGGCCCCCCAGGCCAATGAACTTGTCGCCCTAAAACCACCGCCGACGAAAGCCGCGTGCTGCGAAGATGGTGCTATGTATGTGATATTAGACACATCCGCTTATGCCCACAAGCTTGGTGGGCCTAACGGCAGGGATGACCCGGTTATGATTTTCCTGTTCAGCGATTTTGGGCTCGACGGTCCTTATCAGGGACAAATGAAGGCGGTGTTGGCCAGCCGTGCGCCGCATATTCCCGTCATCGACCTGATGGCCGATGCGCCGGCGTTCAAACCCAAGGAATCCGCGTATCTTCTGGCCGCCCTGCTGCCGGAGTGCCCCGCCGGCGGCGTGGTGCTGGCGGTGGTCGACCCCGGCGTCGGCGGCGAACGTCCGCCGTTGGCGGTCAGAAGCGGGGGACGCTGGCTGGTGGGGCCGGGCAACGGGCTGTTCGATCCTTTCGTCCGCCGTTACGGCATCGATGAATGCCGCCGTCTCCAGCCGGATCCGGGCGGGCGGCTTTCGGCCAGTTTTCACGGCCGCGATCTGTTCGCTCCGGCGGCGGCGCGATTGGCGCTTGGGGAAATCGGAGACTGGGCCTTGCTGGATTATCCCTTTCAACCCGGCTGGCCCGAGGATTTGCCGGCGGTGATCTATGTCGACCATTACGGCAACGCCATGACCGGGCTGCGCGCCTCCGGTCTGTCGCGGAACGCCCGTATCGTGGCGGGGGACCGCATTCTGGAACGGGCGCGCACCTTTTCGGATCGGCCGCCCGGAGAAGTCTTCTGGTACGAGAATTCCTGCGGCCTGGTCGAGATTGCCGTCAATCAGGGGCGGGCTGATCGTCTTCCGGGGATGGAACCTGGATGCCCATTGATGATTTTGCCCTAGGGATCATGTGCGTTTTAAATTTTGGCAAAACGTATAAAATACTTTTCTAAGCGAAAGGACGTCTGGGGAAGGCGGTGGCCATGCGGGTAAAGTTCTGGGGCGTGCGCGGCAGCATCGCCTGTCCTTCTCCGAATCACGTTGTCTATGGCGGCAATACCAGCTGTATCGAAATTTCCAGCGGAGACGACGTCAATATCATTTTGGACGCCGGCACCGGCTTGCGGGCCTTGGGGCAGGATTATCTCACCCGTCCTCAGGTGCGTTCGGCTGTTTTATTGCTGACCCATACCCACTGGGATCATATCAACGGCTTTCCTTTCTTTGTGCCCGCCTATCAGACGGGCTGGCGTTTCCGCGTCTTGGCGGGGCATTTGGCCGAGCGGGGTGGCGTGCAGTCGGTGCTGGCGAGCCAGATGGCCTATCCGATGTTTCCGGTGCCGCTTGAAGCGCTGAAGGCGGAAATGGTCTACGAGGATTTTCATGCCGGAGAAGATTTGAACCATCTTTTGCCGGGGGTGGGCATCCGCACCGCCGTGCTGAACCATCCCAACGGCGCCACCGGCTACCGCATCATGATCGGCGGCCGCTCGGTTTGTTACGTCACCGACACCGAGCATCGTCCCGGCCGGCCGGACGAGAACATCCTCGGCCTGATCGCCGGGGCCGATCTGGTGATTTACGACAGCACCTATACCGACGACGAGTTTCCCGCCAAGGTCGGTTGGGGCCACTCCACCTGGCAGGAAGGGGTGCGGCTGTGCCGCGCCGCCGGGGTCGGAAAACTGGCGATCTTTCACCATGATCCGGATCATGACGACGCCTTCATGGCTCGGATCGAGGCCGAGGCGCGGCAGAGCTGGGACGGCACGCTCGTCGCCCGCGACAACATGGTGGTCGAGCTGTAGCTTACGGCTTTTTGCGCGGCCGCCGTCCCGATGCCGGCGGGTCGCCGAACGGTCCGCCGTCGGGGTTGTCGGCGCGGCGGCGGCGTCTGATGGAAACCTGAAGGCGGCGCTGGGTTTCCACGCTTTCCCG
The DNA here is from genome assembly GCA_035538795.1 of Candidatus Sulfotelmatobacter sp. Classification (GTDB taxonomy): domain Bacteria; phylum Pseudomonadota; class Alphaproteobacteria; order Rhodospirillales; family Magnetospirillaceae; genus JAJZGK01. Next base: position 124,056 of record DATLJS010000020.1, on the reverse strand, counting down.
CAAGGTGGCGTTGGCGTAGCGGATGTGGGTTTCCGCCGCCTCGGACGCGGCGGCGCCGTCGCGGGCCATGATGGCGTCGTAGAGCGCCCGGTGCTGCTGCATCAAAATTTCCCGGGCGCCCTCTTGCCGGGCGCCCTCTTGATGGTAAAGCCGCTTGCGGTCGTAAAAAACGTTGCGCCGCTGCATGCTGATCAAGGTGCCCATGATGAAGGCCATCACGGCATTGTGGCAGGCCTTGTAGATGGACAGGTGGAACTCGGCGTCGGTTTGGTTCTCGGCGTCGCCCGCGTGGGTTTCATGAGCTTTGCACAAGGCCTGGAAGGCGCGGGTCATGGCGGCCCGGTCCTCCTCGGTGGCGCGTTCGGCCGCCAGCCGGGCGGCCATGCGGGCGATGGTCAAGCGGAATTCCAGATAATCGAAAGCGCTTTCCGGGTGGGCCTGGAACAGAGCCGCCAGGGTTTCGGGGTAAGGGGGCTTGTCGGCGGTTTCCGGCATGACGGTCACTCCGCTTCGGCGAACCGGCGCAGGGCCATTTCCAGGCGGGCGTCGGTGCGGTCGATCTCGGTCAGGGCGGCGCGGGTGAAGCTGACATGGGACTGCGCAGCGTCGCGGGCCGCCGGTCCGTCCTGGGTCATGATGGCGTCGTGGATGGCGCGATGCTGCTCCAGCAAAATCTCGCGCAGCCCTTTTCGGGTATAAAGCTTGGTGCGGTTGCTGTGAACGTCGTGGCGCAGCACGCCGCTCAGCCCGCACATGATTTGCAGCATCACCACGTTGTGGCCGGCGTCGTACAGCGACTGATGAAAGCGGGTGTCGGCTTCTGCCTCTTCATCGGGAACGGCCCGCAGATGAGCCCGCTCCATCGCCTGGAAAGCTTCGGCGATCATCTGCCGGTCGATATCGGAGCTGCGGCTTGCCGCCAGAAAGGCGGCCATGCCGTCGATGCCGGAGCGAAACTCCAGATAATCGTTGGTGCTTTCTGGGTCGTCGCGCATCAGCTTCAGCAGATAGGCGGCGAAGGTGTCGTCGAGAATGGGGGCGATGAAGGTTCCGCCTTTGCGGATGACCACCAAGGCGCGGCTTTCCAGCAGCGAGATGGCCTGCCGCAGACTGGGGCGCGAAACATCCAGTTGTTGCGCCAGTTCCCGTTCAGGCGGCAAACGATCTCCCGAGCGAAGCGAGCCTTCAAGAATCAGCGATTCTAGATGGCAGGCAATAGCTTCGGGCAATTTCGCCGGACGAATTCCATCATTGGCCGTGTGGACCACGGTTTGTTTTCCATTCTTCTGCGCACCCAACCCTATCTATTAATTTACGCTCCCAGGCTTTGGGAATCCACATTTGTCCGACGGCCGGCATGACTTTCGTCCTGCGACGATTGAAGACTCTGATACTAAAGGATCAGACCTGATCCCAATTAGGGAGGGGGCGGCTCCGAGGTGCGTTGGAGTTACGCTCGTTCTTCCCGTTATTGTGTCAAGGCGGCGATGCGGTATCGGGGGGATTTCACACCATGGGCGGGGCGGGCAAGGTGAGCGGCTTGGCAAAAGGATGGGGGGCGGATTGGGCATCCATGTTCTCTCAAGCCAGTTTCGGCGTGGCGCTTCTGGACCTGCCGGACCATGGCTTGATCGCGGCCAATTCAGCCTTCGAGGAATTGTGTGGACGTCAGCTTGCCGAGATGAGCGGCCAGCCTATTCTGCAGCGTTTGGTCGATCTGCCTCCGGGGATTGCTCCGTCTGTTCTGGCCGGCGAGGTGCTGCCGGTCGCTCTGGAAGGGGCATCGGCCCGCTGGGTGCGGATTTCGGTCACGGCCGGCGAGGCCAACGCCCTGGCCATCGTCGAAGACGTCAGCGAGGCCAAGTCTCTTGAGGCGCAGATGATTCACAGCGACCGTCTGGCGCATCTGGGCGGTCTGGCGACCACCTTGCAGCACGATCTCAGCCAGCCTTTGAACATCATTCGCCTGACCGCCGAGAACGCTTTGGACCGCCTTGACGAGGGAACCGCGCTGGATGACGCCGAGAAAGCCCGGCAAATCCGCAGTCTGAATGTCGTGATGCAACAATTAAAGAGAGTCCAAGAGCTTTTTGATTTAACCTGGGGTTATGGCAATCCGCCGGAGGGCGCCGCCGACATGTGCGATGTCGGCTCGGCCATCAAGGATGCTGTCGAGCGGGTCAAGGCGCGCCCCTGCGCGTCAAAAGTGAGAATTGAGCATTCTCATCCTTTACATTCTGTTTATATATTTTGCCATACACAGAGATTGTCTGAAGTTGTTTTTCAGTTGATACTGAACGCTTGCGAAGCAATCGCTGCGGTCAATGCCAGTCATCCGGACAACCCGGCGGCTGGTCTTGTTAGAGTGGACTATGTCGTCGATCGGGGTCAGGAGACTTTGACCATTTCGGTCGAGGATGACGGTCCCGGTCTGAAACCGGCGTTGGCGCGCAAGCTGTCCAACCCGGAACTTTCCAGCCAGCCCACAGGCAAGGGGTTGGGCTTGCTGGTGGCCTTCGGGATCGCGGCTGAATTGGGCGGTTTCATCGAAGTGCCGAAAATTGGGGCGGGCACCCGGTTCGACATCGTCCTGCCTTTGGGCGAGAGCGATGAAGAGAAAACTCCCCCGCATGAAGAGGAGACCAAATAATGCGAGTGCTATTGGCCGACGATCACGTCATGTTCCGCGAGGGCATGCGCCCGTTTCTGAACAGCTTGGCCGAGTCCGTCGAAATTCTCGACGCCGGGTCGTTGAGCGACGTTCTTGCCCATCTTGACGCCGGGGTGGTTCCTGATCTGACCCTGCTGGACATGAAGATGCCGGGCATGGCCGGAGCGGCGTCCGTCGCCGCCGTAAAAGAGCGTCTGCCGGATAAGCCGGTGGTGGTTCTATCCGGTCTGGTCGATCGGGATCTGATGATCAATTCGATCAATGCCGGCGCTTCGGGCTATATCCCGAAAAAGCTGTCGGGCGCCGCCATGGTGTCGGCGATCAGACTGATGCTGTCGGGGGAACGTTTCCTGCCGGTGATGCTGCTCAACACCGAGCCGGGCGCATCGGACGACAATGTCAATCCAAGCATGAGCGCCCGCAAGGACCGGCTGACCCGGCGCGAAAGGGACATCTTGATGCTGTTGAAGGACGGCTTGCCCAACAAGGTGATCGCCAGCAAGCTGACCCTGTCCGAAGTCACCGTCAAAAGCCATCTGTGCAGCATTTTCCGCAAGCTGGGAGTCAGCAACCGCGTGCAGGCCATCCGCTGCTTCACCGGGGAAAATTTAGGTTGACCCGTTCACCGCCCGTTCAGCAGAAGATTTGGATACTCCTCTTGATCTGCGTCTGGTGAAGAAGAGGAACGTTCATGTCTCCGGCAAAGAGGGAGTGTCTGCATCAATATGCGGACGAGATCGCCATCGTCGGCGGTTTGTGCTCCACCCGGTTGCGCCATGCCTTGTCCATCGTGCCCCGGGCGGATTTTCTGCCGCCCGGCCCTTGGGTGATCGAACGGCTGGACGGCACCTATTATCATTCCGTCGACGACGACCGCCGCCGTGTGCTGCATTCGGTCGGTGTCGCCCTGGATCCCGAGCGGGGTCTGAACAACGGCAATCCCGCCAATATCTCGCGCTTGATCGAAGCGATCGACCCGCGTCCCGGAGAGCATGTGCTGCATGTGGGGGCGGGCGTCGGGTATTATACGGCGGTGATCGCCGAGTTGGTCGGGCCGGAAGGGCACGTTGTCGCTGCCGAGATCGATCCCGATTTGAATGCCCGCGCCGCCGACAATCTGAAGCCGTGGCCGCATGTGGCGCTGGCCGGCGACGCCACGCGGTTGACGAGTCTCGGCCCGCTGGACGTGGTGTTTTGCAGCAGCGGCGTCGCCGACATTCCCTTGTTCTGGCTGCGGGCCTTGAAGGTGGGCGGGCGGATGCTGCTGCCTTTGACCGGCTCGATCCAGGGCGGTCCCATTTTCCTTCTGGAGCGATTGCAAGACCCCGATCATTTTTCGGCGCGCATGTTGACGGCCCAGCGTTATTTCCCCTGTTTGGGAACACGCGGCGCGGCGGCCGAAGCGGCGGTCGACGCCGCCATCGCCCGATCCAGCCCGCAGGAGGTTTCCGGCCTATGGCTGGGAGAGCATCCTCCCGGCGGTCAATGCTGGCTGCACGGTTCCGGCTGGTGCCTGCGCCGCTCTTGATCCGGGCCGCGGCTTGGCCTATTGAGAAGCGGGGGCATTGGATAAAGGGTTAGCGCGTCATGAAGATCGCCGTCGCCACCAATGAAACAGGTTCCAGGGTCGGGGGGCATGCCGGGCAGTCGCGCCACTGGCTGTTGTTCGAAGCCGCCGAGGGAGAGGCCCCCCATCTGCTTGGTCCCGTCGAACTGGCGCCCAAGATGGTTTTCCACCATTACCACGAGGAGCAGGGGCCGCATCCGTTGGACGGCGTGTCGGTGCTGATTTTTCAGACGGCGGGAGAGGGTTTTCTCAAGCGCATGGGGAAAAAGGGTGTGGCCACGGCCATGACCGCCGAAACCCAGCCGCAGCGCGCCGCCGCCGATTATGTCGCCGGCTGCCTGAAGCCGCCGCGTCCGCCGGGGCTGATGGCGTGGGTGTGCAAGGTCCACGACCTGTTCTCGCCGCATCGTTGAAACCCGGAAGCCGCCGCCGTGACGAAAATCCGCCAGGGTTGCGAGGGGGGCCGAACGTTCATTCTGTCCTTTTCGCCCCGTTTGGCCGCCGTGGCCGACCTGCCCTGGCGTCCCGCCGACGAGGTGGCGCGGTTCCAGGTCCGCTTCATGGAAACCTGTCTGGCGGTTCCCGGTTCGGTCAGTTTCGTCGCCGAAGACTGATCAGGCGCGCCCGCCGGGTTCATCCATGTGGAGCCGGCGGACGATCCCATGACGGGCGGCCGGATCGGCTACGTTTCGCTGCTGGCCGTGGCGGAGCCGGCGGAAGGCGCCGGGTTGGGGCGCCGTCTGATGGCGAAGGCCGAGGAATGGTGCCGGGCGCAAGGATTGTCGGGCATTCAACTGGACGTGTTCGCCAGCAATGGCGGCGGCCGCGGTTTCTATCGTCGGCTGGGGTTCGGCGAGGAGACCCTGCGTTTGGTCAAGTCCCTGGAATAAGGTTATAAGCATCGCTCGCGCACGAAGTTCTTGACCTTATCGTTCAGGCATTCCAACTATCACCTCATGACTGAGAACGCTCCCATCCGCCATCCTGAAAAGGCCCATCGTCCCGACAATCCGTCTCCGCGCAAGCCGGAATGGATTCGCGTCAAGGCCCCCACCTCGGCCGAAGCCGCCGAAGTGCGCAAGCTGATGCGGGACAAGAATCTGCATACCGTCTGCGAAGAAGCGGCGTGCCCGAACATCGGTGAATGCTGGAAGCACAAGCATGCCACCTTCATGATTCTGGGCGATACCTGCACCCGGGCCTGCGCCTTCTGCAACGTCAAGACCGGCAAGCCGGGCGCGGTCGATCTGGCCGAGCCGGAAAATCTGGCCGAGTCGGTGAAGTCGATGGGGCTGCGCCATGTGGTCATCACTTCGGTCGACCGAGACGATCTGGGCGATGGCGGCGCTTTCCAGTTCATCGCCTGCATCGAGCGCGTCCGCGCCGTTTCGCCGGGCACCACCGTCGAAATCCTGACTCCCGATTTCCGCGACAAGGCCGGGGCCATCGACGCCGTGGCCAAGGCCCGCCCGGATGTGTTCAACCACAATCTGGAAACCGTGCCGCGCCTGTACCCGACCATCCGCCCCGGCGCCCGCTATTTCGAGTCCCTGCGGCTGCTGCAGCGGGTCAAGGACGTCGAGCCGTCGATCTTCACCAAGTCCGGCATCATGGTCGGTCTGGGCGAAGAGCGCACCGAGGTCTTGCAGGTGATGGACGACCTGCGTTCAGCGGGTGTCGACTTCATCACCATCGGCCAATATCTGCAACCGACGCCGAAACATGTCGGCGTCGAGCGTTTCGTCACCCCGGACGAGTTCGAGGATTACAAGGCCATGGCTCGTGCCAAGGGCTTTTTGATGGTTTCGGCTTCGCCGCTGACCCGTTCCTCCCACCATGCCGACCGCGATTTCGACGAACTGCGCAAGGCCCGAGAGGCGGCGCGGGCATCATGACCACCCATGCCGAGCGCCGGCATCTGCCTTATTCCCAGAAACAGCTCTTCGACCTTGTGGCCGATGTCGAGCATTATCCCGAATTCCTGCCCTGGTGCGTGGCCTCGCGCATCCGCAAGCAGGTGGGAAACGAGATGATCGCCGATCTGGTGATCGGCTTCAAAATGGTGCGCGAACGCTTTACCTCGCGGGTGACCTTGCGCGGTCCCGACCGCATCGACGTCACTTACACCGAAGGACCGTTCAAGTACCTCAACAACCACTGGATTTTCGAGACCATGCCTGACGGCGGCACGGTCATCGACTTCTATGTGGACTTCGAGTTCCGCTCGAAGGTGCTGCAGGCATTGATCGGCGCTCTGTTCAGCGAGGCCGTCGGCCTGATGGTCGCCGCTTTCGAGAAACGGGCCCGCCAGCTTTACGGGGCCGACGCCCGCCCGGTTCCGGCTCCCTGAAAGAGCGCATGGCCCGCGCTTGCGGCATGGCTGCGTAGATTCATTTTATGGTGGCTTGCATTCGGAGGTGTCCTCTGGAATGATCATGCCGTTATGAGCCTTCGCCCCTCCATCTCACTGATTTTCCTGCCGGCTTTGACCGCCCTGTCGTTGGGCGGCTGCGCTTGGTATGGGCCGAAGCCCGAGGCGCCGTCCAGCGAAGTGCTGGTGCGGACCAGCCCGCCGGGCGCCGATTGTGAACTGGTGGGGGCAGGGGAATTCCGGGCCGACGTGCAGACGCCCGCCCGTCTTCGCGTGCGCAACGACGCCTCTCCCATCGCCGTCACCTGCAACATGGAAAATTACCGGCCGGTGCACGGCACCCTGGTGATTTCCAGCAAGGGCTGGCTGAGCCAGACCACCGACGCCATCGCCGGCATCGGAGCCGACAGTCTGTCGCTGGTCGGCCTGGACAGCGGCGATTCGTCGCAGCCGAAACCGCCCCCGGTTCCCGTTTTCGACGCCACCCTGAAGCCGGTGGTTCCCCAGCTGATCAAGAAGACGGAATAGCCGCCGTCAACAGGGCCAAGGCCCTGAGGGCCGATTGCAGACGCACCGCGTCGCGATCGCCGTCGAACCTTTGCAATTCCGCCACGGCCCGCCCGCCCTTGCGTCCCACCGCCAGATAGACGGTGCCGACGGGCTTGCTTTCGCTGCCGCCGCCGGGGCCGGCGATGCCGGTAACGGAAACGGCCAGGGTGGCCTGGGACCGGGCCAGGGCGCCTTCGACCATGGCCAGCGCCACTTCCGCCGATACCGCTCCATGGGATTCGATCAGAGCCATGGGCACGTCCAGCATTTCCGCCTTGGCCTGATTGGAATAGGTGACGAAGCCGCGGTCGACGAAGCGCGACGATCCGGCGATGGCCGTCAGCGCCATGGCCACCATGCCGCCGGTGCAGGATTCCGCCGTCGCCAAAAGGTCGCCCGAGCCTTCGCAGGCGGCGAGAACGGCGCGGGCGGCGTCTTCCAGGCGGGGAATCACAGCAGCCTCGCCATGACGATCTGAACTATCTCGATCACCGCCAAGCCGTAGAGGCCGGCCAATACGTCGTCCAGCATGACGCCGGTCCCGCCCTCGACCTTGCGGTCGGCCCAGCCGACCGGCCAGGGCTTGACGATGTCGAACAGGCGGAACAAGCCGAAGCCGACCAGATAAAGCAGCGGATCCAGGGGGGTGAACAGCAGCACGATCCACTGTCCCACCACTTCGTCTATGACCACCAGCCCGGGGTCATGGATGCCGGTGACGCCGATGGCGCGGTCGGCAGCCCAGACGCCGACGACGTAGACGATCAGGCTGGCCGCCGCCAACGCCTGGCTGCCGCCGAAATGCATGATGATCCAGGCGAAGGGCAAGGCGGCCAAAGATCCCCAGGTGCCGGGCGCCTTGGGCATCAGCCCGGCACCGAACCAGGTGGCGAGCAGGATGGCGGGATTACGCAGGCTGGACAGCGGCAAGGACATCAGATCAATCCCAACAGGGCGGGCAGGGTGGACAAATCGGGGATCACCGCCTCCGGTCCCGAAGGCAGCCGTTCGCGGGGTAGTCCGGCGCGGTTGACCCAGGCGACGCGGAAGCCGAAGGCGGCGGCTCCGGCCACATCCCAACCGTTGGAGGAGACGAAGGCGATTTTACCGGGCGGCAGGCCGAATTGTTTGCAGGCCAGATCGTAAACGGAGGGGTGCGGCTTGAAAACGCCGGCTTTTTCCACAGACAGCACGGCGTCCAGCAGGGGAGCCAAACCGGCGGCGGCGGTCCCCGAAGCCAGCATGGCCGGAGCACCGTTGGAGAGAATGACGCGGCCCAGGCCGGCGCCCTTCAGGGTTTCCAGCACGGCGGAGGCTTCGGGATAGGCGGTGGGAGTCAGATAGGCCCCCACCAGCCGCACCCGTAGGGCGGGGTCGTGCAGCCCCAGGGCTTCCATTGCATAATCAAGGGCTTCGCCGGTGACTTGAAGAAAATCGGCATGCTGGCCGGTCAGGCTGCGCAGCCAGGTGTATTCCAGCTGCTTGCGCCGCCACAGGTCGTTGAGGACGAAGGCGCGGTCGCCCAGATTCTGCGCCAACTCCGCCATGGCGTTCAAATTGAACAATGTTCCATAAGCATCGAAAACGACTGCTGAAACATCCTTCATGACGGCCTCCGGAGGTTATCGTTTCAGATCATTTTCCAGGGAATGGGCAAGACCCGTGGCGCCCAGGCGGCGGCGATAGATCTGCACTCCCTCCAATACCCTTTGCACATAATTGCGGGTCTCGGAATAGGGAATGCTTTCGATCCAATCAATGGCGTCGACATCCGGCGTGCGGGGGTCGCCGTTGTCCTTCATCCAGCGGCGGATGCGTCCCGGTCCGGCGTTGTACGAGGCGATGCTGAGAATGTAGGAACCGTTGAAGTTGTCCAGCAATCCGCCCAGATAGGCCGAGCCCAGCTTGACGTTCAAAGAGGGATCGGAGGTCAGGGCAGCGTCCAGCACTTTCTGCTTCTTGAATTTCAGGCCCAATCCCTTGGCGACGCGGGAAGCGGTGTCGGGCATCAGCTGCATCAGGCCACGGGCGCCCACCGGGCTGACGGCTTCGAAATGAAAGGCGCTTTCCTGGCGGATCAGGCCCAGCACCAGGGCTTTCTCGGGCTGATCGTTTTGGCCCAGCTGGGGAATGGGATAGCCCGAGGCGATCAGGGGGAAGCCTTCGCGCTCGGATTTCTTGGCCACCGCCACGGCGATGTCCGAGCGGCCCAGATTGGTCGCCAGATTGGCCGCCAGGGCGCGCTGGCCGGGCGTCTTGGCCAGTTCGTTCATGCGCAGCATGAAGGGGCGGATCATCTCGCTTTCCTTGATTTCCCCCAGCATGCGGGCGACGCGCACCAGTTCGTGCTTTTCAAAGAAATCGATGTCGGCGGCGTTGGGCAGCGGGTCGGCGGGCATGGGCCATTGCTGCTCGGGGCTGATGCGGCTGGCCGCCAGCTGGCCGTAAAAGGTGGTGACGTTCTGGGCGGCGGCGGCGTACCAGCGCACCGAGTCGTCGCCGCGTCCGAGAACGTCGCAGGCGCGCCCGGCCCAATAGGCGGCGCGGGCGCGGCTTTGCGGTGTGTTCACCCGTTCGTACATGCGGGCGAAATGTTGCAGCGCCACCTCGCGGTCGTCGAGGAAACGCAACGCGATCCAGCCGGCCAGCCATTCGGCATCGGCATAGCCCGCCCCTTCGGTCTGGCCGTGGTCGCGGGCGATCTGATAGGCCTGGGTGATGTGCCCCTGCTGAAGCTGCTTACGGGCCATGACGGCGCGCTCGGTCCACCACATTTCGGGATGCACCTTGTTGCGCGACGGATGGCTGAGCAGCGCCATGGCCTCGTCGTCCATGTCGTGGGCGCGGCGATAGCGCAGCAACTCGTAGATCAGGCCGGGATCGTTCTTGAATTTCTCGGGCACTCTCGCCGCCACGGCTTCGGCGTTGGAGGCGTCGTGGAACAGCGCCATGCGGGCCTGGGCCACCAGCCGGTATTCTCCGTCGGCCCGCAGAATCTGGTGCTCGACCGCCGATTCCTGGTGCTCCCACAGCAGGCGGTCCAGGCGGGCCACCTGATCTTCGTCGCGCAGCAGATCCTGGAAGTTGGCCAGGAACTGGCGTTCCTGTATGGGGCCGAAATTGCCGCTGACCCAGGCGTCGCGGGCGACCTTGGCCGCCTTGTCAGTCTGTCCGCCCGTCTGCAACGCCTTGGCGTAGGCCATGGCGCCGTCCACCGTCAGCGGCGGATAGACGTCAAACCAGTCGCGCACGGCCTGGTCCGGCGTGGCGGCGGTGATGGCTTCTTCGGCCCGGCGCATCAGGGTGGCGCTCTGCGGCCAGGTGGGATTGGCGCGGATGAAATCGGTGATGTCGGCGAAAACGGCCCCGGAGTTGGGGGCGACGAAATACATCCAGGTCAGCACCTTGCCCAGCAGCTTGTCGTGGGCGCGGGCGGCGGTGTTACGGGCGGCGGAATAGTCGTCGTTGTGGGCGGCGCTGAAGGCCAGCTTGTACAGTCTTTCGTCTTCGGGCGTCAGCAGGTTGGCCCTGGCGGGAGCGGTGCCGGCGAAAACGGCGGCAACGAGCAGGGCGGCGGCAAACCTGAACTTCACTTGGGAGACCTTCCGAGGACGGGCGGGTGGACGGGTGGGTGGACGGGCGGGGCATTCTAGGCCGGGCTTCGGCGCCGGAGCAAGCCTTGCCCCGATGTTCGGCCAATGGGGATTGATCGACTATAAATGTCATTTTTAACAAATTGCCTGTAAAACCCTTGCGGAAGCCGTAGTGATGCGTATGATCATCATGTCAATAGTCATGCCTTATAATTCTGCTGCGGAGTGTTTCGGCTGTGGGCGCCCTGGGTCCGGTCAATATTCTTCTTGTCGACGACGATCCGGCCGATGCCGGTCTCGCCAAGAAGGCGTTGCAGAGCTGGAAAAACCAAAATCGCGTCTATCACGTCGATGACGGCGAGAAGTGCCTGAAGTTCCTCAAGCAGGAGGACGAGTTCGGGGAAGCCCCGCGTCCCAGTCTTATTCTTCTCGACCTGAACATGCCGCGCGTCAGCGGGCATGAGGTTCTGAAGATCATTCGCAAGGATGAAACGCTGCGCAGCCTGGTCGTGGTGGTGATGACCACCTCGGACAGCGAGATCGACGTCTCGCTGTGCTACAGCCGGGGCGCCAACAGCTACATCACCAAACCGGTGGAGTACGACCGCTTCCTTGAGGTGGTCTGCAACATCGAGGAATACTGGCTGAACACGGCCCGTCTTCCCAGCTGCTGACCGGCGTCTTTTCCTAGATCCAAAGACCACCTCGCGATGTGAAGCCGACTCTTGCGGGCAGAGCCCGACGGGGCTATGGTCTTTGCCTTTTCGTCACCCCTAAGCCACCAGCCCACTTATGGAGAAACCCATGTTCAAGGGTTCGTTCACCGCCCTCATCACCCCGTTCAACAACGGCGGCGTCGACGAGGCGGCATATCAGTCCTTCGTGGAGTGGCAGATTTCCGAGGGCACCCACGGCCTTGTGCCGTGCGGCACCACCGGCGAATCGCCGACTCTCAGCCATGACGAGCATAACCGCGTCGTCGAGCTTTGCGTCGAGGTGGCGAAAGCGAAAAAAGTGCCGGTGATCGCCGGCGCCGGATCCAATTCCACCGCCGAGGCCATCGCCCTGGCGTCGCATGCCAAGAAGGCCGGCGCCGACGCCATCCTGGTGGTCACGCCCTATTACAACAAGCCGACCCAGGAAGGGCTGTTCCAGCACTTCAAGGCCATTCACGATTCCGTTGACATTCCGCTGGTGATCTACAACATCCCCGGCCGCTGCGTCATCGACATGAGCGTGGAAACCATGGCCCGTCTGGCCAAGCTGCCCAACATCGTCGGCGTCAAGGACGCCACCAACGATCTGGGCCGTCCGATCAAGACCCGCGCCCTGTGCGGCGACAAGTTCGCCCAGTTGTCGGGCGAGGACGGCACCGCCGTGGCCTTCCTGGCCCAGGGCGGCCATGGCTGCATCTCGGTCACGTCGAACATCGCGCCGAAGCTGTGTTCGCAGCTTCAGACCGCTTGGGCGGCCGGTGATTACACCACCGTCGCTGCCTTGCGCGATAAGCTGGCGCCGCTGCACGATTCGATGTTCTGCGAGACCAACCCGGCGCCGGTGAAATATGCCGCCAGCCTGCTGGGCAAGTGCAACGGACAGCTTCGCCTGCCGCTGGTCGAGATTTCCGACGCCAGCAAGGAAAAGGTCACGTCGGCGATGAAAAACGCCGGACTTCTCTAACGTTTGTCCTGGACAAGAAAGAGTAACGCATCATGGCACGCCCGACGCTGATCGCCGGCCGCATCGCCGCCGAAAACCGGCGGGCGCGCCATGAATACGCCATTTCGGAAACCGTCGAAGCCGGCATCATGCTTCAAGGCACCGAGGTGAAGTCCCTGCGCGCCGGACGGGCCAACCTGGCCGAAAGCTATGCCGGCCAGCAGGACGGCGAGCTTTATCTGTTCAACGCCTATATTCCCGAATACCAGGTCAAGACGGCTTTTACCCATGAAACCCGCCGTGCTCGGAAGCTGCTGGTGCACCGCAAGGAAATGCGCAAGCTGTTGGGGGCCATCAGCCGCGAAGGCATGACCTTGATTCCCCTGGACATCCATTTCAACGACCGGGGCATCGCCAAGGTCAATCTGGGACTGGCCAAGGGTAAGAAGCTGCACGACAAACGCGCTTCCGAGAAGGAACGCGACTGGCAGCGGGAAAAGGCCCGCGTGCTGCGCAATCGCGGCGGCGACTGATCCTTTCAGCTTGCCGCCGCGCTTACAATTTCACAAAGCTTGCCCATATCAGGCGGTACCTTTTCATCGCCGGGCCATCTTCATGACCGACTTCCTGAAAGACAAACTGATCGCCGCCAAGCAGCGCTGGGCGCGGGAAGGGCGCTTGCTGACCGGCCAGCCCGACCCCGAGCATCGGCGCCGCCTGCCGCCGGGCCAGCGCGAAGTGCGGGATTGGCCGGTGCTCGACCTGGGCATCGTGCCCAATCTCTCCACCCGCGACTGGAGCTTCACCGTCGGCGGCGCCGTTGAACGGCCTCTGACCTGGAACTGGCGGGATTTCATGGAGCAGCCTCAGCTTTCCCTGCGGCTGGACATGCACTGCGTCACCTCGTGGTCTCGTTTCGACAACGACTTCGTCGGGGTTCCCGCCCTGCATCTGCTCGACCTTGTGCAGCCGAAAGCGACGGCCAAGGCGGTGATGCTGCGCTCTTATGACGGTTACACCACCAATCTGCCGCTGTCCTATCTGGCCGATGACGACGTTCTGCTGGCTCATTCCTGGCAGGGGCAGCCGATCACCAAAGAGCACGGCGGTCCCATGCGGCTGATTTTACCCAAGCTCTATCTGTGGAAGTCGGCCAAATGGCTGCGGCACATCTCTTTTATGGAAGAGGACGCGCCGGGCTATTGGGAGCAGCGCGGCTATCACATGCGCGGTGACCCCTGGACGGAAGAGCGCTATTCTTGATGAGACGTGACTGAAAAGGAGAGGATGTCATGGCTGTTGCACCGATCGTTGCTGGCAAGGAACCCGTTTCCGTGACCGTCAAGGCCGGCGAAACTTATTACTGGTGTCGTTGTGGCCGTTCGAAAAAGCAGCCGGGCTGCGACGGTTCCCACGCGGGCACCGGCTTGGAACCCATGAAGTTTTCCCCCAGCACCGACATGACCTTGCGGATGTGCGCCTGCAAGCTGACCAAAAAGGCTCCCTTCTGCGACGGCTCCCATCTCGATCTGAAATGACGGAAAACGACCCTTCCTGGGTGTGGGTCCGCTACCCCGAAGCTCCCGGCGGCGAGGCCAGAGTGCTGGTTCCCGCCGGGACTTCGGTTCTGGCCGCCAGCCTGACGGCCGGCATTCCCCATGCCGCGGTTTGCGGCGGCCGCGGACGGTGCTCGTCCTGCCGCGTCAAGGTGCTGGAGGGAGCCGAGAATCAGCCTCCGCCCGATCCCGGCGAATTGGCGACTCTGCGTCCCTTGCTGGCCCGCGATCCTTCCGTCCGTCTGGCCTGCCGCCTGCGGCTTCAGGCCGACATCGCCGTGGCGCCGCAGATGCCCAAGGACGTCAGCGACTGTTCGCCGGATCTTGCCGGGCGGCTGGTCGATCTGACCGTGATGTTCGTCGATCTGCGCGGCTATTCGCGCATGGCGGCGCGCATGCACCCCTTTGACGTGGTGTTCACTTTGAACCGCTATTTCGAGCTGGTGGTGACGGCGGTGGAGCAGGCCGGCGGACGCGTTGATAAATTTATCGGCGACGGGGTGATGGCCGTTTTCGGACTTGCAGCAGGAGCCCAAGAGGCTGGACGCATGGCTTTGCAGGCCGCCTGGTCTTTATCGCGCATGCTGCCGCATCTGAACGAGGAATTGTCGGCCGAATTGGCCGAGCCTTTGCGCATCGGCATCGGCCTGCACAGCGGGCCGGCCATCTGGGGCCGTTTCGGCTGGGGCGGCGAGGGGCAGCGGCCTCAGGAAACCGCCATCGGCGACGTCGTCAACATCGCCAGCCGCCTGGAGGGGATGACCAAGACCCTGAGCTGCCAACTGGTGATGTCCGAGACGGTGGCACTGTCGTTGGGCGAAGAGCGCAAGCGGTTTCCCCGCCTGGAAACCGGGTTGCCCAATTACGAAGGCGAAATAGCCGTCTATCAGGTGGCCGATGCGGCGGATCTGTTTTAGATCAAAGCCTTAAGAAATTTTCATGACATAGGGCTTGTAAGCCGCGTCTTCCCGTTGGATGTGGGACAGCAGCCAATGGCGGAAGAACTCCACCGTGTCGATGGTCAGTTCGCGGGCGGTGGGCTGCCCCTCCTGATAGGCCTGCTGGAAATGGCTCATCTGCAGCAGCAGCCGGTCGTGTTCGGTGGAATGCTGGGCCAGCAGCGGATAATTGCTGCGGTCGAGCAGGGATTCCTCGTTGCGGAAGTGGCTGCGGGTGTCGTCGATCAGCTGGTTGAGGGTCGCCCCCAGATCGTTGGAACCGGCGCCTTGCTCGGCCTGGGCGAAGAAGTGGTTGACCAGATCGGCCAGTCCCTTGTGTTCCGCGTCAACGGCGGGAATGCCCAGTATGTAGGCGTCGGACCATTGGATGAACATGTTTTCCCCAACCCTATTTCATTATGGGGGTCCGGTTTCCCTTTCGGACCCGATCTGACTTTTGCGTAATGATGCGCCAAATCTCCGGGCTGTCAAAAGGCGATTTTATGGTCGGGCGGCGTTCTGAACCTGGGCGAAAACCCGATGGAACATGTCTTCGGTCAATCTTCCCGTATTGGTGTTCAGTCGCGAGCAATGATAGCTGTCCACCATGACCAATCCGTTGGGCAGATGATGTTCCGCTCCATGGGCGAAGGAATAGGCGCTTTTCTTGAAACCTTTGGCCGCCAGCACGGCGTCGTGAGCGAAGCCGCCGATGGCCAGAACCGCCTTCAGGTTCGGCATGGCCGCCATTTCGTCCTCGAGGAACGGCCGGCAGGCTTTCGCTTCTGCCGGAGTGGGGCGGTTGGCCGGAGGCACGCAGCGCACGGCGTTGGTGATGCGGCAGTCCAACAGGGTCAGGCCGTCGTCGGGGCGTTCGTCGTAAATTCCGGCCGCCGCGCCGAATTTGATCAGCGTGCCGTACAGAAGATCGCCGGCCCAATCGCCGGTGAACGGCCGGCCGGTGGCGTTGGCCCCGCGCAGACCGGGCGCCAGCCCGACGATCAGCAAGCGGGCCGACAGATCACCGAAACTGTCCACCGGTCCGTTGTGCCAATCGGGGAATTTCTGGCGGTTTTCCTGGCGGAAGGAGACCAGACGGGGGCAGAAGGGGCAATCGCGCCCCGGCTGCTTACTCCTCATCGTCTTCGTCGTGGAAACGCAGCTGGTCGTCGCCGGGGCCGTAGACGCGCGGTTCACGCTGCTCGCGCGGCTCGCGCTGATCATCGCGGGGACCGCCGTTGGCGCGTGAAATCTGCGGGGCCAGATCCTGCAACTCGACGAAAATGTCGGCCTGGCGGCGCAGTTCGTCGGCCACCATCGGCGGCTGCGAGCGCACGGTGCTGACCACGGTGACGCGCACGCCCTTGCGCTGCACGGCTTCGACCAGGCGGCGGAAGTCGCCGTCGCCGGAGAACAGCACCACATGATCCAGATGCTGGGCCATCTCCATGACGTCGATGGCCAGTTCGATGTCCATGTTGCCCTTGATCTTGCGGCGGCCGGAGGCGTCGGTGAATTCCTTGGTCGGCTTGGTGACCATGGTGAAGCCGTTGTAGTCCAGCCAGTCGACCAGCGGCCGGATCGGCGAATATTCCTGGTCTTCAACCAGGGCTGTATAATAAAAAGCGCGGATTAGCCGGCCTTTGCTGGCGAATAGCTTCAATAGACGCTTGTAATCAATATCGAATCCCAGAGCGCGGGCGGCGGCATAGAGATTGGAGCCATCGACGAAGAGCCCAATACGCTCCTCCGAATAGAAAATCATCGACATTTTTCACTCTTTCATTAAAGAATTCAACACCTTGAAATCCAAGGTCATTTGAAATAGGCGCTTAACTTATGCGGGGAGCGGCGGAGTTGCAAGCGACAACAAGGCATAATTCACTGATCCTGATTGGACTTGGAGCGAATTTGCCCAGCCGATTTGGCGATCCGAGACAGACACTTCAGGCGGCTCTGAAACGTTTGCAGGACTTGGGGCTGGAGGTGACCGCCCGGTCGCGCTACTGGCTGACGGCTCCGGTGCCGGTGTCGGACCAGCCTTGGTTTCACAATGCGGTTTGCGCCGTGAAGACCGGCTTGCCGCCCGACGAGCTTCTGGCCCTGCTGCACAAGGTCGAGGCCGAATTCGGCCGGGTGCGCACCGTGGTCAACGCCCCCCGCGTGCTGGATCTTGATCTGCTGGCTTACGGCGATGAAGTCGTCGAGGCGGAACGGGGGCTTGTCATCCCTCATCCGCGTCTGGCCGAACGGGCGTTCGTGCTGTTTCCCATCCGGGATGTCGCTCCGGACTGGCTGCATCCGGTCACCGGCGAAGGCCTGGAGGCGATGATCGCCCGCATTCCCGCCGATCAGCATGCGCGTCCAGAAGAGCAGGGTTGAAAGATATTAACGATCCTTGCTTTCCAAAGAGCGACTAAATATATATCCTCCACGATTACCCTTTGCGCCTGGAGTATTTCTGGATGGCCCGCGTTACGGTTGAAGATTGCGTCCTCAAGATCCCGAACCGCTTCGAGCTGGTGATGCTGGCCGGTCAGCGCGCCCGTGACATTTCCTCGGGCAGCCGCCTGACCGTCGACCGCGACAACGACAAGAACCCCGTCGTCGCCCTGCGCGAGATCGCCGAAGAGACGGTGGATCTGGAGGCTTTGAGCAATGCTGTGGTCACCGGCCTGCAGAAGCATGTGGAAGTCGATGAGCCGGAAGAAGACGAAATCGATCTGATGTCCGGCCGCGACCTGCTGTTGGATGCCGGCGGCGAGTCGGTGATGGATGACGATGCCGGCGACGACGGCCTGACCATCCACGAGGACGCCGTCGAAATGGACAGCGCCGTTTTCGACGACGAATGATCGCGGCGGGGCGGCCGATACTTTCCTGTCGCGCCGCCCGCCTGCGCGGTTCTTTGCGCGGACCCTGCCAGCGCAGCTTCCAGCATAAAGCCTATACGGTCGAGCCGCCGCCGTTCGGGGGCGGCTTTCCGTCTTTCCTTCACACCCCATTCCCGGGTGTTCTGCCATGATGCGGCAATTCGAACTGGTCGAGCGTGTCTGCTCCTACGATCCCGCGGCGGACGAGGACGCGCTGAACCGCGCCTATGTTTATGCCATGAAGATGCACGGCTCGCAGTTGCGGGCCTCGGGCGATCCCTATTTCTCGCATCCCATCGAAGTCGCCGGCATCCTGACGAAGTTCAAGCTGGACTGTGCCTCGATCATCACGGCGCTGCTGCACGACACCATTGAGGATACCGCCGCCACCATGGCCGACATCGACAAGATGTTCGGTCCCGATATCGCTCGCATGGTCGACGGCGTCACCAAGCTGTCGCGCATCGAGTTGCAGTCCGACCACACCAAGCAGGCCGAGAATTTTCGCAAGCTGGTGCTGGCCATGTCCGAGGACATCCGTGTCCTGCTGGTCAAGCTGGCCGACCGCACCCACAACATGCGGACGCTGCATTACATCCGCAATCCCGACAAGCGCCGCCGCATCGCGTTGGAGACCATGGAGATTTACGCTCCGCTGGCCGAACGCATCGGCATGTCGGAGGTGAAGAACGAACTGGAGGACCTGGCTTTCGCCGAACTGCACGGCGACGTCCGCGATTCCATCGTTGCCCGGCTGAATTACCTGCGCGAGCAGGGCGGCGGGCTGATCGACCGCATTCTGGCGGAACTGCGCGAAATCCTTCAGGAAAACGGCGTCGAGGCCAAGGTGGTGGGGCGCGAGAAGACGCCGTTCTCGATCTGGCGCAAGATGCAGCAGAAGAACGTCGCCTTCGAGCAATTGTCCGACATCATGGCCTTTCGCGTCATGGTGACCTCGGTCGAGGACTGCTATCGGGCCCTGGGCGTCATCCACAGCCATTATCCGATGGTGCCCAACCGCTTCAAGGATTACATCTCGACGCCCAAGCCCAACGGCTACCGTTCGCTGCATACCGGCGTTTTCGGCCCGGAACGCCACCGCATCGAAGTGCAGATCCGCACCGAGGACATGCACGAAGTCTCGGAGCTGGGCGTGGCCGCCCACTGGAGCTACAAGCAGCACCAGCAGACCGACGGCAAGCAGTACCGCTGGTTGCGCGAGCTTCTGGACATCATGGAGCATGCCTCGAATCCCGAGGAGTTTCTGGAACACACCAAGCTGGAAATGTTCCAGGACCAGGTGTTCTGCTTCACGCCCAAGGGCGACATCATCGCCTTGCCGCGCGGCGCCTGTCCGGTGGATTTCGCCTATGCCGTCCACTCCCAGGTGGGCGACCGCTGCGTCGGCGCCAAGATCAACGGCCGCATCATGCCGTTGCGGACGCCTCTCGCCAACGGCGATCAGGTGGAAGTCATCACCTCCAAGGCCCAGACGCCCAATCCCACCTGGGAACGTTTCGTCGTCACCGGCCGCGCCCGAGCCCGCATCCGCCGCTTCATCCGCACCCAGCAGCGGGCCCAATATATCGACCTGGGCCGGGCCATCCTGAACCGGGCCTTCAAGCAAGAAGGCTACGACTTCACGGAAAAGGCCCTGGAAGGCGTCTTGAAAATCTTCAAGACGGCCTCGGTCGAGGATCTGGTGGTCGAGGTGGGCGAGGGGCATCTGACCGGACGCGACGTCGTCTCGGCTGTTTACCCGGAATTGAAGACGGCCCAGCAAAAGGCTCAGGCCCAGCAGCAGGCCGACAATCTGGTGGCCCTGAAGCCGCGCCCGCCGAAAAAGCCTGGCCATTCCATGCCCATCCGAGGTCTGATTCCCGGCATGGCCATGCATTTCGCCGGCTGCTGCCATCCGCTGCCGGGCGACCGTATCGTCGGCATCGTCACCACCGGCAAGGGCGTCACCGTCCACACCATCGATTGCGAGAATCTGGAACAGCTCAACGACGCGCCGGAACGCTGGCTCGATCTGGCCTGGAACGTCGAGCCTGAAGACAAAGATCTGCACCTGGGCCGCATCGCCGTGGTGATGGCCAATGATCCCGGCAGCCTGGGCAACATCAGCACGGTGATCGTCAAGAATCTGGGCCATATCAGCAATCTGAAGATCACCAACCGCAATTCCGACTTCGTTGAGATGATCATCGATCTGGAGGTGCGCGACGTGAAGCATCTGACCAACATCATCGCCGCCCTGCGGGCCTCGTCGACCATCAATTCGGTCGAGCGGGCGCGCAGCTGAGGATCATCGCGACATGAGCAGCAAACTTCGTCTGGGCGTGAACATCGACCACGTGGCCACCATTCGCAATGCTCGCGGCGGCGCTCTGCCCGATCCGGTGCGGGCCGCCCAACTGGCCGCCGCCGCCGGAGCCGACGGCATCACCGCCCATCTTCGCGAAGACCGCCGCCATATTTCCGACGACGATATCGACCGGCTGATGGACATACTGGAACTGCCGCTCAATCTGGAGATGGCCGCCACGCCCGAGATGCTGGAGATCGCCCTGCGCCACAAGCCGCACGCCGCCTGCATCGTGCCCGAAAGCCGCGAGGAACGGACCACCGAGGGCGGCCTGGACGTTGTCGGCCAGATCGGGCATCTGCGGCCGTTGGTCGGCGCCCTGGTCGAGGCCGGGGTTCGGGTTTCCATGTTCGTCGAGGCCGATCCCCGCCAGCTGGACGCCGCGCGAGAGATCGGAGCCCCCGTGGTCGAGCTGCACACCGGTGCCTATTGCGATCATTCCGGCCCGCGCCGCGAGAAAGAGCTGGCCCGTATTGCCGCCGCCGCCGGTCATGCCGCCGGGATCGGCCTGGAATGCCATGCCGGCCACGGTTTGACCTACGACACCGTGGCGCCGATCGCCGCCATTCCCGGCATCGCCGAGCTGAACATCGGCCATTTCCTGATCGGCGAAGCCATTTTCGTCGGTCTGGAAGCTTCCATCCGCCGTATGCGCGCGCTGATGGATGACGCGCGGCGATGATCGTCGGCATCGGCAACGACCTGATCGACATCCGCCGCGTCGAGCGGACGCTGGAGCGCTTCGGCGACCGTTTCGTGCAGCGTATCTTCACGCCCGAGGAACAGGCCAAGGCCGAGCGCCGGGCCGGAACGAAGACCGGCCGGGCCTCCACCTACGCCAAGCGCTATGCCGCCAAGGAGGCCGCCTCCAAGGCTTTGGGAACCGGCTTCAATCAAGGGGTGTTCTGGCGCGATCTGGCGGTGGTCAACCTACCCAGCGGCCAGCCGACCCTGCGTCTGAGCGGCGGAGCGGCGAAGCGGCTGGCCGAGCTGATTCCCCCCGGCATGGCCGCCAATATCCAGCTGACCATGACCGACGAATACCCCATGGCCGAGGCCATGGTGATCATTTCAGCCATTCCAGCCGCCGAAGGCTGACTTTTCTTGACAGGCGGGCCGCTGCTGGGGCTTGATCCCCGGCGGTCCCACCGGGACGGCAAATACCTCTGATGAAAAGACTCATGTCCAGATCCCATAAATCTTCCGGCGGCATCGTCGAGACGGTCAAGACCGTGGTCTATGCCGTGGTCATCGCCCTGTTCGTGCGCACCGTGGCATACGAGCCCTTCAACATTCCGTCGGGGTCGATGATCCCGACCCTGCTGGTGGGCGACTATCTGTTCGTCTCGAAATACAGCTACGGCTTCAGCCGGCATTCGCTGCCGCTCAGTCTGCCGCTATTCTCCGGGCGCGTGTTCGAGCGTCAGCCGGAACGGGGCGACGTGGTGGTGTTCAAGCTGCCAACCGACAACCGTACCGATTACATCAAGCGGGTGATCGGCTTGCCGGGGGACCACATCCAAGTGAGCCACGGCCGCCTGTACATCAACGGCACCCTGGTCGAGCGCCGCCAGATCGAGGATTATGTCGGCCGCGACCGCCGGGGCAGCATTCTGCGCGGCGCCCAGTACGAGGAAACCCTGCCCAACGGCAAGGTTCACCGTATCCAGGAACTGGCCGGGGACGACGGCCCCATGGACAACACCATCGAATATGTGGTGCCCGAAGGCCATTACTTCATGATGGGCGACAACCGCGACGATTCCCAGGACAGCCGCTTCCTGGCCCAGGTGGGTTATGTGCCTGCGGAAAATCTGGTGGGCAAGGCCCAGGTGATTTTCTTCTCGGCCGACAGTACGGCGTCCCTCTGGAATTCGATTCGCTGGAGCCGCTTCTTCAACAAGATCGACTGACGCCATGGACGAACGTCTGCAAAAGATCTCGAAGGCGCTGGATTACCGCTTTCGCCGCATCGACCTGCTGGACGACGCCCTGACCCATCCGGGCGCCAGTCAGCCGCGGCTGTCGAAACGCCGGGTCGCTTATGAACGCCTTGAGTTTCTGGGCGATCGCGTCCTGGGGCTGGTGGTGGCCGAGATGCTGTTCAACCGCTTCCCCAATGAAAAGGAAGGCGATCTGGCCCGCCGCCACGCCGCCCTGGTCAAAGGTGAAACGGTGGCCGTCGTTGCTGGTCAACTGGGGCTGGGCGAGGCGTTGATCATTGCCAAAAGCGAGGACGCCCCTCAGGCCACCGCCACGCCGACCATGCTGGCCGACGCCTGCGAAGCCGTGCTGGGGGCGATGTATGCCGATTCCGGACTGGAAGACGCCGCCCGCATCGTGCGGCGCTTCTGGGAACCGTTGATGGATCAGGCGGCGACGCCGCCACGCGATCCCAAGACCGCCTTGCAGGAATGGGCGCAAGGCCGTGGCAAGCCGCTGCCGGTTTATGAGACCATCGGCAGCGAAGGCCCGGCCCATCAGCCCCATTTCATCGTTCGCGTCAGCGTCGCCGGCCTGGAGCCCGTGACCGCCACCGGAACATCTAAGCGCGCCGCCGAAAAGGCCGCCGCCACCGCCATGCTGGAAAAAGTCACATGACCGAAGAAACCAATCCTCCGACCGACGATCAGGGACATGGCGAAACCGCAGCCACCCGCTGCGGCTTCGTCGCCATCGTCGGCGCGCCCAACGCCGGCAAATCGACCTTGGTCAACCGTCTGGTGGGCACCAAGGTGTCCATCGTCTCGCCCAAGGTGCAGACCACCCGCGCCCGCGTCCTCGGCATCGCCCTGGACGAAGAGCGCGGCGCCCAGGTGGTCTTCATCGACACCCCCGGCATTTTCGCGCCCAAGCGCCGTCTGGAGCGCGCCATGGTGCATGCCGCCTGGTCGGGCGCGGCCGATGCCGATCTGATCGCCCTGGTGGTGGATGCCGAGCGCGGCCTGAACGACGATGTCCGCGCCATCATCGAGAAGCTGAAGGAAACCGGCCGCCGCGCCGTACTGGCCTTGAACAAGATCGATCTGGTCAAGCGCGACAGCCTGCTGGCCCTGACGGCGGAGCTGGATGCCTGCGGCATCTTCGACAAGGTGTTCATGATCAGCGCGGAAAAAGGCGACGGCACCGCCGACCTGCTGCGCTTCTTCTCGGATTCCGTGCCCGAGGGACCGTGGCATTTTCCGGAAGACCAAGTGTCCGACATGCCCATGCGCCTGCTGGCCGCCGAAATCACCCGTGAACAGATTTTCCGTCAGTTGCATCAGGAACTGCCGTACTCGGCCAATGTCGAGACAGACCAGTGGGAGGAGCGCGAAGACGGCAGCGTGCGCATCGACCAGACCATCTATGTCCAGCGGGAAGGCCAAAAGGCCATCGTTCTGGGCAAGCAGGGCCGCCAGATCAAGGCTTTGGGCGCCTTGGCCCGCAGCGAACTGGAAGAAATGCTGGAACGCCGCGTTCACCTGTTCCTGTTCGTCAAGGTGCGCGAGAACTGGCTGGAAGACCGCCAGCACTATCAGGGCATGGGTCTGGATTTCGACGTCTGAGACGGCTGAAGATCAGGTCAGAACCCTGTCCCGGCTTTCCATCCGCTTGACGCAGACGCGCTCCAGAGCGGCGAACAGGCGTTCGTGTTCGATGGGCTTGCTGACGTAATCGTCCATGCCGGCGTCGATGCAGCGTTTCTGGTCCGAGGGCATGGCGTTGGCGGTCAGGGCGATGATGGGCAGGTCTCGGGCCGGGCCGGGCAAGGCCCGGATGACCCGCGTCGCTTCCAGGCCGTCCATGCCGGGCATCTGCATGTCCATCAGCACCACGTCGAATTGGGCGTGTTTGACCGCCTCCACCGCTTCGCGGCCGTCGGCCACGGCGGTGACGATGTGTCCCCATTTCTGCAAAAGGGCGGCCGCCACCTTGCGGTTGACGCCGTTGTCCTCGGCTAGCAGCACGGCGAGGCGGGGCAGGGCGGTGCTGACCTTGCCGAGAGGCGTTTTGGCGCGGGTGCTTTCCGCCGAGGCGTAGCGCAGATGGAAAAAGAAACGGCTGCCTTTGCCCGGCTCGCTTTCCACGCCGATATAGCCGCCCTGGACCTCGACCAGCCGGCGGCAGATGGCCAGACCCAGTCCGCTGCCGCCATAGCGCCGGGAGATCGAGGTGTCGCCCTGGCTGAAAGATTCGAACAGGCGGTGACGGATGTCCGGGGCGATGCCGATGCCGGTGTCGATGACGCTGAAACAGAATTCCTGCCGGCCGTCCTCGGCGGGGGGATTGGCTTCGACCTGGACGACGACCTGCCCCTTGTCGGTGAATTTGATGGCGTTTCCCACCAGATTCAGCAGAATCTGCCGCAGGCGCGACGGGTCGCCGTGCAGGACGGCGGGAAGGTCGGGCGGCAGCCTGGTCGTCAGCTCCAGCCTTTTCTCCGAAGCCTTGTTGCACATCAGGTCGATCACCGAGCCGATGGTTTCGGACAGGCTGAAATTCATCATCTCCAGTTCGATGCGCCCGGCCTCCAGCTTCGAGAAATCGAGAATATCGTTCAGCAGACTGAGCAGGGCTTCGCTGGAATTGTGGATCGTGTCCAGGTAATCGCGCTGCAAGGCCGACAACGGAGTGTCCAGCATCAACTGGGTCATGCCCAGGATGCCGTTCATGGGGGTGCGGATTTCATGGCTCATGACCGCCAGGAATTCCGATTTGGCGCGGTTGGCGGATTCGGCGCTGTCCTTGGCGGCCAGCAGCTGATCCTCGGTCTGCTTGCGCCCGGTGACTTCCTCCATGATGGCGACGAAGTGGGAAACCCGCCCGTCGCTCAGGCGGACCGGCGAGATGGAGGTGGCCAGCCAGTAAATTTCGCCGTTGCGGCGCTTGGTGGGATATTCGCCACGCCATTCCTGACCTTGGCGGATCTCGGCCCAGATGGTTTGGCGCTCCCCTTCGTCGGGAGGCAGCAGCTCTACCGGCGGGCGGCTGCCGGCCACTTCGTCGAAGGCGTATCCGGTGATCTCGCGGAAACGCGGGTTGACGTATTCCACCACGCCCTGGCCGTTGGTGATGACCACCGCCACGGGGCCGTATTCCACCACCTGGAAGAATTTGCGCAATTCGTCGCGGGTCTGTTCCAGGGCGTGGTTGCTGTTTTCCAACTGAAGAGTCCGGCGATAGACCTCGTCCTCGATGGTTCTGTAGACGTTGCGCAATTCCACGGTCATGCCGTTGAAGGCGGCGGCCAGTTCGCCAAGCTCGTCGTCGGAGTGGATGGCCACGTATTCCTGAAGATTGCCGCTGCCCATGCGCCGGACCGCTTCGGTCAGGGCGCGGATCGGCCGGGTCAGGCTGCGCGAGGCGTAAAGAGCCAGCACCGTGACCACCGACAGGGTCAGCAGCGCCACCGACAGCATCAAAGTGCGCTGGCGCTCCACCAGTTCCAGCACCTCGTCCTCGTCGCGCTTGACCACCAGCCCCCAGCCGGTTTCCGGGATGAAGCGCCATGCCGCCAGGATGCGTTTCCCTTGATAATCGCGGGTGCGGTCGAAGCCGTTGTCTCCGCCGATGGCGGCACGCAGGGGCAGGCGGGCGTCGCCCCGCAGTGGCATATAGGGATGGCTGATCGGATGGTTCATGTTCCGGACCATGGCCACCAAGCGGATTTCCTGCTGCCATTCCTGGCCCAGGACCGTAGCGCCTGAACGTCCCAGGCCGGTGCCGTCGGCGACGATCTGGGTCAAGGGAGACGGGCTCAGCTTGGCGACGCCGACGCCGCGCAGGACGCCGTTGGCGATGACCGGCGCGGTGATGAACATCGGGGCGTCGGTTTCTTCCAGGGAATAGTCCAGGCCGGTGGCGCGGGTCTGGAAGGTATTCAGCGACTCGGCGACGGCTTTCGCCATCTTGCTGTTGCGCAGGTCGTCGCCGTCCAGCCGGGTTCCCGGCGTGAAACGGTTCCCTTGGGCGAAAACCAGCACGCCGTTTTGATTGAACAGCAGGAAATCGAGATAGCCCGACTGCCGCAGAAGAATGCTCAGATAGGGGCGAAAAGCCATGTCGGCCCGTTGCAGGGCGGCGGCGTCCCGGTCGGACAGGGCGGCGTTGAAGGCTTCCATGGATTGTCCCACCATGGGAACCTGCAGCTGCGTCGACAGCGTCCGTTGGGCGCCTTCCAGCAGACTGGAAATCTGCCGCACCTTGAAGTCAGCCATCTGATCCAGATGGGAAAGCTCGGTTTCGCAGATGGTGTCTTCGGTAACTTTTTGATTCAAAAGCAAAAGCGCAACGATCGGCAGCATGGAAATAGCCATGAACCAACAGATCAGGCGGCCGGTGATGCCCCATCGTTGCTTTTGAAACCCGGATGCGCCCGTCATTACGCGCCGTCCCCGCTTATCCCGGTATTACTTTGGGCAAGTTGGCGGCGATTGTCGAGTCGGCAACTCTTACGGAAACTGATTCCGCCAGCGAATCAATCCGTTGGCGGAATCATCTCAACTTCTATGGAAGACGGATCGGCGAGGCTTTGAGATCCGTCTTGTCGTCGGCCCATGCGGTCAGGGCCGACGACAGTTCCCGCATCGGCGTGTCCCAGTCGTTGGGGGTAGGCTGGCGGAAGATGCGCAACCGGGGATACCAGGGCGAATCGCTGCCTTTGTCGAACCAGCGCCAGTCCGAGGTATAGAGCAGCAGCATGAAGGTGGGCACGCCCAGGGCTCCGGCCAAATGGGCGATGGAGGTATCGCAGGTGACAAGAAGATCCAGTTTGCTCAGGATCGCCGCCGTTTCCGCGAAATCGACCAGATTGGGGGCCAGATCGGTGATGAAGGCGTCTGCGCCCAGCTCTTTCAATTCCTTGGCGCGCGGTCCCATTTGCAGGCTGTAGACGTCCCATCGCGGGTCGCCCAAGGCCGGCAGGGCCTGACGCAGGGGATAGGAACGGTCGCGCGGTGTCGGCTTGCCCGCCCAGACCAGCCCCATTTTCAGCCGGCCGTTGTCGGGCAATTGGGTCATGGGCGACGGAGCCGCCAAATAGGGTACCTGGCGCGGCAGGCTTTCCAGATCGTAGCCGAAAATGCCGGCCAGACTGAGCAGGGGGGCGAAGACGTCGCATTCGGCGGGCGGTTCCTGGCCGCGGCGGATCACCTGATCGATTCCCGGCGTCAAGGCCATCAGCCGCATCAGTTCGGGCTGGCATTGCAGAATGATCTTGCCGGCACCCCGGCGGCGGGCCTCGGGAATGAAGCGGGCGAACATCAGCACGTCGCCGAAGCCTTGCTCGTCATGGAGGAACAGGGTCTTGCCGTTCAGCGGCTCACCCTTCCATTCAGGCAGGCTGGTCAGCTTGGCCTGACTGCGCTCCAGTTTCCAGCGGGCCTCATAGGCGGGCAGGCCGCGCTTGTAGTCGCCTTCCTGAAGCAGAGACAGCGCCCAGTCCCACTGGCATTCGTGATTGCCAGGATCCATGGCCAGCACTTTTTCGAAGAAAAGGCGGGATTGGGTCGGCTCTCCGGCATCGCGGGCCACCAGACCGGCGTTGTAGAACACCCGCGGATTGTCCGGCTGCGCCTGGATGGCGCGGTTGTGATATTGGGCGGATTCCTGGTGCCGCCCCATTTCCCGCAGAACGTTGCCCAGGTTCGAGATGCTGCCGGCGCTGCGGGAATTGATGGCGATGGAACGGCGGTAACAGGCCTCGGCGGCGGCCAGACGGCCCATGCCGCGCAGGGCGACGCCGACATTGTTGTAAAGGTCGGCGTGCCGCATGTCCTGCATCGCCGCTTTGTCGTATTCGTTCAGGGCGGCGTCGATGCGGTTCTTGCTTTGCAGGTCCGAGGCGTTGCGGATCAGTTCCGACGCCTTGCGGTTGGCCTCCAGCATGGGGTCCGGCGGTTGCGGCATCTGCGGCAGCCGGGGCAGGCCATAGGACGGCATGGGCGCCAAGCCGGGCGCCAGCTCGATGACGTTGCCGCGCCAGTCGTCGAAAGCGAAGGGACGCAGCGGACCGGCGTCCTCTTCCAAGCCAAAGCGCCAGGCGGTGAAGCCGTGGGCGGTGAAGCGGCCGCGGATGGCGTCGATGCGCGGACGGCCTTCCTCGCCGTCGTAATCATGGCCCTTTTCCCAGATCACGGCGGCGACCCGGCCGCTGTCCAGCAGGGATGTCATGCCGTCGACGACTTCGATCTCGCTGCCTTCGACGTCGATCTTGACGATGACCCGGCGCCCGGCCAGCTCAGGCCTCCGGGCCAGAATCTCGTCAATCGTGGTAACGGCGACCTGACCGCCCTCCTGGCGTACCAGACTGTGGCCCATGGTGCTTTCGGGGCGCAATCCGCCCTGGCCCGGACGATCGGAGATGGCCGCCGGAATGACCTCGATCTGATCGGCCAAACCGTTGCGGTCGATCCATTGGCGCAGGTTTTCCTGGTTCAGCGGCGCCGGTTCGCAGGCCAGGGCCTTGATCTGGCCCGGCCAGCGGGTTGCCGCCTGCAAGGACATGATGCCCCAATGGGCGCCGACGTCGATGAACAGGTCGCCCGGCTGAAGATGGGCGTCGAGGAAGCTGCGGGTGGAGTATTCATAGCCGCCGTCCCAGCGTTCGGCGCGCACCAGGAAGCGCACGCCGGCGTCGTTCAGCATGGTGCGCGGAGCCCACATGCGAAAGCGCGGCCCGCCGTCGGCGGCGGCGAACAGGCTGTTGACCATCACCTCGCCCTGGGTCGTGGGGTCGGGATAGCGCTCGACCAGGGTGATCAGGGCGTTGGCGGCGCGGGTCACCACGTCGTCCCAGCGGTTTGGCGCGGTTTGGCGCAGCAGCCGCATCGAGGGATACCAGGGATTGTCGTCGCGGCCCAAAATCCAGCGCCAGTCCGGGGCGTAAGGCGTCAGCACCCAGACCGGCTTGCCCAGGGCGCCGGCCAGATGCGCCACCGAAGTGTCGACGCAGATCACCAGATCAAGCTGACGGACGATGTTGGCGGTATCCATGAAATCGCGCAGGTGGGACGACAGATCGCGTACCAGAGAGCCGTGGGATTCTTTGGCGATATCGCCGGAATGGGGGCCGGTCTGCAGCGAATACAGGGTCACGCCGTGGACTCCGGCCAGCGGCATCAGGTTTTCCAGGGTGATCGAGCGGTTGCGATCGTTGGCGTGCTTGGGGCTGCCGGCCCAGACGATGCCCACCTTCATGCGGGTGCCCAGGGGTGCGGGCAGAACCGGGCCGTTGGGCGCTTTCAGATAGGGGACGGCGTTGGGGATCTTGTCCAGCGAGATGCCGATGATCCGGGGAATCGAGAGCAGGGGGATATGATAGTCGTAGCCGCTGCCGTCCTTCAGGGCGGTGACCACGTCGGCCACACCTTCGACGGTGGCCAGCAGGCGGCGCAGCACCTGCGGTACGGCCAGAATGACCCTGGCGCCCTGCTTGGCCAGGATCGGCACATAACGGGCAAACTGGATCAGATCGCCGAATCCCTGCTCGGCGTGGATCAGCAGGGTTTTCCCCGCCAGGGGCTCGCCGTTCCATTCCTTGCCCGGCAGCTTGGAGATTTTCGATTCCGGCTTGCGGCGGCGCCATTCATATTCCACCCAGCCGGTTTGCAGCGCGCCTTCCAGCAACAGCTTGCGGGCCAGCCCCAGCCGGGCATCGAGATGTTCGCTGTCCAGTTCCAGAGCGCGGCGCAGGGCCGGTTCGGCTTCGTCCAGGCGGCCCATGCTGATCAGGGTCTGGCCCAGCGATGAATGGGCGTCGGCCAGCAGCGGGGCTTTTTCCAGGGCTTCCCTAACGATTTCCAGCGACAGCTCGTATTCGCCCAACTGGTTCATCATGCTGCCCAGGCGGACCAGGGTCGGTGCGTCTTCGCGGCCCAGAGCGATGGCCCGGCGCAAAGCCGCTTCGCCGGCCTCCTGATGGTTCTTCTGCAGCAGAAGGCTGGACAGCACGCGCCAGTGCTCGGGAACGCCCGGCTTCAGGCTCATGGCGTTGTGCAAGGCGGCCAAAGCTTCCTCGCGGCGGGTCATGTCCAACAGGCAGTTGGCGATGTTGGTCCACAGGACGGCCTTGTCCTGCACCGTCTCCATGGCCCGCCAATAGGAGGCCAGGGCCTGTTCCGGGCGCCCCAGCCGCCGCAGGGCCACGCCCCGGTTGCCCCAGGCGTCGGGATGGCCGGAATCGATGGCGATGGCTTCGTCATAAACGGCCACCGCTTCGGCGATCTTGTTGGCGCCCATCAGGGCGATGCCCTTGCGCACCAAGTCCTGCGACCGCTCTCGCGGCGTCTTGATTTCTGACACGGCGGGAATCGGCTGAACGACGGCGGCGGCGGTCGGCCCAGGGCTTTTCTCCGGGCTTTTGGATTTGGCGACCTTGGAGGGAGCGCTTTTGGCGGTCTTGGCCTTGGGGCCGCGGGAGACGGGAGGCTTGGTCATGGTCGGGCCTTGAGGAGACGGATTAGGACAGATGCTCGATCACCTCGTGGGTGCCGTCCCAGATCATCGAAAGAGAAACGTAAAGAATGATCAGCAGACCGAGATAGGCGATCCAGCGGTAGCGCTCGATCAGCCGGGCCACCAGCGACGCCGCCAGGCCCATCAGGGCCACCGACAGCCCCAGCCCCATGACCAGAACCCACATATGGTCGCGGGCGGCGCCGGCCACCGCCAGAACGTTGTCCAGCGACATGGAGACGTCGGCCACGGCGATTTGCAGAACGGCTTGCCCCAGCGTCTTGGCGGCGGTCCCGCTCTTGTCGTGCTGGTCATGCTGCTGGCTGCGGATTTCGCGCCACAATTTCCACGACACCCACAGCAGCAGCACGCCGCCGGCGACCGTCAACCCGACGATTTGCAGCAACTGCACCGCCACCAGGGCGAAAAGAATGCGCATGACGGCGGCAAGAACGATGCCCGAAAGGATGGCTTTGCGCCGCTGCGCCACCGGCAGTCCGGCGGCGGCCATGCCTACCACCAGGGCGTTGTCGCCGGCCAAAGCGATGTCGATGGCCACGACGGTGAGGAAGGCGATCAGTTCGGAAAGGCCGAAAGTGATGTCTGGCACTGAAAATATTCTCCAAACGGACTTCAAAGAGTCGATCCCCTCTCGACTCTGAAGAGCACCGCAATATAGGGTTTAAATCATTATCGCGCACCTCTTTCCTGGTGGGGAGACGAGGGTACAGGGGGCGTTTATCATGGTTAATTTGAGTTTCGCCAAAAAGCTTTTCGTCATCATCGTCGCCTGTGTCTTTGGCGGCGTGCTGGTTTGTGGCGCCGCCTTGTGGCTGCTCCGCGCCAGCATTGTTGAGGATCGCCAAGCCTCCACCCGCTCGGTGGTGGAAAACGCCCTGTCGGTGATGGGGCATTATCAGAAGCTGGCCGCCCAGGGAGCCTTGTCTCAGGACGAGGCGCGGACCCAGGCTTTGGCCGCCATCGCCGACATGCGATACGGCAACAACGAATATTTCTTCGTGCTCGACGGCGTCGGCGTGATGGTGATGCATCCCATCAACGCCGCCCTGGTCGGCAAGGACATGACCGACGTGCCCGACAAGGCCGGCAAGCTGTTCTTCAAGGAAATGGTCGATGTGGCCAAAACGGCGGACGGCGGTTTCGTCTCCTATGTCTGGCCGCGTCCGGGCAACGAGCAGCCGGTGCCAAAACTGTCCTTCGTCCGCGGCTTCACGCCCTGGAGCCTGACCGTCGGCTCGGGCATCTATGTGGACGACATCGACACCTTGTTCATGCGTTCGGCCGTGGTTCTGCTGGGGCTGGGGGGCGGCGCTTCGCTGTTCGCGGTGCTGCTGTTCATCTGGCTGTGGCGCAGCACCGTGCTGCCCATGGATCAATTGACCCACGGCATGCGCGCCTTGGCCGAAGGCGATCTGCAATCCGACATTCCCCTTCAGGGCCGCCGCGACGAACTGGGACGCATGGCCCAGACGCTGCTGGTGTTTCGCACCAACGCCCGTGAACTGGCGGACATGTCCAGCCGCCGCGAAGCCGAGGAGAACGAGGCGAAGAAGCGTCAGAAGACGGAAATGCTGTCGATGACCGATTCCGTCGACGAGGAGTTGCAGCGGACCATCGCCGACGTCTTGCGGCGGACCCAGGACATGCTGGGCATGGCGGCGGACATGTGCGCCGCCTCGGAAGAGGTGATGGGCCAAAGCGAGGACGCCACTCGCGCCTCCAGCGAGGCGTCGGGCAACGTGCAGACCGTGGCCGCCGCCGCCGACCAGATGTCGGGAGCCATTTCGGAGGTGGCGACTCAAGTGGCCAGAGCCGCCCGTGTCGCCGCCACGGCCGCCGCCGATGCCGAACGGACCGACGCTATGGTGGCCAGCCTGTCCGAGGCCGCCACCCATATCGGCGACGTCATCGGCCTGATCAACGAAATCGCCGGGCAAACCAACCTGCTGGCGCTGAACGCCACTATCGAGGCAGCCCGCGCCGGCGAAGCCGGAAAGGGTTTCGCTGTGGTGGCCAACGAGGTCAAGCATCTGGCCAGCCAGACGGCGCGGGCCACCGGCGACATCACCTCGCAGGTGTCGGCGATTCAGGACGCTACCCGCGGCGCCGTCGAAGCTATCCACGAAATTTCCGACGTCATCGGCGAACTGAACGAAATCACCTCGGCGGTGTCTTCCGCCGTCGAGCAGCAGACGGCGGCGACTCTGCAAATCAGCCAGGCCGCCAGGCTGGCCGCCAACGGCACCGCCCAGGCCAGCCAGACCATCGAGGATGTGCGTGGACGCGCCAGCGCCACCGGCGACAAGGCGCACCATCTGTCGGATAACGTGACGCGGGTGGCTTCGGATTTGTCGGCCTTCCGCCTGAATCTGATCCGCACCTTGCGGGAAAGCCACGCCGGAAACCGCCGTCTCGACCCTCGCCGTCCCGTCGCTTTGACCGCCGAAATCAACGGTCAAAGCTGCCGTCTGGTCAATCTGTCGGCGGGCGGATGCTCGGTCAACGGCGCGGTTTCAGGGGTCAGCGACGGCGCCGCCGTCACGGTCAATCTGTCGGGACAAAGCCTTCAGGCCCGGGTGCGCGGCCGGACCGGCGACCAGTTGCATCTGGAGTTCGCCGACAAGGCGGCGGCTCAGAAGCTGGCGGTGTAAGGGCAAGGGCAAGGCCCGCAAGCAAGCCGGCAAATGAAACGGGCCGCTCCGGGATCGGAGCGGCCCGTTGTGTTTCCGGCTTTGCCGCCGCCGGAAATCAGGCGGTCGCGGCGGAGATTTCTGTCGGAGCGATTTCCGAGGCGGCCGAGGTTTCCTCGGGCTTTTCCTCTTTCTTAATTTCGTCCTTGGTTTCGGCGGGCGAACTCAGCAAGGCTTGGCCGGCGGCATTGCGGTCGCCGCTGGGCAGAGCCTTCTGCTCGGCCAGCCGGTCGAAGCGGCCTTCGACGAAGGCGCCGGCCTCGATGGACAGGCTTTCGTGGGTGATGTCGCCGACCACATGGGCGCTTTTGGCCAGTTCGACGGCGCGGGCTTTGATCTGGCCGGTGACGCTGCCGAGAACCCGCACTAGTTCGGCGCTGATTTCGCCGGTGATGGTGCCGCTGGGGCCGACCACCAGCATGTCGCAGCGGACGTCGCCGTCGACACGGCCGTCTACATGCACCTCGCCTTGGCTGAGGATGTCGCCGGTGATGGTGCAGTCGGCGCCGATGATCGACGGAGAGGTACGCCGTTCGCGCCCGGCATTGGCCTTATTGGATTTTGAGAACATCTTGCCCTGCCGTGATGAACTTCATGGGATTGGTGGGATCGCCGTCGACACGCACCTCGTAATGCAGGTGCGGGCCGGTGGTGCGCCCGGTTTCGCCTAAAAGCCCGATGGGCTTGCCGCGGCTGACGCGGTCGCCGACGGCGACCAGCACCCGCGACAGATGAGCATAGCGGGTGTGAATCCCCATGCCATGGTCGATTTCAACCAGATAGCCGTAACGGTCGCCCCATCCGGCGGTGACCACCCGGCCGTCGCCGGTGGCGGTGACGGGTGTGCCCAGGGGGGCGCCCATGTCGACGCCTTCGTGGATGCCGCTCATGGCGTTGATGGGATCATTGCGGGCGCCGAAAGGGCTGGTGATCTCGTAATCCTGCAAGGGTTCGGCCAGGGGCACGGCCTTCAGGGCCAGGGTCAGGTTGTCCAGGCGGGCGGCGCGGTCGTTGAACAGGGCCACCGGCGTCGCCATCATGCCGCCGGAACTGTCGAAGCGGGCGGCGATGAAGGGGCCGCCGCGGCCATAGAGTTCCTTTTCGCCGGAACGGTCGTGACGGCTGGCCTCGGCCTCCACCAGCGACTGGGCGTCGACGCCGACCTTGGCCAGGGTTTTGGCCAGCGAACCGTAACGGTTGGCGGTGATGTCGGCAGAATGTTCAAGGAAGGCGCCGTGGCTGGCTTTCAGCTTTTCCAGGCCTTCCTGCAATTCGTCGACTTTTTTCTTCAGCACTTCCTGTTCGGCGCCGGGGGCGGGCAGGCTGCCGACGATGCGGTCGGTATCGGGGGAGCTGCTCGGTTTCGCGGCGACGGTTTCGGCCTTCAAGGACGAACGACAGCCCGAACCGGCGTCGGGGTTCAGCTTGGGCAGGTCGGGGGCGCTGCGCTTCGACGGCTCGGCATTGCGTTGGGCGATGCGCAGCAGGCTGTCCTGAATGTCGGAAATTTCGCAAGTGATGCTGGTGAAGGTGCCCTTGAACTCGTCCAGCCGGCTGAAGGCGGCCTGATAATCGCCCTTGATGCCGTTGAGTTCGCTGACCTGACGGGTGATCTCGGTTTCGCGGGCGGCCAGGGTGGCGGCCTTGTCCACATAGGCGGCCGTCGCCAGCAAAGCCCACAGCACGCAGCCGGCGACCACGCCGACCACGCCCAGTTGATGGACGGTGCCCAGAGTGAAGCAATGAACCCGGCCATGATCCCGAATGAGAATCTGGCGTTCCGGGAACGCGCGATGGAGCGTTGCCCAGACTTTCGTTGTCTTTGCCGCGATCAACCGGAAAAAGGCCACCCTTTGCGCCCCCTGTTTGTACCGTCGGATGCCAGAAACGCCAGAGTTTCGCCGCATGGGAAAGCCCCCAAGAACTTTCCGCGGCGTCGGACGTCCGCCCCGTCGGTTTCCGCGCCAGCCAAGCAGGCGGCCGCGCCGTCCGGGGAAGCGACACGTTAGCCCGTTCGGGGGGGGTATTTGAAGCCCAAAATTTATCCTAAGGTTAGAAACGCCGATGCTCCCGTATTAAACACCTCTGCGCGGACGGCTTTTCCTCCAAGGTTTCATTGGTTCTTGGCATGGCGGCGAAGAGGAGTCATTCTAGACGTCATATAACAAGAAGGCATTGGGAGTCCTAAGGTTATGCCGTCCGCCGAAACCGCTTTCGCCGATGCCTTGGCCCTGCCGTTCTTCGATCCGGAGCCGGTGGACCAGCTGCGGAGCCTGTTGGGCGACGAGATGGTCACCGAGCTGGTGCAGGAATTTGAAACCTCTGGTGTAGAGAACCTGTCGCGCCTGGATGTCGCCCTGGCCGGAGGGGATGCCGTCTCTGCCCAGCGGGAAGTCCACAGCCTGAAGAGCGCCGCCGCCAGCCTGGGCCTGACCCGGCTGTCGCGGCTCTGTTTCGCCGTCGAATGCGATTGTCGCGACGGAAGCCTGATCTTGGCTGGAAAAGCCAAGGAAGCCCTTGCGGAAAATTACGCAGAGGCTTGCCGCTTCTTGCGGGATATGAAAGTCGCCTGAGGAAAAGGCGTAACTTTCTAATATAGTTTTGGGTGCGGCGCACAAGCAAGCGCCCATTGCGCCGCCCGCCATGAGCGATCAGCGCACCTATTCCCGTACCCATTATGGTACTTAGCCTACGGGCCGCTCCGACAGGGCGGTCACAAAATAAATTTAATCACGGGAAAGGTCCAACCGCCGATGTATAGCGATCGTATCCGCCTGAAGACACTGCTGGGCAAGGTCTGCAGCCCCGAGCAAGCCGCCGCGTTGATCAAGGACGGCATGACCATCGGTATGAGCGGCTTCACCCGCGCCGGCGACGCAAAGATCGTTCCCATGGCGCTGGCCGAACGTGCCGCCACCGAAAATCTGAAGATCACCCTGATGACCGGCGCCAGCCTGGGCAGCGACATCGACAAGACCCTGACCGAGGCCAAGGTTCTGTCGCGCCGCATTCCCTTCCAGGCCGATCCGGTCCTGCGCACCGCCATCAACAAGGGCGAGGTGATGTTCGTCGACCAGCATCTGTCGGAAACCGTCGAGATGCTGCGCACCCGCCAGATGGCTCCCATCGACATCGCCGTGGTCGAAGCCGTGGCGATCACCGAAGACGGCGGCATCATTCCCACCACCTCGGTGGGTAATTCGGCCAGCTTTGCTATTCTCGCCGACAAGATCATCATCGAGCTGAACATCAGCCAGACCGAGAATCTGGTCGGCATGCATGACATCTACATTCCGACCCGCCGTCCGTACCGCGAGCCGATTCCGGTGGTGCAGCCGTCCAGCCGCTGCGGCTTGCCCTACATCCCGATCGACGCCTCGAAGATCGCCGCCATCGTGGTGTCGCAGAAGAAGGACAGCTGGGCCAACGTCGTGCCGCCGGACGCCGAGACCGGCCAGATCGCCGGCCATCTGGTCGAATTCCTGAAGAACGAAGTCAAGCAGGGCCGTCTGGGCAACAGCCTGACGCCCTTGCAGGCCGGCATCGGCTCCATCGCCAACGCCGTTCTGCACGGCTTCATCGACAGCCCGTTCCATGATCTGACCATGTATTCGGAAGTGCTGCAGGACAGCACCTTCGAGCTGTTCGATTCCGGCAAGCTGACCTTCGCCTCGGGATCGTCGATCACTCTGTCGAAGCCTTGCGCCGAGAAGGTGTTCCCCAACATCCTGAAGTACAAGGACCGCCTGATCCTGCGTCCGCAGGAAATCAGCAACCATCCGGAAGTGGTCCGCCGCCTGGGCATCATGGCCATCAACACGGCTTTGGAATTCGACATTTTCGGTAACGTCAATTCCACGCATGTCAGCGGCACCCACATGATGAACGGCATCGGCGGTTCGGGCGATTTCGCCCGCAATGCCTATATGTCGGTTTTCGTCACCAAGTCCATCGCGAAGGACGGCAAGATTTCCTCGGTGGTGCCCATGGTCAGCCATGTGGACCACACCGAGCACGACGTCGACATCCTGGTGACCGAGCAGGGGCTGGCCGATCTGCGCGGTCTGGCTCCCCGCGAACGCGCGCCTCTGATCATCGAGCATTGCGTGCATCCGATGTATCAGGACGCCATGCGCGATTATTACAAGGAAGCCCTGGGACGCGGCGGCCATACCCCGCACGTGCTGGAAAAGGCATTTTCCTGGCATGAGGCTTTCCGTCGCGAAGGCACCATGCTGCCGGGTCTGAAAAAGGCCGCTGAATAAAGCAAAAGCCGGGAAGGGGGCGCTGCAATCGTTCCCCTCTTCCTTTTGAAAGGGCCGGACCTCGCGTCCGGCCCTTTTTGTTGTCTTGCATTCCGCCGATGGAATTTTTTCCGTTCCCGGCTTACCTTATGAACGTTCACCGGCAATCAACGTGATAAACGGAGCGAGACAGGTGACGGACGGCAACGGGTGGCGACACGATCTGGCAATCGAGGCTTTGCTGTCGGGAGAGGGCTTCCAGTCCTTTCAACTGGCCGCCAGCCTGCGGACTTTGGTGGAAACCGGAGCCGAAGGGCTCGAAGCGGCTCGTTGCAGCGTTTGGCAGTTTTCGTCCCAGCCACGGACCCTGAGCTGCATCAGCCTGTACGACGAAGCCTCCGGAGGTCATGTTCCGGGGCCGGTGCTGCTTGAGGCCGAACATCCGGAACTCTTCGCCCGGCTCAGCTTGCCGCAGCCTCAATGCTATGGCAGAGGCGACGCCGATTTGCCGCTTGAACTGGCGCAGTTCATGGCCGCGCACGGCTTTTCCGCCCTGATGCAGTGGCCGGTGGTGGTGCAGGGGCAATTCACCGCCGTTCTGGCCTTTGCCGACCGGACGCCGAACCGTGCCTGGAGCGACGAGGATCAGTCTTTCGCCAAGCTGCTGGCGGCGCTGGCGGCGCTGGCCTTCCGCGGCGACGAACTGCGGCGGCAGGCCTTCCCCTGTGCGGTCTCCCCAGTGAACGTCGCCCCGGTGAATATTGCTTCGGCATATGCCGCCGTGAACGCCGTTCAGGATTTGGCGTTCCCCACGGATGCGTCTTCTAGCACGATCTTGCTGGTGGACGCCGATACCGCCGTTCATGAATTGCTGGGCGAAGCCCTCAGCCGGGGAGCCTACCACCTGATTCACGCTTTCGACCATGAACAGGGTTTCGACCTGGCGGCGGAGATTGTGCCGGATGTGATCGTGGTCAACGTTCTTTCGCCCGGCCTGGACGGCTGGGGGCTGCTCGGCCGCCTGAAGACCCACGAGAATCTGCGGCGCATTCCGGTTGTGGTTCTGACGTTGAGCGGCGAAGAGGACGAAGGCTATCTGTTGCGGGCCTCGGATTTTCTCACCAAGCCGTTCCGCTTCGAGGCTTTGCTGGAAGCCGTCAACCACCATCGCCCGGCCGTGGGGCAGCCGCGCCTGTTGGTGGTTGAGGACGAGGATGTCACCCGTTCCGTCCTCTCGCGCCTGCTGGAGCGCGACGGCTGGCTGGTGGCCTGCGCCGCCAACGGTTTCGAGGGGCTGAAGGCGTTGGAAGCCAGTCGCCCCGACCTGATCCTTTTGGATCTGATGATGCCCGGTATGGACGGTTTCGAGTTCATCCGCATGCTGCGGACCACCGAGCATCCCGGCCAGCATCTGCCCCTGGTGGTGGTTACCGCCAAGGATCTGAGCGACGAGGAGCGCAATTGGCTGACCGGAACCACCCGCAGCCTTGCCGAACAGGACGCCGTCAGCCGCGCCGAACTGGTCGATACCATCCGCGACTGGGTCGGGCACGCCACCGCGCGGCGGACGGTGGTGTGCTAGGCCGTTTTTCATTCCGACAAGCCGGGGCGGCATAGCTTCAAGCCCGTCCGGCGTTCGCGCAGAAGCGATTTCCGTCCGGCGGCCCATCGCCCGTGGGCCGGTCGAGTGTGGCTCACTCATTCGAACTGGCGCAATAAACAAGGCGCGACGGCTTTCCCGTCGCGCCTTGTCGTGTCTTCGCTAAAAGGAAGGGTTAGTAATTGCGCAGCAATCCCACCAGACGGCCCTGCACCTTGACGCGGTCGGGACCGAAGATGCGGGTTTCGTATTTCTGGTTGGCGGGTTCCAGGGCGATGGAGGCGCCCTTGCGGCGGAAACGCTTCAAGGTGGCTTCGTTGTCGTCCACCAGGGCGACGATGATGTCGCCGTTTTCGGCGGTATTGCAGTTTTTCAGGATGACGGTGTCGCCGTCGAGGATGCCGGCCTCGATCATGGAATCGCCTTCAACCGTCAGGGCGTAATGGTCGCCGCGCCCCAGCATCGAGGCGGGAACGGATACGGTTTCCGGGCCGCGCAGGGCTTCGATGGGCGTGCCGGCGGCAATTTTGCCCCACAGGGGCAATTCGTGGGCGTCGGCCGGATTAGCCACCGGCGCGCCCGGCAAGGCGCCTTTGAAATCGCCGCGGATGACGTTGGGGGCGAACTTGCCCTGATCCTGAACGTCGTCGCTTTCGGCAACGAAATTCTCGGGAGACATGTTTTCCGGAAGCTTCAGCACCTCCAGGGCCCGGGCGCGATGGGGCAGGCGGCGGATGAAGCCGCGTTCCTCTAGTCCGGTGATCAGGCGGTGAATGCCCGATTTGGACTTCAGGTCCAGGGCTTCCTTCATTTCGTCGAACGAGGGGGACACGCCGCTGCCTTTTAGCCGCTGGTCGATGAAAATCAGCAGTTCATACTGCTTGCGTGTCAGCATCTCGCCCTCCACCGGGAAATCGCCACAAGATATGGAACAAACCCGCAACAACTCCACTTGTTCTAGTTTGGTTCCGGACGCCCGTCAAGGGGGGAATCATCAACTGGGCGTTTATCATGGTATGACCTAGGAAAGGGCGGAGAACTTTTCCCAACTTTCGGCCACGGCGGGGTTGTCGCAGGCGACCTCCAGGGCATGGCCCAGCAGTTCCCCGGCTTCGGTCATGCGGCCGGCGGCCCACTGTGTTAAGGCCAGGCACAGCAGGCTTTCCCCGTGATGGGGCTGCAAGGCCAGGGCGGCCCGGCAGGACTGGGTGGCGGCGGCAAGTTCTCCGGCGGCCAAGGCGCTTTGGGCGGCGCCGAAGTGGCGGCGGATGTCGGGGATCAGATCCCGTTCCAGGTTCCAGCGGATGGAGCGGGCGGCGAATTCTGGCGCATGGTGGGGATGGCTCTGGCCTTCCGCCGACATCTCGTAGAAGCAGCTGTGTCGCCCGGTCGATGCCCAATTAGCGCTTTTGATCAGTTCGTCAAAGACCAGCCGGTCCTCGCCGGTGCCGTTGGAAAAGGCGGCCAGCGACCAATGGGGAAAGACGAAGTGGCAGGTCTGCTTGCTCAGCATCAGGGTGCTGGGGCAGCAGAAGCCGCCATAGCGCGCCTGATTGATGCCGCGTCCCGGCCCGACGGAATCCCATTCGTCGCGGCAGATCGGCCAGCCGGTTTCCCGGTCGACGATCCAGCGGTAGGAAAAGGCCCAGTCCCGGCCTGCGATCATGTCCAGCAGGCTGCACAGATGATCGTGGGCCCACCAGTCGTCGTCGTCCAGATAGGCCACGTAGGGGGCGTTGGCGGCATAGCTGAGAATGGTGCGCAGGGCGCCGCTGTAATGGTTGGGATAGAAGCCGCCGTGTCGGGTCGAGGTGGAATAGCCGAGATCGAGAACCGTCAGGACGACGTGCTGCGGGCATTCCCGGCGCAATTGCTCCAGCATGGCGGGATCGCCGCCGGTCGTGTCGACGCCGATCAGCAGCTGGACCGAGGCGACGTCTTTCTGGGCGAAGACCGAACGCGCCGCCCGCAGCAGGGTGGGCCGCAAGGTGGTGGGCAGAACGACGGCGACGCTGTGCATGGGCCTTACTCGGCTGTGAAGGTTCCGGACTTGCCGCCGTCCTTGTGGGTCAGGCGGATATCGGTGATGCGCATGCCTTTGTCAGCGGCCTTGCACATGTCGTAGACGGTCAGCGCCGCCACCGAAACGGCGGTCAGTGCCTCCATTTCGACGCCGGTTTTGCCGGACAGCTTGCAGGTGGCGGCAATATCCACGGCGTTGCGGGCGGGGTCCAGGGTCAGATCGACCTTCACCGAGGTCAGGGCCAGGGGATGGCAGAGCGGGATCAGGTCCGGAGTGCGTTTGGCCCCCATGATGCCGGCCAGTTGCGCCACGGCCAGCACGTCGCCTTTTTTGAAGCCGCCGGCCTGGATCAGGGCCATGGTCTCGGGGGCGACCAGCACGGAGCCTTTGGCGGTGGCGGAGCGTTCGGTGACGGTTTTGCCGCCGACATCCACCATCACCGCATTTCCCTGTTCGTCGAAATGGGTGAAGCCCGGCATGGGATTACACCGGGTCGGCCAAAAGGGCGCGGGTCGCCGCCGCCAGATCGGGCTGGCGCATCAGCGATTCGCCGATCAGGAAGCGGCGCGCGCCGCAAGCGGCCATGCGGGCCAGATCGGCGGGCGTGCGCAGGCCGCTTTCGGCCACCAGCACCCGACCCGGCGGCAGCCTGGCGGCCAGCCGCTCGGTGGTGGCGATATCGGTGGTCATGGTCTTCAGATTGCGGTTATTGACGCCGATCAGCGGCGATTTCAGCGCCAAGGCGCGGTCGAATTCGCTTTCGTCATGGACTTCGATCAGCACGTCCATGCCCAGGGCGTGGGCGGCGCTTTCGATTTCACCGGCCTGGGCGTCGGACAGCGCGGCCATGATCACCAGGATGCAGTCGGCCCCAAGGGCGCGGCTTTCCAGAATCTGCCAAGGATCGACCATGAAATCCTTGCGCAGAACCGGCAATGCCACCGACGCGCGGACCTGGGCGACGAACGCGTCGTCGCCCTGAAAATAGGGCGCGTCAGTCAGCACCGATAGACAGGCGGCGCCGGCCTCGGCATAGGCCTTGGCCAGGGTCGGCGGATCGAAATCGGGACGGATCAGACCGGCGGACGGAGAAGCCTTCTTGATCTCGGCGATCAGGCCGTAAAGCCCGGCGTCGACCTTGGCCGACAGCGCCTTGGCGAAGCCGCGCGGCGGCTCCTGAG
The DNA here is from genome assembly GCA_035538795.1 of Candidatus Sulfotelmatobacter sp. GTDB lineage: Bacteria > Pseudomonadota > Alphaproteobacteria > Rhodospirillales > Magnetospirillaceae > JAJZGK01. Next base: position 81,715 of record DATLJS010000020.1, on the reverse strand, counting down.
CCTTGGCGGCGGCGGCGAGAGAATCCAGGCTTTTGGCCTGCTTGGCGGCGGCGACGTGACGGCGCTTGTCGTCGCAGATCTTGGCGAGGATGTCGCTCATGGTCAGGCGGGCACTTCCTGATTGGTGATGTAGATCAATCGTTCCAGCAGCGTCTGGGCGCGGCCGTCGTCGATGGCGGCGGCGGCCAGGGCGACGCCGTCTTGCAGGTCGGCTGCTTTATCGGCGACCACCAGGGCGGCGGCGGCGTTCAGCAGCACGATGTCGCGATAGGCGCTCTTTTCCCCGGACAGCAGGCGCAGCATGGCGGCGGCGTTTTCCTCGGCGTCGCCTCCCTTCAGGGCGGTTGCGTCGACGCGGGGCAGCCCCACGTCTTCCGGCGCGACGTCGAAGCGGTGAACCTTGCCGTTTTTCCATTCGGCGACATGGCTGACGCCGGTGGTGGTCAGTTCGTCCAGGCCGTCGGAACCATGCACTACCCAGGCGCGTTCGGCCCCCAGACGGCCCAGAACCTCGGCCAGCGGCTCCAGCCATTGGGCCGAGAACACGCCCATCACCTGGCGTCTGGTGCCGGCGGGATTGGCCAGCGGCCCCAGCAGATTGAAGATGGTCCGGGTGCCCAGCTCGACGCGGGGACCGGCCACATGGCGCATGGCGGAATGATGGCGCGGCGCCATCAGAAAGCCGATGCCGATCTCCCACAGCGCTTTCTTTACTAAGGCGGTGTCGGCGTCGATCTTGACGCCCAGGGCGGCCAGAACGTCGGCGGAGCCGGATTTGGACGACAGGGCGCGGTTGCCGTGCTTGGCCACCGGCACGCCGCAGGCGGCGGCGACGAAGGCGGCGGCGGTCGAGATATTGTAGGTGCCGGAAGCGTCGCCGCCGGTGCCGCAAGTGTCGATGGCGCCGGCCGGAGCTTCGATCGAGGCGGCCTTGGCGCGCATGACGCGGGCGGCGCCGGCGATCTCGGCCACGGTTTCGCCGCGCACGCGCAAGGCCATCAGGAAACCGCCGATCTGGGCCGGAGTGGCGTCGCCCGACATGATGACGTCGAAGACTTCGCTGGCCTCGTCCTCGGTCAGGCTTTCCCCGGCGCCGACGCGGGCCAGGAAGCTTTTCATCGCGGGCACAGCGGTCATCAGGCGGCGTTCCGCTCGGCGCGGGCCATAGTCAGGAAGTTGCTCAGCATCTTGTGGCCGTGTTCCGAGGCGATGCTTTCCGGATGGAACTGCACGCCGTGGATGTTCATGGTCTTGTGCTGCAAGGCCATGATCAGGCCGTCCTCGGTCCAGGCGGTGGCTTCCAGGCAGTCGGGCAGGGTGGCGCGGTCGACCACCAGCGAATGGTAGCGGGTGGCGCGGAAGGGGGTGGGAATGCCGGCGAACAGCCCCCTGGCGACATGGTGCATTTCCCAGGTCTTGCCATGGATCGGCGTCGGTGCCCGCACCACGTCGCCGCCGAACGCCTGGCCGATGGCCTGATGGCCCAGACAAACGCCTAGCAGCGGCACCTTGCCCGCCGCCTTGAGGATCAGTTCCAGACAGATTCCGGCCTTGTCGGGATCGCAGGGGCCGGGCGACAGCACGATGCCCTCGGGAGCCATGGCCAGCGCCTGCTCGACCGTCAGGGCGTCGTTGCGGAACACCCGCACGTCGGCTCCCAGTTCGCCCAGATAATGGACGAGGTTGTAGGTGAAGCTGTCGTAGTTGTCGATAAGCAGAAAAGCCATGGTGCCGGACCTGAGAAGTGCCTGGGAAAAGCCTTGAAAACAACGGCCTCAGAATGCTCTTGGCCGCGGGGCCGCGTCAAATCATTCCTCGGGTTCGCCGCGCCTGCTCCAGCCCGCCACCACCAGGGTTCCGGCGGCCAGGGCGATGACCACGTAAAGCGGCGGGGCCAACGGGCTGATCTGGTTCATCAGCGGCACCACCAGCGGAGTGATGCCGCCGAACACGGCGTAGGACAGGTTGTAGGACAGCGAAATGCCGGAAAACCGCACCTGGGCCGGGAAGGCGCGCACCATCACCACCGGCACCACGGCGATCAGGCCGACGCAGAATCCGGTGATGCCGTAAAGCGGCAGAATCAGATCGGGGCTGGAGGCGGCGGCGGCGTAAAGCCCCAAGGCCGAGGCGGCCAGCCCGGCGGCGCCCACCAGCAGCACCTTGGCCGGGCCGAAACGGTCGGAGGCCATGCCCACCAGCAGGCACGAGACCGACAGGCCCAAGGTCGCCAGGCTGTTGGCCTGCAACACCTTGGGCTGGGGAATGCCGTACAGCTTGGTCAGCAGGGTCGGGGTCATCAGGATCATCACGACGATGGCGGCGGTCAGCATCCAGGTGATGATCACCGACATCGTCACCGCGCTTTTATGCTGGCGCAGAACGGTTCCCACCGGCAGTCCCTCGGCCAGCTTGGCCATGCGGCTGATTTCCTCGAACACCGGGGTTTCCCGCAGGTAGCTGCGCAGATAAACCGCCAGCAGCCCCAGCAGTCCGCCCAGCAGGAAGGGAATGCGCCAGGCGAAGTCGTGAATTTCGGCGGGACTGAAATTGACGGTGACGGCGGTGGCCGCCAGCGAGCCCAACAAGATGCCCGAGGTCAGGCCGCCGGTCAGCATGCCGCAGGCCATGCCGACATGCTTGTAGGGCACGTGCTCGGACACGAACACCCAGGCGCCCGGTACTTCGCCGCCGATGGCGGCGCCTTGCAGGATGCGCATGGCCAGCAACAGCAGCGGCGCGCCGTAGCCCAGCGTCTCATAGGTCGGCAGCAGGCCCACCAGCAGGGTGGGAATGGCCATCAGGAAGACGCTCAGGGTGAACATTCGCTTGCGCCCCATCATGTCGCCGAAATGGGCCATGACGATGCCGCCCAGCGGACGGGCCAGATAACCGGCGGCGAAGATGCCGAAGGATTGCAGCTGGCTCAGCCAGTCCGGCATGTCGGCGGGAAAGAACAGCTTGCTGATGACCACGGTGAAATAGACGAAGATCACGAAGTCGTAGAATTCCAGCGCCCCTCCCAGCGACGCCAGCAGCAGCGTCTTGACGTCCTGACGGTTCAGGGGACGCGCGGGCATAAAATCGGGGTCATGGGCGGTCATGGCAAACTCGTTCGGGAAAAAATGGGCGGAAACTATGGTGTCTGTGGGGATGGGCGTCAAGGAGAAGGGGGGATTGCGCAGACTCTTGAGCGTTCTCATTGACCCAGGGCGATTTAACCCCACATCCTTTGGGCCATGAATGCTCAATCCCCTCTCGCCGCCGCCGGGCAGATTGATCTGCCGGTCGAAGGCATGACCTGCGCCGCCTGTTCCACCCGGTTGGAGAAGGTGCTGTCGAAGCAGCCCGGCGTGATCTCGGCTTCCGTCAATCTGGCGACCGAAAAGGCGTCGGTCGCCTTCGATCCGGCCCAGGCCTCGGCCCAGTCCCTGGCTCAGGCCATTGCCGGGGCGGGATTCAAGGTGCCGTCCCGGGAATTCGACCTAGCCATTACCGGCATGACCTGCGCCGCCTGCTCGACGCGGCTGGAAAAGGTGCTGCGCAAGGTCGCCGGGGTCGAGGAGGCTTCGGTGAACCTTGCCACGGAAAAAGCCCATGTCGTGGCGCTGGCCGGCGCGGTCACCGTCTCGGCCCTGGTGGAGGCGGTGGAGAGGGCCGGTTTCGGCGCTTCGCCGATCGTCGACGGCGCGGCTCCCGACGACGGGGAGAAAGTCCGCAAGGCGGCCCGTCTGGGATTGCTTCTGGTGGCGGCTTCGGCCCTGCTGACCCTGCCTCTGGTGGCGCAGATGGTGCTGGAGCTGGCGGGCGTTGATTGGATGCTGCCGGGCTGGCAGCAGTTGCTGCTGGCGCTGCCGGTGCAGTTCGTCATCGGCTGGCGTTTTTACGAAGGCGCTTTCAAGTCTTTGCGCGGCGGGGCGGGCAATATGGATGTGCTGGTGGTGCTGGGCACCACTTCGGCCTTCGGCCTGTCGGCCTGGACGGTGCTGACCGGCCACGGACACGAGCCGCTTTATTTCGAAGCCTCGACGGTGGTCATCACTTTGGTGCTGCTGGGCAAATGGCTAGAGGCGCGGGCCAAGCGCGGCGCCGCTTCGGCCATCCGCGCCCTGATGCAGTTGCGTCCCGACATCGCTCATGTGGAGCGCGAGGGGCGGCTGGTGGATATTCCCGCCGATTCCGTGGCCTTGGGCGAAATCGTGGTGATACGTCCCGGTGAGCGGGCGGCGGTGGACGGTCTGGTGGTCGACGGCGACAGCGCCATGGACGAAAGTCTGCTGACCGGCGAAAGCCTGCCGGTGGCCAAAGGACCGGGCGATGCCGTGACGGCGGGCGCGGTCAATGCCGACGGTCTGCTGCGGGTGAAGGCGACGGCGGTGGGGGCGGGTTCGACCATCGCCCGCATCATCAAACTGGTGGAGGGCGCCCAGGCCAGCAAGGCGCCGGTTCAGCGCATGGTCGACCGCATTTCCGCCGTCTTCGTGCCGGTGGTGGCGGCTCTGGCCGTTCTGACCTTTGGCGGCTGGATGCTGCTGACCGGCGATGGCCAGGCGGCTTTCGCGGCGGCGGTGGCCGTGCTGGTGATTGCCTGTCCTTGCGCGCTGGGGCTGGCGACTCCTACCGCCATCATGGTGGGGACTGGCGTCGCCGCCCGTTACGGCATTCTTATCAAAGACGCGGAAGCCCTTGAACTGGCTCATAAAGTCAACGCCATCCTGTTCGACAAGACCGGCACCCTGACCGAAGGCCATCCCCAAGTGACCGAGATTGCTGCCGCCGACGGCGACTCCTACCGGCTGTTGCAGCTGGCCGCCGCCGCCCAGGCCGGGTCCGAGCATCCGCTGGCCCGCGCGGTGCTGGCCAAGGCCCGGGCCGAGGGCATCGAGCCGTCGCCGCCGCAAAACTTCAGGGCTTTGACCGGCCTGGGACTGGAAGCCGTGGTGGACGGGCGCACCCTGCTGATCGGCAGCCGCCGCCTGATGCGTCAGAGCGGCATCGACGTTCTGAGCCACGAAGAACGGGCCGCCGAACTGGAAGCCGAAGGGCAGAGCGTCATCTGGCTGGCCGAGGGGCCGAGGCTGCTGGGCGTCATGGCCATGGCCGATCCCATCAAGCTGGGGGCGTCTCCGGCTATTGCCCGGCTGAAAAGCCTGGGAGTGGTTTCGGTGATGCTGACCGGCGACAACCGCCGCGTCGCCGCCAAGGTGGCGAAAGACGCCGGGCTGGAGGAATTCCGCGCCGAACTGATGCCCGAGGACAAGGCCGCCGAGGTGACGCGCCAGCGCGCCGAAGGCCGGGTGGTCGCCATGGTCGGCGACGGTGTCAACGACGCTCCGGCCCTGGCCGCCGCCGATATCGGCATCGCCATGGGCACCGGCACCGACGTCGCCATGCACACTGCCGGCATCACCCTGATGCGCGGCGATCCGGCTCTGCTGCCCGCCGCTTTGTCGGTGTCGCGGGCCACCTACAACAAAATCCGTCAGAACCTGTTCTGGGCCTTTTTCTACAACGTGGTGGCCATTCCCCTGGCGGCTTTGGGCATGCTCAGTCCCATGCTGGCCGGGGCGGCGATGGCCTTTTCCAGCGTCTCGGTGGTGTCCAACAGTCTGCTGTTGCGGCGGTGGAAGGCTTGATACAGTGCCCCGGTTTTTCATCGCGGCCTTAAGGAGACGGACGTGAAACGGCTGTTGGTAGGAGTGAGTCCCGGCATGCGTCTGCTGTTGTTGGGCGTCGGCGTGCTGGGGCTGGGGATCGTCATCGGTTTGGTGGTCGGTCCGCACCGCAAGCCGCCGCAGGCCATCGCCACCGCCCACATGCCCACCACCGAACAGGTGGCGCAGGCTCCCCATCCCGCCGTCGATATGCCTCCCGATCCGCCGGCGACGGAAACCAGCCACCAGACGGTGCTGGAAGACCCGCAGGCCATCATGCCTCCGGCGCCTTCCGCCGCCGCCACGGCCTCCGCCGAGCCGCCGCCGGTCCAGGTCGCCAGCCTGCCGAAGGACATGCCGCCGCCGCCGAAGGGGACGCCGCCCTGGAAACGCTACGCTTTGCCAAGTCCGGCCACCGGCGGTAAACCGATGATCGCCGTGATCATCGACGATATGGGTGTGGACAAGAAGCGTTCGGAAAAGATCCTGCAATTGCCGGGACCGCTGACCGTGTCGCTGATGTCCTATGCCGACGATTTGAGCCGTCTGTCGGACGAAGCCCGCCGGCAGGGCGACGAATTGATGATGCATCTGCCCATGGAACCCATGGCCGAAAGCGTCGACCCCGGTCCGGGGGCGCTGCTGACCTCGTTGAGCCCCGAGGAAATTCACAAGCGTTTCGTCGACGATCTCGACCGTTTCAGCGGCTATGTCGGCATCAACAACCATATGGGCAGCAAGTTCACCGCTTATGAGCCGGGCATGACCCAGGTGATGGAGGAACTGCGCCGCCGCGGTCTGCTGTTCATCGACAGCCTGACGACGGAACGTAGCGTCGGGCTCGATCTGGCGCATCGCTACGGCGTGCCGACCGCCGGGCGCAACGTGTTCCTGGACAATGCCGGCGATCTGATCTCGGTAGACCTGCAACTGACGAGGACCGAGGAGGTCGCCCGCAAGAAGGGCAACGCCATCGCCATCGGCCATCCCCGCGACGCCACCATTCAGGCCTTGGCCGCGTGGCTGCCCACTTTGGAAAAGAAAGGTTTCGTTCTGGTCCCGGTCACCGCCGTGGTCCAGGCGCGCATGGCGGAGAAATCCGTCGCCACCTCATCCCCCGCGGGACATGCTAAATCTCGTGGCGAATGATTGTTCGGGAGTACAGGATATGGCGAAGACGTACAAAGTTTCAGGAATGACCTGCGGCGGCTGCGCCCGTTCGGTCGAGCAGGCCATCAAGTCGGCGGCGCCGGAGGCTTCGGTATCGGTCGATCTGGCCAAAGGCCAGGTGACGGTGGAAGGGGCCGACGAAACGTCCGTGGCGAAGGCTGTGGACGGCGCGGGCTTCGACTTCCAGGGCGCGGCCTGATCCGTCAGGCCGGGCGGCGCGAAAGCGCAATGCTGTTCGCGCGAAAGCGCGATATCGTTCAGCGGCGTTTCCCCTGCGGGAGGCGCCGCTTTTTATTAGGCCGCCGAAGCGATGATGAACTGGCGGCGGTTCAGTTCGGTCTGGGCCAGGGCGCGCAGGGTGCCGGGGCGGGCCTTGCTGGCGATCTCTTGCAGGTCGCACAGAGGCAGGTTGCGAATCCATTCGTTAAGCATGTCATCCACTCGTCATGTTGCGCTGCACAAAATAAGGATTTCATTCCGGCAAAAGCAAGCTTTCAGAGATGCGCCCCCGTCATTGCTGCCATGCGGTTTCGGCGATCAGGCTAAGGCGAATGGGATGGCGGGATAGGCGGGAAGGCCAGCCCCTTTCCGATGGTCGGGCTTATTGCGACATTCAACCGGTTTTTCGCATTTTGCAAAGCAGTTTGCCTGAAAGAGACATCTTTCAGCGGCTTTTGTCGTGCATTTGACGCAACTGCTTGGAAGTTCCCGGCAAAGACGTTGAAAATTCATAAGAAAGCTTGGAACGCTCGATTGCGTCTGTCCTTTGTGGGCCTGGCATGTCGGTTGCACCACATTTGGTATTGAACCTTCGTGTCTCACCAAGGAGGCTGCTATGACCGACACCTATGTCTGCTGGCGCGACAATGCCTCGACCGGTCCGTGGTCGGTATTCCGGGTTGGAAGCGATGGCCGACGCCATCAGATTTTTTCCTGCGACCGTTATCTCGATGCCGCCCGCCTGGTGAGGGAGCTTCGCTCCAACGGAGGGCAAGTCGCCTGAACGGCGGAAAGCGGCAAGAACGTCCCGCGCCGAAACCGGCGCGGAGAGCAGGAACGAGGGATAACATCGTGCCGGATACGGCCAAGCTCAAATGCGTCCACAAACGTCATCAGGCCAAATCGCCCGACGGCGACCGCCGCCATTTCACCCGCGCCAGCGAGGTTGAACTGGTGGTCAACATCAATGGCCGGCTGGTCGAGGTTCTGGACATTTCTTTGTCGGGCATCCGCATCGGCAACGGCTTTCCCCTGCAGGGAGACAAGGTCGGTTTCACCATCATCCCGCGGGTCGGACAAAGGCTGGACGTCAACCGCAGCATCCGCGCCAGCGGCCAGGTGATTCGGATTGATGGCGACGAACATTCCGTGGCCATCCGCTTCGAGCGGGTCAGTTACAGTCTGGCGAAGATGATCGTCGCCGCCGTGTCCCAGCGGCTTGGGGTCAAGCCGTTTCTGCTGGCCTGATTTGCCCGGCCCGAGTGGCGGCGGGTTTCCTGCGCCGTCACTTGCCGCGCAACTGGCGCTGAAACTCCCAGCCGGTGGGACGCAGCAGGCCGTCGCCGCCGAAAAGCGCGGCGGTGTTGTCGGACTCGACGCTGTACCAGATGACCATCTGCATCTGGGCGGCGAAGGCGGCGCGCAGCAAGGGGCGGACATGGGCCTGGGCGGCGTCCCAGCTCCATTGCCCCATTTCGCTGCTGACCACGGGCTTGCCGGTGGCCGAGGTGACGTACTCGACCATCTGCGACAATGCGCGGGCGTCGTGGATGAACCAGTGGAAGTTCACGACGTCCAGCGGCGCCGAGCGATAGAGCGCCATCAAGCGGTCGGCGTCGGCCAGGATCGGTCCCTTGACGGCGTCGGGCACATCCTTCGGGCTTTGATAGACGCAAAGCGATTGCCCGGCAAAGGGGTCTTTTTCGCTGTAGAAAGCGCGGCGGGCGAAGTCGCAGGCCTGATCTGTCTGGCCTTTGCCCAGCAGCGACAGCCAATAGGCGGCGGCGACCGACCGGCTGGACAGGCCGCCGTTGGTGCAGAACATCTTGCGGGCGTGGGCGGCGGCGCAGGCGGCGTTCAGTTCGCGCAGATAATCGCCATAGCCGGCGCCGGGATTTTGCAGGGTGGCGGCCTCGTTCTCTCCCGCCTCGACCACCAGCAGGACCGGCTTCCAGGCGTCGAGCACCGTGCCCACGGCCGTCTGGTAAGCGGTCATGTCCGCAGGCGGAGCCGACGGCTTGCGGCTGGGCCAGTCCTGGCCCTGGGCTTTGATCACCAAGGCGATGCGCAGGCCCGAATTGCGGTAAACCGCGCATAACGGGCAAGGGGCGGCGGCGTTCCAGCGGTTGAGATAGATGTCGGGCGGCCTGATCCAGGCGATGCCCAAGCCGCGGGCGCGGGCCAAGGTCATGTCAGGGCTTTCGCCGGGCAGGGGCGCCAGCATGATGCCGAACGGATTGTCGGCCCGGGCGCATCCGCCCCATCCCAGCAGCGCCAGCTCCAGTCCCAGGGCGAACAGCCCCGCAAGCCTTGGCAACCGCATGCACGCTCCCCCCGAAAACTTTCCGCCCGCGACGGGCATGATGATGCGGCGGCGGCCCGGGAGCAAGATTACAGCGGATGTTTTCCCGCAAAGTCAGGAAAAATTCCCAAAAAAATCTGCCGGGCTCCTTGCATCGGACCATGCTTTCCGCGAAAACTCTTTGCGCGAAACATTGGGGCGCCGCAAATGCCGGTGAGGGGGCCGGTCGGCGCCGCCAGAAGGAGCTGTTTTACATGGTCGATACTGTGGTTCTGCCTGGAAACGACGCCCTGACCGAACAGGCGATCGATCCCACCCTCGATCTGCACGCTGAAATCGAGCGGCTGCGCCGTGAGAAGAAAGCCGTCATCCTGGCCCATTATTATCAGGACGGAGAAATCCAGGATCTGGCCGATTTCGTCGGCGATTCCCTAGATTTGTCGCGCAAGGCGGCGGCCACCGACGCCGAGGTGATCGTTTTCTGCGGCGTGCGCTTCATGGGCGAGGTGGCGAAGATCGTCAGCCCCCAGAAAACCGTCCTCATCCCCGACGCCGAGGCCGGCTGTTCCCTTGAGGATTCCTGCCAGCCGGACGCCTTCCGCGCCTTCCGTGAAAAGCATCCCGACCACATCGCCCTGACCTACATCAACTGTTCCGCCGAGGTCAAAGCCTTGTCGGACGTCATCGTCACCTCGTCCAACGCCGAGGCGATTTTGGCCCAGATGCCCAAGGACAAGCCGATCCTGTTCGCGCCCGACCGTCATCTGGGCGGCTATCTGGCCCGCAAAAGCGGCCGCGACATGACCCTGTGGCCGGGCAGCTGCATCATTCACGAGCAGTTCTCCGAACGCGAGTTGATCAAGCTGAAGACCCGTCATCCCAAGGCCTTGGTCGCCGCCCATCCCGAATGTCCCGAAGGCATCCTGACCCATGCCGACCATGTGGGCTCGACCCGGGCCATTCTGGATTTCGTGCTGGCCTCGGACCGTCAGGAATTCATCATCGCCACCGAGCCGCACATCATCCATCAGATGGAGAAGGCGGCTCCGCACAAAACCTTCATTCCGGCGGTGGGAGCCGATGGCGGCTGCGACTGCGCCCGCTGTCCGTTCATGGCCAAGAACACCCTGGAAAAAATCTATCTGGCGCTGAAGAACAACGCGCCCCGCATCGAACTGCCCGAAACCCTGCGCCAGGAAGCCTTGAAGCCGCTTCAGCGCATGCTTGATCTGTCGGTGAACGTGAATGTCAGCAAACCCGCTCTCTAACCCGGTTCCCAGTCTCGACGCCGCCATCGCCCGCCTGATCGACGACGCCCTGGCCGAGGATGTCGGTCCCGGCGACGTCACCTCTTCGTCGGTGATCCCTGAAACGTTGCGTTTCAAAGGCGTCATGGCCGCCCGCGAGGATATGGTGGTGGCGGGCATGGATTTCGCCCGCGTCGTCTTCCACAAGGTCATTCCCGAAGCCCGTTTCGAAGCCAGGGTCAAGGACGGCGACCGCGTCGGTCCCGGCACCGTGTTGGCCGAGATGGAGGGGCCGGCCCGCGGTCTGCTGACGGCGGAACGCACGGCGCTCAACCTGTTGCAGCATCTGTCCGGCATCGCCACTCTGACGCGGACCTATGTCGACCGCATTGCGGGCACCGGGGCGGTTTTGCTGGATACCCGCAAGACCATTCCCGGCCTGCGCCTGGCCGCCAAATACGCCACCCGCATGGGCGGTGCCCAGAACCACCGTATGGGGCTGTACGATGGCGTGCTGATCAAGGATAACCATATCGCCGTCTGCGGGTCGGTGGCCGAAGCTGTGCGCCGGGCCCAGGCCGGGCAGTCCGGCAAGGTCGAAGTGGAATGCGACACGCTCGATCAGGTCCGGGAAGCGGTGGCGGCCAAGGCCGACATCATCTTGCTGGACAACATGCCGCCGCCGGTTCTGACCGAGGCGGTGACCATCGTTGCCGGGCGCTGCAAGACCGAGGCCTCCGGCGGCGTCACCTTGGAAACCATTCGCGCCATCGCCGAAACCGGCGTGGATTATATTTCGGTGGGACGCCTGACCCAATCGGCTCGGGCGATCGACATCGGCATGGATTGGGCGGCTGAATAAATGACCAACATTCCCGCATTCGACGTCGTGGTGCTGGGCAGCGGCGCTGCCGGTCTGACCACGGCCCTGCTGCTGGCTGAAAAGGCCAAGGTGGCGGTTCTGTCAAAGGCCGACCTGTCCGAGGGCAGCACGCTTTACGCCCAGGGCGGCATCGCCGCCGTGCTGGACGCCACGGATTCCACCGAACTGCACATCGCCGACACCCTGGTGGCCGGCGCCGGTCTGTGCGATCCCTCCGCCGTTCGTTTCGTGGTGGAGAACGCCGAAGAATCCATCCGCCGCCTGATCGGCTACGGAGTCGAGTTCACGCAGGCGGAAACGCCCGACGGCAAGCAGATCTATCACCTGACCCGCGAGGGCGGCCACAGCCGCCGCCGCATTATCCACGCCGCCGACGCCACCGGCCGAGCCGTCGAGACCACCCTGGAAGAACGGGTCCGGGAAAATCCCAACATCACCGTCTTCGAGCATCATCTGGCGGTGGACATCATCCGCGAAAAGCTGGGGCAGGGCCGTCAGGGCCGCTGCCTGGGCGCCTATGCCCTGAACCGCGCCACCGGCCGGGTCGATCTGTTCCCCGCCAAGGCGGTGGTGCTGGCCACCGGCGGCGCCAGCAAGGTCTATCTCTATTCGTCGAATCCCGACAGTTGCACCGGCGACGGTATCGCCATGGCTTGGCGCGCCGGCTGCCGGGTGGCGAACCTGGAGTTCATGCAGTTCCATCCGACCTGCCTCTACCATCCCCAGGCCAAGAGCTTCCTGATCTCGGAAGCGGTGCGCGGCGAGGGCGGAAAACTGTTGCTGCCCAACGGCGAACGCTTCATGCCCCGTTTCGACGAGCGGGCTGAACTGGCGCCCCGCGACATCGTGGCCCGGGCCATCGACCACGAGATGAAACGCTTGGGCATCGACTACGTGCTGCTGGACATCAGCCATCAGCCCGAAGATTTCATCAAGGAGCATTTCCCCACCATCCACGCCAAATGCCTGGAGCTGGGCATCGACATCACCAAGCAGCCCATGCCGGTGGTGCCCGCCGCCCACTATACCTGCGGCGGCGTGATGACCGACAAGCTGGGGCGCACCGACGTGCCCGGCCTGTACGCCGTGGGCGAGGTGGCTTTCACCGGCCTGCACGGGGCCAACCGTATGGCGTCGAACTCGCTGCTGGAATGTCTGGTCTACGGCGCCGCCGCCGCCAGCGATATTCTAAATCGCCTGCCCGACCTCGATGTTCCCCACAATCTGCCGGTCTGGGACGAAAGCTGGGTGACCAATTCCGACGAAGAGGTGGTGGTGTCCCATAACTGGGACGAGCTGCGCCGCTTCATGTGGGACTACGTCGGCATCGTGCGCACCACCAAGCGGTTGGAGCGGGCCCAGCATCGCATTGAGCTTCTGTTGTCGGAAATCGAGGAATATTACGGCTCGTTCCATGTCACCAACGATTTGCTGGAATTGCGAAATCTGGCCCTGGTGGCCAAGTTGATCGTGCGCTCGGCCTTGATCCGCCGGGAAAGTCGGGGGCTGCACTATACCCTCGACTTCCCCTATGTCGATCCGGTGGCGGCGGCGCAGAACACCATCCTGGTGCCAAAGCGTTTCAGGCTGGCGCCGGAAGCCTGATGTGAAAAAGGGAGGATCGTCGACCCTCCCTTTTGACTTCCGCCGGAAAATCGGTCATCTCTTCGGGATGAACAGGTCGCCCGCATCGCTGACGATTATCGCCATCCCTTAAGGGGTGGGCGAGCGCTTGTGTTCTCGAACCCGCCGACGAGGCGGGTTTCGTTTTTTCCGCCTCCCGGCTTTGACGGAGGCTTTCCATGTCAGCTCATCTTCTGCGCAGCGTCATCGAGGCGGCAGACCGCGCAATCTCGGCCGAGGATTTCGACGCCGTGATGGAGTTTTATGCCGAGGATGCGGTCCTCGTCCTCAGGCCGGGGCAGGAGGTGCGGGGAAAACCGGCCATCCGCAAGGCCTTTACGATGATCGCCGACTATTTCGGCCACACTCTGTCCATCGGTCAGGGAAAGATGACCGTTCTCGAAGGCGGCGGCGACACCGCCCTGGTTCTGATGGAAACGCTGCTGAGTTTCGACGGAGAGGACGGAAGCCGCCGATCCCTCTCGCGCCGGGCGACCTACGTCTTCCGGAAAGACGGTCGGGGGCGGTGGCTGTGCTTGATCGACAATTCCTACGGCACCGACGTTTTGGCCGATCAGACCTTGTAGCCCATGCGCAATCCGCCCCAATGGCGGCCCTTGACGGTGATGGGGACCGAAAGGTCCTTCATCAGCAGGAAATTGCCGCCGCCCATGTCGCGGCGATAGGTTTGCAGCAACAGGGGCTCGGTGTTGCGGCCCGCCCGCAGGCCGGTGCGGTCGCCAAAGATGCGGCGGTTGCGGCAATTGGCGTTGTTCCAGGCGGCGTCCTTGCCTTGGGGCTGGGAATATTTGCGGTTATGGGTGGGCAGGAAGCCGTTGCGGTCGACGGCGGCGCAGAAGGTGATGCGGGCATCCCGTTCCAGCATGGGCTCCTGAATGGTCGGCAGCAGCGAGTCGGTCAGGCTGACAAAGCGGGTCATATGCTGCTGCGGATTGCTGTTGGCGATCAGCTGATAGCTTTCATCGAACAGATCGGCCATGGAGATGCGCCCGGCATCAATCGCCGCCTCGAATTCCCGGGCGATGCGGGCGGCGGCCTCTTGGACCGCTTCGATAAGGGGAGTGTCGGTGGTGCGCAGACCGGAGCGGGCGATGAAGTTCATCACCCCCTCGCCATGTTCCAGCACCGCCAGGATCCGCTCGTCGGCCTTGGTCAGATTGTCCGATGTCTGCTTGACGCCGTCGGTGAAGCGGGCGATCTGCTCCAGAACTTCCTGGCAATGGTTCAGGCTGGAACTGGCGGCGCCGGAAATGGTGCCGACCTTGTCGCTGACCGTGTTCATGGCGCCGTGAAATCCTTCCAGCGCGCCGTTGATGACGCCGACGCCCTGGTTGACCGACCCGGCCACGGTCAGGGTCTGGCTGCTGGTTTCGATCAGCTTGCCGATATTGCCCGACAGGACCGACACGGTTTCGTCGATGCCCGACGTGGTGTCGTCGGTCTGGCGGGCCAGATGCTTGACCTCGGAGGCGACGACGGCGAAGCCCTTGCCGGCCTCTCCGGCTCGGGCCGCTTCGATGGTGGCATTCAAAGCCAGCAGATTGGTCTGGCGGGCGATGGTCTGGATGTTCTTCGACATGCCGCGCACATTGGTCAGCGACTGTCCCAGATTTTGCAGTTTTTCCTCGATCTCCTGCACGGCTCCGGCCAACTGGCGGATTTCCCCCAGGGCCGAGGCGGCGGCGGTCAGGGATTGGGTGGATTGCGACGCCGCCTGATGGGTGACGTTGCTCGTTTCGCGTCCGGCATCATCGATGCGGCCGATGGCGTCACGCAGGCCGTTGGTCAGATCCTTCAGATGGGAGAACAGCTCTTCCTGGTGGCGGACGAAGCGGGCCATGCCCTCGATATTGCCGGCGATTTCGGCGACTTCGATACTGAGGGCGTCCACCATCCGGACGACACCGGTGGCGAACTCGTCCATCCGTTGATCAGCTTCGTGATCATTCCCAGACATTGTCTTCTCCCGATTATTTCATTCTTTAAGACCATTTTTATCCATCTGCGACGGTAAGGTGAATATGGATATGGATCAATGGCTTCATGCTAAAGTATAGCTGTTTCGCCGACTTTACCGCGCCGCCGCCAGGATTGCCGCTCTGCGTCCAGATAGGACCGCTCCTTCGATGGTGCAAGGCAATCCGGTCGTGGTCACATCGCCGCACAGGAGGATATTCTCGGCGACCGTGGGTGCCCGCCGCAGCCGCTCGGTCGCCGGGCTGTGCAGCAGGGTAGCCAGTTTTTCCTGAATATGGCGGCATTCCGGAATGTCGCCCTTGATTCCCAAGGCTTTGCAAGCCTCTTCCCACAGCGTTTCGACCGATTGTTCGGTCAGGTTCGGAGCGGCTGAGAGGGTGATCGAGAGGATATTATCCCTGACGAACAGCCATTGCGCCAAGCCGCCGATGAGGCCTAGCGGCGCCGACGATTGATCCGCCTGCGCAACGGTCAGGCGGAAATGCACGTTGGCGATGGCGCTGTGGGGCAGATCGGGCAGATCGGGCAAAAGCCGCCGGGCCGCCGGAGCGGGCAGGGCCAGAACCAGCCGGTCGTGGCGCGACAGATGCCGGCTTTCATCGTCGAAAACCAATTCCCGGGCCTTGCCGCCGTTTTGGACGACGCGCCGCAGCGGATGGCCGAAGCGCAGCGTCACGCCCAGGCGGCGCAGTTCCTCGACGGCGGGGGTGATGAAGCTGGCGCTTAAGCTTTCCTTGGCGCGGTAAAGGCGGGACGAGGCCGCGCCGCGCCAGACGGTGCGGGCCAGCACCCGGCGCAGCAGCAGCGCCTGAGCCTGTTCCGGGTCGGTGTTCAAAGCCGCCAGGGCCAGGGGATGCCAAAAGCCGCCATAGTGCCGCGACCGTCCCAGCGCCTGGGCCACCGTCGCATCCTGTCCGCACATCAGCCGGGGAAACGCGGCGGCGACGGTGGGCAGCAGCGACAGCGGTGAGGCCAGCCAACGGCGCCCGTCGGCCAAGTCCATCATCGGCAGGGCCGGCGGCAGGACTTGCATGCTGGTCTCGGCGTCGAGCCGGTGAAGATAGGCCCAGGCCGCCTTGTTGCCTCCGGCGATCAGATGCGTGCCGTTGTCGATTTCGGCGCCCAGCCCCTCGTCGAACCAGGAGCGGCAACGGCCGCCGGCCTGGGGAGCGGCTTCGTGCAGTTCCACGTCCATCCCGGCGTCGGCCAGGGCCAGGGCGCAGGCCAGACCGGAAAGCCCGGCTCCGGCGATGATGACGCTCATGAAAAGACCCCGTGGAAGCTGCTGCAAGGGCGGTCGGAACCTTATATAAGCTTGGACCCGTGAAGATAAGGACCAATCCAGCCGCTATGCCGTCTCCCGCCGATCTGTCTTTGTGCGCCCAAGAGGTTCGCCGCCACGACCGCGATCGCTTCGTGCTGTCGCTGTTCGCTCCGCCGCAGGAACGCGAGGCGCTGCTGGCGCTGTACGCCTTCAATGCCGAGATCGCCCGCGTGCGTGAACTGGTGACGGAGCCCATGCTGGGCCGTATCCGCCTGCAATGGTGGCGCGACATGATCGGGGAATTGTTCGCCGGCGCCTCGGGCGCCGAGCATCCCACCGCCGCCGAACTGGGGCGGGTGATCCGCGCCTACGGCCTGTCCCGCGATCCGTTCGAGCAATTGCTGAACGCCCGCGAGCTGGACATGGAACCGGCTCCGCCGGCCGATCTGGCGGCGCTGGAGGATTACGCCGCCGGCACCGCCGCCAGTTTGCAGGTCTTGACCTTGGAAATCCTGGGCGTCGGCGATCATAACGCTGCCCGCGCCGCCGCCCGCCATGTCGGTCTTGCCTGGGCGCTGACGGGCATCCTGAGGGCTTTTCCCTATCACGCCTTGGCGGGACGCATCCTGCTGCCGTTCGATCTGTTGGACGAGGCGGGTATCGATGTCGGCGATATTCTGGCGGGAAAGCCGCCGCGGGAGGCCCTGGCAAGGGTGGCGCGCCGTCTTTCGGCCCATGCCCGCGATCATCTGGCGCAGGCTCGCGGTTTTCGCCGCTCCATGCCGAAGCAGGCGATTCCGGCCCTGCTGCCGGCCAGTCTGGCGGAAAGCTATCTGAAACGGCTGGAGGCGAAAGACCACGACCTGACCGATCAGGCCTGGTCGCGGATCAACCCGCGCCCCTTGCTGCTGGCCTGGCGGGGAATGCTGCGGCGCTACTGAGCCTCAGAGATCGTCGGCCCGATATCTTTCGCGGATGACGCCGCGCAGATGCGGAGCGAAATGCTCCACGGAATCCCAGACGGCCTCCTCCTCCTTGATCTGGTCGGCGGGCATGTCGTGATAGACCTTGTTGGGGTTGTGCTTCACGGCGCTGAGAGCGGCGTGACGGCCGCGCATGCCGGGCGGCTCCGGTAAGCCGAGATCCCGCAGAAGCCTTTGGAACTGCCCGAAATCGTTCAGCTCGTCGCAAGTGACGTCGGTCGTGGCCAGGCCCATGTTCGCGGCCATGGTGGCGTAATGCAGATAACGCTTTTCCATTTCCAGGGCGTACCAGAAACAGAGCTGGTAATTGGTGGCGTTCTGCCAGTTGATCAGAGGCAGGACGTTCAAATCCCGGGGGTCCAGCAGATGCTGGATGCCGGTGGTGGTACGGCCGGGAATCGTCGAGCGCAGGAGAAAACTCCAGGCGACCTGACGCGGGTTGCGCCGGAGAAAAATCAGCGACGGCCGCAGCGACATGCGCAGAAGCGGCTCGAGAAAGCCCTTGCACAGCAGATGCGAGGTTTCGACGTAAATCTTTTCCGGGTGCTGCTGAATCATTGGCAGCTTGAATTGCAGCCAGAAGGGGTAGGCGATGAACGGGTCGACCTGCGCCCGGCGCATGAACACGGTGAAGTCCGGCTCCGGCTCGTGAAACGAGGCGACGCCGGGAATGCTCTTCAGCAGCTCGCTGAGATAGAGGGTGCCGCTGCGTCCCGACGTGACGGTGAAGATCAGATGTTTGTCGATTTCCAGTTTCGGTGCCGGCATGGGCCTGTTTTCTCCCCGGCCGAAAAACGTTCGGCCATGGACGGGGTACGCGCCTGTGACCGGACGATTACGCGAAATAGGGAAAAAAATCCCCGATATGGCCATAAGGCCTATTCGCCAGGTATTCATGGCGGCCAGGAAGACATCGCTTCGTCCTCGGCGGAAAAACCGCTATGCTGATCTGTGATCACAATTATCCGGATAGGCCCGCCGTCCATGCCGCCCCTTGCCATTCTCGCCATCGCCATCGTCGCCGAAGTGATTTCAACGACGGCTTTGAAGGCCTCGGAAGGTTTTTCCCGGCTGCTCCCGTCAATCATCGTCGTGCTGGGATACGCCGCCAGCTTCTATTGCCTGTCGCTGACCCTGAAGGCTTTGCCGGTGGGCATCGTCTATGCCATCTGGTCCGGAGCCGGCATCGTGCTGATCACCCTGCTGGGCTGGCTGATCTATGGCCAGAAAATGGATGGCCCGGCCTTGTGCGGCATGGGGCTGATCATCGCCGGGGTATTGGTGATCAATCTGTTGTCGAAAGCCACCGGAGGCGCTTGATGGCCGAAATCCGCTCGATTCGTTTCGACCCTGCGGCGCCTTTGGCGGCAGTCGACGAAGCCACCACCTATGTCTGGTACACCGATCCCGGCAACAAGCTGTGCGCCGGGTTCTGGGCGTCCGCCGATTTCCACGCCCCGGTGAACTATACCGAGGACGAGTTCTGCACCTTGATCAGCGGCGTGGTGCGGCTGACCGACGCTTCCGGCCATGTGGAAACCTATCGGGCCGGCGAATCCTTCCTGATCCCGTCGGGCTTCACGGGAGTATGGGAAACCGTCGAGCCGGTGAAGAAGTTTTTCGTCATCCATGAAAAGAACGGGCTGTAAGAAAACGCCCCTCAGGGAAAACCTGGGGGCGCACCCCTTATTGTCCGGCCATCCATTCGGCCAGATGCCTTCTGGCGCGGATGGAGTAGAGCTTTTTGCGTTCGCGTCCCTTGATCTTCTTGCCCCGTTCGTCGCGGTCCTCGGTGGGTTCGGGAAACAGGCCGAAATTGACGTTCATGGGCTGGAAGCTGTCGGCGTTGGCGCCGCCGGTAATATGGTTCAGCAAGGCGCCGATGGCGGTGGTGACCGGCGGAATGCTGGGCTGGCGACTCTGCCGCTCGGCGGCGGCGAAGCGCCCGGCCAGCAGGCCGACGGCGGCGCTTTCCACATAGCCTTCGCAGCCGGTAATCTGACCGGCAAAACGCAGGGACGGCCGCGCCTTCATGCGCAGTGAGCCGTCCAGCAAGCGCGGGCTGTTGAGGAAGGTGTTGCGGTGCATGCCGCCCAGCCGGGCGAACTCGGCGCCCTCCAGTCCGGGGATGGTGCGGAAGATGCGCATCTGCTCGGAATGCTTCAGCTTGGTCTGGAAGCCCACCATGTTGTAGAGGGTGCCCAAGGCGTTGTCCTGGCGCAACTGCACGATGGCATAGGGCTTGACCGTGGGGTCGTGGGGATTGGTCAGGCCCACCGGCTTCAGGGGGCCGTAGGCCAAAGTCAGACGGCCGCGTTCGGCCATCACCTCGATGGGCAGGCAGCCTTCGAAATAGGGCGTGCCCTCCCAATCCTTGGGCATGTGTTTTTCGCCGGCCAGCAGAGCGTCGATGAAGTCTTCGTACATCGCCTGGGTCATCGGCAGATTGATATAGTCGGTGCCGGTGCCCTTGTCGTAGCGCGACTGGAACCAAGCCTTGGAAAAGTCGATGCTGTCCTTGTGGATAATCGGCGCGATGGCGTCGAAGAAGCTTAAGGAATCCTCGCCGGACAAGGCGCGGATGGCGTCGGCCAGGGGCGGCGAGGTGAGGGGGCCGCTGGCGACGATCACCGAATCCCACTCTTCCGGAGGCAGGCCGGCGATCTCTTCGCGCTCGACGGTAATCAGCGGATGGCCGGACAGGGCGGCCTCGACGCCTTCCGAGAAGCCCTCGCGGTCCACCGCCAGCGCGCCGCCGGCCGGGACTTTGTGCTCGTCGGCCTTGCCCAGGATCAGCGATCCCAGGGCGCGCATTTCCTCGTGCAGCAGGCCGACGGCGTTGTAGTCGGCGTCGTCCGAGCGCAGAGAGTTGGAACAGACCAGCTCGGCCAGTTTGCCGGTGGAATGGGCTTCGGTGCGCCGCTGGGGGCGCATCTCGTGCAGGGTGACGGGAATGCCGGCCTGGGCCAGCTGCCAGGCGGCCTCGCTTCCAGCCAGGCCGCCTCCGATGATGTGTACAGGCTTCATAACCGCTGACTTAAGGCCAGACGGGCTCGCTGTCCAGTGTCATCGACATCTGAACTTTGAATTCAAATTGGTTCGTCGTATAACCGCACCCGAACCATAAAAGCCGGGGGCGGCAGAAGGCAGAGGAACGCTATGGCCAAACAATTCTATGTGATTGGCGGCGAATACGCCGACACCAACTTCAAGACCATCGCCGCAGGCAAGACTGAGGAACGCTTTGGTCCTTTCCCGGAAAAGGAAGCCCATGACTTGTGGCGCTCGCTGACCGGCAAGACGGTGGACAACGCCATGGTGCGCTACCGCGTCAAGCCCGCCGAGGAAAGCGCCGGCGACGAATGGTTCGTGGTCGGCGGCGAATATGCCAGCACCGAATTCAGCCAGATCGCCTCAGGCCACAAGCTGGAGACCTATGGCCCCTTCAGCCGCCCGGAAGCCTTGGCCGTGTGGCGCTCCATCACCTCGAAGTCGGTGGACAACGCCATGGCCCGCTACGACATCGTGACCCCGGAAGAGATGGCCGCCCTCAAGGGCTGAGCCCGGCCGCCAGGGCCGAAACGAAAACCGCCGCCGGATCGCTCCGGCGGCGGTTTTTTGTCGGGGCGACGGTTACTTGCCCAGCAGGTTGTTCAAGGTCTTGGTCGGGTCGGCGCCCTTGGTCACGGAATTGACCGTATCCTTCACAGCGCCGGCGGCGTTGCCGATGCCCAAGCCGCCGATGGCCTTGTTGGCCGACTGGGTCACCGAGGACAGCACCTTTTCCGCCACCTGCTGCGGCGAAGCGCCGCCGCCGTCGCGGCCGATGTTGGTCTGGTGGATGTCCGCCAGCGGCGCCCCGGCGGCGACGCCGGGGATGGGGGAAGCCAGGGTCACTTTTCCGTTGGTGATGTCCAGGGCGTCGATCACCAGTTTGGTCGCGTTCTTGTCGTCGGCGGGCTTCTGCGCCTCCTGCGACGAGCCGCCGCCCATCTTGGCGATGGCGGCATTGGCGTTGTCCTGAATGGTCTGGATGTTGCTTTTGCCGTTGGCGCCGACCTCGTAGGTCACTTCCGGCGACGCCACCAGGATGCGCTTGATGACGATGGGGTTCTTCGACACGCTGCCGGGGTCGAGGGCGACGCTGACTTCGCCCAGCTTGAACGCCGTCGGCGAATTGAAGCCGCTGGGATTGGCCACGCTCAGGCCGGAAACGGTGGCCTTGCCCTCGGTCAGTTGCAGCTTGACCGCGCCGACCGAGACCTTCACCCCCGCCACTTCCGAGCCGTATTTCTCGATTGCCTGCTTCACCAGCGAATCCGACTGGGTGTAAACGAACACGCCGATTCCAACCACGGCCAGCACGACCAGGGCGATGACGCCCATGATGATCTTCTTCATCATTCTCTCCCAGCTTATTGAAACTTAACGTCCCTTGTTCAAATACGGAGCCAGATAACGCCCGGTGTGGCTTTCCGGATTGGCGGCCACCGCCTCGGGCGTGCCGGCGGCGACGATGCGCCCACCCCCGATCCCGCCGTCCGGCCCCAAGTCCAGAATCCAGTCGGCGGTCTTGATGACCTCCAGGTTGTGTTCGATCACCAGCACGGTATTGCCGGAATCGACCAGGGTGTGCAGAACCTCCAGCAGCTTTTTCACATCCTCGAAATGCAGGCCGGTGGTCGGCTCGTCGAGAATGTACAAGGTGCCGCCGGTGGCGCGGCGCGACAGTTCCTTCGCCAGTTTGACACGCTGGGCCTCGCCGCCCGACAAAGTGGTGGCCTGCTGCCCAAGGTGAATATAACTCAAACCTACACGCTTTAGGGTTTCCATCTTGTCGCGAATCGCCGGAACGGCTTTGAAAAAGTCGGCGGCTTCCTCGATGGTCATATCAAGAACGTCGGCTATGCTCTTGCCCTTGAAGGTGATTTCCAATGTCTCGCGATTGTAGCGTTTGCCCTTGCAGACGTCGCATTGAACATAGACGTCGGGCAGGAAATGCATCTCGATCTTGATGACGCCGTCGCCCTGGCAGGCCTCGCAGCGGCCGCCCTTGACGTTGAAGCTGAAGCGCCCGGCCTTGTAGCCGCGGGCCTGGGATTCCGGCAAGTTGGTGAACCAGTCGCGGATGGGGGTGAAGGCTCCGGTGTACGTGGCCGGATTCGATCGCGGCGTGCGGCCGATGGGCGACTGGTCGATATCGACGATCTTGTCGATATATTCCAGCCCCTCGATGCGGTCATGGGGGGCGGCATGTTCGCGTGCGCCGTTAAGACGCCGGGCCAAGGCCTTGTAAAGAGTCTCGATGACCAGGGTCGACTTGCCGCCGCCGGAAACCCCGGCCACGCAGGTGAAGGTGCCCAAGGGAATGTCGGCGCTGACGTTTTTCAGGTTGTTGCCGCGCGCGCCGATCACCGACAGCGACTTGCCGCTGCCCTTGCGTCGTTTCTTCGGCACGGCGATCTCGCGCCCGCCGGTCAGATACTGGCCGGTGATGCTGTCGGGGTTCTCCATAACCTGGGCGGGAGTGCCCTCGGCGATGATCGAGCCGCCGTGGACGCCGGCGCCCGGCCCCATGTCGATCAGATAATCGGCGGTGCGGATGGCGTCCTCGTCATGTTCGACGACGATCACCGTGTTGCCGATGTCGCGCAGGCGCTTCAGCGTCGCCAGCAGGCGGTCGTTGTCGCGCTGATGCAGGCCGATCGACGGCTCGTCTAGCACGTAAAGCACGCCGGTCAAACCGGAGCCGATCTGGGACGCCAGACGGATGCGCTGGCTTTCGCCGCCCGACAAGGTGCCGGAATTACGCGACAAGGTCAGATATTCAAGGCCGACATCGTTGAGGAAACCCAGCCGGTCGTTGATTTCCCGCAGGATGCGGCGGGCGATTTCCTGGTCCTTGGGCCGCAGATGCTGGTTCAGTTCGCTGAACCAGCGCCCGGCGTCCGAGATGGAGAAGTCGCAGACCTGGGCGATGTGCAGGCCGTGAATCTTCACCGCCAGGGCTTCCGGCTTCAGGCGGGCGCCGTGGCAGTGTTCGCAAGGGGCTGTGACCTGGAAACGGGACAGTTCCTCACGCACCCAGGAGCTGTCGGTTTCGCGGAAACGGCGCTCCATGTTGGGGATGACGCCCTCGAACGGCTTTTCGGTGGTGTAGCTGCGCAGACCGTCTTCGAAGCGCATGGGCACAGTTTCCGTGCCAGATCCGAACAGGATGGCTTTTCGCGCCGTTTCGGGCAGTTCGGCAAAGGGCTGATCCAGGCGGAAGCGGTAATGCTTGGCCAGGGATTCCAAGGTTTGGGCGTAATATTGAGATGTCGATCCGGCCCACGGCGCTACGGCGCCGTTGCGCAGGGACAGGCGGTCGTCGGGCACCACCAGATCTTCGGCGAAATGCATGGTCACGCCCAGGCCGTCGCAGGCCGGGCAGGCGCCGAAGGGATTGTTGAACGAGAACAGCCGGGGCTCGATCTCGTCGATGGTGAACCCCGAGACCGGGCAGGCGAACTTGGCCGAGAAGGTGGTCCGCTCGCCGCTTTTGGCGTCTTCGGCGAACAGCAGGCCGTCGGCCAGTTCGAGGGCGGTTTCCACGGAATCGGCCAGACGCTGGGCAATGCCGTCCTTCACCACGATGCGGTCCACCACCACTTCGATGTCGTGCTTGAGCTTTTTGTTCAAGGCCGGGACTTCATCGATCTCGTAGACCGTGCCGTCCACCTTGACGCGCTGGAAGCCCTTCTTCTGATAGTCCTGCAATTCCTTGCGGTACTCGCCCTTGCGGCCGCGCACGACGGGGGCCAGCAGCAGCAGACGGGTGCCTTCGGGCATGTCGAGAATGCGGTCGACCATCTGACTGACCGTTTGGCTTTCGATGGGCAGGCCGGTGGCGGGCGAATGGGGAACGCCGACGCGGGCGAACAAGAGCCGCAGATAGTCGTAAATCTCGGTCACGGTGCCGACGGTCGAACGGGGATTCTTCGAAGTGGTCTTCTGTTCGATGGATATGGCCGGCGACAGCCCCTCGATCAGATCCACGTCGGGCTTGGCCATCAGTTCTAGGAACTGGCGGGCATAGGCCGACAGGCTTTCCACGTAACGTCTTTGGCCCTCGGCATAGATGGTGTCGAAGGCCAGCGAGGATTTTCCCGAGCCCGACAGGCCGGTGATCACCACCAGCTGATCGCGGGGAATGTCGACGTCGACATTCTTCAGATTGTGCTCACGGGCGCCACGGACGCGAATATACGAGGTCATTCATTCCACCGGAAAGAGATGCGAAAGAGGGCGGGAGGGGAAAGCGCGGGAAAGCCTTGCTGAAAATGTTGGCAAAAAATCCTTACTGGCGCTAAGAGGGGCGTTCAACGACAAAATCTTGACACCTGAGTCAGTATCAGGGGTCGGCATCAAAGCCGGAAGACGGGGCGCTCATCTGCCAATGACGAATATGGTATCCATTCAGGGTTTGTCCAAAGCCTTTGGCGGCCTTCAGGCGGTCAACCAATGCAGCTTCGACATTCCCAAAGGCGGCATCACGGGGTTGATCGGCCCCAACGGCGCCGGCAAGACCACATTGTTCTCCATGATTGCCGGTGCGATCAAGCCCGACTCTGGAAAGATTCTACTTGAAGGCCGCGACGTCACAGGTCTTCCCACCCACAAGCTGTTCGCCAAGGGCCTGGTCCGCACCTTCCAGATTCCCCACGAATTTTCCCGCATGACCGTGCGCGAGAATCTGATGGTGGTGCCGCCCGGCCAGTGGGGCGAGAACCTGGCCTGGGCGCTGCTGACGCCCGGCCGTGTGCGTACCCAGGAGCAGGACGTGCGCAACAAGGTCGACGACGTTCTCGATTTCCTGCAGATCACCCACGTCGCCAACGAACTGGCGGGCAACCTGTCGGGCGGCCAGAAGAAGCTGCTGGAGCTGGGCCGCACCATGATGACCGACGCCAAGATGGTGCTGCTCGACGAGCCCGGCGCCGGCGTCAACCGGACCTTGCTGGGCAAGCTGGCCGACGCCATTCAGCGCCTGAACCGCGAACGCGGCTATACCTTCTGCATCATCGAGCATGACATGGATCTGATTTCCCGGCTCTGTCATCCGGTGGTGGTGATGGCCCACGGCAGCGTGCTGGCCCAGGGCACCATGGACGATATCCGCCGCAACGAAGAAGTGCGCGAAGCCTATCTGGGCGGCCACGCCGCCCGCAAGCTGGACAAGGATGCCGAAAAGTGAGCGAGGGCGAGCTGATTCTCGATATGAGCGGCCTGATCGGCGGCTATGGCGGCAACGACATTCTCAAGGGCGCGTCCCTGACCGTTCAGAAGAACGAGATCGTCGTCATCGTCGGCCCCAACGGCGCCGGCAAGTCCACCCTGATGAAGTCGGCCTTCGGTCTGGTCAAGATCCGCCAGGGCAGCGTGACCTTCCAGGGCGACGACATCACCAACATGCGCCCCGATCTGGTGGTGCGCCGGGGCATGTCCTATGTGCCCCAGGAAAAGAACGTGTTTCCCAGCATGACGGTTCAGGAGAACCTGGAAATGGGGGCGTATCTGCGCAAGGGCGGCGTCGCCGAGAAGATGGAGCGCATCTTCGAGATTTTCCCCCGCCTGAAGGAACGCCGTAAGCAGGCCGCCGGCTCCATGTCAGGCGGCGAGCGCCAGATGGTGGCCATGGGCCGCGCCCTGATGCTCGATCCGGCCCTGATCCTGATGGACGAACCCACCGCCGGTCTGTCGCCGCTGTTCATCGAGCAGACCTTCGACCGCATCATCGAGATCAACAAGCTGGGAATCAGCGTCCTGATGGTGGAACAGAACGCCAAGCAGGCACTGGAAATCGCCCATCGCGGCTATGTGCTGGCGATGGGCCGCAACCGTTACGAAGACACCGGCGCCGGCCTTCTGGGCAACCAGGAAATCGCCGAGATGTTCCTGGGCGGCTAAGGGGAAAAGGAATATGGATTTCATCGATCTCCTGCAGCTGGTGGTCTATGGGCTGGTGCTGGGCAGCATCCTGACCCTGGGCGCCATCGGCGTTTCGCTGCTGTTCGGCATTCTGCGCTTCTCCAACTTCGCCCATGGCGACATCATGACCTTCGGAGCCTATTCGGCCTTCGTGGTGGTTTCGGTGTTCCACGGCCCGGTGTGGCTGGCCCTGCCGGTAGGCATGATCGTCGGCGCCCTGGTGGCCATCGCCGCCGACCAGCTGGTCTATCGCCGTCTGCGCCGGACCCAGCCGGTGATTCTGCTGATCTCGTCGTTCGGCATGGCCCTGATCATCCGCAGCATCATTCAATTGATCTGGGGGCCGCAGGACCGATCCTTCGTCAAGGGCATCCAGATGCCGCTGCATTTCGGCGACATCGTCGTGCGTCCGGATCATCTGTGGATCTTCGGCGGCTGCATCGCCATCGTCGTCGCCGTGCATCTGTTCCTGACCTATACCAAGATGGGCAAGGCCATGCGCGCCATGAGCGACAACATGGATCTGGCCCGCGTCACCGGCATCGATTCGGAAAAGGTCATCATCTGCACCTGGGCCCTGGGCGGCGCCTTGGCCGCCGCCGCCGGCGTCTTCCTGGCGCTGGACACCCGCCTGACGCCGATGATGGGCTGGTCGGCCCTGCTGCCGATCTTCGCCGCCGCCATCCTGGGCGGCTTCGGCAAGCCTTACGGTGCCATCGTCGGCGGCATGGTCATCGGCGTGGTGTCGGAACTGTCGACCGCCGTACTGCCGCCCGCCTACAAACCGGCCATCGCCTTTACCGTCATGGTGATCATGCTGATCGTCAAGCCCACCGGATTGCTGGGAGCCCGCCGATGAGTTTCGAACTTTCCGGCCTCGCCAGCTACGGCGTCTTTCTGCTGACCCTGGCGGCCATCTATGCCGTCGTCTCGCTGGCTTTGAACGTCCAGTGGGGCATGACCGGCCTGTTCAACATCGGCATCGCCGGTTTCTACGCCATCGGCGCCTATACCTCGGCCATCCTCACCACCCCGGCTTCGAGCGAGCATCTGGGGGGCTTCGGTCTGCCCTTCGTGGCCGGCCTGCTGGGGGCCATGGTGACGTCGGGCATCGTCGCCGTGTTCGTCGGTCTGATCACCATCAGCCTGCGGTCGGACTATCTGTCCATCGCCAGCATCGGTATCGCCGAGATCGTCCGTCTGATCTTCAAGAACGAGGACTGGATCGGCAACGGCGTGCGCGGCATCGCCGGCATCGAGCGGCCCATCGGCGAAAATCCGCTGATCTATCTGGCGGTGGTGCTGGTGGTGCTGGCGCTGGTCTATGTGGCCGTCGAGCGGGCGCGCAAAAGCCCCTGGGGCCGCGTGCTGCGGGCCGTGCGCGAGAACGAGCTGGGGGCTCAGGCCGCCGGCAAGAACGTCTTTCGCTTCCGTCTTGAAGCCTTCGTTCTGGGCTCGATGCTGATGGGGCTGGGCGGCGCGCTCTATGCCCATTTCATCGGCTTCGTCAGCCCCGAGGCTTTCGAGCCGGTTTTCGCCACCTTCCTGGTGTGGGTGATGCTGATCGCCGGCGGCTCGGGCAGCAACAAGGGCGCGGTGTTGGGCGCTTTCGTCATCTGGGCCGTATGGTCCGGCACCGAACTGTTGACCAACCTGCTGCCTGCCGATTTCACCACCCAGGCCTCGGCCCTGCGCGTGCTGCTGATCGGCGTGCTGTTGCAGATCATCCTGCTGCGCCGCCCCGAAGGCATCCTGCCGGAGGAACGCCCCCATGTGGGTGCCAGCCCGGTTTCCTCCACCGAAGAGGAAGAAGAGGAAACCGCCTGAGCGGTTGCAATGGAAAGCCCCCGAAGACGTTCTTCGGGGGCTTTTTTGTTGTTACGAGGATAAGCCGGATGTCCCACCGCCTGCGTCTACTGTTCCACAATCCCCGGATTTCCGCGAAAATCTGGTTGAATCGCATGCTGTTTTGGGGCGGCGCCGTATTGGTGTCGCTGTCGGCCATGCTGTTCGAGCGGGGCAGCACTCTGGGCAATCATCTTTTCCACCAGATTATCGCCGTCAATTCCTGGCTGGCATTGCTGGTGACGCCGCTAGGGTTCGCTCTGACCCTGTGGCTGACCAAGCGCCTGTTTCCCGGAGCCCAGGGCAGCGGTATTCCCCAGGCCATCGCCGCCCTGAAGATTTCCTCATCCGAGGAACGCAAGCGTCTGCTGTCGCTGCGCGTTGCCGTGGGAAAACTGCTGCTGACCAGCTTGGGGCTCAGCTTCGGCGCGTCTGTGGGACGCGAAGGCCCGACGGTGCAGATCGGCGCCGCCATCATGCTGTGGCTGGGCCGTTGGATCAGCCTGCCCATCGCCGAGTTGGAGCGGATGCTGATCCTGGCCGGCGGCGCGGCAGGAATTTCCGCCGCCTTCAACACGCCGCTTGCCGGCGTGGTCTTCGCCATCGAGGAAATGTCCCGCTCGTTCGAGGAACGCAACAGCGGCACGGTTCTGACCACCGTCATCATTTCGGGATTCGTGTCCATGGCGGTGGTTGGCAATTACACCTATTTCGGCCGCACCGACGCCGTTTTGACTTTGTCCCATGCATGGCTGCCGATTTTGGCCTGCGGTCTTGGCGGCGGGCTGTTGGGCGGGCTGTTCGCCCGCAGTCTGATGGCCATTTCCCACGGCTTGCCGGGGCGAGCAGGGGACTGGATCAGAAAACACCCCTTCGCTTTTGCCGCCTTGTGCGGTTTGGGCATGGCCTTGCTGGGCCTGATCTCGGGCAACAGCATCTATGGTACCGGCTACGAGGAAGCCAAGGGGCTGATCGAGGGTAAAAGCAGCCTGTCCGCCAGTTTCGGCATGCTGAAAATGCTGGCCTCAATCCTGTCCTATGCCAGCGGCATTCCCGGCGGGATCTTTGCGCCGTCGCTGGCGGTGGGGGCCGGGTTGGGTGCCGATCTCCAACTTTTGCTGCCTCTGGTGCCGGTGGGCGCGCTGTGCATCCTCGGCATGGTCAGCTATTTCACCGGCGTGGTTCAGGCGCCCATTACCGCCGTGGTCATCGTACTGGAGATGACCGACGACCAAAGCCTGACCCTGCCGCTGATGGCCGCGGCTTTGGTTTCCTATGGCGTTTCGCGGCTGGTCTGTCCCAAACCGTTTTACCGGACCATGGCTCAGGGTTTCATCACGGCTGCCAAGTCCTGAACCAGGCCGAGCCTTGAGCGAAGAAAAACCCCGGACGCGTCAGCGTCCGGGGCTCTTTTCGGCGGAATGCCGAAAACGGCTTACATCTTCGGTTCGAAGACCTTGACCGTCTCGATCTTGCCGTCCTGGATTTCCCAGTGGGCGAAGGTGCCGCCGACGTCGCCGTGGGCGTCGAACTTCAGCGGGCCGGAGGCGCCGATATAGTCGATCTTCTTGCCGGCGGCGATGGCGGCCTTGGCCTTGGCGAATTCGCCGGGGCCGACCTTTTCGCCGCCGTCGGCGGTGACGTCCTTGATGGCGTCGCGGATCTTGGCGCCGTCGGTCGACTTGGCCTTTTCGGCGGCCAGAGCGACCAGGATGGTGGCGTCATAATAGGTGTCGATATAGGGCTTCGGCGAGATTTCGCCGAACTTGGCCTTGTAGTTGGCCTTGAAGGTTTCGGCGGCGGCATAGCCGGGCAGCGGAGCCGCGGCGGTGCCGGCGGCGCCGTTCAGGAACTGGCCGCCGATGGTGTCGATGATTTCCGGGGCCTTCATGCCGTCGGACAGCAGGAACTTGTTGAAGGAACCGCTTTCCAGGGCCTGCTTCAGGATCGGCACGCCGTCGCCGGTGTAGGCCACGACCACCAGGGCGTCGGGATGGCCGGTGGCGGCCTTCTGGACTTCACCGCGGAAGCTGGCCTGCTTCGGCTCGAAGGGAACCGAGGCGGTCACCTTGCCGCCGTTCTTGACGAACGACTTTTCCAGGGTTTCGGCCAAGCCCTTGCCGTAATCGTTGTTCACGTAAATGATGCCGAGCGACTTGTAGCCCTTGTCCTTGGCGACCTGGGCCAAAGCCACGCCCTGGAAGGCGTCGGACGGCACGGTGCGGAAGGTGAAGCCCTTGGACTCCAGGGTGCTGATGACCGGCGAGGTGGCCGAGCCCGAGATGATCGGGATGCCGGCGGGAACGGCGACGGTCTTGGCGACGGGAATGAACACGCCCGAGCCCATGGGGCCGACCAGCGCGTTGACCTTTTCCACCGAAACCAGCTTCTGAGCAGTGTCGACGCCGGCCTGCGGGCTGGTCTGGTCGTCGCCGACCGACAGAGCCACCGGCGAGGACAGGACGCCGCCGGCCTTGTTGATTTCGTCCACGGCCAGCTCGACGCCGGTTTTGGCGGCGGGGCCGTAATCGGCCAGTTCGCCCGTCAAGGGCATGATCGCGCCAATCTTCAGCTTGCTCTCGGCAAATGCCGGCACGCTGGCCAGCATCGCCGCCGCCATCACGGCGGCACCGACACGCTTATGGAAAACAGCCATTTCGGCCTCCGGTTGGTTCTAGGATGGGCAAGAGTTTATGCGTCCTTTCATCTTCCTGCAACGGAATGAAATGGGGCATAGGGTTAGTAAAACGTCTGTAAATTCCACGGATTAACCGGCGTTTCCGCCACGATGAAAAATCGGATTTGCCCAGGGCGGCCCCGGCGGGCTAAAGTCCGCGCTTCAGTAGCGAAGACGCATCATTCTCAAGGAGCAGGGGGCCATGGCCGGTTCTGTCAACAAAGTCATTCTCATCGGCAATCTGGGCCGCGACCCGGAAGTACGCCACGGCCAGGACGGCTCGAAGATCGTCAGTCTGAACGTCGCCACCTCGGAAAGCTGGAAGGACCGCTCCGGCGAACGCCGCGAAAAGACCGAATGGCACCGCGTGGTGATCTTCAACGACCGTATTTCCGACGTGGCCGAGCGCTACCTGAAGAAGGGCAGCAAGGTCTATCTGGAAGGTTCGCTGCAAACCCGCAAATGGACCGACCAGAGCGGCGCCGAGAAGTACACCACGGAAATCGTCATCGGCAAGTTCCGCGGCGAGCTGACCTTGCTGGACGGCCGCGGCGAAGGCGGCGGGCAGGGTGGTTACGGCGGCGGCGGCGACTACGGCGCTTCCGATCAGAGCTACGGCAACGGCGGCGGCGCGGCGCGCGCTCCGGCGGCGCGCCCGGCTTCGGGCGGCGGTTCCGGCGGCGGCTGGGACGCCCCGCCGGATCTGGACGACGAAATTCCGTTCTGAGGCAAACTCGTCTTTCAAGGCGACGAAAGTCCGAAGGCTCCGGCCTTCGGACTTTTTTCATGATCGGACGCCGAGGGAGCCGCAACTGAAAAAGGATGCCCTGCCCGCCTTTTTCAGGGGCGGAATCTATTCCGCTCTTTATCCCTAAGTGTCGATGGTGAATAGTAACGTCATATAAGCTAGACTATGTCTCCGGACCATATTCCCAGACTACTCCATGACCGCCAGCTTCGTCACCGAAACCGCCTCGTCGCAACAAAAGATCGTCATATCCGCCTTTGCCGGGGTGCTGGTGACGATGGCCGGCGTTTCCATGCTGCAAGCCGGCATGCCGCTGCTGCAGATTCCAGCTTTCCTGCCGTTTTACGGAGCCCTGGTGATCGTCACGGATTCCCTCACGGCCTATCTTCTGGCGGTTCAGTTCCACATCACGCGCAAGCCGTCGACATTGATGCTGTCGGCGGCTTATCTCTATTCCGGTCTGATCGTCATCCCCCACCTGCTGGTGTTCCCCGGTGTCGTCACCGCCACCGGCCTGTGGAGCGCCGGGCCGCAAAGCGCCGTCTGGATGTGGGTTCTCTGGCATGGCGGCTTTCCGTTGCTGGTATGCGGCTACGCTTTCCTGCGCCGCCTGGAGAACAGCCTGGGCCTGGATATCTGCGCCCCGTGCTGGTCGTTCCTGATGCCGGCCATGGTCATCGCGGCGGTTGCCGGGCTGGCCCTGCTGGTCACCGTGGGACGGGATCTGCTGCCGGAGCTGGTCGAAGGGAACGATTTTTCACGCTTGTCGCAGTCGGTTTTCGCCAAGGGGGTGATCGCCCTGAACCTGTTGGCGTTGATCGGCGTCGTCGCCGTAAGCCGCTGCCGCGCCGTCGGCGATCTGGGGTTGGCCCTGGCCATGCTGGCCAGCCTGCTGGACGTGACCCTGACCCTGCATTCGGGGGCCCGTTTCAGCCTGGGTTGGTACATGGCCCGCCTGAACAGCGTGGTGTCGGCCAGCACGGTTCTGTCGGTTTATCTTTACGAGGTCGGCTGGCTGCACCACAAGGTGGCCAGTCTCAATGTGTCCCTGTTGCGCATGGCCTTCCTGGACCAGTTGACGGGATTGGCCAACCGCCGCCAGTTCGACCAGCGTCTGGATGCCGAATGGGGGCGGGCGGCGCGGGAAGGACATCCCCTGTCCCTGGCCATGCTGGATGTGGATTTCTTTAAAAAATACAACGACCGTTACGGGCATGTCGCCGGCGACGACTGTTTGAGCCGGGTGGCTCAGGCCATCGCCGGCGCCCTGAAGCGGCCCGGCGATCTTGCCGCCCGGTACGGCGGCGAGGAATTCGCCCTGATCCTGCCTGATACCGGCGAGAACGGCGCTGAGAAGATGGCTAAAGCGGTGGTCGAGGCCGTACGTCATCTGCATCTGCGCCATGAATCGGGCGTCGATGGCGGAATCGTCACCGTCAGCGTCGGCGTGGCGACGATTTATCCGAGTGCCGGGCGCGGCTACGAAAGCCTTAAGGAAACCGCCGACAGGGCGCTTTACCAGGCCAAGGAATCGGGACGCAACCGCGTGTCGGCCGTTTCCGCCTGACTTGGCGGGAAAGGAACCATCGCTGGTACTCCGCCTTGTTCGCCCATGCGATATCTGCTACCTTGCGCCCCGCTGAACGCGATCTGAAACGACCTTTGCCGGCTTCCGGCTTTTCCCTTTCATAATCGAGATTGACGCTTTGACTTCAACGCCCACGCCGCCGACCTTCGACATCACCCCGGTGACCATCGAAGAGGAGATGAAGCGATCCTACCTCGATTACGCCATGAGCGTGATCGTTTCCCGCGCCCTGCCTGACGTGCGCGACGGCCTGAAGCCGGTGCACCGCCGCATTTTGTTCGCGATGAAGGAAAGCGGCTACGACTTCAACAAGCCCTTCCGCAAGTCCGCCCGCATCGTCGGCGACGTCATGGGCAAGTATCATCCCCACGGCGACTCGGCGATCTACGACGCCATGGTGCGCATGGCGCAGGACTTCTCCATGCGCCTGCCGCTGGTGGACGGCCAGGGCAATTTCGGCTCCATGGACGGCGACCCGGCCGCCGCCATGCGTTACACCGAAGCCCGCATGGCCCGCTCGGCCGCCGCCCTGCTGGACGACATCGACAAGGAAACCGTCGATTTCCAGTCCAACTACGACGACACCATCGAAGAACCGACGGTTCTTCCCGCCCGTTTCCCGAACCTGCTGGTCAACGGCGCCGGCGGCATCGCCGTCGGCATGGCCACCAATATTCCGCCGCACAATCTGGGCGAGGTGATCGAGGCCTGCTGCGCCGTCATCGACCGCCCCGAGATCACCGTCGAAGAACTGATGGAGATCATTCCGGCGCCCGACTTTCCCACCGGCGGCATCATTCTGGGCCGGGCTGGCATTCGCTCGGCCTTCACCACCGGGCGCGGCTCCATCGTGCTGCGCGGCCGCTGCCATTTCGAGGACATCCGCAAGGACCGCACCGCCATCGTCGTCACCGAAGTTCCCTATCAGGTGAACAAGGCCCGCATGATCGAGCAGATGGCCGAACTGGTGCGCGACAAACGCATCGAAGGCATTTCGGATCTGCGCGACGAATCCGACCGCGACGGCGTGCGCGTGGTCATCGAGCTGAAACGCGACGCCGTGCCGGACGTGGTGCTGAACCAGCTTTACCGCTACACCCCCCTGCAGACCAGCTTCGGCGTCAACTCCCTGGCCTTGAACGGCGGCCGTCCCGAGATGATGCCTCTGAAGGCCATTCTCGAAGCTTTCGTCGCCTTCCGCGAGGAAGTGATCACCCGACGGACCATCTTCGAGCTGGGCAAGGCCCGCGACCGCGCCCATCTGTTGGTCGGTCTGGCCATCGCCGTGGCCAATCTGGACAAGGTGATCAAGCTGATCCGCGAGGCCGCCGATCCGGCCACCGCCCGCGAGCAGTTGATGGACCGCGACTGGCCGGCCATGGATGTGGCGCCGCTGATCGAACTGATCGACGAGCCGGGCCGCGTGGTGGTCGACGGCAGCTATCGTCTGTCGGAAGCCCAGGCCAAGGCCATTCTCGACTTGCGTCTGCACCGTTTGACCGGCCTGGAGCGGGACAAGATCCACGCCGAGCTGACCGAGATCGGCGAGCAGATCAAGGAATTCCTGCATATTCTGGGCTCCCGCGTGCGCCTGTACGAGATTCTGCGCCAGGAACTGGTGGACATGCGGGTGCAGTTCGCCACTCCGCGCCGCACCGACATCGAAGACAGTGAATTCGAAGCCGATATCGAGGATCTGATCGCCCGCGAGGACATGGTGGTGACGGTGACCAACACCGGCTACATCAAGCGCGTGCCTTTGTCCGAGTACCGCACCCAGCGGCGCGGCGGCAAGGGCCGCTCGGGCATGGCGATCAAGGAAGAGGATTTCGTCACCCAGGTGTTCGTGGCCAACACCCACACGCCGATCATCTTCTTCTCCTCGACCGGCATCGCCTACAAGATGAAGGTTTATCGCCTGCCGTTGGGCAGCCCGCAATCTAAGGGCAAGGCCATGGTCAACTTGCTGCCGCTGGATCAGGCCGAGACCATTTCCACCGTCATGCCGCTGCCCGAGGACGAAAGCACCTGGGGCGATCTGCACGTCATGTTCGCCACCGCCTCGGGCAATGTGCGCCGCAACCTGTTGTCGGACTTCACCGACATCCGCGCCAACGGCAAGATCGCCATGAAGCTGGACGAAGGCGACAAGCTGATCGCCGTGCAGGTCTGCTCGGAAGAGCAGGACGTGCTGCTGGCCTCCCATCAAGGCAAGTGCATCCGCTTCCAGACCACCGAAGTCCGCGTCTTCAAGGGCCGAGATTCGACGGGCGTGCGCGGCATCCGCCTGGACGGCGAGGACAGCGTCATCAGCATGTCGGTGCTGACCCACGCCGACTTCGACAGCGAAACCCGCGACGCCTATCTGCGCGGCGAGATGCCGGCCGAGGATTCCGAACGCATGGCCGCCGCCGAACAGCATATTCTGACCGTCAGCGAGAACGGCTTCGGCAAGCGCACCTCGGCCTATGAATACCGCATCACCGGCCGCGGCGGCTCGGGCATCGCCAACATCGACCTGACCGAGAAGACCGGCCCGGTGGTGGCGTCGTTCCCGGTCGAGCATTCCGACGAGATCATGCTGGTCACCGATGGTGGCAAGCTGATCCGCATTCCCGTGGACGGCGTGCGCGTGGTCGGCCGCAAGACCCAGGGCGTCACCCTGGTGCGCACCGCCGAGGACGAGCGCGTGGTTTCCGCCGCCCGCCTGGGCGATGTCGGCGGCTCGGACGACGACACCGAGAGCGACGAGATCGACGGCGACGACGTCGATACCGGGGAGACGTCTGGAGAAGACAATGCCTAAGCGCGTCGGCGTTTATCCGGGTACCTTCGATCCCATCACCAACGGTCATCTCGACATCATCCAGCGGGCCTGCCGCTCGGTGGACAAGCTGATCATCGGCGTGGCCCGCAATGCCGGCAAGAACCCGCTGTTCTCGCTGGAGGAACGGGTTGCGATGGCGTGCGAGGACCTGGCGGCGCTGGCCAATCCGTTCGGTACCGAGATCGAGGTGCGCCCTTTCGAGGGGCTTCTCATGCAGTTCGCCGCCGATTGCGGAGCCACCCAGGTCTTCCGGGGCTTACGCGCGGTGTCGGATTTCGAGTACGAATTTCAGATGGCCGGGATGAACGCCCGGCTGAATCCCGATATTGAGACCCTGTTTCTGATGGCCTCGGAGCGCTGCCAGTATATTTCGTCGCGCTTCGTCAAGGAAATCGGCCGGCTGGGAGGAGATATCTCCACTTTCGTGTCCCCCCGCGTGCGCCAGCGTCTGGAAGACCGCTGGTC
This sequence comes from Candidatus Sulfotelmatobacter sp., assembly GCA_035538795.1. Lineage (GTDB taxonomy): Bacteria > Pseudomonadota > Alphaproteobacteria > Rhodospirillales > Magnetospirillaceae > JAJZGK01. The sequence continues at coordinate 45,252 of DATLJS010000020.1, read as the reverse complement.
CGTTTCGCGGGACTAATGCCACCCTTTGCCTCGGAGCGTTTCCAGAATGGCGTCTGATTTGGAAAACACCCTCTATCTCGATCTCAAGGATGGCCGCGTCGTCATCGAGCTGCGTCCCGACCTTGCCCCCAAGCATGTCGAGCGCATCAAGGAACTGGTGCGCCAGGGCTTTTACGACGGCCTGGTCTTCCATCGCGTGATCGAGGGTTTCATGGCCCAGGGCGGCGACCCCACCGGCACCGGTGCCGGCGGCACCGGCCAGAAGCTGCCCGCGGAATTCTCCAACGAGAAGCATGTCCGCGGCACCTGCTCGATGGCCCGCGCCCAGAATCCGAACAGCGCCGACTGCCAGTTCTTCATCATGTTCGCGCCGGCGCCCCATCTCGACCGCCAATATTCCATCTGGGGACAGGTCACCGAGGGCATGGATCTCGTCGACAAGATCAAGCGCGGCAGCGGTCACGGCGGCACGGTCAGCGACCCCGACCAGATCATTCGCATGCAGATTGCCGCCGACATTAAGGAATAAAAGGATGTCGTTGTTTAAGAAGCTTTTTGTGGTTCTGTCCCTGATCTGTTGCGGCAGCGTCGCCTTTGCCGCCGCGCCGGTCGCGGACCCCGAGAACACCCTGATCATGCAGCTTAAGAGCGGCCGTGTGGTCATCGCCATGCGTCCCGATCTGGCCCCGAAGCATGTGGCCCGCATCAAGGAACTGGCGCGCAAGGGCTTCTATGACGGCACCCCGTTCCATCGCGTCATCGACGGCTTCATGGCCCAGGGCGGCGATCCCACCGGCACCGGCCGCGGCGGCTCGGGCTTCAAGCTGCCGGCCGAGTTCTCTCACGAGCATCATGTGCGCGGCACCGTTTCCATGGCCCGCGCCCAGGATCCCAACAGCGCCGATTCCCAGTTCTTCATCTGCTTCGCCCCGACTCCCAGCCTGGATGGTAACTACACCATCTGGGGGCAGGTGGTCAGCGGCATGGAGTTTGTCGACAAGATCAAGAAAGGCGACGCCGCTTCCAACGGCATGGTGATCGATCCTGATCTGATCGTGTGGATGAAGGTCGCGGCCGACGTGAAAGACTGATTGACCTGGGGGGCCTCCATCCCTATGTTGGGCGCCCCGCAAGGGACGAGCGCGTAGCTCAGTCGGTAGAGCACGTGACTTTTAATCATGGGGTCCCGGGTTCGAGTCCCGGCGCGCTCACCATCAAAAAGCCCCGGCAGCCAATCGGTTGCCGGGGCTTTTTCGTTCCCGCCTCAATATGCCGGGCGCATGTCGTAGGCCGCCAGGATAAGCTTGACCCGGCCGGTTTCCTTGAGACGGTTCAAAGCCGCGGCAAAACGCATGGCCAAGCCCTCGGAAACGCTTTTCCGCGATAGTCCGATGGAATATTCCAGGGGAACGGCGTCACCGACCATTTTGATGCCCGGCAATTTCTCGCTTCTCAAGATATAGGACGCGACATCGCGGTTCATCAGAACGACGCCGCCGTCATAGCGGTCCGCCGCCAGTTTCTTCAGGGCCATAAGATTGCTGACTTCGACTTCGACGGGTTGGCTTCCTCCGGATTGCCTCACCAAGCCTTCGAGTGTGATTGACGTTCCCGACGGGCCGTAGGCGATCACCCGCACGTTCCGGATATCGGCCGGCTTCTGATAGATGAAGTCCGATTTCTCGTTGGCGAAGAAACTGTATTCGGCATGAATCAAAGCCGGCATCACGAAGAATTTCTGCCGCCGCTCGGCCGATGTCGTCAGAACGGTGAAAATTCCCTCGGCGTCGCCGGCTTCGGCCAACGCCAGGGACCGCCGCCAGGGCAAAACCTGGATGGGACAGGAAAGCTCCAAAGCCTTGCAGGCCTCGGCGACGATCTCGGCCAGCGGCCCTCCGGCCTTGCCGTTCTTTTCAAAGGAAAAGGGCGGCAACTCCTCGGTGACGAAACGCAGCGTTTCGGCCCGTGCGGAGGATGCGGCGAATGCCACCGTCAGGGCTGCGGCCAGAAGAGGCAGAAGCGCTTTTTTACGGACGGTCATCTGTCCCTCCCGAAGGCCGCTTGCGGCGGAATGGATGGGCAATGATATCATCGAACCGATAAAATCGAATTGTCGTTTTATCAATTAGACCGAACGGTCCGCTGCGGTGGATCATCCGGGTCCGCGAGAAGGCGACGCAGTCCTCATAGAGGCGGGCTTTTGCGTTCCCACACAAAGGCCAGACAGCGCAAGCCCCCGGATTCGCCGGAAGCGTCTGTGACAAAGAGACAACTTCTGGTTTTCCGATATCGGCGCCTGTTCCGTCTCAACATCCTATCCATAAACAAAATTCGTCTATCTGACCGATTCTGATGGAATGGTGGAGAATCCATCTTTTACACGCATGACTAGCAGTCTACGGGATTTGATGGTATCGTTGAATTTCCATAATATTTTATGCGGATTGCATCTATTGCGCTGTGGCCAGGGGGAACAGGCCCGCCGCGATGACGACAAAACCCAGCAAATGGGTGGTGGGGAGAAACGATTTGACGAGCATTTTTTCGCGTCTGTTCGCGCTGGTCGCGATCGGTATCGCGGGGCTTCTGGCCGTGTCCGGCGTGGCCCTGTTCGAACTGAAGTCTTCGATGATGGCCGACCGCGTGGCCGGCATCCGCAGCATTTCGGAAAGCGCCCAGGCCGTTCTCAAAGCCTACCAGGATAAAGCCGACCGGGGGGAGATGAGCCAGGAGGATGCCAAGGCGTCGGCTTACCGCATCATCGATCTGATCCGCTATGACGGCGACAACTACGTCTTCATCTACGACTACGAAGGCAAGGCGATCGTGTCGCCCGGCCATTCCGAACGCATCGGCAAGAACTATTTCGAGGTCAAAGCGGCCGACGGCGTGCCGTTCATCGCCGAAATGATCCGCAAGGGCAAAACCGGCGGCGGTATGGTGGCTTACACCTTCCAGAAACCGAACCAGACCGAGCCGTCGCCCAAACGCTCCTATGCCATCGGTTTCCAGCCCTGGGGCGTGATCGTGGGAACCGGCGTCTATGTCGACGATGTCGAGGCCGCTTTCCGGCAGAAAGCCCTGCAATTCGGCGGTATCGTCGCCGCCTTGCTGGCGGTCAGCCTGTTTGCCGCCTGGCGCGTCACCCGCGGCCTGACGGTTCCTTTGGGGCAATTGACCTCGGCGACGCACCGTCTGGGGCAGCGGGATTACCGCGTCGACGTGCCCGGAACCAGGCGGCGCGACGAAATCGGCGCGCTGGCCCAATCCATCCAACTGCTGCGGGACGAGGCTCTTGAGGCGGAAACCTTGCGGAACGACCAGTTGCAACAGGAAGAACGGACGGCACAGCGCCGACGTCAGGACATGATGCGATTGGCCGACGGTTTCGAAGGCAGCGTCAAGACGGTGGTGGATGTCATGGGGCATTCCATCGGCGACATGCACCATGCCGCCGAAGCCATGGGCGGCGCGGTCGTGCAAGCTGGCGAAGTGGCCACAGCCGTGGCCGGCGCCGCTTCTCAGGTGTCGTCCAACACCACCGCCGTGGCCAGCGCCACCGAGGAACTGACCGCCTCCATCGCCGAGATCGTGCGTCAGGTGCAGCAATCCACCGCCGTTTCGGATCAGGCGGTGCAGGAAGCCAGCCGCACCTCGGCCAGCATGGACGGGCTGGTTTCGTCGGTAGGACGCATCAGCGACGTTATCAACCTGATCAACGACATTGCCGCCCAGACCAATCTTTTGGCCCTGAACGCCACCATCGAGGCGGCCCGCGCCGGCGAAGCCGGAAAAGGCTTCGCCGTGGTGGCGGGCGAAGTCAAGCATCTGGCCAACCAGACCGCCAAGGCGACGGAAGAAATCGGCACGCAGATCCGCGACATTCAATCGGCGACGCAAGGAGCGGTGACGGCGATTTCCGGCATCGCCTCGACCATCGACGCCATCAGCCATACCTCATCGGCCGTAGCGGCGGCCGTCGAGGAGCAGTTGGCCGCCACCCAGGAGATCACCCGCAACGTTCAACAGGCCGCCAGCGGCACCCAGGAGGTTTCGGCCATGATCGGCCGCCTGCACGGCTTGACCGACAATATCGGCCAGGTTTCGGAAACCGTCTCCAAAGTCTCGGGTGATTTGAACCGCGAGGCCGAGAGACTGAATTCAGAGGTCGGCGGCTTCCTCTCTTCTGTCCGCGAGGCCGGTTGAGGGCAGGGGAACGACAGGCGGCACGTCCGGGTCAAGGCGTGCCGCTGACCTCGTTGACCCAGGCGATGATGCCGTCCTGGGCGGCGGAAGGCGTGCCGAGATGATCGGCCTCGACGCTCAGATAGCGGTTGAAGTTGTTGGGCGGCAGACGGTTGAACAGATAATCCTGCCCCAGCGTCGCCATGCGGTCGCGGTCGCCGACGACGATCAGCACCGGAGCGCTTTGATGGACGGCGTTCTCGGACATATTGGCCAGGCCGTCGGGATTGTTGTAGCTGAGAAAAATATTGGCGCTCAACGACAGAGCCCGGGCCTGCCCCTGGTTGACGTCGTTGAAGACAATGCTGTCCTCGCCTTTGCCGGCGTCCACCTTGGCCTTGGCGTCAGCTACCTTGTCGGCCATCCGGGCGCGAAAATCGGCCAGTTCCGGAGTATGGCCGGGGGCGATGGCCATGATCCCCAGCAGGCCGGGATGGTGCGCGCCGTAGGCAAGGGCGGCGTTGGCTCCCAGGCTGTGGCCGCCGACGATGATGCGCTTGGCGCCGTTGACCCGCAAAACGTCGATGGCGAAACCGATTTCGTCCATGGCGGCGTCGAAGGTCTTATCGTAGCCGCGCCGTCCGGCCCAGGGCATGGTCGGCGTCGTCACCTGATAACCGGCGTTTTTCAGGCCAGCGGCCAACTGGTCGATATGGGCGTTGGGCGATCCCCATTTGCCGTGCATCAGAACGATGCCGACCTCGTGGTGATCGCCGGCCAAGGCGGGACTTTGCAGCATCAGAGCCAAAATCAGCCAGCCGAGCAGACGTTTTAGGGAGACCGGCTTGTCGGCCTGCTTCCAAAGAGGTTTACGCATGAGCCTGACTCCAAACAAAAACGGCGCTCCTTTGAAGGAGCGCCGCGATGGACCGCCGGCCGGTCAGCCGTTGTATTTCTTCGCCACGTCGTGCATGGCCCGCACCACCTGTTGGGCGAAGGTCTGGCGCAACACCTTGATCTTGGCCAGATGCATCTTCTCGTCGATCTTGTTTTCCTCAAGCCGCTCCTCGGCGCGCATCAGCGCGGTGGTGCAGCGGTCGTGGATGGCCCGCTGCCAGTCTTCGGCGGTATAGCGGGCGCGCTGGTTGATCGGCACGTTCAGCCAAATGCTTTCGGCCAGCTTCACCAAGGCTTCCTGGTTGACGATGTCGTAGCCCAGGGTTTCCTCGATATCGCGGCGGACATCCTTGGCGGCGCTGAGTTGCTTGACCCGGTCCTCCTCCGAGAGGTTACTGGCGATTTTGCGAAGGCGGGTGCGATCATCGGACATCTGTTGTTACCACCTTGGTAAAAGGTTGTTTCCCTGATTTTGCCACCGCCGGCGCATAACCTCAATCATTGAAGCGAAAGCGCTGCATAGCCATGCGGAAAGTGGTAGAATTAGACCAACGCGACCGCACCTCAGAGTCGCGCAGAACGTGGAGGAGGGTGAGATGGTCAACCAGTACGAAAGTATGCTGAAATTGCAGATTGCCGCCTGGGAAGGTTGGGTAAAGCTCTGGAAAGACGGCTTCACCGCCTATGAGACCCTGGTCGCGCATCAGGGCAAGCTGCTGCAGCATCCCAGCTATCTGCGCTTCCAAGACTTCATTCCCAGCGGGGCCTCGCTGCTCGACCATTACGGCAAGCGTTCCCACGACGTCGACGTGGAACGGGTTTAATCGCCGCCTTCGCACATATGATCCATCAGCCGGCATAGGAACGCCTCGCCCAGGGCCAGCTGTTCCAGGGCGACGAATTCGTCCGGTTTGTGCGCCTGTTCGATCGAACCGGGGCCGCAGACGACGGTGGGCACGCCGACATCGTTGAACAGTCCGGCCTCGGTGCCGAAGCTGACGCGGCCGATTTCGTTCTCGCCGGTCAGATTGCTGACGAAGCGCACCGCCGGATGGTCGTCCGGCAGATCGAACCCGGCGGTGTCGTTGACGGTGCGGAAGTCGAAACCGGACCGCGGATCGACGTCCTTCATTTCGGGTTCGACGTAGCGGCGGGCGAAATCCATGATTTCGTCGTGCAGGGCGTCCGGCCCCTGCTGCGGCAACGAGCGGATCTCGAAATCGAACCAGCAATCGCGGGGCACGATGTTCAAGGCCTTGCCGCCCTGGACCACGCCGGTGTGCAACGTGGTATAGGGCGGATCATAGGCCGGATCGAAGGGCCCGTCGGTGCGGATTTTCCGCTGCAACTGGCGGATTTTGGCGATCACCTCGGCAGCCGCCTCGACGGCGTTGACGCCCTGGTCGTTCAAGGCCGAATGGCATTCCTTGCCGTGAACGTGACAACGCAGGGACCGCTTGCCTTTGTGCCCGGCGATGACCTTCATCAGGGTCGGCTCGCCGACGATGCACAGCTTCGGCTTGACCGGCAGGGTGGACAGATCGGCGATCAGGCGGCGCACGCCCATGCAGCCGATTTCCTCGTCGAAGGAAAAGCTGAAGGCCAGCGGCGTCTTCAATCCGCGCCGGACGAATTCCGGAGCCAGCGTCAGGGCGATGGCGATGAAGCCCTTCATGTCCGAGGTGCCGCGTCCGAACAGCTTGCCGTCGCGTTCGGTCAGGACATAGGGATCCTGGCTCCAGTCCTGGCCTTCGGTGGGAACCACATCGGTATGGCCCGACAGCATGATGCCGGGAACGTCCGGGTCGCCGATGACGGCGTAAAGATTGGCTTTCCTGCGCTCGTCGTCGAAGGTCAGGCGGGTTTGCGCCCCCAGGGCTTCCAGCCGGTCTTTGATGAAGGCGATGGCGTCCAGGTTGGAGCGATGGCTGGTGGTGTCGAAAGCGATCAGGCGTTCGAGAACGGACAGGGTTTCTGCGGAAGGTCGTCGGTCGATCATGATCGGGACACTATAGGCCAGAACTGGCTGCGTCGCGCAATGTTTGCGCCTTGCCGACCACGGAACGCACCAAGGGCGTCACCCCGTAGGCGTCGAACTGGTCTTGCGTGACCCAGGCGGCGGCATCGGCGTCGTCTCCGGCCCGCACGTCCCCGGCGCGCCACAAAGCGGCGAAATCCACCACGGTGTAGTGAAAACGCAAAGTCCCGTCCTCGGCCCTGTCCATCAGATCGACCACGTCGGCGACTCCCAGCCAGAGAACGTCCGTCAGGCCGGTTTCCTCTGCCAGTTCGCGGCGCGCGGCGTCCAGCACGGTTTCTCCCCGTTTCTGCTTGCCGCCGGGCAGGGACCAGGAACCGGCCCGCGGCGGATGGGCGCGACGGATCAGCAGGACCGCCTGGCCCTTCATTACCACGGTGCCGACGCCGACGACGGGACCGGCCTGCATCTCAGAGTTTCGAGCGTTCGGCTTTCGAGTAATTGCTGAAATGGCCTTCGCGGGCGGCCTGGGCGCGGCCTTCGCGGATGATCGACTTGGATTTGGCGTCGGGAGCGATGGCTCCGATCATCCGTTCCAACGCCGGGCTGCCGCATTGCGGACAGACGGGGGCGTCGTCGCCGCGCACCAAAGTCTCGAATTCGGAGCCGCAACCGGTGCAGCGATACGTATGAAGCGGCATGGCGGATGGTCCTTTACCTTGCGCTGATGATGGTCCTGCTCCCGAAAGACAGGATAGGGCAAGGGGATTGCACTTGCCAAGACGCCAGATGCGGACAAAAATCCAGCCCGCTGGAATGGGTTAGGGACTGGTTATGAGCGATCAAGCCGACACGAACGCCGGAGACGGTCCGGAAAGCCCGGTCAAGATGACCCTGGTCGGGCGTCTGCGCGCCTATTTCTTCGCCGGCATCCTGATCACCGCGCCGATCTCCATCACGGTCTACATCGCCTGGAATTTCATCGACTTCGTCGATCGTCAGGTCACGCCGCTGATTCCCGCCGCCTACAATCCCAAGCAATGGGGCGTGCCCGGCGTCGGCCTGTTGCTGGTGGCCGTCGTCCTGACTTTGGTCGGCGCCCTGACCGCCGGCTTTCTAGGCCGCGTCTGGCTGCGCTTCTCGGAATGGATCCTAAGCCGCACGCCGGTGCTGAACGGCATCTATTCCGCCGTCAAGCAGGTGTTCGAGACGGTTCTGGCGCAAAAATCCAACGCCTTCCGCGAAGTGGTGCTGCTGGAATACCCCCGCAAGGGCATTTGGACCCTGGGCTTCATTACCGGCCAGACGGCGTCGCAGCTTCGTCCCGACCAGGAACAAGATTGGGTCAACGTCTTCGTGCCCACCACGCCGAATCCGACTTCCGGCTTTCTGCTGTTTCTGCCGCGCGGCGACGTGCATGTAGCTCCGATCTCCGTCGAGGACGGGCTTAAGCTGGTGATTTCCGGAGGCATCGTCGCTCCCCCTGAACCGCCGAAGGATTGGGCTTCCGCATGACCATCGACGATCTGGCCCTGGCCCGCGCCATTCACGTCCTGTGCGTGATGCATTGGATGGGCGGCGTTGCCTTCATCACCCTGGTCATCCTGCCTTTGGCCAAGCGGCTGAACGATCCGTCGCTGTTCAGCCGCATCGAGCATCGCTTTTCCGGGCAGGTGAAGCTCTCGATCCCGCTGGCCGGCGCCAGCGGGCTTTACATGACCGCCAAGTTCGATCTGTGGAGCCGCTTCGGTCAGGCGGATTATTGGTGGATGACCACCATGTTCGCCCTGTGGATCGTCTTCATGCTGATGGTGTTCGTGGTCGAGCCGCTGGTGCATGTCCGCTTCGAGCGGCTGATGGCCGAACGGCCCGCCACCGGCTTCGCCGTGCTGGGCCGGGTTCACCAGGTCCTGCTGGCCCTGGCCGTCGTCACCGTGCTGGGCGCCGTCGCCGGAGCCCACGGCTGGCTGTTCTTCTGATCATCCGGACCGCAGGGTTTTCACCACCGAGTCGCGGGCGAACAGATAGAGCAGGGTGCGCAGGGCGGCTCCGCGCTTGCCTTGCAGATCCGGGTCGGTTTCCAGGATCAGGCGGGCGTCGTCGCGGGCCGTCGCCAGCAGTTCGCCATGCGCGGCCAGATCGGCCAGCTTGAATTCCGGCAGCCCCGACTGGCGGGTTCCCAGCAGTTCGCCGGCCCCGCGCAGCTTCAGATCCTCCTCGGCGATGCGGAAGCCGTCTTCGGTGTCGCGCATGATGTTCAGCCGCGCCTTGCCGGTTTCCGACAGCGGTCCGCCATAAAGCAGCAAACAGGTCGAGCGGGCCGAGCCCCGGCCGATGCGGCCGCGTAGCTGGTGCAGTTGGGCCAAGCCGAAGCGTTCGGCATGTTCGATGACCATGACGGTGGCCGAAGGCACGTCGACCCCCACCTCGATCACCGTCGTCGCCACCAGAAGATCGAGATCGTTGCCGGCGAAGGCGGCCATCACCGCGTCTTTCTGCGGCCCTTTCATGCGGCCGTGCACCAGGCCGGTGCGCGGGCCGACGATTCCCGCCAATTCCCGATGCCGATCCTCGGCGGCGGCCAGATCGGATTTCTCGGATTCCTCGACCAGCGGGCAGACCCAATAGACCTTGGCTCCGCCGTCGATGGCCCGCTTGACGCCGCCCACCACCTCGTCCAGGCGGGCCAGGGGCAGCACGCGGGTATCGATGGGCGTGCGTCCCGGCGGCTTTTCGTCCAGGCGGGAAACGTCCATGTCGCCATAGGCCGTCAGCATCAGGGTGCGGGGAATGGGGGTGGCGGTCATCACCAGCATGTCGACCGCCCGGCCCTTGGAAGCCAGCTCCAGGCGCTGATGCACGCCGAAGCGATGCTGTTCGTCGATGACGGCCAGGGCCAGGTCCCTGAATTCCACCCCGTCCTGAAACAAGGCGTGGGTGCCCACCAGAATGTCGATCTCGCCCGCCGCCAGAGAATCGAGAACGGCCTGGCGGGCTTTGCCCTTGTCGCGTCCGGTCAGCAAGCCCAGGCGCAGCCCGGCCGGAGCGGCCAGTTTTTCCAGTGTGGCCAGATGCTGGCGGGCCAGAATTTCCGTCGGCGCCATCAAGGCCGCCTGGGCGCCGCTTTCCACCGCCGCCGCCATGGCCAGCAGTGCCACCACCGTCTTGCCGGCGCCGACGTCGCCTTGCAGCATGCGCAGCATCCGCGACGGCTCGGCCATGTCGGCCTCGATTTCGGCCAGGGACCGCGTCTGCGCCCCGGTCAGGCGATAGGGCAGACCGGCGACGATTTTGGCCCGCAAGGCTCCGTCGCCCTCGATCACCCGTCCGGCCAGCTTTTTCATACTGGCCCGCACCAGGGTCAAGGCCAGTTGGTTGGCCAAAAGCTCGTCATAGGCCAGACGGCGGCGGGCCGGGCTGTCGGCGGACAGTTCGGCTTCCGACGCCGGGGCATGCAGCTTGCCCAGGGCCGTGCGCCACGTGTCCCAGCCCTGACGGTCCAGATAGGCGGCGTCGAGCCATTCCGGCAGTTCCGGAGCGCGGGCGACGGCGGCGCGCACGGCCTTGACCATCACCTTGCCGGTCACGCCGGCGGTCAGGGGATACACCGGCTCGACGGTCATCACCTCGTCCAGCTTGTCCTCGGCCACGATATGATCGGGGTGGGTCATCTGAATGCCGCCGTTGAAATGCTCCACCGTGCCGCTGACGATGCGCAGGCTTCCCACCGGCAGGGACTTTTCCAGCCAGTCGGCCTTGGCGTGAAAGAACACCAGGGTCAGGAAGCCGCTGTCGTCGGAGCAGAGCACCCGATAGGGCCGGCGTGAATTTTCCCCCGGCGCATGCTGATCGACGCGAACCTTGAACGTCGCCACTCGGCCTTCCGGCGCATTGGCCAGGGGCGGCATGAAGCGGCGGTCCACCAGGGCATAGGGCAGGTGCCACAACAGGTCCACCGCCTGCGGCCCCACCAGCTTCTCCACCAGGGGGGCCAGCCTCGGCCCCAGGCCGGGCAGGGAACCGACGGGGACGAACAAAGGATAGAGCAGTTCTGGTCGCATGGGAGGGATGGATCAAGCCGGGGCTGACAGAAGGACGGAAACTCTTTATATCCTAGCCCACCTTCATAGCCTAGCGATGCCGAGCCCTTTCATGGATATCCAACGCAAGCGCCTTCTGTACCGGGCCCGCCATATGGGCACCAACGAGAACGACATCTTTTTCGGTTCCTTCGCCGAAGAAACTTTAGAGAGTCTTTCCAAAGAGCAGCTGGATGTTTTTGAGACTCTGCTGGAAGTCAACGACCCCGATCTGTTCCTGTGGGTGACGGGGGCCAAGCCGGTGCCGCCCGAACATGACAGCGAGGTCTTGCGCATGCTGCAAAGCTTCACCCTGGCCCAAGCCCGCCGATAAGCCGGATCTCATGTCCCAGGACAACCTCGTTCTCGCCGCCGCCCGCCAAGGCCGCATCACCATCGCCGGAGCGCCGGAAGGGCATGACGCCCTGACGCTGGCCCGTCTGGCGGCCGTGCGGGGCGAGGTTCTGCATATCGCCCGCGACGACGCCCGCATGGCCCGCATGGCCGAGGCGCTGCGCTTCTTCGCCGCCGACTGCGAGGTTTTGGAGTTTCCCGCCTGGGACTGCGTGCCCTACGACCGCGTCTCGCCCAACGTCGAGATCGTCGCCAGACGCATCACCACCCTGTCGCGCCTGACGGAAATTCGCCCGGCCAAGGCCCGTCCGCGCATCGTCCTGGCGACGGTCTCTTCGATTCTTCAAAGGGTTCCGGCCAAGGGTCTGTTCTCCGAGGTCTGCATCTCGGTCAGCGTCGGCGGGGTGCTGGAGCTGGAAAAGCTGCAATCGTTCCTGTCTCGTAACGGCTATGCGCGGGCCGAGACGGTGATGGAGCCCGGGGAATACGCTTTCCGCGGCGGCATCATCGACGTCTTTCCGCCGGGTACGCCCGAACCTTTGCGCCTGGATCTGTTCGGCGACGAGGTCGAGCAGATCCGCAGTTTCGATCCCATGAGCCAGCGGTCCACCGGCAAGCTGGAGCGGTTCGAGATGAAACCGGCGTCGGAAGTGGTGCTGGACGATCTGTCGATTCAGCGTTTCCGTGCCAATTACCGCGAATTGTTCGGCCCGGCCAGCGCCGACGATCCGCTGTACGAAGCGGTGTCGGCGGGATTGAAGTTCGCCGGCATGGAGCATTGGCTGCCGCTGTTCCATGACGGGCTGGACACTCTGTTCGCCTATCTGCCCGACGCCTATCTGACCCTGGACCATCAGGCCGAGGAGGCCAAGGACGCCCGTCTGGCCCTGATCGACGAATATTACCAGGCCCGCCGCGCCATTCAGGAGCAAGGCATCGCCGAGGCCGGGCTGGTCTATCATCCGGTGCCGCCCGCCATGCTGCATCTGGAGGCCGGGGACTGGAGCCGCGCCCTGGCGATTCGGCCCCATGCCTTGCTATGGCCGTTTCCCGCCGCCGAGGGCGCGGTCGACACCTTCGATGCCGGAGGACGGACGGGCAGGGACTTCGCCGACCTGCGGGCCGTTCCCGGCGGCAATGTCTATGACGGCGTGGGGAAATATATCGCCAGCGAAATGAGCGCCGGGCGCGCCGTGCTGGTGGCCGCCTGGAGCGAGGGATCGCGCGACCGTCTGGGCGCCATGCTGCGCGACCACGGCGCCGCCAAGGGCTTGCGGCCGGTGGAAAGCTGGAGCGAAGCCAAGGACTTGGGCAAAGGCCAGTTGGGCATCGCCGTTCTGGGGCTGGAACGGGGCTTCGCCACCCAGGCCCTGACCGTGGTCTGCGAACAAGATATCCTCGGCGACCGTCTGGTCCGCCCGGCTCGCAAGCGCCGCCGCGCCGAACAGTTTCTGGTGGAGGCCTCCAGCATCGCCGAGGGCGATCTGGTGGTGCATGTCGACCACGGCATCGGCCGTTATGACGGCTTGGCCAATATCGAGGTCAACGGCGCGCCCCACGATTGCCTGCGGGTGATTTACGACGGCGGCGACAAACTGTTCGTGCCGGTGGAAAACATCGAGATGCTGAGCCGTTACGGCTCGGAATCCGCCACCACCCAACTGGACAAGCTGGGCGGCGCCGCTTGGCAGGCGCGCAAGGCCAAATTGAAGAAGCGCATCCGCGACATGGCCGATGCCCTGATCGCCATCGCCGCCCAGCGGCAATTGCGCAAGGCCGAGGAAATGGTGCCGGCGGAAGGGCTCTATGACGAGTTTTGCGCCCGCTTTCCCTATGCCGAAACCGAGGACCAATTGCGGGCCATCGGCGATTGCGTGGCCGATCTGGGATCAGGCCGTCCCATGGACCGCCTGATTTGCGGCGACGTCGGCTTCGGCAAGACCGAGGTGGCCCTGCGCGCCGCCTTCGTCGCCGCCATGGAGGGGCGTCAGGTGGCCGTGGTGGTGCCGACGACCCTGCTGGCCCGCCAGCATTTCCGCACGTTCCAGGAACGCTTCGCGGGCCTGCCCGTCAAAATCGGCCAATTGTCGCGGCTTGCCACCGCCAAACAGGTGGCCGCGACCAAGGCCGAGATGGCCGAGGGTACGGTGGATATCGTCGTCGGCACCCACGCCTTGCTGGCCAAGGGCATCGCCTTCAAGAATCTGGGCCTGCTGATCATCGACGAGGAGCAGCATTTCGGCGTCAGCCACAAAGAGCGTCTGAAGCAGCTGAAGGCCGACGTGCATGTGCTGACGCTGACCGCCACGCCGATTCCGCGCACCCTGCAAATGGCTTTGACCGGCGTCCGCGAGATGAGCGTCATCGCCACCCCGCCGGTGGACCGTCTGGCCGTGCGCACCTTCGTGCTGCCCTTCGACGGTGTGGTGATCCGCGAGGCTATCCTGCGCGAGAAATATCGCGGCGGTCAGATCTTCTATGTCTGCCCGCGTCTGGCCGATATCGACCGGGTCAAGGAACGGCTGGCCGCTCTGGTGCCCGAGGTCAAGGCCGCCGTCGCCCATGGCCGCATGACGCCGACCGAACTGGAGGACGTCATGACCGCCTTCGCCGACGGCGCCTATGACGTGCTGCTGTCCACCAACATCGTGGAAAGCGGCCTGGACATGCCCCGGGTCAACACCATCGTCATTCACCGCGCCGACATGTTCGGCCTGTCGCAGCTTTACCAGTTGCGCGGGCGCGTCGGGCGTGGCAAGGCGCGGGGGTACGCCTATCTGACCCTGCCGACCAAGCAGAAGCTGCCCCAGGCCGCCGAAAAGCGGCTTCAGGTGATGCAAACCCTGGACGGGCTGGGGGCCGGTTTCACCCTGGCCAGCCATGATCTCGACATTCGCGGCGCCGGCAACCTGCTGGGCGACGAGCAGTCGGGACACATCAAGGAAGTCGGCATCGAGCTTTACCAGACTCTGCTGGAGGAGGCCGTGGCCGCCGCCAAGGGCGGCATCGCCGAAGACGAAGCCGCCGCCCAGGAATGGTCGCCGCAAATCTCGCTGGGCATGCCGGTGCTGATCCCCGAGGAATATGTCAAGGATCTGTCGGTACGGCTGGGCCTTTACCGCCGCATCGGCACCCTGATCAGCCGCGAGGAGATCGACGCCCTGGCCGCCGAGATGATCGACCGCTTTGGGAAAATGCCGGAAGAGGTTGGAAACCTTCTGGAAATCGTCGGCATCAAGGTTCTCTGCCGCAGGGCCGGAGTGGAAAAGGTCGACGCCGGACCGAAGGGGGCGGTACTGACCTTCCGCAACAACCTGTTCGCCAATCCCGGCGGGCTGGTGCTGTTCATCGGCAAGCAGCTGGGTACGGTCAAGCTGCGCCCGGACCACAAGCTGGTGTTCGGCCGCGCCTGGGAAAACGCGGCGGCGCGGTTGAAGGGCGTACAGAAACTGGTGAGCGATCTCGCCGCTCTGGCGTCGGAGGGCTGAGACATGGCTGACGGACTGGACCAGTTGTTTTCCCAGGCCGTCGCCCGCCATCAACAGGGGGATTTATCTGGAGCCATCGGGCTTTACCGGCTTTTGCTGGGATTGCGCCCGAATCTGCCGGCACTGCATATCAATCTGGGCATCGCCCTGCAAAACCAGCGCAAGCTCGACGAAGCGGCCGATTGCTTTCGTCAGGCCATCGCTCTCGATCCCCTGGTGTCGGAAGCCCACAACAGCCTGGGCTGCGTTCTGAACGCCCAAGGCCGCCCGGCCGAGGCGATGGAGTCTCTGCGCCGCGCCCAGGCCTTGGCCCCGCATCAGGGGCAGCCTTTAAACAATCTCGGCAACGCCCTGAGATTGCTTGAAAAATATGACGAAGCCGCCGACGCCTACCGGCAAGCCGCCGCTTTGGAGCCGGCCAGCCCGCAACCCTGGTGCAATCTGGCCGCCGTGCTGCTGGAAACGCGGGACGTGGACGGCGCCATCGCCGCCAGCCGCCGGGCGCTGGAGCTTGATCCTGCCCAGCCGGAAGCCTGGAACTGTCTGGGCAACGCCTATGTGCAGGCGGAACGCCTGAGCGAAGCCGAAGAAGCCTTCCGTCAGGCTCCGCAGTCCGCCGAGGCCGGCACCAATCTGGCGGCGCTGCTTTATGACCAGGAGCGTTTCGAGGACGCGGCGGCTCAGGCGGAGCTGGTCACCGCCGCCCATCCCGGCTATGTCCAGGCATTCAACAATCTGGGCAACGCCTTGATGGCGCAAAATAAATTGACCAAGGCCGAGCTGGCCTTCCGGCAAGGGCTGGCCCTGGCTCCCGACGACGCCCACATCCGCCTGAACCTGTCGTCGGTCCTGCTGAAACAGAGCCTGTTCGACGAAGGCTGGGAAGCTTACGAGGCCCGGCGCGAGGTGCCCTGGTCGCCCTTGCTGCGGCGCGACTACGGCTTGCCGGCCTGGGACGGCTCGCCCTTGGACGGCGGCGGCTTGCTGCTGCATGCCGAGCAGGGATACGGCGATTGCCTGCAATTCTGCCGCTTCGCTCCGTTGCTGGAGATGCCGGTGGTGCTGATGGTGGAACCGGCGCTGAAGAGGCTTCTGGCCGACAGTTTCGCGCCAAAGATCGTGGTGATCGCCCGTGGCGAGGCTGTGCCCGTCGGGCTGGCGGCTCAGGCGCCGCTGATGAGCCTGCCTTATCTGCTGGGCGGCGGCATTCCCATGGCGGAATCCTATCTGAAAGCCGAAAACGCTTCGGTCTGGCGCGACCGTCTGGCGGCGCTGCCGGGGCGGAAAATCGGCCTGGTCTGGGCCGGTGCGCCCAGGCCATACAGCAAGATCGCCCATCTTCTCGACAAACGCCGCAGCATCCCTTTGAAAAGCCTGGAAAGTCTTGGAACGATACCGGGTATTTCCTGGGTCAGCCTGCAAAAGAGCGACGCCGCCGGCGAAACCGTTCCGGGTTTGCAACTGATCGACTGGACGGCGGAATTGGGCGATTTCGCCGATACCGCCGCTCTGGTCGCCGGGCTGGATTTGGTCATCAGCGTCGATACATCGGTGGCGCATCTGGCCGCCGCCCTGGGCAAGCCGACCTGGATCTTGTCGCGCTTCGACGGTTGCTGGCGTTGGCTGCAAGGTCGGGACGACAGCCCCTGGTATCCGTCGGTCCGCCTGTTCCGCCAGGAGCGTCAAGGCGATTGGGACGACGTGGTGGAGCGGGTGAAGGCGGCGCTGACCGCCTGACAAGGCTTGCCGGTCAGGGCGTCGATACCCGTTCGGGCTCGGTTTCGCGGGCGATGTCGATCAGGCGGGCCAGCATGTCGGCCTCCTGCGCGCCGGAAATGGCGTAACGGCCGTCCAGAATATAGCAGGGAACGCCGGTCACGCCCATGCGGTGCATGCGCATGTTCTGCTCCTCAATCTCCTGCAAGCCTTCGGAGGTTTGCAGGAAATCCAAGGCTTCGCGGGCGGGCAGGCCGACTTTCTCCGCCAGCAGAACCAGTTCCGCCAGATCGCTGATGTCGCGGCCCTGTTCGAAATAGGCGCGGAAAGTAGCCTCCACCAGCTCCGTCTGAAGGGCGTAATCGCCGGCCCACTGGATCAGGCGGTGGGACTGGATGCTGCTGGGGGTGCGGGTGATGCGTTCGAAGGCGAAGTTGATTCCCTCGGTCTCTCCGGCCTGCTGGGCGGCGCCGTGAATGCGCTGGATGCGGTAGCTGCTGCCGAATTTGCGCTCCAGATAGGTGTCGCGGTCCATGCCTTCGGGCGGCAGGTCAGGATTGAGAAGGAACGGGCGCCAACGCAGCTCGGCGGTGACGCCGGGCCGGAGAGCCAGGGCCTGCTCCAGGCGATGCTTGCCGATGAAGCACCAGGGGCAGACCGTATCGAAGACGATATCAATTCTCATGAAAATCAGGCTATCACGGCCCGTCCCGGCTCCGGAAGCCTCTCGGACGAAGGCTCTCGTTTATCGGAAGTATATCAGACGATGCCGGTGCGGGCGCGGGCCACCAGGGTCGCCGCGGTTTCGCCCGGCTGCAGATCGGCGCCGCCCACCCGCACCCAGACCTTGACCGGCTGATAGACGTCCTTGACCGCGAAATCGGTATAGGCCAGCACGCCGGCGATGCGGTGCATGACGATTTCCGCCTCGCCATCGACGGTATCGGGCAGAACGACGCAGAATTCGTTCTCGTCGTAGCGGGCCGTCAAGTCCTCGGCCCGCAGCAAGCCGGTGATCCACTGGGCCAGTTGCAGGCGCAGATGGTCGGCCTGTTCCTCGCCGAACCGCTGGCGCACGCCTTCGACATCGGGAATGCGGAAGAACATCAGCGACAGATAACGGCCGTGGCGGATGGCGAAATTGACCCGTTCCTCCAGATAGGCGTCCAGAAAGGCGCGGGAATAGACCCCGGTGCCGGCGTCCTGGGTGGCCGGGGTCAGGGTGCCGGCGATCGCTTGGCGCACAGCCCAGCGCAAACGCTGGCGGCGCACCAGCCTGAGAACGGCGGCGTTCAATTCCACGGCGTCGGCGGGAGCATTGAGATAGCCGCTGACGCCATGGGCATAGGCCTGATCCTCGCCCAGGACGTCGCCGCCGCTGACCACCACCACCGGCAGATTGAACAGGCGGGGATTGTTGCGCAGCTGGGCGCACAGGTCGAGATAAGGCTCGACGTTGCCTTCCGGCGAGACGATGGCGGCATCGAAATTGCTGGCGCTCAGCAAATCCTCGGCGGTGAAGGGATCGCCGGCGTGAGTCAGCCGGGCCTGGGACAGGGCCGTGCGCACCGAGTCGTCTTCGCGGCCCACCGTCAGCAGGGGATAATCGGCGGGAACGGCCACTTTTTCCACCCTGGCGTCGACACGAAGGCCGAACCCGGCGGCGGCGGCGGCGGCGCGATGGTGCAGTTCGGCATGCATGGTGGCCAGCCGCACCAAGGGGCGCAGGCGGGCCGACAGCTTGGCGTCGGTATAGGGCGGCGTGACGACGTCGTCCAATCCGGCCTCGATGGCGGTGCGCTTGGCTTCCGCGGTGGCTCCTTTGGACAGCAGGCAGACGGGAATGTCGTCGCAATCGGGCCCGGCCTTCAGCTCGCGCGACAGGGCGACGGCGTCGCCGCCCTCAAGGGTCGTTCCCACCAGAATCAGATCGGGATGCTCTTGTTGCGCCGAGGCCAGAGCGGCCTCCAGGCTGGAAACGCACTTGCCGTCATAACCGAACCGGCGGATGCGGCCCAGCAGATCCAGGCTGAACTGGCTGTCAGCCGAGGCGATCAGAATATTGGCAAGATGTGTCATCCCGGGACGTCCCTCTTGTTGCCCGCACGCGACGCGTGCCCATCAGGAAAAGTCCGGCAGCATAATACGTTTGCGGCTATGACGGTAGTAGGGGAGTCGAAGGAGGAAGCCGTTCCAAAGGGAAGGGCAAAAAGTTAGGGGCTCCCGCAAGGGAGCCCCTGGTGTGTACGTTCCGGAGAGTAGGGCTGGGGGGTTGGGAACTCCCCGGCACGTCCATGGAAAAATAAGAGCATGTGGCGTGCCAGTCCGCTCCAACCGGGGCGATTGGCGGATTCCTGCGGTTTTTTCCAGGTTGTCTCCGGATCGTGGCGCGGTATAAATCCCAAACTGCATTGCATATTGCGAATACCGAGAATTTTCGTCGCATTCTGGAATGGTGTTTTTATTTGCCGATCCGGGGATTAAGGTGACCGCCCTTTGCTTCTCGCCAAGAGCCCTTCATGACCCCCGCCCCCGCTCAAGCCGCTTCGGCCCGAGACCAACAGATCGCCACCCGTATCGGTTTCTTTATCGGCGGTTTCGGTGTTTCGGCCTGGGCACCGCTGGTTCCCTATGCCAAGGCCCGGCTGGGTCTGGAAGACGGAACGTTGGGGTTGCTGCTGCTGTGCCTGGGGGCCGGTTCGCTTCTGACCATGCCACTGACCGGCCCGGCGGCGGCCCGATTCGGCTGCCGCAAGGTGCTGGTGGTCGCGGCGGCGGCCCTGTGCCTGACATTGCCGTTTCTGACGATACTGGACGACGCGCTGTCCCTGGGAACGGCCCTGTTCCTGTTCGGCGGCGCCGTGGGATCGGTCGATTGCGTCATCAATATCCAGGCGGTGATGGTGGAAAAGGCCAGCGGACGGCCGATGATGTCCGGTTTTCACGGCCTGTTCAGCCTGGGAGGCATCGCCGGAGCCGGCGGCGTCAGCCTGCTGCTGATGGCGGGCCTGTCGCCGTCGGCCGTGGCGCTGGCCGTGGTGGCGATTCTGATTACCGCTTTGCTCAGGGCAAAAGCCGGTTTCCTGCCTTATGGCGCCGAAGGGCAGGGACCGATTTTCGCCATTCCCCGGGGAGCCGTCTTGTTCATCGGCGTCCTGTGCTTCGTGGCCTTTTTGACCGAAGGCGCCATGCTGGACTGGAGCGCGGTCTTTCTGACCTCGCTGCGCCGGTTGGATCCGTCGCGGGCGGGCATGGCCTACGCCTGCTTTGCCGGCGCCATGACCGCCGGGCGCCTGACCGGCGACGCCATCGTGCGCAGCTTCGGGCCGCTGAAAGTGGTGGCCGTCGGCGGCGTGCTGGCGGCAGGCGGGTTGGCGACGGCCATCGCGGCTTCGTCCTGGATCGCCGGGCTGATCGGCTTCGCCTTGGTCGGAGCCGGCTGCTCCAATATCGTGCCGGTGCTGTACACGGCCGTCGGGCGCCAGGACGACATGCCCGATCATATCGCCGTTCCGGCCATTTCGACCCTTGGATATGCCGGCATTCTTGCCGGACCGGCGGCAATCGGCTTCGTCGCCCACAGCTTGGGACTGACGGCGGCCCTGCTGATCGTCGCCGTCATGATGACCGGCGTTTCCCTCAGCACCCGCTGGCTGAAGGCATGAAAGCCGCCAGGGCTCTGAAAACGCTGTCGTATCCGGTCAGGTCCGCCATGACCAAAGCGCGGCTTCGAAGTGGGCGGCGCCATGCTATAGTGCCGCGATCTTTCTCTTATGAGGTGTCCAGATGAGCGCCCCGATCAATGCGATGACCCTTCTGAGCTGGGGACTGCGCCGGCTTATCCGCAAAGGTCAGCTGGTTCTCATCGGTCCCGACGGCCATCACCACACGATCGGCGCGGATGGGCAGACACCCCGGGCCGTGGCCCGCATCACCGATCCCAAGCTGCCGCTGCGTCTTGTTCTGAACGGTGACTATCACCTGGGCCAGGGCTACATGGACGGCGGCTTCGTCATGGAGGAGGGAACCATCCGGGATTTCCTGGAGGTGGTGAATCTCAACATGGGCATGGAAAGCGCCACGGGCCTGAAATCCATTCCCTACCGGCTGGAGCTGCTGACCTCCTATCTTATGCAATTCAATCCGCTGGGGCGCTCCAGGGCCAACGTCGCGCATCATTACGACCTATCCGAAGCTCTCTACAGCCGTTTCCTCGATGAGGATTGGCAATATTCCTGCGCTTACTTCGAAAACCCCGAAGGCCCCCTGGAACAGGCGCAGTTGGCGAAAAAGCGCCATATCGCCGCCAAGCTCGGCCTGAAGCCGGGCATGAAGGTGCTGGATATCGGCTCTGGCTGGGGCGGCATGGCGATCTATCTGGCCAAAGTCGCCGGGGTGGACGTCACGGGCATCACCTTGTCGGTGGAACAGCACAAGAAAGCCACGGAGCGCGCGGCCAAGGCCGGTCTGTCGGACCGCGTGCGTTTCCTGCTGCGCGATTACCGCCACGAGACGGGAACCTATGACCGCATCGTTTCGGTGGGCATGTTCGAACATGTGGGCGTGCCCCACTACAATGCCTTTTTCCGCAAGGTCCGCGATCTGCTGACTGATGACGGCGTGGCGCTGATCCATTCCATCGGCCGCGTCGACGGGCCTGGAACCACCAATCCCTGGTTGCGCAAGTACATCTTCCCCGGCGGCTACGCGCCGGCTCTGTCGGAAGTTCTACCCGCCATCGAACGGGCCTGCGTCTATGTCAGCGACATCGAAATCCTGCGCATGCATTACGCCTGGACCCTGCGCCATTGGGCCGACCGTTTCGCCGCCGCCCGCGCCGACATTGCCGCCAACCTTTATGACGAACGCTTCTGCCGCATGTGGGAGTTCTATCTGGCCGCCAGCGAAATGGACTTCGCCCATACGGGAACCATGGTTTTCCAGGTCCAGCTTTGCAAAGCCATCGACGCCGTGCCGTTCACCCGCGACTACATGTTCGAGGCCGAGCGGACGCTGAAGGCCGCCGAAGAATAAGGACCGACCTTTCGTTCCAGTTTCAACAACAGTGATTTGCCGTCAAGCCTGATTGTTGACGATATGCCCGCCATTCTAGACTGCCTTCGCCGCATGAAGGCGTTTGCATGGGATTGGGTTCGATGGAACTGGGACTTTACAGCTTCGGCGATCTGCCGGTGGGAATCCACGGCCCCGAAGCCGCCCGCCAAAGGCTGCGGGAAATTCTGGCCGCCGCCAAACTGGCGGACGAGGCGGGCTTGTCTGTCTTCGGCGTCGGGGAACATCACCGCCCCGATTACGCCGTTTCCGCCCCCGAAGTGGTGCTGGGCGCCATTGCCGGCATCACCCGCTCGATTCGCCTGACGACGGCGGTGACCATTTTGTCGTCCGACGATCCGGTGCGTGTTTTCGAGGATTACGCCACCTTGGACCTGCTGTCCAACGGGCGGGCGGAACTGATGGTGGGGCGAGGGGCCTTCATCGAATCCTTTCCCCTGTTCGGCTACGATCTCGGCGACTACGAAGCCCTGTACACGGAAAAGCTCGACCTGCTGCTGGAATTGGCCCGCAAGGACGTGGTGACATGGCAGGGTCGGCTGCGTCCGGCCCTGCATCAGGCTCCGGTGATGCCGCGCCCGCTGTCGTCCGACGGCGCTTTCTGGATCGCCGCCGGAGGAACGCCGCAAAGCGCCGTGCGGGCGGGACGGGCGGGATTGCCGCTCAATCTGGCGAAGATCGGCGGCGAGGCCGAGCAGTTCGTTTCTTTCTTCCAGCTCTATCGCGACAGCGCCCGCAAGGCCGGGCACGATCCCGCCAACCTGGCCGCCGCCGTCTCCGGCCATCTGCACGTCCAAGCCGATTCGCAAAAGGCCCGGGACGATTTCTACCCTCACTACGCCAGTTATATCGGCCACAATCTGCCGCGCGGCAGCAACGGCTGGAAGGTGACTCGGGCGGATTACGACCGCATCGCCGGACCTTCGGGAGCGCTGTTCGTCGGCAGCCCGCAGGAAATCGTCGACAAGATAAGCCGGGAACACGAGTTGTTCGGCCACAGGCGCTTCATGGCCCAGATCGATATCGGCGGGCTGCCCTATCCCAAGGTGGCCCAGGCCATCGAATTGCTGGCGGCACAGGTGCTGCCGCAGATCCGAGCCCTGGGGCAACAGCCGGCCCTGCGGGCTTGAACGGCGTTTGTTCCGCCCCTACAGTCTGGCCGGTATTCAAACGGGGGAGCGAGCATGGACTGCCATACCATCACCGGCGATCGCCTGAGCGCCACCGTCAAGGCCCTGGGCGCCGAGCTTTGCTCCCTGCGCGGAGCCGACGGCCAGGAGGCGCTTTGGCAGGCGGGACCGGAATGGCCGCGCCATGCGCCGCTGCTGTTTCCCATCGTCGGCAAGGTCAAGGATGACCGCTACCGGCTTGATGGGAAAGATTATTCCCTGGGCCAGCACGGCTTTGCCCGCGACAGTCTGTTCACCTGGGTGGAGACGGGGCCGGACCATTGCCGCCTGAGGCTGGAAGACAGCGCCGCGACCCGGGCGCATTACCCCTTCGCCTTTCGTTTCGACGTGATCTACCGCATCGACGGCGACCGGCTGGACATCGTCTTCGAGATTAGCAATCCCGGCGACGAGCCGCTGCCCGCCTCGGCCGGAGCTCATCCGGCTTTCCGCTGGCCCCTGCGCGACGGTATCCCCCGTCAGGCTCACCGCCTGGATTTCGCCGAGGCCGAACACCATCCCATCCGCCGTCTCGGCCCCGGAGCCCTGCTGGACCCTGCACCGTTTTCCAGTCCGGTCGAAGGCAAGACCCTGACGCTGACCGACGATTTGTTCAAGATCAGCGCCATCATCTTCGAACGTCCGGTCAGCGCCTCGCTGCGCTATACCGCTCCGGAAGCGCCCGTCATCGAGGTGTCGTGGCAAGGATTCAGCCAACTCGGCGTCTGGACCAAGCTGGGCGCCGATTTCGTCTGCATCGAACCCTGGCAGGGCATGACCAGCCCCGCCGATTTCGACGGCGATTTCCGCGACAAGCCGCATCTGCTGCTGATCCCGCCGGGAACAAGCCGCCAATTGCGCCACAGCATCAGGGTAATGGTCTAGAATGATGGCGGATGGGGTGGGATTCGAACCCACGGAAGGCTTGCACCTTCGGCGGTTTTCAAGACCGCTGCCTTAAACCACTCGGCCACCCATCCTGATCGGCGCGGGGGCGGCACAATCTGGAAGTGTGCCGCGGGCCAGCCGGGAAGGCCTGTTGTGTAGCCTGCGAAAGATTTCGATGCAAGGGGGTTTGCGTCAATCGGCAAACGGCGTCGGTTCCGCCTTCAGGCGGCTGCCGTCCGCGGAGAACCATTTCCTCGCCGGGCGTGACGATCTCGGCCCAATCCATGCTGTTCCGGTCGGTGTCGGCGCCATAGCCGTAACGGTGAAGCAGGTGGATTTTGCCGTAAGCCCATGTCTCGCACCCCAGCGGCCCCACCAATCGGACGGGAAGCAATCTGCCGGCATAGAAGGTGAAATAGCGGACATGAACGGCGGCGTCTTGGAACCGCATGGGCGGAATCCCCATATCTGCGGCATCGGGCCCCCGCCTGTGCGGCGGGGATTTGTATGGATTCCCGACGCCTTTGCCAACCGCTTTGCCGTCAGGTCATGGCGGCACTGAGAAATCGGCCCTTTGACGGCGGCAAGTTTGGGCGCATGGTGTCGCGCAAAGTTATTCCGGAGCTGAAACCATGGCCAAGCATGACGGTCTTTTGGACCAAGCGGAAAAGGTCAAGCTGCTGAAAGCCTTTGCTTTCCAGGTTCATCGCAAGCGAAGCCTGGAAGACGTGGTGATGGAGCATGTCGAGCTGGAATTGCAGCGGGGCCGGCGGCGCGAATACCGCCCGGTGGCCGAGGCGATCAACGCCGAAGGACCGGCGGCGGCCATGCGGGCCATGGATCTGGTGGGCGACGAAGCCGCCGCCATTCTGAAGGTCATCGCCGAGGAGGGCAAAGACCACCGCCTGCTGTCCGACATTCTCGAACGTCTGGCCGACCTTCAGTCCGAGGCGGCCTGAATCCTGCCTTAGCGCAGTCCAATCAGAATCCCCACCATCACCCCCAGCACCATGGCCGCCGGCAGCAGGAAGGCGAACTTGCGCTTGCTGCGCTCGTGCTGCTGCTGCTCGTGGTGCCATTGGGCCTGGAAGCCGCCGGAAACGATGCCCACCGTGGCCGCCTGAAGGAAATCGTTGAAAAAGATTCCCTCGAAGGCCCAGGGCGTGAAGCGGCCGTCGACATATTCGAAGACAATGACGTTGATGCCCAGATCATCCACATGGATGTCGGTCTGCCAGCGCTCGATGATGCCGGCGCGGCGTTCGCCTTCGTTGCGCGGCCCGATGGCCAGGAAGGTGTAAACGCCGCCGCGGAACAGAAACTCCCGCTGACGGCCTTTCTGGCTGGCGGTTTCCGCCGGCGGCGGATCGATCACCCGCAGGTTGGGCGGGTTGGCCCGCAGCATGGCTTCATAGGCCCGGGCCCGGGTCAATTGCCGGGCGGTCTCCTGGGCGGCGTCCTGCTCGTCGGGAGCCTGCAGGGCGGGGTAGCGTTCGTCGTCCTCGGCCATGGCGAGTCCTTGTGTATCGTGTCCTCTGGTGTCGGCAGGCGGATCATAACACAAGATTTAGGTTCCAGAAGCAGGCTTGCGGAACCGCCCCGGGGGGGAGTAAAGGGAAGGGGCTATGTTCGTTCTGTCGAAGATTCTCGGCCTGCTGCTGACGCCCGGCACCTTGCTGCTGCTGGCGCTGCTGATCGGCTGCGGCCTGTTGTGGAGCCGCCGTCTGTGGCGGAAGGGGCGGCTGGTTCTGTCGGTTCTATCTCTGACGCTGCTGGCTGTCACGGTGCTGCCGGTGGACGACATGATGCTCGAACCCCTGGAAAACCGCTTTCCCGCCAATCCGCCTCTGCCCGACCATGTCGACGGCATCATCGTGCTGGGCGGTTCCGTCGATCCCTATCTCAGCGCTGCCCACCATCAGGTGGTGCTGAACGATGCCGCCGAACGGCTGGTCGAAGGCGCCCGGCTGTCAAGGCTGTACCCCGAAGCGCGGCTGATCTTCACCGGCGGTTCCGCCGATCCCTTGCGTCCCGACATGCGCGAAGCTCCCATCGCCCAACAGGCGCTGGTGGACATGGGCGCCGACGCCGGCCGCATGCTGATCGAGGACGCCTCGCGCAATACCTACGAAAACGCCGTCTTCTCCCAGCGTCTGGCCCAGCCGCAAAAGGGGCAGGTCTGGCTGCTGGTGACGTCGGCCAAGCATATGCCCCGGTCGGTAGGGGTGTTCCGTTCGGTCGGCTGGCCGGTAGTGCCCTGGCCGGTGGACTACACCACCGGCGGCCCGGTGCGCTGGGTCAACACCGACAAGACTTTGATCCGACTGGCCAATATGTCCAACGGCCTGCATGAATGGGCCGGCCTGCTGTTCTATCGTCTGTCCGGCTGGACCGACAGCCTGTTTCCCGAACCTTAGATAAGGACCGGAGCATGATCGAGAAGGGGCGCAAAAGGCTGAATTGGGTGGCCGCCGGACTTCTGGCGCTGACGGCGGCAGGATGCGCCGCGCCGCCCGGCCAAACGCCGCCGCCGAGCGAGGCGCCAAAGACCGAGGAAACGGTCCCCGCCGCTCCCGAGATCAATCCCGCCGACTTTCAGTCATGGCTGCAGGGATTTCGCGCCGAGGCCTTGCAGAAGGGCCTGAAGGAGGAAACCCTGGATGCCGCCCTGGCGGGCGTCCAGCCCATTCCCCGCGTGCTGGAGCTTGACCGCAAGCAGCCGGAATTCACCCTGTCCTTCGACGATTACGTGGCCCGAGTGGTCAGCCCGGCGCGGGTTCAGCGCGGGCAAGCCATGGTGGCGGCCAACCGCGACCTCTTGGCGGCGGTATCGCAGCGGTACGGCGTGCCGATCCAGCACATCGCCGCCATGTGGGGCATCGAAACGGATTTCGGCCGCGTCACCGGCGGCTTCCAGATCGTTCCGGCCTTGGCGACCCTGGCCTTCGACGGGCGGCGCAGCGCCTATTTCCGCACCGAGTTGATGAACGCCCTGACCATCGCCGACAAGGGGCTGGCGCCTCCGGAGAAGCTGAAGGGATCGTGGGCGGGCGCCATGGGCCAGTGTCAGTTCATGCCGTCGACCTACCTCAAATACGGTCAATCCTGGGATGGAAACGGCAAACCCGACATTTGGGACCAGCCCGCCGACGTCTTCGCCTCGACAGCGAACTATCTGGCCGGCATCGGCTGGAAAAAGGACGAAATCTGGGGCCGGGCCGTCAAACTACCGGCGGGCGGCATCGCGCCGTCGCTGTTCGGTCTGGACGTCAGCCACAGCCTGACCGAATGGGGCAAGCTGGGAATCGTCCAGAACGACGGCAAGCCGCTTGAGGGCGAGCAGATGGTGTCGCTGATTCGTGCCGAAAGCGGAAAGAACGGCGATGTCGGCGTCGGCGCACCCTATGTGGTGGGGGACAATTTCCGGGCCTTGATGAAGTGGAACCGCTCCACCTTCTTCGCTTTGGCTGCCGGAACCCTTGCCGATCGCCTCGCAAGCAAGTAGTTTACCAGATATGCTAGCGACCCGTCCGGAGACCCCCTAGATGAAGCGAAGGCTGCCGCACGCTCGGATTCTTGTGCTGATGGCCGGCTGCGCCCTTCTGGCCGCCTGCTCGGAAACCCAACTGGCGACCTACGGCGTCAAGGAAGCCATCGGCCAGGACACCCGCGGCGGCGTCTACAAAGTCGGAAAACCTTATCAAATTCAAGGCGTTTGGTATTATCCGACCGAGGATTACAATTACTCGGAAACCGGCATCGCCTCGTGGTACGGCCCCGACTTCCACGGCAAATACACCGCCAACGGCGAAGTCTTCGACCAGAACGACGTCACCGCCGCCCACCGCACCCTGCCGCTGCCAAGTTTCGTGCGCGTAACGAATTTGGACAACGGCCGGTCCCTGGTGGTCCGCGTCAACGACCGCGGCCCCTTCGCCCACGGCCGCATTCTCGACCTGTCCAAGCGCGCCGCCCAATTGCTGGGAATGGAAGGGACCGGCACCGCCAAGGTCAAGGTCGAGATCATGGCTGACGAAAGCCGCCAGTTGGCCGCCGTCATGAAGGCCAAGCAGCAACTGGACGAGCCGCCGATCGCCGCCGCTCCCCGCGACGCGGTGGTGGCCGAAAATCTGCCCATGCCCGGCAAGGACGCCTCCAAGCCGGCTCAATCGCCTCAGCCGGTGGTCCGCGCCGCGCCGCCGCCGTCGACCGTGGGCGCCGTGGTGGCGCCGGACAGTTCGCAACTGGCCAAGCAGGAGGTCAAGCAGACCGCCGTCAAGCCGACCCAGATTTTCATTCAGGCCGGCGCCTTCTCGCGCTTCGACAACGCCAACCGCATGAATTCCGCCCTGCAACCCTATGGCAACAGCGCCATCAGCCAGGTTCAGACCAAGGGCGGCACGCTGTTCCGGGTCCGGTTGGGCCCCATCGCCAATGTCGGCGACGCCGACGCTCTGCTGGAAAAGGTCATTGGCGCGGGCTATCCCGACGCCCGGCTGATCGTCGACTGATTTTTCGTTTTTATTCAATCTTCTCCGTCTCATCCTTCAAGGACGTAACGAACCATGTCTTGCCTTTCCTTCCGCCGTCCGCTGGCCACCGCAGCCGCCACTCTGGCCTTGATCGCCGGTCTGGCCGCAGGCGCTTCGGCTGAAACCATTGAGACCAAGGCCCGGCAAGCCATCATCGTCGATTTCAACACCGGCACGGTGCTGATGGACAAGAACTCCGACGAACTGATGACGCCGTCCTCGATGAGCAAGCTGATGACCGTCTACATGGTCTTCAGCCGCCTGAAGGACGGCAGCCTGAAGCCGTCAGACACGCTGCCGGTCTCGGAAACTGCCTGGAAGAAGCATTACAAAAGCGACGGCTCGATGATGTTCCTGCCGCTGAATTCCATGGCCCGCGTCGACGATCTGCTGCGCGGCGTCATCATCCAGTCGGGCAACGACGCCTGTTCCGTGCTGGCCGAGGGGCTGGCCGGCAGCGAGGAGGCCTTCGCCGAACAGGAAACCCGCAAGTCCCGTGAGATCGGCCTGACCAAGTCGACCTTCCGCAACGCCAGTGGCCTGCCGGAACCCGGCCATCAGATGACCGCCCGCGACCTGTCGACCCTGGCGCGGCGCCTGATTCTCGACTTCCCGCAGTATTACGAAATCTTCTCGGAAAAGTCCTTCACCTATAACAACATCAAGCAGGACAACCGCAACCCGCTGATCTGGCAGAACATTCAGGGCGCCGACGGCCTGAAGACCGGCCATACCGAGGACGGCGGCTACGGTCTGGTGGGATCGGCCGTCCGCGACGGCCGTCGCGTCATTCTGGTGATGAACGGCCTGCAAGCCCAAAAGGACCGCACCGAGGAATCCCAGCGCCTGATCGAATGGGCGTTCCGCGAATTCGACGACTACACCCTGTTCAAGGCCGGTGACACCGTGACCGACGCCGAGGTCTGGCTGGGCCGGCAGGCCACCGTGCCGCTGGTGGCTGGCACCGACCTGCAGGTAACCATGCCGCGCACCGTCCGCCACGACATGAAGGTGGTGGCCAGCTACAACGGCCCCATCGCCGCCCCCATCAAGAAGGGCGCCAAGGTGGGCGTGGTGACCATTACCGCGCCGGGCGTACCCGACCAGCAATTGCCGCTGCTGGCCGGTGCCGACGTTGAAAAGCTGGGCTTCTTCGGCCGCATCGGAGCCGCCATCCACACCTTGCTGTTCGGCAGCAAGGGCTGATCCGGTGGGCGGCCGCTTCATCACCTTCGAGGGCGGCGAAGGTGCCGGCAAGTCGACCCAGCTCAAGCTGTTGGCAGAAACCCTGAAGACCAAGGGTCTGGAGATCGTCCAGACCCGCGAGCCCGGAGGTTCGCCCGGAGCCGAGGACATCCGCCGTCTGCTGGTCGAAGGCGAGCCGGGCCGCTGGGACGCCATCACCGAGACGCTTTTGCATTTCGCCGCCCGGCGCGACCATCTGGTCCGCACCGTTTGGCCGGCCTTGTCCGACGGCCGCTGGGTGCTGTCCGACCGCTTTTCCGATTCGACCACGGCTTATCAGGGCTCGGGCCACGGCCTGCCGGCCCATGCCATCGAACAGATCTACGGCCTGACGGTGGGGGCGTTCCGTCCCGACCTGACCCTGATTCTCGATCAGCCGGTGGAAGAGGGGCTGCGCCGCGCCGCAGGGCGGGGAGGGGCGGAAGACCGCTACGAGCGCATGGGACTGGATTTTCACCGCCGCCTGCGCCAGGGCTTCCTGAACATCGCCAAATCGCACCCCGACCGCTGCGTGGTGGTATCGGCCGAAGGGACGGTCAAAGACGTCCAGGCTCGCATTTGGAGCGTAATCGAAGGCAGGCTTTTCTCCTGAAACGCTATCCTTGCAAATATTTTTATTTTTTGCGTAAACAACGGCACAAATCATTCAGCCTTTGTATAAAGTGACGTCATGTCCATGCCGTCTTATGATGACGTCAACACGAAATGCTGACGTTTTTCGGGGGCTGGGGGCATGACGATTGTTTGGCGTGATCAGATGAGTGTTGGCATCAAGGCGATCGACGACGATCACCAGCAACTGATTTCGCTGATCAACCAGTTCGCTGAAGCCACCAGCGCCTCGCCGACCTTGAACGGCAAGCATGAAAGCGTTATCCGCTCCATTCTCGGGCGACTTCAGAGCTATACTCAGGAGCATTTTCAGCGCGAGGAGCGCATTCAGGCATTGGCGGGATACGAAGGCCTGAAGGAAAACCGCCAGCACCATCTGGCCCTGAGCAAATCCCTGCAGGGCATGATCGAGCGCTTCAGCGCCGGCGAAGCCGCGGAAAAGCCGCTGACGGCCCAGGAACTGTCGAAATTCCTCAACAGCTGGCTGGTCGATCACATCATCAAGGTCGACCTGAAGATGCGTCAGGCCAATTTCCAGGGCATTTGGTAATTTGCCTTAACGCGGCCCTGGCCCTAAACTCCCGGCCATGAGCCCCATCTCCCTCGACGCCGAAGAAACCGGCCCCCGCACCGCCACCGACCTGATCGGCCACGATGCCGCCGAGCATGCCTTTCTCGACGCCTGGAATTCCGGGCGGCTGGCCCATGCCTGGCTGATCTGCGGCCCGCGCGGCATCGGCAAGGCGACCCTGGCTTATCGTATCGCCCGTTTCGTGCTGTCGGGCGGCGGAGCAGGGGACGGCGTCAATCTGTTCGGCGAACCGGAAAAACCCGCCAGCCTGGAGATCGGCCCCAATCATCCGGTGGTGCGCCGCATCGCCTCGGGCGGGCATGCCGATCTGAAGGTGCTGGAGCGCGGTTGGACCGACGACAAGAAAACCAAGCTGAAAAGCGAAATCCCGGTCGATGACGTGCGCGGGGTCGGCGGCTTCATGTCGCTGACCCCGGGAGAAGGCGGCTGGCGCGTGGTGATCGTCGACGCCGCCGACGAAATGAACCGCTCTTCGGCCAACGCCATTCTCAAGGTGCTTGAGGAACCGCCGCGCAACGCCTTGATGCTGCTGCTGTCCCACAGCCCCGGACGGCTTTTGCCGACCATCCGCTCGCGCTGCCGGCGCCTAGTGCTGCGGCCCTTGGCCGACGATCAGGTGACGCTGCTGCTGCGCCGCTCCAACCCCGATCTGCCGGAAGCCGACGCCCAGGCCCTGGCCCGCCTTGCCGACGGCTCCATCGGCAAGGCTCAGGCCCTGGCCGCCGAGGGCGGGCTGGAGCTTTACCGCGAAATGGTCGGTTTGCTGGGCGGCCTGCCGCGCCTGGATATTCCCGCCGTGCACGGTTTCGCCGACAAGGTGGCCAAGGGCGACGACGCCTTCCGCACGGTCACCGACCTGTTGCTGTGGTGGATCGTTCAGGCGACCACGCGCAGCGCCGGGCAGGGGGGCGGGGAAGCGGTTCCCGGCGAAGCAGCCCTGCAATGCCGCCTGGTGGCCGCCGCCGGCCTTGAACCCTGGGTCCAGCTGTGGGAAAAGACTCAGACCCTGTTCAGTCGCGCCGATGCGGTCAATCTGGACCGTAAGCAGGTGTTGCTGAATGCTTTTTCTGGGTTGGAACGGCTTTGCCGCGCTTGACCGCGGGGCGCCGGCCGAAGAAACTCCCAACCATAGTCCGTAGACACAGTCAGTTCGGAGAATGTCGATGACGGGGCCCCGTCGCTATTACATCACCACGCCCATCTATTACGTCAACGACAGCCCGCATATCGGCCACGCCTACACCTCGCTGGCCTGCGACGTCCTGGCCCGCTTCAAGCGCCAGGACGGCTTCGACGTCAAGTTCCTGACCGGCACCGACGAGCACGGCCAAAAGGTCGAGAAGTCGGCGGAAAAGGCCGGCGTGCATCCCCAGGCCTTTACCGACGAGGTGTCGCAGCGGTTCCGCGATCTGGCCGCCCTGATGGGCTATTCCAACGACGATTTCATCCGCACCACGCAAGCCCGACACATCAGGTCGGTGCAGGCTTTGTGGACCAAGCTGATCGAGAAGGGCGAGATCTATCTGGGCAAATATGCCGGCTGGTATTCCGTCCGCGACGAAGCCTTCTGGGGTGCCGACGAACTGACCGCCGGCCCGAACGGCACCAAGACCGCCCCCACCGGCGCGCCGGTCGAGTGGGTCGAGGAGCCCAGCTATTTCTTCCGCCTGTCGGCTTGGCAGGACCGCCTGCTGAAGTTCTACGACGAACATCCCGACTTCATCGCCCCCAACAGCCGCCGCAACGAGGTCATCAGCTTCGTCAAGGGCGGACTGCAGGATCTGTCGGTATCGCGCACCAGCTTCAAATGGGGCGTGCCGGTGCCGGGCGACGAGGCCCACATCATGTATGTGTGGCTGGACGCCCTGGCCAACTACATCACCGCCGTCGGCTATCCCGACACGGAGTCCGGCGAATTCACCAAGTTCTGGCCCGCCGACCTGCACATGGTGGGCAAGGACATCGTGCGTTTCCACGCCGTTTACTGGCCGGCCTTCCTGATGGCCGCCGACATCGCCCCGCCCAAGCGCGTCTTCGCCCATGGCTGGTGGACCAACGAAGGCCAGAAGATTTCCAAGTCCCTCGGCAACGTCATCGACCCGGTGGGATTGGTGGAGCGCTACGGCCTGGACCCGGTGCGCTATTTCCTGCTGCGCGAAGTGCCGTTCGGCAACGACGGCGATTTCTCGCACCGCGCCATGGTCGGCCGCATGAACAGCGAACTGGCGGGCGGACTGGGCAATCTGGCCCAGCGTTCGCTTTCGATGATCGCCAAGAACCTGGACGGCGTGGTGCCGGAGCATGGTGATTTCAACGACGAAGACAACGAACTGCTGTCCCAGGCCGCCGCTTTGCTGGAGCGTGTGCGCTCGGCCTTCGATCAGCAACTGTTCCATGAAGGTCTGGAAGCCGTGTTCAACGTGGTGCGTGCCGGCAACATCTACATCGACCGCCAGGCGCCCTGGGGGCTGAAGAAGACCGACCCCGCCCGCATGGCCACCGTGCTGTACGTGCTGGCCGACGTGGTGCGTCAGGTGGGAATCCTGCTGCAACCGGTGATGCCGGCTTCGTCCAACCGGCTGTTGGACCAGTTGGCGGTCGCCGCCGACGCCCGCGGCTTCGACGACCTGCCGTGCCGTCTGGTGCCGGGCACGGCGCTGCCCAAGCCGGAAGGCGTCTTCCCGCGCTTCGTCGAGCCGGAAGAAGAGGGGGCCTGAATGCTGATCGACAGCCACTGCCATCTGGATTTTCCCGATTTCCAGCCTGATCTGGACGACATTCTGGCCCGCGCCCGCGATGCCGGTGTGGCGAAGATGCTGACCATCAGCACCCGGCTGTCGACCTTCGACCGTGTTCTGGCCGTGGCCGAACGTTACGACAACGTCTATTGCACGGTCGGCATCCATCCCCACGAAGCCGAATCGGAAAGCACCGACGTCGCCAATCTGGTGGAACGGACCAAGCATCCCAAGGTGGTCGGCATCGGCGAAACCGGCCTGGATTATTTCTATGACAAAAGCCCGCGCCGGGCGCAGCGGGCCAATTTCCGCACCCACATCGCGGCGGCGCGGGAAACCGGCCTGCCGGTGATCGTGCATACCCGCGACGCCGATTCCGACACCGCCATCGTGCTGGCGGCCGAGATGTCCATGGGGGGCTTCACCGGGCTGCTGCACTGTTTCAGCTCGGGCCGCCAACTGGCTGAACGGGCTCTGAAAAACGGCTTCTATATTTCCTTGTCGGGCATCATCACCTTTAACAAATCCGACGAACTGCGGGCCATCGTCGCCGATCTGCCGCTGGACCGGGTGCTGGTGGAAACCGACGCGCCGTATCTGGCGCCGATTCCCCATCGCGGCAAACGCAACGAGCCCAGCTTCGTCACCCACACCGCCGGCAAACTGGCCGAGGTGCTGAAAGTGACGCCCGAAGCTCTGGCGGAGGCCACCAACGAAAACTTCCACCGGCTGTTCGCCAAAGTTCCTCACGGCAAGGTGTCGCCGTGAGAGCGACCATCCTCGGCTGCGGCGCTGCGGGCGGCGTGCCCATGGTCAGCGTCGGCTGGGGACAGTGCGATCCCCTGGAAGCGAAGAACCGCCGCCTGCGGCCTTCGATCCTTTTGCAGGAAGGCGACATTTCGGTTCTGGTCGATACCGGGCCGGATCTGCGCCAGCAGCTTTTATCGGCCAACGTCAATAGGCTGGACGCTGTTCTTTATACACATGGCCATGCCGACCATACTCACGGCATCGACGATCTGCGCGAAGTCAACCGCGTCATGCGGGCACCGATTCCCGCCTATGGCAGCGCCGATTGTCTGGCGGATATCGCCGAACGTTTCGCCTATGTCTTCGAACCCTTGGACCTGGAAACCGTGCCGGTCTACAAGCCCTGGCTGGTGCCCAACCCGGTGGATGGGCCGTTCCAGTTGGGGCCGTGGCAGGTGCTGCCCATCGATCAGGATCACGGATACAGCCGGACGCTGGGCTTCAGGATCGGCGGCATGGCCTATTGCACCGACGTCTGCGAATTTCCCGACAGCTCGTTGGCGATGCTGGAAAATCTCGACGTATGGATCATCGGCTGTCTGGTCGATCAGCCGCATCCGACCCACGCCCATGTGGACAAGGTGGTGGCCTGGGCCGAAAAGCTGAAGCCGAAACGAACCGTTCTGACCCACATGTCACCGCGGCTGGACTACAAGGCGTTGAAGGCGCGGCTGCCGGCTGGTCTGGAACCAGCCTTCGACGGCATGGTGATCGACCTCTGAAGCGGTTAGGCCTTTGGCCGCAAGCGCTTGCAAAGATAGATTTTCTGGTGCCCAACCGGACAATCGTCGAGCACGCCGACGATTTCGTAGCCGCATTTCCGATAGAACTCCGGCGCCTGGAACGAATAGGTGTAGAGGTAGAGGCCGACGCAATCGCGGCGTTTGGCCTCGGCCTCGGCTTCGGCCAACAGGCTTGATCCCAGGCCGGACCCGCGCATGGAAGGATCGAGCCAAAAGAAGTCCACATAGAGCCAATCCATGCCCGACTGACCGAACATGCCGCCGATGACGGCGCCGTCTTGGCTGCGGCGGGCGTAAAGCTCGAAATTCCGATATTGATATGGCCCAACGACATCGACGTTATAGGCTTTCAAGCCTTGTTCGACGATCTTGTGGGCATCCGCGTCGGCTCCGACCGCAAGAGTGAAATCCGCCATTTTCCATCCTTCATCAATGCCCATGGAACGACGGGACCATATTGGCGGTGGATAGGCAACCCCTTGAAGCGGCAATCTAATTCCGCACCACTTAATTCCCCGAAGAGTCCGGTTTAGGAAATGGCCGTTCGGCCCGACAGATAGATGTCCGCTGATGTCGTTCCGCCTTCGCCGTATCTGGCAGAGACCGCTCCGAATTTACCGGACGGCTCCGACGGTTTGGACTGTTGTACCGCCGAGACCAACCATGTCGGAGCGAAACGGATGGGCATAGTCAGCCAGAGCAACCCATGCCATACAACCTAACAAATATATCACCCATATATTGAGACACATAACATTCATCATAGCCCCCACATCACCGCTAAACTCTAGTATTAGTTACTTTTACCCAAACTAAGGACTCCTTTTAAGACGCCCCAAAATGTATGCTTAATTTAAAATAGGAATCTCTTAAATGAGGATTCTGATGTTGGTTGCTGCCATGGCCGATCTCTGACGATTGTCAAAGCTGACACCGAACGGCGTCATCATTGCCGACGACCAGATACCGACGCTCGACCACGTCGCCTTCATGGGATTTTTTATCGGGATGCGTCACACCAAAGCCTTTCCATTGCCACCGCAATCTCATTCGAGTTTCGAAACATTCTCCATTACGAACAAAGGCTGATCCGGAGAGATTGGAAACAAGGCATACGCCACGGCACGCGAACTGAGGGAATACCCCAATGACAGATGCCCAGATTCAGATTAAATGCGACGGCGATATAACCTTTGCGCGAATGGATGAGTTTCGCGAGAAATTACAACAGGCTTTGGACAACGGTCTCTCTGTCGAGATTGATAGCGTGTCGATCGGAGAGGTGGCTTTCGGCTTGATTCAGCTGTTGATCGCAACCCGCTCCAGCGCATCCCGTCGCGGGGTGCCTTTCAGCATGAAACAGCCAATCGGCGAACCGATGCTGGCCGCGTTGAGACGAGGCGGCTTTCTGGCGGCGGAGCCATCTTCCACCAACAGTTTCTGGCTGGGCGAGACCGTATCATGAGCAAGACCATTCTTAGCGTCGACGATTCCGCCAGCATGCGCCAAATGGTCAAACTGACCCTTACCTCTGCCGGGTATCAGGTGCTTGAAGCGGTCGATGGACAAGATGCTTTGAGCAAGGCGAAGGCCGGCGGCATCAACATGGTGCTGACGGACCTTAACATGCCCAATATGGACGGCCTGTCGCTGATCCGGGAATTACGCACTCTTCCCTCATTCAAGGGAATACCGATCATCTTTCTGACCACGGAATCAGACGCGGCCAAAAAGAATGAGGCCAAAACTGCCGGCGCGACCGCCTGGATCGTCAAGCCCTTCCAACAAGACCAGCTGTTGAGCGTGGTTAAAAAGGTGCTTGGGCCATGACCGGTTCGGACCCAGCCCAAACCTTCCGAGAGGAAGCGGCTGAACTGCTGACGGAACTGGAAACCATTCTCCTCAGCCTTGAGGCGAATCCAGATGATCGTGAATTGCTGGATACAACCTTCCGCGCGCTGCACACGATCAAGGGATCGGGAGCGATGTTCGGATTTGATGCCGTCGCCAACTTCACCCATCACCTTGAAAACGCCTTCGATCTGGTTCGCAAGGGCAAGATTCAGCTCAATTCGCAGTTGATCGGCATTGCCCTGACGGCCAGGGATCACATTCGCACACTGATCGAAACGCCTAGCCAAGCCGATCCAAAGGAAGGATTGCGGCTGTTGTCCATGCTGGAAGAACAGACGGGCCTCGCCGCCTCGTCTCAACTTCATCCCGTGGAACAGTCCAGGGCAGGGGCACAGGATCACGATCAGGCGAAAAATCTCGTCACATGGCGCATCCGCTTCCGTCTGGCGCCTGACGCCCTTGAACGGGGAACCAATCCGTTCCTGCTTCTTGATGAACTTTGCAGCCTGGGCAAGGCGACCGTAGTCGCCTTGACCGAGGACGTTCCTCCTCTCGAAGAGATGGACCATAACCGTTGCTACGTCAGTTGGGATGTGGTTCTGACCACTGCGCAGCCCTCTTCGGTCATCGAAGAGGTGTTCATCTTCGTCATGGATGACACCGATCTCAGCATTGTCCAGGTTCACTCTGCACCCGAACGTATCGGAGAAATCCTGGTGGCCCGCGGCGAGCTTGCAGCCGATCAGATCCAGGAGGCAGCGGCGACCCAGGAGAAGCTGGGGCAGGTGCTGGTAAAAGACGGCGCTATTTCGGAAGAGCGGCTGCAGTCGGCCCTGGCTGAGCAGAAACATGTCCGCAGCGAAACCGAAGCCGCCCGGAATTCCGCTCAAGCCAACGGATCCGTCCGCGTCCCTGCTGAACGGCTCGATGATCTGATGGATCAGGTCGGCGAATTGGTGATCGCTCAGGCGCGCCTGAAGCAATTGATCGCCAGCAGCACAGACCTGTCGATCAAATCCGTGGCAGAAGAAATAGAGCGTCTGTCCAACGGCTTGCGGGAAACCACCATGGGCATTCGCATGGTGCCCATCGGGACGCTGTTCAGCCGGTTCCGCCGACTGATCCGCGACTTATCCCGGGAATTGGATAAGGACGTCGCCCTGACAATGGCTGGCGAGGATACCGAGCTGGATAAAACCATGATCGAACGGCTCAACGATCCTCTTATCCACATCATCCGCAATAGCCTTGATCATGGTCTTGAGCGACGCGGCGACCGCCAAACCGCAGGCAAGCCTGATCAGGGGCAGATCCACCTTTCCGCCCGTCACGACGGCACCAAAGTTGTGATCACCGTCCGCGATGACGGCCGGGGCCTGGACCGCGAACGGATTCGCGCCAAGGCAGAAGAGCAGGAACTGATCCCGCCCGGCGTCAAACTCAACGACGCCGAACTGTTTCAACTGATCTTTCACCCCGGTTTTTCCACCGCTAAGACTGTGACCAACGTTTCCGGCCGAGGGGTCGGCATGGATGTGGTCAAGCGCGCCATTGACGCCCTGCGGGGCGATATCGACGTGTTCAGCCAACCCGGTATCGGTACGGAAATCGCCCTGGGATTACCGCTGACACTGGCCATTATCGACGGGTTGTTGGTCAGGGTTGGCAATGGCCGCTATGTCATCCCGCTCTCTGCCGTCGAAGAGTGTGTTGAACTGAGCGCCGAAGAGGACAAGCGCCACCGTGGACGCAATTTTCTCAACATCCGCGGCACCCTGATCCCCTTCATCCGCCTGCGCGACGTTTTCGCATCTCCCCAGCCGCCCGACCTTTATCAAAAGGTCGTAATCATTGCCACCGGCGAATCCCGCATCGGATTGGTGGTGGACCAGGTGCTGGGCGATCACCAGACCGTCATCAAATCACTGTCTCGGCTGCATGCCGATGTCGAACATTTCTCGGGCGCGACCATCCTGGGGGATGGCTCGGTGGCTCTCATTCTCGATGTCGGCCGTCTGGTTCTCTATGGACAGACGATGGAATCGCAACGCGACGCGTCATGAACGCGGCAAGAGGAAAAAGCCATGGCTGCCAACGATGATCGGTCCTTCGAGGCGCTGACGCTGGGATTTGGAGGTGAAGTGTTCGCCATCGATGCCAATTGCGTCCACGAAATCCTTGATCTGACTCCCATTACGGAAGTACCCGGCGCCCGTTCCTTTGTCGGCAGCTTGATCAACGTGCGGGGCAAGGTGGTGCCGCTGGCCGATCTCCGTCTCAAATTCAGCATGGAGCAGACCCCGCCGACCATAGACAGCCGCATCGTCGTAATCGAAATAGATCTGGCGGAAGAGCCTGTAATCGTGGGTCTTTTAGCTGACAAGGTCTATGAGGTTAAGAATATCAGCGAAGCCTCTATCGAAGAGACCCCCGATATCGGTATGCGTTGGCGCCCGGATTTCATCAAGGGAATTGGGAAAAGCGGCAGCGAATTCATCATCATACCAGATATCGTCCGTATTTTTTCTGCTGAATAGGCCGTATCCGGCCAATCGTTTGGAGGCCTCATTCGGCCAGGGAGACTAGATCATGCGCCTCACCATCAAACTTAAAATGGTCATGGCCTTCGGCATCGTGATTCTGCTGTCGATAGCGACCGCTCTCATCGCCATTGATGGTCTGAGCCAACTGAACGACCGGATTGACACACTGGTCAACAAGTCTGCTCAAAGGGTGAAAATCGCCGAACAGATCCCTATGACCGTATACCGCCTCCAGCGGGAGGAAAAAAACTTCCTCCTTTCGACCGATAACGCCGATATCGAGCGTTTCGACAAAAACATTTTGACCTATCGCGACGACTTCAAAAAAATCCTGGAAGCGTATGGCAAGGTTGCCGATCAGGAAGGCCTAAGGCAACTTTCGCAAATAACCGCCCTGTATAACGATTTTACCGCTTCTCAGGACAAGGTGCGGACCATTGGCCGCATTCATTCCTCGGCCAAAGCTGTCGATCTTATGAACGGCCCCATGCACGACGCCCGTATTGCCGCGCTGGATGCCCTGAAACCCATGCTCGACAAGACGGAGGCATTGGCCAACCCAACGCCCGTACAAGCGCGTACGGCTTTGCTGATCCGTCAGATGATCAGCAATTGGAACGAGATGCGGGTGGCTCTGCGCGATGCGACCCTTGCCCAGGACGAAAATTCGACAGAGGCCGCGTTAAAGCCGTTGCCGAACCTTGTTGATGAACTTCACCGCGAACAGGTCGCTCTGCGCGGTCTTTTGAGCGGCGACGACGACATCCGCACCTACAACAGTTTCATGAGCAAATATACCGCTTATGAAAAATTGTTCGACGAGGCCGTCGCCTGGTCCCGTAAGAACACGGAACTCAAGGCTTTGCTCTTGTCTATCGGCGAAGTGCGGGAAATCGGGGGCAAACTTGCGCAAGCCGCCTCGGATATGGTCACCATGGCCGAGAAAGGCATGGAAGCCGACAAGGCAAGTGCCGGATCAAGCTATGAAACGCTTAGAACGATGCTGATTTCAGCCATCTTGCTTTCCATGGCGATCGCCATCAGCTCCGCCACTTATATCTCTATCTCGGTGGCGCGAGGCCTTGGCAAGGCTGTGGATTTAGCCAAGGCCGTGGCTCTTGGCGACCTGAACCGGTCGGTCGAAATCAAGACCAACGACGAGGTCAAGGATCTGGTCGTCGCTCTTAATGACATGTCGGCGAACTTGCGCGTGGTGATTGCCAATGCCGCTTCGGCCGCCGACAACGTATCCGCAGGTAGCCAGGAAATGTCGGCAGGCGCCGAAGAGCTGTCCCAGGGCGCAACCGAACAGGCGGCGGCGGCCGAAGAAGCCTCGGCTTCGATGGAGGAAATGGCCGCCAACATCAAGCAAAACGCCGAAAATGCCAGCCAAACTGAAAAAATAGCCCGTCAGTCCGCCAAAGACGCCCAAGCCTCGGGGGAAGCAGTCAACCGGGCTGTGCAGGCGATGCAAACCATCGCCGAGAAAATCGGCATCGTCCAAGAGATTGCCCGTCAGACCGACCTGCTGGCCCTGAATGCGGCAGTCGAAGCCGCCCGCGCCGGCGAGCATGGAAAAGGCTTTGCCGTGGTCGCGTCCGAAGTCCGCAAATTGGCCGAGCGCAGCCAGGGCGCGGCGGCGGAGATCAGCACCCTGTCGTCCGATACGACCCGAATCGCCCAGGAAGCCGGGGTGATGCTGGGCAAACTGGTACCCGATATCAAGAAAACATCGGAATTGGTCGAGGAAATCAGCGCAGCCTGCCGTGAGCAGGATATCGGCGCGGAACAGATCAATCAGGCGATCCAGCAATTGGACAAGGTGACACAGCAGAATTCAAGCGCATCCGAGGAAATGGCCTCAACATCCGAGGAATTGGCCTCCATGGCGGAACAGTTGCAAAGCACCATCTCTTATTTCCAGCTTTCGGAGCGGACGGAAGGTCAGAACAGCAATGCTCCCGTTTCCAAGCCGGTCCCTTCTTCCGTCCATCGGGCGCCAGCCATCGCTCATATGCCGCCGCCGAAACAAAAGCAATCCAAGGGCAAAAAGCTCAATGGCACAGCCCGCGGCGTGAAGATCGACATGGAACGGGGCAGAACCGCGGATGCACTCGATGCGGAATATTCCGCGTACTGACGGTGGCATGAAGCGCTAGGCACATTAGCATTTTGGATTCCGGTGACCGCCCATGACTCTAGCAGCTGTATCTCGCGATCTTACGCAATATGTGACCATCGGTATTGGCCACGAAATTTTTGCGATAGACGTGACGTCCGTGCGGGAAATTCTGGACATGCAGCCCATCGCACGATTGCCCAATGCCCCACTTTTCCTGGTCGGCATGACCGATGTCCGGGGACAAGGCGTGCCGACGGTGGATCTTCGCGTCAAACTGGGCCTGCCAACCGTCCCCATCACCCAGGATACCCGGATTCTGGTGCTGGATATTGAAATCGAAGGCAGGCCCTTAACCCTGGGAATCATCGCCGA
Source organism: Candidatus Sulfotelmatobacter sp. (assembly GCA_035538795.1). Lineage (GTDB taxonomy): Bacteria > Pseudomonadota > Alphaproteobacteria > Rhodospirillales > Magnetospirillaceae > JAJZGK01. The sequence continues at coordinate 3,262 of DATLJS010000020.1, read as the reverse complement.
TAGGGTGATCGAGGTAACGTCCCTTGACGAGCACGCTCTTGAGGCTCCTCCGCAGATAGGGGGACGCTGGCGATCCAGCTATATCCGGGCGATTGGCCGGTCCAAAGGACTGTTCGTCATTATTTTCGATCTTAACCAACTGTTCTTGAACGAAGAAACGGCATTACTCGAACACCCAGAAGAGGCCGGATGACCTTTGATGACAACCAGGACAGCCTCAGTTCTCATGATTTTGCCCGACTGGGGACTCTGATCGAACAATATAGCGGCATCCGCATGCCGCCAAACAAACGCGTCATGGTCGAAGGACGGCTTCGGCACAGGGTGCGGGCGCTCAACCTGCCGACCCTTCACGCTTATTGCCAACATGTTCTCGACGGGGGGGCGCTTGAGAGTGAACTGCCCGACCTCATCGACGCGATTACCACCAACAAAACCGACTTTTTCCGCGAGATCGAGCATTTCCGCTTTCTGGTCGAACACGGTCTCGATGGCTTGATGGCGCTGCCGCACGCCCCCGGTCAAGCACGCCCCATGAAATTGTGGAGCGCAGCCTGCGCCACCGGAGCCGAGCCGTATACGCTGGCGATGCTTCTTCAGGATTTTTCCCGTACCCATCGGGGTTTCGACTTCGAAATTTTTGCCACCGACATTTGTACCCAAGCTTTGGAAAAAGCCAAAAACGCGGTTTATCCAGAAGAAATGGCGGCCGTGATTCCCCAAGCTCTGGCACAACGCTATTTGCGCTATTCCCGGCAGCGCAATACCCCAACGGTTCGCCTCATTCCGGAGATTCGCCAAAGCGTTTCCTTCGGGCACTTGAATTTGATGGATGAAAGTTATCCGCTGCCGACTGACATGGATGTTATTTTCTGCCGTAACATACTGATCTATTTCAAAAAAGAAACCCAGAAGGGTGTATTACAAAAGCTTTGCCATCATCTGCGGCCAAGGGGCTATCTATTCGTTGGACACAGTGAAACCATCACCTGCATGGACCTTCCTCTTGATCAAGTAACCACCGCTATTTTTATGCGAAAACCATAATGGTTGGAAAAATACGCGTTCTCATCGTCGACGACTCCGCCACGGTTCGCCAAACCCTCACCGCTATTCTGCAAAGCGATCCCTCCATCGAGGTCCTGGGAACTGCTGCCGATCCTTTTTCCGCGGCTCGGCGCATCGCCCAGGAAGCACCCGACGTCATCACCTTGGATGTCGAAATGCCGCGCATGGACGGCATCACCTTTCTGCGTAAACTGATGAGCCAGCACCCCATCCCGGTCGTGATGTGTTCCTCATTGGTCGAGGACGGATCCGAAACCCTGATGCAGGCCCTTGACGCCGGGGCCGTTGAAATCATCTTGAAACCGCGGATGGACACGCGTCAGGCGCTTCTCGAGGCCCAGGTGCAGATTTGCGACGCCGTCAAGGCCGCCGCTCGATCGGCCAGGCGCCCGACGCCGACGGTACGAAGCCATGTCCACGCGCCAGAGCCCAAACTGTCCGCCGACGTCATGATGCCCGCTCCAAAGGGAAACGCCATGGCCAAGACAACAGAACGGGTGATCTGCATCGGCGCGTCCACCGGCGGCACCGAAGCTCTGCGTGAAGTACTGGAAGCTCTGCCTGCCGACAGTCCCGGCATTGTCGTCGTCCAACATATGCCGGAAACCTTTACCGCCGCCTTCGCCCGTCGTCTCGACGGCTTGTGCGAGGTTTCCGTCCGCGAAGCCAAGGATGGCGATACCGTTCTGCGCGGGCATGTTCTCATTGCCCCCGGTAATCGGCACATGCTGTTGCAGCGCAGTGGCGCCCGTTATTTTGTGGCCATCAAGGACGGTCCTCTCGTCTCTCGCCACCGCCCATCGGTGGATGTCCTGTTCCGCTCGGCGGCCCATTGCGCCGGAGCGAACGCAGTCGGCATTCTGATGACCGGCATGGGGGACGATGGCGCCAACGGTTTATTGGAGATGCGCCGTTCCGGCGCCTTCACCATCGCTCAGGATGAAAAGAGCTGCGTTGTTTTCGGCATGCCCAAAGAAGCCATCCAACGCGGAGCTGTGGAAAAAGTAATTGGACTGAACTCTATGGCACATGAAATCGTCCGACTCGGCGGACGTTAGCCGGCCTAAGGCTATTCTGGATGGCGGATCAACCCGTAGGTGTAAAGACGTCGTCGTAATAGCGTATGGATGAGGGAAGGGGGGGGGGATTAGCCATGACGACGGATATCTGCGGATGATGGGCGGGCCTCACCCTCAGATTGCGCAGGGGTATCTGCCGAAAGATTCGTTCCAAACCTCGGCTAATCGCGTCTCGAAATAGGCTGCGGCACAAAAAGCAGCGTTTTCGAAATCATCGACCAGCCGAAAAGCGGCGCAATTTCCCGATCGTTTCCATAGTCTCTATAGCGCGTGTCAGACGGACAATGGCGGCAATGTGGCGAAGATCGTGGCCTTCCACGCCGTCTTTTCCCTGATTTGACAATGCCTTGCGGACATGATCTGAAAGACAGGCGGTTGCGGAAACAAAAACATCGGGCAGAGATTGGGCCGCCAGTGGAGCCTGCTTTCCACGGTAATTCTAGATGTAGAGGTTGGTGAGAAAGAGGCAATCGGCGCAATCTAATATGTGATATCAACAGGAATATCAGATGATTACACCATCGTTCTGATGTTGTACGGAAAGGATTGCGCACGAAATCAGTCCGGAATTGCATAAAGCTCCTAACAGCCACCGCCGGCAGAGCGCGGATGAGAGCAACCCGATACGGCAAAACAATCCAAAGCGGATAAAGTAGATCGGCTTGTAACCTCTTAAAACGCAACGCTTTTGAAACCGGATGACCTGGCCATACAGAACATTGAGCCGCATGAGCCGGGCTTGGACAGTGGCAAAAGCGGAACCGTCGGAACGACCAATGTGATTGACGACGTCACTGACGAATCTGAGTGCCGTTTGCCAGGTTTGTTCGCGGTCGATCCCTTCAATGGCGCTTTCATTCCGTAGCGTGGAAAGGAAGCCGCCCAAGATCGCTTCCAGTTCATCGAAGTCGAGCGCCGCAATGATGGCATCGAGACGATCACCATTGGTTTGGTCGGCAGCTGACCTGTAGAGCTTTTCGACAGCCGCCAGATGGCCGCCGCGCGTCGTCTCAGCAACGCCACACAGAAGAATGTCAGCCCAAACGGTTGCCCAAAATCTCGGTAAGCCGAGGTCATTGATGGCTAACCAACCGGTCAGTGGTTTTGGCAAAGCT
>DATLJS010000019.1:0-15769 GCA_035538795.1 Candidatus Sulfotelmatobacter sp. | reverse complement strand
ATCGCTTGGCATTACATCACGCCAGGCAAGCCGATGCAGAACGGCTATGTGGAGAGTTTCAATGGCCGCATGCGCGACGAGCTTTTGAACGAGACCGTCTTTACCAGCATGCCCCAGGTCCGCGCCGTCATCGCCGCCTGGGCGGCAGACTACAACACGGCTCGGCCCCATTCGGCCTTGGGCTACCAAACCCCGGCAGCTCACGCTGCCAAACTCAAAGCAATGGGGGCAGGCTCTCCGCCCGTTCCGGGCTCCAAGCCTGCCCCCATTGCTCAGACCGCGCCAAACGGCGTAACTTTGCTCAGGACTCTACCTTCGGCTGGATGAAAAAGCCGAGGCAGGTCAGTCTGTGGAGTTTGAAACCCAGGCTAATTCTCATTAAATAGTCGAGGTATGTGCTCTCTGAGGTAATCGTCTTCACGATGCTGGAAGACGACTGAGCCGGGGATTTCATCGATCGTTCCATCTCGCTCTACCAGCAAAGATGGAGCTCCATACAAAATATAATCAAGACTGTGAGTCTCGACGTATTTTCTAAATACGATGTGGAATATCCATCCAAACTTCCGCTCGTCAATTTTGTCGGGGAGATATGTCACTTCTCCGCCAGGATAAATCTCATCGATTTTAGACTGGGCTATTGTGCGGGCTTGGTCACTGCTGATGGCGTCTTTTGCATGAGCCTGCGGAGCGTATCCAAGAGTTGCAGCTGCAAGGATTGCGATTAGTAAGCGTTTCATATCTTATTGAGCTCCACGCTTGATAATGCCCATTCCAACAATTTTTCCGTCACCATAGCGTTTCTGTGCAGTTTTTACATCGGTAATTACCCCTGCACTCTTTCCATTTCCCCAGTCCTGCCCTTCGATCGCCCCCACTACTCCGTGATCGTTTGCCACGATAACGACATGACCAGAGCTATTGTCGGGGTCAAATGTTGTCATTACGATGATGGCGCCATCCCCGAGTTTTTGTGCCTGAGAGAACACGTTTTCCACAGTGCCGAGCCCTTTCAACATCTCGGCTTCATCCATGCCGTGGTCCAGCAGCATCTCGGCCATGAACAGCCGGCGAGGCGCGTCAGAGTCTTCCAGCGGCTGCAGGCCGGTGAAGGCGAGATGGATATAAGCTGGACTGGATCAGATATGGCTTGGACCGATCCGTGAGGAAAGACATTGCTTTTCAATGTGTTGCGGTCTTTCTGGCGTTATCCACCATACCAACTGCCAAACCCTAATCTGATGGGCGCTTTCCGGATCGGTCTAATTTATCGGCCCATATGAGGGCGTGCCAGCAAGTGGGGTGACGTTCTGAGGACGCACTGTCGACTTGCCGGCGGTTCAATCAGGTCAGTCGGTGATGCACTCGGGGCGGATATCTCGAAGTGTCTGATAGCTCTTCAATTCATTCTTGGTAAAACGTTCCCGGATTTTAGCCTGAAGCTTCTTCAGGCCCGAAGTGCTCTGCCTCTTGCATCCCCATAGAGCCCATACATCTCCGGTCCAAGGGTTTACGGCAAAAAAACCGTAACTGCCTGCAACCGGGCCAATGCCTTGAAAGGTGAAGAACCTTTCTTGGCGGGATAGGCCGCTATACTCCAGGCTTCCCTTATCTGGATTGTGCTTCTTGGTCACCTCGTATGTCAGATCCAATGCCTCTGTCTGATCGATTTTTGGGGGAATGTCATCGGCCAGGGCTTTGGCGCAATTGAAGCTCAATCCCGACAACACGAGCAAGGTGGGGAGCAGCACTCTGATCAATCTCGACATCCCTAAATGCTCCGTCTTGCGATTACGGGGCGAAGCCCCTTGATGGTGGAAGCCGTATCACTGACAAACGATGGAACCTTTGTGCCATCTCGGTTGATACCATAAGCCCCGGCATTTTGCAGGATAGAGGCGAATTTTGCCGGATCGCTCACGCCTCGAGCGAGATTGCCATATTTGTTCGCAAAAGCCTCAAGGCAGTCGGCATAGCTATTAAACCTCGCCACTTTGACTTTCCCGTCTGTTGTCAGAACGTACCCCGAAGCCCCGGCTATGGGGTAATGCAAGCTCAGGAAATTGTTGGCCTCAATAGCAAATCTGGCGCCTGGATTCTCGCCTCCCCAGCCTGATTCAAGTGCGGATAAACCAAGGATGTTCTCGACCGGGACGCCTAGCTTGTCCGCGATCCTCTGTGCGTCTGCCAAATGGGCATCGACGAAACGCTCTTTCTTCGCGTTGGTATCATCAGCTTGGGCGGATGCCAGAATAATATTGCCTTGAGGTATTGGCTTCTGCCGATTGTCGCTGCTTCCGCCATCTTTGGGCGCAAATTGGCCTCCTTGCCTTGAGCCAGAAGGATAGTGGTTCTGATTGTATTTCCCCAATCCCCAGGCTTTTCGAATTTCGTTGCCGCTGATCCCGGCATCCAGAAAGCCCTCGGCAAAGAATAGCAGCCGTAGGGTCTCCGGATCGGGCATGAGAGGCTGCAAACCGGTATAGGCAATGTGGATGTAGGCTTGGGTAATCTCCCCCTTACTCAAAGCTCTGCCGGCACTGCGGAAGTGATCAATGACCCAATCGGGTATCGGCTTCTCCCAAGCGACCGACAGCAAAGCGAGGATGCGCTCCTCCTCACCGTCGATGACCAGGGCGGGGCGATCCCATTCGTCGCGGGCTAGTTTTACGACGACGGTACCGTTGCCGATCTCCAATCCATTTTCGGTGAAGGTCAGGCGTTGATAAGTGTTGCGATAACGGCCTTCGCTGAGCCAAGCCTTTTCAATGCGTTCATTCAATTGCATGACGATGACCTTTCTTCGAACGAAAAAAGCCCCGGCCTTTCGGCGCGGGGCTTGAACGAGGGGGGCTGTGAATTGATGGCGCCGATGCGCTGTGGGCACAGGTCGGGCTCGCCCCCAATGTCAAATTTTTCCGGGGCGCATGTCAAGAACAAACAAAGAACGATGTGCGCTGCCGATTGCCTGGCGGAAGGTGTCCGTGTTTCACTCCCGCCAAGGCGGTTTCATCCGGGGAAGGGGATATGGCGGAACACCATTACGTTACGGGATTCGATGAGCGGTTCTTTCTGCAACATGCCGTGCTGGCTCAGGCTCTGAGCCTGCGCGATCCGGGCGCTCGTCTGTACGTGTGTGATTTTGGCCTGAGCGACGCCATGCGCGACTATTTCGAGCGACGCGGACGGCTGCTGCGCTGGTCCGGGCGGCGCAAGACCATGGGGGCTTTCACCCTGAAGGCCAATCTGATCGAATATGTCGCCCCTTTGACCGACCATTCGTTGATTTGGGTGGACGCCGACGCCTTTCCGGTGGCGTCGATCGGCGCGGCCATCGGGCGGGATCACCGCAGTATGGCGCTCTGGAGCACGCCCGATCTCGGCATGGCCTCTATCGGCCAGTTTATTGAAAAATACAAAGCCGAAGCTTTCCGGGAACGTTGCCGTCAGGTGGGGCTCGATACGGGGCGGACTTACCTCAACAGCGGCTTTTTCATCGTCAACGATCCCTTTTTTCTGCGCCGCTGGCAGGAGGAGGCCGAAGCCATGCCGACATCGGAAGTGTTGTTCGAACAGAACGCCTTCAATATTGCCGCCTATCTTTACGGCAATGTCGGCGTGTTGAGCGACGGCATGTGGAACCTGCACGGGGCCGATCTGATGGAACTGGCATGTTCGGATGACGGGACGGCTTTATCCGCCCATTGCCGGGGGCAGCGGGTGCAAGTGTTGCACGCGACCTCCGAGCAGGAGTCCTTTCATCAAAAGCTGCCATTGGATGTCGAGGGAGCTTCGGGACGCCGTCTCAATTGGCCGGTGAAGCTGCTGAAGGACGAAGCCGTGCGTCGGTTCCAGATGAAAATGGTGTCGGACTATATCGCCGCCAATCGCGGCGATCTGGCCGCCTCGGGAGTGCTCTGACGCATGCCGCCCTATTATGGCGGCTTTGTCCGCTGAAAGGCGGCGTTTGCGCCATGCCGAATTGCCGAATCCCAAGCAAGTTGTGACGCCCTTCTGTCGAGGCGGTTCCTTCTTTGCCGCCAAAACCCAGGCATTCCGCCGGATTGACGGAGGGTGTCGGGGCTCTGGGCGTTTCAGGCGCTTGTTGCGGCCACACCGTAACTCCTGTAACTTATGATCTAAGCGTGGGGAAGGAAATCTGCGCCGGGCCAATGCTTGCAAGAGCAGACGCTCCTAGGGGGAGGTCAATTTGGTGTCGACCGATGCGCGTGTCGGACGTTTGATTACGTTGCCCAGCCGTTCGCCGGCTTGGCTGAACCCCGATGTCGCCGAAGCGCCCAAACTTCCGGGCGAACATGCTCTTCCCCACTCTCTTCTGGTGTTGCTGGTTGAGGACGATCCCGGCGATGCCGGTTTGGTCAGTTACGCCCTTCGGGAAGAGCGGGCTCCGGCTTTTACCGTGGTCCACTGTTCCACTCTGAGCGCCGCCATCGAGAAACTGAAAGGCGACCGCGTTTTCGACGTGGTTCTGCTGGACCTCAGCCTGCCGGATTCTTTCGGTCTGGAAACGGTGACCCGCATGCTCGATGTGGCGCCGCGCCTGCCGATCGTGATCATGACCGGGCATGACGACCCGCAATTTGCCGCCACGGCGCTGGAAAGCGGCGCGCAGGATTATCTGGTCAAGAGCGATGCGCCATCGACCACGGTTTCACGGGCCATCCGTTATGCCATCACCCGGAAAAACGCCGAGCTGGAACGTCAGGATTTGGCCGAGCGCATCGTCGCCCAGCAGCGCATTCTGATGCAGGAAGTGGCGGCGGCCCGTTCGATGCAGTTCGATCTGCTGCCGCGGGCCGAGCGTCTGGCCGAGCCGCTGGCCCGCATGGGGCTGGAGGTGGAGGCCTATTTCGAGCCGTCGTCGGGCATTGGCGGTGACTTATGGGGCTGCATGGACAGCGGCGACGATTGTTTCTGCTGCTATGCTTTCGACTTCTCCGGCCACGGCATCGGCGCGGCTCTGAACGTCTTTCGTCTGCATGCCCTGATCGCCGAGCATTGGTCGCCGAGTCAAGAGCCGGCGCAATTGCTGGAGCTGCTAGGGCGTTCGCTCAACAGCCTGTTGCGACGCGGCCAGTTCGCGACCATGTTCCTTGGGATCATTGACTGCGGCGCCAACGAGCTGACCTGGGCGTCGGCCGGGGCGCCGCCGCCGGCCTTGATCTCGGGAGGGCATTCCAGATTCCTTGATAGCCGCGGAGTGCCGCTGGGATTGCTGACGACGCCGCATTACGCCACGCATAAAGTGGCCTTTAATCCCGGAGACAGTTTGCTGCTTTATTCCGACGCCATCACCGACGCGGAAGTGGATGGGGACTCCTTCGGCCAGGAGCGTTTCGGCGCCCTGATCGAAAACGAATTGAAAATACGGGGCGAGGTTAGGGTGGATGGACTTCTGGATGCCTTTCATGCCGTTTCCCCGCCACCCAACGATGACGACTTGACGGCTGTGCGTTTCAGCCGGCTGGCGCGGTGAGGTGGGCGTGAGCAAGATCACCGGCAACGATTTCTGGATCCGCCATGAAGCCGCCGTGAACGGCGGCGACTGTCGTGTCTTTCTGGGCGGGCGTTTCACGTTCCGGGCGCTGGACGGTTTCCGCTCCGTGCTGGACTTGGTCGAACGGGAAGGGACGTCCGGTTGTGCCATTGACATGGCTGGCGTCAGTTTCATGGATACGGCGGCTTTGTGGATGCTGCAAGTCGCCCGATCCGAAGCCAAGGGGAAGGGGCGTGTCTTGACCATCGAGGGGGCCGAAGGCGAAGTGAAGAATCTGGTGCGGCTGTCCGGGTTCGACCCCGGCGCGGCGCCGGATGCCGTCTTTGGCGATGCGCCCGTGCGTTGGCCGTCGGTGGTGGTGTCGCAAGGCAGTGAGTGGCCCGCCGATTCCCGGCCTTTGCTGAGCGCCGAGGGCAATGCCGAGGCCATCGCCGCCGGTTTGTCCGAACCCTATTACGGCTATGTCGAACAAGGGGCCGATCCCAGCCCGGCTTGCCTGATGGCGGTATCGCTGGGCGGCTTGTCCATGTCGGTGTCCACCGGCACGGCCTGTAGCGTCGAAGTGGTGCAGCCTTTCGCTGCCGCGGTGGCCAAGGTTCTGGGGGATATCGATCCTTCCATGATCGAACTGTGCCTGGCCGAAGCCGTGGGCAACGCCGCCATCCACGGCAACTTGAGCATCGACGGGTCGCTGCGCTCGACCCGCGAGGGCTTTGAGATCTTCAGCCGCCTGATGGGCGAACGTCTGGCCGATCCGGCCACGGCGAACAAACGCATCGACATCGTCATGCTGCCGTTGCCCGACGATTGTTTCCGCCTGTCGGTCAGCGATCGCGGTCTGGGGTTCGATTTTCAGGCAGTGCAGACCCTGGTCGCCGGTCCTTCGGCCAAGCATGGCCGGGGGATCGCCCTGATCCGGCGCATCGCCCGCAACGTCTTCACCGAGGACGGCGGGCGCACCCTGGTGATGGATTTCGCGATTTAATCCGCCGTCGCCATTTACAAGCGCCCGCGAAACTCCTAGATGAAGCGGACGTTTGATCCCTTTTGCCGGCGCTCTTTTCCATGTACGACGCTTTGCCCTTGTTGCCCGCTTTGTCCGCCGTCCGCCGGGGGGGCGCCGCTTCCGCAGCGCCCTTTTTACCGATGTCGCGGGGCGAGATGGAGGAACTGGGATGGGATGCCTGCGACGTGGTGCTGGTCACCGGTGACGCCTATGTGGATCATCCCAGCTTCGGCATGGCGGTGATCGGCCGTTTCCTGGAAGGACTGGGCTATCGGGTCGGCATTATCGCCCAGCCGGACTGGCAGTCGGCGGAGCCCTTCAAGGCGCTGGGCAAGCCTCGGCTGTTCTGGGGCGTGACGGCAGGCAATATGGATTCCATGGTGAACCATTACACCTCGGACCGCCGTTTGCGCAGCAATGACAGCTACACGCCGGGCGACGTGTCGGGCAGGCGGCCCGATCGGGCCGTGATCGTCTATTCCCAGCGCTGCCGCGAAGCCTACAAGGATGTGCCCATCGTGCTGGGCGGCATCGAAGCCTCGCTGCGCCGTATCGCCCAATATGATCACTGGTCGGAAAAAGTGCGCCGCTCGGTCCTGGTGGACGCCAAGGCCGACATCTTGCTGTTCGGCAACGCCGAGCGAGCCTTGGCGGCCGTGGCGACCCGCATCGCCGCCGGAGAGAAAGCCAAGGAAATCACCGACGTGCGCGGCATAGCCGTGATCCGCGACGCCGTGCCGGAAGGCTGGACGGAACTGGACGCCACGTCCATCGAGGCCGACGCCGAATCGCCGGGCCGAAGCAGGGATGCCGATCATACGGTGGTGCGGCTGCCGGGATACGAGCAGGTCAAAGACGACCCGCTGCTTTATGCCCAGGCATCGAAATTTCTGCACCTGGAAAGCAATCCCGGCAATGCCCGCGCTCTGGTGCAGCGCCATGGCGACAAGGAATTGTGGCTGACGCCGCCGCCCATTCCCCTGACCACGCCGGAAATGGACGCGGTGTTCGACCTGCCTTATGCTCGCTCGCCGCATCCGGTTTACGGCGATGCCCGCATTGCCGCCTGGGAAATGATCCGTTTTTCCGTCAACATCATGCGCGGCTGCTTCGGCGGCTGTTCCTTCTGCTCCATCACCGAGCACGAGGGGCGGATCATTCAGAACCGTTCGGAAGCTTCGATCCTGCGGGAGCTCGAAGCCATCCGCGACAAGACCAAAGGTTTCACCGGCTCCATTTCCGACTTGGGCGGGCCGACCGCCAACATGTACCGGCTGGCCTGCAAGGATAAGGCGATTCAGGATATCTGCCGCCGTCCGTCCTGCGTCTATCCGGACGTCTGCAAAAACCTGGGCACCGATCATGGGCCGCTGATCCAGCTGTACCGCAAGGCCCGCGCCATCAAGGGGGTGAAGACCATCAGCATCGCCTCGGGCTTGCGCTATGATCTGGCGGTCAAAAGCCCGGAATATGTGGACGAACTGGTGCGCCATCATGTCGGCGGCTACCTGAAGATCGCTCCGGAGCACACGGAATCCGGGCCGTTGTCGAAGATGATGAAGCCCGGCATCGGCACCTACGACCGCTTCAAGGCCATGTTCGATCAGGCCGCCCGCAAGGCCGGCAAGCAGCTTTATCTGATCCCCTATTTCATCGCCGCCCATCCCGGCACCTCGGACGAGGACATGATGAATCTGGCTTTGTGGCTGAAGCGCAACGGCTTCAAGGCCGATCAGGTCCAGACTTTCCTGCCGTCGCCCATGTCGCTGTCCACCGCCATGTATCATGGCGGCGTCAATCCTTTGAAGCCGGTCCGGCGCGAAGGATCGGAGATGGTGTTTTCGGCCAAGGGTTTGCGCCAGCGCCGTTTGCACAAGGCTTTTCTGCGCTATCACGATCCCGAGAACTGGCCGCTGCTGCGCGACGCGCTTAGGGGCATGGGGCGCGCCGATTTAATCGGACCCGGGGCGCACCAGTTGGTTCCGTTTGGCAACGACCGTCCGAAAGGTCCGCCGCCGCAGAAGGGCGGACGCTTCGTCACTCAGCATGCCGGCAGGGGACGACGGCGTTAAGGATCAGACCTTGGCGGCGGCGCAGGGCGAGAACTCGTCCTTGGGCTCGCTGATGTGGTTGGCCTTCATCCATTTCTTATATTCGGAATAGACCCGGGCCAGCTTGACGGCGGTGCCTTCCGAGAACTGTTCGTCGATGCGGGCCTGTTCTTCGCGCAGGCTCAGGCGGCGGAACAGGGGCATGAACAGCCGGTGGAACAGCAGGCTCCATTGCTCGGCGGTCAGGGCCACCACGCCGTTGGTGGAGGCGCTGATGATGCGCTGCATTTCGACGCGGGTTTTTTCGAAGTCGTAGCTGAAATGCATCAGCAGCGGAATGGCCACGGCGTAATAGGCGCGGGCGGTGTTGGCGTCGGAGGTCAGTCTTTCCCACACCATGCGGTCGCTGTCGGCGTTTTCCTCGGTGGTCACCTGCCCCAGGGCGTCCAGGGCGCGCTGATTGGCGTCGGCGAAATAGGCTCCGCCCAGGACTTTGTTGGTCCATTGCTCGAAGCCGTCCAGCAGGATCTTGGGGTGATGATGGCGCAATCCGTCTTCGGCCGTGGCCACCAGATCCGAGAAGGAACAGGCCAGCATGCGCAGCAGATGGCGGCGGCGTTCGGGAAAACGCAGGGTATAGCCGACGGCGGCGCCTTGCGGATGGGCGGCGACCATGCTGCCGACAGCTTTCGAGACGTGGTCGTTGACCATGCCTTCGATGCGGCTGCGCAGAACCTGCTCCAATTGGTCGGTGGCGTGTATCGCGGCGTTGTTCAGCTTTTTGCCGGTGACCTGCTCGACATAAGTAAAGACAGTTTCGGCAAAGCCGCGAATCAGCTGGAGGCATTCCCCCACGCGCGGGTCCGAACTGACTTCGGTCTGTACTTTCATCTGCATGAACAGGTTCCCGACGCGCTAACGCCCGAAACGCTCATCGTTTCGGGTGGCTCCCCTCTCGCCGTGGCTGGTCCCGGTTGCGGGATCTGTTGCCATCATTCCCCGCAGCAACTCAAGGGAGCATAGCTGCAAATAACGGCAGGAGTCACGCATTTGTATAAATTGTCATCATTCCATGGCCGTGGGTTGACGTTCCCGAGGATTTTCTCCTGTTGGGCGTGTGCCGTGCCTGATCGGCAGGCGATAAGAAAAAGCCCTGAAACTGGGTTTCAGGGCTTTTGCTCGTCAAAAGGCGGTTTGATTTTCAGCGGGGACCGCACAAAGAGGTGCGGCGGGCCATCGCCTCTTCCTCGTCGGCGCAATCGCGGCAATGCCTGGCATGGGGATTGGCTTTCAGACGGCGGGGTTCGATGGGTTCGAAGCAGGTGCGGCAGATGCCGGTCGACGGACGATCCACCATTTTGCCGAGCACGGCCTGCAAAGCCTCGGCAGTGAAATTTTCCATGCGTTCGTAAGCCCGATCGATTTCATCCATGTCCCACTCTCCCAATTCACGGATTACGCGTGACATTGATGCTCGTCATCGCGCCCTGAGTAAAATGAAGAACTCGTGTCGTTTTTTCGAAGGACAATGATCCTTCTCAAGCCGGGTTGATTTTAATCAAGGTCTGTGGTGACCGTCGATGGAAAAATCCCTTTTAACAATGATGGCATTGAACGCCCTGGAGAAAGTGGATATAGGTAATATGACCGGAAGGGGATGGGGATTTGTCGCCTTGGGTTGATGTTCGGAATTTGTAAAGATTGTTACATCGTTTACATTTCTGGATTGTCTATGACGAACGGATTGGCGCTATTAATTTATGATTACTGTGGCGCTTGCCGTTCACTCGTGAATCGTCGTCCGGTGCGGTGGATTATTTTCCGCAGTGGAATAGCGGGGCAGGACAATGGAAAACAGGACTCTGACCGGAATTGAACGGCATTTCCGGGATGACGAACTGATCGTCAGCAAAACGGATCTTCAGGGCCGCATTACCTATTGCAACGACGTTTTCATGCGTATGGCCGGATACAAAGAATCCGAGCTTCTGGACAAGCCTCACAGCATCGTCCGTCATCCCGATATGCCGCGTTGCGTCTTCAAGCTTTTGTGGGACACCATCGAAAGCGGGAAAGAAATTTTCGCCTACGTCATCAACCGGGCGAAAAACGGCGATCACTATTGGGTGTTCGCCCATGTCACGCCGGATATCGACGCGAATGGCCGGGTGACCGGATACCATTCCAACAGGCGCACTGTGGACTCCAGGGTGGTGCCTCTGGTGCAGGGGCTTTACGCTCAGTTGCTGGCCGAAGAGGCCCGCCATTCCGACCGCAAGGCGGGCATCGCCGCCGCCACCGCCATGTTGGTGCAGACCCTGACCGCGAAGGGTGTCAGCTATGAACAGTTTGTCCTCGGTCTCTAAGGCCGGCTTTGCCGGAGCCCTGATCCTGGTTCTGGGATTGGGCGGCGGCGTTGTCCTGGGGCCTTTGAGCCGTGACGGCGCCTTGTGCCTTTTGATCGCCCTTTTGGCGCTGGCCCAGGTTTACTGGCTGCGCCATGCCGTCAGGCAGATCGACAAGGCGCTGCACGCCCTGGGGCATGCCGCCGACGGCCATCTCAGCGTGCGGGTGCTCAATATCTCCGGGGCCGGTTCGTTGCCGGCCATGCTGCGTTCCCTGAACCGTTTGCTGGATCAGACCGAAGCCTTCGCCAAGGAAGCCAACGACGCCATGAAGGCCGGGGCCGAAGGGCGCTTCTTCCGCCATATCCTGAGCAAGGGACTGCGCGGGGAATTCGCCCAGTACGCCCAGCGCGTCAACCAGGCTCTGGACGTGATGGCCGACAATCACGGCAAACTATCTGTCTTGAACAAGCGCATCCTGGAAAGCTCGGTCAATATCTCGGTGACGGTCAACGAAGGCGCCATGGCCAACGCCCGCATCACCAGCGGCATCCGCATGGCCCGCGACGAAGCCCAGGGCATGGCCGCCGCCACCGAGGAAATGGTGGCTTCCGTTCAAGAAATCAGCCAGCGCAGCGAGGAGGCGGCTCAGCTTTCCTCCGAGGCTCAAGCCATGACCGAGGATGGCCAGCAATCCATGAACTCGGCCATGTCCGAATTCCAGGCCATCGAAAGCACGGTCAACGATGCCGCCAATCGGGTCGAAGCCTTGTCCCGGGCGTCCGAGGCCATCGTCGAAATCCTGTCCTCCATCGAGGAAATCGCCGCCCAGACCAATCTTTTGGCCCTGAACGCCACCATCGAGGCGGCCCGTGCCGGTGATGCCGGCAAAGGCTTCGCGGTGGTCGCTGGCGAAGTGAAGACCCTGTCCAATCAGACGGCCCGCGCCACCGAGGATATCGGGCGGCGCATCAACAATCTGCGCAACGAGATGGAAGGCATCAGTTCCTCCATGTTGATGGGAACCGAGGCCATCGCCAAGGGCCGTCACGCCATGGAGGAAATGGGGCACCGCATGAGCGGCATCGGCCAGCTGGTGCGCGAGACCACCACCCGCATGGAAGACGTCGCCAGCATCCTGTCGCAGCAGACGGCGGCGTCGAAGGAAATCTCGGATGGAATTCAGCATGTCGCCGCCCAGGCCAGCGACAATGTCGAGGCCATCGACCAAAGTTCGGGCGCCTTGGATCATGTGGAAAAGCAGGTCACCGAGTTGCTGGATTTGCTGTCGGTCGACGATTCGCCCGAACGCACGTTGCTGATGGCCAAGGTCGACCATGTGCTGTGGCGGCGCAAGCTGATCGACATGCTGGTCGGGCGCATCGAACTGGACGCCGAGACGGCGGCCAACGAAGCCACCTGCCGCCTGGGGAAATGGTATCATGGCCCGCAGGCGCAGACCTATGCCGGCAATCCCGCCTTCCGGGAACTGGCCGAGCCGCACAAGGTGGTGCACCAGGCTGGCTTGGCCGCCATTCGCGCCCATAAGGAGCGCCGCCCGCAGGAGGCGCAGCAATTGTTCGAACAGATGGACGCCGCGTCTTCCCAGGTGTTGAGCTGCCTCGACCGCTTGGTGGCGCAGCCCGCCTGAGCGCGTGGGAGCGGATGTGAAAAAAGGGGGGGGGGCTGAAAAGTCCCCCCCCCCCCTTTGTTTTTGCCGCCGTGCCGTTATTCCGGTTGGGCGAAGAAGCTGGTGCTGGTTACCGTTTTGCCGCTGGCGGGTTCGCTCAGCAGGAAGGTCAGGGGGCGGTTGCCGGTATCGTCGCCTTTTTCCTCGGTGACGTAGATATGGAAGGTGCCAACGCTGTCGGGCGGCACGGTCAGGGTGACCTGATGGCCGGCCTCGCCGCCGATGACGCTGATCTGGCTGTCCGCCGCCGCCGGCACTTCCAGTGTGAAGGTGCGGGTGGCGCGGGCCATGTTCAGAATCTTGTAATCGTAGCCGTTGCGGACTTTGCCGCCGCCTAGGCCCACGGCCAAAGGCGCACGGGCGTGTAGTACGTCGACGCGGGTGTCGGAGCGCAGCAGCAGGCTGGCCAGAATGCCGATGCTGGCGACGCTGACCACGACGATATAGATCAGGGTGCGCGGCCGGATCAGTTTCAGCTTGGGTTGGCCGCCCTTGCTGCGGGCCTCCATGTTGTAGGTGGAATCGTACGAGATCAGGTTTCCCGGCAAGCCGAAGCGGGCCATGATGCTGTTGCAGGCGTCCACGCACAGGCCGCAGCCGATGCAGGCCAGTTGGGTGCCGCGACGGATGTCGATGCCGGTGGGGCAGACCTGGACGCACATCTTGCAATCGACGCAGTGGCCGCGACCGGCGAAGTTGGGATTGTTGCCCTTCACATGGCCGCGTGGTTCGCCGCGCCAGGCTTCGTAAGAGACGATCATCGAATGTTCGTCGAACATGGCCGACTGGAAGCGGGCATAGGGGCACATATAGACGCAGACCCGTTCGCGGGCATAGCCGGCCAACAGGAAGCAGAAGCCGCCGATGATCAGAATGAACAGATAGATCGGCAAGGCCGCCTGGCCGCTGAAGATGTCCCGGACCATTTGCGGGGCGTCGCCAAACCACAGCACGAAGCCCATGCCGCAAGCTCCGGCGATGATGGCCCAGCATAGATTGAGCAGGGCGATGCGGACGATCTTGTTCAGGCTGAGAGGGGCGCGGGAAAAAGCGATGTGTTGATTGCGGTCGCCGATGATCTTGCGCTCGACCGCCACGAACAGGTCGGTATAGACCGTTTGCCAGCACAGAAAACCGCACCAAACGCGGCCGGCCATGGCCGACATCATGAACAGGGTCATGGCGGCGATCAGCAGCAGGCCGGTCAGGTAATAGACTTCCTGCGGCCAGATCTCGATGAAGAAGAAATAGGCGCGGCGTCCGGCCATGTCGATCAGGATAGCCTGATCGGGAGCCCCCGGGCCGCGGTCCCAGCGCAGAAACGGCGCCAGATGCCACCAGGCCATCAGCACCGCCATCAGCCACCATTTGTAATTACGGAAGCGCCCTTTCACAGAGCGCGGCTTGGCATTGCCCTTTTCAGTGTAAAAGGGGACGCCCTCGCTGGGGGGCGGCGGAACGGCGGCGGTCATGGATGTGATTCCCTAAGTCAGGATGCTTCGGACGAGCCTAGGACTTCCGGCTTATATCACACAATGATAATTATCAAAACCCAGCTGTGAATCATTCGGCTTCGGCAATGGTCCGCAACGCTTCGGCATCGCATTCGAACCTGTTGCTCGATACCTCGCGGACCACGCCCTGCCGTTTCAGTTCGGCGACGGTGCGGCTGGCGGTTTCCGTGGTCACGCCCAGCAGGGCGCCGACGTCTTCACGTCCGAACAGTTGGCAGGATTCCGGATTTTCCTGCAACAGCAGCAGGAACAGCCGAGCCACCCTTTGACGGGCGTTGCCGGTCGACAGATCGCGCAGGCAGTCGTGGGAGCGTTTTACCGCGTCGTGCCACTTGTTCATCAGTTGGCGGTGCAGGCGGGGACTCAGGCGGCTGACCACGTCGCGCGGGATGCGGCAGGCCCGCACGGTTCGCAAGGCGATGGCGGCATGTTCGTAGATGTCGGCCACGGTGGCCTCCAGTCCGGCGGCGTCACCCCGGCCCAGCAGGCTGACGATGCGCTGGGTACCGTCGGGCAGATACTGCTCCAGCTTCAGCAATCCCTCGCGCACGGTGAACACGGCGTCGGCGGTGTCGCCCGGCTGATACAAGGCGTCGCCCGCCGGGATCAGCACGTCGTCCACCGGCAGGTGGATCAGCGAGAAGTCTTCTTCGGTCAGGTCGGCGAACAGCACCAGATCGCGGATGCCGCAGCGCTCGCATTGGCTCAGGGTCTGCCAGGGCGTGTTGCGGGGATCGGGGTCACGCATGGGCGGCCTTGCACGATGGCGGAGCGCCGGCCGTCCTTTCCCCGCCGGCCGGAACGGAGTCCGGATGGGGAAAATCGCCGGCGACGTCGGGCCAGATTTCGATGGTCGGCTGCCTGTTCATCAGGGCATTCCACCATCAAGCCGCCTCGGCTTCAAGTCCTGTCGCGGACGGGGTGGGGCGGTTTTCAAAATCCAGGCCGGGATGTTACTGTGCTTGTCCGAAAGGATAGGGGTGGGTGGCCTTGATGTCTCCAAATAGCCTACCTCCATTGCTTACCGTGCGGCAATTGTCCACAAAGTCTCCTGCCGCGGGGACTGTGGGTTATTCAAGTAAAAAAATAAATTGCTGCAAATGTAAGATAAGTTCTGCGCAGGCAAACTGCGGCTGCACAAGATAGAGGCAGACAGTTCGAAACGAAGAGATGACGCGGATGTGACACCGCCTCCCACAGGCTTCCCACAGACTTATCCACAAATTTTGGGGATAATCCGAAAGAGGCAAACAAAAACGGCGGGAGCCGTTGACCCCCGCCGTTTTCGCAGTCCGCTTTGCCGGTTTACAGGCTGCCCGCCAATTCTGGAAGGGCCTGGAAGAGGTCTGCGACCAGGCCGTAATCTGCGACCTGGAAGATGGGGGCCTCTTCGTCCTTGTTGATGGCGACGATAACCTTGCTGTCCTTCATGCCGGCCAGATGCTGGATGGCGCCGGAGATGCCGACGGCGACGTAGAGTTCCGGGGCGACGATCTTGCCGGTTTGGCCGACCTGATAGTCGTTGGGCACGAAGCCGGCGTCGACGGCGGCGCGGGAGGCGCCGACGGCGGCGCCCAGCTTGTCGGCGACGGCTTCGATCAGCTTGAAATTGTCGCCCGAGCCCATGCCTCGGCCGCCCGAGACG
>DATLJS010000018.1:0-2283 GCA_035538795.1 Candidatus Sulfotelmatobacter sp. | reverse complement strand
AGGCTTACCAGGACGACGGTTTTGTCATCGTCCAAGACCTCCTTGGTTCCGCCTTGCTGTCCCAGCTGCGCGATGACATGGACAAGGTCACCGGGGGCCTGGAAACTCTCCCGCCGCGGCTCAAGGAGAAGATCTTTCTCGAGCGCGACCATGTCAGGAACAACCCCCAGTGGTACAAGGGCGTCCTCGCCGCCGAGGAGTGCGGGGGCGCCGTGCGCCAGATCGCCGACCTCGGCCTATTCGCCCCGACGTTCGCCGAGTTGATCGTCCACCCGCCGCTGTCGGACGTTCTCGAAGCCCTTTTTGCCAGCCCCGAATTCAGCTTCACCTACATGGTCGGTCGCCCGAAGGCGGCGCGGGTCGGCAACGGCATCAGCAATGGGAACTTCCACCGGGATGCGCCGTTCGAGGACACCACCTCGACCAACACCGTGATAGCCATCCTGTGCCTGGACGCCATGACAGGCGAGAACGGGGGGACCAGCTTCATCCGGGGGAGCCACAAAGTATCCGACGCGGAGGCAGCCGACCCGCGCTGGCGGGACGTCGCGGCCGACCGGCTGGACCTTGGGGAGAGGGTTGATGTCCGCTGCCTGGCCGGTTCGGGGGTCTTCTTTTCCTCCAAGGTCCTCCACGCTGCTGGCCACAACCGGTCCGACCACCCGCGCCGCACGATCCTTTCCGAGTGGGCCGGTCCAGGTGTCCTGCCAACGTCACCAGTTCGTTACGCGTACCAGGGGCTGAGGCCGGGGAGCAAAGATCCCCTCTACCAGAGGCAGACCCGGATGACATTCCCGCAACTGTTCGGGGGGCAGGCTAAGGGATAAAGTGGAAGGGAAGAGGGCGGAGTCAAGTGTTGGGCCGAACTAGTACACCTCGGCTGAATCCGTTTTCCACTGGGGCGGAGTTTTTCTCAACTCCGCCTTGGTTTTCCCATTTTACACGTTGAGCGGTCGTCCCTTGTACGTCCACTTGAACGGCTTCGCCAGCGTCCGATTGAAATAGTCGATAAAAGCTAAAATCTTCTCCCGCAGATCGGTCACCGAGGTGAAGTTGCCCCGCCTGAGCACGCGACGCACCAGGATGCTAAACCAGATCTCAATCTGGTTCAGCCAGGACGTGTGCTTCGGAACGTAGACGAAACGGATGCGGTGCCCCGCATCCGTCAAGAACTTCTTCCGCGTGGCCACCGACTTCAGAATCCCGCGTTGCCCTTTCTTCCCCAGCTCCTCCTCGATCCCGCACGCCTGGGCGACGTACCGCACTAACGTCTCCGAGCAGTGGGTCGTCAAGTTGTCCACCACGAAGATCCAACCGGCCTCCGGATCCGTCGCCACCGTCCCGGCAATGTGCGTCGCGAAGTCGGCTTCTGTCCGGGTCGCCTGCACGGTCGGAGCGATCACCTCCCCGCTGACGACCGCGAAGTTGCCGATCAGACACTGGGTCCCGTGCCGCGTGTATTCGAATTCCCGGCGTTCCTCCCACCCCGGCCGCATCGGCTTGGTGGGCGCGATCCGTTCCAAGGCCTGAATCCCCGTCATCTCATCGACGCTGACGGTGTGGATCCCGTCCTCCGCCCACAAGCGCGGGGCTTCGTGGTAACAGGCGCAGACGTCTTCCACCTGCCGCTGGAACTCCTCCGGGTCGGCGGGCTGGGCATTCAGCCAGTAGCGGCTGCGATGCGGCTGCAGCTGGGCCGTCTTTTAAAAAACGCCCCACGTGCCGGGGGCTAATCGAGGCCACGATGCCGCGTTGCTGGACTTCGTCCGCCAACTCGGTCGGCGTCCAGTGCGTCACGGAACGGCCGCTGTCCGCGGGTGGTTCGCAGGCCACGGCGAGCAGCTGGGCGATCTGCTCGGCGGTGAACTTGCCCGGGCACCCGGGGCGCGGCAAGTCGCTCAACAACTCTTCCAGGGCTCGCGGCAAGGCCGCGGCCTTCTCACAGCATTCGATCAGAACCAGGCGCTGGAACGCCGCGGCCCAGCGCCGCCGCCAGATGCCCACCGCATGCCGTTCGCAGCCCAGGTGGTCCGCGATCGCCTGGTTGTCCCAGCCGCCGAACGCCAGCAAGATCATGTGGGCCCGTTGGGCGAGAGCCTGCGGGCAGGTGCTGGAACGCGTCAGGGTCTGCAGGACTTCCTGCTGGCGTTCGGTAATAATGACCTTGGCGGCCCTCCCTGGCATGGCACGAACCTCCCCGAGTGTTGGTGAAATAGGCGGATTGGGGAAGTATCGCAAAACCAGGGCAATCGTGGAAGCCAGCTTCAGCCAGGGTGTACTAGT
>DATLJS010000017.1:2500-85552 GCA_035538795.1 Candidatus Sulfotelmatobacter sp. | reverse complement strand
CCGGGTGGTGGCGGTGGGGGCTTTTCCCGGACTGAGCGCCACCTTGCCCAACTGCGCCGTGATCGAAACCGATCCCCGCCCCGGCGAATACCCCACCGTGGCCATGGACAGCCTGCTGCCCGGATGCGCCGCCGCCGTGGTCAATTCCTCGACCATCATCAACCGCAACCTGCCGCGCATCCTGCGGGCGGCCCAGGGATCGCGGGTGGCCCTGGTGGGGCCGTCGACGCCGATGACCCCCCGCCTGCACCATTACGGCCTAGAAATTCTCGGCGGACTGGTAGTCAGCGATCCCAAAGGCTTGGCCGCCATGGTCAGAAACGGCGGTCAGCCGCGCGAGTTCGGCCAATTCGGCCAATATCTGCATCTGCGGCAGCAAGACACCGTCCATAAACCTTGCCGCTTCCGCGCGTCTGAAGGAGCCGCCTCATGACCGAACTCACGCGCAACCAGATCTATCATCTGATTCTGGCCGACATCGCCATGTCCATGGCGGTGCAGACGCTGAAGGCCGAACCGGCGACGCAGGCTCCCGAAAACGGCTATCAGCCGGGAACCATCCGCGACGGCTGGCTGGAACGGGCCGACGACAAGCACACCCGCCAGCGGGTAATCGCCCTGGCCAATGCCGGGCTGGCGTCGTTGTCCACCCTGGACGCCTCGGCCTTGCTGGATAAAGCCCAGCGTTTCGGCGTGCCGATCGACACCGCCACCGCCGATGAAATCGCCCAGCATTTCGTCGACAAACGCAATGCGGTCCTGACCTATCAGCGCTGAAATCTTTTCTCTTTAAAAATTCGGGGGAGCCGTTCGGCTCCCCCGTTTTCGTCTTACTTGATGATCGCCGTGGCGTCGGGATGTTCGCGGGTGATGGCCTCGATCCAGATGCGCACGCGGTCCACGTCCGAATCGACGCAGGGAATGAACGATTCGGCCCCGAACACTTTCAACGCCTCAGGATCGCTGACCTCGATGAAAGCCTTGCGGATTTGTTCCTTGAAGGCCGGGTCGAGACCTTCGCGAAAAACCCACATATATTCGGGGATGGCCGGAGATTCCGACAGCACGCGCACCGAATTGGGATCGATCTTGCCTTCTTTCAGCAGACGCTGATAGATGGGCATCGACAAACCGCCGGCGGCCAGCTTGTGATTGGCCACCGCCAGCGCCACAGCGTCATGCGCCCCCAGCACCCGCAGAGTGTAATCCCGTTCCGAGATCAGGCCGGCGTCCACCAGCATGTAGCGCGGCACCCAGGTGCCCGACGTCGAAGCCGGATCGCCGAAGCCGATCTCCTGCCCCTTCAGATCGGCCAGAGTTTTGGCTGGGCTGTCGGCGGGAACGATGATCACCGCCTTGAAGGTCGGGCCGACCATTTCATGGGACGGCCGGGCAAATGGTTCCAATTTGGCCTTTTTGCCCTGAAGAATGTACGTCACCGGTCCTAAATAGGCGATATCCAGACGGCCGAAGCGCAAGGCTTCGCTGGTGGCGGCGTAATTGGCCCCGACCACCAGTTCCACCGGCAGCCCCAAACGCTTTTCCAGATAAGCCCTGAGAGGTTCGTTCAGCCGCATCACTGTCGGCGCGGATTCGCCGGGCAACAGGCCCACCACCAGCTTTTCCGGCTTGCCGCCTTCGGCCATCGCAGGCGCGGAAGCGCCGACGAATAGGGCCGCAGCCAGGAACAGCAGATTGCGCAGTCTTTGTTTGATCAGCATTGCAGACACCTCTCGTCCATGGGGTCATTCCACCCTGCTCCTTGCAGGAAGCGGATGGATGGCGCGCTGCAACAGCTGGACCAGACGAGCTATGCCGAAAGCCATTATGCAGGGTGTCTTATAAAGGGAACGACATTCCCAAGTTACCCCTCAGGCGCAACTTGCCAGCAGTTTCGCATCCACCATCTGCAAGGCCAGATATAGCCGCACCCGGTCTTCGGTGGACGACAGGTCGAGACCGCTGATCTCGGCAATGCGGCCCATGCGGTAATCCAAGGTGTTGCGGTGGATTTCCAAAGCGTTGGCCGTCGCCGCCATCTGCATGCCGCAGGCGAACCAGCGGACCAGGGTTTTCAGCAACTGCCCCTGGCGATCATGGCGGATCAGCCTTTCAAGCGGAGCCAGCAGTTCCCTTCCCTGCCATTGGCCGCGCAAGGCGTCCAGCAGCACCGGCAACTTGATGTCGGCGTAGAAATAAGCCGAAGTCTGAGGGGCGCGCAGCTTGCCGATGGCCAAGGTGGAGCGGGCCACCTGGAACGAGCGCATCAGTCCGCCCGCCTCGGGAAAATAATGCCCCAAGGCCAGCTTGAGCCCGACCGAACAGGCGTCCCGCAACGGCGGCAACAATTTCTCGGCTCGCAGGCGTTGAGCCTCCAGATCCCATTCCCCCTTCCTGTTCAAAGCCGGATGCAGCACCGTCACTTGGCAGCGAGATACCGTCGCCACCAGATTTTTATGATCCGCATCTTTCAATACTGGGTAAAGGCGGGGAATCTCGGCACTGACGGCATCGGCGTCCATGTCGCCGCCGTCGAGCTCGATCACCGTCGCCACGCGGGGCAAAGCCAGATCGATTCCTTGAGCCTCAGCCCAATTGGCCAAGGCCGGAGCCGCCGTCCCTGTCTGGACCAGCCCCAGCGTCAGCTGTTCGTGCAGATGCTCGTCGCGGGCGACCATGCGCAGAACGGTTTCGCGCTCCAGCATGGTTTCCGCCGCCATCCTCAACAGTTCCGCCGGCTGCCGCAGCTCTTCGGGATTGCCGGTCAGCCCCAGGCAGCCGACGATCTCGCCCTCGGCCCGCAGAGGCAGGTTGATCCCGGGCTTGGAACCGTGAAACTGGCGGCACATCTCGCCGTCGATTTCGACCGCCCGCTGATGGGACAGCACCAGCAGCGCGCCTTCGTGCACCTGCCCGATACGCCCCTGGTCGCCGCTGGCGATGATGACGCCGCGAATGTCCATGATGTTGACGTTGCAATCGATGATGCTCATCGACTTGCTGACGATGGACTGGGCCAGGGCCGGATCAAGTTTCTGCATGCGCGTTGAGGTCCCTTGGCGAACAACGGCCCTTATCTTAGCACAGCTCCCTCGGGCCGGACTCTCATCAGGATTTGAGCGTCATTCCCAACCGGATGGCGGCGGCGACGTTGCGGGCGGCAAGACGAAGATTGGGCGCGGCTTCGCGCAGGGCCTCCTCCACAGAACAGGCGTGATGCAAGACGCTGAAAGCGGCGTCGATACCGTGACTGTGGACCAGTCCGACGTCCCGCGACAAGCATCCGGCGATGCCGATCACCGGAACCCCGTGCTTCTGGGCCACATGCGCCACGCCGATGGGAGTTTTGCCGTGAACGGTCTGGCTGTCCATGCGGCCTTCGCCGGTGATCACCAGATCGGCGCCGGCGACAATCGCGCTCAGCCCCAAAGCCTCGGTGACGATGACGATGCCGGAACGCAAATCCGCCCCCAGGAAAGCCGACAAGGCGGCCCCCAAGCCGCCTGCGGCGCCGCCGCCCGGCTGTTTGGCGACGCTCAACCCCAGGCTGTCCTGAACAATGTCGGCGAAATGAGCCAGATTGGCGTCCAGACGCTGAACCATTTCCGGCGTCGCGCCCTTTTGCGGCCCGAACACCGCCGAAGCGCCGAGCGGCCCGGTCAAGGGATTGTCCACGTCGCAGGCGACTTCGATCCGCACCCCTTTGAGGCGCTTGTCCAGACCCGACACGTCGATCCGGCTCAGTGCCTCCAGATGCCCGCCGCCGAATCCCAGATCGCGGCCTTCCCGATCCTGAAGACGCACGCCCAGGGCTTGCAGCATACCGGCTCCGGCGTCGTTGGTGGCACTGCCGCCGATGCCGATGATGAAGCGCCTAGCCCCTTTGTCCAGGGCGTCGAGGATCAATTCCCCGACGCCGAAAGTGGTGGTCAGCATGGGATTGCGCAGGCGCGGCTCCACCAGCATCAAGCCGCTGGCAGCGGCCATTTCGATGATGGCCGTCTGACCGTTCCCGGACAGGCCGTAGAAGGCGTTGACCTTGTCGCCGGTCGGTCCCGTCACCGCCAGACGGACGATCCGCCCGCCGGTGGCGGCGACAATGGCTTCGACCGTTCCCTCGCCGCCGTCGGCGACGGGAATTTTGACGTAGCTTGCGGCCGGAAACACCTCGCGGAAACCGGCTTCGATCTCGTCCGCCACCTGCATGGCGGACAGGCTTTCCTTGAACGAATCCGGCGCGATCACGATTTTCATCACGCACTCTCCTGAGGGGGAGAAAAAGCGGAACCGGCGGCGGCACGGGCAGACGCGCCGCCGATCCCCTGATGGTCAGCGGTTAACGATCTTGGCGGGAATCCGCAGCACCAGCACCACACCCACCAGCATCACTGCCGACAGAATGTAAAGCGCCGTATCGGTGCTGTGAGTCGCATCCTTGATCCAGCCGACCAGATACGGGCTGAGGAAACCGGCCAACTGGCCCGTCGAGTTGATCAAAGCCAGACCGACCGCCGCGGCGGTCGCGCTGAGGAACCCGCCGGACAGCGGCCAGAACATGGGCAGGCCGGTCAACGCGCCCATGGTGGCCAAGGTCAGGCCGACCATGGCCACGGCCGGATTGGCGGCGAAGTTGGCGGCGATGAGCAGCCCGGCCATGCCCATCAGCATCGGCACCGCCAGATGCCAGCGGCGCTCGCCGCGGGCGTCGGCGGAACGTCCGGTCAGCACCATGAAAATGCTGGCGGCCAGATAGGGGATGGCCGACAGCCAGCCGATCAATTCGGGATCGTGGAAGCCGCTGGCCTTGATGATGGACGGAAGCCAGAAATTGATGGCGTAGACGCCGCTCTGGATACAGAAATAAATGACGCCCAAAATCCAGACGCTGGGATTGCGCAGAACGCTGGACCAACTGTCGGAAACGCTGTCCGGCTTCGACTGTTCGTCCTCGATCAGCACGGCTTGCAGGTGGGTCCGCTCGTCCTCGCTCAGCCAATGGGCCTTGGTCACGCCGTCGCTCAACATGAACAGGACGCCGACGCCCAGCAGAATGGTCGGCAGCCCCTGCAGCATGAACAGCCATTGCCAGGCGGCAAGACCGCCCAGACCGCCGGAAAACTGTCCGAGAATCCAGCCCGAAAACGGGCCGCCCAGCACGCCGGAAATCGGGATGGCGGACATGAACAAAGCCATGATCCGGCCGCGACGGGCCGACGGAAACCAACTGGACAGATACAGCACCATGCCGGGGAAGAAGCCGGCCTCGGCGGCGCCGGTCAGCAGCCGCAACAGGTAGAACGACGCCGAGGAATGCACGAACAGCAGGCTGGTGGAAAGCAAGCCCCACAGCACCATGATGGTGGCGATCCAGCGACGGGCCCCGACCTTGCGCAGCATCAGATTGCTGGGTACGCCGCAGGCGATGTAGCCCAGAAAGAAAATACCGGCGCCAAGACCGTAAACGGCCTCGCTCATATGCAGCTCGTCCAGCATCTGAAGCTTGGCGAAGCCGACATTCACGCGGTCCAGGTAATTGAACAGATAACAGATGAACAGATAAGGAATCAGCCTGAAGGTGATTTTCCTGTATGCAGGCTCCAGTTCATCGGGGCTGTGAACAGCCGAATCGGCAATCGCGCTCATGACGATCTCCTTGGACGTTACGTTTTCAAGCAATCCGTTCCGTTTTGCCGGAAACGAAATGCATTCCCATTGTCCGAGGTTGCTTTTATCGGACGTTATTCGAGTCATCCTAGCACCGCGCGCGCCGCGTCTCTTCGGGCGACAACCCTAATAACAAGGGGAATTCTCCGGAATTTTTAGGAGATAAGCACAAACGGCCCAGCCGCGAAGGCTGGGCCGAGATCGGAACCGTTCGTCCGAACGGACGTTACCACCTGTATTTGACGCTGCCGATGACGCTGCGGCCCTGCCCCCAGGCGCAATCCGAGGCGTCGCGGCATTGGACATAGGCGGTGTCGAACAAATTGCTGGCCGTCAGGCCCAGTCCCAGACTGTCCAGTTGATAGCGGATGCCCAGGTCGGTGACGGCGTAAGCGTCCGCCGTGCGGCTGCTGGAGGAATCCACCGGCCGTTCGCCCACGTAGCGCACGCCGGCCCCCATGCCCAACCCCTGAAGCTGGCCGGTCTTGACCTCGTAATCGAGCCAGACCGAAGCCATGTGGTTGGGCACACCCGCCGGATGATGTCCTTCGTTGCCGTCGTTGCTCTTGATGATGCGCACATCCATCATGGTCGCCGTCGAGATCAGACGGAAGCCGTACCCCAGGCCCAGGCGGCTTTCCACTTCGACGCCCTTGGATTCCCATTGGCCGCCGTCGACCTGAAAGTTGCTGTCGTTGGGATCGGCGGTCAGGACGTGGTCCTCGACCAAGTCGAAGGCCGACAGGGTGGTCATGCTGCCGCTGCCGGGCGATTGGAACTTCACACCCATTTCGCCCTGCTGCGCCGTGGTAGCGTGAAAGGCCTTGCCGGAACTGTCGGTGCCGGTGTTGGGCAGAAACGAGGTGGCATAGCTGACATAGGGCGCCAGCCCGCTGTCGAACAGATAAACCAAACCCGTGTTCCAGGTGGTGGCGTGATCATCTTGACGGCTGAAGGAGCCATCGCTGTAATCGATGGCTTTGACGGTGGCGTTGTCGTGCCGCGCCCCCAGGGTCAGAGTCCAGTGGTCACCCATCTTGGCCTGATCTTGAAGATAGACCCCGGTTTGCTTGGTCAGGGTGGTAGAACCGCTGTCGATGGCCGGCTTGACATAGGTGCCACCGTAATCCGGATTATAGATGTCCAGGTCCGACGCCGTGCCGATGCCGTAATTGAAGACATAGCGATCCTGGGAATAATCGACGCCCGCGATCAGATGGTGGTTCACCGGGCCGGTGTCGCCCTTCAGGTGCAACTGGTTGTCCACTTCGTCGGTGTTGCGATAGACCTTGCCGGCAAAGGTGTAGCGGCTGACGGTGCGGCCGTCGGCATTCAGGGAACCGGCTCGCACGCCGAAGAAATCCGGAGAATCGGCGATGGAGATTCTGGCGTTCTGGGTGAACGACACATGGTCGTTGAAACTGTGGTCCAGATTGTAGCCGATGGAATATTGGTCGCGCTTCAGTTCCTCGGAGCCGACGGCGCCGACAAACAGATCACGCGACACCGTGCCGAACCGTCCGGCATAGGCCGTTCCCTCGGCGGGCAGGGCCGGAGGAAAAACGGTTTCGTCATGACGGTAATCCCCCATCACCGTCAGGCTGGTGCCGTCGTCCGGCGTCCAGGCCAGCGACAGCATGGCGTAATCACGGTCGTCCTTGCTGTATTTGACCGAGGTGTCGCTGTTCTTTTTCAGCAGCACCATGCGCGCCGCCAAGGTCTTATCGTCGTTCAGGCTGGCGCTGACGTCGGCGCGACCTTCCGTGTGGTTATCGGTGCCGACCAGGGTTTCCACTTCGCCGAAATTGTCCTGGCTCGGACGCTTGGTCACGGCATTGATCATGCCGCCCGGAGAAACCTGTCCGTACAGGATCGAAGCCGGACCTTTCAGTACCTCGATGCGCTCCAGAGCGTAAGGCTCGATCTTGCTGTCGCCGCCTTGGGCCTGCAAACCATCGCGGAACAAACTGGTGCTGGCGTCGAAGCCTCGGATCGAGAACCAGTCGTAACGGTCGTCACCACCGCGAGAGGCGGCACTGACCCCGGCGACATAGCCCAATGCCTCGGAAAGGCTGGTGGGCTGGCGCTGCTCCAGTTCCTCGTTGGTCACGACGCTGACCGAGCGGGGCGTTTCCAGAATAGGAGTATCGGTTTTGGTGGCGGTAGCGCTGTGCTTGGCCACATAACCGGCGACAGGACCGAAAGCGCTTTCCTCGGCACGGCTTTGCGCCCCTTCGACGGTGACGGGCGCCAAAGTGGTGGCGTCGGCAGGCAGCCGCTCCAGCGCCACGCTGTGGACGCCGGTGAATCGGTAGGTCAGACCGCTGCCGGCCAGCAGGCGGCTCAACCCTTCCTCCGGCGTCAGGGTTCCGTCGATGGCCGAGCTTCTACGGCCCTGCACCAGCGACACGTCGTAGACCAATTGCAGATCGGCTTCGCGGGCGAAGCTCAGCAGCGCTGCATTGAGATCCTGGGCAGGAAGATGAAAGGCGATTTTCTGCTCCACCGCCTGCGCGGCCTGAAGCGGCGAGAACAGGGCCGCCACGGAAACGGAGGCCAGAACCAACCCCATCATCAGGGCCATCCGGCTCAAACCATGCCTAGCCCCCCGGTTCGTTCCCGCCCCCGATGCAACGCCCGACAAACCCTGCTTCTGCATTCCCGCTTTCCTTCACGTCATCAATTTATGCAAACGATTCTTATTTGCATAAATTGATGACGTTCCGGCCCGCCGGACTCGGTAATTGTTTTTTGCATTTTTTGA
Organism: Candidatus Sulfotelmatobacter sp.; assembly: GCA_035538795.1. GTDB lineage: Bacteria > Pseudomonadota > Alphaproteobacteria > Rhodospirillales > Magnetospirillaceae > JAJZGK01. The sequence continues at coordinate 77,124 of DATLJS010000017.1, read as the reverse complement.
AAAAAGCTCTGCCGGTCAGTAAAGCAGGGTGATCAAAGGCGGCAGGGACAGGCTATGCACCTTGAGCACCGAGGTTATGACCTCCAACGCCGCATCGGGGTCGCGGGTATCGAAGACGCCGCTGACCATGCGCCGGGACAAGGCCGTATCGGTAATGATGATGCGGCCATGGCGATAGCGGTTCAATTCGGCGACCACATCGCCCAAAGGCTGGCGATCCGCCACCAGATGCCCCTTGCGCCAAGCTCCCGCCTGAGACGGCTCGACCGGCCATGAGGAACCGACGCCATCGGAACCGTAACGCAGGCTTTGTCCCGCCGACAGAGTGGAATGCTCCTGGCTGCCGTCCGCCGCATCGGCCCGAACCTCGACAGCATGTTCCTCGACGGTTACTTCCGTGCCGTCGGGCAAGACATTGACGTTGAAGCGGGTGCCCAAGGCCCGGACCGAACCGTTGCCGGCGTGAACCAGAAATGGCCGGGGTTCGGCCCCATTGCGCGGGGCGGCGACGGCGTAAACTTCGCCGGACCGAAGCACCACCCGCCTTTCGCCGCTATCGAAGCGCACATCCACGGCGCTGTCCGGCCCCAGCCAAAGCTGGCTTCCGTCCTCCAGACCGATCATCCGCTGCTCGGCCACGCCGGTGGAAAAATCCGCGGACCATCGTTCCCCACCCTCCCACCAACCGATCGTCACCGCCAGCGCCGCCGCCATGGCTCCGGCCCAGGCCAGGCGCGGACGCATCACGGCCACGGGACGGGGGACGGGAAGCTCCGCCTGCCCCATCATGCCCCACGCCTGACGGGCCCGCCGATAGGCGGCGCGATTGCGGGAACTGCGCGCCAGCCACCGCTGCAAGCCGTCCGCCACCGAGGACTCGCCGTTTTCCGCCCGCAGCAGCCACTCCGCCGCCTGCCGGTCGCAACGTGACTGTCGGCATGAAAGAAAATCGAACATCGGCTTAGCCCCCCAACCGCTTCATAACGTGAAGAAGGGCGCGGGCCAGATGCTTCTGGACCGAGCTTTCCGAAATCCCCAACCGGCGAGCCGCCGCCTGATAGGTCAGGCCATCGATCCGCACCGCCCGGAACACCTGGCGGCTGCGCTCGGGCAATTCCAGCAAGGCCGCCTGCACCGTGGCCAGATCGTCGCGGCCACGAACCTCTCGCTCGGGAGACGGCCGTTCATCCGGCAGGCTCGACCATCCCTCGTCGGCCAGCACCGATATGCCCTCCCGTCTGCGGCGACGGATGTAATCGACGGCCAGATGATAGGCCATGCGGAACAGATAGGACCGCGGCTGCGCCACCGCCGCCGCATCGCCGCCGCGATGTTCGACAAAACGCAAAAAAGTTTCCTGCGTCAAATCCGCCGCGGCATCGGCATCTCTCAGCGTGCGCGACAGATACGAGCGCACCTCGCCCTGATGCGCCAGAAACAGCGCCCTGATATCCAATCTTGTTTCCCCCAGCCGGCAGCGGCGGCGATGCCGTCCCGTCATATATCGAGCCGGAACCATAAATGAGACTAACTTTCATTTGCAATATTGAGAAAAGACAGACCCGCCCCTCGACAAAACGGATAGCGGGGTATGCGCCTGCTGCGGCTATAATGGGTATCGTTCCCAGATGAAGCCGGCCCCATGATCGAATCGCTCAATCTGGTCGTCTCGCTGATGCAGCAGATGTGCGTCTATCTCGTGATCGCCTATCTGCTCAGCCAGACGCCCCTGTTCATTCCCCTGATGCATGTGACGATCCGCCTGCCCTATCGGATCGCCTGTTATCTGGTCTTTTCCATGTTCTGCATCATGGGCACCTATTTCGGCCTGCGGATCGAGGATTCCATCGCCAACACCCGCGCCATCGGAGCGGTGCTGGGCGGCTTGCTGGGCGGCCCCTATGTCGGGCTGGCCGTGGGGCTGACCGGCGGCCTGCACCGCTATTCCATGGGCGGCTTCACGGCCCTGGCCTGCGCCATCTCGACCATGACCGAAGGCCTGATCGGCGGTATGTTCCACCGCTATATGATCCAGGCAGGCCGGCACGACAAACTGCTCAACCCGCTGACGGCAGGACTGGTCACACTGTGCGCCGAGGTGGCGCAGATGCTGATCATTCTGCTGGTGGCCCGCCCCTTTCAGGACGCCTTGCATCTGGTGGAAAGCATCGCCCTGCCGATGCTGACGGCCAATTCGGTGGGCGCCGCCATGTTTATGCGCATCCTGCTCGACCGCCGCACTATCATCGAAAAGCAGTCCAGCGTGTTTTCCGCCAAGGCCCTGAAAATCGCCGCCCGCGCCGACGGCGTGCTGCGCAGCGGCTTCAACCAGGAAAACAGCATGCGGGTGGCCCGCATCATCTACGAGGAAACCGGCGTCGGCGCCGTAGCCATCACCGACCGCACCAAGACCCTGGCCTTCATCGGGGTCGGCAGCGACCATCACCTGCCGGGCATGCCCGTGACCTCGCTTCAAACCCTGCAAGCCATCGAGAGCAATCAGGTCATTTATGCCGACGGCAACGAAGTGGCCTATCAATGCTCGATCAAGCCTGACTGTCCGCTGGGCGCCTCGCTGGTGATCCCGCTTCAGGGCGAGGACGACCAGGTCATCGGCGCCATCAAGCTGTACGAGCCGAAGACCAAACTGTTCTCGACCATCAATCGCACCCTGGGCGAAGGCATCGCCCGCTTGCTGTCGAACCAGATTCTGGCGGGACGCTATGAACGGCAGAAGCAATTGCTGGCCCAGTCCGAGATCAAGCTGCTGCACGCCCAAGTCAATCCGCATTTTCTGTTCAACACCCTGAACACCCTGTCGGCGGTGATCCGCCAGGATCCAGAGCGGGCGCGCTATCTGGTGCAGCAATTCTCAACCTTCTTCCGCAAGAACCTGAAACGCCCCAGCGAGGAAGCCAGCCTGCGGGACGAAATCGAGCATGTGAACGCCTATCTGCAAATCGAACTTGCCCGCTTCAACGACCGCCTGAGCGTCGAAATCGACGTCGCCGACGATCTGGGCGACGCCCGCATGCCGGCCTTTTCGCTCCAGCCGCTGGTGGAAAACGCCATCAAGCACGGCACCTCGCAGATGCTGAGCGGCGGACTGATCCGCATCGCCGCCCGCCGCGACGACGGCGATCTGCTTCTGACCGTGGAAGACAATGCCGGCCTGTACGAAGCCAAGCAGGGCGGCGACGGTCTGGGCATGAATTTGGTGGACCGGCGCATCAAGACCCGTTATGGCGAACGCTACGGGCTGGCCGTCGAGCATGAACGCGACCTGTTCACCCGGATCAAGATGCGCGTGCCGTTGGAGACCGTTCCCGCATGAAGGTGCTGATCGTCGATGACGAACAATTGGCCCGCGAGGAGTTGCGCTGCCTGCTGGACCAGGAAAGCGACCTGGACATCGTCGGCGAATCGGCCAACGCCATCGAAGCCATCGCCGCCGTCAACCGATTGTCGCCCGACGTGGTGTTCCTGGACATCCAGATGCCCCGAGTCAACGGCCTGGAAATGCTGAGCATGCTCGACCCCGAGCGGATGCCCAGGATCGTTTTCCTGACCGCCCACGACGAATATGCCGTGCAGGCATTCGAGGAAAACGCCTTCGACTATCTTTTGAAACCCATCGACGCCGGACGGCTGCACAAAACTTTGCAACGGCTGCGCCGCGACCGCAGCAGCCAGGATCTGGAGCCGCTGGCCAACACCAATCCGCTGCGGCAAATCCCCTGTTCCGGGCAAAACCGCATCTATCTGATCAAGCTGGAGGAGGTGGAGTTCATTTCCTCCACCCCGTCGGGCATCTTCGTCATCGGCCAGGACGGCCAGGAACGTTTCACCGAACTGACCCTGCGCACCCTGGAGGAGCGCACGCCGCTGATGCGCTGTCATCGGCAATATCTGATCAATCCCGACCGCATCAAGGAAATCCGTTTCAGCGATAATAATCTGGCGGAAATCCAGACGATTTCCGGCCAGATCGTGCCGGTCAGCCGCCGCTTCCTGGGGCCTCTGAAAGAGCGTCTGGGCATCGCCTGAAGCCGTCGGTCCGCTTCGGCGGAGCCGCCGGTTCGCCCCCTGACCGTTACCGCTCGCCCTCAAATCCCTACCGCTCGCATCCCTATTCCGCCGCTCCCGGGGAACGGCCCCACCCATATCCGCAACAGGAATATGGTCATGGCGTCTTCTTTTGGGAGAGCCATCATGGATCACGCCTTAACCTTTGTGATCGCCACGCTCTGCATCCTTGCCATCTGCTACCGCTTTTACGGCGTGTTCTTTGTCCGCAAGGTCCTCTGCGCAGACGACGTCCAAGTCACCCCGTCCCACGAACTTCAAGACGGCCGCAATTACGTCCCCACCAAGAAATGGGTCAATGCCGGCCAGCATTTCGCCGCCATCGCCGCCGCCGGCCCCCTGGTCGGCCCGGTCCTGGCCTCCCAGTACGGTTATCTTCCCAGCTTCCTGTGGCTGCTGATCGGCTGCGTCGTCGGCGGCGCGGTCCACGACACCGTGGTCCTGTTCGCCTCGATGAAGCACAAGGGCATGTCCTTGTCGGAAGTCGCCAAATCGGAACTGGGCCCGGTCGCCGGCTGGTGCACCGGCCTGGCCATGCTGTTCATCATCACCATCACCATGGCCGGTCTGTCCATGGTCGTGGTGCATGCGCTTGAGCGCAACGCCTGGGGCACCTTCGCCGTGTTCATGACCATTCCGATCGCCATCGGCGTCGGGCTTTATGAACGCATCACCGGCAATTCCAAGATCGCCACCTATGTCGGTCTGGCCGCCATCATGGCCGCCGTTCTGGCCGGCCCGTACCTTCAGGGCACCTGGCTGGGCGACATGCTGACCCTGCATCATCAGACCGTCGGACTGGCCTTGCCGATCTACGCCTTCTTCGCCAGCACCCTGCCGGTGTGGATGCTGCTGACCCCGCGCGGCTATCTGTCCAGCTTCATGAAGATCGGCGTGTTCGGCGCTCTGGTCGTCGGCGTCATCTTCATCAACCCGGAAATCCGCTTCCCGGCCCTGACCCAGTTTATCGCTGGCGGCGGTCCGGTGCTGGCCGGCCCGGTATGGCCGTTCATCTCGATCACCATCGCCTGCGGCGCCATCTCCGGCTTCCACGCCTTCATCGGTTCGGGCACCACCCCGAAGCTGGTGGACAAATGGAGCGACATCCAGACCGTGGCCTTCGGCGCCATGCTGGCCGAATGTCTGGTCGGCGTCATGGCCATGATCGCCGCCACCTCTTTGCATCCGGCGGATTACTTCGCCATCAATTCCAGCGCCGCCGCCTTCAAGGCTTTGGGCATGGACGTGGTGGACCTGCCGCAGCTGGCAGCCTCCATCGGCATCGACCTCTACGGCCGTACCGGCGGCGCTGTGACCCTGGCGGTCGGTATGACCGAGATCTTCACCAAGATCCCGTGGTTCAGCCATCTGGCCGCCTATTTCTTCCAATTCGTCATCATGTTCGAAGCGGTGTTCATCCTGACCGCCATCGACTCCGGCACCCGAGTTGCCCGTTACCTGATCCAGGATCTGGGCGGCGACGTGTTCCCGAAGCTGAAGCAGATCGATTGGATGCCCGGTTCCTTCGGCGCCAGCGTCGTCGCCTGCGCCCTGTGGGGTTACCTGCTGAACTCTGGCGACATCAATTCCGTGTGGGCTCTGTTCGGCGTGTCGAACCAGTTGATGGCCTCGATCGGCCTGATGATCGGCGCCACCATCATCCTGCGCCTGTCCGCCAAGCGGTCCTACATGCTGACCTGCCTAGTGCCGTTGGCCTACCTGTTCGTGACCGTCAACTATGCCGGTTACTGGATGATCGCCAACGTTTACCTGAACAGCGCGTCGAAAGGGTTCAACCCGTTCAACGCCGGTATCTCCATCATCATGCTGGTGCTGGGGATCGTCATCCTGGTCGCCTCGCTGCGTAAATGGCGCGAACTCCTGCCGCAGCGGAGCCCCCAGGCCATTTCTCAAGCTGTATCGCCTGCCGAGTAAGGGACAGAAGAGCCGCCGTCATCCCCCGGCGGCGGCTCCCCTGCCTCCTGTTTCATAGGAGAGTTTATTATGGGTACCCTGTTCAACGACACACAATACCTCGTAGACCCCTGGAAGGGGTTCTCTGGTAGCGCCTGGAAAAGCCAGGTCGACGTCCGCGACTTCATCCAGAACAACTACACCCCCTATCTCGGCGCCTCCACGTTCCTGTCCGGCCCCACCGAGCGGACCAGCAAGCTGTGGGAGCGTCTGGGCGAACTGCTGACGGAAGAGCGCGCCAAGGGCATTCTAGACGCGTCCGTCGATCGCCCCGCTGGCATCACCGCCCACGACGCCGGCTATATCGACCGCGCCAACGAAATCATCGTCGGCCTGCAGACCGACGCGCCGCTGAAGCGGGCGATGATGCCCAACGGCGGCCTGCGTATGGTGGAATCCGGCCTGGAAGCCTATGGCTACACCATCGATCCGGTGGTCAAGGAAATCTGGACCAAATACCGCAAGAGCCACAATCAGGGCGTCTTCGACGTCTATTCCCCCGACATCCTGGCCGCCCGCAAATCCGGCATCATCACCGGCCTGCCCGACGCTTACGGCCGCGGCCGAATTATCGGCGATTACCGCCGTGTCGCCCTTTACGGCACCGACTTCCTGCGCCACGAGCGCCAGGACCGCTTCCATGAACTGGACGACGCCGTCTTCACCGAGGACGTCATCCGCCTGCGCGAAGAAATGTCCGAACAGTTCCGCGCCCTGGACGAGCTGCGCGAAATGGGCGCCAAATACGGCTGCGACCTGTCGCGCCCGGCGGCCAACGCCCGCGAAGCCATCCAGTGGACCTATCTCGGCTATCTGGCTGCGGTAAAGGAACAGAACGGCGCCGCCATGTCGCTGGGCCGCGTCTCGACCTTCCTCGACATCTACATCCAGCGCGACCTGAAGGCCGGACTGCTGACCGAGGAACAGGCCCAGGAGATGATCGACGATCTGGTCATCAAGCTGCGCATCGTCCGCTTCCTGCGCACTCCGGAATACGACTCGCTGTTCTCGGGCGATCCGACCTGGGTCACCGAATGCCTGGGCGGCATGGGCGAGGACGGGCGTCCGCTGGTCACCCGCAACAGCTTCCGCTTCCTCAACACCCTCTACAATCTGGGACCGGCTCCCGAGCCGAACCTGACCGTGCTGTGGAGCACCCAGCTGCCGCGCGGTTTCAAGGATTTCTGCGCTCAGGTATCCACCGACACCAGCGCCATTCAGTACGAGAACGACGACCTGATGCGGCCGAAATGGGGTGATGACTACGGCATCGCCTGCTGCGTTTCGGCCATGCGCATCGGCAAGCAGATGCAGTTCTTCGGCGCCCGCGCCAATCTGGCCAAGGCTTTGCTCTACGCCATCAACGGCGGCGTCGATGAAAAGCTGGGAGCCGTGGTCGCCAAAGGCTTCGAGCCCATCACCGCCGATGTCCTGGACTATGACGAAGTCATGGCCAAGCTCGACAAGATGATGGACTGGCTGGCCCGGACCTACGTCAAGGCCCTGAACTCGATCCACTACATGCACGACAAATACGCCTATGAACGGATCGAGATGGCGCTGCACGACCGTGACATCCTGCGCACCATGGCCTGCGGCATCGCCGGTCTATCCGTGGCAGCCGATTCCCTGTCGGCCATCCGCCACGCCAAGGTATCGGTCATCCGCAACGAAAAGGGGCTGGCCGTCGATTACAAGATCGAAGGCGAATATCCGGCCTATGGCAACAACGACGACCGCGCCGACCAGATCGCCGTCTGGCTGACCGAAGCTTTCATGAAGAAGGTGGCGGCGCAACCGGCGTTCTACCGCAACGCCATGCCGACCCAGTCGGTGCTGACCATCACCTCCAACGTGGTCTATGGCAAGAAGACCGGCAACACTCCCGACGGCCGCCGCGCCGGCGAACCGTTCGCTCCCGGCGCCAACCCGATGAACGGCCGCGATGTAAAGGGTTTCGTGGCCGCCGGCGCTTCCGTCGCCAAGCTGCCCTATGCCTGCGCCCTGGACGGCATCAGCTGGACCGCATCGGCCACGCCGGACGCCCTGGGCCACACCAAGCAAGACCGCATCGGCAATCTATCCAACTGCCTGGACGCCTTCGCCGAAGCGGGCGGGTTCCACGTCAACGTCAACGTCTTCAACCGCGAGACTCTGACGGACGCCATGGAACATCCCGAAAAGTACCCGCAATTGACCATCCGCGTTTCGGGATACGCGGTGAACTTCATCAAGCTGTCCAAGGAACAGCAGCTTGACGTGATCAGCCGTACCTTCCATCAGGCCATGTAAGGCCGGTACGGACGAGGAGGACGAAACCATGCTCGACGCCACCTACAGCCAAGCCTTCGACCAGCATGCCGACGATACCCATTGCCCCCTGGGGTATCTGCATTCGGTCGAAACCGGCGCCGCCGTCGACGGACCGGGCATGCGTTTCGTCTTCTTCCTGTCCGGCTGCCTGTTCCGCTGCCAGTACTGCCACAACCCGGACACCTGGAAGCTGCATGCCGGCCGTCTCGTCAACCTGGAACAGGCCATGGACGAGGTCCGCCCCTATGCGCATTTCCTGAAATTCGCCGGCGGCGTCACCCTGTCGGGCGGCGAGCCGCTGCTGCAGGCGGACTTCGCTGGCAAGCTGCTGGCCCGCATCAAAGACGAACTGGGCCTGCACACCGCCCTGGACACCCAGGGATTCCTGCATGCCGATGTGGCGGACGAATGGTTCCGCCCCCTGGACATGGCGCTTTTGGACATCAAGCACATCGATCCCGAACGCTACCACCTCATCACCGGGCAGGCCTTGCAGCCGACCCTGGATTTCGCCCATCGCCTGGTGCGCCTGAATAAACGGATCTGGATCCGTTACGTCCTGGTGCCCGGCCTGACCGACGATCCGGCCGACATCCTGAAGCTGGCGGATTTCATCGCCACGCTGGGAGCGGCGGTGGACCGGGTCGAGGTTCTGCCGTTCCACCAGATGGGCGCCCACAAATGGCAGGCTTTGGGGCACGCCTATCCCCTGGCCGCCACTCCGACGCCCAGTCCCGAACAAACCCAGGCGGCGCGCGACCTGTTCGCCACCCGAGGCCTGACTGTGACCTGACCTTCTCTTTTGCTCTTCGGCTTTGAGGTTCCCAAATGAGATACAACGCCAATATGACCCTGGTGATCAATTGTGGCAGTTCCTCGCTGAAATTCGCCGTGTTCGAGGCTGCCGCCAGGGCTCCGTCCCTGTCCGGTCTGGCGGAATGCCTGGGCGAACCGGAAGCCCGCATCACCTACAAGAACGGCGGCGCGCCCCGCACCCTCCCCCTAGGCCCCAACGGCCACGGCAGCGCCCTGGACACCCTGATCGACATTCTGGACGACCACCACAAGCTTGAGCCTGTGCGAGCGGTCGGGCACCGGGTCGTCCATGGCGGCGAACGCTTCAAGCAATCGGCGCTGATTACCCCGTCGGTGCTGACCGACATCGAGTCCTGCAACGGTCTGGCCCCCCTGCACAACCCGGCCAATGTCCTGGGTATCCGCACCGCTCTGGAAAAGCTGCCGACGGTGCCGCAGGTAGCCGTGTTCGACACCGCCTTTCATCAGACCATGCCGCCGGAAGCCTATCTGTACGGCCTGCCGCAGACCTATTACCGGGATTTCGGCATCCGCCGTTACGGCTTCCACGGCAGCAGCCACCGCTATGTCGCCGAGGAAACCCTGAACGTGCTGGGTCTCGACCCCGCCGATCATGGCCTGGTCATCGCCCATCTGGGCAACGGGGCTTCGGCCACCGCCGTGCTCAACGGCCAAAGCGTCGACACCACCATGGGCATGACCCCGCTGGAGGGGTTGATCATGGGCACCCGCTGCGGCGACGTGGATGCCGGAGCCGTGGCCTTCCTGGCCCGCGAGGCCGGACTGAATCCCAAGGAAATGGACGCCGTCCTCAACAAGCGCAGCGGCCTGCTGGGACTGTCGGAGCTGTCCAACGACTGCCGGATTCTCGAGGCCGCCGCCAAGGACGGTCATGAAGGCGCCATGCTGGCCCTGAAGGTTTTCGCCCACCGGCTGGCCCGCCACATCGGCGGCCTGTCCATGTCCCTGCCGCGCCTGGACGCCGTGGTCTTCACCGGCGGCATCGGCGAAAACTCGGCGATGATCCGCAGCATGACCATGCAGCGTCTGCGCCCCTTGGGCGTCGAACTGGACGAAGCCGCCAACCGCGCCATGGTGCGCGGCCAGTCCGGACTCATCAGTCGCCGAAGGGCTCCCGCCGCGCTGGTTCTGCCGACCAACGAGGAATGGATGATCGCCCGCGACACCGAAGCCCTGACCTGCGCCGGGAGTTGCTGACATGACCGTTCTCCCCTCTCCCGAAGCCTTGGGCGGCGTCGGCAACGCAACGCGCCGCTCCTTCTTCCTGGCCCCGGCGGCCCAGGACGTGGGACTGACCTCGATCTCGCTGGGATTGCTGCGCGCCTTGCAGCGCGACGGCATCAAGGCCGGTTTCGTCAAGCCCATCGCCCAACCGGAAGCCAAAGACGGCATCCACGATTTGTCGACCCATTTCGCCCGCACGCTTTGCCATGTGGAAGCCCCCGCCCCGCTGGCGTTCCACGAGGCCGAGGACCAAATCCGCGCCGGCCAGCTTCCCGCACTGATGGAGGACGTGGTTTCCCTGGTCGAAGCCGTGCGCGCCCACCACGACGTGGTGGTGGTGGAAGGTCTGATTCCCGACGCCGACCGGCAAATGGCCGCCCGACTGAACGCCGAGATGGCCCGCAGCCTGACCGCCGACCTGATTCCGGTCTTGTCGGGATCGCGTGGCGACGCCCGCGAACTGGCCGAAGCCATTGATCTGGCCCAACGGCAGTATGACGAGGAAAGCGGTCATCCCTTCGCCGGCTACCTGATCAACAAGGTGGCCTCCGCCGCCGACGGCGTCCGCCTGCGCGAGGATCTGTCCCGCATCAACGGCCATGTACCGGTGCTGGGAGCGGTGCCGTTCGAGGCTGGGCTGAACGCTCCGCGCCTGCTGGACGTCATCGACAGCCTGGGGCTGAAGGTGGAGCATGCCGGCTCCATCGCCCGCGCCCGCGTTCAGGAAGTAGTGGTAGCAGCCGGAGCCGTGGAAAGCGTCATCAAGCGCCTGCGCCCCGGCGTGTTGGTGGTCACGCCCGGCGACCGCAGCGACGTCATTCTGGCCACCGCCCTGGCCGGCATGCGCGGCGTCCCCCTGGCCGGTCTGTTGCTGACCTGCGGGCGCCACATGGCCGAGTCGGTGGAAAGCTTGGCTCTGGTCCGCAATTCCGGCCTGCCGATTCTGTTTTGCGATCAAGATACTTTCGTCACGGCCAGCGCCCTGAGCAACCTAAACCATCATGTCAGCGCCGATGACGGCGAACGCATGGACCGGTTGGTGGAGTTCATCGCCGAACGGCTGGACACCGCCCCCTTGCGCCAGAAGATCGGCCGCCCCGCCGAATTGCGCATGCCGCCTCCGGCCTTCCGTCACCGTCTGGTGCAGGACGCCCAGAAGGCCGGCAAGCGCATCGTTCTGCCGGAAGGCGACGAGCCACGCACCCTTCAAGCTGCGGCCATCTGCGCCGAAAAAGGTATCGCCAGTTGCGTATTGCTGGGCGATCCGGTCAAAATCGGGCAACAGGCCGACGCCTTGGGCATCGTTCTGCCCAAGGGCGTAGAGGTTCTTGATCCCGAGGTCATTCGCGCCAGCTACGTCCAACCCATGGTGGAAATGCGCAAGGCCAAAGGACTGACCGCCGGGCAGGCCGACGAACAGTTGCAGGACACCGTGGTGCTGGGCACCATGATGCTGGCTTTGGGCGACGCCGACGGACTGGTGTCGGGCGCCGTCCACACCACCGCCAACACCGTGCGTCCGGCTTTGCAATTGATCAAAACCGCACCGGGCAACAGTCTGGTCTCCAGCGTTTTCTTCATGCTGATGCCGGATCAGGTGCTGGTCTACGGCGACTGTGCCGTCAACCCCGATCCGACCGCCGAGGAACTGGCGGAAATCGCCATTCAGTCGGCGGATTCGGCCAAGGCCTTCGGCATTGAGCCGCGCGTGGCCATGATCTCTTATTCCACCGGCTCGTCGGGAAGCGGCGACGATGTGGAAAAGGTCCGCGCCGCCACCAAGCTGGCCCGGGAAAAACGCCCCGATCTGCTGATCGACGGCCCCATGCAATACGACGCCGCCAGCGTCGAAAGCGTCGGGCGGCAAAAGGCTCCGGACAGTCCGGTAGCCGGGCGCGCCAACGTCTTCGTTTTTCCCGACCTGAACACCGGCAACACCACCTACAAGGCGGTGCAGCGGTCCGCCCATGTGGTCAGCGTCGGACCGATGCTGCAAGGCCTGCGCAAGCCGGTCAACGACCTGTCCCGCGGCGCGCTGGTGGACGACATCGTCTACACCATCGCGCTGACGGCGATCCAGGCCGGCTGACGTTCACTCCGTTCCCTGCGCCATCGGCCTCCACCGATGGCGAACTGACGGCCGCCTCCCTGTTTTTTCCTCCCGACCCCTGGGTGGCGGCCGCCCTTTTTCCTTCGAGGAGAGGCATCATGAGCGACGCCCCGAAGAGCGAGATTTTCGGGCTGGACTGCTATTCCCCCGCCCAGATTCAGGCGAATGTGGAAAAACTGGGCGTCAAAAAGGCCACCATGCCTTTTCTGCCCAGTTTCATGCTGTCCATCGTCGCCGGCGGCAGCATCGGCCTGGGAGCCATGTATTTTCTGATCATGCAAGCCGATCCGGCCTTAAGCTTCGCCTTGCAGCGCATGCTGGGAGGCGTCGGCTTTTCCCTGGGCCTGCTGGTGGTGCTGGTGGCCGGCGCCGAACTGTTCACCGGCAACAATCTGATCGTCATGGCCTGGGCCAACCGGCAGATCAGCCTGCGGGCGGTGCTGCGCAACTGGGTCATCGTCTGGCTGGGCAATCTGGTGGGCTCTTTGGGGCTGGCGGGACTGCTGTATCTGGCCCACACCTACAGCCTGAACAATGACGGCTTCGGCACGGCGCTGCTGAAGGTGGCCGTCGCCAAGGTGGCCCCGGATTCCCTGACCATCTTCGTCAAGGGTGTGCTGTGCAACCTGCTGGTCTGTCTGGCCGTCTGGCTGGCCTATGCCGGCCGCACGGTGGTCGACAAGGTCGCCGCCATTCTGCTGCCGGTTTCGGCCTTCGTCGCTGCCGGCTTCGAACACTGCGTCGCCAACCAGTTCTTCCTGCCCCTGGCCCTGCTGCTGAAGACCACCGGCCATATTCCCACCGACTTGGACCTGTCGGTTCTGACCATCGGCTCGGTGCTACACAACCTGCTTTTCGCCACTCTGGGCAACATCGTCGGCGGCTCGCTGCTGGTGGGCGCCATCTATTGGATCATCTACCGCAAATGCCTGGGTGGGCTTTATCCCATCGACAACGACAAACAGGTTTAACCGATCATCTTTTCCGGGCGCACCCAGGCGTCGAACTGTTCTTCGCTGACATGGCCCGACGCCAGCGCCGCTGCTTTCAGACTCAGTCCCTGGGCATGAGCGTTCTTGGCGATTCCCGCCGCCCGGTCATAGCCGATATGCGGGCTGAGCGCCGTCACCAGCATCAGGGAGTGATTCAGCAAAGCGGCAATGCGGTCCCGGTCCGGCTCCATCCCCTGGGCGCAATGCTCGTCGAACGACCGCATGGCATCCGCCAGCAGCCGGATGCTTTGCAAAACGTTGTGAGCGATTAACGGCTTGAAGACGTTCAACTCGAAATTTCCGGAAGCTCCGCCCAGCGACACCGCCACATCGTTGCCCAGCACCTGGCAACAGACCATGGTCATGGCCTCGCATTGCGTGGGATTGACCTTGCCGGGCATGATCGAGCTGCCGGGCTCGTTCTCGGGCAGCCGCAGTTCGCCCAATCCGCAGCGCGGTCCCGAGGCCAGCCAGCGGACGTCTCCGGCAATCTTCATCAAGGCCACGGCCAGGCTTTTCAGCGCTCCATGGGCGACGACCAGGGGATCGTGACAGGCCAAGGCGGCGAAGGCGTTGGCGGCGCGGCGGAACGGCTGCCCGATTTCCGCCGCCAACAGGGTGCAAACCTTGTCGCCGAACTGCGGATGGGTGTTCAGCCCCGTCCCCACCGCCGTGCCGCCGATAGCCAGTTCGCGCAAGGCCTCCAGACTGGAAACGACCGCCCGCTCGCCATGATCGAGCTGAGCCACCCAGCCCGACATTTCCTGTCCCAGCGTCAGGGGCGTGGCATCCTGAAGATGAGTGCGGCCGATCTTGATGATGCCCGAAAAAGCCGCGGCCTTCCCGGTCAGCGTTTCGCGCAGGCCCCGCAAGGCCGGCAGCAGCGTCAGGACCAATTGCTCCGCCGCCGCCACATGCATGGCGGTGGGAAACACGTCGTTGGAGGACTGCCCTAGATTGACGTGATCGTTGGGATGCACCCGCCGTCCCGTTCCCTTGCCGCCCCCCATCAGTTCGGATGCCCGGTTGGCCAGCACCTCGTTCATATTCATGTTGGTCTGGGTGCCCGACCCCGTCTGCCAGACCGCCAGGGGAAACGCGCCCGGATGCTTTCCCGCCAGCACCTCGTCGGCGGCGCCGCCGATAGCCTGAGCCAGAACATCGTCCAGCAACCCCAGCTCTCCGTTGACCCGGGCCGCCGCCCGCTTGATGCGGGCCAAAGCCATCAGCAGGGCCTCCGGCATCCGTTCGTTGGAAATGCGGAAATGCAGCAGCGAACGCTGGGTCTGAGCGCCCCACGGGGCATCGGCCGGAACGCCGATCTCTCCGAACGAATCCCGTTCGATCCGCATGTCGCCAGCCATGTCGCCCTCCCACGTCAAGCCGAAATCAGCTTATCGAAACAATGAACCGGTCAGGCCTTTTTTCACATCCGGCAGAATGCCTGGCTTTCCGCCATAAGAGATATTGTCATCGGGCTTCCTTTCCCCAAGTCAGAAGAGGATCATGGCATCAGACCGCCTGCCGGCAATCCGGAACGGCCTCAGGAAACGTTCCAGAAACAAGTCAAGCCGCCATTGCCGGCGAAGAGCGCGGCCGCATGCCGATGTCCACGGCAGGTTTCTTTTCCGAAAGGCGCCATCATGACTTTCGATCCGAATTCCGCCCGCCGCGATTTCCAGCCCAGCGAAGGACGAACAGCCAGTCTCTATTCGCTTCCCGCACTGGAGGCCGCCGGTTTCGGCAAGATTTCCCGCCTGCCGGTATCGCTCAGGATCATTTTGGAATCCGTGCTGCGCAACATGGACGGCAAACGGATCGACGAGCGCCATCTGCGCCAATTGGCCGGCTGGAGTCCCAAGACCGACCGCGACGCCGAAATTCCTTTCGTCGTCGCCCGCATTCTGTTGCAGGACTTTACCGGGGTGCCGCTGCTGTGCGATCTGGCGGCCATGCGCGACGCCGCCGCCCAGGCCGGTCTCAGCCCTAAATCCATTGAACCGCTGGTGCCGGTGGATCTGGTGGTCGATCATTCCGTACAGATTGACCACTTCCGCGAGCAGAACGCCCTGTCGCTGAACATGGGGCTGGAATTCCATCGCAACGCCGAAAGATACCGCTTCATCAAATGGGGCATGCAGGCCTTCGAAACCTTCCATGTGGTGCCGCCGGGCATCGGCATCGTTCATCAGGTCAACCTGGAATATCTGGCGCGCGGACTGGCCCGCAAGAGCGATGTCTTTTTCCCGGACACCCTGGTCGGCACCGATTCCCACACCACCATGATCAACGCCCTGGGCGTGGTCGGCTGGGGCGTCGGCGGCATCGAGGCGGAAGCCGGCATGCTGGGCCAGCCGATCTATATCCTGACGCCCGATGTCGTCGGCGTGCATCTGACCGGGCATCTGCGCCCAGGCGTGACGGCCACCGATCTGGTGCTGGCCATCACCGAGCTGCTGCGCAAAACCCGCGTGGTGGGAAAATTCGTCGAGTTTTTCGGCCCGGGCGCAGCCTCGCTGACCTTGCCGGACCGCGCCACCATCGCCAACATGGCTCCGGAATACGGCGCGACCATGGGGTTCTTTCCGCCGGACGAGGAAACGGCGGCCTATCTGACCGCCACCGGCCGCCCGGCCGAGGACGTGGAGGCCTTCCGCCGCTATTTCCAGGCCCAGCAAATGTTCGGCATGCCGGATTTGGGCGACATCGATTACAGCGACGTCATCGAATTGGACCTGGGCAACATCGTGCCCTGCGTCGCCGGACCGAAACGCCCCCAGGACCGCATCCCTCTGTCCGATCTGAAGGCCCGCTTCGCCGATCTGCTGGCCAGACCCGCCAGCCAGGACGGCTACGGCAAACCCGACGCCCCCCGCCGCCACGGTCTGAGCGGCGGCGATATCGGCCAGGGCGACATTCTGATCGCCGCCATCACGTCTTGCACCAATACCTCGAACCCCGGCGTCATGCTGGCCGCCGGCCTGCTGGCGCGCAACGCCGTGGCCAAGGGGCTGACGGTGCCGGCCCGCGTCAAAACCTCGCTGGCACCCGGCTCGCGGGTGGTCACCGACTATCTGGCCCGAAGCGGATTGCAGGAACCCTTGGCGCAATTGGGCTTCCGCGTGGTCGCCTACGGCTGCACCACCTGCATCGGCAATTCCGGTCCTCTGGACGCCGAGATCGAGCGGGTGGTGACCGAACAGGATTTGATCTGCGCCTCGGTGCTATCGGGAAACCGCAACTTCGAGGCCCGCATCCATCCCGCCATCAAAGCCAACTTCCTGATGAGCCCGCCGCTAGTGGTCGCCATGGCTCTGGCCGGACGGGTCGGCATCGACCTGGATCGTGAACCGCTGGGGCACGGCGCCGACGGACGCCCGGTCATGCTGCGCGACATATGGCCCAGCCAAGGCGACATCGCCGCCGCTTTGAAACAGGCCATCGTTCCGGAAAGCTATCATCGCCTGTACCAGGACTTCGCCCATGGCAACCCGCTATGGGACGAAATCGCGGCTCCGGCCGGCGAGGTCTACGGCTGGACCCCGTCCAGCTATATCGCCCGCCCGCCCTTCTTTGACGGCTTCACTGCAGAACCGGCCGCCGCCGCCGCCATTCGCGGCGCCCGCGCCTTGGCCATCTTCGGCGATTCCGTCACCACCGACCACATCAGCCCGGCCGGATCGATCAAACCCAGCACTCCCGCCGGTCTCTACCTGCAGTCCCTCGGCGTGCCGGTGGCCGATTTCAACAGCTACGGCTCTCGCCGGGGTAATCATGAAATCATGATGCGCGGCACTTTCGCCAATGTGCGCATCCGCAACCTGATGCTGCCTCCCGGCCCCGACGGACGGCCGATCGAGGGCGGACTGACCGTCAGCCAACCCGACGGAGCGCAGCGCTTCATCTATGACGCCGCCATGGACTATCAGCGGGCGGGCATCCCCACCGTCATCTTCGCCGGCGAGGAATACGGAACCGGCTCCAGCCGCGACTGGGCGGCCAAGGGTACCCGACTGTTAGGAGTCAAGGCCGTGATCGCCCGCAGCTTCGAGCGCATCCACCGCTCCAATCTGGTCGGCATGGGCGTCTTGCCCCTACAGTTCCAGCCCGGCGAGAGCGCCGCCTCCCTAGAATTGAAGGGCGATGAGACGTTCGATCTGCTGGATGTGGAAAACGACCTGTCGCCAGGGCAGCAGATCATCCTGCGCATCACCCGCTCGGGCGGTTCGGATGTGACAGAGTGCCGTCTTTTGCTGCGGATCGACACGCCCATCGAGGTCGAATATTACCGTCATGGCGGCATCCTGCCGTACATCCTGCGTCAATTCTGACGCCTTTGCCGCAAGGGATCGAACGCTCAGAACGCCTCTTCCCAATTCCTAGAAAGCCGCATGGCGCAGTTGATCAGGCCGACCATGGAATATGTCTGGGGGAAATTACCCCACAATTCGCCGGAATGCGGATCGATATCCTCGGACAGCAGGCCAAGAGTGTTGCGATAGTTCAAGACCTTTTCAAAAAGCTTACGCGCTTCGTCAATCCGGCCCAGCGTGGCCAAGGCGTCGATGTACCAGAAGACGCAGATGACGAAAGCCGTCTTGGGACGGCCGAAATCGTCCTCGCCGACATAACGGAACAGGAAATCCCCAGTTTGCAAACGGCTGGCCACCGTATCGACCGTAGAAGCGAAGCGCGGATCGTCGGCATCGAGAAAATCCAGTTCGTGAAGTAGGAACAGCGTCGCGTCCAAATCCTGGCCCTCAAAGGTCGAGACGAAGCTGTTCAGGTCCGGATTCCAGGCCCGTTCGCAGATAATGCCGTGCAGGCGGTCCGCTTCCCGGCGCCAATGCCGCCCCCGGTCCACCAACCCCAGATGGATCGCCACCTTGGCCAGACGATCGCACGCCGCCCAGCACATCACCGCCGAAAACGTATGGACCGAGGCGATGGTCCGGAACTCCCAGGGACCGGCATCGGGCTTATCGAACACGGCGGAAGCGCGCTTGCCCAACCGTTCCAGTTGTTCGAACAAGGGCAAGCCGCCCGAGGGAATCAGCCGCTGATCGTAAAAAGCATGCGTCGCCGCCAGCGCCACGCTGCCGTAAACATCATTCTGCTTCTGAAGATATGCCTGGTTGCCGATGCGGACCGGGCCGCAGCCCCGATAGCCGGTCAGATGACTGACGACGGTCTCATCAATGGAGGCGTCCCGGGTGATGCCGTAGACGGGGCGCAGGTCGCCTTCGGTGGCGTCTTCGACGATATCGCCGATGAAACGAAGATAATCCTCCATCGTCCGGGTCACGCCCAGACGGTTGAGGGCATGAATGACGAAATAGGCGTCGCGCAGCCAGCAATAGCGGTAATCCCAGTTGCGCTCGCTTTCGGGCGCTTCCGGTATCGAAGTGGTCAAAGCCGCGACGATCGCCCCAGTTTCCTCGAAATTGCAAAGTTTCAGGGTGATGGCGGCGCGAATCACCGCGTCTTGCCATTCGAACGGAATCGACAGCCCGCGCACCCAGTTGTTCCAGTGATTGAGCGTGCGCTCGAACAGATCGCGCGCCGTCGTCTCCAAACCGGACTGAAGGCTTTCATCGCTCCCCAGCATGAGGTCGATGGGACGGTCGAGCACGAAAGGACGCTCGTCGATGATATAGGAAACGGCGGCGTTGGTAGTTAGACGCAATGTCTGGGCCGGAGAAACGTAACGGATATGATTGCTGCCCCGGGTGATCTCGGGCGACAGGGCGCCGTTTTCGAAACGCGGCCGCAACCGGACCCGCAGACGGGGACGGCCGTGCAAAGGCCTGATCCGCCGCACGATCATCGGCGGGCGGTAAATGCGTTCGTAGTGGGCGAATCTGGGCGCGAAATCGACGACCTCGGCCTCGCCGCCGTGATGGTCGTACAGAACCGTGCGCAGAATAGCCGAATTGGGCAGATAGCTTTGATTCGCGTGCAGTTGGTCAACCAGTTCCAGCGAGAAAGAGCTGTCGTCCTTCATCCCGGCCGCCGCTCCGTTCAAAAGAGAGGAAAAGACCGCGTCGCCGTCAAATCTGGGAAAACAGCTCCAGACGATGGAAGCTGAAGTGTCGACCAGCGCGGCGACGTTGCAATTGCCGATAACGCCCAATTCAAGCGTGTTCATTGCGCGACCATGCCTCCTAGCGAATGCCCCAGACCGGCAAGCCAATGACGGACCGCCGCCGATGACGGCAGATTGAGAGTCTTTTCCCCAGATAACGCGCCGACCCGGATCGAGACGCCGCCCATCCGGTCGACGGCGTCGAAGCCATCCTCGTCGGTCACATCGTCTCCGATGAAGACCGGCAGCCGTTCGGCATAGGGAGAAAAGCGCATGAAACGTTCGATGGCCCGGCCTTTGTTCTGTCCGACGGGTATCAGCTCCGCCATCGCTTTTCCCCGCAAGACCCGCAGCGGGACGGAGGAGTCGCCGGCGATTCTGTCCAGCAAGGCCAGAACGGCTGGCTCATGTTCCGGAACAGGCTGAAAATGCAAGGCGACAGAGCAGGGTTTCGTTTCCATCAGGATGCCGGGCAGGCTGCGGATTTCCGCCCGGATGTCGGCAATCGCCGCATCAAGCCAGTCCTGCCGCCGAGGGGCCGGCGATATTCCCGACAATCGCCATTCGGCGCCGTGGGTTCCCGCCGCGTCGCGCCCTCCGGGAAGCAGCCGGTCGATATCCGCCAGACTTCGCCCGCTGATCAGAGCCATCGCCCCCGACAAACGGATGGACAAGGCATCAAGCAACACCAGCAATCCGTCGGGAACGACAACCTGATCCGGCCTTGGCGCCAGATCGAGCAATGTTCCGTCGATATCCAGGAACATTGCCCATCTGGTCCAGTCAACCGGTGGCAAATCGTTTGCGGCCATTCTTTTCGCCGTCATCCGCCTCGACCTCACCGTGAAGCACGACCTGGGGCGTATCGACAACATGCAGTTCGATCTGCCGCCGCTTGCGCATGCGCGCGGCATCGAGCAGCATCCGGCCGGCCCAGAAATAGACGTTGTGTTCTCCGACCATCTCCCGCATCAGCCGCATCCTCTCACGACGCTGTTCCAGGGGCATGGACAGAGCCATATGGATGCTTTCGCCCATGGCGCGGCTGTCATAGGGGTTGACGATCAGCGCCTCGCGCAGTTCGCGCGACGCTCCGGCAAAAGTCGACAGCACCAGGACGCCGTCTTCGTCATCGCGGGCCGAAACGAATTCCTTCGCCACCAGATTCATGCCGTCGTGCAGGCTGGACACCAGGCAAAGATCGGCGGCACGGAACAAAGTGAACACCTCTTCCGGTTCGTGGTGGCGCTGCACCAGAATGATGGGCTGCCATCCCGGGCGGCTGAAACGGTCGTTGATGGCCTGAGCGACGGCCTGCGCTTCGGCCTGGGTCGCCCGATAAGCATCCAGACGGCCACGGGTCGGCGCGGCAATCTGCAAAAGCGTGACGCGGCCGATCCATTCCGGATGCTGCTCAAGCAGGCTCGCCACGGCATGAAAGCGGTCGGCAATGCCTTTCGTGTAGTCGAAACGTTCGACGCCGACAGCCAAAAGAAGGGACGGATCAAGGCTATAGCGTCTCCTTACGGTTTCCCGGCACTCCGCCACCGGAGACTGCTCCAGAATGGCCGCGGGCGGCCATTCGATGGAAATGGGATAAGGCCGCACCAGGGTCGAGCCGCAACCGGCGCGGACGCTGCTCTGTTCTCGGTCGATATGGCATTCCAGGAAACGGTCCACCGAATCGAGGAAATTCAGGCAGTGGAATTGCGTGTGGAAGCCCAGGATCGAACTGCCCAGCAGGCCGCTCAGGATTTCTTCCTTCCAGGGACAAATGCTGAAGACCTCGGGATTGGGCCAGGGAATATGCCAAAAAGTGATGATCGTGGCTTCCGGCAAGCGTTCGCGCAAAAGCTTGGGTAAAAGAGCGAAATGGTAATCCTGGATCAGGATCACCGGATTGGGCGTCCGGGCTTCTTCCACCGCGGCATCGGCAAACTTGCGGTTGACCTCGCAATAGCGCTCCCAATCCGAGGCAAGGAAGGTGGGACGCACGAAAGCGATATGGCAAAGCGGCCACAGACCGTCATTGGCGAAACCGTAGTAATAGCCGTCATACTCATCATCCGACAGCCAGACCCGGCGCAGGCTGTAGGCAGGTTCGTCCGGCGGCACCTGTAGACGATCCGCCTCGTCGACGGTCATGCGGTCAGCCGTGCCGTGACCATGCGCGATCCAGGTTCCTCCGCAGGCCCGCATGATCGGCTCCAAGGCCGTGACCACGCCACTGGCGGGACGCTGCAACAGGATGCTGCCGTCGTCGTCGAGGTTATGGACGTAAGGTTCGCGGTTCGACACCACCAGGACTTCCGCTCCCGGCAGTTCGTTGTGCAAAAGACTGCGCAGGTTTTCCGGCCCCCAGTCGATGCGGATCGCCTCGGCCTGGGCTTGCGGCCCGTCGGTGTCCCGCAGCAGTTCGCGCATGCCGTCGACCAGCGGCACGATCTCGGGGGCCAAAGCTTTCGGGCTTCCTCCGGCTTTGACCGACAGACCCTTATGAATCGCCTGCATCCACCGACGCAGCGTCAAGCGTGCCACCAGCACGGTGGCAGCGGCAGCCAGTACTCCCAACAGGGCCAGAAACCCCGTCATGTAATATTTCACCCCGGAACTGCGATTCTGGCCCCCGCCGAAACTCTGTAGAATGACCAGACGACCGAGATCCTTTCCCGCCAGATCCTTGCCGCTACCGGTCAAGGCGAAGGTCGAAGTCAGGACCGCTCCGTCTTCGACGGCATCCTGCGTGAAAGCTTGTCCGGCGACGGGCGCCGCCGGGCAAACACGGTCTTTCGGCCACATGGGCGATGCATGCGTCAGGCGGGAATCCGGCGTACACAAACCGACCGCCAGAATCTGCCGGTCGCGGGCGATATGCCGGAACAATTCGTTGATTTTTTCATCGGCGTTGGCCGAGACCAGACCGACCAGACTGTCTTGGACCGAATAGAACACCAGCCGCGAGCGTGTTTCCAAGTCGGACCGCGACCATCTGTCGATCAAATGGTCGAGCAAAGGCATGGCGCCCAGGGCGATGCTTCCCAGCGCCGCCAGCAGCGGCAGAATAAAACGGAATGCCATTCTCATGGGCCTGTCCTTCCGTCCGTGGATCTTCCCTTTTTTCGCGGAATTACCGCACGTGGGAAAAAGCCGAAAAACCGGGTGCCGATCAGCACACAGGCAGGCTCAATGTCACGAAGCGACTTCGTCGATGACCGAAAACGCCGGAACTTCCTGTATCGGCACCAAATCCAGCCCGTCGATCAGGTCTTGCGCATTGTCGATTTCGCCCGCCCAGCAATGGACGGCCTGAAGCATCAACATGTCGTGACGGATCGCAACGCCGCGGAAATTCAAGGCAAGCTGGAAGCGGCGCATGAAGCGCTCCACCACCATGATGTCTCCGAGCCCTCCCGGCGGGCGCGTTCCAAGCAGCAAGGCGCCGACGCCGCCGTCGGCAAGCAGCCCCACCGGATCGGTGAGGGGAACCGATACCCGCATGGATTCGCTCAAAGCGGCGCGCATCGCCGGCTGCTGAAAAAACCGGGGAACGGTGATGGACACCAGCGTCAGGCGGATATGCGCATCACGGAGCCGGGAAAGAATCCGGTCAACCTCGCCTTCGAAGCTCCGCCATTCCACCGACAACGGCATCGCGGATGACGTCGCATACGACCTTCCGGCCAATGTGGAAAAATTCGCTGTCATCATCGTCCGACTCCGTCTGTTGGGAGGAATGGAGAAGAAAATCGATTGCCGCCCATCCGCTTGCCTGACATCTGCCTGTCGGGCTTCTGCTTGTCCCACGCCTGTTTAGCGAGAGGACGGAAGCAGTGCGCCAACAGCGGCGCCGGCTCCGCCGCCGACCAGGGCGGCCCCGAGAATCGGCCCCCCGGCGATATAGGCGATGCCCGCGCCGCCAGCAGCGCCAATGGCGCCACCCGACAACGCCCGTTGCGCCCGCGGCGACATGTTCGAACATGCCGAAACGCTGAGAACGGCGATAAGCACCAGGGTTGTTGCGGTAATTTTTTTCATCGGCTTTGTCGACGCTCCTAAGAATGCCCCTCGAACGAGGACGATGCTCTTTCACCGAGCCGAGCATAAACGGAGCCGTCGGCAAACGCCTGCGACCAGTCTGAAACAAAGCTGTGACTGAAAATGAAGAGTCCTGGAACGGACCCGGCGTGAACGGCCCTAAGCCAAAGGCAGCGTCACCGTGATCCGCAGACCTTTCCCCGCGACATTCTCGGCGCGGGCGTTCCCTCCCAGCAACTCAGCCGTGCGGTGAACGACGGCCAACCCAATGCCGGAATGCTCCGCATCCGCGTCGCTCCCTCCACTCCCTTCGGCACGGAAGGAGACATTGCGGCGAAAAATCTTTTCCAATCGGTCGGGGGAAACGCCGGGACCGTCGTCCTCGACCGTCAAGGATGCCCAGCCATGGGCGGCGATTTTTACCGCAACCCGCACCTCCCCGCCGGACGGAACGAAATCGACGGCATTGTCGAGCAAGTTCTCCAGCATCGTCTCCAGGCTTTCCTCGGTCGCCGCCACGCGAACGGGTCCGGCCGCCCGAGCCGTCACCCTGATTCCGCGCCCGGCATTGAGACGGTCGTAGGATTGCGCCCAATCGACGGCCAAAGCCGCCAGATCGACAACGCCCAGCTTCGCCGACATCAGTTCCGCCACATTCTCGTCAAGACGCCGGGCCTCGGCGACCAGCGTCTCCAGACGGCCAAGGGCCCGTTCGATCGCGGTAACAGCCTGCTCCGCCCGGGCCTGGCCTGCCGCCAAGGGACGTAACGGTTCGACCGACTGCACGATGGTGGCGATGGGCGTTTTAAAGGCGTGGGCGTTGTCCTCGGCGGCTTCGCGCAGGGCCGTGGCCGACGCCGCCAGCGTCGCCACCATGCGGTCGAATTCGCGAGCCACCGGCATCAGCTCGGGAATGCCGGCCACGGCGGCGAAATTCGCCGGGCCGGCATTGCGCCCCTGACGTATCCGCCGCGCCAGAACGACGAAGGCCCGCAGATTGACGGCCATACCCGCCAGCAGCAGAACCAGCAGAACCGCCATGGCGCCATAGCAAACCAAGGCCAGCTGCATTTCCGGCGCCTCGACAAACGGCCGGACCAGCCCTGCCCCGCCCAGATCCTCGGCGGCATAGGAGGTTATGATGACCCAACAACCGGCCGCCGTGTGCAGAGAGGAAAGCGACGTCAGCAATTCGTCCTGCCCCTCGATGCCGGCCCGGTGCAGCGCCAAGGGTATTTCCGCCTGACAGCTTTCGTCCAAGCGCTCCAGGACGCCGGTCGCCGCCAGACGATCGCGCTCCCCGTCCAGTTTGTCGGGTTCGATCTCGGGATTCGCCGCCACCAGGAAAAAGGACGGCCCACGGCCTGCCGGACGTAGCAACAGCTTGAGCCGCACCTGGTTTCCGGCCAGCGCCCGCACCGCCTTGCCGGCATCGAGCAAAGCTCGTCCGCCCGCGCCCCCCAGCGCCGGCCTCAGCCCTTCGGTGATCAGATGTCCCTGCATCTGCAGCGTCCGCAGCAGCATGGCTTGACGCTCGGCATCGGCTTGCTCGAAACGCCCGTAAAGGATCAGCGGCACGACCAAAAACATCGCCACCAGAACCAGGAATTTTCCGGTCAGCGAGCGGGCGACAAGGCGCAAAACCCTAAACATCCCCGCTCCAGCGATAACCGAAACCGGGAAAATTGACGATGGCCGCGAAAGCGGCATCGACATCGATGAATTTCAGGCGGATACGCTTGATCATCGCCCGGACATTGGCCCGATAACCGTCCGGCCCGTCGCCGGCGGCAAACTTCTCGCCGCGCACGACATCGTAAATTTCGCGGTAACCGACATCCGTGCCGCAGCGCGCCAGCATTTCGACGACGCAGAACTCGGTGTAAGTCAAATCCACCTTATGCCCGCGCCATAAAGCCGCATGTACTCCGGATTCAAGGCGCAGCGGCCCGACAATCAACACCGACGGTTCGGAGACAACGGCCAGCGGCGCCGCCCGGCCGAGGATCAGTTCGATCCGCCTGAGCAGAATGGTGTAGCTGCGGGTCTTGTCGATGAAATCGACCGCCCCCACCGCCAGCGCCGCTTCCTCGTAAAGCGTATCGTTATAGGACGTGAAAAACAAAGCCGTGCTGTCAATGCCGGCCGTGCGCAAATGCCGCAGCAGATCGAGGCCGGTCATTTCCGGCATCCGCCAATCCAAGATCAGCAGATCGGGTTTCGCTAAATCCGCGGTCCCGCTTTTGGCGGTCAAAGCGGCCAGAGCCGCAGCCGGCGAGGCGAAATCATGAACCAGATAGCCTTCGGCCCGTAAATTGCCGACCAGAACGGGACGCAGCACGTTGTCGTCATCGACGATGACCAGATGCGCCTTGCCGCCTTCCACTGTCCCAGCGCCGCCGCTCATCGTTTCCCCCGCATTTGCCCATAGCAGGTTTCCGGCGTGCGTTTTCCCGATGTGGCGGTGGCGGTCAGATCATAACTCAACACCGACCATTCGCTGCGGCTGACGTCGAGAAACAAAACGACATCCAGGGTGCAGCCGTCTCCGGCATAGGTCTGCACACGTGCGGCGCCTTCACGATGCTCGTCACGAGGGTCGCCCAGCAAGTGATGAAGATCGCTCTCGCTCAGCCCCACCAATTCGGCGGGATCGCTTTTCGCCGTCGGCGACGGGGGAGGCGACGGGGGAGACGATGGCCGAATCGGCTTGGCCGTCACCGGCGACGACGGCGGCACAGACGGAGGCGGAACCGCTTTCGACGGAGAGGAAGGCGGCCGCGCGGGCGCGGTGGCATCCGGATATATCAAAGAACAGCCGCTCAGGATCAGGCCCAACCCCGCCGCAACCAAAGATTGCCAAGTCTTAAAGAAAAATCCTGCCATCACCTGAACCAAAAAGGCCAATAGCGCGATAATTCCCTCAGGATTTTCATGATTTATTCCAAATATCCTACATTAATAACCAGGGCTGTTCCAGACAAACATCCCGAACACAGTTGACCGCCTTTCAGACATGCGCGGCCAATTTAACCAAGGATTCTTGACGCGGTGAAATTCACATTTGGAACATTGACGCTATTCGCTTAGGCCCGGCTCCGAAAAACCGCCTTTGCACGAAACGGTATCGCCGGCTCCCCTCCTGTCTCGAGCTTGAACATTTGAATATGATCCAGGCCAAAACATCGTCATCTTGACGCCGCGCCGGTTTGCGAAAACAAATGTCTCACGCCTTGCACTTCTTCCGAACCTGTCGGCTTCCGGAAAGCCGTGCGGCCTCGGCAACGAACGGCAAACTGGATGCGGCCGGACGGCCCATATCCTTATTTGGTGCAAAATGAAGAAGATCACAGTCCTCTCCGCCATTTTCAGCAGCGTTTTATGCAATGCGTCCTTTGCAGACGATATCTCGACGACGGAATGGAAAATCCCCGCCGAAAAGACCGCCGTCGCGGCCACGTCGCTGCAAAAGCTGAACGCCCTGGAAACCCTGGCCGTGCCTGGTTCGGGACAATTGACAGTTCTGCATTTCTGGGCGACCTGGTGCCCGCCCTGCATCGAGGAACTGCCCCAGATCGACCGTCTGGCGGCGGAACTTCAAAGCAAGGGAATCGCCGTCGAAGCCGTCTCGGAAGATCGCGGCGGCGCAAACGACGTCAACGCCTTTTTCAGCCGCCACGAAACCACTCCGCACATGCCCCAACTGCTTGACCCCAAACGCGCGCTGGCGCGGTCCCTGGGCATCAATTCTCTTCCCGTGACGGTCCTGATCAATGCCGACGGCCAGGAAATCGCCCGGCTTGTCGGAAACGGGCAGTGGGACGGGGACGACAAAAAGAAACTTTTATCCCTGCTTCAGGTGTCCCCTCCCTGAAAGTCCCAGTCCGATACGAAGCCGCCAATCTTCTCTTCTATGGAAGCTGGCTGAATGGTACGGTCCGCCGTGCGTTTGGAGGATTGTCCGGGGATGCCGCGTTTTCACGGCAGGTTTGCGTCGCCCTTAGCTGCGTTGCGCCGTTGCGTGACCGCAGTTCTGGTGCTTGCCCTGTTCGCAAGCTCGGCGGTTCTTCCGGAACTTCATAGCCGCGCCTTCGACCCGCCCTCTCTTCAAGTTGGCGCCGAAGCTTCCGTCATCTGCACCCTTCACGGCCAGCTTCACCTCCCGGCAGACAACGACGATCAGGATTCCGAACGTCACCTCTGCCCGCTTTGCATGCTATGCGCGGACGTCGCGGGCGCCGCCCTTCCTGATGCCCCCGCTTCGCCGTCTCCGCTTCTAATCGCCGAAACGGTTTCCTATCCCGCCTTGGGCGCCTTTTTGCGGATCATGCCGACCGTTGAAAAGCGTCATGCCCGCGGCCCGCCTTCCCTCGTCTGAGCCTTTCTTCTCTTTCGCCAAGCACACCCAACTCAGACATGGGAACTTCATCCATGAAACTTCGTCATGCCTTTCCGCTCACGCTCGTCATGGCTCTAGCGCCCGCTTCTGCCATGGCTTGCTCCGCCTGCGGCTGCAATCTCGACACCGACGAGCAGTCGGTCAGCAATACGGCGAATTCCGGCTGGAGCGTCGATGAACGCATCGACTACGTGAACCAGAACCACATGATGCTGGGAGGGCATACCGCCCCGCGCCAGGATCCGACCCAGACGGAAGTTCAGAACAATACCACCACCACGTTTTATACGACGACCCTGGATTACCAGTCGGAAGACGCCTGGGGGGTAAACCTTGCCATCCCCGCTCAATACCGCACTCACAGCACCAGCAACGACGGAACCGATTGGAATTTCTCGAAGTCCAGTTGGAACGCCCTGGGCGATATCCGGGTCCAGGGACGTTACGACATCAGCGGCGACCGCAGTTGGAACCTTGTCACCGGCCTGAAGCTTCCGACCGGCGACACCAAGGAATATTTCAAAAGCGGCACCACGGATCAGATCGTCGATCGCGGCCTGCAGCCGGGCACCGGCACCTACGACCTGTTGCTGGGCATGAGCCAGAACGGCAAGTTCACCGACAAGCTGAGTTGGTTCGCTCTGGAAATGTGGCAGCGTCCGCTCAACGAGCATGACGGCTTCGCCGAAGGCCAGAAGCTCAATGCCAGTGTCGGCGTCCGCTATGCCGTCGACGAAACCTTCACGCCGCAATTCCAGATCAACGCCCAGAACCGCTGGCGCGATCGCGGCGAGAATGCCGACATTCCCAACAGCGGCGGCGAAGTAGTTTATGCCAGCCCCGGCCTGTTCGTGAATCTGGGGGAAAGCACCGCCGTTTACGGTTTCATTCAGCTTCCCGTTTACCAGCGGGTCGGCGGACTGGAATTGGTGCCCGATTACTCCGCCTCGATCGGCATCAAGCACCACTTCTAAACCACAATTCCCCCGCCATCGCGCCATGCGACGGCGGGGGAATATGCCATGACGCCGCCGATACGCCGGGGCCAGCCTCAGGCGGACGCCTCTCCAAGAGGAAGGGCAATGTTCCGCCCTATCAGCATCTGTCTCATTTTATCCTCGGCCACAGGGCGGGACAGCAGATAACCCTGGAATAAATCGCAGCCGAGAGTGGCCAGAAAATCGAACTGCCCCTTGGTCTCGACCCCTTCGGCGAGAACCTTCAGCTTCAAGGCCCGGGCCATCGCCGCTATTGTCGCGGCGATCTCTTTGGCTGCGGAATCATGGGGAATATCCCGCACGAAACTTTGATCGATTTTAAGAGTGTCGAGGGGAAAGCGCCTGAGATTGGCCAAAGAGGAATAGCCGGTGCCGAAATCGTCAATGGACAGGCGCAGACCCAAATTCTTGAGTGAGGAGAGCTGTTCCTCGGCCTTGTCCCCCTGCCCCATCAGGGCGCTTTCGGTAATTTCCAACTCGACATAGCGCGCCGGCAGAGAGGTTTCGGCGAGAATGGATTCGATTTTCCGGTCCAGATTTTCTTCGTGAAATTGCCGCGGCGACAAATTAATCGCCATGGTTTCCAGCTTATATCCCAGATCGAGCCATTGCTTCATCTGGACGCAGGCTTCGCGCAAAACCCATTCCCCCAACGGAATGATGAGTCCCGTCTCCTCCGCGATGGGAATGAATCTGCCGGGGGGAACGAGGCCGTTGCTTTTGCTGGCCCAGCGGATCAAAGCCTCGACGCCGTCAATTCTCCCGTTGGGGCCGACGACCGGCTGATAATGCAAAACGAACTCTTTTTCCTCCAAGGCGCGATGCAGCCCCACCTCCATTTGCAGGCGCTCATTGGCCAGGGCGGTCAAAGCCTTGGTATAGAATTTATATACGTTGCGACCGGCTTCCTTGG
Source organism: Candidatus Sulfotelmatobacter sp. (assembly GCA_035538795.1). Taxonomy (GTDB): domain Bacteria; phylum Pseudomonadota; class Alphaproteobacteria; order Rhodospirillales; family Magnetospirillaceae; genus JAJZGK01. The sequence goes on along the minus strand of DATLJS010000017.1, from coordinate 47,158 downwards.
CTTGATAAAGGGCGCTGTCGGCGTGCTGGATCAATAATTCGGCCGTCTCGCCGTCGCCAGGATAGAGGCTGATGCCGACGCTTCCGCCAAGGCGGATTTCATGCCCGGCGGACAGACGGAATGGCGTGTTGAGGCGGTTGATCAAGTCCTGGGCCACGCTGGCGGCGTCTTCGGCATGCTCCACCTCGTCAAGAACGACGATGAATTCATCCCCTCCCAGACGGGCCAGCGTGTCGATATCGCGCAGCCGCTCCTTCAGGCGATTGCCGGCTGTTTGCAGCAATTCGTCGCCGCAGCGATGCCCCAGGCTGTCGTTGACGACCTTGAAATGATCCAGGTCGATGAACAGCACCGCGCACTGCCTCTTTTCCCGCGACGCCCGTTCCAGGGCGTGATCCAGCCTTGAGCGCAGCAACAAACGGTTGGGCAAACCGGTCAGCGGATCGTGATGAGCCAAATGATGCAGATCGGCTTCGGATTGCTTTATCCGCGACAGGTCGCTGAATACCCCCACGTAGTTCAGCAAAGTTTCCGCCTCGTCATGCACGGCGCTGATGCTCAGCCATTGCGGATAAATCTCTCCGCTCTTGCGGCGGTTCCAGATTTCGCCTTGCCAAGTCCCCGTGGCCAGAAGCTCCCGCCACATGGCCTGATAAAAAGAACGTTCCTGTTTTCCCGATTGCAAAAGCCTGACGTTGCTTCCCAGCGCCTCTTCCTCGGCATATTCGGTGATTGCCGTGAAGGCGGGATTGATCGCCAGGAAATTGCCCTGAGGGTCGGTGACGAACACCCCTTCTTGGGTGTTCACAAAGACGGTGGACGCCAGCTTGAGCTTAAGTTCCGAGTTTTTCCGCTCGGTAATGTCCACATGCGTTCCCACCAGCCGCTTGGCCACGCTTTCCTTGTCTCGCATCAGGAAGGCCCGGGACAAGATGTCCCGATAGCTGCCGTCTTTGTGGCGCATGCGGAATTCGAATTCGATGCGGTCGCTGGTGGACAGCAGAAACCGCGACATGCGATTCTGAGTGGCGGCGCAATCGTCCGGATGCAGCAGATTTATCCAGGTCAGGGGCGTCTCGTCGAGTTCCGTCGCGTCATAGCCCAGCATGGCCTTCCAGCGGGGAGAGAAATAGACCTTGTTCTCCTCCAGATTCCAATCCCACAGCCCATCGTTCGCACCACGCATGGCAAGCTGGAAACGTTCCTGGCTAAGGCTCAGGGCCTGTTCGATGGTTTGACGGGCGACACGTTCCGCCACTTCCGCCAATGCCCGCTCGATCGCCGGCAGCAAGCGCCCCAGACGGTCCTTGAGGATGAAGTCCCAGGTGCCCAGCTTCAGCAGCTCGACCGCCTCCTCCTCGCCAACGCTGCCCGAAATCAGAATGATCGGCAGATCAGGCCAAAAGACTCGAAGGAATCCCAGGGTTTCACGGATATCCATGCCGGGTACGTTGTAATCCGACAACAGAAGATCCCAATGTCCGGCCTCAAGAGCCTTTTCCAACGCCGGCTGACTGTCCACACGCCAGAAACGCCCGGAAACGCCCTGTTTCTGAAGATGGCGTTGGACGAGCATGAAGTCGGCGGGAACGTCTTCAATCACCAGGATGTTGATCGTATCAAGCATGGCAGTCACTCATGGGGAACTTCGTTCGTCACCATCCAATAGACGCCGAGGCGGGCTACTGTTTCGGCAAATTCGGTGAAGTCCAGCGGCTTGCGCACGAAGCTGTTGGCGCCTTCCCGATAACCGCACAGGCGATCCTTTTCCTCGTCGGAGGATGTCAGGATGACGATGGGAAGGAATTTGGTGGCGGGATAGGCCCGCACCCGTTTCAGCACGTCCAGACCGTTCACGCGGGGCAGGCTGAGATCGAGTAAAACGACGGTGGGAAAGCCCTGCCCCGGCCTGTCGGCGAATTCACCTTCGCGGAACAGATAATCAAGCGCCTGCTGACCGTCGCGGGCGACCTCGATCCGGTTGGTAAGATTGATTTTACGCAAGGCGCGCAAGATCAGAAGCTCGTCCTGGCGGTTGTCCTCCACCAGCAGGATCGTCTTGTCGTCGATCATATCGACTCCTCGGGCCGTGGATCAGGCAGGGAAAATTTGAAAGTGGCTCCTTGATTCGGCACACCGTAGGCCTGGATCGCGCCGCCGTGGCGCACGACGATGCGCTGAACCGTCGCCAGACCAACGCCGATACCGGGAAATTCGTCCTGCCGATGCAGGCGGGAGAACGGCTTGAACAGTTTGTCGGCATGCTTGAGGTCGAAGCCCGCTCCGTTATCCGAGACGCAGAAAACCGTTTGGCCGTCTTGCTCCTCTTTGAAGAAGCGGACGGCGGGGGCCGGGGTTTTAGCGGTGTATTTCCAGGCGTTGCCCAGAAGATTGCGCAACGCCGCCTCGATCATGCTACCGTCGCCGTGGGCGAAAAGGTCCGGCGCGATCTGCATTTCCACCCGCCGCCCCGGCTCCGCCATCGCCAGATCCCGAACAATCCGGCCAGCCAAAGCCGTAAGATCGATTCGATCACGGCGCAGTTCATTGCGCGTGCATCGCGACAGCGTCAGAAGACCGTTGATCAGTTCCCCCATCTGGGTGGCGGCCTTGATGATTTCCTCCAGATAGGCCTGGCCCTCGGCGGAAAGGGCGTTGCCGCATTCCTCGACGACTGCCTGGCCGAATCCCAGCATGGCCCGCACGGGAGCGCGCAGATCGTGTGAAACGGCGTAGGAGAAGCTTTCGAGTTCGTGATTGGCCATCTGCAAGGCAAGGGTGCGTTCGGCGATGCGCCGTTCCAGATCCGCATTAAGGCTGAGAACCTCCGCCTCGGCGTCCTTGCGCCTTTGAATGTCCTCGATGACCACGATGAAATAGGCCGGCTGCGCGGCGTCGTCGAGAACCAGGGATACCGTCTGGGCGGTCCATATCGAGCTGCCGTCCCGCCGCAGATAGCGCTTATCCTGGGTAAAGGCGGCGGACTGATCAGCCAAAAGCGCCTTGAAGCGAACATCGTCGATCGCGGCATCGTCGGGATGGACGAGGTCGCGAAAATTGCGTTCCAGCAATTCGTCCTGACTATAGCCGAGAATGGCGCAGAACCTGTGATTGACCTGCAGCCATCGCCCATCCGGCGCGACGTGGGCGATGCCGACGGCGGCCTGCTCGAATGTCGCCCGAAACCGGGTTTCACTGTCATGCAGGGCTTTCGCCTTGCGGCGCCAGTCCGTCGTCAGGCCGATTGCCCGAGCCAACAGCACCTCGTCGGAGAAAGGCTTTCCCAGATAGTCCTGCACCTTTTTGCGCAGCAGTTTGACCCGAAGTTCTTCATCGCTTTTGGCCGTCAGGACGATGATGGGAATTTCCTCCATGTCCTTACGGCTGCGCAGATCCAGGATCATCTGGTCGCCGCTCATGCGGGGCATCATGATGTCGCTGACGATCAGGGAGGGGTGAAGGGCGACCGCCCGCTCCAAGCCCTCCTGACCGTCGAAGGCCGAAACGACGCGAAAATATTTTCCCAGCGCGTCGCAGATGAAAGCGTTCAGATCCGCGTTATCCTCGACCACCAGGACCAAGGGACGGTCATCCGGCCCCGCGATGTCGTCGGAGCCGGCATCGTGACCGGGCCCTGGAGGCAAGCCGGCAAGATGCCGGTTGGCGACTTCATCCAGCAACGGCGGCGGCGGCTGAAGCGGCGTGCCGGAAGGCGCCGTCCGCGGAAGAGAGACGATAAACAGGGCGCCGCCGGTTTCGCCGGCGGCAACCGCCGCCGCGCCGCCTTGAAGCTGCGCAAACTCGCGGACGATGGACAGCCCCAGTCCCGTGCCTCCATGTTGCCGCTGAAGCCCGCCGTCCATCTGACGAAAACGCTCGAAAACCAAACCGCGCATCTTTTCGGGAATGCCTGGACCATTGTCCTCGACCATCAGCGCGACCCGGTCATCTTGCTCAACCAAGGTCACCTCGATGCGTCCTCCCTCGGGGGTGAACTTGAAGGCGTTGGACAGCAGGTTGAGCAAGATGCGCTGATATTTTTCGACATCCACCTGGGCGATCAGACTGTCGGGCAAATGCAGGGCGTAATCGATCTTCTTTTCTTCGGCCAAGGACTCGAAATGAGCCCCCAAAAAGCGGATCAGCTTGACCAGATCCAACTCGGCATATTCCAACTTCATCCGCCCGGCTTCGAGCTTGGCAATATCCAGCAGATCATCCACATGGTGATGCAGCAGCCGGATGTTGCGCCTCACCATTTCCAAATCCCGCCGCACATCGTCCGGCAGGTCGGCGCGCCTGAGGCATTTGCCGACAGGGCCATCGACCAGCGTGAGGGGCGTGCGTAATTCGTGACTGATATTGGCGAAGAACTGCGTTTTCAGTTCGTCCAGTTCCCGGGTTTTACGATAGAGGGATTCCAGTTCGTCGTTGGCCTCTTTGAGCCTGACGTTGGCCGCCGCGACCTCCCGGCCACGGGTGTAAATCTCGGACTCCATTTGCGAGGCACGCTCTTGCAAGGCGGCCGTATGCCGCCCTTGCTCGCCTTCCCGCTGCTTCAATTGCACGAATTCCGTCACGTCCTCGGCCCGATGGATGATGTAGGCGACCTTGCCGTCCTCGCCCAACACCGGCGAGTTCATCGGACTCCAATAGCGAAGCGCGAAGCCGTCGCCTTCCGGCCGCCGGACGTCGTATTTCTGGACGGCCATGGCATCCGCCATGCCACTTTGCAGAACGCGGATCAGTGACGTTTTCAGATGGTGAACGCCATCGGCGCTCGGATCGTCGGGATTGTCAGGAAATACCTCAAAAATTCCACGGCCAATAACATTATCCCTGACAGTCAACGTAGCCTGAAGATAGGCATCGCTGACCGCAACGATACGAAAATTCACATCCAAAACCAGATAAAGCCCCGGAAGACGCTGAAATATAAATTCGAAATTTAGCGCTGGAGAAACACTCATCCTGGGTTCTGGATTCTCTTTTTCTTTTCCGCCTATCGCCATGGCTCCCCCACAGACAGAAAGAATCTTTCAATGCAGGCATATGAAGCACGTTCAATCTTTAACGGCACTCAAGATAAATGTTATGGTGTAAATTCGATTTAAACAATCCACTTTTAGTCGATATTAGGATTTCAGGCCGGTGATAGAAAGATCATTTAGGACGTATCAATCGCCTTGCCACACAGAAAAATGAGGACTTAAACCAACGATTTCAGCCATTAAAACCATTCGTGCAAAATGGAAACGCATGCACAATGCCAAAATGCATAGGTGAGAATGACGAGAGCGCACCCGTTTGCCTTATAACGCTCCCGAACCAAGGAATAAAACCCACAGAGCGCTATGGTTTTTATATAAAAACAGCGCAATAAATTACCTTGACCTCAACGCACATAATCAATCCAAGTCTTGATTTCCAGAGCGTCGTCAAACCAAGTGCGTTTGCCCCAATATCAACAAAGCGCCCAAAACGCCTACAACTCACATTGGAATTCCCCCCACATGTTTTCCATATGCCTTCCGATGCACGAGATAAAAAAATCAGCCCGCCTATTGGCGGGCTGATTTTCTCGTATCCGCAGATTACCGGGACGCTTGTGATATGACGCCGGTCCGAAGCTCATCCGTCAGCCGGTCCGACAATATCCGGGCGCCGACAAAACAGCTTTACAGGCCGCTTGGAAGCTTGGACCGCATCGCCTCCTTGCGGTCGAAAAACCGACCGTCCACCACGAACGTACCGTCGCCGATGGCGTGTATCAGCCGTTTCTCTTTGCGGACGGCGTCGATGTGGGCGGAGATCCCCTGAAGCACCACGATATTGTGCTTATCGATGATATCGACGACGCGGCATTCGATGTTGGCCAGACATTCGGCGATGAGTGGCGCCCGGACATCGGTCGACGGCACCCGGGTGAGCCCGAACCTGTCGAACTTGTCCGTATCCATCCCCGAGCAAGTTCCGACCCCGACGACGATGTCCAGAAGGTCCACCGGAGGAATTGCGATCACGCACTCCTTCGTTTGTGTAAGCGCCGCGTAGGAGTGGTTCCAGGCCCCGGTGGCGATGGCGAATCTAGCCGTGAAATCCAACACCATCGTCCAGGAGACGGCCATCACGTTGTCCTTGTGGCCGTCGTTCGTTACGACCAGCACGACTGGCCCCGGTTCCATCAGCGTGAACGCCTTGCCGATCGGCAGATTTTCCATGCCGCCCCCTCTTCCGCAGACGCACGCCATTCTACCAAAAAGCGGAAGGCATAAAAAGCGGCGGGCCTTTTCACCCGCCGCCCAGTCCCTGCCCCGATGTTTTCTGTCCCGGCAGATGCCAAGACACCTTTGATCAGCAGCCGCAGCCTCCGCCGCCGGTCATTAGGAAGCGATCCGTGCGTTCGGGCTTCGGCACGGGATAACCGGCCTGATGCGAAGAAAGCGCCCGCAGGCTGGACAGATAATCCTCAGGCAGACCGTGGGCCTGCGCACCCGCCAGAATATGGGCAAGATAGCCGCTGCTGGGCAAAGACGGCTCGCGCATCTCCGACTTCTTGTAAAGCAGCGTCGAGTAGCGGGCGCCGTCCAGCCCGATCACTTCGGCGGGTCGATGGAAATAACCGCCGGTGCCGTCCAGCTTGACGCCTTGCCAGGCATCCAGCCGGTCGAAAGCGCTGGGCGACAGTTCGTAAACCACGCCGTAAAGGTCGCAGCCGGGCATGGCGCGCAAAGTTTCCTCGCCGCCGTCCCAGCGTTCGGAATGACCGTAAAAGGCGATCTCGTGGCCAGGCAGGCGGGCCACCGAAACGAATTGCGGCTTGGCGCAACGGGCCGAGATCTGCTCGAAGTTCATGTTGCCACCATAAGCGAAATACAGGACCGACGCGGTGCTGCTCAAATCAATCATGTCGGAGTTCCTTTTCTCGGTTTGGAAAAACCATGGCCCGCACGCCCTGGGACGTGGTCTCGATCTCGGCCAACAGGCCAAGCTCTTCCAGCTTGCCCGAGAACCAGCGGGGCAAATGGTCGCAAAGGATTTCCAGCTTGCCGAAGCCGGCTTCGTGCAACAGCGGCCCCTCCATCAGCGGCGTCAGCACATCCATGGAGTTGGCGCTTTTGTATTTAGCCAGGATGGCCGACAGGTCGATGCGATGATGGTCGCCCTCGACCCGCTCGGTCAGGGAACGCACGGCGCGCAGGGCCTCGGCCGAGCGTTTGCGGGACGTACCGCCGCCACCGCCGCTGCAACCGCCGCCGCAGCCGCCCGAAGGAGAGGAGAAGACGGCAGCGAAAGCCTGCTCGGCGGCTTCCCGTTCACGCTGCACGGCCAATTCGGCATCGCGCTGGATGATGTCGTCCAACTGGCTTTCGGGATCGCCAGCGGATTTCCAGACGCGGAAACCGTATTCCTCCTGCATCAGGGAATAGATCAGCCCGCGCACCTCGCCCGACAGAAAGGTCCGGCAGCCGGGCAAGCGGGCCACCAGCCCCGACAAACCCGCCTTAATGTCGCCCAAACTGAGATCGGTACCGATGGGAAAGGGAATTTCGTCGGCGATCATCCAGCCATATCCGGCCCGTTCGTAAAGACGGACCTTTCCTTCGGGCGAGAACCGAGCGATCCGGTTGGAGTTGTCCACATGGACGGCGATCTTCATCTCGTCACTCCTGGAGGGAAAAAGAAGATGCCGGGCGGGCGGAAAAGAAGAGCGAAAGCCCGCCCGGCGTCCTGACGCCGCTCACCAGACGTTCAGGATCCATTCCTTGTTCTTCTTGTGCTCCATGTCGGTGAACAAGGCGTTGGCCATCTGCTCGGCCAACCAGGTGGCGCCGCCATAACCGACTACCGGATAACGATAGAGCCCGGCGCGGTCATAGGTGGGAAAACCGACCCGGACCATGGGGATGTCGTAGTCGATGGAGATGAAACGGCCCTTGGAATGGCCAAGGATCAGATCCAGTTCCAGCCCATGGTTCTTGATGCGGTCCTCCAGGTCCCAGAAATCGGCGTTGGTGACGATTTCCATGGGATAATCGACGTTTTCCTGCAACGCCTTGATGCGGGGATCATCGACATAGCCGGCATTGTCGTCGCCCAGCAGCAGCAGGACCGGCTTCATTTCCAGGTCCAGGCAGAATTCGGCCAGACCGATGACCAGATCGGGCGCGCCGTAGATGGCCACCTTCTTGTCGGCCAGGAACATGTGAGCCAGATCGGTGATGGCGTCCATCGCCAGTCCGCGTTCCCGCACCAGCGACTGCGGAATCGGCTTGCCGGTAACTTCGGCCAGCTTCTTGACCAGGCTGTCGGTATTGCGGATGCCGATGGGGCTCGGGCCGATGGTGGCGGGAATCTTAAACTTCTTCTTCAGGAATTCCGCGGCCTTGGCGCCTTCGTAGCGGTTGAGCGCAAAGGTGTGAGAGGCCGAACCGGTGGACTGCAAATCGGCGATGGTAGTCTGGCCGTGCGACACCTCGTCGCCGTTGGGCATCATCGGCGAATCGAAGCTTTCAATCTCGAACAGCACGGTGGCGTCGATGTCCATCTCGGCCAGCAGATGCTTCAGTTCCTTGACGTCGCCGGGATTGACCCAGCCGGTGATGAAGTTGATCTTGCCGTTGGGTTCGTCCTTCTGGGCGAATTTCTTGACGAAATCACGCACCGCCACGTCGTAGCCGCTGATCATCGAGCCGACGAAGCTGGGCGTGTGGACGGCCAGCAGATGCACCTCGCGGTCGGGGTATTTCTCGGCCAGCAGGCCTTCTTCCAGCTTGGTGATGACACCGTCCACATCGTCGCCGATCACCTCGGTCGAGCAGGTGGTGATGATGGGGATCACCTTGAGGTCGGGATAGCGCGACAGCAGCACGTCGACGCCTTCCTCGACGCGGCCGCAGGCGCCGAACACGGCGCCGTCTTCGTGCAGCGAAGAGGACGCGATCTCGAAGCTTTCCTTGAGATGCTGCGAAATCAGCAGGCGCACGAACATCACGCAGCCCTGGCCGCCATGGACCAGACCGATGCAGTCCTTGACGCCGATGGAGACGTACTGGGCACCGGCCGGCTGGCAGGTGAAGATGGGGTTGATCGTGCCAACACGATCCTTGACTTTGACATCACACGTCATGGTCGTTATTCCTCAATAGTGTTGGACGGTCAGCTCTTCGTTCAAAGAGCCGTCGATCATCACCCAGTCCATGCGCTGGTGCAGGGTCGTCATCAGGGACTTGATGGCGGCCGTGTCCATGCCGTTGAGCCACGAGCAGATTTCCCGGTAGGCGCGGGCCAGCATGACGGCATCGACCCAGTAGCACTTCTCCAGCGGGTTGGGATTGTCCACCTCTTCGCCACACAGAAGCTGGGCGGTCTTGCCGATGATGCCGGCATTCTGCTTGCGCCGGTCCCATCCGCGCGAGTTGTACTGCCACAGGCAGTTCTTCATGATGTAATGCTCCATCTGTCCGACCCGTTCCCTGGTCACGGCGTCGACCTCGGCCAGCGGGTCGGACTTGTAGATCTTCTCGTAGGGGGGATAAGTGGCGGACTTATCCTTCGAGGCTTTCTTAGCGAGAGCGGTCATTGGTCCTCTCCATCATTCGGCGGCGGCGGTGGCCGACTTGCGTTCGAAGACGGGATAAGTCTTCGCGCGCAGATCGCTGACGCTGTCGTATTTGCCGGTATAGCCGGTCATAGGATTGTTGCGAGACGACTCGGGCAGGTTGGCGTCGGACAGCATCCGGCGGGTCATGAAGCCCTTGTCGGTGGCGATCTCGTCCTTGCTGATGTCGAGTCCCGACAACTGATGGATCGGTGAATAGATGGCGTTGTAGATGTCGCGGGCGAAACGCACCCAGCCCTCGAAGCCCTTATAGGGGCCGTTATGGTAGGCGTGGGCGTTCAGGTAGGGCACGCGCATCTTCTTCGCCACTTCGCCGGGGCGCTTGCCGGTGAAAATGACGTCCGGCTTCAGCGTCATCAGCGCCTCCTGCCCCTCCAGTTCGTTGGGATCGTCGATGGCTAGTGTGCCTTCGCCGGCCCGGGCGATGCCCTTTTCCATGTCGCCCTGATGGCCGAACTTGGTGTAGACCGAGACGACCTTGACGCCCATTTCCTCTTGAATGGCGTTAGCCCAGTGCCACAGCTTGGAACCACCCGGCCACAGGCACACCCGCTTGCCCATCAGCCGTTCCTTGTACCAGTCCAACTCGGGCTTCCAGCGGGCGGTTTCCTCGGCGATGATGGCTTCGGCCCGCTCCTCGATGCCGAAGAACATGCCGACCTTGCGCAAGGAATCGCCCAGCGCCTTGAAGCCGAAGCCGTCGATGTCCAGGCGCGGAATGCCGTAGCGGGCGCGCAACTCGTCGCAGATGTATTCGGCCGAACGGGCGCATTCCAGCACGTTCAGATGGGCGCGGTGCATGCCGCGCAGATCGTCATATTTGCCGTTGCCGGTAAAGGTCGACAGGATCTGGATGCCCATACGCTTGAAGTAGTCCTGCATCACCTCCTGGTCGCCCTGGATGTTGTATTCGCCGACATAGTTGATGACGTAATCGCTGGTGATCTCGGGCTCGACGGTGCCAACCTTAGTGTTGACCCAGGCGATATTGATCTTGTGGTGGCCGCCCGACTGGCTGGGACCGGCGAAGCCCGGCGAATTGCAGACGAAAATGTCGGTGCCGGGCAGTTCCTCCATCACCTCGGCGGCGATGGCGTCGATGTCGTCGCCGATCAGAGCCGTGGCGCAGGTCTGATAGATGGTCATCCGCTTGATGTCGGGAAACGCCTTGAAGGCTTCGAGGATGTTCTCCTTCAGCAGCTTTTCGGCCCCGAACACGATGTGCTTTTCCTTCACGTCGGTGGCGAAGGTGTATTTGAGCTGGAAGTTCTCGTTGTCGCTGATATAGCGCTTGGTCTGCCAGGTGTCGTAGGTGCAGCCGACCGGGCCGTGGCTGAGATGAATGACATCTTTCATCGGCGTGCCGATCACATGCTTGGCGCCGCAATAGGCGCAGCCGCGTTCCGAAATCGAGCCGGGAATGGTGTTGAGATAGCCCTTGGGCAAAGCATGGGTGATGTCTTCGCCGGGGCCTTTGACGACCGCGTGCTGCTTGCGTTCGGGGATCACCTTGCTGCATTCAAATTCATGATAAGGCATGACTGGTCCTCCGCCCGGCGACGCTGGCTGGCGCCGCCGAGATCACGATGATGAAAAGGAAGATCGCGCCTGGCCGGCGCGGCCCCGGAGGTCAGTCGAGCATGCCGTACTTGACGACCATCGCCTCAAGCTCGTCCATGGCCAGCGGAGTCGGAATGACGAAGTCCTCGTTGGCGGCGATCTTGGCGCCCAGTTCCTTGTATTCCATGGCCTGGTTTTGCGCGGGGTCGAACTCAGTGACGGTCTTTTTATTGAATTCCGCCTTCTGCACGATGTTGTCGCGCGGCACAAAATGAATCATCTTCGTGCCGATGGCCTTGGTGAATTCCTCGACGAATTCGCGTTCGCCATCAACGTTACGGCTGTTGCAGATGATGCCGCCCAGGCGCACGCCCGATTGCTTGGCGTACTTGACCAGACCCTTGGCGATGTTGTTGGCGGCATAGATGGCCATCATCTCGCCTGAGGCGACGATGTAGACTTCCTGCGCCTTGCCGTCGCGGATCGGCATGGCGAAACCGCCGCAGACCACGTCGCCCAGCACGTCGAAGAAGATGAAGTCGAGATCGTCGGTATAGGCTTCGTTCTCCTCCATCAGGTCGATGGCGGTGATGACGCCGCGACCGGCGCAGCCGACGCCCGGCTCGGGCCCGCCCGATTCGACGCAGCGGATATTCTTGAAGCCGGTCTTCACCACCTTATCCAGGGTCACCTTTTCCGCGCCGTGGATGCGCAAGGTGTCCATCACCGTTTCCTGCGGCTTGCCGCCCAGGATCAGGCGAGTGGAATCGGCCTTGGGGTCGCAGCCGTGGATGAAAACGTTCTTGTCGTGGAAATAGGCCAGAGCGGCGGCGGTGTTCTGGGTGGTGGTGGACTTGCCGATACCGCCCTTGCCATAGATGGCGACTTTGCGAGTCATGGGACGAACTCCTTTGCGTAAAAGCCAATGGATAAATCCGATGGGCGGAAGCTCCGCCTTCACGCAAAGCAATATCGCAACAGCCGTGCCAACAATTTCCATACATCAGCATTTTTCAAAAAGACCACCAGAATCATACGAGCACACTCTTTTAATGACGCGCTATATTCACACAACACCAACATTGTTACTTGCAATGAATATCTCGCATTATAATTTTCATAAATGTATATTTCTCAAAGCCAGCTCTATTTCCTCACGCTTCAGAGAATATTCATTTCGGTATATTTCAGACACTTCTTTTCCGGAAGCGACTTTTCCTCCCATCGGCTCCATCACGCTCATCGCGCCACGCCACGGCAAGCCGCCGGCAGCAGGACCGGACGCAAAGGAGGTTTTCAGTGGTGGAGAGACGCAGGAAAGAATGGCCGGCCGTCAGCCGTTCCGGTCCCATTTTTGGCTTTCAACGGTGCGGAAGGATTTGTAGCTGATGCCGTAGCGTTCCATGCGCACCCCCAGCATGCGGCGAGTCAGCCCCAGCTCCTTGGCGGCGTCCCCCATATGGCCGTTGCTGTTTTTCAGCGCCTCGATGATCATCTCGGTCTCGACAGCCTGGACCTTGGCCTCCAGGGTAACACCATAGGCGGTGCCGCTTCCCTCCGAGGTTTGCAGCGAGGGCGGCAGGTTATAGCTGTGGATGACGTCGTCGTCCGACAGGATCACCGCCCGTTCGATGACGTTCTCCAGCTCGCGCACATTGCCAGGCCAGTGATAGGACATCAGCATGTTTAAGGCCGGGGTCGAGATGCGCCTGATGCTCTTGGTATTCTCGACGGCATAGGCGGTGACAAAGTAATCCGCCAGAGTGATGACGTCGCTGCCCCGGCTGCGCAGAGGCGGGATGGTCATGGGAAAAACGTTCAGACGGTAGTACAGATCCTCGCGGAATGTTCCCAGCTCCACCATCTCAGCAAGATTGCGGTTGGTGGCGGCGATGATGCGCACATCCACCTTGACCGGCTTGCTCCCGCCCACCCGCTGGAAGGTTTTTTCCTGCAGCACCCTGAGCAGTTTAGTCTGAGCGCTTAAGGTCAGCTCGCCCACCTCGTCCAGGAAAATAGTGCCCCCGTCGGCCTGCTCGAAACAGCCCTTGTGCTGCGACAGAGCGCCGGTGAAGGAGCCGCGCTCATGGCCGAACAACTCGCTTTCCACCAGATTCTCGGGCAAGGCGGCGCAGTTGGACTTGATGAACGGCCCTTCGGCATTGGGGCTGTTGTAATGGATGGCGGTCGCCACCAGTTCCTTGCCCACCCCGCTTTCCCCCAGGATCAGCACCGTTGCCTTGGTCGCAGCCACCTTATGAATCAGTTCGTAGACATCCTGCATCGGCTTGGAATTGCCGATCATGTTCGACGGCTTGAAACGTTCCTTCAGCACGCTGCGCAAACGGCGATTCTCGTTTTCCAGGCGCACTTTGTCGATGTTCTCGGTCAGATATAACTCGGCGGCCGGAGCGATCATCGAAGCGACCATCGCCAACAGCTCCACATCCTGCTTCAGCAGCGTCTGATTCATATAGACGCGTTCTCCGCCGATAGTACCCACCACTTTCTGGGCATGGATCAGGGGAACGCTGAAAAAAGCCGCGTTGGGACGCCCCTTGGTGCGCGCGGCTTGCGTGCGGTTCAGGAAATCCGGACTTTCCCGCAGCTTGCGGGCGACGATGGCTTTGCCGCTTTGCACCACCTTGCCGGTGATGCCTTCGCCGGGGGCATAGATGCCGCGGGCCTTTTCCTCGTCGCTGAGGCCGAAGCTTTCGTGGATGAAGATCGTCTCGGACTGCCGGTCGTAAAGCGTGACGATGCCTCGGCGCATCTTCAGCTGGTTCTGCATCACTCCCAGGATGATCGACAGCGACGCCGCCAGATCGGCGCTGTTGGTGATGACCTGGCTGATCTTATAAAGAATCGGCAAGACGCTGACGCGGCATTCGCCGGTAAAGCAATGACTGAATTCGGCGACAAAATCGCCAACATCGATCTCAAGGGCGACGGTATCGTTCATGGGAGCATCGTTCATGGGCGCGTCCATCGGCATGCCAAGTCCTCATCACCCCAGCAAATCCAAGGCCAGAACGAAAAACGGCGGGAAACCGGCGTTCCGCTCCGAGCACATGGCCCATAAATTTACATTTTGAGGATATTTCTCCGTGAAAGTGCACGTTTTCGCTCGTGCATGCCCTCCGATATAGAGGGGCAAAAAGGGCTTCCGCCGTAAAAATCCCGATGAAATTTACAGATGGCGATAATTTTCATCCGCCGCCAAGAATTCACCATGAATTCGAATCGCCTCCCCCAGCGATCCCGCTGTTTCAATAAAATCAACAGACCACCGATTGTTTCCGATTTCCAGAGACAATTTATCGCCAACAAACATGATCTGGCACATCTGTTGCTTTGATACGGATCGATCAACAATCGTCACTGGAGAAACGGCTCATGAGCAGCGATCTTGCGACATTACCGGACACGACCGCGCGGCTGAGCGATACCGAGCGCCACCGGGTGGTGTCGAACGTCATTCAAGGCATGCGGGCGGGCCTTCAAGCCGATGGCGGCGACATCACCCTGGTCGCCATCGACGGCGACAAGATCCGGGTCCGCCTCAGCGGCGCTTGCGTCGGCTGCGGTTCGGCCGGACTGACGTTGGGGGGCATCCGCCGCCAGCTGGTCCAGGAACTGGGCGAACCGGTACTGGTGGTCCCAGCCACCTTCGACTGATCCCCGACACGGAGTGTCGTGACGTGAGCAGAAACGCAGCCTTTACCCGGTCCTTCGCCCCGGACCACCCTCATGCGGCCGATGCCGGGATGGCGTTCGAGCCGGTCAAGGCGCCCTGGGTGCGGCTGGGCGGGGTGGTGCATGACGCGGAAAATCCGGCGGTTCCCTTGCTGGCCGGCTTCGCTCACGATTTGCGAAACAGGGGGTTTCTGATCGCCGGCATGATTCCGGAACGGGGAAAGTGGCGCGACCTCGCCAGCGATTGCGTGCTGCCGGCCGCCGACGCTCCGGCCTTGACGGCGGCGGCATCCCTCAGTCTGCGCCGGGCCATGCGGGAAAACGCCGATCTGGTGGTGATGCCGGCCTTTCCGCCTTTCCGCGCGGCTGCCGAAAGGCTGTCCGCCGTGGCCACGCCTGGCGAGTTGGAAGGGGTGCCCGTGCTGACGGCGTTTTCCGGCGAAGCCGTGGCCGAATGGCAGGATTTTACCGGCCACGCGGGAACCATGCTGGCTCCCGAGCCGACGGCGTTATGGCGATGGTGGGGGGCTGAATCGCTTTACCGGGATCTGACCCTGGGCGTGGCCGACGACGAGGTGCGCCAAATCGCCTGCGGCCATCGCTGGATTATGGTCGAGGGCGAACATGGCAGTGGCCTCGCCTATCTGCCGCGCTATCCCAAGGAACTGTCGCCGCGCCTGCCGGCCCTGGCCAAACGAAGCCTGCGTGAACTGGCTCGTCTGTCAGCATCGTGGGATCCGCTGGAAATGGCATTGGGTATCGCCGCCATCAACGCCCATTACAACCGATCGGATTCGGGCGGGCATATGGGCAATGGTGCTCATCATTTCTCACGGGAAAACGGACGGATCGTCTCCATCGGCGCATTCCCCGGTTTATCCTCGGCCTTGCCCGGATGCACGGTGATCGAGACCGACCCGCGGCCCGGCGAATACCCGCTGGTGTCCATGGACACGCTGCTGCCGGGAGCGGCGGCGGTGGTGGTCAATTCCTCGTGCATCGTCAACCGCAGCCTTCCCCGCATCCTACGTCTGGCACAGGGCGCACGGCAGGCTTTGGTCGGCCCGAGCACGCCCATGTCGTCTCGCCTGCATGCGTATGGCATTGAAATTCTTGGGGGCCTGATCGTCCGCGATCCCAAAGGATTGGCGGCGGCGGTGAAACGCGGGGGGCTACCGCGCGAATTCGCCGAATACGGGCAATACCTCTATATCCGCGGAACCGACAGCTTTTCCCCTTCCGACAGGAGCCTTTCATGAACGAAGCCGCAAACAATCCTCAAGCCCCTTCAGACCGCACCCGGGTGAGACGTTACAACTGGCTGGCCCGTTACGACCGCCAGACCGTCGAAAGCATTCTCGATGCCGCGCCCTTGGCGCATATCGGCTGCATGATTGACGGCGTGCCCTTCGTTACGCCCACCTTCATCTGGCGCGAGGGCGACCGGGTCTATTGGCACGGCTCGAACGCGGGGCGCATGTTCAAGGTGCTGGAGCATCAAGACATCTGTCTGACCGTTTCGCTGCTGGACGGCCTGGTAGTCGCCCGCTCGGCCTTCAATTTCAACTGCAACTTCCGGTCGGTGATGCTGCTGGGGCGGGCGGAGCTGATCCGCGACGAAGCCGTGAAGGTCGAGAAACTGAAGAATTTCGTCAACGGCCTGATCCCCGGCGAATGGGACCGCCTGCGCCCCGTCCTGCCGAAGGAAATCAGCGCCACCGCCGTGGCCTCGCTGTCCATCGAAGAAGCATCCTGCAAGGTCCGCGTCGGCCCTCCCGAGGATGATGCCGACGATTACGCCCATCCCTCCTGGGCGGGAATCATTCCCATCCGCTATCAGATTCTGCCCCCAGAGCCCGACCCGAAAAACCTTCCTGGCGTCGAAATGCCGTCGGACCTTTTGAAATTTCGCGTTGGTTAAAAAACGTGGAGGGAATGCCGAACGGCCTGGCTGGCACGTCATGGCCGTTCGCATCACCGCCGCCACCCCGCTGCCTATACTCGGACCGTTTCAGCCATCACCCCGATGCGTTCGGCATCTTCCGGCGTCGCCGGATTGTACACCACCATGCTCAAATCAGGACGGCCGTCCACGGCGAAGGCTGAATATTCGAAAGTCAGCTGCCCAAGCTGAGGATGGCGGATGCGCTTGATTCCGTCGCCATGCGGCGCAGGCACGTCGTTGTCGTGCCACATGGCGTCGAATTCGGGACTAAGGCGGCAAAGCTCGTTCACCAGCGGCATGGCCTCGGCGGCGGCTCCGGCGCGGGTGGTGTCGATCCGAAAGGCTCCCAAGACGAAACGAGCCACGCTGTCCCAGTCGTACTGCGCGGCGCGGGCGCGCGGGTCAAGAAAGAAGAAACGCAGGATGTTGCGCTGATCCGGCGGCAGCGAAGCGTAATCCATCAGCATCACCGTCGCCGCCTTGTTCCAGGCGACCACGTCCCAGGTCGCCGTTCGGATCAGCGCCGGACAAGGGTCGAGCGCGTCCAGCACCCGCTGCAATCGGGGTGTGACGCCGTCGTTCTTGCGGTATTCCACATCCGGAGCCCGCCCCAACCCCAACAGGAACAGATGTTCCCGTTCAACATCGGTCAACATCAGAGCGTGAGCGACGCGATCCAGAACCTCGGACGAGGGGGCGCCGCCGCGCCCCTGTTCCAACCAGGTGTACCAGGTCGGGCTGATATTGGCGCGGCTCGCCACCTCTTCCCGGCGCAAGCCAGGGGTCCGTCGCCGCCCGGCGGGAAATCCCAAGGCCACGGGATCAAGCTTGGCCCGGCGATCCTTCAAGAAGCAGCCCAACAGGTTGGCGTTTCTCGGCATCCGGTTACTCACTATAATAGGATAATATCACTACTTTACCAGGATAAGGCCGGCATGGAACTTTGTCTTCCGCAAAAGCAGGAGATCTTGACCATGCGTATTTTCGTGACCGGAGCATCGGGCAACATCGGCTCGGCCGTCGTGCAGGAACTGATCGCCGCAGGCCATCGGGTGCTTGGCCTGTGCCGTTCCAAAGAGAAAGCCCCAGCCCTGGCGGCGCTGGGCGCCGAAGTCTGTTTGGGCTCGCTGGAAGACCTCGCCAGCCTGAAGGAAACCGCTGCCGGATCGGACGCGGTCATCCATCTGGCTTTCAATCACGATTTTTCCCGATTCAAGGCGAATTGCGAAGACGACCGCGCCGTCATCGCCGCCTTGGGCTCGGCCTTGGCCGGATCGGACCGTCCCCTGGTGGTGACGTCGGGAACGCCAATCGCCAATTCCATCCCCGGAGAACTCGCCAAGGAAGGCAACGCCATCATCGGTTCGGACCGGCACCCCCGCGCCGCCTCGGAAGAAGCGGCGATGTCCATTGTCGCCATCGGCGGCAATGTCTCGATCGTGCGTTTGCCGCAAGTCCATGACCAATTCAGCCAGGGATTGATCACCCCGGCCATCGGCCTCTATCGGACGCAAGGGGAATGCGTCTACATCGGCGACGGCCAGAACCGTTGGCCCGCCGCCCATCGCCTCGACGTCGCCCGGCTTTACCGGCTGGCGGTCGAACGGGCCGAGCCGAACGCCAAATACCATGCTGTGGCCGAAGAGGGTGTCCCCATGCGGGCCATCGCCGAAACCATCGCGGCGCGCCTTGCCCTGCCCGTCCGCTCCATCAGTCTGGACGAGGCTCCGGCCTTCTTCGGCTGGCTGGCGATGTTCGCCGGGCTGGACATGCCGGCCTCCAGCCTGCAGACCAAACAGACTCTGGGATGGCAGCCCATCGGCCCCGGTCTTTTGGAGGACTTGAGAAATCTCGCCGCCTGATCCGGCCCGACAAGCTGTCGGCGCCCTTCTGCCGCCGACAGCCAAATATTCTTCTTGGAAAGACCTGCCTCTCCGCAAATGCCGCATTCTTTTAGGCAGGCTGCGTGGTCCTGCCTGGAAGCCCGGCCAGTTCGGCAGCTTTCGCCGATTATTCCATCTCGGCGGCAAGCCGCGGCCAATCCCGAGCCCAGCAACAGGCATGGGTATAGTCCGAGATTTCAATCAGTCTGGCAGGCGTTCCGGACGGCAAACGCGCCATGAAGGAACGCACGACATCGGTGCCGACGGTCTTATCCCGCCCACCAGTGAAGTGAACCTGCGGTACCGCACCAAGCGACGGCGCGATATCGGCCGGATCAAGAGATCCCGCCAGAGGAGCCAGGCCATCGCGCCGGGTCCAATATCCCAGGTCGAGATTCGCGGCGACGGTCACGACGCCTTTCACGTCACCGCGCCGAGCCGCCAGCAGTACCGCGATGGCGCCGCCACCGGAATAGCCCACGAGAACGATCTGATTGGCATGGCTCCGGCTTTTAATTTGATCGATGGACATATTCATGCTGTCGAGGACTTCCGGCGCATAACGCCAGCCGGTCCAGTAGGCACTGTCGCAGCGGGAAGAGTCGATATATTGGCAGGGCCGACCAAGCCAAGCCAGGTTGGCGTCGCGAGTGGGAGCGGCCAGAGCCAGACGCAGGGCGACCGGGTCGGTAGGAGTGGGATTTTGCGACGGCTGGGACGGGCGGACATAAGCGAAACCGTCGCCTTCAAGATAGACGACCAACTTTGCCGAAGGCTTCATCGGCGCAACGGCAGAGGCAAGACGAAAGCTCCCACCATCCAGCGTTTCCCAATTCCAGCCAGCGGCATGGGCCAAGTCCGGCCCTAAAGACTGGCGTTCTCCGGTACTCGAACAAGCCGCCACGGCAAGACACAAAAGAACGACGACCGCCTTCATGCCCTGCTCCTCCCACAAAAAAAGATATCAGGCGACGATGGCAGGCAACAGGCGACCGGCCCGCCTAAAAGACGATAGCACCTGCGATTTTTGCTGCATATTCCGGAAAAAACAGCGCCGACGGCCAATGGGATGTCAGATGCTCGGAACCATCATGAAAAAAGCCCGGCGTTTCCGCCGGGCTTTTCTGCGCGGCCGTTCTCTTTAGAGACTTTCCCTCAGTTTCAGCAAGCCGGTGTGGCTTTGATAGCCATCGCGCAAGTCGCCCTGATATTCCAGGCGGATGGAAATATCGTCACTCTGCTGCACGGTGGCCCCCAGACTCAACTGCGCGCCGTTCGAGGGCAGGCGAGCCGTGTTAATCACATAGCCAGTCCCTGCCAGTGTCGCCACCGTAGTGATCGGGCTGTGCAGATAGTCGTGCAGCCAGCCGGCTTGGATATCAGCGGTCAAATCGCCGAAATTGGTGCCGAACGTCCGGACCAGCCTGCCGCCGATCACACTCTCGGCACTGTTGAAACCTTGGGCCGCGATCGACTGGTTAACCGTGCTGCCGGTTTCGGTATAGCCGCGGTTCTGCATACGCGAAACCTGCAAGCTTCCCAGCGGCGATGCGGTAAAACCGCCCTCCAACGGGAAATCGTAGCCGACGGTGGTTTTGACCTGGGCCTGCAAACCATAATATTTGGCGCTGGCGGTTTCGTTCAAATAGTCGATATCGCGCTTCTGGTCATACTGATTGATCCCGGCCGCAACCAAGCCCTGCAACCACAAAGGATCGCCACCCGGCCGCCATGAACCGTAAAGGCTCAACTGATAGGTGTCGGTGGTGGTGGAATTGCCAGAGCTGTCGCCTTTGCCTTTGGCATTGTTGCGCAGCCAGTTGAAAGCAAAGCCAGCAACGGCATTATCGGAAGCGAAGGTGTCGGCACCAACCAGGAAACCGAAGGCGTTGGACGAGAAGCCGTCACCCGCCGACGAGTTGTCGAGGCTGGAGTGGTTGCCCAGCACCTGCCCCCAGACGGAGCCCTGCTGGAAGGCGTTGCCTGCCGCCGCTCCCTTGTTTCCGGAAGCATCGGCGACGGTAGCCGAAAGATGAGTGTCGATGGCGGTATTGCTGGGTGTAACGGTCGCACCGGTCGACCCCACCGACGTCGAAATGGTGTTTGCGGCAAGCTGCCTCAAAGCGAAAGCCTGCCCCGAGGAGGACAGAGCGCTCAAGGCCGTCAGCTGGCTGGACAAACCGCTATTGTTCGAAATGACGTCCAGCGCCGCACCTAGATTGGTGGCACCACCGCCGGCCGATATCCCCTTGGCCGTCCATCCACTGCTGGAACCGCTGCCGGCGGTCAAGTTGTAGCAAGTGTATCCCACAGAACAAGAGGACGTATCCAACGTAACGCTATAGCTAATACCGTTATAGGTATAATCATAACTGCCGCTGCTGATCGTGGTGCCGCCCAGTGTCAGCGTTCCGCCGCTACTCAACTTAATGACGTCGGAGTAAGTCCTGCCGGACGTATAGTTCCCCGCGATGCCCAACGACGACAGACTCAAGCCACCGCTGCTGAGAACGATCAAAGAGCCGTAATTACTACTGTTGGTTACGTAAACAACGTAATTGTTTAACGAACCACTCGTTTTGTAATAAGTTAAGCCACTTTGAGCATTGGTCAGGGTAGAAA
The DNA here is from genome assembly GCA_035538795.1 of Candidatus Sulfotelmatobacter sp. Taxonomy (GTDB): domain Bacteria; phylum Pseudomonadota; class Alphaproteobacteria; order Rhodospirillales; family Magnetospirillaceae; genus JAJZGK01. The sequence continues at coordinate 25,830 of DATLJS010000017.1, read as the reverse complement.
TGATTCCACTGTTAAAGATATCGTATGTACCGCCGCTGATGGTGCCGTAATTGTTCAGAGTCGTAATGGTTCCACTATTGTTTTGGATACCATACTGAGTTCCGTTGATAGTCGCACCAGTCTCATTGGCCAAAGTGCCAATGGTTGCCGAATACGAAAGAATTCCACTGCCTACTCCGCTAACGGAATCAGTGCCAATGATGGAGCCATAATTGTTCAAAGTGCCGATATTGCCCCCGGACAAAAATATCCCATAGCCACCATAATCGGCTGTATCTTTGGTCGAGGCCCCCTGAATCGTGCCGTAATTGGTCAGGACTCCAAAATAACCATTAGGATTCCCAAGTATGCCAAAAGCGCTATATGTACTTTCACTGGCGCTTATCGTTGCCTGAGTGTTGGTTGAGCTGCCATTAGTTAAATTGGATATCGTTCCGTTATAGCTCCAGATACCCGATTGCGCTCCAGTAATAGCCCCATTATTGATTAAATCAGCACTTGTGGCGGAGCTCGTCACAATTACCGCATTATTCATATTGGAGAGGTTCGTCACCGAGCCCCCCGAACCAATGGAATAAGTATTATTTCCAGAAATCTCGCAACCCGCGCTGGTTGTGGTATCGGTGATCGAAATCCCGCATTCCGCAGCGGAAGCGGTTCTCCCCAGCAGGGCCGTCAAAGCCACTCCGGCCATAAGGACACTACGGCAACCGATGAAACGCCCCATGCCAGCCACGGTATTCGCTGCAAACATCGTCAACACCCCTCCAGACACGCTAACCACCCCCGAAGCAACAAAACAATACACAAAACAACAATACACTTACTGTTAAACAAACAAAGTCAACAAGACTATATTTAAAGCAATACCTCCCCTAATATTTGGGCCGACGAAATTATTAATTACATTAAAAATACACGAACGTGTTAGGCAACAGAAATTTCTCGCCACAACATCATCGCAACATTTAATTAAAAAAATTCCCGACAACCACAATATGAAAGTTATCAAAATTTTAAATACAATTCTCAGATACGAAAATACATCACGATTTTTTCAAAACATACAGAGATCAATTATTAAAAATAATTCGAAATAATCATCAATAAATTTAAATTATTACTAATAATTACCAACATTATCTAAGTGGGAATGGTTCGAACAAAACGCGTTGTCCGTGGCATTGCGTAAAAATGCGTGTGATCCTCTTGCCTTAGCCCTCGGACTAAGGCAATTAGGTTTCCAATCATATTCAGGAGAAATGTCCGCATGCCGTCATGCAGAAACAATCACATCGACCAAAATTTGCGGCTGAAATAGACATGCTGGACATGACGAGCGCCGCAACCTTCATGGTATCCAATGCCGTTTTGGACGGCGTGATTGCTTTGGCAATATGGCGGGCGCGGCCATCACATCTGCGAGGCATGGGATGGATCGCCATCGGGTATCTGATGCTGCCCCTGTCCTTCGGCACGTATCTGCTGGATACGATGCCCGGCAACTCCCCGCATCTGGTGACGTTGCGAAATCTGATCGGCAATATGGGATTGGCTTGCATAGCCGAAGGTATCGCTCTTTTCCTTGGGCATCACCGAATGCCCCGATTCGTGACGGCGACGGCTGTCTTGACGGTGGCGGCTTTCGAGGCCGTCCAATGGCTGGCCCCCGAGGCTCCGCAGTACCGAATCGTCATCGGCCAGATGGCCGTCCCCCTGATCTTCAGCCGGGGAATTTGGGCCGTGTCTCGCAGCCATGGCGAAAAAATCGCACGCGGCCTTTTATCAATCTCGCTATATGCCGTCGCGGCTCTTTGCGGGGCACGCGGCCTGTTCACCATATTCCATCCCGACGGCCCGGCTTTGGCTTTCGCGCCTGACATCATGGCTTGGTCTTTTTTCCAAATTTTTGTCTCTCACAACGTGACGTTCTTCGCCATCCTCGTGATGGTCGGCGCCCGGTTATCCGCCGACTTAGAGGCCCAGTCTGAGCACTTGAGACGCGAACGACAAACAAACGTCACCCTGGCCGACGCGCTAGACCGGGAGCGGCGACAGACAGTGGACCAAAGGCAATTCCTGACGATGCTCGCGCATCAATTGGGCTCCGCCTTGGCGCTGATCGGCCGCTCTGCGGAAATGGCCGGGATTGCGCTGACGGGCAATCGCGCCGATCTGTCGGCGCGGTTGGAAACCATTCTTTCGACGGCCCAAAAGACATCGAAACTGATCAGAGACCTCATTACGGCGGAGCAGGCCAGCCTGGAATCCTTCGGCCAGGAAACTCTGGATGCCGCCGACATCGTCCACACCGCCGTCGCCAGCCTCAATCACGGCAGCGGCGCCGAGCGCATCCTTTTCACCCCGGCAAACCAACCGATTGCATGCAAGGGCGACCGGGTGATGATCGTCACGGCTGTGATCAATCTTCTGGACAATGCCTTGAAATATTCGCCCGCTGCGTCGGAGATTTCGGTGACCATCGGCAGAGAGAGAGAAAGCATGCTTCTGTGTGTGCGCGATCACGGCATTGGTTTCCCGCCCGAGGAAATCGGCCAAGTTGGATCCCGCTTCTTCCGGGCATCCAATGCCGCTGCATTCCCCGGCACCGGACTTGGTCTGCATATCGTCAGATTGATTCTGGAAAAACACGGAGGAACGCTGGCAATCTCCAATCATAAAGATGGGGGAGCAAACATCGAGATGGCGTTTCCGGTTACCTACATTCAGAGGACGCAATGACCGAGCGCGTCATCGTCGTCGAGGATGACGACCTGCAACGGAGCGACCTGGTCTCGTACCTGACAAGCGCCGGGTTCGATTGCGTCGGTCTCGCCAATGCCTCAGAAATGAGGCAATTCCTGGAGACGCAAGAGGTTTCCTGCGTAATCCTTGACGTCAACCTACCCGATGGCAATGGCCTTTGCCTGTTGACGGACATCCGCACGCAAAGAAAAACGGCCTGCGGCGTTATCATGCTGAGCGCCTATGCCGAGCCGGGCTTCCGTATCGGCGCCCTTGACCAGGGAGCGGACGCCTATCTACACAAAAGCGTCTCCTTGAAAGAAATCGAGGCCACGCTCCGCAATATTCTGCGCAGGCTTCCAAGCTCGCCGCCGCGTGCCGCTGCGGCCCCTGCCACCACTGAAGAGAGCTGGCTGCTGGACCGGAAAAGCTGGCGCCTGGCGGCCCCTCATGGCATCGGGGTCACATTGAGCGGAATGGAACTCGAATTGCTGGAAATATTGGCCGAAAATATCGGGAAAGCTTGCAGCCGCACATTCATTCTCAAAGCTTTGGCCAGAAAATCACACGACAACGATAGAAACCTGGATGCCGCCGTTTTTCGTCTGCGCCGAAAAATTGAGAAGCAAACGGGCCTCGAAGCTCCGATCAAAAGTGTTTATGGCGTCGGTTACGTGATGACCGAACCTTGCGATATTTCCTGACATTCACGCCTTATCGCTCCCGAACCGGCCTGTATCCTCCCTCGGATATCACCATGTCCGGGCGCAAATAAAGGCCGCTCATGCTCGCTGCGGCGGCTGATCGGCGGGGTTGGGAAACCGGCGCTCGCTCCATCACCGACAGAGTCGCCGCTAGCGAATCTTTCCTTGACCCCCGGGCCCAGCAAGTCCACAAATCGGGGATCATGACGCGACAGACTCCCACTTTCGTGGCGTATTATCCGCTGCCTGCATAGGCGGCGTTTTTGGTCATGACCGATCAAACCCAGCTGCCGGTTCCCGGCGGCGAATTGATCACAGTCTGTGCCCCGGACCGGCAAACCGGAGAGCACTATGACAGACATATCTTCCAATCCCGTTTCCACCGATGCGGCCTTAACCAGCCAAAGCTCGACGGCTCCCCGTTCGGCTTTTTTGCGGACCATGATCGCCCGCGGGGCTGTTCACCAATGCTCTGATTGGGCAGCTCTGGATGACAGGCTCAACGGTTCTTCCCCCGTCACGGCCTATATTGGCTTTGACGCCACCGCCGACAGCCTGCATGTGGGCCATCTGATGTCCATCATGTCGCTGCGCCGTCTGCAACAGGCCGGGCATCGTCCCGTCGTTCTAATGGGGGGCGGCACCACCCGCATCGGCGATCCCAGTTTCCGCGACACCAGCCGCCCCTTGCTGGACGAAGCGCAGATTGCCGCCAACATCGCTGGAATTCGTCAGGTATTCGCCAGGTATTTGGATTTCCACGACGGTCCCGCCGGAGCCGTCATGATCAACAATGCCGATTGGCTGGGCGAATTGGGCTATATCTCCTTTCTGCGGAATTTCGGCCGCCACTTCTCGGTCAACCGCATGCTCGGTTTTGATTCGGTGAAGATGCGGCTGGAACGGGAACAGCCCCTGACTTTCCTGGAATTCAACTACATGCTGTTGCAGGCCTATGACTTTGTCGAACTGTCACGGCGGTTCGGCTGCTGCCTGCAAATGGGCGGCTCGGACCAGTGGGGAAACATCGTCAACGGCATTGAATTAGGCCGCCGGGTCGATGGCCTCGATCTGTTTGGGTTGACCACCACCTTGCTGACCACCGCTTCCGGCACCAAAATGGGCAAGACCGCCCAAGGCGCGGTGTGGCTGAATGCCGAGCGTTTACCGCCTTATGAATTCTGGCAATTCTGGCGCAACACCGAGGATGCCGATGTCGGGCGTTTCCTGCGTCTGTTCACCGATCTGCCGGAAGATCGCGTAACGGAACTGGAAGCTTTAAACGGCAGCGCCTTGAACGACGCCAAAAAGATTCTGGCCCATGAGGTCACCACTTTGTTGCACGGCAAGGACGCGGCCCGTTCGTCAGCGGACACCGCCCGCAAAGTGTTCGAGGAAGGCGGCCACGGCCAAGACATCGCCGCCGCCGACGTCAACGCCGCCGATCACCGCCAAGGATTGATCATCATCGACGCCCTGATCCTCTGCGGCTTGGCGGCATCGAAAGGAGAAGCCCGCCGCCTGATCAGCGGACGGGGAGCCCGCGTGGAGGGCAACACCATCACCGACGATCAAACCGTCTTGCCTGCCCGGACGGGACAGACGATTCAATTGTCGGCGGGAAAGAAGCGGCACGCCGTGATCCGTTTCCGTTAAAACACTGTCGGGCCGCTCCGCTTCTTTTCTGTGCGATGGCCGAGCAGGAACGACTCTTGGGCGGTGGCGAAAGCCCCTCGCCACGATGAAAACCGCCATGAGCGGCAGCAACGCCACCAATTCGCAGCCATCGCCGAACGATGACATGCCGGGTTGCGCCGCTCGTGGCGGTTTCATTTCCGTTGTTCCGGAACATGGTCGGCCGGCCCGGCTTCGTCGCCACCATGCCCGCCATGGCTGTGGCCGCCACAGCACCCGCCGCCAATGCAATGACCACGCATCAGCAGAAAGACGACACCGATAATCAGCAATGGAGCGAGATAGTCCATGATCGGTCTCCCATCGCAAGTCCACGATCCTTCGGTTACGACTGCAATTCCTTGCGCCGTTCCGAAAACTCCTCGGCGGAGATTTCACCATTAGCGAAGCGGAGCCGCAGAATGTCGATAGCACCGGCAGGTGCTTTACGAATCTTGCGGATCACGTGAACGGTGTAGGTGACGGCCAAAGCGACCAGCACCGCCACCAGCAAGAAATGAAGGCCCATGGGCAGCAGGAACCAGCCGCTGCCGGCGGCATCCATCATCGGGGCGTTGTTCCACATCATCATGTTCGGTCTCCCGAAAGAGCTTCGTGTTCAAGAATGAAGGTGGCAGGAAGCTGTGGCTGGAATTGGTCGACCGAACAGAAGACTGTGACAAAATATATCCGAGGAAACGCCTCTCCCCTGCCTCGGCTCGCCTTCCCGGTTCCCTCTGACAAAGACGGTCACAATTTTCCTGATGCCGGCGGAAATGCCGGGTTTTATAGTCTGAGGCATGGACGGCAAGCCTCACATCCTGGTGGTCGACGACAACCGCGAGATTCGCGATCTGGTCGACAAGTTCCTGACCCAATACGACTTCCGCGTCACCGCGGTCGCCGACGGCAAGGCTATGCGGCGGGCTTTGGAAACAAGCCAGATTGATCTCGTCGTGCTCGACATCATGCTGCCCGGCGAGGATGGACTATCGTTGTGCCGCTGGCTGCGCGGCGAAAAACCCGGCCTGCCCATCATCATGGTCACCGCCATCGGCGGCGAGGCCGACCGCATCGTCGGGCTGGAGATGGGAGCGGACGATTATCTGCCGAAGCCCTTTTCCGCCCGCGAGCTGCTCGCTCGCATCAAAGCCGTGATGAGGCGCTCGGCCGGTGTTGCCGCAGGCATTTCTGCGGACGAGGAAAAGAGCGCGGTTTATCACTTCATCGGCTGGAAACTGGATGCTCCCTCCCGCAAGCTGACCAGCCCCGACGGTATGCTGGTGCCCTTGAGCTCCGGCGAATTCGACATGCTGCTGGTGTTCGTCCAGCATCCGCATCGGGTTCTCAACCGCGACCAGTTGCTGGATTTGGCGCGGGGCCGCAGTTCGGTTTCCTTCGACCGCAGTATCGATACCCAGGTCAGCCGCCTGCGCCGCAAAATCGAAACCGACCAGAAAGACCCGGCGATCATCAAGACCGTGTGGGGCGAAGGTTACGTCTTCTCGGCTCCGGTGTCCCGGGAGTGAAGCGCCTGCTCCCTCAGACCCTGCTGGGGCAGACCGTCCTGCTGCTGTTGGTCGGGTTGATCGGGTCGCATCTGGTTAGCATGCTGATGTATGCCGACGACCGTATCGCCGTCCTGGCGCAGGCCAGCAACCGCCATGTTGCCGAACGGGTGGCCGAGATCGCCCGCCTGTTCAACGAGGCCCCGCCCGATTGGCGACACCGCCTGTTGAAAGCCACCGACAGCCCCTCGCTTGCCGTGACTTTGACCTCACAGCCGGATGTCCAGTCCGTTACTGCTGAAGATTGGGTCAGCGAGGCCGCGCGGCGGCTGATGGCCCATTCCCTGGATGTCAATCCGTCCCGGATCGCCGTCCAGGTCCAGGAATTGCCCCAATCCTCCGGCATGTCCGGCGGCTGGATGCTGCCCCAGATGAGCCAGATGATGGAGGGCTGGCCGGTCCGTCAGAGCCTGCGGGCCTCGGTGCAGCTCGACGATGGCGCCTGGCTGAATTTCGCGGCGGCGGCTTTGCCATCCGAGCCCCTGTGGTCCAGCCGGGCCTTGCTGTCGATGATCCTGATGGCGCTTGGCGTGGTGATCTTATCGGCATTGGCCGTGCGGCGGCTGATCCAGCCGCTGGAGACCTTCGCCGAAGCCGCCGACCGTCTGGGCAAGGACGTGGCGGCGGACCCTTTGCCCGAGACGGGGCCGCAGGAGATCCGTCAGGTCGCCGCCGCCTTCAACCGCATGCAGGAACGTCTGCGACGGCTGGTAGAGAACCGTACACGGCTGCTGGCGGCTATTTCCCACGATCTGCGTACGCCGATCACCTTGCTGAAGCTGCGAGCCGACTTCGTCGATGACGACGAGGAACGGGCCAAGACAGTGGCGACCCTCGACGAGATGGAGGCGATGATCGCCTCGACCCTGGCCTTCGCCCGCGACGATGCCGAGACGGAACCCCGCATTCTCGTCGATCTCGCCGCCCTGGTGGCCAGTCTGTGCGACGACATGGCCGATGCCGGGCAGCCGGTTCTCTGCGAGACGCCGGACAAACTGCCCTATGAATGCCGCCCGGTGGCGCTGAAACGGGCCATCGTCAATCTGGTGGAAAACGCCGTTCGCTACGGCGACAGGGCGCGAGTCCGTCTGCTCGATCGGGAAAATTCGGCCGAGTTGATCATCGAGGACGATGGGCCGGGCATCCCCGAGGACCAATTCACCCATGTCTTCCAGCCGTTCTACCGCGTCGAGGGATCCCGCAGCCGTGACACCGGCGGCGTCGGTCTCGGCATGGCCACCGCCCAGGCCGTGGTCCATGCCCATGGCGGGGAAATCCATCTGAGCAACCGGCCCGAAGGCGGGCTTTCGGTTCTGGTCGAACTTCCACACTGATCCGTCACATCCGGTGTTCCTGATAGACGATGCCGTTGGCTTCCTGAAGCTCGCGGACATAGGCGACGATGGCGGATAACTGCTGGTCTCCGACCTGCGGTTGGGCAGGCATGTCGCCGAACTTCCAGTGATGCTGCTTCACCCCGTTGTGGGCGGCATAGAAGAAGGCGTCGTCGCCATGGTGGCCGGGATTGTAGATGGGATGTACGAAGGGCGGCCCTTTGTCGGTGCCGGCGCCGTTGACGCCGTGGCATTGCGCGCAGGTGCCGTCGTAGGCCAGCTTCCCGAACTTGGCCATCGGCGACAGGGCCGTAGGCACGACCAAAGCGGGGCCGGTCTTCTGCTCAGAGGCTGAGGATTTGGCGAACAATTCCTCGTATCCCACGGCACCGCCTCCTGCGGCGAGAAAACCGAGAACGAGAGCCTGGAACCAGGAGATGGGGAATTTGCGACTCATGAATGTTTCCCGCTCGGAGGAGTGTTGCAGCATTGATGGACGAAGCGGGCCTGTTCGACGAGGTTGTCCTCGGTGAAGCGCAGCCAGCTTTTGCGGAACGAATGCCAGAGGCTGTTGGACAGCACGGCACCGTTCTGGGCCAGGTGCTGTTCGATGTCATCCAAACGGACCTGACGCAAATTGTAGGTCACGTCCAAACGGGTTTCTCCCACGACAGCAGCCTCGGCTATGCCCTGAAGCCCGACTATGGCCTTCTCAGCCTCTTTGGCCGGGGTCTTCAGTCTGATATGGCGGGTGACAGTCAATGAGTCGTCGCTCATAGCCGTTCTCCATGTTCCATCGGTCTCGCGCCAGTCACTGAGCCCACTATAGGAAACGGCTGTGGCGGAGATTTGTCGGCGGTCACGGAATTTGTGACAAACTTTGTCAGCCTCGCCATGGCAGCCCTTTGCTCCCAGCCATTCCACACGGCCCTGTCACACATTTCCACAGTCTGACGTACTTTTCCGCACTCCCTGACAACGGCCGGACACAGCTCGCCTGTACACCCGCCTGGCCTGGAAAAAACGCAAGGACACCGCTTTCCCGGAAAATTGCCGACTGCGCCGCCCGGATGGCAGCGTTCCCGCCCATTGAAACCCGTCGGCCACCGCCGACGGTGGCCAGCTTGTGGCCCTAGACTTTCCTCAGACTTTGCAAAAGGACCATCCTGATGAACATCAAAACCCGCACCGCCGCGTTTCTGAGTGCCTTCATCCTTCTTCTGTTGTCCGCATCCGGCGTTTATGCCGCCTCCGGCAACGACATGGAGCAGATGAGCCATATGGATGGCATGGAGCACGGCGCCAAGACCGAGACGTTCTCTTTCGGAGCACCGGGCAATCCCTTGCAGGTCAGCCGGACGATCACCGTCGCCATGAAGGACATCAGCTTCGAGCCGTCGAGCATCCAGATAAAGCAAGGCGAGACCATCCGTTTCGTGGTGAACAACCATAGCGAAGTCGATCACGACTTCACGATCGGCGACACCAGAACACAGACCGCCCACCGCAAGGAAATGGCTGAAATGGCACAAATGGGCGGCGCCATGCATCATGCCGACGATCCGAACGCCGTCTTCGTAAAAGCCGGCCAAACCGGCGAACTGGTTTGGACATTCACACGCCCCGGCAAGCTGGAGTTCGACTGCAATGTCCCCGGACATTTCGAAGCGGGGATGGGCGGCAAAATTATGATTTCTGCGAAGAACTAGCTTTCTGGTTTGGAAACTGGCCAGCCTCATGGTTTCCCCAGCCGACAGAGCCGTTGAGACGGGCAAAGAAGCAGGCCGCTTTTCGAGGGATAGGGATCGCCCGGACGAGCGCTTCCGCGCCGGTAACGGAGGAATCACGGCCAGTGTTGAATATCAGGAGAAAAGGCAGATCACACGTTTCGCACTTAAAATTTTCCACGCCGCATGCGTTTTATTTTTTTATACCATCCGCTCCAAGTCACCAACGATAGCGGACACTGCCGATCACCGATCGCCCCTCTCCCCTATAGCAATAACCGCTTTCGCATGTGATGTAGCGGTAGTCAAACAAGTTACTGGCGTTCAGAGCCAAGCGGACCCCTTCATATTTACCGGCCAGATCATAATGAACCACCGAATCCACCAGGGCGTAATCGCTGTTCTTATGGGTATTCATCTCGTCATCGTAAGATGAACCGACCCAGCGGATGCCGCTGCCGAATCCCAGTCCGGCAAGCTGGCCTTCGTTCAAGGTGTAATCTCCCCATACCGAAGCCAGATGTTCCGGCACGCTGACGGGACGTTTACCGACATTGCCGTCGTTGCTTTTGGTCACTTCCGCTTTGGTAAAGGAATAGGCCGCCGTCAGGCGAAAATTCGAGGTGACGTCCGCCACGGCTTCCAATTCGACGCCTTTGGATTCCTCCTCTCCGGTCTGAATCTGATAGGCAGCATCAGTGGGATCCTTGGTCAATACGTTGGACTGGGTCAAATCGAACAATGACGCCGTCAGCATGGCCTTCGAACCAGGCGGCTGATATTTGACGCCCACCTCCTCTTGCCGCCCCTTCGAGGATTTGAACATGTTGCCATCCTTGTCCGTTCCCGCCTGAGGCGAAAACGAAGTGGAAAAGCTGACATAGGGAGCAAAGCCGGATTCAAACAAGTATAGCCCCCCGACCTTGCCCGAAGTGGCGCCTTCGTCGCTTTTGGTCTTGGCGCCGGCCAAATTGTCGTTGGTGCGGGCATAAAGGATGTCGTGGCGCAATCCCAAGGTCAGCCGCCACTGGCCAATGGACATCTGATCCTGGCTGTAAAGGCCGTACATCACCGAACTGTTGGTCTGATCGCTGACGATATCGTCCGGCGTGGCGATGGCCTGGTTATAGTTGGGGGCCCACATGTCGATGGAGGGCGCTGAGCCATATGCATATTTCACATCGGCGGCCATCCACATCGCATCAATCCCCGTCAACAAGGTGTGTTGCACGTTGCCCGAGGAAAACGTGGCTTGGGCTTGGTTGTCGGCCTCGACCGACTGCATGGTCTCATAGACGCCTTCGGTGGAACGGTCCAGGACATGGCCATCGGTGATGCCGGTGACGTCGAGATACTGATTGACCGTCTGGACATGGCCGTAGCGCAGCTTCTGGCGCAGGGTCCATCGCGCGTCCAGGGCATGCTCCAATTCGTAACCTGCCGTGTACTGCGTCTGCTCCAGCTTGTCGAAGGCTTCGTCCCCCGGCCAGAAATTGGTTAAAACGCCGTCGCTGGTCTGGTAAGGCCGAGGCGAACCCGCGGTTCGCCGATACTGATACCCCGTCAACACCGTCAATGAAGTATCGGCGTTAGGCTGCCACAAAAACGATGGCGCTAGATAACGGGTATCGTTATCGATCTGATGAATGTCGGTCTTCGCGTCACGATCAACCCCCACCAATCGATAAAGCAGCGTTCCATCTTCGCCGGCCTTTCCGCCAACATCGAACTGCCCCTGATAGTGGTCGTTGCTACCGGCTTGCACCTCGACTTCGTTCATCGCGTCTTCGGAGGGGCGTTTGGTGACCCGGTTGACCATGCCGCCTGGGCTGATCTGCCCATACATCACCGACGACGGTCCTTTAAGAATCTCGATCCGCTCCAGACCATAGGGTTCCGTGCCGTAATAGGACAGCCAGCCGGAATTGGGCTGGCGCAAGCCGTCAAGATAGTCGCCGGATATGGTGGCTTCCAAACCACGCACATAAATCTCGTCGAAACGCGGATCGTAGCCCGCCTCGCCTATCCGCACGCCGGAGGTATAAGCCACGGCGTCTTGAACCCGGTTGTTCTGTCGGTCGGCAATCTGCTGAGCCGTCACCACACTGACCGACTGCGCCGTTTCCAGAATCGGCGTGTCCGTCTTGCCGGCGGTGGCGCTGTGGGTTGCAACATAACCGGAAACGGGGCCGACAGCATTCTCGCCGCGCCCCACCCCTTCGACGCTAACCGGCGTCAACATGAGACCATCGCCGGCCTCCCGGCTTTCAACGACCACCGTGCCGCCTTCGGTGAAGCGGCCGGTCAGACCGGAACCCTTCAACAACGACATCAAAGCATCTGCCGCCGTCATGCGGCCGATGGCGCCGCCGGAAGCTCCTTCGATGGCCTTGGACGAAGGATAGACCACCTGCACGCCCGTCACGGCCGTGAAGTCCGCCAGGGCCGCCAGCAGCGGCTTGGCTGCAATACGAAAATTGAAAATCCGTTCTGCCGCGCGCTCTGTCTTAGCCGAATCGGCGGCGGCAACCGGCACCGGCATCAGAACGCTTGCCATGGCCGCCAGAGCCAGAAGAGAAATTCCGGCACGCCGCAACTTCTGCCCTGTTTCGATCGTCTCCGCCGCAATCGTCATCTTACACACCTCGGATTATTGATAATGCGAATCACTTGCATATATCAACAACGGCCAAGGCGCCGAATTCCCTCCAGACTTTTCCAGTCAACGATAGAGAATCAGAAGAACCCCAGGCAACGACGCCACCTTGACGCCCATGCTTTCCGAAAGCGCTGTTACAATAGCGTCGGGAGAAGCGGCCGAAAAAGTGCCCGACAAGCTTTCCCGCCGCAAGTCCTCCCCCACCACCATCACCCGACCCGGCCGCAAATGCTCAAGAAGACCGGCCACGTCCGTCAGACTGGCCCGATCGAAGACCACCAGATCGCGCCGCCAGGCCATAGCCACGACAGGATCGAAAACGCCCACTGCCACCGTTCTGCCGTCAGCCGACACCTGCGCCCGCTGCCCCGCCACCAATGTCACCGCGAGCGGATGGGCCGATGTCGAAACCTGCACGCTTCCCCGCTCGACCGCGACGGTCCCGCCATCGGCCGAGTCTTCCACGGAAAAGGCCGTCCCCACCACCCGTACGTCCAGGTTATCGGAACTCACCTCAAACGGAACGCCGGTGTGGCTGACGTCAAACCAAACCTTTCCCCGCTTCAGAGCAACCAGACGGCGGTCGGAAGCAAATGCAACGTTCAAGGCTGCGCCTCCTTCCATCTGCAGATGCGAACCGTCGGCTAAATCCAGCGGCTTGACCGGACCTGGTGGGGCCGCGTAATCAGCATCCATGCGGATGAACCAAGAGGGATCACGCCAAAACAATATTGCCGCCAGCCCGGCGGCCAGAAGAGGCAAGGCGGCGACCCTGGATTTGAACGCCAGCCAACGGACATCAGCTCTTCCATTCCGCCGATACCATCCCCCGGCCCCCAAACCCGGCGCCGCCTGTCCGGCCAAGCCCCACAGGCCGCAAGCCCGTTCATAAGCTTTGGCGTGATCGGATGATCTGGCGATCCAACGCTCAAAAGCGGCTCTGTCTCCAACCGTCACCGACGGATCGTTCAGCCGCACATGCCAGCCAATCGCCTGATCCTCCAGGTCGTTCAACAGGGTATCGCTCCTCATCCCCGCCCCCGCTCTTTGCCGTCACGCCAGCCGCGGACGGCGCGAAGAGCCTGAATGATATCTTTTTCGACCGTGCTGACAGAAACCTTCAAAAGGGCGGCGATGTCGGCATAACTTCGACCGTCGAGGCGGTTTAGCAGAAACGCTCTCCGGGTCCGATCCGGCAGGGATTCCAAGGTGGCATGAAGACTGTCCAAATCCTGACGGGCCGAGGCCTGACGCTCAGGTTCCGCAGTCTCGTGCGAAACCTGTTCCACCGTCACGCCTTCGATGAAGGAACGCCGCACTTTGACTGCCCGTAAATGGTCGATGGCCAAATTCTGCCCGGTGCGAAACAACAGACCGCGCTCCCATTCGCCATCCTTGCGCCCCCATAAACGAACAAAAGCATCCTGAGCCAAATCCTCGGCGGTGGCTCGGCAACCGACGATGCGGTTGATCAGCCCCACCAATTTCGGTCTTTCGGCCAGGAAAAGCTTTAAAAACGCCTGCCCGTTCATACTTCTCCCCGAACCGATTGCAGGGTTTTAGAAACCGCCCAGGAATACAGCGATTAATAATTAATTGCAATAAATGCCCATCTTCCCAACTGACATTCTTTTCAAGGCAAAGCCATTTTGCCGGAAAACGCCTTTGGTTGAGCAACCATCCTGACGGTGGATCGACAGCAACCGTCTTGTTGCCGCATATCCTTTAAAGCGTGGCGCCTTGACCGGCGTCACGCTTTAAAGGCTTGCCGTGCAAGGAAAAATATTACAGCGCGCTGTTCAGGATCGTCGCCACCACATCCCGTGTGTAAAGTCCAGCCACGCCGAAATAGCTGGCATTGCCCAGCACGTTCTCAAGGGTGGCCGGCAGATCGGCCTGGGTGATGCCTAACTGCAACAGGCGGATGGGCGTGCCGATCTTGTCGAACCAGGCTTCCAGGGCGGCAATGCCTTGCTCAGCGGTGGCGGCGCCGAAGATGTTCTTGGCGAAACACTCGAACTGGGCCGGATTGCAACCGTGATACCACTTCATTCAGGCGGGGATCACCACCGATAGACCGGCGCCGTGCGGCACGTTGAACTGCATCGGCTGAACCCGGCGGTGGGTATCGATCAGACCATTCAAGGCTTAGGTCGAGGCCCAGGCGAATTCGGCCCGCGCCTCGTAATTCGCAGGATCTACCAACAGGATTTCCGTGGTTTCGATCACCGTGTTGATGATGGCTTCGACCATACGCGAATGGAAGCGGGGCTGCACCGTGGCGGCCAGGGTCAGGATGTCGAACACCGGCAGAGCGGCCTCTATGGTGCCCTTGCCGATGAACAGATCCCAGACGTCGCCGTCATAGAAGTTTCCGGCGACGATGGCCTTGGCGCTGTCGTGAACCGAACCGCCGCCCACTCTGAAAACGGCGTCGACCTTGCTGCTGCAGGCCAGCGCGATGGCCGAGGCCGTGCGCCGGAGCAAGCGGGGTGCACGCGTCAACACCATTAGCCCGGGCATCGTCATTACGCCGCTGGCCAAGGATGAACTGACCGCCCCCCGTGACGAAGGCTATCGCCGGATGATCAAGCTGTGCCCGGCCGGCCGGGCGGCGACGCCGGACGAGATCGGCAACGTGGGCCTGCTGATGGGCCCCGACGGAGCCTTCATCACCGGCAACGACTTCCTCATGGAAGGCGGCGTCACCGCCTCCTACTGGTCCGGCGAACCGGCCCCGAAATAAGCCGTAGATGATTGGAGCGTCCTCGAAAGCCTGCCGCGTTTCGGCGCAGCAGGCTTTGACATATTTCCAAGCGCCCATTGCGTTCACCGGCTCCGGCAGCGATCTGAAAGAGGAGTATCGAAACGAACGGATCGTGGCGCAGACTCCACGATCAACGGAACGGCAAAGGACGAAATCAGAAAAATGAGCAAAAGTTACAGTGAACGCAACGGCGCGAAACGGCATATCGGCCGATTTTTGCTCACGACTCTGGCGCTTATGGCAATATTGCACGCCTATATCGGCTGGAGACTGCTCCCGTCCCTACAGTTGTCGTCATCCATAAACCTGGCCGGCGTCGCCTTTCTTTGCGCCTCATCGCTGCTGATTCCTTTGGGAATGGGGGCGCGTTTCATGTTCGCCTCTCCGGCAGTATCGGACGGCGTGACTTGGGCTGGCTCGCTGCTGATGGGGCTGTTCTCTTCTCTGCTGGTGCTGACCTTCATCCGTGATCTGCTGCTGATCGCGCTGCCCAGGACATTGGGATACGACTCCGCCCTCCTAGTGCTCGGCGGCGCCTTGCTGGTGACGGGAATCGGCTTCGTCAACGCAAGACGCATCCCAAGAGTAGTCGAAGTCACCGTCCCTATCGCCGGGCTCGCCAAACCGCTGCAGGGCTTCACCATCGCCCAAATCAGCGATCTGCATGTCGGCCCCACGATCAAACGGGACTACGTGGACGGCGTCGTCGCCCGCGTCAACGCGCTACGTCCCGATTTGATCGCAGCCACCGGCGATCTGGTGGACGGCAGCGTGGCTCATCTGGCCCCCCATATCGCGCCTCTCGGACGGATGCAGGCGCGCCATGGCGTCTATGCCATCACCGGCAACCATGAATATTATTCTGGCGTAGAGGGCTGGATTCGGGAATTTCGCCGTTTGGGTATGCAGGTTCTGCTGAATGAGCACAGGGTTGTCCATCATGATGGCGCAGACCTGCTCGTCGCCGGCATCACGGACTTCAGCGCGGGCGCTTTCGACGCCGACCACCATAGCGACCCGCAACGCGCACTGGCCGGTGCGCCCGACGTGACGGTGCCGAAAATCCTGCTGGCGCATCAGCCGCGCAGCGCCACGGCGGCAGAGCAGGCCGGTTACGATCTGCAGCTTTCCGGACATACCCATGGCGGCCAGTTCTGGCCTTGGAGCCTGTTCGTACCTTTGCAGCAGCCTTTCACCGCCGGATTGCATCGCCTGCGTCGCCTGTGGATCTATACCAGCCGCGGCACCGGCTATTGGGGACCGCCGAAGCGATTCGGCGCGCCTTCGGAAATAACCCTGCTGCGCCTGGAGGCCGCCCCCCTTCAGGACGTTTAGCCGGAGACCATTTATGACCCCGCTCATAAGCCCTTTCGGATTAGCCTATCTAACCGCTAACGGCAATTCTTGATAAATCATTCCGACGAGCGATCAGCCGGCAAGAATGATCGCGGCGACACCTGACACATCGGGCCGGAGCACGGAAATTAGTTGGAATTGTCGGAATCGCGCTGTCGCGCCCGTTAACGTTCATCGTCATGGCGATACGGGCAGGCGGGCGATCTGATCGCGGCGCGCCGAGACCCAACTGGCCAGCACCAAGCCGCCAGTGCCGCCAGGAACACCTTGAAACTGGCGTTGAGCTGCGATCAGAACGGAGCCTCAGCTATTTTGAGGTAGTGACGGCACAGAGCGCATCGCTGGACGCGGAGCGGGCCTTGATCGATTTGCACGACCCGCAAGCTTACCCTGGCCGTCGACATGGTCCGGAGCCAAAGCGGGACGGTGCAATGAGCAGTCGCAGGAAACCCAGTGGCCGATTTCATCGACCGGCTCTTTGAATCTGATCCGACGGACCCGCAAGACGCTGGGTATTCCGCATGTCGTTCGGGCATAAGAGAATTGCTTATTAGCCAGGCTGGCATTCATTGTGGATGCGATAAGATGATAAAAGCCAAGCTTTATTCGAACGGCATGACATGGATACTGAAAACGCTCTTCGTCTTATGCTGGGGCCACTCATGGTGGCCTCTTTCCTCGTAACGGCGACGGCTTCCAACCGTCACGCTCCCATCATGCCGACGCAAACCCAGATGGAACGCTTCTCCTCCGACTGGTCCGCCGCGGTCGATGCCGCTCAGCCAATGATCGGCCAGGGAAATTAAGCCTTAAAGGCTTTCAAACGTCTGGGCGATGGCCAGCGCCGTCTGATTAAGAACGGGTAGCAGGGAAACCGCTTTCTCCAGGCTCATGCGGGCGAGCGGAGAATGACAAGCGACGGCGGCGAAGACCTGTCCGCGGGCGTCGCGAACCGGCACCGCGATAGCGATCAGTCCCGTCAAGAATTCCTCATTGTCCGTGCCATAGCCGTTTCGTGCGATGCGCTGCAGTTCCGCTTCCATGGCCGCCGCCGTGGTGATGGTGTTGGGGGTGCATGCCGTCAACCGCAGCAGTTTCACGATCTTCTGACGTTTGGCCTTGGGCATCATGGACAACAACAGCTTACCGCTGGCCGAACAATGCAGAGGCACCCGGGAGCCAGGTTCGAGCGCCATCCTCAAAGGCCAATGGGTTTCGACGCGGTCCAGATAAAAGACCTCCGTGCCGTTGAGAACAGTTAGATTGCAAGTTTCGTCGATTTGGCTGACGAGGTCGCTCAGAATGCGGTGACGCAGTCCCGCCCCCATGGATACCCGCACCACTCCAAGCCCGATCCGCATCAGCCGCTGACTGATGGCGTATCGTTTTCCAGTGCCCTCGCGTCCGATGTAGCCTTCTTCCTCAAGGCGCCCGCAGAAGCGGTGAGCCGTCGTTTTCGGCATTCCAAGATCGCGGGCGATGTCCGTTACCGAAGCGGTTCCGCCACTTTCCACAAGAAACTCCAGAACCTCCAGAGCCCGCGACACCGCAGGGCGCCCCTGACGCGCGGCTTGGACATGCTGGTCGATGGGATCGTCCTGATTTTGACGTGCTTCCGTCATCGAAAATGTCGCTCCGCACAAACAACGCAAAAGGGAAAAGAGGCCGGTCAACCCACATATTCAATGGAATAAATACCGTTGTACGGAACAATATGTTCCATTTTCCTGTTGATGTCACGAAATCGTTAGAAGGATAATCATTCTCAAGGTCGGCATCAGTCACGGCCATCAAGGGAGACGTTTGTGGAAACCGAAACCTTCGACATCGTAATCATCGGTGCCGGTTCGGCGGGGTGCGCCCTGGCTGGGCGGCTCAGCGAAAGCGGCCAATATTCCGTGGCCTTGCTTGAGGCAGGACCCAAGGACGCCAATCCTTGGATTCATTTGCCGATCGGCTATGCCAAGACCATGTGGAATAAACGTCTCAACTGGAGTTACTACACCGAACCCGACGACAACATGCTTGGGCGAAAGATTTACTGGCCACGCGGCAAGGTTCTGGGCGGATGCAGTTCGATCAACGGCCTGATCGCCATCCGTGGACAGAAGGAAGATTATGATCACTGGCGCGATCTGGGGAATCCCGGCTGGTCCTATCAGGACGTGCTGCCCTATTTCATTCGACTCGAAAACAACGATCTGCTGGAAAGCGGTCTTTTGCATGGCAAAAGCGGACCTTTGCCGGTAACCAGCATTAAGGCTCGGCATGAACTGATCGAAATGGTAATCGCCGCGTCCGAGAAACTGGGATTGCGGCGCACGGCCGACTTTAATGGCCATAATCAGGAGGGGGCCGGCTACTATCAGCTGACGATCCGCAACGGCCTTCGCTGCAGCGCCGCCAAGGCCTATCTGAAACCGGCGGCCAAGCGTCAGAATCTGAGGGTGGTGACCGGCGCTCAGGCAACCCGCGTGTTATTCGACGGTCATCGCGCCACGGGCGTCGCCTGCCGCGTCGACGGGGTCGAAACGGTTTTCCAGGCCAGGCGGATGGTGGTTCTGTCGGCCGGAGCCTTGCAGTCGCCGCAGCTTCTGATGCTGTCGGGCATCGGGCCCGGAACCGAACTGGCCAAGCATGCCATTCCCGTCCTGGCCGACCGACCTTCGGTCGGGCGCAATCTTCAGGATCATCTGCAAATCCGCCTGATCTATCGCATGCGCCGCCCCATCACCACCAACGATCAGCTCAGAACATGGTTCGGACAGATCAAGCTGGGCATGCAATGGATGCTGACTCGCTCAGGTCCTTTGGCCGTCGGCATCAATCAGGGCGGCATCTTCGTTCGCGTGCTGCCGGAATCGGCGACGCCCGACGTTCAGTTCCACGTCGCCACCTTGAGCGCCGACATGGCGGGCGGGAAACCCCATCCTTTTTCCGGCTGCACGCTTTCAGTCTGTCAGCTACGTCCGGAAAGCCGGGGCGAGGTAAGACTGGCATCCGCCGACCCCTTTGCCGCGCCGCTCATTTACTCGAACTATCTCAGCAGCGAAGCCGATCGCCGTTGCGTCACGGCGGCCATAGCTTTCGCTCGCCGGCTGGCGGCAACCGAGCCGCTTAAAGGCGAGATCGCCGAAGAGTTCCTGCCAGGCCCCAAAGCCGTCAACGACACCGACCTTCTGCATTTCGCCCAGGAATACGGTGCCACCATCTTTCATCCCAGCGGCACTTGCCGCATGGGAAGCGACGACGCGGCGGTTGTCGATTCACGCTTGCGCGTGCGCGGCGTCGAGGGAC
Source organism: Candidatus Sulfotelmatobacter sp. (assembly GCA_035538795.1). Taxonomy (GTDB): domain Bacteria; phylum Pseudomonadota; class Alphaproteobacteria; order Rhodospirillales; family Magnetospirillaceae; genus JAJZGK01. Next base: position 5,999 of record DATLJS010000017.1, on the reverse strand, counting down.
TGCGCGTCGTTGATTGTTCGATCATGCCGACCCTGGTGTCGGGCAACACCAATCTGCCGGCCATCATGATCGCCGAGAAAGCATCAGACATAATAAAGGAAGATTTAAAATGAAATAACCATACAAAACGGAGGAAAAAATGCCAAAAATCAGTGAGAAACAAGACGTAGGAAAGGTTGTTTTCGCCAGCCTTGTTGGCGCAACAATTGAATGGTATGACTTCTTTCTTTATGGAGCCGTTGCTGGAATAGTTTTTAGCAAATTATTCTTTCCATCAACAGACCCTGTCGTCTCCATCCTTCTTGCCTACACGACATTCGCCGTCGGCTTCGTTGCCCGTCCGCTGGGCGGTCTTATTTTTGGTCACTTCGGCGATCGGACCGGACGCAAAAGCGTTCTCGTCGCCACACTGATGATCATGGGCGTCGCCACCATGCTCGTCGGATTTCTGCCGACCTATAACCAGATCGGGATTCTGGCCCCGATCATGCTGGTTCTGCTGCGGCTGCTCCAGGGCCTGGGTTTGGGCGGAGAGTGGGGCGGCGCCGTGCTCATGACCTATGAATACGCCCCGCCGGAAAAGCGCGGCTTCTACGCCAGCATTCCTCAGATCGGTCTTGCTATCGGCCTGTGCCTGTCGTCGGGTGTGGTCGCACTGCTGTCGAGACTGCCCCCGGAGGATTTCCTCGCTTGGGGGTGGCGGGCCGCTTTCATCGCCTCGTTCCTGCTTGTGTTGATCGGCCTCTATATCCGCATGCGCATCATCGAGACGCCCGATTTTCGGCGCGTCAAGGAACAGCATGCCGAAGTTCGGGTTCCGGCACTGGAGATGATTCGCAAATATCCCGGCAACATTCTACTCGGCATGGGCGCGCGTTATATCGACGGCGTCTTTTTCAATGCCTTTGCAGTATTCTCCATCGCCTATCTAACACAGATGGCACCGACCAAGGTGTCCCAGCAGACGGCATTGTGGGCCGTTTCAGCTTCGGCTTTAGTGATGGTCGTCACCATTCCCTTCTTTGGCAGACTATCCGACAAGCTGGGCCGCCCCAAGATCTACGCTATCGGCTCCCTGCTTTTGGCTCTGTCGGCCTATCCGGCGTTCGTGCTGCTGGGGTCTGGCAATACGATGATGGTGTTCGCTGCGCTGATCATTCCCTTCGGCATCTTCTACCCCATCTGCTATGGCCCCGAGGCGGCTCTTTTCGCCGACTTATTCGATCCGCGCGTGCGCTACAGCGGCATTTCCTTCGTCTATCAGTTCTCGGGCATCTTCGCCTCGGGACTGACGCCAATCATCGCCACCTACCTGCTGCAGGCCAACGACAGGCAACCTTGGTATCTCGTCGGCTATGTCGTGTTCTCGGCCATGGTGAGCATGGTCAGCGCATTGGCGATCCAGCGGAAGGTCACGGTGACCGCAGGGCGATTAGCCCGCGCAACCTGACGTAGAGCCTTAATCTGAAAAGTGCTCCGTCATCGTCAAAGGCGGGCCAGAAAAACTGAGGAGAACATCCAAATGAAAATGAGCACGGAAGAAGCGTTCATCAAAGTTCTGCAACGACATGGAATCGCCCATGCCTTTGGAATAATCGGGTCGGCGATGATGCCTGTCTCGGATCTGTTTCCAAAAGCCGGCATCACTTTTTGGGACTGCGCCCATGAAACCAATGCCGGAATGATGTGCGACGGCTACACCCGTTCAACCGGAAAAATGGCTATGGCCATCGCGCAGAACGGACCGGGGGTAACCGGCTTCGTCACGGCGGTCAAGACCGCCTATTGGAATCATACGCCGATGCTTCTGGTCACGCCCCAGGCGGCCAACCGCACAATCGGCCAGGGCGGGTTTCAGGAAGTCGAGCAAATGGCCCTGTTCCGCGACATGGTTTGCTATCAGGAGGAGTTGCGCGATCCGTCTCGCATCGCCGAAGTGCTGAACCGTGTCATCATGAAGGCCAAGCGGATGTCCGCCCCGGCGCAGATGAACATCCCTCGCGATTTCTGGTGTCATGTGGTCGATATCATTCTGCCCGAGATTATCGGCTTCGAGCGACCGATGGGCGGTGAGAAAGCCATTGCTCAGGCGGCCGCGCTGCTATCGCAGGCCCGTTTTCCCGTCATCCTGTCAGGGGCCGGAGTGGTGTTGTCCGGAGCCATCAATGATTGCGTAACCCTGGCGGAACGCCTTGATGCCCCGGTCTGCTCGAACTATCAGCATAATGACAGCTTCCCCGGCAGCCACCGGCTGGCTTGCGGCCCGCTCGGCTACAACGGCTCCAAGGCGGCGATGGAGCTCATTTCCCGTGCCGACGTCGTTCTGGCGTTGGGGACGCGCCTCAATCCCTTCTCAACGCTGCCGGGCTACGGGATCGATTATTGGCCGAAGGAAGCGAAGATTATCCAGGTCGACATCAACCCCGACCGCATCGGCCTGACAAAGCCGATCTCGGTGGGGATTTGCGGCGATACCGGCAAAGTCGCCCGACAGCTGCTGGCGGCACTTGCCGCCAATGCCGGAGACCATGGCCGGGAAGAACGCAAGGCGTTGATCCATGCCACCAAATCAGGCTGGCTGCAGCAATTGACGTCGATGGACCACGAAGACGATGACCCCGGCACGACCTGGAATGCGCGCGCCCGATCACGCGACGCCGAGCGCATGTCGCCTCGCCAGGCCTGGAGGGCCATTCAGGCGGCATTGCCCGGAAACGCCATCATTTCCTCGGACATTGGCAACAACTGCGCCATCGGCAACGCCTATCCCAGTTTCGAACAGGGGCGAAAATATTTGGCGCCTGGGTTGTTTGGCCCCTGCGGCTACGGCTTTCCCTCCATCATCGGGGCCAAGATCGGCAACCCCGACGTACCGGTCATCGGATTTGCCGGTGATGGCGCATTCGGCATCTCCATGAACGAAATGAGCTCCATCGGTCGGAAGCAATGGCCGGCGATCACCATGGTCATCTTCCGCAATTACCAGTGGGGAGCGGAAAAGCGCAACACCACGCTGTGGTACGACGACAACTTCGTGGGAACCGAGCTTGATCCCAACTTGAGCTACGCCCGGGTGGCGGATGGTTGCGGGTTGAAGGGAGTAACGGTTCGCACTCCCGCCGAAGTGACGCAAGCCCTCAATGCCGCATGCGATGCGCAAAGCCGCGGCGTGACCACGTTCATCGAAGTCATCCTCAATCAGGAGCTTGGCGAACCGTTCCGACGCGACGCCATGAAGAAGCCGGTACAGGTGGCGGGGATTGATCCGGCCGATATGCAAGCGCAGATCCCGGTCCAGTAATCCTTTCGGGCATCAGGGCTGGTCGGGCGTTTCCCGTTCCGGACCAGCCCATTCCCCCGGTGATCTCAGTCGAAGGAAGTTGACTCCGATGCTCGAACCGCGTTTCCAGGAACTTGCCGATCTCGTTTCCGCCCACCCGCCGGTTTCAGTCGCCGTGGCCTATCCTTGTTCGGTACCTGCTATTAAGGCGGCGCTCAT
>DATLJS010000016.1:0-22093 GCA_035538795.1 Candidatus Sulfotelmatobacter sp. | reverse complement strand
CCGGGTGGTGGCGGTGGGGGCTTTTCCCGGACTGAGCGCCACCTTGCCCAACTGCGCCGTGATCGAAACCGATCCCCGCCCCGGCGAATACCCCACCGTGGCCATGGACAGCCTGCTGCCCGGATGCGCCGCCGCCGTGGTTAACTCATCGACCATCATCAACCGCAACCTGCCGCGCATCCTGCGTCTCGCCCACGGATCGCGGGTGGCCTTGGTGGGGCCGTCGACGCCGATGACTCCTCGCCTGCATCCCTATGGCGTCGAAGTTCTGGGCGGGCTGGTGGCGCGCGATCCCAAGGGCTTGGCTTCGGCTATCAAAACCGGCGCCCATCCCAGGGATTTCGGCAATTTCGGCCAGTATCTGCACATCCGCCGCCAGGACAACGAAGCCGACGCCACTTGAGCGGAAAATTCCCCCATCCGCTATGGAGGAATATTGTCTTTTGCGTCATAGTGCGCCCATGCCGTGGCGTGGCTATTCCTTTGAAGAGGCTGGGGATATGAGGCTGTTTGCCGACTTGCGCATTCGCACGAAACTGATCATCGCCCTGGTGCCTTTGGCGGTGATGGTGATGGCGGCCGGTCTTTACGCCTCACTGGAGCTTTCGCGCATCGACGGCCGCTACAGCCAGATGGTCGAACAAGGGCTGAACGCCACCCTGTCGCTGAACAAGGCCAACGACCGCATCGACGCTATTTGCCAGCTTCTGCTGAAGGAAGCGGTCGAGGACAACGCCGACCGTTCGGCCCGCCTGGACGGCGAAATCGAAAAATCCATGCGCGATTACGCGCAGATGATGGAATTGGGCCGCGCCCAGGCGCCCCAGACGGTCAAACCGCGCCTTGCCGCGATTTCCAGCCTGTTCGAGGACGGCGCGCTGAACGTCAGGCCCGTCCGCGCCAAGGCTCTGGCCGGCGCCCACGGCGAAGCCCTAGCCATGCTGCGGGCCGGCGCCGCCGTCAATCTGGAACAGGCCCGCACCCAGACAGCCGCCCTAGTGGACGATATCCGCCGCGACCTGGGCGACGCCAGCAAAGCCGCCGCCCGCCACACCGGACAGGCCATCACCGTCACCTGGGCGGTCATCGCCCTGGGGCTTCTGGGCTCGATCGGCATCGCCCTGTGGATCGTGCAAAAGGAAGTGGTGGAGGTTCTGCGCACCCTGAAGGACAGCATCCACGACGTCGCCGACGGCCGACTGGATCAGCCGATCCCCTTCCGTGAAATGAAGAACGAGGTGGGGTCCATCACCCGCGCCTTGGCCACCCTCCAGCAAGGCGCCAAGGAGCGTGAAACCCAAAGCTGGGTAAAGGCGGAAGTGGCCGCAACCGCCGAGGAACTGCAATCCGCCGAGGACTTTCCCAGCTTCGCCTCCGCCCTGCTGTCGCGCATCGGCGCATCGGTGGCCCTGATGTACGGCGCCCTTTACGTCCCCGACGCCTCGCGCCGCCGCTTCGAGCGGGTCGGCGGGTTCGCCTTGCACAATCCCGACACGGTCCACAGCTTCGCCCTCAACGAAGGGCTGGTGGGACAGGCCGCGGCCGAAAAACGCATGCTGTCGGCCCATACCCAGGACGCCGATCTGGTGGGCATCCCCACCGGCCTGGGCCTGATCAAACCGGGCCACCTTTATTTCGTGCCGGTAATCAACCAGGGCACCGTCGCCGCCGTTCTGGAACTGGCCACCGGTGCGCCGATGGAGCCCCGCCAGCAATCGCTGCTGGAGGCCATGCTGCCCACGGTGGCGTTGTCCATGCAGATTCTGGTGCGCAACGTCCAGACCCGCCAGCTTCTCGACCAGACCCAGGAGCAGGCAGCCACGCTGGTGCAGTCGGAACGCCAGTTGATCGCTCGCCAGGCCGAACTGGAAAAGCTAAACGACACCATGGCCTCCCAGGCCCGTCAGGTGGAACTGCAATCCGAGGAGTTGCACCGCGAAAAGGCCCTGTTGCGTTCGCTGATCGATTCGATCCCCGACCCCATCCTGGTGTGCGACCGCACCGGCCAGACCCTGGTGGCCAACACCGCCTATCTGACCCTGCACGAAGACGCCGAGGCGGAGATCCGCCTGGATATCTCCGCTGAGATGCAGGAGGTTCTGAACAGCGGCGCCACCCATATGGTCGAACGCATGGTGGACGGCGTCGACGGCCAGAAAATCCTGCTGGAGATCACCCGCACCCCCTTCATCGGTCCCAGCGGCGGCACCGAGGGCGTCATTGAGGTGTCCCGCGACATCACCGAACGCAAGCAGGCGGAACTGGCCCTGGCCCAGGCCGAGGAACATTCCCGCCAGATTCTCGGCTCCGTCAGCGACGGCATTCTGGGGCTGGACCTGGAAGGCTGCATCAGCTTCATCAATCCCGCCGCCGTCTGGACCCTGGGTTACGCCGAAGAGGAAATCCTCGGCTCTTCCCTGCGCGACCGCATCCAGACGCCGCCGCCCGGCCACAAGGAAGTGCTCAGCGCCTCGGACGAATATTTCTTCCGCAAGGACGGCCGCAGCTTCCCCGTGGAATATTCCACCACGCCTATCTTCAAGGACGACGACATGGTGGGCACCGTGGTCGTCTTCCGCGACATCACCGAACGCAAGCGCGAACAAGAAGAGCTTTTGCGGGCCAAGGAGGTGGCCGAGGACGCCACCCGCATGAAGTCGGACTTCCTGGCCAACATGAGCCACGAGATCCGCACGCCGATGAACGCCATCATCGGTCTGGCCCACCTGCTGATGAAGACCGGCCTGACCGCGCGGCAGGCCGATCAGATGCGCAAGATCCAGCAATCGGCCAATCATCTGTTGGCCCTGATCAACGACATCCTCGACTTCTCGAAGATCGAGGCCGGCAAGCTGCCGATCGAGATCGTCGATTTCGAGCTGCGCGAGGTTCTCGACAACGTCAGCAACCTGATTTCAGAAAAAGCCGCCGCCAAGGGGCTGGAGCTGATCTTCGACATCGACCAGACCCTGCCCGACTGCCTGCAGGGCGATCCTCTGCGGCTGGGGCAGATTCTCATCAACTTCTGCAACAACGCCGTCAAGTTCACCGAAACCGGGGAAATCGTCGTCAAGGCCCAGCTGCTGGAAAACCACGACGGCGACATGTTGGCCTATTTTGCCGTTTCCGACACCGGCATCGGCCTGACCGAAGAGCAGATCGGACGGCTATTCCAGGCCTTCTCGCAGGCCGACGCCTCAACCACCCGCCGTTACGGCGGCACCGGATTGGGGCTGGCCATCTCGAAGCGGCTGGCCGAGCTGATGGGCGGCAATATCGGCGTGACCAGCGAATACGGCGCCGGAAGCACCTTCTGGTGCACCGTGCGACTGCATCCCGGCCAACAGAAAACCATCCACCACACTCCCGCCATCGATCTGTCCGGACGCCGGGTGTTGGTCATCGACGACAGCCCCCAGGCCCGCGCCGTGCTGGCCGACCTGCTGTCCGGCCTGTCGTTCATCGTGGACGAAGCTCCTTCGGGACTCGAAGGGCTGGAAATGATCGACCGCGCCGCCGAGCGGAAAAACCCTTACGAAATCGCCTTCATCGACTGGCAGATGCCGGGCATCGACGGCATCGAAACCACCCGCCGCCTGCATGAAAAGGCTGGAACCGGCCAGCATCCCCATGTGGTCATGGTCACCGCCTACGGCCGCGAAGAAATCATGGAAAAGGCCGAGCAGTTGGGGATCGAGCAGTTCCTGATCAAGCCGGTCACGCCGTCGGCCCTGCTGGACGCCGCCGTGCGCGTGCTGGGCGGCCATGCCGGCGGCGGCCAGGACGCCCTTGCCCAGCTTCCGTCTCCGGCGGAGGCCCAGTCGCTGAAGGGCGCCCATGTGCTGCTGGTCGAAGACAACGAACTAAACCAGGAAGTGGCCATCGGCCTGCTGGAAGACATGGGCCTGACCATCGACATCGCCACCAACGGCCAGCAGGCCGTCGACAAGGTGGCCCAGAACGTCTATGACGCCGTGCTGATGGACATGCAGATGCCGGTGATGGACGGCATGGAGGCCACCCGCGTCATCCGCGGAGTGCCGCGCCTGCAGGACATGCCCATCATCGCCATGACCGCCAACGCCATGGCCGCCGACCGCGAGCGCTGCCTGGAAGCCGGCATGAACGACCACATCGCCAAGCCCATCGAACCCGACAAGCTTCAGGCCATGCTGGTCCGCTGGATCAAGCGCGGCGAAAACACCGCCTCGGCGCCCATGCCCGCCGCCGAAACGGCAAAGCCTGCCGACGCCCCCCCCGGCTTAAACCCTTCCTGCCTAAGCATCGACGGCATCGATACCGCCTCGGGCCTGCGCCGCACCGGAGGCAACGAGGAGCGCTACCGCACCTTGCTGCGGCGTTTCTGCGAGAACCAGCGGGACGCCGGACGGATCATCGTCGAATCCCTGAAAGCCTTCGACCGGGAAACCGCCGAACGCGCGGCCCACACGGTCAAGGGCACCGCCAGCACCCTGGGCGTCGGCGCCCTGGCGGAACAGGCCAGCCGCATCGAAGCCCAGATCAAGACCGGCATCACCGCCGAGGCTCTGGATCTGAGCCAGTTCAACCGCTTGCTGGACGACGCCGTCATGGCCATCTCCGACAGCCTGAGCGATGGCCGCGCCGAGGCCGTGCCGGCGGACGCCTTTCCGGCAAAGATCGCCGCTCCCCTGGCCCGGCTGAAATCCCTGCTGGAAAACGACGACGGCGAAGCCGCCGAGTTCATGATGGAGAACCGCCCGCTGCTTTCCAGCGTCCTCAGCCTGGAGGAAATCGAACGGCTGGACCGTTCGGTGGGAAATTTCGACTTCTCGACGGGGCTGGAGGAAATCACCCGGATTTCCCGGCGTCTCAGCCTGCCGGTCTGAACTCAGCGGCGGCTGATCAGCACCGCCGTGAGATCGTCGTCCAGCGGCTCGCGCACCTTGGCTTGGAAGTTCTTCATTAGCACGTCCAGGCGCGGCATGCCGCCGTCGGCGGTGCGCGGGGCGGCGGCCAGCAGGGCGTCCACGCCGTCGTCGTCGCAGATGCCACCGGTCAGCAGCGTCGCCTCGCTCATGCCGTCGCTGTAGAACATCACCGATTCGCCGGACAGCATCGGGCGCGAGAACAACTTGCGGGGCTGCCCTTCCAGAAGACCCAGCGGCACGCCGCGGGTTTCCAGGCGCTCGTGGCTGCCGTCCCGGGCCATGAAGATGGGATTGGGAGCGCCGCCCGCCGACCATTCCAGCACCTGGCGGTCCATGTCCAGCACCCCATAGAAAATGGTGGCGAAATGCCCGGGTGGCAGCAAGCGGCACAACCCGGCATCCAGACGCATCAGCATCTGATTGGGGGCACCCCACAATTCCCGGTGCTCGTGGATCAGGGCGTGCAGACGGAAGGTGTTCAGGGCCGCCGCCAGACCGTGGCCGGTGAAGTCGAAGGCATAGAAGGCCACCCGCCCGGCGTCGATCTCGTGAATGCCCCACAGATCGCCGCCGGTGGCCGAAGACGGCTGGAAATGCGACTGGATCAGCAAGCCATGGGCCTGAGACAATTCGGACAGAGGCCCGGACTGGGGCAGCAGCGCCTGCTGCATGCGGGTGGCGTTTTCCATTTCCTGCTGCACATGCAACCGCTCCAGCCGATAGCGGGCATCGGCCAGCAGTTCGCGGTTATGCAGCGCCGTCGCCGCCTGGGCGGCCAAAGCCTCGACGAAACGCTCGATCTCGGGCAGGAAGGCCACCACCGCGCCGCCGCCGCCCGGCTTCCTGGCGTTGACCAGCTGCAGCGCCCCCATGGGATCGCCGCCGCGCGGCTTCAACGGCACCACCAGCACCGACGTCACCTCGTCCAGCCCGTCGGCGCCGACGCACAGATGCGGAATGGCGGCGCTGTCGAGGAAGGTCGAAGCGTCTTCGATGTTCACGGTCGTCTGGGAATTGACCGCATAGGCGATCATGTTGTCGTTGTTGGCCTCGCCCTGCTCGTTCAGCAGGTCGATGGGCGCCAGGGTGCGGAGGGAATCCACCACCTCCAGCTGGTCCCGCTCGTTGCGCCGGTACAGCACGCCGTCCTGGGCGTTGGTCAGTTCCTTGGCGCTTTCCAGAATCTTGGCGACCAGAAGGTCGCTGTCTTGTTCGCTGGCCAAGGCGATGCCGACTTCCACCAGCTTCGCCAGCTTCGCCCGCGCCTCTTCCAGCGAGGCGGTCTTGGCGGCCAGGGCTTTTTCCAGATAGCCGGCCATGTCGCGCAGGTAATCCTGGCTGGCTTTCAATTTCAGGTGGGTTTCGACCCGGGCCAGCAGGATGGGCGGGCTGATGGGCTTGGTGATGTAATCCACCGCTCCCAGCTTCAGCCCCTTCTCCTCGTCCTCAAGATCGGTCTTGGCGGTCAGGAAGATGACGGGAATGCCCTTGGCCCGGTCGTCGGCCTTCAGGCGTTCGCACACCTCGTAGCCGTTCATCTCGGGCATCATGACGTCCAGCAGGATCAGGTCCGGCGGCGTGTCCGACAAGGCGATGGCCAAAGCCTTTTCGCCACGGTTGGCCACCTTGACGCGATAGGCGTCCTTGAGGATGCCGTTGACCAGCATCAAGCCATCCGGGGCGTCGTCCACCACCAGAATAGTCGCTTTGTCGACCAGGCCGTTCCCGTCCAAGCCTTTGATCCCCTCACCCCGAAGCCATTCTCCAGAACGGCCGTTTTCCCCCGAAGCCCGGGACGCCCGCGGACAAAAGCCCCGGGCAGCCGCGCAGAATTGCTTTCTTTCTTATTTTTCGTCTTATCCGGTGGCTTCCGCCGCCTGCCGAGAGGCGCGGCCGCTAGAACCTTTTGCGCATGACGCCATGACGAAAGGCTGCCGTCAAGCATCGTCAGACCACCGTTGGGAGAAATATCCCAGATCAGCTTTTCGGGTGCAGATGCCGGTGCCGCCCGCGATAGGCATGGCCGTGCGAATGGTCCGCCCCCTGTTCGTCGTGATGAGCATGGCCGTGGGGATGCGAATGGGCTTCCTCGCCGGTTTCCGCCGGCACCAGATGCAGGTTGCCGTGACGCACGCCGGTCTCGGCGATCGTCGCCTCGGCGAAACGCCGGACATCGTCGGTGCCGCCCTGAAGCACGGCGATTTCGAGGCAATTTTCGTGATCCAGATGCACATGCAGGGTCGACAGCATCAGGTCGTGGTGGGAATGCTGCGCCTCGGTCAGACGGCGCGACAGTTCCCGCTGGTGATGGTTATAGACATAAGACAGGCAGGCGACGGCATGGCTGGCGCGGTTTTCCGTCAGCCGATCCTGTTCAAGCCGCTGGCGCAGCAGATCGCGGATGGCCTCGGAGCGGTTTTCATAGCCCTTGCGCTTCATGTAGCCGTCGAATTCGGCCAACAGTGCGTCGTCCAACGATATGGTCACGCGCTCCATCCGCCCGTCCTCCTCTTGCTTGTCGAGCCGGTTGTTTAACACAAAACGCTCCATGTGGCGACGCGACGCCTTGACGTATGATTTTTCAAAAAATAGTATGACGCTGTTTTTGGGGAAGGAAACCAGCATGATCGAGATATTCCGGCGCTTTGGGCTCGACCGCAAAGTCGGCCTTCTCTTTGCCGGCCTGATCGCCGCCAATGCCGCATCCTGGCTGTGGGCGCTGGTTGCCTTTCGGGACTACCCGGTGCTGCTGGGAACCGCTTTGCTGGCCTACAGCTTCGGTCTGCGCCACGCGGTGGACGCCGACCATATCGCCGCCATCGACAACGTCACCCGCAAACTGATCCAGATGAAACGGCGCCCCGCTTCGGTCGGGTTCTTCTTCTCGTTGGGCCATTCCAGCATCGTCGTCCTGGCTTCGTTGCTGGTGGCCGGCACGGCTCTGGCCTTCAAGAACGACATCGAGGAAGTGCACGGCATCGGCGGCGTCATCGGCACATCGGTGTCGGCGGCCTTTCTGCTGGTCATCGCCGCCGTCAACCTGATCATCCTGAAAGGCGTCTGGCAAGTGTTCGCCCGGGTCCGGCGGGGGGAATCCTATGTCGAGGAAGACCTGAACGCCCTGCTGGCCGGACGCGGGGTGCTAGCCCGGCTGTTTCGTTCGCTGTTCCGCCTGATCTCGAAAAGCTGGCACATGTATCCGCTGGGCTTCCTGTTCGGTCTGGGCTTCGACACCGCCACCGAAGTAGGATTGCTGGGCATTTCCGCCGCAGAAGCCGCCAAAGGCATGAGTCTGTGGTCGATCCTGGTGTTTCCCGCCCTGTTCACCTCGGGCATGGCCTTGGTGGACACCCTGGACAGCACCTTGATGACCGGCGCCTATGGCTGGGCCTTCGTCAAGCCGGTGCGCAAGATTTACTACAATCTGACCCTGACCATCGTCTCGGTGGCGGTGGCTCTGCTGGTGGGCGGCGTCGAGGCGCTGGGACTGCTGGCCGATCAGTTCGCGCTGTCCGGCCCGTTCTGGGACGGGATCGGCGCGCTGAACGACAGCTTCGGTCTGCTGGGCTATCTGATCGTCGGGCTGTTCATCGCCGCCTGGGCCGTTTCGGCAGCCATTTACCGCCTGAAGGGTTACGACGCCCTGGAGGTCGAAGCCTCCTGAAACCGGCCGGCTATTTTGCGGAAACGGCCTTCGCGGACGGCTGGGCCTGCCCTTGCGGCTTGCCCTTGGGCGGCATGATTCCCGACAGCACTTTGGCGATCAGGCTGGGCTGCAAGCTTTTCCAAATGAACATGACGGCGATCCATGAGCAAAGAGCGATGAACCTATGGTATCGCCGCGCCGGCATTTGTGCAAGTCATTCTCAATATCACGGCACTATCAAAAAAACGCCGGTCGAAACCGGCGTCGTTTCCTGAAAATCAGATGTCGTAATTCATGATCGCCGGAATGCCCCGACCGCCCAGCATTTCCTTCAGGCTGGTGTTGTCAAGGATTTCGGCGGTGGCGTCGCGCACCTTCTGCATCACCGCGCGCACGGCACAGGCCGCTTCGTCGGTACAGTCGTTGCAGGGACGATAGGCGGTGACGCTGACGCAGGCCACCGGGGCCAGCGGGCCGTCCAGAATGCGGATGACCTGACCGGCGGTGATCTTAGCCGCCGGACGGGCCAGGGTATAGCCGCCGCCCTTGCCCTTCTTGCTGTAGAGCAGGCCCTGGTTCTTCAACTCCAGCAAAATGGCGTCGAGGAATTTCTTGGGGATGTTCTGGGTGGTGGCGATATCCGCCCCCTGAACGCCGCCCTGACCTTCTCGCTCCGCCAAATGGAGCATGGCCTTCAATCCGTATTTCGCCTTTGCGGAAAGCATGTTCAGCCCTGTGTCAATGATTGGCGAGAGAGTGCCGACAGAGCGGGCGTCTGTCAACGAATCGCCACAAAAATACGCGAAGACGGCGTAATTCCGTCTTCGCGTCCCGGCATGCCTCAGACTGGCTTCTTGACCAATCTCAAGGCCACGGCGGTGACGATGGTTCCCACCGCCAGAGCGATCACATATCCCCCTAGATGCGTCACGGCGTTGGGGATCGGCAGAACGAAGACGCCTCCATGCGGCACCTTCAGTTCAGCTCCCACCGCCATCGAGATGGCGCCTGTCAGGGCCGACCCCGTCATCAGGCTGGGAATGACTCGCAAAGGATCGCGGGCGGCGAAGGGAATCGCCCCTTCGGTGATGAAGGAAATTCCCAGCACGGCGGCGGCGTTGCCGGCGTCGCGCTCGTCGGGCGTAAAGCGGCTGGCGAACAGCTTGGTGGCCAGCGCGATCCCCAGGGGCGGAGTCATGCCGGCGGCCATGGCGGCGGCCATGGGGCCGTAGACCTGGCTGGCGATCAAGCCGGTCGAAAAAGCATAAGCAGCCTTGTTCACCGGCCCGCCCATGTCGAAAGCCATCATACCGCCGATCAGCAGACCCAGCAGGATGGCGCTGCTTCCCTGCATGCCCCGCAGCCAGTCGCTCAAGGCGGTCAACAACGAGGCTACCGGGTCTCCCACCACATAGATCATCAGCAGGCCGGTCAGCAGCGAACCGAGAACCGGCAGAATAAGAACCGGCTTCAGCCCCTCCAAGTTACGGTGCAGTTTGATATGACGGTTGAGGAAACGGGTGCCGTAGCCGGCGATGAAGCCGCCGGCGATGCCGCCCAGGAAACCCGCCCCCAGGGACGAGGCCAGCATTCCCCCCACCATGCCCGGCGTGATGCCCGGACGGTCGGCGATGGAAAAGGCGATATAACCCGCCAGAGCCGGCACCATCAGGGCGAAGGCCGACTTGGCGCCGATCTGGAACAGGGCATAGGCCAGCGTCCCCTTGTGGGCGTCGTCATAGGCGTAGATGCCGCCCAGGGCGAAGGCGATGGCGATCAGCAGGCCGCCCGTGGTGACGAAGGGCAGCATGAACGAGACGCCGGTCATCAGATGCTTGTAGGGGCCGCTGCGGGCGGCGGAACGCTCGGCCTTGTCGGCCGCGACCCGGTCCACCAGTTCGGCGGCGTCTTCGGCCTTGGCCTCGGCGATGGCTCGGCGCAGCAGTTCCGGCCCGTCGTTGATGGCCGGCTTGGTGCCGCTGAGAAAGATGCGTTTGCCCCGGAAACGGGACTGGTCCACCTGGGTGTCGGCGGCGATCAGCACCAGATCGGCGTCGCGGATCTCGGCGTCGCTCAGGGTGTCCTGGGCGCCGACCGATCCTTGGGTCTCGACGCGGACGGAATGTCCCAAGACCTTGGCCGCCTGCTGAATCCCCTCGGCGGCCATGAAGGTGTGGGCGATCCCCGTCGGGCAGGACGTCACGGCGACGATCTTCAGGCAGTGCCCGGCCACGTCGGCGGCCTGGCATTTGCCCAGGAAGGCGGCCGGATCGGTCAACACTTCGTCAAGACCAGCGCGGACGATGCGGCAACCGGCAAAACGTTCCTCGCCGAACGGCCCCTCGCCCACCAGCAAAACCAGTTGAGCCTTGGCCAAGGCGGCGGCGGGCAGGCTCTCGCCGCCCATCTCCACCTCGATGGAATGGTCCAACTGGGATGCCGCCTTGCGCAAGGCCTGAGCCGCCAAAACCGCCTGGGTACTGCGATCGCCACCAGCGATCACCGCGACGAAATTCCCCATGACTTCCTCCTGTCGTCCCTATTTTTTTCTGTTCCCGTCTCTTATGCCCGTCAGGCTCAAAGCCTGACGATCTCCGCCTGACCGGCCAGCGCCTCGACGGAAGCCGGCTCCGGCAGATGCGGCCCGACCCGCGCCAGCTTGGCGGCGGCGAAAGCCACGGCCAGCCTGGCCTGGCGCTCCAAACCGGCGTTTTCGACAAATCCGGCGACCAGCCCGGCCACCATCGCGTCGCCGGCGCCCACCGTGCTGACCGTATCGATCGGCGGCAGACGGGCCAGCAGGGCTTCGCCATCCTTGACGAACAAGGCTCCCTCTTCGCCCAACGACACCACCACCAGGGCGACGCCGCGGGCCAGCAGTTCCCGGGCGGCCTCCAGCATCGCCGGCACGTCCGCCAAAGGGTGCCCGGCCCACTCCGCCAATTCGGCGCGATTGGGTTTGACGCAATGGGGCAAGCCGCCGCTGTCGGCGGCCAAGGCCAAGGCCAGTGCCTCGCCGCTGGCGTCCAGCACCACCCGGCATCCCAGCGTTTTCAAAAAGGCCACCACGGCCCGCGTCGCCGTCGCCGGCAATCCGTCCGGCAGACTGCCGGCGACCACAGCCCAAGCGTCCTTTCCCACCACGTCGTTCAGAATACCCTTGAGAAGCCTCAGCGCCTTCTCGTCGGCCACCAGCCCCGGCAGATTGATGTCGGTGGTCTGGCCGCTGCGGCGATCAGCGATCTTGATATTCGTACGTGTTTTTCCCGCAATCCGCACAAAGGAATCGGCGATGCCTTTTTCGGCGAACAGCGCCTGAAACGGCGCAGCGTTGTCTTCGCCCAGCAGCCCCGCGGCAATGACGCGAACGCCCCAGTCGGCCAAGCAACTGGCGACGTTGACCCCCTTGCCCCCGGCGTTCTGCTGGGTGGAGACGGCGCGTTGCACCGCGCCCACCGTCAGGCCGTCGACGATGACGGTCTGGTCGATGGCGGGGTTCAGGGTGACGGTGACGACCGGATTGCTCATGGTCATTCCCCTCCCAGGGCCCGCACCTCGTCGGCGGTTTCACACTCCAGCGCCTTTTGGGCGATGCGACGCAGGGCGGTGATTTCGCTTTCGCGCAGACGGGCCTTCACCGCCGGAATGTCGCGCGGCGTCATGGACAGTTCATGAACGCCCAAGCCGGTCAGCAGGGCGGCGCCGAAAGGATCGCCGGCGATGCCGCCACAGACGCCCACCCAACGGTCATGCTTGGCCGCGCCCTCGACCGTTTGACGGATCAGGCGCAGCACCGCCGGGTGCAGACTGTCGGCTTCGGCGGCCAGATCGGGATGCTGGCGGTCGATGGCCAGAGCGTATTGGGTCAGATCGTTGGTGCCGATGGAGAAGAAATCCACATGGCGGGCCAGAATATCGGCCTGGATGGCCGCCGCCGGAACTTCGACCATGATGCCCAGGCGAATGGCCGGAGCCTCCAATTCGGCACGGATGCGTTCGCACAAGGCCCGGATGGCGGCCACTTCGCGCACGGCCGTGACCATGGGGAACATCACCGACATGGATTGGCCATGAGCCGTCTTGGCCGCACGGTACAAAGCCCGCAGCTGGGGCTCCAAAAGATCGGCGCGACGCAGCAGCAGACGCACGCCGCGCACGCCCAGGAAAGGGTTTTCCTCGTGGGGCAGACGCAGGTGAGCCACCTGCTTGTCGCCGCCGATGTCCAGGGCGCGGACGATCAGCGGCCGCCCCTGCAGCGCGTCGAGCATGCCGGCGTAAACCTCGAACTGCTCGTCCTCGCCCGGCGAGTCGGAGCGTTCGAGGAACAGAAATTCGGTTCGCATCAGGCCGACGCCCTCGGCCCCCTGGGACAGCGCCATCGCCACCTGATCGGGTCGGTTGACGTTGGCCGAAACCTCGATCTCGTGGCCGTCGCGGGTGCGGGCCGGCAGCCCGCGCTGCTCCTCCTCGCGCTGCTTGCGCAAGTTCTGCTGTTCCAGCCAGTCTTTGGCCGAAGCAATATCGCCCTCGGACGGCTCCAGATAAAGCCGCCCGCCCTGTCCGTCGAGAATGGCCAACGCGCCGGTGGTCACCTCCATCAGGGCGCCGTCGCCGGCCACCATGGCCGGCAGACCCAGGGTGCGGGCAAGAATGGCCGTATGCGAGGTGGGACCGCCAAGCGCGGTCGCCAGACCGATGACACGGGTCATGTCCAGACCGGCGGTATCCGACGGCGACAAATCCGAAGCGACGAGAATGCTGGGCTCGTCGGGCAGATCCTGCAACGAACCGCTGCGCAAGGAAGGTTCGATGCGCGACAGCACGCGCCGGCCCACGTCCCGCAAGTCGGCGGCGCGGGCCGCGAGAATCTGATTGCCCAAAGCCGCCAGCCGGTCGGCCATGCGTTCAACCGCCTGATGCCACGACCAGGCGACGCCGTGCCCCTCGACCATCAACTGACAGGCCAGGGTGATCAGGTCGGTGTCGTTAAGCAGCTCGGCCTGGGCCTTGAAGATGCCCGCTTCGGAAGCGCCCAGACGGCGCTGGGTGTCGTCGGCCAGCACCTTCAACTGCTGGCGGGTCAAGGTCAGAGCGTCGTGCAGGCGGTTGCCGCCGTCGCTCAAGGGTTCGGGCTGGTCGGGCACGCTCAGTTCGGCAGGCGGCAGCACATAAACGCGGCCGATGGACAAGCCGGGGCTGGCCGGCAGCCCGGCGATGGTGGGAAGGCGGGAAGGCGGCGTCCAGCCCTGTGCCGGCGCGGCGGCACGGCGGGCGGCCTGGGCGGCGTCGGCCTGCTCCTGGGCCGACAGGCCGGTGACCACCTGGCGCAGCACGGCCAGCGCCGACATGGCGTCGCGGCCTTCCGCCGACAGGGTCACGGCGTCACCGGCGCGCAGCCCCAGTTGCAGCAGGGAAACCAGCGACTTGGCGTCGGCCACTTGATCGCCGTGGCGGACCTGAAGGCGGGCGGCCGAGCGCCGGGCGGCTTCCACCCATTGGCTGGCCGGACGGGCGTGCAGACCCGACGGATAATCCACCACCCACTCGAAACGTTCGGACAAGTCCTCGACCGGGCCAAGGGACTGCGGCGCGGCTCCGTCCTCCGCCAGGGCCGCCAGGATGTCGGCGGCGTTGCCGGTGACGAACAGGGCGGACAACTTGGCCTCATCCTGCAGCAGGCGGGTCAAGCGGCGCAGGATGGCGATGTGATCGTCGGACTGGGCAGCGATAGCCACCACCAGACGGGCCGTCTGCCCGACGTTCCATTCCACCCCTTCCGGCACCTGCAAAATGGCGATGCCGCTGCGCAGAACCATCGAGCGGTCCTCGACCATGCCATGGGGAATGGCGACGCCGTGCCCGAGGAAGGTGTTCGCCACCCCTTCCCGCTTCTGCATGCTGTCGGCGTAACCGGCGTCGATGCAGCCGGCGGCGATCAGAAGCTGCGCCGCTTCGGCGATGGCGGCAGCCTTGTCGGCGGGATGAGCGCCCAGGCGGACAAGCTCGGGGACCAGCAAACCGGCGACGACAGACGGGGAAGTAGACATGACGGCCCGTTCCTCTGATGGATTCTGATTGCATTCAATGAAAACGTTTTCACAGCATAATGTCAATCACACTTAAGGACGACCTTGCGGTATCATCCTTTCACATGGCACAATTCGGCCATGGGAACTGTAAACGTTATCAGACCTTTTCCAGCGGCGGCCCGACCATGACCATCAGCATCAAGGATGTCGCCCGGGAGGCCGGGGTCTCGGTGGCCACTGTCTCGCGGGTACTCAGCAACGGCCCCGTCAGTCCCGCCTTGCGCGCCAAGGTCGAAGACGCTGTGCGCGTCACCGGCTATCGCCCCAATCTTTCAGCCCGGCGCCTGCGTTCGCAGCACAGCCAAACCATCGGGCTGATTGTATCAGATATTCGTAATCCATTCTTCACCGCCGTCAGCCGCGCCGTCGAGGACGCCGCTTATCAGGCGGGCATGCGGGTGATCCTGTGCAACACCGATGAAAGCCCCGACCGCGAGGCCATGTATCTGCGGCTGATGCAGGAAGAGCGGGTGACCGGCCTGATCTTCGCCCCCACCCGCGCCATGCAGGAACAGATGGAGGCCGACCCCATCGAGGTTCCGGTGGTGCTGATCGACCGCGCCGGCCCCTCCGGCCTTTACGACAGCGTGGTGCTCGACAATGCCGCCGCCGCCCGCCAACTGGTGGAGCATCTGCTGGACAACGGCTACCGCCGCATCGGCGGGTTGTTCGGCAACACCAGCAGCACCGGAGCCGAGCGCCACGCCGGCTTCGCCGCCGCCCTGCAGGATGCCGGATTGCCGTATCAGGCCCGCTTTCTGCCGCCCAATGCCGATACGGCCGAAGCGGAGATTCTGCGCTGGCTGTCCGAACCGGACCGCCCCGAGGCGCTGGTCGCCAGCAACGGCCTGTTCCTGATGGGAGCCGTGCGGGCGGTCCGCAAAGTCGGCCTGACACTGCCCAACGATCTGGCCCTGGCCGGTTTCGACAACGACAACTGGACCGAACTGGCCAGCCCCGGCCTGACCGTGATCGAACAGCCCGTCCACGACATCGGCCGCACCGCCATGTCGCTGCTGTTCGAACGGCTTCAAGAGCCATCTTTGCCGGTGCGCAAGATGGTTCTGACCGGCCGGTGCATTCATCGCGGATCGACCGCGCCGAAGCACTAATCCTGAAGCTGTAATCCCGTCTTTTTTCCGACACAACGGCAGCCCGCATATTGTGCAGACGGCGAAATTGGCGGTAAACTGACCAATGGGACAACTTCCTCTTTCCTGGGGAAGAAAAGCTGGCTGGGCTTACAAAACCCTGACAAGGAGAACGGTTGCTTGAAGCGCGGCTGTGTTTTTGCCAAGCCGCGCCCGGCGGCGGAAGTAACCGGCGATATCTTGACCAGACGCAAGGCTGGCGAAGAGTTTCGGCGTTCTAATTCCGCTAACGACGTTCAAGGCAACCAGTAAACGCCCATGCCGCCATCTCTTCCGTTTTCCATACCGACGCCTCTGTCCGGAGCCCCCTGATGAATGTCTCCATCGGTCGCGGCCTGAAGCTGCGCCAGCGCTTCATGATCTTCATCGGCCTTGGCCTTACGGCCCTGGTGGCCTTGGCGGTGCTTGTCATCGCCGGCTATGAGCAGGAGTCCATGGAGCGCAAGCTGAACGCCCTCAGCGTCAACGAGATGACGTCGCTTCACGCCTTGATCGTCAACGTCATGGCCAAGCGCCCCGAGGATCCCGACAATATCGGCGTGACGGTCTTCAACAACTGGTTCGACAGCCGCAACGTCAATTACCCCGGCAAGGTTTGGAGTGTTTGGAGCCCCAAAGTCACCGATTACATGCACGACGCCGAACCCGAGCGGAAGCCCAAGTCGGCTCAGGATGACATCGACCGCGAAGTCCTGTCCACGGGCAAGCCGGTCGGGCGCATGGTGGACGGCTTCTACCGCTATTCCATGCCGATCGTGCTGGGCGTCACCGACGGCGCCAAGAGCGAGGTCTGTCACAGCTGCCACGGCGCCATGGGCCTGACCGACGGCGAGGTCATCGCCGTGCTATCCAGTTCCCTGTCCGTGGCTCAGGAACGCGAACACCTGACCAACGTCATTCTGGCCCTGGCCCTGGGCGGCCTGGCGGCGGCGGTGGCGGCGGTGCTGGGCGTGCGCTGGAGCCTGGGCAAGATCATCACCACCCCCATCGGCTCGATGATCGGCACCATGGAGCGGCTGGCCGACGGCGACACTTCCGTCGACGTCACCTTCCTGGACCGCCGGGACGAAATGGGCGACATGGCCCGCACCGTCAAGATCTTCAAGGACCACATGATCGAGGCCGACCGCCTGCGGCTGTCGCAGGAACAGGAGCGCCGCAGTTCCGCCCGCGAGCGGGCCGAGGCCCTGCGCGTCATGGCCGATCGTTTCGAGAGCACCATCAAGACCAAGGTCGCCGAAGTGGAGGAAGCCACCAGCGGCATCGGCAGCACCGCCGGCTCCATGGCCAGCCGCTCGGAACGCAGCGGCGGCCGTTCCCTCGAGGTCGGGCGCGCCGCCAAGATCACCACCGAGCGCTCCGCCTCGGCGGCGTCGGCCACCAACCAATTGAGCGCATCCGTGCACAACGTGGCCGACCGCGCCCATCAATCCACCGACATCGCCCGCACCGCCGTCGCCGACGTCAACGCCACCGCCCTGCGCATGGACGAATTGTCGCAGGCTGTGCAGTCCATCGGCGACGTGGTGAACCTGATCAACGACATCGCATCCCAGACCAATCTTCTGGCCCTGAACGCCACCATCGAAGCGGCCCGCGCCGGAGAAGCCGGCAAAGGGTTCGCCGTGGTCGCCGGCGAAGTCAAAAATCTGGCCAACCAGACGGCCAAAGCCACCGACGAAATCTCATCCCAGGTGTCGGCGGTGCAGCTTTCCACCCGCGAGATGCGCGAAAGCATCAGCCGCGTCGTGGACACCATCCGCACCATGGATCAGAACTCGACCGAAATCTCGCAGGCGGTCGCCGAGCAGAACTCGGCCACCCAAGGTATTTCGAACGACATCAACGAAGTGGCGGTCCAAGCCAGCGACGTTTCCAACAGCGTCGCCCATCTGGCCAAGACGTCGGCCATGGCCTGCGCCGGAACGGTGCGCGTCATGTGGAGCGCCAAGCGCCTGACATCGGTGGTCGAGGATCTGCGCATCGAAGCCGAACAATTCCTGATCAGTGTGCGCGAAGCGGGCAAGAACGAGGAGGGCTGACGCCCCTCCTCTCTCCCGCCGGCCCGTCACGTCTGGGCGTGCACTGTCAAATCGGTGTTGACGTAGACATGCTCTGAATTGTCCGAGTTGTTGTAGACCGTATAGCTGTGGCTGACGCCGTTGACGGTTTCGTTGACGGTGCCTCCCGACGTCCAGCTGTCTCCCGTCAGGTTCACCGTTGCCCCCGCCACGCCGCCGATGATCAGGGATCCGCTTTGGTGCGTGACGGCGTTGCTGGATTTCAGAATGTTCGCCAGCGACGCCGAATCGATGGTGGCGGTATCGGAAGCGCTGTCCAGGGTCAGCACGTCGATCTTGCTGACATTGCCGGTCATGGCGGCGGTGGTCACAGCCGCCGCCGTTCCCGACACATGCATGTTGGCGATGCCGCTGCCGCCGATGATGGTGTCCGAGGCGATTTGGCTGGCCGTCACCGTGAAGGACAGATCGCCCGTGGTGCCCGAGACGTCGAAGACCGCCAGATTGGCATCACCCGACAGATCGACGCTATGCAGTCCCGCCGTCTCGGCATGGGCGGCCAGCACGACGGTGGTGGCGGCATCGACCTTCAGCGCCTCGAAATTGCTGACTGCAGCGAAGGCGTCGTCGGTCAGCTTGGCGCCGGTCAATTCCAGCGTATCCGTTCCCGCTCCGCCGTCGAGGGAATAGGTGTCCATCACGACGGTGATGTAATTGTAGATATGGTCCGTGCTGTCGTAATTGCCCGCCGTGATGCGGAACCCGACGACATCCCCCGCATTGACCACCAAACTGCTGGTTTCGTCCGTTGTCGTCCAATGCACCGTCTGACCCGTGGTCAGATCGTAGAAATAGGCGTCGGCATGCGCCTGGAACCAGGCGTCGAAGCCGGAAAAATTCCACGTCAGCTTGATGGTGCCGCTGGTGGTCGCCGTCGTATCGTAGTTCCAGTCCGACGAGCCGCCGCTTTCGGCATAGGAAAAGTAATCGTGCTGATAAAGCACCAGCGTATTGCCGCCGATTTGCGTGATGCTTTGCGCGTCGGAATAAGCGGCGGTGGTGGTCATCGTCCACTGCGACGGATCAAGGCTGACATAGCTGCCAATCGAGCTTGCCACGAAAACATCGTTTCCCGCCGAACCGGCGACATTGAAGATGTCGGTCAGGGTATCGGTGCCGATGCTGGCGCCGGTAGCCACGCCGGTGATCATGTTCACCGTCACGCCATCGGAAACCGCGTGGTAATCCACCGTCGAATGGCTGCCGCCGATGAAGGTGTCGTTGCCCGCGCCGCCCATCATGATTTCGGTGCCGCTACCGCCGATCATGGTCGAGCCGCCGTCGCCGCCGATCATGACGGCCGTGCCGCTGCCGCCGATCAGAGTGTTGGCCCCGCCGCCGCCCCATAGAGTGTCGGCGCCGCTGCCGGCCATCAGCAGATCATTGCCGTCGCCGCCATAAAGGCTGTTGTTGCCGATGGTGGCGATCAGCGTGTCGTCTCCGCCGCCCCCCAGAACGGTGCCGCCCGAGGACACCAAATAGTCCCCCAGATTGCCGCCGATCACCGTATCGATGCCGCCGTTGCCGATCAGGCTGTTGACGGCGTTTTCGGCGCCGATAAGGGTGTCGTTGCGGTAACTGCCGACCACCACATCGATATTGTAAAGGTTCAGGCTCTCGCCGCCCGCGCCGTAGACATGCCCCGACGCTCCGTCGTCGGCCATCACCAGGGTCAGCCCGGTGGTCGGCAAGGTATAGCCGGTGTCTCCCCAGCGAGAGGAGTCGGCATAAAGCCAATTCTTGCCATCGCCGCCGTCGATGGTCAGCCCGACGGCCTCGTTGATCCGGAAGATATCGTTGCCGGAACCGCCGTCGAGGGTACCGCCGTGGCCGCCCGCCAGAGTGACGTCGAGAATGGTGGCGATCGAACTGACCAGAAGATCGTTGGTCGAGCCGTCGGCGAAGGCCACGCCCAGGATGCTGTTGTTCCCCACCACTCCGGCATTATCGACGTAAAGGCTGGCGTGCGAGGCGTCGAGAACGACCTTGGCCGCGCTGGTTGCCGCCGTCAGCCCCGCCAGATGCACCGTGGCATCGGTAAATTCCAGCGCCAGACTGCCGCCCGAGCCCTCGACGCAGATGATCCCCTCGATCTGATCGCGGCTGCCCTTCAGCGTCGTCAGGCCGGTGGAGGGTAACACCAGGAAATCCGACACGTCGCCGCTAGCGGTCGGCAAGGCTCCCAGCAGCAGCGCCGTGCTGTCGGAACCGATGAGCTCATGGTTGACCATGTCGACGGTCAGCCCGCTTCCCGAACCGGACAAATCGATGGAATTGGCGGAAATGACCAGCGCGTCGCTGATCAGCGTGCCCGTCTCCAGATCGGTGATGCCGCCATAGGTCAAGACCGAAACCGTCTCGCCATGGACCAGATAGGCCGTGCCCGAATGTATCCCCGACGTGTCTTCGTCCAGCAGATAGACCGACCCGTTGAGCGCCGTCAGGTCCAGAACCGCCGTTCCTGAATTGCCCCAGATCGTGCTGGCCTGCAAGGCCGCCGAGGTGACGATGAAATCGCTGGCGCCGCCCTCCGCCAGAACGCCGGCCATGTTCTGGAAATGATCGGAGGCCCCGGCTTGCCAGCCCCACGCCACGCCGGACGACAGATTGACGGTCACGGTGGCGGTGCTGCCCGACCCCAGGTCCAGAACGGTGCTGCCGTCGCCGTAGACGTGACCGCCATAGCGGCTGAGCTGCACTTCCTCGAAATTGTCCAGGCTGTCGGTATAGCCGGTGCTGCCGCTGAAGTCGTGCAGCGCCGAATAGGCGTTGAGGGTCAGGGTGACGGTGCCGGAGGATAAAACCTCGGTCACGGAAATGGCCGAACCGGTCAGATTGATTTCCGCCACCGACGCCGAATCGTAATAGCTCAGTTCCACCGGGCTGTAATACTGGCTGGTCGACAGGCCGTTGAAGCCGTTGCCGTGATAGCTGTCGTTGCCCAGGCTGGAAAGGAAATAGGCGCCGTACGACGAAGCGATCATCACGTCATTGCCGGCCGATCCCTGCACCCGGCTGACGCCGTACAGATAGTCCGTCACGCCGTCGTGATAGACCAGGCCGCTGATGGCGATTTCGGTCACCCCGCCCGACCAATAATAGCTGGAGGTCGAGTTGCCGTCGAACGCCGACAGATCGGCGGTGATGCCCGTCTGGCTGGCTTCGTAGCTGACCAGAACATGCTCTTGGTTCCGGTTGCCTTCTGAATAGACGCTGACCGTGTCGACGATGGTGTTCGCGCCGGTGCCGGCATAGAACTCCTGATCGTAGCGGGTCGCATCGCCGTCCGGCCAGCGGCCGCCGACAAAGGTGTCGCCATGATTGGTGCCGTGGACGGTTTCGATATTGTAGAGCGCGGTCGTCTTATTGCCGTCGGTCGCCCAGTTCGTGTCGAGAGAATGGCCGCCAAGCCACAGGCCGGTTTTATCCTCGTCGGTCAAGTCGATGGTCAGACCCGACGGCAGCGCGTTGAGGAAAAGCTCGTTCTCGCCCGAGTTGCCGCCGACAACGGCGCCGCCCAGACCGCCCAGGATGAAGATGTCCTTGCCGAAATCCCCGCCCGACAGCACGCCGGAGCCACCCAGCATCACCAGATCGCCGGTAGCGCCGATGATGATGTCGTTTCCTGTCGTGCCGACGATGGCGTTGTAGGCGGCGCCGTTCATCTCGCCCGTTCCCATCACGACGCTGGATGCCCCCACGTCGTCCTTCAGGAAAGTGTGATAGTCGGAATTGCCGCCGATCACCGTCAGAACGTTGGAATCGCCGTTAAAATAGTTCAACAGCGTCATGGAGCCGCCACCGGCGGCCCTGTCGAAAGCCACCACCAGATCGCCGCTGGCATCCACCGATGCACCGTTGAAGCCGCCGTTGAGCGCCGAGGCGTCCACCAGATCGGCCGCTCCGGACGTCACCGAATCCTTGATCACCTCGGCATGGGCGTTGCCGTCCAGGACCAGCAGATTGGTGTGCGCCCCCAGCACGTAGTAATCCGCTCCGCCATGACCGATGAAGGTATAGGCCGCGGCCGTCGAGCCGATAAAAGTATCCGCCCCGGCCGTGCCGATGAAAGTGCTGCTGGCTGCGGCCGTGGTCAGGGACACGGTATGGGTCAGGTTGGTGGTCGGCGCGTAATTGATCGGCGTCGTCGCCGGAATGGTGGCGGGCGTCACCGGCGGCGTGACGGGAACGACCGGCGGCGTCGGGGTCGGGGTCG
>DATLJS010000015.1:0-2897 GCA_035538795.1 Candidatus Sulfotelmatobacter sp. | reverse complement strand
CTGGACGCTCGGCGAGGCCTGGAAGGCCAGCCAGCGAAGGGGGCCAGTCCACTGAGCTTTCGCGTTCGGGTTCGGCCCAGAAGCTGTCGTGCGTGAGTCCGAATACGACGGTCGCCCTGTGTCTGCGCCGAACCTGGTCTGGGTGCTTGTGTCTGAGGTGCTGGAACCCCATGCCAATCCGTGTAAGATCTTGAAGCGATTTGACTTGCACCGGCCGAACGGCAGCCTTGCTCGAGGAGTGCTTCTATGACTCGGTCGCGCAGCATCCGGGAGGACTGCTCAGGCCTGAGCACTTTCATGCCTCCCCCGGTTCCGCCCGGCCCGTCTCCGACCGTCGCTCCGGCAGCACAGCGGAACGCTTGCGGTTCGCCATCGGCACTCCCGTGGCCGGTTTCCAGACAGTTGGTACGGAGCTTGCTTGTTGTTTGAGATACTTGTCTCTTGACGCGGGACTCGGGCGGCGGCCCGGCCGGTGGTTCCGCCGGGCCATCCTTCCTGGAGCCAACTATCCGAAGGAGGTATCTCATTTCTGCCGCCAGCATTAGCCCGTTCGACGCCCCAAATCGCTGGACGATCGCCCAGGGTCACCCGACCGACTGGCAGCCCCCCGCCCCAGGGAGGTGTACGAGTTGGTGGTGATCGGGGGCGGCCCGGCCGGCCTGACGGCCGCCATCACCGCGACGGCCCAGCTGGCGGTGGCCAACGCCCTGGACGGGGCCGGGCGGCGGGTGTCGGACCTGGTCATCCCCCACTGCACGTACACCGACCCGGAAGTGGGCCAGGTCGGGATCACCTCGGCCGGGGCGGCCGAACGGGGGCTCGCCCTCGACGTTCACCGGCTAGAGCTGGCGAAGGTCGAGCGGGCGATGATCGACGGGGAGGCGGACGGGTTCGCCGCCCTGTACACCCACAACGGGGTCATCGTCGGGGCGACGTTCGTGGCGGCCCACGCGGATAACTGCCTACTCTCTCTAATGCCATCTGCCGGGCGGACGCACAAAAAACTCAAGAAAAAACTAGCCCTGGTCGTGGCGCTGCGACTGGGGCGGCGGGCAAGCTGGGTCTTGATGGAGCAGGAGGATCGACTGATGCCGCCAGATCCTTCGTTTGCCGAGCTCATCCACCGGGTCAGCGCCGGCGACCAGCAGGCGGCGGCCCGGCTGGTGCGGGACTTCGAGCCGGTCGTCCGCCGGGTGCTACGCGCTCGGCTTCGTGACGCCCGAGCGCGCCGGGAATTCGACTCGATGGACATCTGCCAGTCTGTGCTGGCGATCTTCTTCGTTCGCGTCGCCGCCGGCCAGTATGACCTGAAAAAGCCCGAGGAGCTCGTCAAACTGCTGGTGACAATGAGCCGCAACAAGTTAGCGGAAAAAATGCGGCGGCAGCACCGTCAGCGCCGCGACAGCCGCCGCACCGTGGGAGGCGTGGAAGAACTGGCCCTGGCGGGCAGGGACCCCACCCCGAGCAGCGTGGTTGCGGCCAAGGAGTTGCTCGACGAGGCGCGGCAGCGGCTGAGCCAGGAGGAGCGCCAGCTGATTGACTTGCGCCACGAGGGCTTCAATTGGGAAGAAATCGCGACCGCTCTGGGCGGCAGCCCCGGAGCGCGGCGCATGCAGCTGTCCCGCGCCATGGACCGGGTCGCTCGTGAGCTGGGGCTCGACCAGGTCTGAAAGGAGACGGACCTTGTTCCGAGAGGTAAAACCGTGCATTTGATAAAGATAGCCGTTCGCTTCTCATCGAAAGAGAGCGAAAATCTGTTCATCAGGCTCGTTCCGCAAGCGATTCAAGCCGCAAAGAACTACTCGGGTCTTATCGCGGTTGATTTCTGGAGGAACCTCGCCGATCCCGACCTCCTGATGGATGACAGTTACTGGGTAGACGAATCTTCAGCAGATGCGTGGCGCAGGGATCCATTTCACCAGCACCTTCAGAAGCTTGGATCGGCGTCTCTGATCATGGAGAGTACGACTACGCGCTGGGACATGAAGGGCGAGATGTGCGTTTATCATAAGTGTCCAGTGTGTGGAACGGCCGGTACTCTCAAGACGGCCCTGACGGATTGGTCCTTCGCAACTCGGAAACCCGCCCGTTGCAAGACCTGTGGTTATGTATTGCCTGTTGCGCCTGAGTTTTCGGATGCAGTTGCCAGGTCGTGTCTGATGAATCGGCAGTAACGATGGTACGGAAGGCGTCGAGGAATCGAGCTGTTGGCCAGGCGGCCCCATGACTCTGTTCCCTTCCCTACGGCGGCCTGCTCGCAGGGAGATCGTAATGCTCAACACTTCGAACCACGACCCAGGATCCTTTCCTGAACCGGGCTCGCGCGAAGCTCCCGCGGCACGGTTGTCGGCCCTGTGGCGCCAGGAACAGGCTCCGGACATCCGAGCCTTTCTGGCCCAGGCGGGCGAGTTCAGCGCCAAGGAGCTGGCGGATGCGCTTTGTGTGGATTTGCGCGAGCGGTGGCGGTGCGGGGAGCACCCCCCTGCCGAGGCCTACCTGCAACTCTACTCCTCCCTGTGTTCCGATCCGGAGTACATAATCGACTTACTCTGCAGCGAGTTTCTTGTACGCCGTGAGCTGGGCGAAGGGCCCTCGCTGGACGAGTACCGTTGCCGCTTCCCTGAACTGGCTGAGCAGCTGGAGCTCCAGATTCGTCTGTACGACGCCCTTGGACCAGTCGGGCGCGCGTCTTTCTGTGCGGTTTCCGGCCTTGTTGATTTCTTACTTCCGACCCGCCACAGCACGGAGGCATCGGCGGCCCAGGAAAGCGCGCCGCATGGAGCGGTCAACGGCCGGCTGGCGCTGCCGGGGTACGAGATCCTGGAGGAATTGGGCCGGGGCGGCATGGGCATCGTCTACAAGGCGCGCCAGCTCAGCTTGCAGCGCCTGGTGGCCAT
>DATLJS010000014.1:0-2788 GCA_035538795.1 Candidatus Sulfotelmatobacter sp. | reverse complement strand
GGTCGTGCGAGCGCTGGAACGAATCGACCACCGAATTTTCGCTATTTTCGCCCATGCGATGGGTTCCCACGATGTGCCCGGAGCCGAAATATTGTATGCGGGTCTTCTGGCCCGGTGGCCATTCGAACGTGCTCGGATCGTCGGCCTTGGGTTTCGTGAACTCTTCCGCGTGCATGCTCTGGAAGATAGCGGTGGCCGTCGTCTTCGCCGCCGCCAGGCCCCGCTTGGTGTAGTCGGAGAGATCATAGGTGATGTGCGGTCGCGGCAGGCCGAGGTGATCCTTCAACTCGTCGGGCACCTGGTCGGGCACCGTCACCCTATTGGTATCGTCCGGGGACTGCTCGACCAGAAAACCGAGTCGGAACTGGCGAGACAGCTTGTCGTTCAGCGCGGTGGTCAGAGCGTTGCCGAACAGCGGCTTACTGTCCTTGTTGAGCTGGCTGCCATTCAGTCCGTTGACGAAATCGAGGGTCGTGGTGTCGGGATCTTGAATCGGAAAATTCCAACCCTCGTTGCCGATTTCGATCCGGAACGCGCCGCGGTCGCGGCGGAATTGGCCGTCGCGGCAGACCTCGATGCCGGCCGTCGAGAGCGGTCCGCGATAGCCCCAGACCGGCTTGGGCGCCAGCGCCCAGGCGAGATAGAGCGGATGGTCCATCAGGTACTTGCCCACGGACCCCTTGTCGTCGCGGCGGTTCGCCACCCCGTTCGGGGTCTGCTCGCTCTTGGACATCAGCAGCAGGCGCGGCGTTTCGATGGCGTTGCCGGCCAGGATATATAGTTTGGCCGTAAAGCGGCCGCGTTCGACCGGATCTCCATCGTCCTTATCGTAACGAATAAAATCGATTCCGCTGACGCGGCCGTTGCCGTCGACATGGACCTTCGACGCGACGGTCTTATAGCTCACGTCGACGTTCCCGGTCCGCAGCGCGTCTGCCAGGGTGACGCTGGGATCGTATTTGGCCTGGATCGGGCAGATCGGGATGCAGTTGGTGTTGCCGGCGCAGACGCGGCGGGCTTGATAGGGCTGCGAGTTGCGGGCGGCCGGCGTGCTCGAGACCTTCCATTTGAGACCATCCAGCCCGACGCCTGCCACCTTCAAATTCGGCATCGCCTTTTCGACTTCCATGTCGACACGCGACAACGGAATCTTCGGCATCGGATAGTTGGATGAGAACGTAATGCCCAGATAGTTCTGGTCAGCGACGTCGGCGGACACGCCGATATACTTCTCGGCGTCGCCGTACCAGCGCTCCAGGTGTCTGTATTTGATCGGCCAATCGACGAAACGATTGAACCGGGACTTCATCTCAAAATCGCTCGGTACGAAACGCAGGCTGGTGCCGAGCCAATGCCGCACCGTGCCACCGTTGATGCGTTCGTAGGTGCTGCCGAACGGCAGCGGACCTTTCTGGATCAGATAGGCCTGTTTCGGGTCCGTCCAGTCGCCGAAGCCGCCCTTGGCTAGAAGACTCAACACCGTCGGCCGGCCGGCATTCACTGAGCGGGGGTCGGTCAGATCCTTGCCGCGGAGCAGCGCGGGCGGATAAGGGCTCTCCGGCACCTTGTCCTTCGCCGCCAAAAAGGTGTTCATGTAACCGTTGATGTCAGGCGGCAAAGCCTCGCCGGCTTCCAGAATCAGCACTTTCTTGCCTGCGCGTCCCAATTGCCAGGCGATCAGGGCACCGGCGATGCCCGAACCGACGATCAGCACGTCGGGGTTTGGCATTCTTTCGGCGCACATTCTCTGGGCTCCTTATTTTATGAAAGCGTCAAGCGCCGGCGGCTCTTTGGACCAGTAGCCGAACAGCAATTCGCTGTAGCCCATCGGATGGGCCTGGGCGACGCGCCAAGTCCAGCCTTGGGTATAGGCGGCAGGTGAAATAACCTTGTCGGCCGGGTACGGCGGCCTCGGCGGCGACGAATTGAATTTCTGGAGCGTCTTGGGCTCGTACCAGGCGCCAAGATACCACATCAAAATGATGCTGCGTCCGAGATACATGATATTCGGGTCGGAGTTGTTCAACACCTTGCCGGCCGCGGCGTCCGGGTTCGACGGATCGGCGCGGATGATTTGCATCAGGCCGTCGAACGCCGGATCGGTTTTTGCCTGCTTAAGATATTCCGTGTTGATCTGGACGGGATCGACGGCAGGCGAGAGTCTTTCCTTGGGGATGCCCGTCAAGGCGGCCGACAAGGCGATGAACAACGCCCGGTCCGCATCATCGGCGGCGGTGGTCTGCGCGGCGGTCTGCGTCGTGAGGTTCGCCGAGCCCACGGCGCCAACCGCGGTCGCGGCGGCGCCGGTGAGCATTTTGCGGCGCGTGAAACCGGTCATGACTTCCTCCTGGTCGTGCTCTCGGGGCCGGGCGGCGCCAGCGGCGCCGCAGCGCTCATCGTCTGGTGCTCTGCGCCTTTTCCAAGATGAAGGTGAAATCCGACGCGGTCGCCGGCACGTGCTGGGTCGTCGCATTGCCATGACACGCCATGCAGCTCGATGACGCCAGCGGGATCTTGCCCTGACTGTAGGTTTCGAGCGTCGTGTTCGCCAGATAGGTCGGGGCTGGCGCGCATGTCGGATCGACCACAGTCATCAGGTCCTTTCCCGCATTTTCCAGCTTCTGTACTTCTTGCACACAGTTAAAACTGCTGGGCCATTGCGTCGTAAGCAGCATGTAGTTTTCCCACACCGTACCTTTGACGAGGCCCTGGAACGCCGCGTTGAGTTTCGCCACTTCATCGATGACCGGGCCTGGCAGCATTCTCGTCCGGACCACCTGGCTTCGAT
>DATLJS010000013.1:0-3375 GCA_035538795.1 Candidatus Sulfotelmatobacter sp. | reverse complement strand
ACGATAGGCATCGTTTTACTCCACGACCGAGAAGGACACCGCGCCCAGGGACTGGAACTCGGTGCGGATATGCATGCCGGCGGCCAGGGGATGGGCGGCGGTGGCGCCGCCGGCCAGGACGATGTCGCCGGGCTTCAGGCTCTCGCCCCAGCGGGCCAGCATGCGGGCGGCGGCCACCAGCGAGCGGATCGGATGGCCGAGGATGGCGGCGGTCGAACCTACCTGCACCGGACGCCCGTCCACTTCCATCACCAGCCCGAGATTCGAGAACTCGATCGAGGGGGCGGCCCAATTGCCCAGCACGAAACCCGAGGAGGACGAGTTATCCGCCACCACGTCCGGCAAGGTGAACTTGAAGTTCTGATAGCGGCTGTCGATGATCTCCATCGCCGGGGCGACGGCGGCCACCGCCGCCATCGCCTCGACGTTGGACACCTCACCGGCCAGCGGGGCTTTCATCAGAAAAGCCAACTCCGGCTCGACCCGCGGGTGGGCATAGCGGGACAGAGAGACGCGTCCGCCTTCCTCGACCCGCATGGCGTCGGTGAGGCGACCCCAAACCACTTCCTCGACGCCGACCTGCAGCATCTTGGCGCGGCTGGTCAGGCCCATCTTGACGCCGACCCGCTTTTCGCCGCGACCATAGCGTCGGGCCAGCGACAGCGCCTGGATGGCATAGCCTTCCTCGACGGTGAAGGCGCGGTCGTTGGAAATCTGCGGCACCTCGCGGCCCTCGGCGGCGGCGGCGTCCAGCAGGGCGGCGTAGTCGTTCAGGCTCTTGCTCATTGGGCGGCGCTCCCCTTGGCCAGGTCGCGGGCCTTGATCAGATCCAGGGCCACATCGACGATCATGTCCTCCTGGCCGCCGACCATCTTGCGATGGCCCAGCTCGACCAGGATTTCGCGGGTGTCGATGCCATAGGTCTGGCTGGCCCGCTCGGCATGGCGCAGGAAGCTGGAATAGACCCCGGCATAGCCCAGCGACAGGCTTTCGCGATCGACCCGCACCGGCCGGTCCTGCAGCGGACGCACCAGATCGTCGGCGGCGTCCATCAGCTTGAACAGGTCGCAGCCATGGTCGTAGCCCATGCGGTCCAGCACGGCGATCAAGGCTTCCAGGGGCGCATTGCCGGCGCCGGCGCCCATGCCGGCCAGCGAGGCATCGACGCGCACCGCCCCCTGCTGGATGCCGGCCACGGCATTGGCCACACCCAAAGTCAGATTATGGTGCGTATGCACGCCGATCTGGGTGTCCGGCTTCAGCTCGGCGCGGAACAGCTTGACCCGCTCGGCCACCTGCTCGGGCAGCAGGGCTCCGGCGGAATCCACCACATAGACGCATTCGGCGCCGTAGCTTTCCATCAGCTTGGCCTGCTTCAGCAAATCCGCCGGACTGATCATGTGGGACATCATCAGGAAGCCGATGGTGTCCATGCCCAGCTCGCGGGCATAGGCGATATGCTGGGCCGAGACGTCGGCCTCGGTGCAATGGGTGGCGACCCGCACGCTTCGGGCGCCGCAGTCATAGGCCTGCTTCAGCTCATGCTTGGTGCCGATGCCGGGCAGTTGCAGCACGGTGGTCTTGGCATGCTTCAGCACGTCGGACACCGCCGAGATCCACTCATAGTCGGTATGCTTGCCGAAGCCGTAATTGAAGCTGCCGCCGTTGATGCCGTCGCCATGGGTGATCTCGATGGCGTCGACCCGGGCCTCGTCGAGAGCCTTGGCGATGGTCACCACCGTCTCCAGCGAGAACTGATGCCGCAGGGCATGCATGCCGTCGCGCAGGGTGACGTCCTGGATATAGAGTTTCTTGCTCATGGCGTTCACCCGTTCAGCTTGGCGCCGGCCCAGCGGTCGGCGGTGGCCATGGCGGCCGAGGTCATGATGTCCAGATTGCCGGCATAGGCCGGCAGATAATGGGCCGCCCCCTCGACCTCGAGGAAGATCGAGACCTTCAGCCCGGTGAAGGTGCCGTAGCCGGGAATGGTCAGCGGCGCGTTGTCGCCGATATGCTCGAACTGCACCTTCTGCTTCAGGCGATAGCCGGGCACATAGGACTGCACGTCCTTGGCCATCTGCTCGACCGACTTTTCGATCTCGGCCTGATCGGCCCCTTGCGCCAGCACATAGACGGTGTCGCGCATGATCATCGGCGGCTCGGCGGGATTGAGGACGATGATCGCCTTGCCCCTGGCCGCGCCGCCCACCGTCTCGATGGCCTTGGCGGTGGTCTCGGTGAATTCGTCGATATTGGCGCGCGTGCCCGGCCCCGCCGACTTGCTGGAGACCGAGGCGACGATCTCGGCATAAGGCACCGCCTTCGAGACCCGCTTCACCGCATAGACCATGGGAATGGTCGCCTGACCGCCGCAGGTCACCATATTGACGTTCGGCTGATCCAGGTTCTTGTCCAGATTGACCACCGGCACGGTATGAGGGCCGATGGCCGCCGGGGTCAGGTCGATCAGCTTCTTGCCGGCGGCGAGGCAGATCTCGTGATGGCGCTTATGGGCATAGGCCGAGGTGGCGTCGAACACCACTTCGATCCCGGCCCATTCCGGCATCCTGATCAGCCCGTCGATGCCTTCATGGGTGGTGGCGACGTTCAGGCGCTGGGCGCGGGCCAGACCGTCGGAGGCCGCATCGACGCCCACCATCACCCCCATCTCCAGATGCTTGGAGTTGCGCATGATCTTGATCATCAGGTCGGTGCCGATATTGCCCGACCCCAGAATGGCGACTTTCGTCTTGCTCATCTTCATTACTCCTTGGAGAAGGCGGCGCGGACCGAGCCGAGGCCGGCGATGCGCGCTTCCATGACATCGCCCCAGGCCACCGGAACCATCGGTCCCAGCGCGCCGGACAGCACGGTGTCACCGGCCTTCAACGGGCGGCCAGCGCGGGCCATGGTGCGGGCCAGCCACCACATGGCATTCAGGGGATTGCCCAGACAGGCGGCGCCGACGCCGGTCGAGACCGGCTCGCCGCGGCATTCCATCACCATGCCGCACAGCCGCAGGTCCAGGTCCTTGATCAGCTTGGGCGCGCCGCCCAGCACATAGAGACCCGAGGAAGCATTGTCGGCGATGGTGTCGATGATGCCGATCTTCCAACCCTCGATGCGGCTATCGACGATCTCGATGGCCGGCAGGGCGTATTCGACGGCGCGGATCACCTCGGCTAGCGACAGCTGCGGATTGTCGAGATCGCGCCCGACGACAAAGGCGATCTCGGCCTCGGCCTTGGGCTGGATCATCTGCGAGGGCGAAACCTCCCAGCCGTCCGGCACTTCCATATCGTCGAACAGCATGCCGTAGTCGGGCTGATCGACCCCCAGCTGCTTTTGCACCGCCTTCGAGGTCAGGCCGATCTT
>DATLJS010000012.1:0-48992 GCA_035538795.1 Candidatus Sulfotelmatobacter sp. | reverse complement strand
CCGGCGTCAACCGCTTTTTTTCGATTTGTTTCAGAAGCTTAAAGCCCCTTCCTCAAACCTCCCGCCAAAACCCGTAGACCCCGGCGGAGCCGCGGTTTCTACTGCCTTACTCAAACAGTGTCAACCGCTTTTCTTGACCTGCTTTGCGACCGGGTCCGAAGCCCCGATGCATCGCTGCAAGGCGGCGGTTTCTACCGGCCTATCGCGCCCCTGTCAACGCCCATTTCAAAAATATGACGCGCATGCCCGCCCCCCATTTTTGCCGAACGCTCCGTTTCTCGACCTTTCTCTCTACAGATAGTGTGTCGATCCGACTCTCGCCCCGCCATACAGCGTCGCTCTGACCTTGCCTTTTATGGCGGTCCCAGGCATAAGTTTCGTCCAGCCCTATTGATGACGACGTCCGCAATCCTCACGAGGAGGGAATCGCATGCGCTTTCCAAAATCCACCGCCCTGCGTCTTCTGCTGGTGGGTGGATTTGTCGCGATAGGCGCGGTTTCGATGACGGCAGGCTATAAGCTGACCCATCGCGCCCACGGCCCCCTGCCCGCCGATCCCTTGGCGGCGGCGGCTCCGGATTTGGAACCGGAACTGCAACGGCAGGCCTCGGGACATCCTGTTTCGGACGCCCAGACGGAAGAAGAGTCCTCGCACCCCATCCAGACGGTCGTGGCGGCCTCCAGCGGCGACACTCTGCTGGATCTGCTGATCAAAGCCGGCGTCGACAAATCGGAAGCCCAGAAGGCCGTCGAGGCGTTGGGGGAAGTCTATAATCCCCGCGCCCTGAAGGTCGGCCAGGAAGTCACCGTCAACTTCGTCCGCCCCGCCGACCGTATCGGCTCTGGCCCCTTCGACGGCCTGGCCTTGCAGGCCGATCCCGCCCGACAGGTGATTGCCAAACGCTCGGGCGACGGCTACAGCGCCAGCGAAGTGAAGAGAGAAGTCACCCGCCAGTTGGCCCATTTCAACGGCACCATCAAGGGCAGCCTGTTCGAGACGGCTCAAAGCCAGGGTGTTCCCGCTTCGGTTCTGGCCGAGATGATCCGCGCCTTTTCCTATGATGTCGACTTCCAGCGCGATATCCAGCCCGGCGACAAGTTCGAAGTGATGTTCGAGCGCCTGATCGACAAAAAAGGCCAAGTGGTGCGCGAAGGCGATATCCTTTACGCCAACCTGACGCTGTCGGGCGAAGCCATGCCGATCTATCGCTACACCGACAGTTCCGGCAATCCCGACTATTACAATCCCAAAGGGGAAAGCGTGCGCAAGGCGCTGCTGCGCACCCCCGTGGACGGAGCCAAGATCACATCCGGTTTTGGCATGCGCATGCATCCCATCCTGGGTTTCACCAAGATGCATAAGGGCGTCGATTTTTCGGTCCGCACCGGCACGCCGGTCATGGCTGCCGGATCGGGCGTCGTCGACTATGCCGGAGCGTTCGGCGCCTACGGCTATTATGTCCGCATCAAGCACGACGCCAGCCATTCCACCGCCTATGCCCACCTGTCTCGTTTCGCCCAGGGCATCCGCGTCGGCAAACGCGTGCAGCAGGGCCAAACCATCGCCTTCTCGGGCGCGACCGGGCGGGCGACGGGACCGCATCTGCATTACGAAGTGCTGGTCAACAACGCCCAAGTCAATCCCATGAGCGTCAAGTTCCAGTCGGGCAACAAATTGACAGGAGCCGAGCTGGCGCGTTTCCAGAACGCCACCAAGCAATCCAACGGCTGGCTGGCGCAAACTCCCAGCAACAACAAGCTGGCCTTGAACAGGGCCACACCCTAGGGTGAATAGGGCGCAAGCCTGTTCCCCAAGGAGAATCATAAAATCTTCACCCCGCATTTCCTGTGGGTATGACAGGAATCCTCCCTCGACCATCGCGCAAGACGGGAATGGAGGGGGCTCATGTCCATCAACGATGTGCGTGTTTCAACCCGCATTTGGTTCATCGTTCTGCTGACGGCCGCCGGTCTGGTGTCGACCGTGCTGATCGCCGGCGCCAACTTGCGCCACAGCATGGCCGAGGACAGCCAGACGGAAGTCTCTTATGTCGTGGATGCCGCCATGGGCATCGTCGGCTATTGGGGCGCCCAGGCGGACAGCGGCGCCGTCAGCGAAGACGAAGCCAAGCGTCTTGCCGCGGTTTCCTTGCGACAGATGCATTACAACAACGGCGAATACGTCTTCGTCTACGAAGACAACGGCCGCGCCCTGGTGATGCCGCCCCGTCCCGACCTGGAAGGCACCAACATTTCCGGCATCATGGATCCCACCGGCATTAAGGTCGTTCAACGCCTTTTGGACACCGCCAAAGCCGGCCAAGGCGAATTCGTGCGCTACAGCTGGGCGAAAGCGGGAACCCAGGAGCCTCAACCGAAACTGTCGGTCGCCCGGCTTTACGCCAAATGGCATTGGGTGATCGGTTCGGGCATCTATCTCGACAACATGGAAAGCGGCATCAACCGCGCCATGGCTCAGTTGATCACCGCCTCGGGAGCGTTGCTGCTGGTGATCCTGGCCCTGGCCGCCCTGGTGGTGCGCATGACCGTGCGGCCGCTGAACCTGCTGACCCAACGCATGGGCCGGTTGGCCCACCATGATCTGTCGGTCGAGGTGATCGGTACCGGATGGCGTTCGGAAATCGGCGAAATGGCCCGCGCCATGGCCGTGTTCAAGGACAACGCCATCGAGAAGCTGCGCCTGGAGACCGCCCGCAAGGAAGACGAACGCCGCAACGCCGAGGAACGCCGCCGCCAGACCCAAGATCTGGCCGACCGTTTCGAGGCCGCCGTGGGCGACATCGTCAAAGGATTATCGGCGGCATCAGCAGAACTGGACAGCACGGCCGCCACCATGGCCGATTCCGCCAAAGAAGCCAGCCGACAGTCGGTCGCCGTCGCATCGGGAGCCACAGAAGCCTCCAGCAACGTGCAGACCGTCGCCAGCGCTACCGAGGAGATGAGCGCCTCGATCAGCGAAATCAGCCATTTGGTCGGCCGCGCGTCGCAGGTCGCGGATCAGGCGGTCGCCGAGGCCGAACATTCCAACAGCATGGTGCAGGCCCTGGCCCAGGCCGCCGAGCGCATCGGCGTGGTGGTCAGCCTGATTACCGACATCGCCGCGCAGACCAATCTGCTGGCTTTGAACGCCACCATCGAGGCGGCGCGAGCCGGCGATGCCGGCAAGGGCTTCGCCGTGGTCGCGGGAGAAGTGAAAGTGCTGGCCAACCAGACGGCCAAGGCCACGGACGAAATCAGTCAACAGGTGGCCAGCATTCAAGCCGCCACCGGCGATTCCGTGCAGGCCATCGAGAAAGTGCGGGGAATCATTTCGGGCATCAGCGAGATTTCCACCACCATCGCTGGCGCCATTCAGCAGCAAAATTCCGCCGCCCAGGAAATTTCCGCCAATATTCAGCAGGCTGCTCTGGGGGCCAGCGCCGTCTCCCACAACATCGTCGGTGTCGAGGAAGTCGCCAGCGAAACCGGGTCGGCGGCGGTGCAACTGCAAGCTTCCGCCCACGATCTGGCCGAACGCACCGCCCAATTGCGGCTTCAGGTGGACAATTTTCTTGGCGGTCTGAGGCTTCAGGCCGCCGAATAATTTTCCCTCTCTTCCGGCGCCAGAGAACCGTCCAGCACGTTCTTGGGCAACCGGGCGATGAAGGGCTTCATCTTCATGTCCATTTCGATGACATGGCCCAGAAACCAGTCGCGGATCAGGTCGCGCATGACCTCGACCACGACGCCGGGATCGCGGCTGCGCTGATCGACGAAAAAGGTGCGGATCAAGTCCTTGAGCTTGTCCAAAAGCTCTTGGTGGGCGATGCGGTGCAGAGTGCAAAGCGGATAGCCGGACACCCTTTGCAATACTTCCTCACGACTGAAATGGTTGCGGGCGTGCTCCAGCAAGGCCCGCGCCGTTTCCTCGGCATGAACCAGATCAGGGCTCGCCTCGAAACAGTTGATGATCTCGATCAAATGCCGATGATCGGCATCGATGACTGCATGGCCGATTCCCATGGCGTCGCGCCATTCCAAGGGCATGGACTTGCCCTCCCCTCTGAAATCGAACCTCACCCGCCACCAGTAAACACAACCTTACCCGGTTTGTGGAATTGTCCAAAAGTCATGCGCGGCCCGCGTAGAGGGCATAACGGGCGGAGAAACAAAACGCCTCTCCGCCCGTTATGATAGTAAAACAGCTTTTACAATCCGCCTGCCGGCTGGCCGTTGATGACCAAACCGTCGGCGTCGGCGGAAACCTGCACGGTCTGGCCATCCTGCACCTTGCCCTCCAGCAGCAGACTCGCCAGGGGATTCTGTAGGGCCCGCTGGATCACCCGCTTCAAGGGACGGGCGCCCCAGGCTGGGTCGTAGCCGGCATCGGCCAGCCAGCGGGTGGCGGCTTCGTCCAGCTCCAGCTCGATCTTGCGATCCTCCAGCAGCTTGCGCAGACGGCCCAACTGGATCGTGACGATGCCGTCCATCTGACCGCGGTTCAGACGATGGAACAACAGAATCTCATCCAGGCGGTTGAGGAATTCGGGGCGGAAAGCGGCCCGGACATATTCCATGACCTGTTCCCGCACCTCGCCGGAATCCTCGCCCTCGGCCTGATTGGACAGGGCTTCGGCGCCCAGGTTGGAAGTCAGCACGATCACTGTGTTACGGAAATCGACGGTGCGGCCCTGGCCGTCGGTCAGACGGCCGTCATCCAGAACCTGAAGCAACACATTGAAAACGTCGGGGTGGGCTTTTTCCACCTCGTCGAACAAGATCACCTGATAGGGACGGCGGCGAACCGCCTCGGTCAGGGCTCCGCCTTCCTCGTAGCCGACATAGCCGGGAGGCGCGCCGATCAGACGGGCGACCGCATGCTTCTCCATGTACTCGGACATGTCGATGCGGATCAGCGCCGTTTCGTCGTCGAACAGGAACTCGGCCAAGGCCTTGGTCAGTTCGGTCTTGCCCACCCCCGTCGGCCCCAGGAACAGGAAACTGCCGATGGGCCGGTGAGGGTCTTGCAGTCCGGCGCGGGCGCGGCGGACTGCATTGGCAACGGCCACTAGGGCCTCGTCCTGGCCGATCACCCGTTTTTTCAGGGATTCCTCCATGGCCAGCAGCTTGGCGCGCTCACCCTGAAGCATCTTGTCGACAGGCACGCCGGTCCAGCGGGAAACCACACCGGCGATCTGCTCCTCGCCGACCACCTCCTCAAGCATGGCACCGTCCTTGCCCTCGGTCTCGTCGGCGTTCAAACGCCGCTCCAGATCAGGAATGACGCCATATTCCAGTTCTCCGGCCCGGGCCCAATCGGCATGGCGCTTGGCGATCTCCAACTCGGCGCGAGCCTGGTCCAGGCGCTCCTTGATGCGGGTCGATTGCGCCAGCCCTTCTTTTTCCGCCCGCCAGCGGGCCGTCAGCTGGGTGGCCTCCGCTTCCAGTTCCGCCAGTTCCTGCTCCAGCTTGAGCAAGCGATCGCGGGAGCCGGCATCGGTTTCCTTCTTCAGCGCCTCGCGTTCGATTTTCAGCTGTATGATGCGCCGGTCGAGCTCGTCCAAGGCTTCCGGCTTGCTGTCCACCTGCATGCGCAGGCGGCTGGCGGCCTCGTCCACCAGATCGATGGCCTTGTCCGGCAGGAAGCGATCCGAGATATAGCGGTTGGACAAAGTGGCGGCGGCCACCAAAGCGACATCGGCGATGCGCACGCCGTGGTGCAGCTCGTACTTCTCCTTGATGCCGCGCAGGATCGAGATGGTGTCCTCGACGCTCGGTTCCGCGACGAATACCGGCTGGAAACGCCGGGCCAGAGCCGCGTCTTTTTCGACATGCTTACGGTACTCGTTCAGCGTGGTGGCGCCGACGCAATGCAGCTCGCCACGGGCCAAGGCCGGTTTGAGCAGGTTCGAGGCATCCATCGAACCTTCGGCGGCGCCAGCCCCCACCAGGGTATGCATCTCGTCGATAAACAAGATGATCTCGCCGGCGGCGGCGGTGACTTCGCTCAACACGGCCTTGAGGCGCTCCTCGAACTCGCCGCGGAACTTGGCGCCGGCCACCAGCGCGCCCAGATCAAGACTCAACAGTTTCTTGTTCTTCAGGCTTTCCGGCACGTCGCCGTTGACAATGCGCAGGGCCAGCCCCTCGACGATGGCGGTCTTGCCGACGCCGGGTTCGCCGATCAGCACCGGATTGTTCTTGGTGCGGCGCGACAGCACTTGAATGGTGCGGCGGATTTCCTCGTCACGGCCGATCACCGGATCCAGCTTGCCCTCGCGGGCGACCGCGGTGATGTCGCGGGCATATTTCTTCAAGGCGTCGTAGCTATCTTCGGCATTGGCCGAATTGGCCTTGCGCCCTTTGCGCACGTCTTCGATGGCTCGGTTCAGCGCCTGGGGATTGGCCCCGGCGTCGGCGAGAATCTTGGCGGGCGGCGTCCCGGCAGCCAAAGCCAGCGCCAGCAGCATGCGTTCGGCGGTGACGAACGAGTCTCCGGCCTTGTCGGCCAATTGCTCGGCCTGATCCAAGACCCGGGTGGTCGAGGTGTCCATGTAAAGCTGGCCGGCCCCGGCGCCCTCGACCTTGGGCTGGCGCTCGACGGCGGCTTCGGTTTCAGCCAGGGCCTTGACGGGATCGCCTCCAGCGGCGCGGATCAGATTGGCTGCCAGACCTTCCTTGTCTTCCAGCAGCACCTTCAGCAGATGCTCGGGCAACAGGCGCTGATGATTCAGGCGCGCGGCCAGGGTCTGGGCCGATTGCAGGAAGCCTTTCGACCGTTCCGTGAATTTATCGAAGTTCATTTTGCTTTGCCCCATTGATGGCGGCTCGTCACCGGGGCCCCAGCCATAGGCGACCCCGATTCCGGCTCGGAATGACCTTAATATGGATCGGGAAACGAGGGCCGCAAGCGCGGCCGCTGCGCCTCAGATGCAAACCTCTCCCTCGTCTCCGCATCCCTCGCCCTCGACCTGGACGACACTGTGGGAGAAACCAAAATCGTTGCCGACAATGGTTTTGATGCCGTGCAGCACCTGATCGCGATCGGCGTCGCGCGCCACCACGGCATGCAAGGTCAGCATCGGCTGCCCCGCCCCCACCAGCCAGGCATGGACGTGATGCACCGCCGTCAGACCTGGAATCGCCTGCATCAGCCTGTCGCGCAGGGCTTGCGCGGAGAAACCTTCCGGCGAACCTTCCATCAGGATGTGGGTGGCTTTGCGCACCAGACCGATACCGCTGAAAACGATCAGCAAAGACAGGGCGATGGACAGTATCGGGTCGATGGGCGTCCACCCCGTCCACCAAATAATGCCCGCCGCCAGGATCGCCGCCACCGAGCCCAGAAGATCGCCCAAGACATGCAGTATGGCGCCGTGCATGTTGAGATTGCCCGCGTCCCCATGACCATGCTCGTGGCCGTGATCATGGCCGTGACCATGATGGCCCAGGATCTTGAAGGTCAGCAGATTGGCGACGAAACCCGCCACCGCCACGCCCATCATCGAGACGGGTTGAACCGGCTCGGGATGGATCAGGCGCAGCACCGCCTCGGCGACGATGCCCACCGACAATCCCAACACCGTGACGCCGTTGATCCATGCGGCCAGCACTTCCAGGCGGCGATAGCCGTAAGAACGGCGGCCGTCGGCCAGCATGCGCCCGAACCTGAAAGCGCCCCAGGTAAGCCCCAGGGCCAAAACATCGGCTAACATATGGGCTGCGTCGGCCAACAGGGCCAAAGATCCGGAAATCAGACCGCCCGCCACTT
This sequence comes from Candidatus Sulfotelmatobacter sp., assembly GCA_035538795.1. Lineage (GTDB taxonomy): Bacteria > Pseudomonadota > Alphaproteobacteria > Rhodospirillales > Magnetospirillaceae > JAJZGK01. Next base: position 41,221 of record DATLJS010000012.1, on the reverse strand, counting down.
CGATCAGCATGAAGGCGAAAGTGATCCCCAACGCGATCAGCGTGCGCGTCTCGTTACTCATGCCTTTTCCGCCATGACCATGCGCACGGCGCGCATGATCGTGCCCGAGATCGTGATCGTGGGAATGATCGTGATCGTGGGAATGCGGATGCGCATCGCCGTCATGATCATGTCCATGATCATGATGCGGGTCGCGGGAGGGGTGATGCTGATCGTGACGATCGTGGCTGTCGGCGGCGCTCATGATGGGATTTTGGTATCCCCGCGCCGCCGCGCCAAGTCAAATTTTCCAGGCAGCAACCTGGAGCGTGGCCTTCAGCCGTTGACCACGGCGGGACGCTCGGGCTCCACCACCTCGGCTTCCTGGGAAACCTCGGCGGCCTCGTCCTCGCCGTCATCGGCGTTGTCGCCGTCCTGGCCGTCTTCCGAAGCGCCGTCCTGCTCTTGATCCTGAGCGTCTCCGGACTCTTGGGGCTGTTCGCCGTCTTCACCGTCCATATCGCCGGCCAGCAGCGAATGATCGTCGGCCGGGGTCGCCATCGGGCGCTGCTGCTGGCGTCCGCCGTTCTGGGCGTTGATCACGCGGAAGTAATGCTCAGCGTGCTGATAAAAGTTTTCGGCGGCGATACGGTCGCCCTGAGCCGCCGCGTCGCGGGCCAGGCTCAGGTATTTTTCCAGCACCTGATGAGCATTGCCGCGGATACGAATATCGGGACCGCTGCTGTCGAAGGTCTGGTTACGCGGCGGCATATGCCGCTTGCCGCCACCGCTGTTATTATTACCACCACCACCGCCGTTATTGTTGCTCCGGCCGCGGGACCGCTGCTTGGGATTTTGTCCTGGCTTCATGATACCTACATGCACAATTTGATGTGTGACAAGGGTTTAGCTTATGGGAAAGACGGACATGGACCGTGCCATGGGGTCTTCCCGACCGAACTCCGCAGGCGCTGCAATAGCGACGGTGTGGAAAGCGCTGCGAACATCGAAGGGCGGAGTGTAAAAACTCGACGCTGTCTTAGAGTGGCTGTCGCGCGCGGGACACACCGTAGTCAGAACTCCCCGGCATTCCAATAGTTTTTTTCGTTTTGTCCCCAGCTTTTATCAGGATGCGCTCAAGAGCGTGCCAACAACAGGCAGCGGCCGATTCCGGCCAGATCGGCCCGAACCTCGCGCAGGGATAGCCCGGCCCCGGCCATGATGGCGACGACATCGTCATGTTGCCCCATGCCGATTTCCAACGCCGCAATGCCGTAAGGCGCCAGAAGGCGGACGATATCGGGGGCCAGGGCGCGGTAGCAATCCAAGCCGTCGCTTCCTCCGGCCAAGGCGTTCCGGGGTTCCCAGGCGGCGACTTCGGCCTCCAGCCCGTCGATCTCGGCATCGGGAATATAGGGCGGATTGCTGGTGATGATGTCGAACACGCCATCCAGCCCCTGCCCCCAATCGCCTTTCAGGAAGGCGATGCGGCTGTCCAACGCCAAAGATATGGCGTTCTTGCGGGCCACCGCCAGCGCCGCCGGAGAAATATCCACCGCCAAGGCGCGGGCGTTGGGCAATTCAGACAGCAAAGTCAGGGGAATACAGCCGGTGCCGGTGCCGAAATCGAGCAGCTTCAGACGGGCCTGCCGGTCGGACACGGCGTCCAGCACCGTCTCGATCAGCGTTTCCGTGTCGGGACGCGGATCAAGAGTATCGGCGGTCACGGCGAAGTTCAGGCTCCAGAACTCCCGCCGGCCAAGGATATGGGAAACCGGCTCGCGCTTTTCCCGGCGGGCCGTCAGCGCCTCGACGCTTCGTATCTCGTCCTCGGACAAGGGACGTTCGGGATGGCTGAAGATGGCCATGGAGTTGATGTTCAGGGCATGGGCCATCAACACTCGGGCGTCCAGCCGGGCGCTGGATATGCCGGCCGCCCTCAGACGCTCGGTCACCTGGACCAGAAACTGGCCGCAGGTCGGGGCGCCGCTCATTCCATGTCCGCCAGACGCGCTGCCTGATCCGAAGCGATCAGGGCTTCCACCAATTCCTCCAGTCCTTCGCCTTCCATGACCTTGTCGATCTTGTAAAGGGTCAGGTTGATGCGGTGGTCGGTGACACGGCCCTGGGGGAAATTATAGGTGCGGATGCGCTCCGAACGGTCGCCCGACCCCACCTGGTTCTTGCGGTTGGCGGCGCGTTCGGCGTCTTTGGCCTCGCGTTCCATGTCGTAAAGGCGCGAACGCAGCAGCTTCAGGGCCGTGGCCTTGTTTTTGTGCTGGCTCTTTTCCTGCTGGCAGGCGACGGCCAAGCCGGTGGGAATGTGGGTGACGCGCACCGCCGAATCGGTGGTGTTCACGCTCTGGCCGCCCGATCCCTGGGACCGATAGACATCGAAGCGCAAATCCTTGTCGTCCAGCTTGATGTCGACCTCTTCGGCTTCCGGCAAGACGGCGACGGTGGCGGCGGACGTGTGGATACGTCCGCCCGCTTCCGTCACCGGCACGCGCTGCACGCGATGCACGCCGGATTCGAACTTCAGCCGGGCGAACACACCCTTGCCCGAGATGGCGGCGCTGGCCTCCTTGAAGCCGCCGATGCCGGTGTCGTTCACGTCCAGCACCTCGAAACGCCAGCCGCGCACGGCGGCGTAGCGTTCGTACATGCGGAACAGTTCGGCGGCGAACAGAGCGGCCTCCTCGCCGCCGGTGCCGGCCCTGACTTCCAGAATGGCGTTCTTGTCGTCGGCCTCGTCCTTCGGCAGCAGCGAAATCTGGACTTCGCGCTCAAGGACCGGCAGACGCTCCTTCAGGGCATAGAACTCTTCCTCGGCCATGGACTTCATGTCGGGATCGGCGTCGGGGTCGGTCATCATCTGGGCGGCGTCGGCCATTTCCGCCTGAAGCTGACGCAGGGCCGTGATGCCGGCCACCACCGGATCGAGTTCAGACAACTCCATCGACATCTTGACGAAGCTGGAGGAATCGGTCGCCCCACCCTCTCCCGCCAGCATGGCCGAAAGCTCGGCATGGCGGGTCAGCACTCGGTCGAAGGCAAGTTCCAGATTCATCCCTGACGTTCCGTCTCGTTCAAATGGAACAACTGCTTCAGCAGCCGTTCCGCGCTTTCCCAATCCGCCTTGGCGCCGTCGCCGGCGGAAGCCATGTCCTTCATCGCTTCCGAGGGATCATGCAGCAGGCGGTTGATCAACAGGCGGGTGGCTTTGTCGGCGTCTCCCCCGCATTCGCTCATGACTTGCTCGCGCACCAGCTCGAAGCGGCTGCGCAGGGAAACGATGGCCGGAACCGCTGCCCGCGCCGCCCGGCCCTTGCTGAAAGCCGCCAGTTCCGCATCGACGATGGCCCAGGCGTCGCGGGCCGCCTGTTCACGGCTGGCCCGGCCTTCCATGGCCACCCGTTCCAGGTCGGTCAGATCGTAAAGATAAGCCCCGTCCACCCGATTGACCGCCGGATCGATATCGCCGGGAATGCCGGTATCGACCAGAAAGATCGGCTTCCGACGGCGCTTGCGCAAAGCCTGGTTGATTTGTTCGGGATTGACCACCGTATGACGGCCGCTGACCGCCGTCAGCACCAGATCCGCGTCGGCCAGCAGCGGCGCCAGATCGTCGAACGGCGCGACGTGACAGTTCAGGGACGCGGCCAGGCTTTCCGCCCGGCTTTGGCGCGGAGCCGCTACCACCAGACGCTTCAGCCCGGCGGCCAGCATGGCTTCGGCCACCAGTTCGCCCATGTCGCCGACGCCCAGCAGCAGCCCTTCGCAGGTCTTCAGATCGCCATGAAGGTCTTGAGCGAACTGCACGGCGGCCGAGGCGATAGAGACCGGACGCTCGGCGATCACGGTTTCCGAGCGCACCCGCTTCGCCGCGCCATACGCCGCCGCCAGCAGGGTTTCCATCTCGGCCCCGCAGGTTCCGGCATCGCGAGCCATCCGTTGGCAGGCCTTGACCTGCCCCAGCACATGGGGTTCGCCGATGATCAGGCTGTCGAGGGAAGAGGTCACGGCGAAAATGTGACGCACCGCCGCTTCGTCGGCCAGCCGGTAAAGCTGGCCCTGCAGCGCCTGGGGCTGCAGGGCGCCTCGGCGCGTGAAGATGTTGCCGACGACGGCTTCGACCAGAACCGGATCGTGGTGCAGGGTCCAAACCTCGACCCGGTCGCAGGTGGACACCGCCAACACCTGCCCCAACCCGGCATCCCGCAATTCATGCAGAAACGCCGCCTGGGACAGATCGTCGACGAACAAGGCGTCACGCACCGCCAGCGCGCTGGAGCGGTGGTTGGCGCCGACCACGATCGGCCGGGTTATGGAGCCTTCCCAGCCCATCATCGATCCTTAGCGGAACTTGGCCAGATAAGCGTCCAGACCGTCGATGGCGATTTCCGCCTGCTCGCCGCTGTCCAGATCACGGACCGCCACGGCGCCGCGGGCCAGTTCCTCTTCGCCCAAGATCAAGGCGGCCCGGGCATTGGCCTTGTTGGCGCGGGCCATGCGCTTCTTCATGTTGCCGGAATAGCCCAGTTCGACCGCGAAGCCGTCACGGCGCAGGCGCTGGGCCAGGGTCAGGGCCGTATTGCCGCAATCGCCCATGGGAATGACAGCCAGGGGACGCGCCTCGTCCGGCACCTCGTCCAGCAGCATGGACAGGCGCTCGACGCCCGCCGCCCAGCCGATGCCGGGAGTGGCGGGACCGCCCATCTGGCCGATCAGGCCGTCATACCGGCCGCCGGCCAGAACGGTGCCCTGGCTGCCCAGAGCCGTGGTGGTGAATTCAAAAGCGGTGTGGCTGTAATAATCCAACCCGCGGACCAGTTTGGGATTATGGACGAAAGCCACACCGACGGCTTCCAAACCGGCCTTCACCGTCTCGAAGAACGCCCGCGACGCCTCGTTCAGATAATCGGACAGCAGCGGCGCGTTTTCCACCACCGCCTTGTCCCCCTCGTCCTTGGAATCCAGCACGCGCATGGGATTGCGCTCCAGCCGGTCCAGGCTGTCCTTGGACAGCTTGTCCTTATGCTGGGACAGATAGGCCACCAAGGCCTCGCGGTAGGCGTTGCGGCTTTCCGTGTCGCCCAGGCTGTTCAGTTCCAGCTGCACCTTGCCCTTCAGCCCCAGGCTCTCCAGAAGATGCAGGCCCATGGAGATGACTTCGATGTCGGCCTGCGGACCTTCGACGCCCAGCAGTTCGACGCCGACCTGATGGAACTGGCGCTGGCGGCCCTTCTGCGGACGCTCGTAACGGAACATCGGACCGCGATAGAACAGCTTCAGCGGCAGATTCTGGGCCAGACCGCCGGAAATGAATGCCCGGGCCACGCCCGCCGTACCCTCGGGACGCAGGGTGATGGATTCGCCGCCGCGATCCTCGAAGGTGTACATCTCCTTGGTCACCACGTCCGAGGTGTCGCCCAGGGTGCGCGAAAACACCTCGGTGAACTCGAAGATCGGCGTGATGATCTCGCCGAAGCCGTAAAGGCGGGCGACATCGAAGGCGACCGCTTCGACCCGGCGATGACGGCGGGAATCCTCGGACAAAAGGTCGTGAGTGCCGCGCACCGGCTGCAAGGAAGACACGTCAGGTTCTCGCTTCTTGTTTAAGGGTTGGCCGCTTGATTGGCGGCTTCGATCTCGGCGGCCTTTTTCTCGACCAGCGAGACGATATGCTCGACCATGGCCGCGCCTTCGATCTTGTGATCCGGCGCGCCGGCCACATAGACCATATGGCTGTTGCCGCCACCGCCCGTCAGGCCCAAGTCGGTTTCCCGGGCTTCGCCGGGGCCGTTGACCACGCAGCCGATGATCGACAGGGTCAGCGGCGTGGTGATGTGGCCCAAGCGCTGTTCCAGAACTTCCACCGTCTTCACCACGTCGAAGCCCTGGCGGGCGCAGGACGGACAGGACACGATGCGCACGCCGCGATGACGCAGGCCCAGCGACTTCAAGATTTCGAAACCGGCCTTGATTTCCTCCACCGGATCGGCGGACAAAGAAACGCGGATGGTGTCGCCGATACCGGCCCACAGCAACGAGCCGATGCCGATAGCCGACTTCACCGTGCCGCCGCGCAAGCCGCCGGCTTCGGTGATGCCCAGATGCAGCGGATAGTCGCAGGCCTCGGCCAAGCCCTGATAGGCCGCCACCGCCAGAAAGACGTCCGACGCCTTGACGCTGATCTTGAAGTCGCGGAAATCGTTGTCTTCAAGAATGCGCGCATGATTCATGGCGCTTTCCACCATGGCCTCGGGACACGGCTCGCCGTAGCGTTCTAGCAATTCCTTTTCCAAGCTGCCGGCATTGACACCGATGCGCATGGAGCAGCCGTGATCCTTGGCCGCCTTCACCACTTCCCGCACCCGGTCGGCCGAGCCGATATTGCCGGGATTGATGCGCAGGCAAGCGGCGCCGGATTCGGCGGCTTCGATGGCGCGGCGGTAATGGAAGTGAATATCGGCGACGATGGGAACGTGCACCTGGCGGATGATGTCCTTCAGAGCGCGCGCCGAATCCTCGTCGGGGCAGGAGACGCGGACGATATCCGCCCCCGCTTCTTCCAACGCGTGAATCTGAGCCACCGTCGCCTTGACGTCGGTGGTCAGAGTGTTGGTCATGGATTGAACGCTGATGGGAGCGTCGCCGCCCACCGCCACCTTGCCGACCATGACTTGGCGGCTGCGGCGGCGGAGGATTTCGCGATAGGGACGAACGCTCATTATTCGGTCGGAGCCTTGGCGGCCGGAGCGGCGTCACCCGAAGACGGTGAAGCGGCGGGAGCGGCCTCAGGAGCCGACGGCAGCTTGTCCAGATGTTCGGGATCCAGCGGCACGTCCTTGCGCACGACGCCCTGCCCGCCCAAGGGGGCGATGGGGCGGTTGTCCACCAGCACGGTCAGGGCGGCAGCGTTGCCTGCCGTCAGGGTCTGGCCCGGATGCGGCGTGACGCGGAAGCTGGTGCCCTTGCGCAGAATTCCCGAGTGGATGACGGTGCCCGAGGCGTCACGGATACGAATCCAGCAATCCTCGTTGGCCTTCAGGATGACGCGGGCGGCGTCGGCGGGCAGAGCCACCGGCTGATCCACCTTGCCCGACGACGGCTTGGCGGCGGGAGTGTCGGCCGGAGCCGCGGCGGCATTGGCTTGGGCGGCAGCGGCGGCGGACGCATTGTTCAGCGCCTGGGTTTGATCCTGAACCTGGGCAGGAGCCGCGGCGGCGGGAGCGGCAACGGAGGCCGGCGCATCGGCCTTCTTGCTCTTTTTCTGATCGACGGGCGCCGGAGCGGCGGCGGGCGCAGCCGCCGGGACGGGAACAGGGGCGGGAGACGCGGCGGGCTTGTCGCCGGTCTCACCTTCGTTCGGCGGCACCACGTCTTCACGGGGCGCGGATGAAACGGCCGGCGGCTGGGCCGGGATCGTGGCCGTCTCGACAGGAGCCGGCACAGGCGCCGCCGGAACCGGAGCGGGCGCCGCCGCCGGTGTCTGGGCGGCGGGCGCGGTCTGCGTGACCGGCACCACTTCCGAACCCGACCCGACCGGCTTGTGGATCAAGGCGGCCAGACGGTCTGGCAAAGGCGGAACGCTTTCCGCCACCGAACTTTCGCGGTTGCTCCAATACCAGATGCCGTAGGCGATCACCGCCACCACCAAACCGATGAACAGCATGCCCCCGGTGGGGAAGCTGCCTTCGGACACCGCCGAGGGAAAGCTCAGTTCGGCGCGGCTGGAAAAGTCCGTCCCGGATTCCTGCTTGAAGCGGCGAACGATCTCGTTGCCGTCCAGTCCCAGATAGTCGGCGTAACTGCGCACGAAACCCACGGCATAGGCCGATCCCGGCAGATCCTGGTAACGGCTGGCCTCGATCGCTTGCAGATAGGGCTGACGGATACGCAGGGCGGTGGCGACCGCCGGCAGGGTATGGCCCAGCTTTTCGCGGGTGTCGCGCAAAAGCTGACCGACCCCCTGCGAAGACGAGGAGAGGCTGGGAGAGACCGAAACGGCCGGCTGGGTATCCTGAATTTCTGGTGCCACGGTAGGACTGTCCTTGCCCGAGGGTTAAGTCCCCGTCACGGAAAACCCGGGGACGCAGAACTTTCTTAGCGTACTTAGCGCCGAATTCCAACGGGACGCAATGGCCCGCCAAGAGCGCAACCGATTGAGGTTAAAGCTGAACCTCGTGATCGACGGCGAAATTCCGCAGCTTTTCCCGCACAGACCGATCGGGCAGATCGAACAGACGGGTCATATAGTTTTCCAAAGCCGGCAGGAACAGGCTGCGCACCATGGCCTTGATCGGACCGATGCTGGACGCCGACATGGACAAAGAACGCACGCCGATGCCCAGCAAGGCCATGGCCTCCAGCGGGCGCCCGGCCATTTCGCCGCAGACCGACAGCGGCACCCCGGCCTTCGAGCATTCCTTCGACAGGCGGCGCAGGAAATTCAGCATGGCCGGAGACAGCACGTCGTAACGTTCCGAAATGCGGGGATTGCCTCGGTCGATGGCGAACAGGAACTGGGTCAGATCGTTGCTGCCCACGGAAATAAAATCGACCCGCTTCAGCAGCGCCGGCAACTGCCAATACAAAGCCGGAACCTCCAGCATCGTACCGACGCGCAGGCGGGCCGGAACCCCCTGCCCCTTGGCCTTCATGCGCTCGACTTCCATGTTGAGCAGCGCCCGCGCCTTGTCCAGCTCGGCCACCTCGGCGACCATCGGGAACATCACGTTCAGATCACGGCCCGCCGCCGCGCCCAACAGGGCGCGCAGCTGATGGCGCAGCACCGCCGGACGGTCCAAGGTGATGCGGATCGAGCGCCAGCCCATGGCCGGGTTGTCTTCTTCACCGCTGTCCCAATACGGCAGCAGCTTGTCGGAACCAACGTCCAGAGTGCGGAACATCACCGGCTTGCCGTTGGCGGCGTCGAGAATCTTGGAATAAAGTAGGGTCTGCGCCGCCACGTCCGGCAATTGAGACCGGGCCATAAACGGCATTTCCGTGCGGTAAAGACCGATGCCGTCGGCCCCCGTCGCCTCGATATGCGGCAGATCCACCAGCAAACCGGCATTCAAGGTCAGCTTGACCGACTGGCCGCAGCGGGTGACCGCCGGCAAGTCGCGCATGGCGGCATAGCCGGCCAGCTTGGCGGCGCGCACTTCCTGATTGGCGGCGAAGGTGTCCTGGATGTCGTCGGACGGACGGATGAACACTTGGCCGTTGTCGCCATCGACAATGACCGGATCGCCGATCTCGATGCGGGACAAGGCCTCCTTGACGCGCCCCACCACCGGAATATCCAGCGCACGAGCCAGAATGGCCACATGCATGGTGGGCGAACCGTCTTCCAGCACCAGACCGCGCAGATGACGGCGGTCATAGTCGAGAAGCTCGGTCGGGCCCATGCCGCGAGCCACCAGGATGACGTTTTCGGGCAGTTCGCCGCCCGCCGCCGTGCCGCCGCCGGATTCCGCGCCGGTCACCAGATGGTGCAACAGACGATTGGCCAGATCTTCCAGATCGTGCAGACGCTCGCGGATATAGCTGTCCTGCACCTGGCTCATGCGCACGCGGGTGTCTTCGTGCACCTTCTGCACCGCCGCCTCGGCGGTCAGGCCCGACTTGATGGCCTCGCCGATGCGGCCGATCCAGCCGGCGTCCTCGGCGAACATGCGATAGGTTTCCAGCACCTCGCGATGTTCGCCGCCGAAAGCCAGATCCTGAGCCTCGAACATCTCGTCCAGGTGGGCTCGCAGACGCGCCAGCGCGTCGCGCAGGCGGCTCATTTCCGACTCGGGGTCTTCGGCCACCAGATTCTGAATGACCACGCGCGGCTCGTGCATCACCGCCACGCCGATGCCGATGCCGCCATGCAGCTTCACGCCCTCGACGCGCACCGGCAGAACGGCGTTGCCGTCGACGGGAGCCAGTTCCTCGCGGTTGATCAGTTCGCCCGACGTAACCAGTTCGGCCAGAACCATGGCCACGGTTTCGAGGGTTTCCACCTCTTCGTCGGTGTATTGGCGCTGGCTTTTGTTCTGCACCACCACGACGCCGATGACGCGGCCGCCGCGAATAATGGGAACGCCCACCAGGGAATGAAAGATTTCTTCGCCCGTTTCCGGGCGGTAGGCGAACATAGGATGGCTTTGCGCGTCGGCCAGGGCCAGAGGCCGGGCATGGGCGGCGATATCGCCGACCAGACCTTCACCCACCCGCAGGCGGGTGGAGTGAACCGCCGCCTTTTGCAGGCCTTCGGTGGCGAACAGTTCCAACACCTCGCCGGCGCGCATGACGTAGCAGGAGCAGACTTCCGCCACCATGTCGGCGGCGATCAGCTTGACCACCTTGTCGAGACGCTCCTGGGCGGTGCCGCCCCCGGCCATCACATCGCGGAGGCGACCCAGCAGACGTCGGGAGACGGTGCTGGCGCTGGCTTGCATCAGATTGCCGCTTCCAGAACCGGCTGGCGTTCGGACAGAGCCGACAGCGCCTGGTCCACCAGTTCGGCGATGATCTCCGCCGTGGGCTGTTCCTTGCTGACCATGCCCACGCTCTGTCCGGCCATCACCGAGCCGTTTTCCACGTCGCCGTCGATCACCGCCTTTTTCAGGGCGCCGGCCCAGAAATGTTCGATTTCCAATTGCGCCGCCTTCTGGTCGATCTCGCCGGAGCGGAAACGGCCGATGACTTCGTGCTGGAATTCGATGAAACGCTTGGTGGCCAGGTTGCCCAAGGCCCGCACCGGGATCACCGGGAAATTCGGATCGACCTGCACGGACGGCATGGCGTCGCGGGCATTGGCCTTGAAGAAGGCCTTCTTGAAATTCTCATGGGCCACGCATTCGCTGGCGCAGACGAAGCGGGTGCCCAACTGCACGCCGGACGCTCCCAGCTCCAGATACGAGACGATGGCCTCGCCGCGGCCGATGCCGCCCGCGACGAACACGGGCACGTCGCGCACCGCCGGCAGGATTTCCTGAGCCAGCACGCTGGTGGCGACCGGACCGATATGGCCGCCGGCCTCGGTCCCCTCGATGACGATGGCGTCGGCGCCCATGCGCACCAGCTTCTTGGCGAAGGCGGCGGTGGGGGCGAAGCAGATCACCTTGGCGCCCAGTTCCCGCACCCGCGTGACCGACGGCTGAGTGGGCAGGCCGCCGGCCAGCACGACGTGGCTGACCTTCAGCTTGCCGCAAACCTCGATCAGGTCGGCCAGCTGGGGATGCATGGTGATCAGATTGACGCCGAAGGGCTTTTTGGTCAAAGCCTGGGTGGCGGCGATCTCGGACGCCAGAAGCTCGGGCGACATGGAGCCGCAGGCCAGCACGCCGAAACCGCCGGCGTTGGAAATGGCGGCCACCAGATTGCGTTCGCTGATCCAGGACATGGCGCCGCCCATGATGGCGACTTCGGTGCCAAGGAACGCCTTGCCCCGGTGCCACAACTGTTCGAGCCGCGCTTTCGCTGCCGTCATCCCAACCCACTCCATCTTCAATAAAGGAGCCCCTCGCGCGGGGCTCCGGTGCGTCTTACTGAGCGTCCAGACCGTAGGCGGTGTGCAGGGCGCGCAGGGCCAGCTCGGTGTACTCCTCGGCGATGAGCACGCTCACCTTGATTTCCGAGGTGCTGATCACCTGAATGTTGATGCCTTTTTCAGCCAGGGTCGAGAACATCTTCTGCGCGACGCCGGCATGGCTGCGCATGCCCATGCCGATGACCGACACCTTGACCACGTTGGAATCGGGAACCAGACGCTCGAACTTCAGGTCGGCCTTGCAGCCTTCCAGCACCTTGACGGCCCGGTCCAGATCCGCCTTGCCGACGGTGAAGGTCAGGTCGGTGTTCTTGCCGTCTTCCGAAACGTTCTGGACGATCATGTCGACGTTGACGTTGTTGTCGGCCAGCGGCCCGAAGATCGAGGCGGCCACGCCGGGGCGATCCGCCACCTTGACCAGGGTGATCTTCGCTTCGTCGCGGCTGTAGGCAATGCCGCTCACCAGTTCCTTTTCCACGATCTCATCCTCATCACAAACCAGGGTGCCGGGCATATCGACGAAGCTGGACAACACCTGCACGCGCACGCGGTGCTTCATCGCCATTTCAACGGAGCGGGTCTGGAGCACCTTAGCCCCCAAGGACGCCAGCTCCAGCATCTCTTCATAGGAAATCTTATCGATCTTGCGGGCCTTGGCAACGATCCTGGGGTCGGTGGTGTAGACACCATCGACGTCCGTATAGATGTCGCAGCGGTCGGCATGCAGGGCGGCGGCCAGCGCCACGGCGCTGGTGTCCGAACCGCCGCGGCCCAGGGTGCTGATGCGGTTGTCCGGCCCCAAGCCCTGAAAACCGGCGACGACGGCGATCTGGCCCTTGGCCATCTTGTCGAGCATTTCCGCCGTTTCGATGCTTTCGATGCGGGCCTTGCCGTGAGCGCCGTCGGTGCGGATCGGCAACTGCCAGCCGCACCAGGAACGAGCGTCCAGGCCCAGTTCCTGAAGAGCGATGGCCAGCAGGCCGGTGGTCACCTGTTCGCCGGTGGCGACCACTTGATCATATTCGCGGGCGTCGTGCAGCGGGGCGATCTGCTTGCAATAATCCACCAGTTGGTTGGTCACGCCCGACATGGCCGAAACCACCACGGCCACTTCATTGCCGCGCTCGACCTCGGCCTTGACACGCCGCGCCACATTCTTGATACGGTCGCAGTCACCGACGGAGGTGCCGCCGAACTTCATCACGATGCGGGCCATCGATATCCCCTGAATGAATTCTTTCAAACTGGCCGGTTGCCGGCCTCAAAAGGCGCGTATACATAATCCACAAGCGATTGGGAAGCAAGTTCGGCCACGCCCTCGCCACGAAAGCACAAACCAGGAGTTTCCCGATGCCCCAAGCCTCCGCCGCTTCCCAGAATGGGAACAGCACCGCGTCCGCAGAGGAGATCGCCCGCTTCCAGGCCATGGCCGATACTTGGTGGGACGCCGAGGGCAAGTTCAAGCCGCTGCATCAGTTGAACGCTCCTCGCCTGGAATTCCTGCGCGACCGGCTGGCCGCCCATTTCGGCCGCGACGCCCTGGCCGAGCGCCCGTTTGAGGGCCTGACCCTGCTGGACGTCGGCTGCGGCGGCGGCTTGCTATGCGAGCCCCTAACCCGGCTGGGCTTCAAGGTTACCGGCATCGACGCTGGGGAAAAGAATGTCTCCATCGCCCGCCTGCACGCCGAGCAAAGCGGCCTGAGCATCGATTACCGCGCCTGCACGCCGGAACAACTGGAAGGCCAGTTCGACGTGGTGATGTGCATGGAAGTGGTCGAGCATGTGCCGGACGTCGGCGTTTTCCTGAAAGCCGCCGCCGCCTGCCTGAGGCCGGGAGGAGCCTTTTTCGGAGCCACCATGAACCGCACGCCCAAGGCCTTCGCCTTGGCCATCGTCGGCGCCGAATATGTTTTGCGCTGGCTGCCTCGCGGCACCCACGACTGGAAAAAGTTCCTGAAGCCGTCCGAATTCGCCGCCGCCTTGCGGGCGGCCGCCGTCGAGACCAAGGCTTTCGAGGGTATGCATTTCAGCCTGATGCGCGATAGCTGGGAATTGTGCCGAAATCTGGATGTGAACTATCTGCTTTACGGTGCGAAGCTCTGATTCCGGGCGCTCACCCCGGAGCCAAAGACGTCGCCTGACAAGACCCAGGCGGCGTCCAGCCCCCGTAACGGCATTGCGCGGTCCTCGGGGATCCGCCCCGACACTTGCAAAGCCAGATAGCGGGCGCAGCTGACCCGTAGGAACGAGGCGAAGTTGCCCACATCGCCCCGCACTTCGGTCAATTCGTCGTACAGACGGGTCAGCAGCTGATTAAGGCTGAGGCCGTCACGGCCGCCAATCTCTTCGAGAATGCTCCAGAACAGGTTTTCCAGACGGATGCTGGTGGATGCGCCATGCAGACGCAGCGACCGGGCTTTGACCTCGTACAGGGCCGGATTGGCGCCGACAAAGATTTCGCACATGCTCGCCCCTCCGCAGAAAGGCCGGACGCCGTCCGGCCTTTTGCTCAGATGGAAACCCCGGCCTTAAAAGACAAGCTTCAACCCCAACACGGCGACGAACTGGGCGATCCAAGCCGGATGGGCCGGCCATGCCGGGGCCGTCACCAAATTGCCGTCGGTGACGGCGGCGTCGATGGCGATATCGGCATAGGTTCCGCCAGCCAGTTCCACTTCGGGCTGGCAGGCGGGATAAGCCGAGCACAAACGCCCCTTCAGCACTCCCGCCCCAGCCAGCAATTGCGCTCCGTGGCAGATGGCCGCCACCGGCTTGTTCGTGTCGAAGAAATGCCGCACCGCCGTCAGAACGGCGGAATTGAGACGCAGATATTCCGGCGCCCGTCCGCCGGGAATGACCAACCCGTCGTAACTGTCGACGGCAATGGCATCGAAGCTGGCATTGAGAGTGAAGTTGTGGCCCGGCTTTTCGGAATAGGTCTGGGCGCCTTCGAAATCATGGATGGCGGTAGCCACCGTCTCGCCTGCCTTCTTGCCCGGACAGACGGCGTGAACCGTGAAGCCCACGGACTGCAACGCCTGAAACGGCACCATGGTTTCGTAATCTTCGGTGTAGTCGCCGGTGATCATCAGAATTTTTTTCGTCATGACGCGGAAGCTCCCTTGTGGAAACGCCTTGGCGGGTTTCTCTGTGTAAAGGGGAATGCTATCCCAGACCGGCCGGGCCGTGGTGTTAGCCCGCTACCACCTGTCCCAGCAATGCCTCGATGTCGGCCGCCATGGCCTCCGGGGTCACGGTAGGGGCATAGCGCTCTATGGGCGTCCCCTGGCGGTCGACCAGGAACTTGGTGAAGTTCCACTTGATGCCCTCGGTCCCGAGAATGCCCGCCAGCTCGGTCTTCAGGGCGGCATAGAGCGGATGAGTGCCGGAGCCGTTGACCTCGATTTTCGCGAACATGGGAAAAGTGACGTCGTAAGTCAGGCTGCAGAACGACTTGATTTCGGCTTCAGACCCCGGTTCCTGATGGCCGAACTGGTCGCAGGGAAAGCCCAGCACCACCAGCCCCCGGTCCTTGAAACGGCGATACAGCGCCTCCAGCCCGGCATATTGCTTGGTAAAGCCGCATTTGCTGGCGACATTGACGATCAGAAGCACCTTTCCGGCATATTGCCCCAGGCTGACGGTGTCTCCGTCGATGGTCTTCAGGGCGATATCGTAAAGGCTGCTCATGACGAAACTCCGGGTTTGTTGTCTCCGGCATCTAATCACGGCAGCGGCGCAGAGCAACTACCCCGAAGGATGGGGCTGCCGTTCGCCTAAGGCCGACAGCCCCCATTCGGTCTATTCGAGACGGGAAAGCAAAGCCACTTCCTCGTCCAGATTGCCCAGCGACGCCACCTGACGATCGACGGTCTGACTGAGAGAAACCAGAGTGCCTTCGATCTTTCCCGTCAGGGAGACGATGGAATTCACCTGCGAGATGGCGCTCGAATACTGGCTCTCCGCCTGGGAAAAGCGATTGCGCGCCGCTTCGATGGTGCCGCCCAGGCCGGACAAAGCCTGCTCCATGCCGGTGATCGATGCCTGGGTTCGGCCCAGAGACGCCTTGGTGTCGTTGGCCAATTTCTTCACTTCGTTGGCCACCACGGCGAAGCCCTTGCCCGCATCGCCCGCCCGCGCCGCCTCGATGGTGGCGTTCAGGGCCAAAAGATTGGTTTGTCCGGCAATGTTGTCGATGATCTTCAGAACGTCGCGTAAACCGGCGGTATAGCCCCCCAATGCCGTGAAGCTGCTGCTGAGAGCCTCGGAATCCATGCTGTCGGCGGCATTCGACGCCGACGAGACCACCCCCATCACTTCTTCGATGGACTGACGGATTTCCACCGCCTGAGCCACCACTCCCTCGATCTCACGCGTCAGGCTGGCGCTGCCGCGCAGATAATCCACCAACCGATGGATCATGCCGGTGCGCAGACGGTTCAGCACCTGCAAGCCGTTATAACGGCAGCGCAGGAAATGTTCGTGGAAGCGGGCATAATGCACGGTGAATTCATCGACGAAGGCATCGTGGAATTCGGCATCGCGGGCATCGAAGAACACCACTGCCGACAAAGTCTGATTGATGTTGATGCCGAACAGTTCGCCGAAGGTGGAGAAACCAGCCACGGGCACGTTCCAGGCTCCGGTCAGGCCGGCCAGTTCCCGCTCGTTGTTCAGACGGCGCAAGATACAGTCGTTGAGGATCGCTCCCACCGCCTTGGGCTTGCCGCGCAGGAAGGTCTCGATATCGCGTTTGCTTTGCTCGACGAAGCTGGTGGCCTCCAGCAACAGCAGTTCATCGCCCGGAGACAGGTCGCAGAAGAAAGACATGCCGCCGGCGCCGACGTCGATGCCGGCCACGGAGCGAACGAACAACTCGCCGTTCAGTTCGATGCCGAAGGTGTGCCCCGCCAGCTTGTCGCCCAGCTTGGCCGCGGGAACACCCAGAATTCTGCTCCAGGCCTCGGTGATGGGAACGATCTTGGCCGAGTCGCCGTCCAGCACGCCGGTGACGACGCGACGGTCGGGGTCGGCATCCACCACCACCACCGATTTGCCGGTCTTGCGGAAGTTTTGGCTTTTCAAAGCCCCATAGCGCATTCCCGGCGCCATTTTGACGAAGGTGACGACTCCATGGTTTTCCAGCACCCGCTGGCCGTCGTAGATATAGGTGTTCTTGAAATCGAGCTTTCCGCCCGCCGAGCCGCCGATGAACAGGCAGGGGAACTTGCCGGTCTGGTAGACCGCCTCCATCAGATAGTTCTCGCAGGCGGATAGGCCGTCGACGAAAGCTAGGGCGAAACAATCGCGGGAATCGATGCGGAAGGACGGCGAAACCGAGCCCAGGGATTGGGCGATGCGATTGACGCGCTCCTCGCGGCTGACACTCGGTGCACCGCGGCGGATATCGTCATTGTGCAGCGGCACGGCGTGGATGCTGACCTGGGAAATCAGCGTCGGCGAAAAGACCTGCACCACCACCGACTGCCAAGCGCCGTCGGCCGGCTTATAGAGACTGGCCCGCTGGGAACAGAGTTCTCCCGCCGTCGAGACGCAAACCACCGGCGTCTGTCCGGCCAGCTGCCTCAAAGCCGACGCCACCGACTGAAAGCCGACATGGGGAGAAATGAAGGCGACCGCCAAAGCCGCCTGCTCCCCGTCGAACCTAAAATCCTCGGCCGCCATGCCCGACAGGGACGCGTCGCTTTCCAGAACCTTGATGAAACCGTTGGCTGCGGTATCCGTTGCAGATGTCATTCCCGCACCTCTCCCGTTCGCGCCTATTGACACCACCAACGCGACGTCTCTATGGGCGCCTTTTAAATCGTTGGGAGAGAATATTAGCGTTTAGTACGAGAAGGTTAAACGAGCATCATCCGGACCGGCACAGAACTTTAGAACTAGACTGCGTCACTTTGGAACGGCCTGCGCCAAACGCCCGCCGAGCCGCACCGGTTCGACTCGTTTGGCAAGGCCCGTAAGGTCGTCGGTTTCGACGAAGACGGCACAGAAAGTCGCCGTTCCCTCGGCGGGGCTCAGACGATCGCCGGGCACCTTGCGGATGAAGCGGGCCATGGCCGCCTCTTTCTTCATGCCGATCACGGAATCGTAGTCGCCGCACATGCCGGCGTCGGTCTGATAGGCGGTGCCGCGCGGTAAAATCTGGGCGTCGGCGGTGGGAATGTGACTGTGCGACCCCACCACCAGCGAGGCGCGTCCATCGGCATAGTGGCCCAGCGACATTTTTTCGCTGGTGGCCTCGGCATGGACATCGACAATGGCGGCCTGAACCATGCCACCCAGCGGATGACGGGACAATTCCTGCTCCAGCACCGAGAAGGGACAGTCCAACGGGTCCATGAACAGACGTCCCATCACTTGAACCACCATCACCTTGCGGCCACGGGTGGCGGGAAAAACGCCCACACCTTTGCCGGGCGTGCCCTGGGGATAATTACGCGGCCGCAGAACCCGCGGTTCGGCATCCAGATACGGGATGATTTCCCGCTGGTCCCAACTGTGGTTGCCCAAAGTGACGACATCGACCCCGGCGGCGAAGAAATCTTCGCAGATTTTCGGCGTGATGCCAAAACCGTGAGCCGCGTTCTCGCCGTTCACCACCACGAAATCGAGCGACAGGCTGTTTCGTAGCAGGGGCACCTGCTCCACCACCGCGTCCCGGCCGGAGCGGCCTAAGACATCCCCGCAAAACAGCAATCTCATGACCCGGTCTCCAAAGCGCCTTTTTCCGTGATCACCCAATCCAGCCGCTGGTCATGGGGCTCCAACGGCAGATCGTCCCTTCTTTGCGCGGCGAAAGCCACTCCCACCGCGATGATTTTCCGCTCCCGCCGCCGCAAGGCTTGCAGCGTGCGGTCGTAATAACCGCCGCCATAGCCCAACCGCCCCCCATGGCCGTCGAAAGCCAACAGCGGCACCAAAACGACATCCGGCGCCACCTCGCCCGCCGAAACCGGCGGATGCACCGTGCGATGCGGTCCCGCATCCAATTCCATGCCGGGCGCCCAACGGCGAAAACGCAAGGGCGCGTCCCTGTCGGCCACCACCGGTAAGGCCGTGACGAAACCGCGCCGCGACAAATCGGTCATCAGGGGACGCACGTCCATTTCGTCGCGCATAGGCCAATATCCAGCCACCACAACGCCTGGACGAACCGTCAAGGCGGCAAAGGACAGGATCAGCGCCGGTCCCGCCTGTTCCCCGGCCGAGGCGCAAGCTTCGCGCCGAATGGTGGCGGCGGCGGTTCTGACGGCGATCTTATCGGAGGATTCGGGGCGACCCAGGCTCATGTCGACCCCAAGGACGGCGGGAAAAACAGGGTGGAACGGAGCCATATCGGCCGTTGGCTTAAGCTATCCCTCCGTGGCCTGCGTGTGCAGGTGGGGACCATATATCCGGACCACAGTCCGGACAGGGACAGCCCCCGAGAGTTCAAACATTGGCCCCGGGGATCTAAGCAGCCTGACGCACCGCACAGCACCCGTTCCATTGCTGTATCTAGGCTTTCTCCAGATGTTCTGCAATGGCTTCGATTCGCCGGGCCAGCGCCTCGATGCCGCCGGCCAACAGGGAATCGGCGGATTCCGAGGGAATCGGCGCGGCCTCGGGAACCGCCTCCAGACCTTCGGCATGGCGATCGACGGCGCGCTTCAGGTCCACCATCTCGTCGGCCATGGACAGCGCCACCATGACCAGCAGACGGGCATCGCCCACCTGGCCGACCAGACGCAGCAATTCGGTGGCCCGAACGTCAACCTCGGCGGCCAAACTGCTCAAATATTCTTCCTGGCCGGGGTCGCAATTCAGTTCGTAAGTGCGACCGACGATGGTGACGGCAACGGTGGCGGCCATGGCCTCTTAATCCTCCAGCACCGAACGCAGGCGATTGATGGCGACGTCCAGGCGCTCCTCGACAGCCCGCGAGGTCTCGTCGAGCCGGGCATAATCGGCTTTGGCGGCCCGCAGTTCCTGCTCGAGGAAAAGATCGCCGTGGTGGCTCTTGGCGACGACGTTCTCCAGGCGCTGAAGCGCCCGCTCCAGCTGCGCGATGGCCGCACGGGAACGCGGCAGTTGATCGTCGATATGGTCCAAGACAGAGGCCCTCCAAGCCGGCAAGTGTAGGGGGCGCAAGGGATTACGTCAATCTTGGGGGCGTTTCTGCCATGCGCCGTCCGCCGCCGTCCCCGTCTTCCTCTGAAACGATCTCTCCCCTACCATCGTTCCCCACGGCTTCAACCACCGACGGAAACTTCGACCATGCCCCTTTTGTCTGCCGACGACTTGCGCCGGAAAAGCGCCGAAATCCTGATTCTAGCCGGCAGCGCCGAACCCGAGGCCCAAGCCGTAGCCGCCAATCTGGTGGAAGCCAACCTTCAGGGGCACGACTCCCACGGCGTCGGCATGATCCCCCGCTATGTCGCCGCCGTGAAGGAAGGCGGCCTGCGCCCCAACGCCCCGGCCCGCCTGACCGCCGACCATGGCGCCATCCTGAATTTCGACGGCCAGATGGGCTACGGCCAAATCGTCGGCGCACAGGCCATGCGGGCGGGTATCGACCGCGCAGGCCAGACCGGCGTCGCCGTAGTCAGCCTGGCCAACAGCCATCATCTGGGCCGCATCGGCGCCTGGGCCGAGCAATGCGCCGATGCCGGTTTCGTCTCGCTGCATTTCGTCAACGTCTGCTCGCGCCCCATCGTCGTGCCATGGGGTGGCAGCCAGCCGAAGCTGGGTACCAATCCCATCTGCATCGGCCTGCCCCGCGCCGACGCGCCGCCGCTGGTTCTCGACTTCGCCACCAGCGCCATCGCCGCCGGCAAGGCCCGGGTGGCCTACAACAAAGGCGTGCCGCTGGAACCCGGCCTGGCGGTGGACGATCGAGGGCGCCCCACCTGCGACCCCGGCTTCATCATCGCCCCGCCTTACGGCGGCCTGCTGCCTTTCGGCCTGCACAAAGGCGGCGGGCTGGCGCTGATCTGCACCTTGCTGGGCGCGGCCCTGACCGGCAGCCCGACCGAACGGGTCGCCGACGCCTCCCGGCTGGCCATCGTCAACGGCATGCTGTCGATCGTCCTCAATCCCGCCATGCTGGGCGGAGCGGCGAGTTGGAGCGACGAAAGTTCCCTGGTTCTCGATTGGATCGGCGCCGAACATTCCGCCGATGCCGAGATGCAGTTTCCCGGCGATCCCGAACGCCGCAGCAAAGCGCGAAGGCTTGCCGGAGGCATCCCCGTGGACGACGCCACTTGGGCAGAATTGCAAGCCGCCCGCGACTCGTTGAAGCCTTAATCATCAATCCTGTGGAAACGTCCGGTGTTCCGTATTAAACAATGGCCCTCACCTCCTCTTGGCAAGGATGGATCCCTTTGAAAGCCGCCGTCATCGTTTTCCCCGGCTCCAACTGCGACCGTGACGTCGCCGTGGCGCTGGAGGCCAGCATGGGCCGGGCGCCCCTTATGGTCTGGCACCGCGACACCCAGCTTCCCGCCGTCGATCTTGTCGTCGTTCCGGGCGGCTTCTCCTATGGCGATTATCTGCGTTGCGGCGCCATGGCGGCGCACTCGCCGATCATGCGCGAAGTAAAGGCGCGGGCCGAGGCCGGAACGCCGGTGCTGGGCATCTGCAACGGCTTCCAGATCATCACCGAGGCGGGACTGCTGCCGGGCGTGCTGATGCGCAACGCCCAACTGAAGTTCATCTGCAAGGATGTCCATCTGAAGGTCGAAAGCGCCGACAGCCCCTTCGCCCGCAAATTCGTCAAGGGCTCGGTGGTGCGCCTGCCCATCGCCCATGCCGAGGGCAACTATTTCGCCGACAAGGACACCCTGGACCGCCTGGAGGGCGAAAACCGGGTGGCTTTCCGCTATGCCGACGCCGACGGCGTCGTCTCGGCCGAAGCCAATCCCAACGGCTCGGCCCGCAATATCGCCGGCGTCTACAGCGCAAACCGCCGGGTGCTGGGCCTGATGCCCCACCCCGAGCGTCTGGCCGAAGACCTTTTGGGCGGCTCTGACGGCAAACTGATGTTCGACGGTCTGGTGGAGGCTTTGTCGTGAGCAAGATCGAAACCGCCATCACCCCCGAGGTGATCAAGTCCCACGGCCTGACCGCCGACGAATACAAGCTGGTCCTGGAGATCATGGGCCGCGAGCCCAACATCACCGAATTGGGCATCTTCTCGGTCATGTGGTCCGAGCACTGCTCCTACAAATCCTCGAAGAAGTGGCTGAAGACCCTGCCGACCAAGGCGCCGTGGGTCATCTGCGGCCCCGGCGAAAATGCCGGCGTCATCGATATCGGCGACGGTCAAGCCGCCATCTTCAAGATGGAAAGCCACAACCACCCCAGCTACATCGAGCCCTATCAGGGCGCGGCCACCGGCGTCGGCGGCATTCTGCGCGACGTCTTCACCATGGGCGCGCGGCCTGTGGCCAACATGAACGCCTTGCGCTTCGGCGACCCCAGCCATCCCAAGACCCGGCATCTGGTCAACGGCGTGGTGGCCGGCATCGGCGGCTACGGCAATTGCATCGGCGTTCCCACCGTGGGCGGCGAAACCAATTTCCACGCCAGCTATAACGGCAACATCCTGGTCAACGCCATGACCGTGGGCATCGCCCAGGCCGACCGCATTTTCTATTCGGCCGCCGCCGGCATCGGCAACCCGGTCGTCTATGTTGGGTCCAAGACCGGCCGCGACGGCATCCACGGCGCCACCATGGCGTCTGCGGAATTCTCCGAGGACAACGAGGAAAAACGTCCCACCGTGCAGGTCGGCGACCCCTTCACCGAGAAGCTGCTGGTGGAAGCCTGTCTGGAACTGATGGCCACCGACGCCATCGTCGCCATTCAGGACATGGGCGCCGCCGGTCTGACGTCCTCGTCGTTCGAGATGGCCTCGAAGGGCGGACTGGGCATCGAGATGGACCTCGACGCCGTGCCCCAGCGCGAGCAGGGCATGAGCGCCTATGAGATCATGCTGTCCGAATCCCAGGAACGCATGCTGATGGTGCTGAAGCCCGGCCGCGAGGAACTGGCCCGCAGCGTCTTCGAGAAGTGGGAACTGGACTTCGCCATCGTCGGCACCTTGACCGACACAGGCCGCATGGTGCTGAAGCGCCACGGCGAAATCGTCGCCGACCTGCCCATCGACCCGCTGGCCCAAGCCAGCCCGGAATACGACCGTCCGTGGGTGCCCGGCAAAAAGCGCGCCGTGCTGATGGCCCAGGACATCCCGGCCCACGATCCCATCGAAGCCCTGAAGACGCTGGTGGGCTGTCCCGATCTGGCGTCCAAGCGCTGGATCTGGCAGCAGTACGACCACATGGTGATGGGCGACACCGTCCAGCGTCCGGGCGGCGACGCCGCCGTGGTCCGCGTCCATGGCACCGGCAAGGCCTTGGGCATCACCACCGACTGCACTCCGCGCTACTGCCTGGCCGACCCGCACGAAGGCGGCCGCCAGTCGGTGGCCGAGGCCTACCGCAACCTGTCCGCCGTCGGCGCCAAGCCGCTGGCCGTGACCGACAATCTGAACTTCGGCAATCCCGAAAAGCCGGAAATCATGGGCCAGATCGTTGAAGCCATCCAGGGCATGGGCGAAGCCTGCAAGGCTCTGGACTTCCCCGTGGTGTCCGGCAACGTCTCGCTTTACAACGAGACCAACGGCATCGCCATTCTGCCGACCCCGGCCATCGGCGCCGTCGGCCTGATCGAGGACGTGACCAAAACCGCCTCGCTGCCCTTCAAGGCCGAGGGCGACAGCATCATCCTGGTGGGCGAGACCAAGGGCTGGCTGGGCGCGTCCCTGTATCTGCGCGAACTGTGCGGCCGCGAGGACGGCGCTCCGCCGCCCGTGGCCCTGCACCGCGAAAAGCGCGAAGGCGATTTCGTTCGCGCGCTGATCCAGGGAGAAAGCGTCACGGCCGTCCACGACGTCTCGGACGGCGGCTTGCTGGTAGCGGTGGCGGAAATGGCCATGGCCTCCGGCATCGGCGCCGAGATTTCGGCTCCCAAGGGCATTCCCCTGCATGGCTGGTGCTTCGGCGAGGATCAGGCCCGCTACATCCTGACCGCTTCCGCCGATCAGGTACCGGTGGTCCTGGAAGCCGCCCATCAGGCCGACATTACCGCCCGCGTCATCGGTGTCACCGGCGGCAGCGCCTTGACTCTGAAGGATGCCGGCACCATCTCGGTGGCAGACCTGACCGCCACCAACGAAGGCTGGCTGCCGGGCTTCATGTCCGCTCCGGACGCCAACGCCTAGAAAGACTGAAGGAGATCACCCGATGGCCATGGAAGCCGACGCCATTTCCAGCATGATCAAAGAGGCCATCCCGGACGCCGAGGTGACCATCGAGGACTTGCGCGGCGACGGCGACCATTACGCCGCCCTGGTGGTCTCCGCCAGCTTCCGCGGCAAAAGCCGCGTGCAGCAGCATCAGCTTGTCTATGCCGCCCTGCGCGGCAAGATGGGCGGCGACCTGCATGCCCTGGCCCTGCAAACCGCGACACCCGAGACCAAGCCGGAATTTTGAACGACACCTCGATCTCGACAAGCCGCCAGGGCGCACTTTCCGCCCTGGCGGCTTATTTCATTTGGGGCATGTTCCCCCTGTATTTCAAAGCCTTGGCCGCCGTGCCGTCACCCGAAGTTTTGGCCAACCGCATTTCCTGGGGAGTGGTCAGCACCGTCGCCCTGGTTCTGATCACGGGCAAGGCCGAAGCCCTGGCCGATGTCTTCCGCGACCGCAAGCGCCTGTTGGGGCTGACCGGCTCGGCCGTCTGCATCACCATCAATTGGGGCGTCTATATCTGGTCGGTGGCCAACCACCACGCCCTGGACGCCAGCATCGGCTATTACGTGCTGCCCCTGGTCAGCCTGGTGTTGGCCGCCCTGTTCTTCCATGAACGGCTGAACAGGCGCCAGATGGTTTCAGTGCTGCTGGTGCTGGTCGGCGTCGGCGTCCTGGCCAGCGGCCTGCAAGGCGTTCCCTGGATCGTCATCATCCTGTCCCTGTCCTTCGGCGGCTACGGCATGCTGCGCAAGATGGTGCCGGTGGACGCTCTGGTGGGACTGACGGTGGAAACCCTGCTGCTCTGTCCCTTCGCCATCGGCTATCTGCTGACCCGCGATGGCGGCGGCTCGCTGCTTGCGGGCGGCTGGACCTCTTTCCTGCTGGTGGCGGCCGGTCCGGTCACCGCCTTGCCGCTGGTGATGTTCGCCTATGGCGCCCGGCGCCTGAAGCTGTCGACCCTGGGGCTAATGCAGTACATCAACCCCGGCATCCAGATGGTCATCGCCGTTCTGCTGTTCGGCGAACCGTTCACCCGAACCCACGCGATCACGTTCGCCTTCATCTGGGGCGGCTTGCTGCTATACTCCGTCCCCATCAAACGCCGGAACGGTTGAAAACCCGAGGCGAAACGCCATATCAGGGGAAAGTTATTTCCCACCTCTTCAGCGCAAGGAAAGCAGACCCGATGAGCAACCCCGTCTTTGAACGCATCCAGCAGGATCTGTCCGAAAACGACATCGTCCTCTATATGAAGGGAACCCCGATGTTCCCGCAGTGCGGCTTCTCGGCCGCCGTCGTGCAGATTCTGAGCGATCTGGACGTGAAGTTCAAAGGCATCGACATCCTGGTCGATCCTTCCCTGCGCGACGGCATCAAGCAGTTCACCAACTGGCCGACCCTGCCGCAGCTTTACGTGAAGGGCGAGTTCGTCGGCGGTTGCGACATCGTGCGCGAAATGGCCGCCAGCGGCGAGTTGGAAGGCCTGCTGAAGGAAAAGGGTCTGCTGGCTTAACAGCCGCCCGGCCTCTTTCGCCGCCGAACGGAAAAGCCGCCCCGATGGGCGGCTTTTTTATTGAGAGGCCGAGAACATACAACAACATGGCAGCCGATATTATGATTGATCAACCGCCAACATCTCTCCATTAGGCAGCATTATGTTCGCCAAGCGTCTCCCTTTGTTGGTCGCGGCGTTCTTGTTTTTGCCTGCTTCCGGCCCAGCTTGGGCCTTGGACGGCAACATCTCCGTCAATAGCACCAAGACAGAAATCCAATTGGTCCAGTCGGCGGAACGGTTGGTTCCCCGCGATCGGTTAATGACCTATTTGCGGGTGGAATTGAAGGGGAGCAATCCCAAGCTGGTGCAGTCCGAGGTCAATCATCGCATGATGGATAGTCTGACCAAGGCGCAAGGCGTGCCGTCGGTGGTGGCGGAAACCGGCAGCTATTCAGTACATCGCCCCTACAATGAAAAAGAAATCGACAAGTGGGAAGCCAATCAAGATTTAGCACTTAGCTCCGACAGTTTCGATGATGTTCTCAGTCTGGCAGGAACCCTGCAAGGCGATGGACTGGTGATGTCTTCCATGCGCTTTTTCGTCGCGCCGGACCCCCTGAAGGCCACCCAGGATGAACTGACCACTGCCGCGCTGAAAGCTCTGAAAGACAGGGCCGAGCGGGTCGCCGCCGATCTGTGGATGAAGATCGAGCGTTACAAGACCATCGGCGTCGGCAACGCTTCGGAACAATCAGGTGATGGGCCCGCTCGGTCCAAAAGCTCGGCAAGCAACAACAACAGAAAAGCTCTGCCTCCGACAGCCGTGGCCGGCGAGTCTCTCGTTTCGCTAACCGTTCGCGCCGTCGTGGTCATGACACCGCAGCAGTAAATCTTTCCCGCAAAACAAAAAGCCCGGCGGGAAACCGCCGGGCTTTTTCCGTTCCGAAGAACCGGACCTGATTAACGCGAATAGAATTCGATGACCAGGTTGGGTTCCATCTGCACCGGATAGGGCACATCGGCCAGCTTCGGGGCGCGGACGAAGGAACCCTTCAGTTCCTTCTGGTCGACATTCAGATATTCCGGAATGTCGCGCTCACCCGACTGGGAAGCTTCGATGATCAGAGCCATGTCGCGGCTCTTATCCTTGATCGAGACGACGTCGCCGTCCTTGATGCGGTAGGAGGCGATGTTGACGCGGTTGCCGTTGACGCGGATGTGACCGTGGTTGACGATCTGGCGGGCGGCGAACGGGGTCGGAGCAAACTTCATGCGATAGACGACGGCGTCCAGGCGGCGTTCCAGCAGCTCGATCAGGTTTTCGGAGGTGTCGCCACGACGGCGCACGGCCTCGTCATAGAGCTTGCGGAACTGCTTCTCGCTGATGTTGCCGTAATAGCCCTTCAGCTTCTGCTTGGCAGACAACTGGGTGCCGAAGTCGGAAGGCTTCTTGCGGCGGGCGCCATGCTGGCCCGGGGGATTTTCGTGTCCCTTGTTCATCGGGGACTTGGCGCGGCCCCAAAGGTTCACGCCCAAGCGGCGGTTAATCTTGTACTTAGCTGCAATACGCTTGCTCATGGCTCATCCGTTCCATGGTTATGTTGTCCCGATAAGTCCCTGCGCCTTATGAAAGCCGGGCGGGGAACGGATTGGATACCGGCCCACATTCTCGGGAATGAGCGGCGGATTATGCAAAGAGCGGGCGAAGAGTCAAGCTTTGCCTACAGATCCAGCGTCTCGCCCGTGCGAAAATATTCGTCGGCCAGCCTGCCCTGTACGTAATTGATGCCCATGGCGCGGGCGAAGGACAGGGATTTCGGGCTGTCGCAGCGGGTCAGGATGATCCGGGAATTGGCGGATTTCAGCTCTTTCACCAATAGAGCCACATCGGCCGGCGGGGCCGAAGTGATGTCTTGGTCCCACTTCAGCTTGATGAAGCTGAAGCGCAAATCCGCCAGCCGCATCAGATGAATGTCGTGATGGGACAGGCCGTCGATACAGATCGGCACGTCCAACTGGCGGGCGCGCTCCAGCAGATCCAGCAGCAGGTGCGAATGCTGCACCAGATCGGCCCGCTCCAGCTCGGCATAGACCTTGCCGCCCAATTTCACCGGCAGAGCCTGCAAAAAGGCGCGAAAGCCGTCGGACATGAAACTGTCCACCAGCAGATTCAAGCTGAAGGCCTTGTGCCGGTAATCGGCGATTTCGCGATGAATGGAACGCATCAGCGCCACGTCCAGTTCCCGTTTGATCAGATTGAACAGCCAGGGATTGGCGGCGATGGAGCGGTCTGGGGCAAAAGCTTTCTCAAGCTCGGCGATGGACGTATAGAATTCCAGGAATTCGATGGACGGCTTTTCATGGGTGATGTTGTAGATGGGCTGGTTGAAGACCAGCGCCCGGATGTTGGATCCCCGCAGCTTCTCGGAAATCAGCACCGCATGCTTCGGCCCGATGGGCGGCTTTATGGCTGTTTGCTGCGGCTCGGCCGACAGCACAGTGCGCACGCCCTCGATCAGCTTGGGCATGTCGCGGGCCAGATCGAACAGCTTGTAGTGGCCGTATTCGCCGTAGATGTTCTTGATCGGCGTCACGCCGTCGAAGATGGTCGTCTCCAACGAGGTGCACAGAGCGACGATGGCCGGAGTCGCCACCTGGGAATAGGTGAAGACGATATCGCCGTTGGCCAGATTGTAGACCTTGTAGCCGGCGCCGGTCACCAGCACGGCCATGATGATCTCGTTGGCCGAGATCAGATCCCCGGCGAAACTTTTGCGGCGCGACAGCGGCGAGGTTAGCAAATGCACGGCCCGCCAGCCGACGCTGCTTTTGCGCAGCTTAGCCAAATCGACCAAAAGCTCCCGGTCGCCTCCCACATGGACGGTGGCGGCGGTCCGGGGGACTTTCAGTCCCTTGGGGTTGTTGACGGCCTCATTTTCCACGGATGTAGGCGGCATAGTCCGCATCCGCTCGCAGGATATGATTGATCAGCCAATTCAACACGACGCCGCGCAGCTTCAAAGCCGCTTCCAGACCGCCCTCTGCGTCGTCCTCGGCCATGGCGTGAACCGTCTTGGAAAACTCCTCGTGCTGCCGAATATGATCGGCCAGCCCGGGATAACCGTGCGCGGCCATCACTTCTTGCTCATGGGAAAAGTGAAATGTGACATATGAAAGAAGCGCGCCTAAAACGTCGCGCAAGCAATCATCGGCCTTTTCGCCATTCACATTGATCTCGATCTGGTTGATCAGAGCAAACAGGACCAAGTGCTCGGCATCCATCTCCGGCAGACCGATCTTGTAGTCTTCTTCCCACTCGAACATTTCTTGGCTCCGCTGCGATGCCTCGCACAGAATATATCGTTTGGACTATCATCACAGAGAAAGACGGGCTTATGAAAGCCCTTCGTTTCCAGACCGCAACGTTCATTTAGCAAGAATCAAAGGTCGCCTCTACAGACAACCTTAATGCACATGCCGCAGACGCATGCTCGAAACGATAGTAGTTTGGCACCAAGAACAAATCAACACAGGGATTAAAACTTATACAGCCATCCATTATATAAAATTTTATACGAACCCCTGGCAAAATGGAGGCGCATCACCCCCGTTTTGCTTTTTCCATCAAGACCAATTTCGATAAATCCTCGGCCAAGCGGGCTATAACGGAAGGCCAGTCCCGCTTGGTCGGCTGGCGGTACAGACGCAAACTGGGATACCAGGGGCTGTCGTCCCTTTCACGCAGCCAGCGCCAATCAGGATGCCGGGCGATCAGAACCCAAGCCGGCCGCCCCAAGGCCCCCGCCAAATGAGCCACCGCCGTATCGACGGAAATCAGAAGATCCAAATTTTCCAGAGCCGCCGCCGTATCGGCGAAATCCTCCAGCTGCAGCGACAGATCATGAACCCGTCCCAAGGATTGCAGAACTTCCATATGTCCTGGACGAGACGGTTTTTGCAGGCTGAAAAAGCATATCCCGCGCTGGTCGAGAACGGGCTTCAACAAATCCGGAGACAAAGACCGCTCCTTGTCGTTGCCGTGAACCGGCCGCCCAGTCCAAACCAATCCGACCTTCAGGTTTTTCCCCGGCTTGCAGGCGGCGATCCGTTCCCGCCAGGCATCGCGGCGGGCCTGGGACGGCGTCAGGTAAGGCGCGGGGAGCGGAATCGTTTCCAGCAGCGTGCCGAAATGATGGGGCAGGCTGAGCAGCGGCACATAGTAATGATAAGGCGGCACCGGCCCGTCGCCGTCGTACCACTGGATGCCGCGGCCCATCATCGGCTCGAACAGGCTGCTCAGGGTTTTCTCCGAGCAGAACACCACCTTCGCCCCCCGCTCGACCAGCAGCGGCAGATAGCGGGCGAATTGAATGTTGTCGCCATAGCCCTGCTCGCCGAAGACGAACAGGGTCTTGCCCCCGATATCTTCGCCCCGCCATTCGCGACCCGGCAAATTCGGACGTTCGGCCTTCAGGCTGGGCTTGCTCCAGCGGCATTCGTAATCGGCCCAGCCGCCGGCAAAATCACCGAACAGCAGCCGCGTCACCGACCGTTCAAATCGCTGCAAGCCATCATCGGGTGCCAGGGCGACGGCCCGGTCATGGGCCGCCAAGGCCTCATCGCGCCGCCCCAACGCCGCCAGATTGGCTCCCAGCGTCACCCAGTTGGCGACGTCGCCGGGCACCTGCTCCAGATGCCGGTGATAGGCTTCGACGGCTTCGGCGTAGCGCCCTTGTTCCGACAGGGCGTTGCCCAGGTTGAGATAGCCTCCGACCACGCCAGGCATCGCCTCCAGCGCCCGCCGCGCCGCCTGCTCCGCCCCGACATAATCGCCCTGGTCCCGCAGCAACGTCCCCAGGTTCAAATGTCCCTCGGCCATGGCCGGGCGCAATTCCAGCGCCCGCCGATAATGCTCCGCCGCCGCATCGGGACGCTTTTGCAGCTTATCGACATTGCCCAGATTGAGGTGCGCCTCGGCCAGAGAAGGATCGGCCCTCAATGCCGCCTCGAAGGCATCGTGGGCGCGCTCCAGCGCGTTCATGCCCATCAGGGCGACGCCCAGCATGAAGTGGTTCTCCGCCAGGTCGGGAGCCAGTTCGGCAGCATGCCCGGCCAAGGTGACCGCCTCCATGCGCCGCCCCTGCATGTGCGCCGCCTGGGCCAACAGGCAATAGGCCGGCGCCCAGCCCATGTCGGACAGCAGTAGACGGCGCAACACGGCTTCGGCCTCGCGCGGGCGGCCGGATTGCAACAGCCGCAAGGCTTCATGGCGGAAAGAAGAAGCGGAATCGATCATCACCCGCGAAGGGTGCCCCAGCCCCTCCATTGACGCAAGGGGCGTTCCTGGGCACCATCAGCCCGCCTCAGGGGGACCACGACGCAATGAACATTCTGGTGGTGATACCGCATTATTACGGCGGCGACAAAAGCGGCGACAACAACGCCGTCAACCGCTCCATGCGCCCGAACGCCCGGCGCGAACGGGTTATCGCCCTGAGCCGCGTGCTGTCCAGTCTGCAAACCGCCTTCGGCCCCCATTGCTTCGGCCTGAACCACAGCAAAGCCATGGCCCGGCGGGTCAAGCCCGCACACAAGCTGGAGGTGGTCATCGTCACCCGCGACGGCGAGCATCTGCTGGGCGAACTGCCGGCCCATTTGCGCAGCACGTTCCGCCACGCCACCACCAATTGCGACCCTTTGCGTCTGGGATTCGTCGCCCACCGCCTGCTGGGCGAGGAAGGGGACAAATACGACTACAGCGTCTATCTGGAGGACGACGTCGCCATCCACGACCCGTTGTTCTTCCGCAAACGTCGGGCCTTCGATTCCGTCAACGATCCCCTGGCCCTGCTTCAGCCCCAGCGCTACGAGGTGGGCGGACGCACTCTTCAGCGGAAGCTGTATGTGGATTGGGCGGTAGGACTGGCCCGCACCGCCGCATATCAGAACATCGCCGACCATCCCCGCGTCAGCTTTGAATTCGGCGGCGACACCTACGAGATGAAGCGCTCCAGCTATCCCTCGTCCGGCTGTTTCATCCTCAGCAACAGCCAACAGCGCATCTGGCGCCAGGGCCCCTATTTCCTCGATGGCGACGAAAGCTATTTCTCGCCCCTGGATTCGGCGGCGACCCTGTCGGTCATGAAGACCTTCCGCATGTATAAGCCTTGCCTGGACCATAGCTGGTTCTTCGAGGTCGAGCATGTCTCGCCCCGCTGGATCAGCCTGCTGGAACAGAACAAAGGCTAAAGCGGACCCGACACGGGCCGCTTTGCACACAACGGACGACGTTTCCGCCCGGGCGAAACTGTTCTAGTTGATCAGAATTTTCTCGCGCGGGCCGTCGGCGACGATGCGCCCTCCCTGCAACACGATGATGCGGCTGCAGATGGAGAGCAGCGGTCGGCTGTGGCTGCTGATAAGAATGGTCCGCTGCCCGGCCAGACCGGCCAGACGCTGGGCCAGGTTGATCTCGGCCTGGGAATCGAAGCCGGTCGACGGCTCGTCCAACAGCAGAATGGCCGGATCGCCCAGGAAGGCGCGAGCCAAAGCCACCATTTGCCGCTGACCGCCCGACAGGAAGCTTCCCCGCGGCCCGACCTGGGTGCCCAAGGTCATCTCGCCGCGCTCGAAAGCGGGGCGCAGTCCCGCCATGTCGATGGCCCGGCGCAGATCGTCCAGACTCGCCCCGTTGTTTCCGGCGCGGATATTGGTCTCCAGCGTTCCGTCGAACAAAACGGCGTCTTGCGTCTTGTAGCCGATGGCATGGGCGCGCTGCTGCTGCGACCACATGTCGACCGGCAGCATGTCCAACAGCACCCGTCCTTCGCTGGGCAGCTCGACGCCGCAGACCAAACGCATCAGGGTCGTCTTGCCGGCACCGGGCAAACCGGCGATGCCGATGATTTCGCCCGGATGCACCCGCAATTCCAATCCTTGCAGAATTGGACGGGAATCGCTGCGCGGCTTCCAGGTCACGCCCTGGATGTGAATGTCGCCGGTGGGATTGACCGGGCGCACCATGCCGTCGTCCCCCTTGCCGGCGGGAATCATGGCGTCCATCTCGCGGAGAGCCCGGCGGAATTCCCGGAAACGGGTCGACAGCAACGCCACCGAACTGACGATGATCAGGCAGCGCGACGTCAGCATCGACGCCGCCATCATGCCGCCCGAGGTCAAAAGATGGTCCTCGACCATATAGGCGCCGACCACCATCACCGAAGCGTAAGACAGGCTGTTGGACCAGCTGGCGACGGCCCCCACCAGCGAATTCCAGAAACGGGTGCGGCCCGCCGACACGGCGGCGTTGTCGCTGGCCCGCCGCCAGCGGCGCCCCAGTTCGTCGCTCCAGCGGCTAGTGACCACCGCCTCACGGGCCATCAGCAGATCCGCCAAAATGCCCACCCGCTCCTCGCCGGCGCGGCGGGCCTGCCGGTCGTACTGCCGGGCCGGCGTCGTCATGATGGCGTTCAGCAGCATGGTCATGCCGCCCCAGAAGATGGGCACCAGCACCATCGGGCCGCCCACCAGCAGAATGCAGAACAGATAAAGCAGCAGGAACGGCAGATCGGACGCCGCCAGCAGATAGCTCGACGACACGAAATCGCGGCTGGACAGCATCTGCTTGTATTTGTCGAGGACGACGCCGACCGGCGGCAAGGCCCCGGGCCGCAGCAGCAGGCCGCGGAACAAGGCGCGGTCGATATCGCCCTCCGAGGTTACGGCCATCCGCTCCACCAGCTGGATGCGCAAGGCGCGGGTGCAGAAATCCAGCCCCACTCCCAGCAGAACGCCAAGCACCATGGCCCACAACGTGTCGCTGACGCCGTTGCCCAGCACCTTGTCGTACACGAAGCTGCCGAACAGCGGAATCACCAGATTCAGCA
Organism: Candidatus Sulfotelmatobacter sp.; assembly: GCA_035538795.1. Classification (GTDB taxonomy): domain Bacteria; phylum Pseudomonadota; class Alphaproteobacteria; order Rhodospirillales; family Magnetospirillaceae; genus JAJZGK01. Next base: position 7,999 of record DATLJS010000012.1, on the reverse strand, counting down.
GGTTTGAGATCACGCCGCCGACGATGATGGGAAACATGTAGCGCCAATTACGCCGCAGGAAACCGCGCACCTCGACGTTCAGCTCGGCCTCGGGCATATCCCGCAAATCATAAGCGCGGCCGCTCAACGCGGGCAACGGCGTCGGCAGCAGGGCCAAACCGCCGTCGGCCCCCGCCACCTCCGGCGGAGCATCGCCCGGACGCGCCACCAAGGGCAGCCAACCGCCATCGGCCAATTCGACCAAAGCCGCCATGCCAAGCAGTTCCGGCAGGGCGAAATCCTTGTCCGATTTACGCGCAGGCATGCGCATCAGACTGACCTGCACCCCCAGCGGCGACAGGATGTCGCCCAGGAAAGCCGACGGATTTTCCGCCGGATTGCCCTCGATCAATGCCGGCGGACGGCCCAAGCCGGCCAGGACGGCGGCCAGCGCCTGATCGAGAGGAAGTCCCTTTGTTTCAGTCATCAGTGATGCACAAGGTCCAGAGTCACCGTCGCACCACTATGCACATACGTGTAGTAGTCCGAAGTATAGGTGGTGGAGTTGTAGGTGGTGCTGGTGTGGCTGGTCAGGGTGATGGTATCCCCGTCCAACACCGTCGAGCTTCCGACCGTGGTCAGCAAAGCCGCCGTCGAGCCGCTGCTGCCGGTCAGCAGATAGCTGCTGCCGTTCATTTCCAGCGTCAGGGCAGAAGACGTGCTGCTGCTACCCAGTATCTGGGAAATGTCGGAATAGGACAGCGCCGCCGTCGCCGAAATGCTGGTGCCGCCGCCGGTCAGATCGATGTTTTCGACGTTGGTGATGCTGGAAATCACCGACGAACCATGACTGAGCGACATGGCACTGGTCACGCCCAGATAGTCGGAACCGCTGCCGCCATCGATGGAAGCCACCGACGCCAGATCCGTAGCCGACAGGATGATGCTGTCGTTGCCCGAACCACCCAGCAGGGTGTCGGCACCGCCGCCGCCATAGATGGTGTCGTTGCCCAAACCGCCGTTGATCATGTTGGCCGAGCTGTTGCCGACCAGCACGTCATTGTACGAACTGCCGGTGATGTATTCGATGTTGCTCAGCGAATCCGCCCAACTGCCGCTGCCGTGCGCGGTTCCCAGCGACAGGTCGACGGTCACCCCCGCCGTGGCGTCGCTGTACATCACCATGTCGGCGGTGTCTCCCGAACCACCGTCGATAAAGGCGTGCCCATGGCCGCCGATGAAGGTGTCGTTGCCGCCGTTGCCGACCAGATAATCCGTGCCGGTGCCCGAAATCAGGGTATCGGCCACATTGCCGCCGATCAGGTGGTTGACGCCGCTGACGCCGACCAAGGTGTTGCCCACATAGTTCGAGCCGTAGATGTACTCGATATTGACGAAGGTATCCGTCAGCCCCCCGACGCTGGCCGTGCCCAAGGACTGACCGTTGGCATAGACGATAATGCCGGAACTGGCCGCCAGGAAGGTCAAGGCGTCGCTGCTGCCGGCGCCGCCGTCGACATAGTCGCTGCCATGCCCGCCGATGAAGGTGTCGTTGCCGGCGCCGCCATACAAAGAGTTGCTGCCGGCATTGCCGTCGATGGTGTTGTCGTTGGAATCGCCGATGATGGTGTCGTTACCATAGCCGCCGATGATGTTTTCAAAATTCAGCAGCGTATCCGTATAGCTCGACGTCTTGGCCGTGCCCGTGCTGGTTCCCGCCGTTCCCGTCAGCGAAATGGTCAGGCTGCTGCCGGTGAAGGAGTAATCCACGGTATCCGTGCCGGCGCCGCCGTCCAGGGTATCGCCGCCGCCCAGGCCGGAAATCAGATCGTTGCCCGAACCGCCCAGGATCGTGTTCGACAGTGTGCCGCCGACCAGGGTGTCGGCCAGATTGGAACCGATGACGTTTTCGACGTTGGTGTAGTAGTCGCCCTGGGCGTCCTTGCCGCCGTACCCGGCATAGCCTGACACCCCGCTGCTGGTCAGGACGCCGGACGTGCTGTAGCCGGTCAGATAGACCGTCACGCCGTTGGCGTCGTTCGAATAGTTGACCGTGTCGATGCCGGCGCCGCCGTCGATGGTGTGACCGTAAACGCTGCTGAGCTGGCTGGTGTTGGTGTCGAGAATGGTGATGTAGTCGGCGCCAGAGCCGCCCAGATAGACTTCGACGTTATACAGCGTATCGGTGCCGATGGCCGTGCCGGTGGCGGTGCCGATCAGGCTGCCGTTCAAGGTCGCGCTGATGTTGGCGTTGACAGTGGAGTAGTTCAGCACGTCGGTGCCGGCGCCGCCGTCCAACAGATCGTTGCCCGAACCGCCGGTCAGGGTGTCATTGCCCAAACCGCCGTAAAGGCTGTCGCCCAAATTGTCGCCTACCAGCGAATCGTTGCCGGAACCGCCGACCGCGATCTCGATGTTGTAAAGGGTGTCGGTGCCGATGCTCGCGCCGTAGGCCGTGCCCGCCGACGCCCCATTCAGCGCGATCACCAGATTGCTGGTGGCGGTGCTGTAGAACACGGCGTCCGTCCCGGCGCCGCCGTCGTACAGATCCGTGCCGGTGCTGGTGCCGCCGATGAAGGTGTCGGTGCCGGCGCCGCCATACAGGCTGTCGCTGGACAGACCGCCGATCAGGGTGTCAGCGAAGCCGGTGCCGATCACCACCTCAATGTTGGCCAGGGTGTCGGTGCCGGCGCTGGAGCCGTTGGCAAAACTGCCCGTTAACGAGGCTGTGATGCCTGCGGTTTCCTGACTGTAGTCGGCGGTGTCCGTGCCGCCCTTGCCGTCCAGCAGGTCGTTGCCGGAACCGCCCACCAGGGTGTCGTTGCCGGCGCCGCCGTACAGGCTGTCGCTGCCGGCTCCGCCATACAAAGTATCGCCCAGACCGTCGCCGGTGATGACGTCGTTGCCGGAACCACCCAGCACCACTTCGAAATTGTAAAGGCTGTCGGTACCGGTGGTGCTGCCGGTGGCCGTGCCCGCCAACGAGCCGTTGAGGCTGACCGTCACGCCGGAAACCTGATTGGCGAAGGACAAGATGTCCTGGCCGACACCGCCGTCCAGCAGGTCGTTGCCCGAGCCGCCGAACACGGTATCGTTGCCGGCCCCGGCGTACAGGCTGTCGCCTTTGTTGTCGCCGATCAGGGTGTCGGCGCCGGAGCCCGAGATCACCACTTCGATATTGGTCAGGGTGTCCGTGCCGATGCCCAGGCCGTTGGCCGATCCGGCCAGCAGATTGATGGTCAGCGGGCTGGTCTGGCCGCCGTAATTGATGGTGTCGATGCCGGTGCCGCCGTCGAACGTCTCGTTCAGGCTGCTGCCGATGAAGATATCGTTCCCCGAACCGCCCAGGACGATTTCAACATTGATCAGCGTGTCCGTGCCGATGGTCGAACCATAAGCCGAACCGCTGGACGCGCCGTTCAAGGTGACGGTGACCGCACCGCTTTCGCCGCGATAATCCACCACGTCGGAACCGGCGCCGCCGTCGATATAGTCGTTGCCGGTCCCGCCATAGAAAGTGTCGGACTGATTGCCGCCATATAGCGAGTTGACACCGCCGTTGCCATAGATGGTGTTGCTGATGGCGCTGTTGCCGACGATGGTATCGTTGCCGGAACCGCCCAGAACGATTTCAAAGTTATACAGCGTGTCGGTACCGATGCCGCCCCCGAACGCGGTGCCGGCCGCGGCGCCGTTCAGGGCGATGTAAAGGTTGCCCGTCTGGCCGCTGTAATTCAACGTGTCGGTGCCGGCGCCGCCATCCAGCAGATCGTTGCCCGAACCGCCGGTCAGCAGATCGCTGCCGGCGCCGCCATACAACGAGGTCGCCGTCGAAGGATTCGCCGTCAGCACGTCGTTGCCGGCACCGGCCACGATGACTTCGACATTGTACAGCGTATCCGTGCCGATGGACGTGCCGGTCGCGGTGCCCGCCGCGGCGCCGTTCAGGCTTACCGTGATCGGGTTGCTGGAACTGCTGTAATCCACCATATCGACGCCCGCGCCGCCGTCGATCAGATCGTTGCCGGTGCCGCCGTAGAGGGTGTCCGCCAACTGACCGCCGTACAGCGAGTTGTTGCCGCCGTTGCCATAGATGGTGTTGCTGATCAGGCTGTTGCCGACGATGGTGTCGTTACCGGCGCTGCCCAGCACGATCTCGAAGTTATAGAGGGTATCGGTGCCGATGGACGCCCCCACGCCGGTGCCCGCCGAGGTGCCGTTCAACAGCACGGTCATCGGTCCGGCCATGGCGCTGTAGTCGAGGGTGTCGATACCGGCGCCGCCGTCCAGGGTGTCGTTGGCCGCGCCACCGATGACCGTGTCGCTGCCGGCTCCGGCGATCAGGGTGCTGCTCAGAGCACTGTTGCCGATCAGGGTGTCGTTACCGGCGCCGGTAATCACCACTTCCATATTGTAAAGGCTGTCGGTGCCGATGCCCGCGCCATAGGCGGTCCCCGCCGAAGCACCGTTCAAGGCCACGAACAGGCTGCTGGTCTGCGTGTGATAATCGGCGATATCAATGCCGACGCCGCCGTCCATGGTATCGTTGCCGGTACCGCCGATCAGGGTGTCGTTGCCGGCGCCGCCGAACAGGGTGTCCGCCGCCAGACCGCCCATCAGAGTGTCGTCGCCGGTCAGGCCGACCACCACTTCCACATTGATCAGGATATCGGTGCCGATGGACGCGCCCATGGCCGTGCCGGTACCCGCCGCTAGATTGACGGTCACCGAACTGGTCTGGCCGCTGTAATCCACGGTGTCGATACCGGCGCCGCCGTCGATGGTTTCGTTGGCGGCGCTGCCGATGATGGTGTCGTTGCCCGAACCGGCCAACACGATCTCGAAATTATAAAGGCTGTCGGTCCCGATGCCCGACCCCATGGCCGTGCCCGCCGAAGTGGAGTTCAGCAGAATGGTCAGACCGCTGGTCTGGGTATGGTAATCCAGGGTGTCGGTCCCGGCGCCGCCGTCCAGCAGATCGTTGCCCGTACCGCCGATCAGAGTGTCGTTGCCGATGCCGCCGTACAGGCTGTCGCCCTTGTTGTCGGCCACCAGAACGTCGGCCCCCGAGCCGCCAACCACGATTTCGAAATTGGTCAGGGTGTCGGTGCCCAGGCCCGCGCCCGTTTCCGTGCCGGTCAGCAGGTTGATGGTCATCCCGCTGGTCTGGTTAATGTAATACAGAGTGTCAGTACCGGCGCCGCCGTCGAAGCTTTCGTTGGCGGTGCTGCCGATGATGGTGTCGTTGCCGGAACCGGACCAGATCACCTCGACATTGGTCAGCGTATCGGTGCCGATGTTGCTGCCCATGGCCGTGCCGTTGGCGGCGCCGTTCAAGGCGATGGTCAGGTTGTTGTTCTGGCCGCTGTAATCGACAACGTCGGTCCCGCCTTTGCCGTCGATGACGTCGTTGCCGGTGCCGCCATAGAACGTATCGGCCGCAGCGCCGCCATACAGCGAGTTGTTGCCGCCGTTGCCGTACAGCGTCGTGCTGAGAGACGCATTGCCGGTGATGACGTCGTTGCCCGAACCGCCCAGCACCACTTCGAAATTGGACAAGGTGTCGGTGCCGATGCCGACGCCGGTGGCGATGCCGGTGGCCAACGAGATCGTCAGATTTCCCGCTTGGCCGTGATAGTCGACGGTATCCTGACCGGCGCCGCCGTCCATGACGTCGTTGCCCGAACCGCCGACCAGGGAATCATTGCCGGAATTGCCGTACAGGGTGTCGCCCAGATTATCGGCAACGATGGTGTCGTTGCCCTGGCCGCCCTTGATGACTTCCACGTTGAACAGATAATCGGCGCCATCGCCGATGGCCTGGCCGTTGACGGTGATGCGCAGATTGTCGGTCTGACTGGAGAAGTCCACGGTATCGATACCGGCGCCGCCGTCGATGGTGGCCGATCCCAGGCCCGGAATCAGCACGTCGTTGCCCGAACCGCCGTACAGGGTATCGGCGTTGGTGTCGCCGATCAGGGTATCGGCGGCCGTGCTGCCGACAATCACCTCGACATTGTACAGGGTGTCGGTGCCGATGGCCGCGCCGGTGGCCGTCCCCGCCAGGGAGCCGTTCAGGGCGACGGTCAGCGACGAGGTCGCGGCGCTGTAGTCCAGAACGTTGATCCCGGCGCCGCCGTCGATCACATCGTTGCCGGTGCCGCCATAGAACGTATCGTTGCCGGTGCCGCCATACAGCGAGTTGTTGCCGCCGTTGCCGTACAGGGTGTCGCCCAGGTTGTCGCCGATCAGGGTGTCGTTGCCCGAACCGCCCAGCACCACTTCGAAATTGTAAACGGTGTCGGCGCCAATGTTCGAGCCGGTGGCCACGCCCGCCGCCGAACCGTTCAGATGCACGGTCACGCCCGCCGTGTCGGTATGATAATCCAGGACGTTCTGGCCCGAACCGCCGTCCAGCAGATCGTTGCCGGCGCCGCCCTGAATAACATCGTTGCCCGAACCGCCATACAGGCTGTTGCCCGAGTTTCCGGCGATCAGGGTATCGTTGCCGGTCGAGCCGATCACCGCGTCGATGTTGAACAGCGTATCGGTCCCGAACCCCGCGCCATAGGCGAAGCCGGTGCCGCCGCTGAGGTTGACGGTAACCGCACTGGTCTGGACGCTGTAATCGAGGATGCTCAGGCCCGAGCCGCCGTCGATGGTGCCGCTCCAGCCATTGACGATCAACTGGTCCGTGCCAGCGGTGCCGCCCAACACGACCTCGAAATTGTAGAGGCTGTCGGTGCCGATGCTGTCGCCGGTAGCCGTCCCGGCTCCCGCGCCGTTCAGCGAGATCACCAGATTGCTGGTCTGGCTGTGATAACTCAGCACGTCGGTGCCGGCGCCGCCGTCCAGCAGATCGTTGCCCGAACCGCCGATCAGCGTGTCGTTGCCGGCGAAGCCGTACAGGCTGTTGCCGCCGTCTCCGGCGATCAAGGTATCGCCGCCCGAACCGCCGTAGGCCACTTCGATGTTGGTCAGGCTGTCGGTGCCGATGCCCAGCCCGATCGCCGTGCCGTGCAGATCCACCGTCAAGGCGCTGGTCTGGCTGCGGTAATCGACCGTATCGATGCCCGCCCCGCCGTCGAAGGTGTCCGCTCCGGTGCCGCCCAGGAAGGTATCGCTGCCGGCGTTGCCGATCAGGGTGTCGGCAGTCAGGCCGCCCATCAGCGTGTTGCTGCCGGAACCGCCCACCACCACTTCGACGTTGATCAGAAGATCAGTCCCCGCTCCGGCGCTCATGGCCGTGCCGGTGCCTGCGGCCAGATTGACCGTCAGATTGCTGGTGGTGGCGCTGTAATCAACCGTGTCCCGGCCAGCGCCGCCATCGAAGGTTTCGTTCCAGGCGCTGCCGATGAAGACGTCGTTGCCCGAACCGCCATACAGAGTCGAAGCCGCGCTGCCGCCGATCAGTGTGTCGGCCAGACTGGTGCCAATCACCGCCTCGAAATTATAAAGGCTGTCGGTCGCCGAGGCGTTCAACAATGCCTGCCCGGCGCTCAGGTCCACGGTCAGGCCGCTGGTCAGAGTGCTGTAATCGAGAACGTCGGCACCAGCTCCGCCGTCCAACGTGCCACTCCAATTGCCGCTGCCGATTACCGTATCGTTACCCGAGCCGGTGCGCAAAATCTCGATGTTGTACAGGCTGTCGGTGCCGACGCCCGTGCCGTAGGCCGTACCGGCGCCGCTTCCGTTCAACAGAACGGTCAGACTGCTGGTGGTGGCGTAAGACACCAGATCGGTTCCCGCGCCGCCGTCCAAGGTATCGTTGCCGGTGCCGCCGATCAGGGTATCGTTGCCGGCGCCGCCGTACAGAGTATCGGAGGCCAAGCCACCGATCAGCGTGTTCCCCCCCGAGCCGCCGAGGACGACCTCGATATTGGTCAGGGTGTCGGTGCCGATGCCCGTGCCCGTGGCGCTGCCGGCCGACAGGTTGACGCTGATCGAGGAGGTTTGCGCCGAATAATCGATGGTGTCGGTGCCCAGGCCGCCGTCGAAGCTTTCGTTGGCCGAACTGCCC
>DATLJS010000011.1:0-219434 GCA_035538795.1 Candidatus Sulfotelmatobacter sp. | reverse complement strand
CCTGACCATCAACGGTCTGGCCAAGGCCTATGCCATGACCGGCTGGCGCGTCGGCTATGCCGGCGGCCCGAAGATCATCATCGACGCCATCAACAAGATCCAGTCGCAGAGCACCACCCACACCAGCTCGATCAGCCAGGCCGCCGGTGTCGAGGCTCTGAACGGCACTCAGGACTTCATCCCGAAGAACGCCGAAATGTTCAAGGCCCGCCGCGATCTGGTGGTCAAGCTGCTGAACGAAGCCAAGGGCATCACCTGCAAGGTTCCGGAAGGCGCCTTCTATGTGTATCCGTCCTGTGCCGGCACCATCGGCAAGAAAACTCCCGACGGCAAGGTGATCAACAGCGACAGCGACTTCGTCACCTACCTGCTGGAGACCGAAGGCGTGGCCGTGGTGCAGGGCGAGGCCTTCGGCCTGTCGCCCTACTTCCGCATTTCCTATGCCACCAGCACAGAGGCCTTGACCAAGGCCTGCCAGCGCATCCAGAAGTTCTGCGCCAGCCTGGTCTAAGAATAAGGAAACAGGCGGAGCGCTTCTGCCGCTCCGCCGCGTTCCGGTAAAAAAGAAGGGGCCCACTCGGGCCCCTTTTGTTTTTCTTGCTCTTGGAGTTCGTTTTTATCGTTTTTATTGGTCTTATTTATTTTTTTGGAGCGCAGCGTCTCGGATCGTCAGATCAGCTGCCCGCCCTGGCGGAGAAACCGCAAGGTCCGGGCGGCTTCCAGGTAGTTCTTGAAACAGGCCACAGCCGCCCGTTCGCCCCCGGAATTCACCTGATAGATCGTCCAACCTGCACCCGGATTCGCCGAGCGCCAGCACACATAGGTTTCGCCGTTCATCTCTTTCCCTCGCGCTCTTGCGAACCTGTGCTTCAATAAGAGCAAAGGCGATGCCAACCATGCCGAAAGCTGGGAATGGCGGAATCCCGCCATCGTCTAAATTTTCATCAAATTTCTTTTCGCAGAATGCAACGCAGCTTGCCGCGCAACGGCGGCTTCACATGCATGAGCGGCAAAATGCGAATGGCGATTCCCTCTTGCCAGACGCAACCGGCAGGCGGAGCATATTCCTCAAATAAAGGAGGGGAGTATGACAGCCAAGTCCTCGTTACCCCGTGTCGCCGCCCTGATCGGGCCTTATTCCAGCGGCAAAACCTCTCTGCTCGAAAGCCTGTTGCTGATCACCGGAAGCGTTCCCCGCAAGGGCGGCGTGACCGCCGGAACCTCGGTGGGCGACGCCACGCCGGAAGCCCGCAAGCATCAGATGAGCGTCGAGGTCAACATCGCCCAGACGGCCTATCTCGACGACCGCTGGACGTTCCTGGATTGCCCCGGCTCGGTGGAATTCCAGCAAGACAGCTACAACGCCCTTCTGGTGGCCGACGCCGCCGTGGTGGTGGTCGAACCGGAACCGGCCCGCGCCGTGATGGTGGCGCCGCTGCTGAAGTTCCTTGACCAGAACGCCATTCCCCATCTGATTTTCATCAACAAGGTGGAAAGCGCCCAGGCCCGTCTGCGCGAAACCTTCGAGGCCCTGCAAGCGGTGTCCGACCGGCCGCTGCTGCTGCGCGAGCTGCCCATCCGCAAAGGCGACGACATTGTCGGCTTTATCGATCTGGCCAGCGAACGCGCCTATCAATACCGCGAAGGCCAGCCGTCGGAACTGATCAAACTGCCGGAAACCGAACTGTCGGACGAACAATCGGCCCGCCAGGAAATGCTGGAACATCTGGCCGACCTCAACGACACGCTGCTGGAGGAGCTGCTGTCCGACGTCGCGCCGCCCAGCAGCGAGGTGTTCGCGAATCTGTCCCGCGACATCGCCGCCGATCTGATCGTGCCCGTGCTGTTCGGTTCCGCCGCCCAGGATCATGGCATCAACCGCCTGCTCAAATCCCTGCGCCACGATATTCCCGACGCCGCCGACACCCGCTGGCGGGCCGGCATCCTGCCCGACGGCGGGCCCATCGCCCGCATTTTCAAAAGCGTGCATGCCGCCCATACAGGAAAACTGAGCTATGCCCGCATCTGGCGCGGCGAATTTTCCGAAGGCGCCGCCATCGACGGCGTCCGTCCCTCGGGCCTGTTCACCGCCCTGGGCGCCACCCTGGTCAAAGCCGTCAAAGCCGGCCCCGGAGACATCGTCGCCTTCGGACGGCTGGAGGACTCGGCCACCGGCGCCCTGCTCGGCCCGGCGGACGCCGACACTCCGGCTTGGCCGGCCCCGCTGCCGCCCCTGTTCCCCCTGTCGGTGCACGCAGAAAAGAAACAGGACGAGGTCAAGCTGACCGCCGCCCTGGCCAAGCTGGTCGAGGAAGACCCCTCGCTCTCCCTTCAGCAAAGCGCCGACACCGGCGAACTGGTGCTGTGGGGCCAGGGCGAGATCCATCTGCAGGTGGCTTTGGAGAAGCTGAAAAGCCGCTTCAATCTGGCCGTCACCGGCGGACGCCCGCAGGTGCCGTACAAGGAAACCATCCGCAAAGGCGTCTCCGAGCATGGCCGCCACAAACGCCAGTCGGGCGGACACGGCCAGTTCGGCGACATCCATATCGACATCGCCCCGCAGCCACGCGGCGCCGGCTTCGCCTTTGCCGACAAGATCGTCGGCGGCACCGTTCCCAAGCAATACATCCCCGCCGTGGGCGAAGGGGTCGAAGACTTTCTCCGCCAAGGCCCGCTGGGCTTTCCAGTGGTGGACGTCAAAGTCACCTTGACCGACGGCAGCTATCACCCCGTCGACAGCTCCGACATGGCCTTCAAAACCGCCGCCCGCATCGCCATGACCGACGGCATGCCGAAATGCGACCCGGTTCTGCTGGAACCCATCCTGGCCGTGGAGATCGCCGTGCCCTCGGACGCGACGCCCAAGGCCCAGCGCATCATCTCGTCCCGCCGCGGGCAGATCCTCGGCTTCGAGGCCAAGGACGGCTGGAAAGGCTGGGACGTCGTCTCGGCCTATCTTCCCCAGGCGGAAATGGCCGACATGATCATCGAGCTGCGCTCGCTGACCATGGGCGTGGGCACCTTCTCGTGGAAATTCGACCACCTGCAGGATCTGACCGGAAAAGCCGCCGACAAAGTGGTGGAGGACCGCAAACAGCTGCTGGCGGCCCAATAGGCTCAAGCCAGGCAAGCAAAAAGGGGCGGCATCGGAAGCCGCTCCTTTCGCCTGCCCCCAGGATGGCAATCCCTGCCGGGAGCGGACGGCGGGCCTTGCCGCGAAACGCCGATATGACTTCCAGGCGCCCACCCGCGGCGCTATTCTACCGTGGATCGGAATTGTCGGCCGGTTTATACGGGAAACGCCGGATACGACTTCAAGCTAATTTGGCCGCGACGCTGGGCATTTCACGACTGGGGAACTTCGGGGGAGTTGTCGTGATCGTTCCGTCGCGTTTGGCCAGGGGGTGCATTTGGGTTTGGTTCTGAGGATATGCCTGGTCCTGTTGGTCTTCATGGCCCCCGCGGCCGCAGAGGAGACGGGACAGCCCGCCGCCGTCGAGCGGCCGGTACTGATCGGCGTGCTCTCCTTCCGTCCCATCGACCAGACGCTTCAGCAATGGGCTCCCATGGCGGATTATCTGTCCCGCCACATTCCCGGCCGCCAGTTCCGCGTGGTGCCGATGAACTATCCGGACCTGGACCGCGCGGTAAAGGACGGCCGGTTCGATTTCGTCTTCACCAATCCGGAACATTTCGTCCTTTTGCGCAACCAGACCAGTCTGGCGCCGATCCTGACGGTGATGCCGCAGATAGACGGCCATCCCGTAACCAGTTTCGGCGGCGTCGTCGTCAGCCGTTCCGACCGTTTCGACATCAACCGGCTGGAGGATCTGGTCGGACATACGGTCGCCTCGCCCTCGGAGGAATCCCTGGGAGGCAACCTGATGCAGCTTTGGGAGATGCATCGCCAGGGCATCCCCACACCCAAGGTAAGCTATCTGGGGATGCCTCACGACCGCTCGGTCCTGGCCGTGATGAACGGCTCCGCCGACGCGGCCTTCGTGCGCACCGGAATATTGGAAGCCATGGCCCGCGAGGGCAAGATCAAGCTGTCCGACGTCAAGATCATCAACCAGCGGCCGCCGGGCGACTATCCCCAGATATTGTCCACGTCCCTTTATCCGGAATGGCCCTTTTGCAGCGCCAGCAAGACCCCGGAGGCCCTGGTCAAGGCCGTCACCCTGGCGTTGCTGTCCCTGGACCCCGCAGACCCCGCCGCCAAAGCCGCAGGATTTTACGGTTTTTCCCCTCCCGGCGATTACTCTTCGGTCGAAGCGGTGATGCTGCGCCTGCGGGTGCATCCGGGGCGGATGGACGAATTCGATCTGCGCGACGTGATCAACAAGTATGCCACCGTCCTGGTCGGCGCGTTGACCCTGCTGCTGCTGCTGGCGGCCGGCGCCGCGGCTTATCTGGTGGTCCTCAACCGGGCCTCGGCGCTTTTGCTGAAACAGCGCGACGGAGCCCAGTCGGCCTTGAACGACAGCATCCGGGCGCTTGAAGAGACCAACCACGAACTGGAGCAGTTCGCCTATGTGGCGTCCCACGACCTGCGCGAACCGTTGCGAATGATCACCAGCTTCGCAACGCTTCTGGAACGGTCTTTGGAGAACAACCTCAACGACGAGCAAAAGGAATATATCGGCTTCGTCCGAGACGGCACCAAGCGGATGAACCAGCTTATTCTGGATTTGCTGGAGCTTTCCCGCGTCGGCCGCAGCGAAAACACGCAAAAGAACGTCGACCTCAAGGAATTGGTCGGCGTCGCCCTGCTCAATCTCAGCGTCGCCATCGCCGAAACCAAGGCGGAGATCAATCTGCCCGCGACCATGCCCTTGGTCACCTGCGCCCCACGCGAAATGACCCGCGTCTTTCAGAATCTGATCGCCAACGCCATCAAATATTCAGACAAATCGCGCCCTCCGCAGATCGACATGCGGGTGCAGCGCATTGCGGCGGGGGTGCGGATCACCCTTGACGACAACGGCATCGGCATTCCCCCCGACCAAGCCGAACGGGTCTTTCAGATATTCCAGCGCCTCCACAGCAAAAACGCTTACGGCGGCGGCACCGGCATCGGTTTGGCCGTATGCAAAAAGATCGTGGAGAGCCATAACGGAACCATCTGGGTCGAACCCAACCCGGCGGGAATTGGCAGCCGATTCGTCTTCACGATCGGCTTGTGAGACAGGCGGACGAAGTTTGCGGCAACCCATAGCGGCCATAGCGCCGCCCCCATCCCCTCTTTTGCCCCAATCTCCCCAGCCAGTTTCCGTACCATCAATTTCCCGCAGGATTGAAGCGGAGTCCGTCCGGCCCGTTGCCGTGCAACAGGTTGTCGGCGTCTTGGTCTGAGAGTTTGTAATGATAAAAGGTGGCGTAATAGTCCTTGGTCTCGACGGCCATATCCAGATCGGCGAACAGGACCGGATGCAGGGTCTTGGCCATGAATTCCAGCAATAGAATTCCTTCGCTGCTGCTGTCCCAAAAAAACACGCCATCAGGAATAGGATAAACCCGACCGTTTTTGACGGCGTCGATATCCCGCCAGCGCGGATCTTTGGTCACGAGATCGAGGGAATATTGCCGACCGACAAAAATGACCTGGGGATTCCACAGGATGATGTCTTCCTGATTGACATGAGAAATGCCCGGAGCAAGGTCCCGCGCCAGGCTCATATCGCCGCCGGCCATTTCCCCATACCAGCGCATATTGGAATTCCTGCCATGAGTCGTCAGGGCATCGGGGCCTCGCAGATAGTAAACTCTTGGCCTTTCCTCTGCCGGAATGCTGGCGATGCGTCGTGCAATATTGGCCAAGTGGCGATCATAATAAGCGCACCATGCTTCAGCGGCGGCCTCGCTCCCGAGCACGGCTCCATAGAAACGCACCTCCTGACGCACAGATTGGGTGAACGCGACCTGGCTCTCTTGGCTCGTGGCCGAGGCCGGCACCACCGCAGTGATCCCCGCCGCCTCCAAAGCCCCAAGCTGCTGCGGTCTATCGAAGGCGAAAGCAAGCTGAACCTTTCGGCTCAGCAGATCCTCGGTGCCGGGATTGGGGGATGTCGGAATGTCCCTGGCCTTGGGGTTGGTTTGCATCATCCAGGGAGGAAAGGTAGAGGCGCGGGCAACGATCTTGTCGGCCTGTCCCAGCAAAAACACCTTTTCGTAGCAAGCTCCCGTCAAACAAGCGACCCTTGAGACCGACGCCGGAATCGACACTTGCCGTCCGGACAGGTCCGTGATGGTCCGACGGTTCTCAATTTGGCCCGCGGCGGCGGCGGAGTTTTCCGCCGCCGCAACGCCGATCCAAAAGATCAGGATGGCGATCCGCCCGTTCAGCCTAACCATCAGAAATCCGTGGAAACAGAAAAGGCGATAGTCCGTGGCGCGCCGGTATAAAGGAAGGTGTCGCCTTTGTTGACCCAATAGCGGGCGTCCAACACGTTGTTGACGTTCAAGCGGAACGTCGTTGGGCAGCCATAGACTTCCGCTTGGTAACGGGCGCCCAGGTCCATCACGAAGACCGCCGGAATGGAAGCCGTCGGGATGTTGCTGTTAAGCGTCGTCAGCACCTGCTCTTTGCCGGTATAAGAGCCGCCTGTCATCAAAGTCAGGCCCTGTACATCTGGAACGGCATACTCGCCGAACAAGGTCGCCACGACATGAGGCACGCCGGCCGGCGTGCTGCCATTTGTTCCACTGGAGGGCGAACCGCTGGTAACGGTGGCCGTCAGCCAGGTGAAACCGCCGCCCAAAGTCAAATCCTGAGTGGCTTTGCCGGTAAAGGTGAACTCGGCCCCACGGTGCACTTCCTCTCCATCCAAGGACATGATCTTGGTGGACGAGTTCACATAAGTGTTCTGTTTGTCGATCTGGAACAGCGCAAGATTCAAATCCGTGTTCTGAACCGTCGTTTTCGCGCCAACCTCGTACTGGTGGCTCAGATAGGGAGCCAGAATCTGGCCGCTGTTGGCCAGCGTTACGCCATTGCTGCTGCTGGGCACCGTCGCGCCTTGTTGCAAGGCTTCGACATAGGACAGATAAGTCGTCATCGCGGGTATCGGCTTGAACATCACCGCACCGGCGGGGGTCGCCTGGGTTCTGGTATATTCCGCTCCGGCGGCACCGGTATTGACGTTGTAGCTGACGGTTTGCAGGCGCGGCACATTGACGCCGCCGAGCACCGACCATTGATCGTTCAGCGTGATCTTGTCGGCGGCGACCAGCGTCCGCAGTTCGGTCCGGCTGGTTCTTTCCAACTGCTCGTTGCTCAAATTGATATTCAGGTTCGGCTGCACCGGAGCGACCGGGTTCAGCATGCTGCTGCCGCCAGCAGACCCCGCGAAAGTATAGAGGTCGCTGCTGGACGAATAGTTGTCAGGAGTGGCCGAAAAACCGACCACATGATCCTGGGCCACGCCGACGGTGACATTGTGGGCAAAGCCGAGCGTGTTGAATTTGCCATCTAGGAACGCATAGCCCTGGGTCGTGTCATAGCCGTTCACGCCTTTCACCTGCGCCTGATAATAGCTGTATTGCCCGCTGCTTCCGGTCAGCTTGTCCCGTAGACTTATCGCCGAGTTCCTTGAATCCGTATACCGCAGAGCCGAGCGCAGCGTGAACGTGTCGTTCAGCGACGCCTTTAGCGAAGTGCCGTAGCGGTCATATTCGTCATGAGTGAAAGCCCACGGGGCCGCGTAGTTCCTGGCGGCATTCGGGGCATTGGGCAAAGTGGCGCTGTTCGCGACGAAGAACGCCTGAAAACCGCGAATGTCGCGGTCGAAATGAGATGCATCGACCGACCATACGGTGTCAGGGGCAAGGGTCCAGTCGAGCACACCGGTCAGCAGCTTCCGCTTATGGCTTTCACCATCGACGCCAATCTCTCCGCCATCGACTTTGACCGCGTTGAGCCGATATGCAAGGCGGCCCTCGCTGTCGATCGGCCCGCTGAAATCGCCGTGCAGATATCCCTGCTCCCCACCGTAATCGCCGGCCGTGACTCGGTCCAATCTGGTGGCTGTGGGATGCTTGAGCTCGTAATTAACAGTCCCACCCGGAGGAGCGAAGCCCATGAGGAAGCCGGCGGGCCCATTCAGAACCTCGACGCGTTCCTTATCTTCGATCGGTTCGAAATTCACCGTCTGGCGCATTCCATCCACCGTCGAGTTGGACGTGGCGCCGCCGGGTGAGCTTTGAAAACCGCGAATCATGAAATAGTTGGAGGACAGATTGCTGCCCAACTGGGAACGGACCGTCGGGTTATACTTCAAAGCATCCGCAGTCGACGTAGCCTGAAGGTTGTCCATCATCTCCGAAGATACGGCATTGACCGAATAGGGAATGTCTTTCAGCGGCTGATTCCCCAGTGGCCCCAGCGAGCCGGTTTTAAACCGATAACCGTCGGCGGCGCTACCTTCTGGGGGAGAATCCGTTTCTTCGACCGAAATGGCGGGCACTTCCACGGGACTGTTTGTCCCGGTGTCGTCGGCGGCAAAACTTCGGCTTGCCGCCGTCATCGATACGATGAGAAAAACACCGGCCACCAGGAGGCGGCTTTGAAAGTTATCTGTGCCGGCCAACGGAAATCCGTTGATCGCGCATTCATCCACAGGCCCCAAATTCAGTTCGACATAGGTATGCTGTATGGCCATGACGCCCTCCAACCTGACATCCAACGCAGATGCAGGGTTCTGGAAAACGGCTCAGGCCGTACTCGGTCGTCGACCAGATGGAAGAGTAGCGACACCCATCCCATAGCATGGGCTATGCCAACTTCGAAACAGCAAGCATGGCGGCGCCCGCCGCCTGGAATTTCGCACGGAAGCGCACGATTCCATGAAGAGAAAGTTCGAAGATGAACTGATCCGGTCAGAATAAAAAATCTAATATAGATTTATCGTCTGAATAATTTTTTTTGGTTGCAGCAATGGCCGACTGAGAATCAAGAGCATTAAACGCCCGCAACCGTCCCTACGTCTCCGACAGTTTCAACAATGCCGGATTCTCCGGCGGCACGTAGGCGGCCAAGGCGTCCAGCAGCATGACCGGGTCTTCCGACAATTGGGTCATGGTGGCCTGCGCGGATTTCAGGAAGCCCTGTTCCACCATGGTGGTGATGAACAGGAACAAGGCGTCGTAATAGCCGTTGACGTTCAGCACCCCGAACGGCTTGCGGTGAATACCCAACTGGCCCCAGGTCCAGATTTCAAAAAACTCCTCCATGGTGCCGATGCCGCCGGGCAGCACGATGAAGCCGTTGGACAGCTCGGCCATCATCGCCTTGCGCTCGTGCATGCTGTCGACCACATGCAGCGCCGTCAGATCCAGGTGCCCCACATCCATGCGCATCAGATGCTTGGGGATCACGCCCACCACCTTGCCGCCCGCCCCCAGACAGGCTTCGGCGCAGGCTCCCATCAGGCCCAGCGAGCCGCCGCCGTAAATCAGGGTGATGCCCCGTTCGGCCAGCAGCCGCCCCACGTTGGCGGCGGCCTTCACATAGGCTTCATTCCGGCCGGCGCTGGAGCCACAAAAAACGCACAGGCTTTTCATGCTTTCTCCCGCTCTTCAAGACACAGCTTTTCCAGAAGGGCCAGGGCTTCGCCGCGCCCGGCCCGGTAGTCTCCGGCTTCCCACCACTCCTCCAGCCGGCCGAGAATGCGGCCTATGCCGGGGCCGCGGGGAATGCCGCGGTCGATCACATCCTGTCCCTTGACCGGCAGGCTGACCGGCCGCCATTCGTCGGCAAGGTCGAGCAGATGCTGCCACAGATCGTTTTCGCCGGACGGGGTGCGGGCTTCCACGTCCTTGCGCCCGGCCCAGGCGATCAGAGTCAGGTCGCGGAAAATATCCGCCCCCAGCCGATGCAGCATGCGCCGCGCCGCCCGGTCGTCCATGCCGGCCGAGGGCCAGACATCCGGCGCGCACAGAATGCCGAGCCGGACGGTTTCCGCATTGGATAAGCGCAGACGCCCGGCCACGGCCAAGGCCGTCCGGCGGTCCACCGGCATCAGAGCCGCCAGACGCCGCAACGGGTCCGGCGCCACGTTGGGGCGGGCCATGGCCCGGGTCTCCAGGAACGTCAGAATGCGCAGCCGCCCGAAAGTGCCGGCCTCCGGCAGCAGATACTCCAGCACCCGTTCGCCCCGCATCAGCAGCAGGGTGGCCGAGGGATCGGGAGACAAAAGCAGCTTGAACACCTCGCCCGACACCCGTTCCCCCGACAGCTCCGGCAGGCGGTGGGCCAGGGCGCGGCAGGCCAGCAAAGCATCGAGATCGGCGGGCGGGCGGCCGTAATAGGCCTGAAAGCGGAAGAAGCGCAGCAGGCGCAGCACGTCTTCCTCGATCCGCTGGCGGGCGTTGCCGACGAAACGCACCCGCCCCGCCCCCAAATCCAGCAAGCCTTCGTAAGGGTCGTAGATCAGCCCGTCGGGAGTGGCGAACATGGCGTTGATGGTCAGGTCGCGGCGGGCGGCGTCCAGAGTCCAGTCGTCGGTAAAGGCCACCTTGGCGTGACGGCCGAACGTTTCGACGTCGCAGCGCAGGGTGGTGATCTCGAAATGCTCGTGATTGACCACGGCGGTGACGGTGCCGTGGGCGATGCCGGTGGGAATGGCGCGAATGCCCGCCCGCTCCAGCAACGACAGAACGGCGTCCGGCGGGTCGTGGGTGGCGATATCAATGTCGCGGATGGGGCGTCCCAGCACGGAATCCCGCACGCAACCACCGGCGAAGCGCACCTCGGCGCCGTCGGCGGTCAGGGCGGCGATGACGGCCCGCGTCTCCTCGGCCCGCATCCAGGCTTGGGGCGGCAACTGGCCGACCGGCTCGTCTTTCGGCAGCTTCAGACCTTCGGGTACGTCCATGTCAGTGTCACTTGAATCCGCCGGGCACCAATCGACCCTGCTGGTCGAGTTGAGCCGGATGGTAGCGGCCAGTCGCCGTATCGTCCAGAAAAGCCCCGCCGAACAGCACCATCAGAGCCAGCGCCCCGCCAATGATCAGCAGCCAGCTCCACGGCACCAGCTGCCAATCGGGCACCAGAGTGCCGCCGTCGCGCTTCTGCTTCCACGACAGACGGGCCACCCACAGCAGGGTCGGCAGCAGCAAAGGCGGCAGAATGTCCAGCAGGACTCGGATCATGGATTGAGAACCTCGGCCAGATTGACCAGCATGCCGGCGGTGGCGCCCCAGATATAGCGCTCCTGATAGGGCATGGCCCAATAATAGCGCTTTTGCCCCTGGGGCGTCGTGCGAAAATGGCGTTGGTGGTTCGTCCGGTCGAGGAAAAAAGACAGCGGCACTTCAAAGGCTTCGGCCACTTCGAAGCTGTCCAGGGCAAGGTCGAAGGGCGGCGAGACCAGCCCCACCACCGGCGTCACCGAAAAACCGGTGATGGTGACGTAGGGGTCAAGGAAGCCGACCACGTCCACATGGCCGCGGTCCAAGCCGATTTCCTCTTCGGTTTCGCGCAGGGCGGCGGCGGTGGCGTCGCGGTCCTCGGTTTCCATGCGGCCGCCGGGAAAGCTGATCTGCCCGGCATGATTGGCCAGATGGGCGGTGCGTTGGGTCAGCAGCACCGTCAGGCCGGTGTCGCGGCGCACCAGGGGCACCAGCACGGCTGCCGGAGTCAACGGCCTGTCCGGCTGGATCAGGCCGGGCCGCTCGTCGGCGGAATTGGCCAGGGAATGGGCGGTGGCGACGTCTGAACGGTCATGGCGGCGCGGCCCTTCGGCCAGCCGCCGCACGATTTCGTCGCGGGTCAGACCAGACCGTCCAGCTTGCCCAAAGGATGAAAGATGCCCTTGCTCCATACGCCGTACAGCTTCTCGCCGCCTATCGTCTCTTCATGGCCCAGCGCCACGAGTTCATAATAGACCGATCTGGTGAGCCGCGCCTCCAATCCTTCACGTACCGTCAGATAAGGCGGAGTCCCCGATCCGTCATTGACGATCCGCAAGGAATGCCCCGGCCCCAGTGTCACCACTTCGTCGACATTGGTGCGGAAACTGAAGCAGCGCTCGCCGCTACAGCAACTGGTAAACAGCTCGACGGCCAGAAAGGGCACGTCCTCCACCTCGATCTCGCATTCCTCGCCGGGATTGACCAGCCAATAGCTGCCGTCGGGCCGCCGGGTCAGCATGGATGCGAAAAGGCATACCATCTCTTTGCGGGGTATGGGTGAGCCATGGTAAAACCATTTCCCGTCGCGGGCGATCCTCATGTCCAGTTTGCCGCATCGGGCCTGCCGCTGAATGGCTTGGTCCGTGCTCGAAGTGGTCATGAACGGTTCTCCTGTCATATTCGGCGCGATCGGTTTGGCGCTGCCATCGGAGTGATAGAGTGATCCCTGCATCTCAGCCCCCTTCCGGCCCGGCATCCGCAGCAGGCACCTTGCCCGACGACTCAAACGCCCTCCCCCCAAAGGTGGTGGAGGAGGTGGACGGACTCAAGACCCGCCTTAAGGAAGCCCGCGAAGTCGTCGGCCGGGTGATTTTTGGCCAGACCGAGGTGGTGGACCAGACCATTATCACGCTGCTGGCGGGTGGTCACGCCCTGTTGATCGGCGTTCCCGGGCTGGCCAAGACCCGTCTGGTGCAGACCCTGGGCACCGTGTTCGGTCTGAACGCCAAGCGGGTGCAGTTCACCCCCGACCTGATGCCCGCCGACATACTGGGGTCTGAGGTGCTGGAAGAGGCCGCCAGCGGCGAACGCAGCTTCCGTTTCATCCGCGGCCCGGTCTTCAGCCAGCTTCTGATGGCCGACGAAATCAACCGCGCCAGCCCGCGCACCCAGTCGGCCCTGCTGCAAGCCATGCAGGAACACAAGGTCAGCATCGCCGGCCAGTCCTACGATCTGCCCCAGCCCTTCCATGTGCTGGCGACCCAGAACCCGCTGGAGCAGGAAGGCACCTATCCTCTGCCGGAAGCCCAGCTCGACCGCTTCCTGATGCAGGTCGACATCGGCTATCCCGATCTGGAATCGGAACGTCGCATGCTGCTGGCCACCACCGGCGCGCACGAAGACCGGGCCGTGCCGGTGTTCGACGGCGAGGACCTGATCGACGCCCAACGGCTGGTGCGCCACATCCCCGTCGGCAAAAGCGTAGTCGACGCCATTCTGGCCCTGGTCCGCGCTGGACGCCCGGAGGACAGCCCCCTGGCCGAAGTCCGCCGCCATGTCGCCTGGGGCCCCGGCCCCCGCGCCGCCCAGGCTCTGATGCTGGCGGCGCGCGCCCGCGCCCTGATGGACGGACGGCTGTCGCCCTCCATCGACGATGTCGCCGCCCTGGCCCTGCCGATCCTCAAACACCGTATGGCCCTGAGCTTCGCCGCCCGGGCCGAGGGCGTCACCATCCCGGACATCATCGCCCACCTGAGCGAAACGGTCCGCTGATGATGGGCGCGGCGCCGGACCGCACCTCTGCCGCCAGCGCCGAAGCCCAAGCTTTGGCCGCCGAGCTGCCGCCCTTGCTGGCCGAGGCGGAAACCATCGCCGCCTCGCTGACTATCGGCGAGCACGGTCGGCGCAAAAGCGGAGACGGCGCCGATTTTTGGCAGTTCCGCCGCTATCAGTCCGGCGATCCGGCGACCGCCGTCGATTGGCGGCAATCGGCCCGCTCCCAGCCGCTTTACGTCCGCGAAACCGAATGGACCGCCGCCCAGCCCGTCTGGTTGTGGGTGGACGGTTCGGCCAGCCTGGACTGGCATTCCGGCCCGGCCCTGCCCCGCAAGCGCCAGCGCGCCTTGCTGCTGGCCCTGACCATCGCCGCCCTGCTGCTGAAAAGCGGCGAACGGGTCGGCGTGCTGGGCGCGTCCCAGCCGCCGGCGGCGGGCCGCGCCCTGCTGCCCCGTCTGGCCGCCGCCCTGTTCGCCTGCGGCGATCATCTGCCGGCCCAGGAGTTGGGGCGCGGAGGGCACCTGCTGCTGCTGTCCGACTTCCTACCGCCTCATGGCGACATGGCCTTGCGGCTGCGCCATTGGGCGGAAAACGGCAGCAAAGGACATCTTTTGCAGGTGCTCGATCCGGCCGAGGAAGCCTTGCCCTATGAAGGCCGCCTGCGTTTCGACGGCCTGAAGGGCGAAGCCTCGCTGCATACCCTGAGAGCCGAGGATCTGCGCCGGGGCTACGCCGCCCGGCTGGCGGAATTGCGCGACGGACTGCGGATCATGACCCAGCCCCTGGGCTGGAGCTTTCAGACCCACGTCACGGACGAAACGCCCCGCGACGGCGCCCTGAAGCTGCACCGCAGTCTGGCGGGAGCCTGACCATGTCGGGATTCAGTTTCGCTTCGCCCTGGCTGTTGGCCGCGATGGCCGTTCTGCCCCTGCTGTGGTGGCTGTTGCGAGTAGTGCCGCCGCCGTCGCGCCGCCAGATCTTTCCCGCCATAGCCCTGTTGATGGGACTGGAAGCCGACAGCCGTGCCGCCGAACGCACGCCCTGGTGGCTAGTGCTGCTGCGACTGACCTTGGCCGCCTGCCTGATCGCCGCAGCCGCCCATCCCTTGCTGAACGCCCCCGCGGCCACGTCCCAGGGACCGCTGCTGCTGGTGCTGGACGACGGCTGGGCTGCGGCCAAGTCGTGGAACCGCCTGCACCAGCACGCCGTAGACCTGATCCAGGGCAGCGGCCGCGCCGAGCAGCCGGTGCTGCTACTGCTGACCGCGCCGCCACCCGATGGCGGCAAGACGGTTCTGCAAGGCCCCATGCCCGCCGCTCAGGCGCTGGGGCTGTTGGAAGCGGCGGCGCCGCATCCTTGGCCCGGTGATCGCGCCGCCGCCGTAGCCGCCCTGAAGGATGCCGCCCCGATCGGACATGCCGTCTGGTTGAGCGACGGCGTCGAAGACGGCCACGCCCGCGACCTCGCCGCCGCCCTGTCGGTGCTGGGACCGCTGGAAATCCTCAAACCCCAGTCACTGCCCCTGGTACTGCTTCCGCCGCGCCCGGACGATGCCGATTTGTCCATCCGCCTGTTGCGCGGCGACGGCACGGCTTCGGCCACCGTCGTCGCCCAAGACGGCGGCGGGCGGGTGCTGGCGCGCCAGGCAATCGCTTTCGGCCGGGGCGACGGACAGGCCAGCGCCGCGCTGTCCATACCCGGCGAATTGCGCAACCGCGTCGAACGCCTTTCCATCGAGGAGGAGGCCAGCGCCGCCGCGACCGTGCTGCTGGACCCGCGCTGGCAGCGCCGTCCGGTGGGATTGGCCCGGGACGGCTCGCCCGCCGCTTCGCCGCTTCTGGACGACCTCTATTACCTGGACCGCGCCTTGTCCCCCTTGGCCGAAGTCCGCCAGGGGCCGGCCCTCGATCTTCTGAAACGCGAACTTTCGCTGCTGCTGCTTCCCGACGAAGGCACGCCGCCTCCCGCCGAAATGAGCGCCCTGAAATCCTGGGTCGAAAGCGGCGGCGTGCTGGTGCGGCTGGCCGGTCCGAAATTGGCCCGCAGCCCCGACGACCTGTTGCCCGTCACCTTGCGCGGCGGCGGCCGTACCCTAGGCGGCGCCATGAGTTGGACCCGCCCCATGGCGGTCGCCCCCATGCCCGATAGCGGTCCCTTCGCCGGATTGCCGGTCCCTGCCGATTTGCGGGTGAAATCGCAAATTCTGGCCGATCCCGCCGTCGACCTGAACGCCAAGACCTGGGCCCGTCTGGAAGACGGAACGCCGCTGGTCACAGGCAACCGCCTGGGCAAAGGCTGGCTGGTGCTGATCCATACCACGGTTTGGCCGGGCTGGAGCAATCTTGGCCTGTCCGGGCTGTTGCCCGACATGATGCAGCGGCTGCTCGATCTGTCTTCCGGCGTGGCCCAGGCGACGGCCGATCACCCGCTGCCGCCGCTAAGCCTGTTGGACGGCTTCGGCCATAGCGCCGCCCCCAGCGCCACCGTCGAACCGCTGCCCGCCAAGGGCGACGCGCTTCCGGGGCCGAAGCATCCGCCCGGACTGTACGGCGACGAAGCCGGCCGCCGCGCCCTCAACCTGTCGCCCAGCCTGTCCGCCGTCACGGCCGTGCCCGCCTCGCTGGGCGCCCACGATCTGGAAGGCCAGCCGGGCGAGACGGACCTACAGCCGCCGCTGCTGCTACTGGCCTTGGCGCTGATGCTGATCGACATGGCCATTCTGCTGATCATGCGCAAAGGCGGCCGCCGTCTGTTTCCCTTGACCCCGACTCTGGCCTTGGCTTTGACCGTCGCCCTTTCGCCGTCCCACGGCAGGGCCGAGCAGCCCAGCCTGCAAGCCGCCCTGCAACCGCGTCTGGCTTATGTCGTGACCGGCGAAGCCGCCTTGGACGCCACCAGCAAGGCCGGTCTGGCCAACTTGTCCCAGATGCTGACGCGGCGGACCACCGCCAGCCTGGGCGAGCCGGTGGGCGTGTCGCTGGACCGCGACGCCCTGGCCTTCTATCCGCTGATCTATTGGCCGGTGCCGCCGCATCCCAAGGCGCCGTCGCCCCAGGCCAGGGAACGCATCAACGATTATCTGCGCCATGGCGGCATGATCCTGTTCGACAGCCGCGACGGCGGGCAGGGCGTTTCCGACGCCTTGCGGCTGACCACCGAAGGGCTGGACATTCCGGCCCTGGCCCCAGTGAACGAAGACCATGTGCTGACCCACAGCTTCTATATCCTGCACGATCTGCCGGGGCGGCTGGCCGGAGCCCCGGTCTATGTCGAAGATGGGGCCGACGCCGGAAACGACAGCGTTTCGCCGGTCGTCATCGGCGGCAACGACTGGGCCGCCGCCTGGGCCGTGGATGCCGACGGCCAACCCCTGTTCGCCGCCGTGCCGGGAGGAGAGACCCAGCGCGAGATGGCCAATCGTTTCGGCATCAATCTGGTGATGTACGCCCTGACCGGAAATTACAAATCCGATCAGGTTCATCTGCCGGCCCTGATGGAAAGGCTGCGGCGATGAACGGCCTGCCCGAATTGCTGTTCGCGCCGGTACTGCCCTGGCCCTGGCTGGCCGGACTGGCGCTGCTGGGCCTGGCTCTGTGCGCTCTGGGCCGCCAGCCCTGGCGGCTGCTTCCTTTGGCCGTGCTGCTGCTGGGATTGTCCAACCCCCGCCTGAGCCGCGAAGAGGCCCAGCCCCTGAACGACACCGCCGTGGTGGTGGTGGACGATTCCCCCAGCATGGCCTTGAGCGACCGTCCCGCTCAATCCGCCAGGGCGCTGGAAGAACTGACGGCCAAACTAAGGGCGCAGCCCAATCTGGATGTACGGATCGAACATTGGCACGCCCAGCCCGGACGCGACGACGGCACCTTGCTGTTTCAGGCCGTGGACAGCGCGTTGTCCGATTTGCCCCGCCGCCGTCTGGCCGGCGTGGTGATGATCACCGACGGACAGGTGCGCGACATTCCCGGCCGCAACGATCTGGGAGCGCCGCTGCATGTGCTGCTGGCCGGCCACGCCGACGAGCGGGACCGCCGTCTGGTCGTCGAGGAAGCTCCCGGCTTCGCCATCGTCGGCGGCAAGGCCGGGGTGCGCCTGCGCATCGACGATCCCGGCCACGACGGCACCGCCGCCCTGACCTGGAAACTGGACGGCGGCGCCGCGCAAACCATTGCCGCCCCCCTGAACCGCAGCGTCAGCGTCGAGATTCCCGTCGGCCACGCCGGATCGAATCTGCTGGAACTGGAAGCCGAAGCCGCGCCCAACGAACTCAGCCTGCAGAACAACCGCGCCGCCTTGTCCATCTCGGGCGTGCGCGATCGTTTGCGGGTTCTGCTGATTTCCGGCGAACCCCACGCCGGCGAACGCACCTGGCGCAATCTTCTGAAGGCCGATCCGGGCGTCGATCTGGTGCATTTCACCATCCTGCGCCCACCGGAAAAGGACGACCGCACGCCGCTGCGCGAACTGGCCCTGATCTCGTTCCCCGTGCGCGAACTGTTCGAAGAAAAACTGCACGACTTCGACCTGATCATCTTCGACCGCTATCGCCGCCGGACCGTGCTGCCGCCGTCCTATTACGAAAACATCGCCCAATATGTGCGCGGCGGCGGAGCTTTGCTGATGGCCGTGGGACCGGAATTCGCTGGCCCCGACACACCCTATGCCACCGCCTTGGCCGACGTTCTGCCCCTGGCTCCATCGGGCGAGATCGCCGAACAGCCGTTCCGTCCCGCCATCACCGCCTTGGGACGCCGCCACCCCGTCACCTCCGACCTGAGCGGCTCCGACCATTGGGGCCGCTGGGCGCGGGTGATCGGCAGCCAGTCCAAGGGACGCGGCGACATCGTCATGCAAGACGACAAGGGGCAGCCGCTGCTGGTGCTCGACCGGGTCGGCGAAGGCCGGGTGGCCGAACTGATGAGCGACACCATCTGGCTTTGGTCGCGCGGTTGGGACGGCGGCGGCCCTCAGGCCGAGCTGCTGCGCCGTCTCGCCCACTGGCTGATGAAGGAGCCGGAGCTTGAGGAAACCCAGCTGTCCGCCGAAATCCGCGACGGCAGCCTGTTCGTGCAACGCCGCAGTCTTCAGCCCAACGATCAGGATGTCACCGTCACCGCTCCGGACGGCAACCAGCGCAAAGTGTCCATGGCCGGCCAGAACGATGGCCGTTTCACCGGCAAGCTTCCTCTCGACCAACCGGGATTGTGGCGTGTCAGCGACGGGACGCATGTCGCTCTGGCCGCATCCGGCCCCCTCAATCCGGTGGAAATGTCGGAACTGAAAGCCACGCCCGATAAGCTGAAACCGCTGGCCGCCGACAGCGGCGGGAGCATCCGCTGGATCGACGACGGCTTGCCGGGGCTGCGACGGGTTTCGCCCGACGCCGCCAAATCCGGTCCCGGCTGGCTGGGTTTGCAAAGCAACGGCCAAAAGCAGGTGACGGCGGTCAGGGACAGTGCGCTTTTACCCCCGCCGCTGCTTTTGCTGCTGGGTTTCGGCGGTCTGGTCCTGGCTTGGTGGCGGGAAGGAAAATCCGGGGCCTGCCCCTCCCGCGCTCCCTTAAAGCCCCGCTCGCCTAAAGAACAGTGACGACGTCGCTGATCTGAAAGATCGGCGCGACGTCCGTGTAGTTGGGAACGTCGCCCTGCAACGCCTCCATATGAGGCGCAAAGGCCGTGTAGAACGACTCGACGTCATCGAACAAGAGATTGCACACGGCGAAGAAGGGAGCCGGCTGCTCCGGCAGCCCGCCGTTGACGCCGAAATCGACGCTGGCCCCGCGCAAGGCCGGGCCGAGCTTGGCCGCCGCCATGGGCATATGGGTCTTCAGGTAATAGTCCTTATCGAAGCGGTTGCCCGCCTGAGCCGGATACAGGATGCAAACCTTGATCATGACGCCTCGCCGTTCAGTGAGGCACTAGAACTTGGGGCGGGAAAGCGTTCCGTCAATATCCCGCAGGATCAGGGAGCCGCCGACAGGCTTTCGCCGGGGTCGCCCCAACTGACGATTTTCCAGGCCCCGTCCGGCTGGCGGCGCAGCAGAAAATCCTGGGCGGGAGCGCCGGTGGCGCGGGCGTAACGGCCCAGCAGCCCTTCGCGCTGATCGACGGTCAGCAGCACATCGCCGTCCTTGGCGTGGCTGGCCTGACCGACGCGGGGGCTGTCGGCGTCGATCCGGTGCGCCCCCAGGACGCGGTAGGCCAGATATTTGGCCGGATCGGCCGGCGCGTTGAAAATCTGCGCATATTGCTCCGTGCCGTCGTCGACCATGCGGCACAGATCCTGGCGGTCGCGCTGAAAGCAGGCCAGCAGGGTTTCCACCGCGCACAAAGGCGTGCCTGGCTGACCGACGCACTGGCTGGAGCTGGTGCGGTCTTCCTGAGTGACGTAGAGCCATTGCCCCGGCTGAGCCAGGGGCGGCAATTCCGGCATGTCCTCGGCCAGGGCCGAAACCGCCGAACACAGCATCAGGGCAGCGAAAAAAGAAGCGAAACGGGCGCGGTTCGTGAACATGGGGCGCAGGGCTAACACATGCCGGGCGGCAAATCCAGCAATGAGCGTTGCGCAATAAGCGCGGCTGTGTCTCCATCGCAGCATGAACAGCGTCTTCTTCCTGATCGTCGCCGCCGCCTTCGCCGTCGCCGGCTGGCGCCAGCTCTCGTGGCCGGCCGACGCCGCCAACGGCCCCATGGAGGCTTTGGGCGCCGCCGCCCTGAAGGCCGCCGAGGGGTCGGTGACCCTGGGGCTGGGGCTGATCGGCACCATGGCGCTGTTCCTGGGCATGATGAGGGTGGCCGAGGCGGGCGGCATGATGGCTGGACTGGCCCGCTTGTTGCGCCCCTTGCTGCATCGTCTGTTTCCGGACGTCCCCGCCGGCCATCCGGCCATGGGGGCGATGGTGATGAACGTCGCCGCCAACATGCTGGGCCTGTCCAACGCCGCCACGCCTTTCGGCGTGCGCGCCATGCAGGAACTGGATCGCCTGAACCCGCACCGGGGCACCGCCAGCGACGCCATGGTGCTGTTCCTGGCCATCAACACCGCCAACGTCACCATCCTGCCCACCCACGTCATGGCCCTGCGCACGGCCGTCGGCTCCCACGATCCGGCGGCGGTGATCGTCACCACTTTGTTCGCCACCTTCTGGGCCAGCGGCTCGGCCATCTTGTTCGCCAAGTTCGGCAGCCGCTGGTTTCCCGTGGAAAAGGCCGGCGAAAGCGCTTTGCTGCGCCCCCATGACGGAGAAGCCGCCGCCGATGACGCCGCCCTGGCCGCCGCCGAGGCTCCCCCCCTGCCCGGCTGGGCGCATCTGGCGGCGCTGTCGGCCTTGGCCGGCCTGATCCCGCTGTGCCTGCTGTGGGGCCGCGCCCTGTCGCCCTGGATCATTCCCGGCATGTTCGCCGGCGCTTTGGCCTTCGGCATGGTCCGCAAGGTTCCCGTTTACGAGGTTTTCGTCGAAGGGGCCAAGGACGGCCTGGCCATCTCGCTCCGCATCATTCCCTATCTGGTGGCCATTCTGGTGGCGGTAGGCATGTTCCGCGAAAGCGGAGCCATGGAGATGCTGCTGGCCCCCGTCGGACGCCTGACCGCGCCGCTGGGCCTGCCGGTCGAGGCGCTGACCATGTCGGCCCTGCGGTCCCTGTCCGGTTCGGCCAGCTTCGGCTATCTGGCGGCGCTGATGAAAGATCCGGCCATCGGACCGGACGGTTATTTGGGAATTCTAAGTGGAACCATCTACGGCTCCAGCGAGACCACGTTTTACGTGCTGGCGGTCTATTTCGGCGCCGTCGGTGTACGGCGCATCCGACACGCTTTGCTGGCGGGACTGCTGGCCGATGTCAGCGGCGTGATCTTTTCGGTGCTGATTTGCCGCTGGCTGTACGCCTGATTCCTGGCCTGATTCTTACAGCGTCGGTTCGCGGCGCTGGCTGAGACCCGAACCCGGCCCCCAGTCGGCATCGTTGGCGAAATGCTGATCGGCAGTCCGCAAGGGACGACGATCCTCCTCGACCGTCGCGGCGACGGCGGAACGGGCCTGACCGACACGGTTGGCGGCCATGGCCAAACGGGACGGGCGCGCGTTGCGCACAGGCACTCCCGCCGAGACGCCGCCGCGCAAAGCCATGGAAGCACGGCCTTCGGCACGGGTGACGGGATGGCCGGCGGCACCGAAAAGAGCGCCCAGGAAACCATACTGGGCGATATCGTCGGCCCAGCGCTGGAGGAAATCCACGACAGACTTCAGCACGGAATGAACTCCTCACCGGGACGCGACTCGTCGGTTTCCGCGTCGGATTGGTCATCCTCGCGGTTCAACCATTGAACGTCTTCTTCGTCATAAGGCCACATGAGCGGCGTCCCTTAATTTGGTCAACAATGCTGCCCCTTAAGCGGAAAAACATAGCTCTATCGCCTGAAGGCTGGAGGAGTTTTTTCCGCATCGCAGCAATGAGTCTGACGCATGTCAGCACAAGGCTTGAGGTTTTCGGCCATTTCACCAAGCCTTCACACCACAATACATATTGCGCCGCAACATAAGTTCAAGCCCTTGCCGGAAAGCCGCGCAAGCCCTAGCTTGAAAGAGTCATCTCTGGTGGAACTCGCGACCATGACCGCCCCGTCCCAAATCTCGTCCAATGCCCTTGTTTTCCGCAACCGGCTGCTGCTGCTGCGCCAGGAGCTGGAATTACGCGGACTGGACGGCTTCCTCGTCCCCCGCAGCGACGAGCATCAGGGGGAATATGTTCCTCCCCGCGCCATGCGGCTGGCCTGGATCAGCGGCTTTTCCGGCTCGGCGGGCATGGCGGTGATCCTGAGGGACCGGGCCGCCCTGTTCATCGACGGACGCTATACGTTGCAGGCCGAGGCCGAGGTCGATCACGCCCTGTTCAGCCGCCATCACCTGATCGACGAACCGCCCGCCGACTGGCTGGCCAAGACTTTGCCCGCCGGAGCCAAGCTGGGTTTCGACCCTTGGCTGCACACGCCCAAGGGCGTGGAAAAGCTTGAAACCGCCTGCGCCAAGGCCGGAGCCCATCTGACGGCGCTGGACAGCAACCCCCTGGACGCCGTCTGGCTGGATCAGCCCGAGCCGCCACTGGCTCCCGTGGTTCCCCATCCGCAGGATTACGCCGGGCAGTCCTCGGCGGAAAAACGCTCGGCCGTGGCGCAGAGCCTGATCGAAGACCGTCAGGACGCCGCTTTTCTGTCGGCGCCGGATTCCATCGCCTGGCTGTTGAACATCCGGGGT
Source organism: Candidatus Sulfotelmatobacter sp. (assembly GCA_035538795.1). Classification (GTDB taxonomy): domain Bacteria; phylum Pseudomonadota; class Alphaproteobacteria; order Rhodospirillales; family Magnetospirillaceae; genus JAJZGK01. The sequence goes on along the minus strand of DATLJS010000011.1, from coordinate 196,780 downwards.
GAAGACGTCGAATTTTCGCCCCTTCCCCTGTGCTTCGCCATCGCCCATCGCGACGGCTCTTTGGATCTGTTCCTCGATTCCCGCAAGCGGGCCCCGGGGCTGGAAGCGGAACTGGGGGAAGAAGTCCGCCTGCACCGGCCGTTGGACATCGGTCCCGTGCTGGATGGCCTGAGCGACCGGACGGTCCGCCTGGACGCAGATTCCGCCCCGGCGTGGATCGAAGCCCGGCTGAAAGCGGCCAAGGCCAAAGTAGTCCGCGGCAACGATCCTTGCCTGCTGCCCAAGGCCTGCAAGAACGATGTCGAGCTGTCGGGCACCCGTCAGGCCCATCTGCGCGACGGCGTGGCTCTGGTCCGTTTCCTGAGCTGGCTGGACCGTCATGCCCTGGAAGATGTCAGCGAATGTTCCGTGGCCAACCGGCTGGAGGATTTCCGCCGCCAGAACGCCCTTTATCGCGGCCCCAGCTTCCCGACTATCGCCGGAGCCGGTCCCAACGGCGCCATCGTCCATTACCGCGCCACCGCCGCCAGCGACCGCAAGCTGGAGACCGGGCAGCTGTTCCTGCTGGATTCCGGCGGGCAATATCTGGACGGCACCACCGACGTCACCCGCACCATCGCCGTCGGCACGCCGGGCGAAGAGGAACGCTGCCGTTTCACCCTGGTGCTGAAGGGGCATATCGCCATCGCCACCGCCAAATTCCCGGTCGGCACCACCGGCAGCCAGCTGGATGTGCTGGCCCGGCTGGCCCTGTGGGCCGAAGGACTGGATTACGATCACGGCACCGGGCACGGAGTCGGCAGTTACCTTTCGGTCCACGAAGGGCCGCAGCGCATTTCCAAGGTGGGCAACGCTCAGGCCCTGAAGCCCGGCATGGTGGTGTCCAACGAACCCGGCTATTACAAAACCGGCGCCTACGGCATCCGCATCGAGAATTTGCTGGCGGTGCAAACCCTGCCGCCGACGGGCGAACGCCTGCTGCTGAGCTTCGAGACTTTGACACTGGCGCCCATCGACCGCCGCCTGATCGTCACCGAACTGTTGACCGAGGCGGAAACCGCCTGGCTGAACAGCTATCACAAATTGGTGGCCGAACGCATCGGTCCGCTGGTGGACGGCGACAGCGCCGACTGGCTGGAGCGGGCCACCCGGCCTTTGGCGGCCGGATAAGGCGGCTTACTCGTCTTCCTCGGAAGCCCAGCCGAGATTGGCCACTTTGCGCTCGGGCAGACCTTTGACCAGCTTGTCCAGATGGCCGAGATTTTTCTCGGTCACAGCGGCCAGCCGCGCCGCCCCCATGGAGCGGTAAATCTCCAAGGCCGCGTTCAGCGCCTCACGCGCTTCCTCGCGGTGAATATCGGTGCGGCTGTGCTTGTCCCACAGAAACAGCGCCGTTCCCAAGGAATTCTGGGCAGCGGCATGGGGCAGCGGCGCACGGTCGCGGCTGCGAATCTCCAATACGGCGCGGCAAGCCTCGACGGCGCGTTCCAGAACGTCGGGATTGCGCATCTGATCGCCGTAAACCTGTAGCACCTGCGCCAGATTGCCCATGACGTCGGCCCAGCGCTGCGGCTGCTCGGCCTTGTTGAACACGGTCAGAGCCGATTGCAGCGCCGAAAGGGATTCCTTCAGCAGTTCGGGCTGTCCGGTCAGCAGATCAAGCTTATAAAGCGCCAGTCCCAGACGGTTTTGCGCCCCGCCCCATTCATAGGGATAGGCGCCCTTGAACAGACAATCGACGGCGCCGCGGAATTCGCCGATGGCGTATTCCAGATAGGCGGCGTCCTTGCGGCGGTCGCCGGCGGCCAAGGCGGCGCCGCCCAGATGGCGGCGCATCACCGCCTCGACGACGCCGTGGGAAATTTCCGGCGACAGCCGCATGATGGCGGCGCGGTAGCATTCGGCGGCCCGATCGAAAACGTCGGCGTCGGCCTCCCAGGCGGCCATGGTCGCCAGACCGTGGCCATAGGCCATCAAAGCCGTACGCTGCTGCTCCAGGCTCCAGGCCACCGGCAGGCCGTCGGGGAACCCCGGCAGCATCTGCAGGGCCGACGGCAGATACAGGCGCTGCAGCACCCTTTGCCCTTCGTTGAGGGGCTCGACAGCGGCCAGCACGGCGGCATGGAACAGCTCACCCACCGGCGGTTCCAGGCTGCCCGCCAGTTCCAGGGCAATGAAGGGGCTGAAGGATCCCGGACGCTCGTCGTCGGCCATGCCGGTGGACGTGAACCACAGGCTGAAGCCTTCTTCGTGAACATCCCCCCAGACCAGCAGATCCAGCCTATCCTCATAAGCCAGCACCTGACGGGCCCGCATGACGGCGGCGGCGGCCTGGGTCTGGTCGGCGCCGGGGTCGATCTGCAGGCTGTGGGCGACCAGCCGCACCTCGACCCCCGGACGCCCCTCCAGCAGGGTCGCCAAAGCGCGGGTCCAAGCCCCCTCGTAATCGTTGTTGACGGCGCAGACGCCGATCTGGAAGGCGGGAACCGGACCGTCGCCGTCCATCAGGGCGTTGTCCTTGCGCCGCCGGATCAGCGACACCACCGCCTCCATCAGGCCCATACGCTTGGCTTCGGATGGCGGAATCGCCTCGGCGGCGCGGGCGGCGGCGGCGGCGGTCTCGGCGGCTTTGACCGCCGCCGAGGCGGCGGCGCCGGTAAGAATCGAACCGCCCAGGCGGGCGATCATCTCGTCGGCGGCGCGCAGGCGTTCGACCAGAGTGCCGATGATGCGCAAGGCGGCCTCGGGTTCGTCGGCGATCCAGGTGCGGAACTGTTCCTTGGGGACGATCTTGACGCGGGTCTTTTCCACGGCGCGGGCGCTGGCGTTGCGCGGGCTGTCGTCGAACGGCCCCATCTCGCCGAACAATTCCTGCGGCCCCAGCAGTGCCAGGGGAACCTGTCCGTTGACGCCGGACTTGGTCAGCTGAACTCGGCCCGACACCACCATATAGACGCAATCGGCCACATCGCCTTCATGAAAGACAATGTCGTCCCGATTGAATGTTTTTTCGCGCAGTTTCACCAGCCCGTCCCCAATACTTGCGCCCTTAAGGTACGGCAGGACGAGACAATCCGCCAGAGCCAGCATCGGAGCGGCGAATTGCGGTCAGGCTTTCAAAAAGCTCAACCTGGAATCAACCTTGCAGTTGGGCACATGGATGATTTCGTAATCGGCAAGGGCCTGCCTGCTGAAGGGGTCTTCGGCCAGGATCGCCGTCAGCTCATCGCGCGTGCAGCCCTGCGCCAGGATGACCCCGCCGGTGCGGGGTTCCTGCCGGCCCGCCAGGATGAAACGCCCAGCGGAGAAATGAACGTCGAGCCAAGCCTTATGGGCGGCCAGCGCCGCGTCGATCCGATCCAGCGGCACCTTGTAGCGAAGGATGACCATGAACATTCCGTCTCTCCTTACACCGAGAAATATTTAGCCTGAGGATGCAGCAGCACGATGGCCGAAGTGCTTTGCTCCGGTTCCAACTGGAATTCCTCGGACAGGGTGATGCCGACGCGATCGGCCCCCAACAGCGACAGCAGCTTGTCCTGGTCCTCGATATGCGGACAGGCGGGATAGCCGAAGCTGTAGCGCGAACCTCGGTAATGCTGTTTCAACACGCCCTCGATATCGCGGCCGTCCTCGGCGCCGTAGCCCAGCTCCTTGCGGATGCGGGCATGAACGTATTCGGCCAAAGCCTCGGTCATCTCGACGCCCAGGCCGTGCAGATAGAGATAGTCCTTGTAGCGATTCTCGGCGAACCACTGGCGGGCGACTTCACTGGCGTTGCTGCCCATGGTCACCACCTGCAACCCCATGACGTCGCGTTGCCCCGTGGAAACGTCCCGCACGAAATCGGCAATGCACAGACCACCCTCCGCCGCCTGACGCGGGAACGGGAAGCGGGCGATTTCCCTGGTCTGGTCCGCCGGATCGAACAGGATCACGCTGTCGCCCTCGGAGGCGCTGGGCCAATAACCGTACACCGCCTTCGGCTGCAGAATGCCTTCCTTTTCACAGCGCTTCAGCAGATCCACGGCCATGGGCTTCAGTTCCTTGTGTGCCCAGGCTTTCCATTCGTCGATAGTCCGGCCCGCTTTTTTGAAGCCCCACTGGAACTGATACAGCATGGTTTCGTTCAGATAGGTCACCAGCGTCTGCAACGGCACATGGTCGATGACCTTCGGTCCCCAGAACGGCGGTGTCGGCACGTCATAGCCCTGGGCCAGTTCGGCGCGGCGCAGACGGATTTCCTCGAAGTCCACCGGACGGGTCGCCGGCTGGGCAGCCTGCCCCAGGGTACGGCGCTCGTTGGATGGCCGCGACAGCCGCTTGGCCCTGGCTTCGTCCAGATGATCGTCGAACTTGCCCTCGGCCACCTTGGCCATCAGATCCAGCCCGTCGAAGGCGTCGCGGGCATAAGCCACCCGGCCCGGCCCGTAAGACGCCACACAGTCGGATTCCACATAACCGCGGGTCAAGGCGGCGCCACCCAGCAGCACGGGAATATCCAGTCCTTCGCGGGTCATCTCTTCCAGGTTCTCGCGCATCACCACGGTGGATTTCACCAGCAGCCCCGACATGCCGACGGCGTCGGGCCTATGCTCCTTGACGGCGGCGATGATGGAATTGATGGGCTGCTTGATGCCCAGATTAACCACCTTGTAGCCGTTGTTGGTCAGGATGATGTCCACCAGATTCTTGCCGATATCGTGGACGTCGCCCTTCACCGTGGCCAATACGATGGTGCCTTTCTGCTGGCCGTCGGCCTTTTCCAGATAGGGCTCCAGATAAGCCACGGCGGCTTTCATGGTTTCCGCCGATTGCAGCACGAAGGGAAGCTGCATCTTGCCCGACCCGAACAGTTCGCCCACCACCTTCATGCCGTCCAGCAGCAGATTGTTGATGATGTCCAGCGGCTTCCAGGTCTTCAGGGCGTCGGCCAGATCGTCGTCCAGGCCGGTGCGGTCGCCGTCGATGATGCGCTGCTTCAAACGCTCTTCCACCGTCTCGGCCCGCACCTTAGCCACCTTGGCCTCACCCGACTTACCCTCGAACAGGGCGATGAAGGCCTGAAGCGGATCGTAGCCTTCCGCCCGGCGGTCATAGATCATGTCCTCGGCGGCCTTCACTTCGGCCTCGGGGATGGAATGCAGCGGCAGAATCTTGCTGACATGGACGATGGCCCCGGTCATGCCGTGCTTCAGGGCATGATCCAGGAACACCGAGTTCAGAACCGTCCGCGCCGCCGCCTTCAGGCCGAACGAAACGTTGGACAGCCCCAGGATGATCTGACATTCGGGCAGTTCTTCCGAGATGCGCTTGATGGCGTCCAGGGTATGCTTGGCCAGCAGACGGTCATCCTCGTTGCCGGTGCAGATGGTGAAGGTCAACGGATCGAACAGCAGATCCGAGGCCGGCAGGCCGTGCTTGTTCACCGCGAAGTCGTAAAGGCGGTGGGCCATGGCCACCTTGCTTTCGACATCCTTGGCCATGCCCTCTTCGTCGATGGTCAGGGCGATCACCGCCGCGCCGAACTTCTTGGCCAGGGCCAGACGCGCCGCCGCCGGTTCCTCGCCGTTCTCGAAGTTGATCGAATTGATGATGCCCTTGCCGCCGTACAGCTTCAGGGCGGCTTCGATCACCGGCAGTTCGGTGGAGTCGATCACCAGCGGCGCGTTGACCGAACCGCGCAGACGCGACACCACTTCGGTCATGTCCCGGATCTCGTCACGGCCGACGAAGGCGGTGCAGACGTCGAGGGTATGACTGCCCTCCTTCACCTGCTCGCGGCCCATGGCGACGGCGCCGTCCCAATCCTGACGCTCCTGGCATTCGCGGAATTTCTTCGAGCCGTTGGCGTTGCAGCGCTCGCCGATGGACAGGAAGGCGTTTTCCTGACGCAGCGGCACCTGCCCATAGAGCGACGCCACCGACGGCACCCAATGCACATCGCGCTTGGCGGCGGCGGGACGACCGGCGGAACCGCCGCGGCGGCGCAGCATCCCGTCGATGGCGCGGATATGGTCGGGGGTGGTGCCGCAGCAGCCGCCCATCAGATTGACCTTGTCGTCGTCCAGGAAGCGCTCCTGCCACAGAGCCAGATCGGCGGGAGCCAGAGGATAATGGGTCTTGCCGTCCAGCAGTTCCGGCAGACCGGCATTGGGCTGCACCGAGACCAACCCCGGCCAGTTGGCCGACAGCCAACGCACATGCTCGCTCATTTCCTGAGGGCCGGTGGCGCAGTTTAGGCCCATCAGCGGCACGTCCAGGGACTGGATCACCGTGGCGGCGGCGGCAATGTCGGCCCCCACCAGCAGGGTGCCGGTGGTCTCCACCGTCACCTGCACGAAAATAGGCGTATCCTTGCCGGCCTCGGCGCGGGCGATTTTCACGGCATTGACCGCCGCCTTGATCTGCAAGGGATCCTGGCACGTCTCGATCAGCACCGCGTCGGCGCCGCCGGCGACCAGACCGCGGGCTTGCACCAGGAACGAGGCTTCCAGCCGGTCGTAATCCACATGGCCCAGGCTGGGCAGTTTGGTGCCCGGCCCGACCGAGCCCAGCACGAAACGCTTGCGGCCGTCGGCTTTGAAGGGTTCGGCGGCTTCGCGGGCCAGTTCCACGGCGCGCTTGTTGATTTCGAAGGCCTGATGGCCGATGCCGAACTCGCCCAGTGTCAGGTCGGAAGCGCCGAAGGTATTGGTTTCGACCATGTCCGCGCCGGCGGCGTAATAGCGGCTGTGGATTTCCCGCACCAGATCGGGGCGCGACAGCACCAGGATGTCTGTACAGTTCTCGTGCCCCTGGAAATCGTCCAAGGTCAGGTTCATACCCTGAATCTGCGAGCCGAAACCGCCGTCGCACAGAAGGACGCGCTGAGAGAGATGGTCGAGGATGTTGGTCATCTTGGTCTTGCTTTCGTGCGTTCGGGGATCAGCGCGTGGGCCGCACGCCCAGGACATGGCAGATGGCGAAAGTCAGATCCGCCCGGTTCAGCGTATAGAAATGGAGATCGTTGACCCCGCCCGCCACCAGGGCGCGGCATTGTTCGGCGGCCACCGTGGCGGCCACCAGACGGCGGGTGTCGGGATCGTCGTCCAGACCTTCGAACAGATCGGCCATCCAGGCGGGCACGCTGGTGCCGCAGGCCGCCGAGAATTTCTGCACCTGAGCGAAGTTCGTCACCGGCAGGATGCCCGGCACGATGGGCACGTTGATCCCGGCGGCGGCACAGCGGTCGCGGAAACGGAAGAAGACGTCGACATCGAAGAAATACTGGCTGATGGCGCGGGTCGCCCCGGCATCGACCTTGCGCTTCAGATTATCCAGATCGGCCTGAGGCGAAGCGGCTTCCGGATGCGTCTCGGGATAGGCGGCCACGGAAATCTCGAAGTCGGCGACCTTTTTCAGTCCCTTCACCAGATCGGCGGCATAGGCGTATCCCTGGGGATGCGGGGCATATTTGCCCGCCTGACCGTCGAGCGGGTCGCCGCGCAAGGCGACGATGTGGCGGATGCCTTCGTCCCAATAGCGCCGAGCGATGTCGTCCACCTCGCCCTGGGACGAGCCGACGCAGGTCAGGTGCGCGGCGGCCTTCAGGGCGGTTTCACGGGCGATGCGGGTCACGGTTTCGTGAGTGCGTTCGCGGGTGCCGCCGCCGGCGCCATAGGTCACCGAGACGAATTGCGGCCCCAAAGGCTCCAGGCGCTTGACGCATTCCCACAAGGATTCCTGCATCTTCTCGGTTTTAGGCGGGAAGAATTCGAAGGACACCGCCAATTGCCCCGCAGGCCTGGCCACGGGAAGAACGGGTGCGGGCTGTTTGTCGATGCTCACGGTGAAACCTCCGGATTCTTCTGAATTTTCATTGGTCGGCGTTCCGCCAGCCAGAGTGTGACGGTCAAGGGATCGCCGGGCAAGCGGCGGATGTCGGCCATATCCAGGCCGGCGCCCGCGCACCAGCCCGCCACCTCGGCGTCGGCGAAGCCCAAACGGCGATGATTATGCTCGGTGCGCAGAGTTTCCAACTCGTGGGGAGCGAAATCCACCAGCGCCAGCAGACCGCCGGGCCGCAGAACCCGCCCCGCCTCGGCCACGGCCGAAGCCGGAGTGTCGGCGAAATGCAGCACCTGATGGATCACCACCATGTCGAAAGATCCGTCGGCGAACGGCAAGGCGTACATGTCGGCCTGACGCACGCCGCAATGGCGCAGACCCGCCGCCTCCAGCTTGGCCCGGGCCACCGCCAGCATCTCGCGGGAGGCGTCGATGCCTTCGGCCCTCTCGGCCTGCGGCCCCAACACTTCCAACAGGCGGCCGGTGCCGGTGCCGATGTCGAGCAGGTCGCCGATGCGCCGCCCCGCCACCGCACGGCGCAAGGCCGCTTCCACCTCGGCTTCGTCGATATGCCAGGATCGCAGCTCGGCCCAGCGGCCGGCGTTTTCGTCGAAATAGGCGGCGGCGGATGCGGCTCGGCCAAGCTGGATGGCGGCCAGACGGGCATTGTCGCGGGCCAATTGGGGATCGCCGTCGGGAATCAGATCAAGGGCGCGCCGGGCCAGTTCGCCGCCGGCACCCGAACGGGACAGCCGGTAGAACACCCAGGCCCCCTCGCGGAACCGCTCCAGCAGGCCGCCCTCGCACATCAGTTTGAGATGGCGCGACACCCGGGGCTGGCTTTGCCCAAGAATTCCCACCAGTTCCGAGACGGTCAGCTCGCCCTGGGCGCACAGCGACAACAGCCTGAGCCTCGTCGGCTCGGCCGCCGCCCGCAGGGCCGCCAGAACATGCTCCATATCGTCGCCTCCCGCAATTCGATTGCTGATATAAACATATCTTTATGTCGATATGAAAGATATTTTATCCGCGCCCCTTCACCGGTTGAACGGGATCAAGCCTCTGACTCCTCTGGTCATTTGCCCCGGCCTGTGTTAACCACTTTGCTTAAGGGAACGAGCCGGGCTTGGGAAAAAACCGCCGTTCTCTTGTCTGGGGTGCAAAACATCTATTCCATGGAACGAACCATGCCTTTGAATCTGATCGGGAAATTCGCCCTGCGCCTTGGCGCCGCCGCAGCCGTCGCCTTGCTGGTGGGCTGCGCCACACCGCCGCCCGACGACGATCCCGAGGCCAAGGCCGACTTCGCCCAGCTCAACGACCCGCTGGAACCGACCAACCGCGCCATTTTCTCGTTCAACGAAGGCGTCGACACCATTCTTCTGAAGCCGGTCGCCCAGGGCTATCGCGCCGTCGTGCCGCCCTTCGGCCGCGACCGCGTCAACGACTTCCTGGACAACCTGAAGTCCCCGCTCTATCTCGGCAACGATCTGTTGCAGGGCAACGTGCAGAATGCCGGCATCACCTTGGGCCGCTTCGCCCTGAACACCACCTTCGGCGTTCTGGGCATCATGGATGTCGCCGACCCCATGGGCCTTCCCGGCCATCAAAGCGACTTCGGTCAGACCCTGGGCGTCTGGGGCGTGGGTGAAGGCCCCTATCTGGTGCTACCCTTCTTCGGTCCGTCCAACCCGCGCGACACCACCGGCATCGCCGTGGAATGGTTCGCCGACCCGGTGGACATCTATCTGGAAGACCAGCACATGAAGTGGCTGTCGTGGACCCGCACGGGCGTGTCCGCCGTGGCCTTGCGTGAACAGTATCTGGATGTTCTCGACGACGTGAAGCGCACCTCGCTGGATTACTATTCGGCCATGCGCAGCATGTACCGCCAGCGCCGCGCCGCCCAGGTGAACGCCGGCAAGAATCCCGGCCAGTATAATCCGCCGCCGAAATCGGTGATGGGGCAGATCATCGCCCCCCAGAAAGCCGAGTCGTTCGAGTAAATGGCTATGCTTCGCCGCACGTTGATCAAGGCCGCTTTCGGCCTGTCTCTGGCTGTCTCCTTGTTGCCCTCCGGCGTTCGCGCCGAGGGCGGCGACGCCGGAACCTTCATCGAAAAGCTGGCCGACACCGCCATCGCCACCGTCGCCGACAAACAGTTGGCCGAAAACGACCGCGACGCCCGCTTCCGTCAGCTGTTCGTCTCCAATTTCGACCTGCCGACCATCGGCAAGTTCGTGCTGGCCCGCTATTGGAAGGCCGCCACCCCGGAGCAGCAGCAGGAGTTCCTGAAACTGTTCGAGGATCAGGTGGTTCTCACCTGGGCCAAGCGCTTCAAGGATTACAGCGGCGAGAAGCTGCATGTTGTCGCCAGCAACAAGGAAGACGACCACACCTGGCTGGTCGAAAGCCAGATTCTGCGCGACAAGGGTCCGCCGGTCGCCGTGCAGTGGCGTCTTCACGACACCCCGGACGGCGCTTTCCGCATTACCGACATTATCGTTGAGGGAGTCAGCATGGCCATTACCCAGCGCCAGGACTTCTCCGCCACCCTGCAAGGCACCGGCGGCAAGATCGACGCGCTGCTGTCCTCAATGCGGACCAAGGTCGATCAGCTGAAAGCCGCCGGTTAAGCCGGATCGCCACGCAATTCATGAAAAAGCCGCCCACTGGGCGGCTTTTTTGTCGGCGTCACCAGCCGCTCCAGCATACCGCCGCCAGTTTGTTGCCGTCGCGGTCGCGCACATAGGCGGCATAGAAATCCGGGCCGTAATGGCGCCTGAACCCCGGCTCGCCCTCGCTGACGCCGCCATGGGCCAAGGCCGCGGCATGAAAGGCGTCCACCTGAGCCGGCTCCACCGCACGGAACGCCACCATCGAGCCGTTGCCGGGACCGGCGGGCCGGCCGTCGAACGGCAGGCCGATCCAGAACGCCAGTTCCAGCCCCCTGCCCTCGTCGTACAGCCCCCACCCGGCCGAAACCCGGTCGCAGGCGGCATCGTTGGTGGCCACGCGCCTCATGCCCAAAGGCTCCAGCACCGCGTCGTAAAAGACGATGGCGGCGGGCAGATCGTTGGTACCGTAATAGACGTAGGAGAGCATGGGACGCCTCGAGGCAAAATCATGGGCTCCGCCGAAGCCCGCCAAGGGCCGCCGGCCCTTTGATCCCATGCGCTTTACGGCGGAAAGTCAAGCCGCCCTCCCGGCGGGTGCAGGGCAAACGCCCCGCGCCCGCCAAGAAACGGTTCAGCCGCGCACCAGCGGCTTGTACTTGATGCGGTGCGGCTGGTCGGCGTCGGTGCCCAGACGGCGATGGCGGTCGGCCTCGTAGTCCTGGTAGTTACCTTCGAAATAGACCACCTGGGAATCGCCTTCAAAGGCCAGGATGTGGGTGGCGATGCGGTCCAGGAACCAGCGGTCGTGGCTGATGACCACGGCGCAGCCAGGGAATTCGGCCAGAGCCTCTTCCAAGGCCTGCAAGGTTTCCACATCCAGATCGTTGGTCGGTTCGTCGAGGAGGATGACGTTGGCCGGACGGCTGAGCATTTTCGCCAGATGGACGCGGTTGCGCTCGCCGCCCGACAGCACGCCAACCTTCTTCTGCTGATCGGGTCCTTTGAAATTGAACAGGCCGGCATAGGCGCGGGAGTTGATCTTGCGCCGGCCCAGGTCGATTTCCTCCTGGCCGTCCGAGATTTCCTGGAACACGGTCTTTTCCGGATCCAGGGTGTCGCGGCTTTGATCGACATAGCCCAGCTTGACCGTTTCACCGACGGTGAAGGTGCCGGCGTCCGGCGTTTCGCTGCCGGTAATCATGCGGAACAAAGTGGTCTTGCCGGCGCCGTTGGGACCGATGATGCCGACGATGCCACCCGGCGGCAGCTTGAAAGACAGGTTTTCGTACAACAGGCGATCGCCAAATCCCTTCGACACGCCGTCGGCCTCGATCACCTTGCCGCCCAGACGCGGACCGGGAGGAATGGAAATTTGCGCCGTGCCGGTCGCCTTTTCCTGGGACTTGGCAACCAGATCCTCGAAGGCGTTGATACGGGCCTTGCTCTTGGTCTGGCGCGCCTTCGGGCTGGCGCGCACCCATTCCAGCTCGTCCTTGATGGAACGCTGACGCGCGGTCTCTTCCCGCTCTTCCTGTTCCAGACGCTTGGATTTCTGTTCCAGCCAGCCGGTGTAGTTGCCTTCGTAGGGGATGCCGTGACCCCGCTCCAGTTCCAGAATCCAGCCGGTGACGTTGTCCAGGAAGTAACGGTCGTGGGTGACCATCACCACGGTGCCGCTGTAATCTTCGAGGAAACGCTCTAGCCACGCCACCGATTCGGCGTCCAGGTGGTTGGTCGGCTCGTCCAGCAGCAGCATGTCGGGGTGCGACAGCAGCAGGCGGCACAGAGCCACGCGGCGGCGCTCGCCGCCCGACAGGGTGGTGACGTCGGCGTCGCCGGGCGGACAGCGCAGGGCGTCCATGGCGATCTCGACGTTGCGCTGCAGATCCCAGGCGTTCAGATGATCGATCTTTTCCTGCAGCTCGCCCTGTTCGGCGATCAGGTCGTTCATCTCGTCATCGGACATTTCCTCGGCGAAGCGGGCGGACACGGCGTCATAGCGGTCCAGCAGCGCCTTGGTTTCCGCCACCGCCTCCATGACGTTGCCCAGCACATCCTTGGCCGGGTTCAACTGCGGTTCCTGCGGCAGATAGCCGACCTTACAGCCTTCCGCCGCCCACGCCTCGCCGCCGAATTCGGTGTCGATGCCGGCCATGATCTTCAGCAGCGTCGACTTACCGGCGCCGTTGGCGCCCAGCACGCCGATTTTGGCGCCCGGCAGAAAGGACAGGTACAGCCCTTTGAGAATCTCCTTACCGCCCGGATAGGTCTTGGTAAGGTTCTTCATCACATAGATGTACTGATAGGCGGCCATGGTTCCTCCAGAAAAACTGCTGGCGCAGATTTAAACGATCTTCCCTTACCAGCCCAGCAGAATCGCCGCGCCCAGCACGACGAACAAAGCCGCGGCGATCCGGCGCATGGTCGCGGCGGGAATGGCCCGGGTCAGGCGTTCGCCCAGAAAAACGGCGGGAACGTCGGCGATCAGCATCCCGATGGTGGTGCCGGACGCGACCAGGAACAAATTTTTGAACTGAGCCGCCAAAGCCATGGTCGCCACCTGCGTCTTGTCCCCCATCTCCACCAGAAAAAAGCTGATCAGGGTGGTCAGAAAAGCGCCGTGATCGCCGCCTTTCCGGCCGTCCTCGTCGCCCAGCTTGTCGGGGATCAGACTCCAGCCGCCCATCACCAGGAACGACAGCCCCAGCCCCCATTTCAGCCATACCTGCGGGATCATGTCGCCCACCTCGATGCCGACGATGCCGGCCAGGGTGTGGTTGACCAGCGTCGCGCCCAGAATACCGCCGACCACCGGCCAGGGACGGCGGAAACGGGTGGCCAGGAACAGGGCGAGCAACTGAGTCTTGTCTCCCATCTCGGCCAGGGTGACCAAGCCGAGAGACGTGAGAAAAGCGTCCATGAACGGGGAACTCCGCAATGAATTGAGTGCAGGACGATATACGCCCGAGCGGAGCGGAAAAAGTGAATCTTTCCAAACAGATGACTCTGGAGAATCCAAAGCCCTAAGCGAAGGACTCCATTTTTTACATTAAAACTTAATCACAACTATATTGATTTTAAATGATAATGACGCTATACACCTTGCAAAAGGCACACTCATCAGGAGAGTTTCCATGCGTCTTTCCCTGACCGCCCTTCTTGCCTTGTGCGCATTCTCGTCCGGAGCAGCCATGGCCGAGGACTTCTCCCTCGGCAAAACCTATTTGCGCCTGGATACCGGCGCTTCGTTTTCACGCAAGCTGAACAGCGGCGATGACGATGTCGGCACCGGCGGCATCATCGGCGGCGGCATCGGATACCGCTTCAACGACCACCTGCGCAGCGACGTCACCCTGGCCTACCGCGCCGGCTACAAGGCGTCGGGCGCCAGCACCACCGACGCCGGCACCGGCGACACCCTGAGCGTGGGCAAGGCCGACATCAGCAGCACGGCCGTGATGACCAACCTCTATTACGACGTCGCCACCATCGACCGCTTCACGCCCTATGTCGGCGGCGGCCTGGGCCTGGCCTTCAACAAGACCGACGCGGCCAGGATGAGCGTCAACGGCAGCGACGTCGGCCAGGGCACGTCGACCACCAACACCGATCTGGCCTGGCAGCTCAGCGCCGGCGCCAGCATCGCCGTCACCGGCAACCTGTCCGCCGATATCGGGTACCGCTACCAGGATCTGGGCAAGGTCAAGGCCGGGATCAACGATTTCACGCCCAACGGCGAAAGCACCGCCATGGGCGGCGGCAAAGGCAGTCTCAGCGCCCACGAAATCCAGGCCGGCATGCGCTACAACTTCTGACGGCGCGGTCACGCGGCATCGAAGCGGCGGCGGACCGGCAAGGTTCCCGCCGCTTTTTTCATATTCCCTTGCCCGCAGAGGGGAGTTGTTTTTCCAACGCTTCGCCCGCAGACTGAGAAAGGCTTCATATAAGGGCCGCGACGATCAGGGAGATCAGAGGCGAAAACGCCCGTCATTCCCGCGGCCCGACGCATGGGAGACGTTTTAGGCATGGCGAAAAATGCGCTGACGCCGGAAAACGCACGGCATTACTGGGCGGAAACCTCGCGCCTGATGTGGCTGGTGCTGGCGTTATGGTTCGTCCTGGGGCTTGGGCTGCACGTCTTTTCCGACAGTCTCAACAAGGTCGTGATCCTGGGCTTTCCCCTCGGCTTCTACATGGCCGGGCAAGGCGCCCTGATCGGTTTCGTCGTAGTGATCTTCTGGTACACCCGCCGCCAGAACGGCATCGACGAAGACTTCAACCTGTCGGAAGACTGAGGGGACCGATCCATGCTCAAGGGGGACTTCACCGAAAATATGGGGCGCGTCTTCATCATCTATACCGGCGGCTGCCTGTCCGCGGCAGCGGTGCTGGTGCTGATGAGCGTCCTCGGCGTCTCGGACCATCTGATCGGCATCGGCTTCGTCGCCCTGACCGTCGTTTTCTACGCCCTGATGGGATTGCTGGCCCGCACCCGCCACGCCGGGGAATATTACGAGGCCGGACGCCGCGTGCCCGCTCTTTACACCGGCATGGCCACCGCCGCCGACTGGATGAGCGCCGCCTCGTTCATCGGCATGGCCGGAGCCATTTACGCCGCAGGCTATGACGGCTTGGCCTTCGTGCTGGGCTGGACCGGCGGCTACATCCTGGTCGCCGTCCTGCTGGCCCCTTATCTGCGCAAGTTCGGCCAGTTCACCGTGCCCGACTTCCTGGCCGCCCGCTACGGCGGCAAGCCGGCCCGGCTGATGGGCATCGTCGTGCTGGTCTCCGCCAGCTTCGCCTATGTGGTCGGGCAGATCTACGGCACCGGCATCATCTGCGCCCGCTTCCTGGACATCCCCTTTGAAATGGCGGTGTTCGTCGGCCTGGGCGGCATCCTGCTCTGCTCCATGCTGGGCGGCATGCGCGCCCTGATCTGGACCCAGGTGGCCCAGTACGTGGTGGTGATCGCCGCCTATCTGCTGCCGATGGTTCTGCTGTCCACCCGCGAAACCGGCATTCCCGTGCCTCAAATCATGTATGGCGAGGCCATGCAGCGGGTGGCCGGGCTTCAGGCCCAGCTGGGTCTTGCCCCCGACGCCCTGGGCATCAGCGACCGCGTCAACTTCTTCGGGCTGGTGCTGTGCCTGATGCTGGGCACCGCCTCCCTGCCCCATGTTCTGTCGCGCTTCTTCAACACCCCCAGCGTGCGCGAAGCCCGCACCAGCGTAGCCTGGAGCCTGCTGTTCATCTGCCTGCTCTACGTCACTGCCCCGGCCTATGCCGCCTTCGCCAAGCTGGAGGTGTTCCAGCACGTCATCGCCACCGGCCTGAGCAGCGGCCCCGACTGGCTGGAGGCCTGGAGCCGGATCGGATTGATGAGCCTGAAGGACGGCGTCTTCACCATCGACCCCGACGCCGTGGTGCTGGCCGCTCCGGAAATCGCCGGGCTGCCGTTCGTGGTCGCCGGGCTGGTGGCGGCGGGCGCCCTGGCGGCTTCCATGTCGTCGGCCGACGGATTGCTGCTGTCCATCGGCAACGCCTTGTCCCACGACGTCTATTACCGCATCCTCAAACCCACTGCCGAAACCCGGCATCGCCTGATCTTGGGGCGCGTCATTATGGTTCTGGCCGCGCTGGCCGCTGCCTGGGTCGCCAGCCAGCGCCCGGCGGGCATCCTGACCGTGGTCGGCTGGGCCTTCTCGCTGGCGGCGTCGGGACTGTTCGCGGCCCTGGTGCTGGGCATCTGGTGGAAACGCGCCACCAAGACCGGGGCCGTCCTGGGCATGGCCTCGGGCTGGGCCGTCTGCCTGTTCTACATCGTCGCCACCCAGAAACTGGGCATGCCCCCCTGGTTCGGCGTCAAGAACATCGCCGCCGGCCTGTTCGGTCTGCCCGTCTCCCTCGTCGTCACCGTGCTGGCCAGCCTGTTCACCAAGCCCCCCAGCCAGGAGATGCAGGATTTCATCGACAGCATCCGCATCCCGCGCGGACAGGTGAAGATGGCGCCGAAGGCGGAGTGAGAGAAATAACCGCCGATGGCCAGGCGCGAAGCCCGGCCATGACGATAGAGGTTTAGCGTTCCAGCACCTTGATCACCGCCATGACGTCCTGGTCACCCAGGCCGGCGGCTTCGGCTTTCTGGAAATTGGCGGAAACGGCGGCGGCGACCGAAATGTCGGCCCCATCGGCGGCGTCCAGCATCAGGCGGAAGTCCTTGGCCATATGCTTCAGCGGAAAGGCGGGGGGATAGCTTCCGGCGCGGATGGTCGGCGACTTCAGATTGAAGATGGGCGACGCGCAGGGCGTCTCGGCGATCATGTCCAGCAATTGGCCACGATCCAGGCCGGCGGCTTCGCCGAACACCACGGTTTCGGCGGCAGCTTGCAGCATGGTCCCCAGCATCATGTTGATGGCCAGCTTGGCGTTGGCTCCCTGCCCGGCTTTGCCGAAATGAAAGGTACGCTTGCCTAGCACGTCGAAAATCGGCTGACAGCGGACCAGAGCGTCGGGCTCGCCACCCACCAGAATGACCAGAGTACCGTCGGTAGCGGGTTTAACCGAACCGGAAACGGGAGCGTCCAGCACCTGCACCCCCAGCTTGCCCAGGCGTTCGGCGGCGGAGCGGCTAGCCTCGGGCGAGATGGTGCCCATGTTGACGACGATCTGCCCGGCCTTCAGCCCTTCGGCGACGCCGTCCTTGCCAAACAGCACCTGCTCCTGGCTGGGATCGTCGGACAGCATGGTGACGACGATGTCCGCCGAACGGGCCAGCGCGGCGGGGCTGGCGGCGATCTCCATGCCCAGCCCTTCGGCCTTGGCGCGGGTGCGGTTATAGACCGTCACGGAGAAACCGGCCTTCAGCAGGTTGGCGGTCATGGGCACGCCCATATGGCCCAGCCCGATCCAGCCGATTCGCAACTTGTTCATGCCAACACTCCTTATTCCAGAGTCAAAAGAGAAAAGGCCGGAACGATGCCCGGCCTTTTCCGTTTTGCGGTGGCGGATTATTCCGCCGGGTCGCTACTTTTGATGCGTTCGATGGTGGCGCCGCAGGCGGCGAGCTTTTCCTCGACCCGCTCGTAGCCGCGATCCAGGTGATAGACGCGGCTGACCAGGGTTTCGCCATGAGCGGCCAGACCGGCCAGCACCAACGACACCGAAGCGCGCAGATCGGTGGCCATCACCGGAGCGCCCGACAGCTTGGGCACGCCGCGCACGATGGCCGACGAGCCGTGGACGTTGACACGGGCCCCCATGCGGGACAGTTCGGGAACATGCATGAAGCGGTTCTCGAAAATGGTCTCGGTGATCATGCTGGCGCCGTCGGCGGTGGCCAGCAGGGCCATCAACTGGGCCTGCATGTCGGTGGGGAAACCGGGATAGGGTTCGGTCATGATGTCGACGCCCTTGATGGGCTTGCGGTCGGCGCGGACGCGGAAACCGCGCTCGGTATCCTCGAACTCGACGCCGGCTTCGACCATGATCTTTTCCACCGACTGCATCAGGTCGCGGCGCGCGCCCACCAGTTCGATGTCGCCGCGGGTGATGGCGGCGGCCACCATGTAGGTGCCGGTCTCGATGCGGTCGGGCAGCACCGAATAATCGCAGCCACGCAGCTTTTCAACGCCGGTGACACGGATGGTCGGCGTGCCGATGCCTTCGATCTTGGCGCCCATGGCTTGCAGGCAATGGGCCAGATCGCAGACTTCCGGTTCGCGGGCGGCGTTGGTGATGACGGTCTCGCCCTCGGCCAGCGCAGCCGCCATCAGAATGTTCTCGGTGCCGCCGACGGTGACCTGCGGGAAGATCACGGTGGCGCCCTTCAGGCGTCCACCGGGAACATCGGCGACGATGTAACCGCCCTCCACCTCGATGCGGGCACCCATGGCTTCCAGCGCCTTCAGGTGCAGATCCACCGGGCGGGTGCCGATGGCGCAGCCGCCGGGCAAGCTGACCTTGGCGTTGCCGCAACGGGCCAGCAGCGGCCCCAGCACCAACACCGAGGCGCGCATCTTGCGCACCAGATCATAAGGCGCAGTGGTGTTGCTGATTTCGGCCGCCGTCAGTTCCAGCACGCGACCGGTGGGACCGCCGTTGGGCGACTGGCCGTTCAGCGACATGGCGACGCCATGCTGGGACAGCAGATTGGCCATGGTGGTGATGTCGACCAGATGCGGCAGGTTCGACAGGCTCAGCGTCTCGTCGGTCAGCAGACAGGCGGGCATGAGAGTCAGCGCGGCGTTCTTCGCCCCGCCAATGGGAATGACGCCCCGAAGCGGGGTGCCGCCGACGATGCGGATTTTATCCATGAACGATGCTTATCCTGAAAATTACAGACCCAAAATTATAGACGGGGCAGAGTGACGCCGGTCTGGGACTGGTATTTGCCCGAACGATCGCGATACGAGGTTTCGCACACCTGATCCGCCTTCAGGAAGATGAACTGGCAAGCGCCTTCGTTGGCGTAGATCTTGGCCGGCAGCGGCGTAGTGTTGGAAAACTCCAGCGTCACATGGCCTTCCCATTCGGGTTCCAGCGGGGTGACGTTGACGATGATGCCGCAGCGGGCATAGGTGGATTTGCCCAGGCAGATCACCAGAGTGTCGCGGGGAATGCGGAAATATTCCACCGTGCGGGCCAGCGCGAAGCTGTTCGGCGGGATCACGCAGCAATCGGTGTCACGATCGACAAAGCTTTTGTCGGAAAAAGCCTTAGGATCGACCACGGCGGAATCGACGTTGGTGAAAATCTTGAACTCGCGCGAGACGCGCGCGTCGTATCCATAGGACGACAGCCCGTACGAGATGACGCCTTCGCGCTGCAGCTTTTCGGTGAACGGCTCGATCATGCCGTGATTCACGGCCATGTCGCGGATCCACTTGTCAGGCATCACGGGCATGAAAAAACTCCCCTTCGGTCAACAGGCTCTTGTAGCGCAGCTGACATATGAACCACAAGAATTTGTGTTGGCGACGTCATTCGCCGGACGAATCGCCACTCTCGGCGGCGGCGCCATCCTGAACGGCGTCCTCGGCACGGGCGCGGGCCTGGGACTTGCGGCGATGCAGGTTGGCGCGCAGGGCTTCGGCAAGCCGCTTCTGCTTTTCCGCCTGGGCCTTTTGAGCCTTTTCGGTCTGGCGCGGGGCGCTATCTTGCATGCGGACCTGTCTCCATCCTGTCAAAACCGCGGGAACCTGGGGATTTGTGCCTCCTTGGCGCGTCCGGGTCAAGGCCAGTGAAAAAAAGTTTGCAGAAAGCCTCTTGCATCGTCGCAAACGCTGTGGCATACGATGCGCCTCTTCGCCGCTGCCGGTACCGGCAACATGCCAAAGCGAAGGAAATGCTGTCGTAGCTCAGGGGTAGAGCACGTCCTTGGTAAGGACGGGGTCGGAGGTTCAATTCCTCTCGACAGCACCATCGAAGCCCCAAGGGAAACCTTGGGGCTTCGTCCGTTTCAGGCCCACCGCCCAGCGGCCGCTCCCCCCCCGACAGCCCCCAGTCCCCACGAAAGACATCCATCCGGCCTCTTTCCTTGGATCGCAGCCCGTGATATGTTCACTTTATGTTCCAACTCCGTATCAAGCAGGGAACAAAGGAAGCCACCGGTGAACGCCGCTCCGCTGCGTAAGATCATTCATATCGACATGGATGCCTTCTATGCCTCGGTCGAGCAACGGGACAATCCCGAACTGCGCGGCAAGCCGGTGGCCGTGGGCGGAGCCAGTCCCCGCAGCGTCGTGGCGGCGGCCAGTTATGAAGCCCGCAAATTCGGAGTTCATTCCGCCATGCCGTCGGTGACGGCGAAGCGCAAATGCCCCGACCTTCTGTTCGTGACGCCCCGCTTCGACGTTTATCGGGGCGTGTCGTTTCAGCTTCGGGAGATTCTCGCCAACTACACAGCGATCATCGAGCCATTGTCGCTGGACGAGGCGTATCTCGACGTGACGGAAAACCTGCGGGGCGAATCCTCGGCGACCCGCATGGCCGAGGAAATCCGCGCCGAGATCAAGCAGGAAACCGGACTGACCGCGTCAGCCGGCGTGTCTTACAACAAATTTCTGGCCAAGCTGGCATCGGACTACCGCAAGCCCGATGGCCTGTTCGTCATCTCGCCGGCCATGGGGCCTTCTTTCGTCGCCGACCTGCCCGTCGGCAAATTCCATGGCATCGGCCCGGCCACGGCGGCCAAGATGAACCGGCTCGGGCTGATCACCGGGGCCGATCTCAGAGAGCAGACGCTGGTCAGCCTGCAACGACATTTCGGCAAAATGGGAAGCTATTATTACCAGATCGCCCGAGGCATCGACGACCGCCCGGTCCGCCCCAACCGCCTGCGCAAGTCCATCGGCGCCGAGAACACTTTCGCCGCCGACCTGTTCAGCGAGGCCGAGGCCCGCACGGCGCTGCATCCCATCGCCGCCAAGGTCTGGCGCCATTGCGAAGCGGCGCGGCTGCATGGGCGAACCGTGACCCTGAAGGTCAAATACGCCGATTTTCACCAAGTCACCCGCAGCCGGACGATTCAGGAAGCCATCACGTCTCCGGCCCAGTTGGAGCATCTCGTTCTGCCCCTGCTCTCGCCTTTATTCCCCGTGGCGAAAGGCATCCGCCTGCTGGGGCTGACCCTGTCCTCTTTGGACGGCGAAGAAGATGACCGGCCCCAACAATTCCGCCTTGCACTCTAGCCGCCGTTTCCTCGCCGGAATCCGCCGTCGAAACGCCCGTGCAAGCATCACCAATGTCCAGAGTGCGTCCTGCCCATAGGCCATGGCAAAGCCCTCATGACTTGAATCCTGTCCGCCGCCTAAAATATTACAGTTTTATGACAGTTTGATCCAGGCACCCCCGTGGCCTTGCCCGTGGCCTTGCCCGTGACCTCGGAGGACTGATGGCGTGAACGAAATGATCTGCATCGCCAACATGCTCGGCGCCGTGGCTTTGCTGCTGTGGGGCTTGCGCATGGTCGGCACCGGCGTCACGCGGACCTTCGGCGCCAGCTTGCGGCGCGGCATCAGTTTTGGTACCGACAACCGCGCCAAGGCATTGCTGGCGGGCCTTGCCGTCACGCTCGCCCTGCAAAGCAGCACGGCCACGTGCCTGATGTCGGCCTCGTTTGCCGGTCAGGGACTGATGAGCGCCGCCACCGCCCAGGCCATCATGCTGGGCGCCAACATCGGCACCAGCCTTGTCGCCAAACTGCTGACCTTCGACGTCGGTCCGCTGTCGGCGGTTCTGCTGTTCCTCGGTCTGGCGCTGTTCCGTTCCGGCGAAGGGCGGCGGCGGCATATGGCACGCATTTTCATCGGCTTGGGACTGATGCTTTTGTCCCTGCATCTGCTGGATCTGGCGTCCGAGCCGCTGCGGGATTCCCGACAATTGCGCCTGATCCTGCACGACCTGGACGGTGCGTGGGTGATCGGGCTGGCCCTGGCCGCCGTCATCGCCATGCTGGCCCATTCCAGCATCGCCTCGATTCTGCTGATCCTGTCGCTGGCGGCGAAAGGCGATTTCAGCCTGCCGTTCGGCTTGGCCCTGATTTTAGGCGCTAATCTGGGCAGCGCCCTGCCCCCCGTTTTCGAAACCGGCAAAGACTCTCCCGCCGTCCGCCGCGTTCCGCTGGGCAACGCCATCGTCAGGCTGAGCGGCTGCCTGCTGGCGCTGCCGTTCCTCGACGCCGTTTCCCGGGGACTGGCGTTGCTGGAAAGCGATCGGACCGCCCAATTGATCGATTTCCACATCGCCTTCAACCTGTTATTGGCCGTCCTCTATCTTCCCGCCGTCGTCCCCATGGGCCGGTTGGTCGAACGGCTTCGCCCCGACGAGGCCAAGGCGGAAGATCCGCGCCAGCCGCGCTATCTTGACGAATCCGCCCTGGATTCGCCCAGCGTCGCCATCGGCTCGGCCATCCGCGAAACCCTGCGCATCGGCGACGTCATCGAAACCATGCTGCGCCAATGCCTGGAGGTTCTGCGCAACGGCGACGCCAAACAGGCCGCTGACGTGGCGAAAATGGACAACATCGTCGACGCCCTGCATCAGGCGGTGAAGCTGTATCTGTCTCGGCTGGCCAATGAAGACATGGACGAGGACAGCCGCCACCGCAGCAACGAGATCATGACCTTCGCCATCAATCTGGAACATATCGGCGACATCGTGGACCATAACCTGATCGAGGCCGCCGAGAAAAAGATCAAGCATCACCTGTCCTTTTCCCGCGAGGGGTTCGACGATCTGCAAGCCATGTTCGAGCAGACGCTGGCGAATTTGAAAATCGCCATGGCCATTTTCGTCTCGGGCGACCCCAGGCTGGCCAGACAGTTGTTGGGCGAAAAGACCGAAGTGCGCAACTTGGAGCGCGCCGCCACGGAATCGCATCTGGCAAGGCTTCGCGAAGGACGGCGCGAAAGCATCGAAAGCAGCACCCTGCATCTGGATATTCTGCGCGACCTGAAACGGATCAACGCCCATATCGCCTCGGTCGCCTATCCGATCCTGGAGAATCGCGGCGAGTTGGAAGACAGCCGTCTGAAAGCCCTGGTGATTTGACCGGAAGGAATTTCAGCGCCACACTCCGCCTCCCATTTCAGGAGACAGTCCATGGCCACAGCCGCCGACGAACCCCGCATCGAGGTCACTGAAGACGGCCCCGGCAAATTCAGTCTGGCCGTGACGTTCGAGGGACAACGCTTCGAGTGCGGAAATTACCTGACCCGTCCCGCCGCCTTGCAGGCCGGGCGGTTGTTCGCCGAGCGGAAGAAAGGCGAGCAGCAAGGCCAGAAAAAGCGCCCGAGAAAGCAGCGCTGATCAGGAATAGCGGCTCCAGTCGATCTTGCCCGCCTTTTCCGTGGCATTGCCTTCCAACGCCTTGCGCACGGCCTCCGTCACCTCGTTGACGGAAAAGGGCACGCCCAGCGCCACCGTCGCCCCAGCCTTCAAACCGGCCGCCGACGAATCGCCGTCGGCGCGCGGCACCAGCAGAATCAACGGCGTCTTCATCATGTAGGCATTGCGCATCTGGCGGGTGAAATCCAATCCGCCCAGCATGCTCATCTGCATCTCGCAGAAAATCAGATCGGGGGCGAACTCCCGGACCTGACGCAACATCTCCACCCCGTTGCCGAAAAGAAAACGGCCGGCTCCGGCCTGCTTCATCATGGTGACGAGCAGTTCGCGCAGAAGCTTGCCCTCGACGGCCATCATGATCTTGCGGCCGGCAAGGAGGGAGGAAGAGATCGACGGCGTCATTTTTCCGGTCTGCAATCCAAGTCTCTATGACCTTCGCGCACCGCTCACGGCGGAAAGATGACATATGACACAAAGCCCAAGGACGGTTCAATCCCGCCGTCCGGCGCAGCGCATTCCGGGTACCCGGAATATCATCAGCCCGCCGGCATTTTTTCGCGCCGAAGTTTTTTATGAATATAGTTTGAAACTGTACGCAACCCTTGGGAATTCATGCTAAAAATTCATTTCCGACCCCTAATACACCTTTCGAGGTCAGCGTGGGCAATTCAACCGCCGTTTTGGAAAGTTTCATTACCGGCTTGCAATCGACCAACGATTTGGACGATTTGCGCGCCGTGTTCGAAACCCGCGCGCGGGACATCGGGCTGAAGTACTTCACCTATCACATCGTCAAGATCGCCGGCCTGGGCACCTATCTGCCCTATGTCATCACCTCTTATCCCGACGACTGGGTGCAGCACTACATCAACCAGGATTACGTGCGGGTCGATCCGGTGATTTCCCATGGCCCCAAGCTGATGCTGCCTTTCGAATGGGATCGGGTCGCTTCGCCCGACAAGCTCGAAGGCAAGCAGGCCACCCTGTACAAGGAAGCCGCCGACCTTTCCATCGAGAAGGGCTTGAGCATTCCCATTCACGGTCACAAAGGCGAGTTCGCCATGATGTCCGTCGTACCTGACGCCAAAGGCCGCGAGGCCGAAAAGCTGATCGAAGAACACCGCAACGAACTGCATCTTCTGGCGCTTTACTACCACAACCACGCCGGCAGCATGCTGATCGAGCGCATGCACGGCGCCACCAAGCGCAAATCGGTCCTGACCGCCCGCGAGCGCGAGGTGCTGCAATGGACCGCCGTCGGCAAAAGCACCTGGGATATTTCGCAGATTCTGCATCTGGCCGAGGCGTCGGTGGTTTTCCATGTGGAAAACGCCAAACGTAAGCTGGGCGTGACCAACCGCACCCACGCGGTGGTCAAGGCCATCATGATGGGCCTGATCAGCCTGGACTGACCTCCGGCCGCCCTGCCCGACGGGACACCCTCTACTTTTCTAGAGGCTAAATTTTCCGGCCGAATTTGCTTCACTCCATCTCGGGGCACGACCGCGGGAGGGACGCCATGTTGCACATTATCGCCGGTGACCGAATCGACCAGCACAAAGCTCTGGCCGCTTCCATGTTCGAATTGCGTTACGAGGTTTTCGTCAAGCGCCTGGGCTGGCATCTCGACTGTCGGGAAGGCGCCGAGCTGGATCAGTTCGATCATAGCTTCGCCCAGCACCTGATCGTTACCAACCCCCGAGACGAAGCTGTCGCCAGTTGCCGCCTGCTGCCGACCGACCGACCGCATCTGCTGGGCGATGTCTTTCCCTTTCTAGCGGCCGACGGGGCTCCGCCGCGCAGCGCCCTGATCTGGGAGGCCACCCGTCTGGCCGTCGATCACCGTCCCGACCGCCTGGCCGGCTGCATCAATCCCACCGGAGAATTGCTGGCCGGCATCATGGAATACGCCCTGAATCTGGGCCTGACCCATCTGGTGTCGGTTTCCGACGCCCGCGTCGAGCGCATCCTGCGCCGCTGCGGCTGGAATTTGACCCGCCTGGGCGATCCCCACCGCATGGACGGCGTCGACGTCATGGGGGAAATCACCGAAGTCTCCGAAGATTCCCTGCGCCGCGTGCGCGAACGTTGCGGCATCACCGAATCGGTGCTGCCTGCCGATTTTTCCCGGAGGGCCGCCTGATGACTGCCTGCATTTTGCAATTCCCCGTGCGCCGGCACGAAGAGCCTTCCGCACAACAACAAGGACATGACGAGGCCGAAAGCGAATACGAGTCTTCGTCCCAGGAAAATCTTCGGGGCATGTGGCTATCGCTGCGTTACCTGGAGGACGAGGCGATCCGCCTGGGCGAAGGCGAGCTAGCGCTTCTGATCGGCATGGCCAGCTTGACGGCCCGAGACTTGGCGCTTCCCAGCCAGGTTGCCGAATAATCCCACTTTTCATAAAAAAGAGCCCGCCGGTAACTGGCCGGCGGGCTTTTCACATGTTTGCGGTCAAAGCTTAATCGGCATCCTTGGGAGCGAAGCTTTTGACCATCTCAAGGAAGCTGCGGCGCACACCTTCGTCGGACATGCGGGTAAAGGCCCGCACCAATTGCAACGCCTCGCGCTTGCTGGACTCGTCGGACTCGATGCTTTCGACCGCCAAAGTCGCGTCGAAGCCGGAATGCACCTGGGCAGGGCTGGCTTCGGCCACGGCGTCGGACATGCCTTCGAAGAAATAGGTCACCGGCACGCCAAGCGCCTGCGCCATTTCATAGAGACGTCCGGCAGAAATACGATTGGATCCCCGTTCGTATTTCTGAACCTGCTGGAAAGCGATCCCAACCCGGGCGCCCAGCTGTTCCTGGGTCAGTCCCCGCAAAGTGCGGGCCTGGCGCAAACGGTTGCCGACGAACAGGTCGACAGGATTGGGAGCACCGTCGGGCATTCTTGCCCGGGGGACACCACGGCCATGGTTTTTTTGTTTCAGTGCGGCTGTCACTTTAGGCACCCCGTAAATCAGAGTTACGCATATCATATTACTCGCACAGCGTGTTTCCGCAAGGGGACGCTGTGAAATCCGCCACGTATTGAACCAATTCCCCGCGAATTTCCACCTTTTGATGCATGGGGTTTTATCAGAAGTTATCATTCGCTCTTTCCTTAGAAGCATCCGGCGATGCTTCTTCCTTCCGACGAAACCAGGACGCCCCCCTATGCACGCCAAATTGCAGACCCGCCCCGCCCGTCCCGACGACGCTCCTCGCATTCTCAATCTGCTGAACCAGCTGGCCGCTTTCGAAGGCGAACCCGGTGGCGTCGCCCTGGACGAAGCCACCTTGCGGCGCGACGCCTTCGGCTCCCATCCCCGCATCGAGGTTCTGCTGGCCGAGCTGGACGGGACGGTGCGCGGCATGACCATTCTTTATCAGGCTTATTCCAGCTGGCGGGGCGCGGCCACCCTGATGATCCACGATTTGTTCATCGAGGAAGAAGCCCGAGGCAGCGGCGCCGGCAAGGCGCTGGTGACCGCCGCCGCCAAGCTGGCCGCCGAACGCGGCGCCTGCCGCCTGGACGTCAATGTGCTGAATTGGAACGAAAAAGCGCGGAGGTTTTACGAAAGCCTAGGCTTCAACGCTTTGACCGACTGGATGCCGCACCGCCTGGACCGGGAGGCCATGCTCAAACTGGCGAAGGATGAATCCTGACCTGCACTTCGGCTGGCGGGGCGTTGTAGGGCGCGCTGGTGACTAGCACGCCAGCCCCGGCGCGAACATAGGCCTCGGCGTTCTTGGCATTGACCCCGCCGGCAGCGGCGATCACCGGCCGGGGCGAAAAACCGGCCAAGGATTGCGCCAGAAGCGCCACCTGCTCCGGCGGAAACTTTTCCAGCTGCAGCACGTCGATCCCGGCTTCGGCCAGCAGCAGAGCGTCTTCATGGGTGGCGGCTTCGGCCACCAGCCTCTTCTCGGGCGCGCCCTGGCGCAGGCGAAGAAGATAGCCGGCCAGATCGCCGGCCATGAAAGCCCGATGCTCGGGGAACACCAGAATGGTATCCGACAATCCCAATCGATGGGGCACTCCGCCGCCCGCCAACACCGCCTTCAATGAAACGGCCCGGGTGCCGGGAAAGCTTTTGCGGGTACAGGCGATAGTGGCCCCGCCCGCCGAGGCCGCCGCTTCGACCATCCGGCGCACGGCCGAGGCGATGCCCGACGCCTGTTCGACCAAGGTCTGCGCCACCTTCCAGGCAGCCAGCAAAGATTCCGCCGAGCCTTCGGCCCGCAGCAGCAGCCCTTGATCGGCCACGGCATCGCCAGAAGCGACCAGCATCTCGGCCCAGCCGCCCGCCAGCTCGACGATGCGCGCCGCCTCCTCGATACAGGCTACGACCATGGCGCCCCGCGCCGCGAACGTCATGGCGGCCGGTTTCGAACCGATCCCCAACAGGTGGGTGGTCAGGTCGCCGTGAGGCATATCTTCGCTCAGAAGACGGCTCAGCAATTCGTCGGGCAAGCGGTACATGGGAAAAACTCTACCTCATCTGCCGCCAGGTGTTGAGCCCAAAGGCGCAAAGATGGTATTCCCACCCGGCCATGCTGCATATCAACGACCTTACCTACCGTATTTCCGGACGCATTCTGTTCGACGCCGCCACCGTCCACATCTCGGCCGGTCAGCGCGTCGGCCTGATCGGCCGCAACGGAGCCGGCAAATCCACCCTGTTCAAGCTGATCCTGAACGAACTGCACTCCGACGGCGGCTCCATCAGCATCCGCCCCCGCGCCAAGGTGGGACAGGTGTCGCAGGACGCCCCCGACGGCGAGGAAAGCCTGATCGACTGCGTGCTGGCCCACGACCCTGAACGAACCGCCCTGCTAGCCGAAGCCGAAAGCAGCCACGACGGTCACCGGCTGGCCGAGATTCACGAACGCATGGCCGCCATCGACGCCCATTCCGCTCCGGCCCGCGCCGCCGCCATTCTGGCCGGACTGGGCTTCGACGCCGACGCGCAGAGCCGTCCGGTGCGAAGCTTCTCGGGCGGCTGGCGCATGCGCGTCGCCCTGGCCGGCGCCTTGTTCGCCCGCCCCGACCTGCTGCTGCTGGACGAACCGACCAACCATCTGGATCTGGAAGCCACTCTGTGGCTGGAAAACTATCTGTCCACCTATCCCGGCACCCTGGTGGTGATCAGCCACGACCGCGGCATGCTCAACGAAGTGGTGGACCGCATCGTTCATATCGACCAGTGCAAGCTGGTGGCCTATGGCGGCAATTACGACCGCTTCGAGCAGGTCCGCCGGGAAAAGATGGAACTAGCCGCCAAGGCCGCCTCGAAACAATTGGATCAGCGCCGCAAGTTGCAGGCCTTCATCGACCGTTTCCGCGCCAAGGCCACCAAGGCCGCCCAAGCGCAAAGCCGGGTTAAGATGCTGGAACGCCTGGGGCCGCCCATTTCGGTGATCGAGGATCAGCCGATCAGTTTCGACTTCCCCGACCCGGAGCCCCTGTCGCCGCCGGTGGTCGCCATCGAGCAGGGACAGGCCGGTTACGCCCCGGGAAAGCCGGTGCTGCGCAATCTGTCCTTGCGCATCGACATGGACGACCGCATCGCCCTACTGGGCGCCAACGGCAACGGAAAGTCGACCCTGGCCAAGGTGCTGTCGGGGCGACTGCCCCTTTTGCAAGGCAAGCTGCAGAAATCGCCGAAGCTGAAAATCGGCTATTTCGCCCAGCACCAGACCGAGGAACTGCGCCTCGACGCCACGCCTTACGATCACATGCAGGAATTGATGCCCCTGGCCACCGAACCCAAGGTGCGCGCCCAACTGGGACGCTTCGGCTTCGAGCAGGACCGGGCCAACATCAAGGTCGCCAATCTGTCGGGCGGCGAAAAGGCCCGGCTGCTGTTCGCCCTGATGAGCCGCGATGCCCCGCATCTGATGATCCTGGACGAACCGACCAACCATCTGGACATCGACAGCCGCGAGGCTTTGGTCTCGGCGCTGAACGCCTATGACGGCGCCGTCGTGCTGATCAGCCACGATCCCCACATGATCGAATTGGCCGCCGACCGTCTGTGGCTGGTGGCCGACGGACAGGTGCAGAATTTCGACGGCGATCTGGAAGCTTATAAGAAATATCTGCTGGATCAGGCTCGCGAGGCCCGCCGCGAAGGCCGCGATCCCAAGGAAACCAGCCCCAACCGCAAGGACGAACGCCGCGCCGCCGCGGAAATGCGCGCGCAGTTGGCGCCCTTGCGCAAAAAAGTTCAGGACGCTGAAAAACGCATGGAAACCCTGGGGCGGAAAAAATCCGACCTTGAAGGCAAGCTGGCCGACCCCAAGTTGTATAATGGACCCGGCGACAAGGTGCAGACCTTGCAACGGGAACTTGGCGAGGTTGAAAAGTCCTTGGCCGCAGCCGAGGAAGACTGGTTGGCTGCCCATGAAGCGTTGGAAGAGGCCCAACAGGCGATCTGACTTGGCGACAGAGCCTCTTAGGTATAGAGTCCTTGTTATGCCGTTGGGGAACGGCCGGAAACAGGGGATGGCGACTTGAATAAGTTTCGCCTTATATTGGTTTTCGTTTGCAGCCTGATGGCCGTGCCGGCCTGGGCCGAAAACCGTGTCGTGCGTCTGGCGTCCCTGGAATGGCCCCCATACACCACCGCCACCGACGGCCACGGCGCATCCGACGCGGTGGTTCGCGCCGCCTTCGCCGCCGTCGGCTACGAGGTGGAAATCAGCTACGTTCCCTGGCAGCGGGCCATGCTGGCCGTCCGCAACGATCCGCAAACAGATGGGGTGTTCCCCACCTATTACGCGTCGGAACGCAACGCTTTCTGTTCATGGTCCCAACCCATCGGCCAAAGCCCGGTGGGCTTCGTCCAGCGCAAGGACGCTCCCGTCGCCTGGACGACGTTGGCCGACTTGAAGCAAATTCCCATCGGCACCGTCCAAGGCTACGTCAACACCCCCGATTTCGACGCCATGGCTCTACGCGGCGAGTTGACGGTGGAGAGAGCCACCGACGACGCCACCAATCTGCGCAAGCTTCTGGCCCGCCGCATTCGCGCCGCCGTCATTGACCAAAACGTCATGCGCTATCTGCTGTCCAGCGATCAAGCCTTGCGCGGCAGCGCCGACCAATTCCAGTTCAACGCCCACCTGCTGGACAACAAGCCGATCCATGTCTGTTTCCGCAAGGATCAGAACGGCGCCGTGCTCACGGCCGCCCTGAATGACGGCCTGAAGAAAATCGACCCCACCGCCGTGACGGCCCGCGCCTTGGAAGGACTGGGCTGGTGATGGCCCAGTCCCCCAGACGTCAAGGCTTCAATATTTTCGGCACCCGGTTGCTTTCGGTGCGCAGGCGATAGGCGTCGGGCATCCCCGATCCCAGCAAAGGCCGCAGATACAGACGGAAGGCGTCGGTAACGCCGGTGCCGGCCTCGTCGATGAACTCGTCGGGCATGTGACGGGTTTTGCCCGCCACCGCCTGCAACGGCATCAGCTTGTAATCGACCGAATAAAAGCCGGTCCGCTGAATGGTCACAGAGCCGTCGTGGCCTTCCCACATGGCGTACTGCACCGCCTTTTCGGCGGCTTCGCGGGCTTCCCGCTGATCGACATCGGAAACACAGCCGACGAAACTGCGCTGAAGATAGCCCAGGGTGTCGCCGCGCACCCGCTTGATCTTCAGCTTGTCCTTGATCTCGCTGCACAGCAGGTCGGCCAGGGCGCTGGTGCCCGACAATTGCACATTGCCATGGGCGTCGGTTTCCACCTGCTTGGCCAGCTTAACCGCGATGGGCACGCCTTCGGCGTCGTGGATGCCCTCGGACACGGCGATCACGCAGCGGCCGTATTGCTCATAGGTCATCCTGACGTCGGCCAGGAAGCTGTCGATATCGAACGTGCGCTCCGGCATATAGATCAGATGCGGGCCGTCGTCGGGGAACTTCTTTCCCAGGGCCGAGGCCGCCGTCAGGAAACCCGCATGCCGCCCCATCACCACCGCCAGATAAACGCCGGCCAAAGCCCGGTTGTCCAGGTTAGCGCCCATGAACGCCTGGGCGACGAAACGCGCCGCCGAGGGAAAACCGGGAGTGTGGTCGTTCAGCACCAGATCGTTGTCGATGGTCTTGGGGATATGGATGCAGCGCAGGGGATAACCCTCGCGGTGAGCTTCCTCGGAGACGATACGCACGGTGTCCGAACTGTCGTTGCCGCCGATATAGAAGAAATAGCCCACCTCGTGAGCGCGCAGAACCTTGAAGATTTCCTGGCAGTACTTCAGGTCCGGCTTGTCGCGGGTCGAGCCCAGGGCCGAAGCCGGAGTTTGCCCCACCATCTCCAGATTGTGAGTGGTCTCGCGGGTCAGATCGAGGAATTCCTCGTCGACGATGCCCCGGACGCCGTGCAGCGCGCCGTACACCAAATCCACATTGCGGAACTTGCGGGATTCTAAAACCGCGCCGACCACCGACTGATTGATCACCGCCGTCGGGCCGCCCCCTTGAGCCACCAGAACCTTACCGTTGAACATAATGCATCTGCCCCTTTACAAGCCCCTCAATCGCCTGAGGCCGACTCGCCGCCGGCTTTGGCTTTTTCAAACCAGCCGCCGGTTTCCGTCTGTTGGTAATAAACCAGTTCCAGGCCGTCCGCCTTCCAGCGGCGCCATTGTTCACGCGCCGTCTCGACCAACTGGTCGTCGCGTCCGTCGAACATGTTGAGAATGCGGGCATAGCCCTCCAGCGAGGCGGGCGCGACGCCGTCGGTCAGCACCAGCACGTCGGCGCCGTTGGCGTTGTCCTCGCCGTCCGTCAGCCAGATGGGATGCAACTCGGCGTCGCCGTCGCGCCTGGTGCCGTGAGGCAGCCAGGAATCCGGGTTCCAGGTCCACAGTAGGCCGTCGAGAAAGCCGACCCGCTGTTCGCTTCCAGCCATGATCACTACCTTGTGGCCGGCAGCCGTCACCTTTTCCAGGAGACGCGGCAAGGCCTGTTCCAGCGGCATTTCAACAAGATGATAGAAGCCGATGCGGGGTGTGGACATGATGGGTAAGGAGTCTACTCCTCCTCGTCCTCCTCGACCATATCGTCGATCAAGCGGTCCAGCAGGCGGATGCCGAAAGCCGTGGGGCCGGGTCCGGTGATCGGTTCGTCGCCGTCTTCTTCGTCCCCGGCTTCAGAGGTGCCGGCGATGTCCAGATGCGCCCAGGGCAGCCCCTTGGGCACGAAATGCTCCAGAAAACGGGCGGCATGAATATGATCCGGCGCCATGTCGTCCCAGGAACAACTGCGGATATCGGCGATCAGCGATTTCAGATCGTCGTCATAGACATCCACCAGCGGCAGACGCCACAGCAACTCCTCTTCCTCTTCGCCGGCCTCGAACAGCTTTTCCGCCAGATCGTCGTCGTTGCAAAACAGCCCCGCCCGTTTCTTGCCCAGGGCCGATTCCACCGCGCCGGTCAGGGTGGCCAGATCGACCATCAGCGACGGCTTGCAATTCTTGGCGGTCCAGGCCAAAGCGTCGGCCAGCACCAGACGTCCCTCGGCGTCGGTATCGACCACCTCCACGGTTCGGCCGTTATAGCCCGTCACCACGTCGCCGGGACGCTGGGCGGCGCCCGACACCATGTTCTCGGCGATGGCCAGCACGCCGACGGCGTTGACGGCGGCCTTACGGCGGGCGAGAACGCGGATCAGACCGGCGACGGTGGCGGCGCCGCCCATGTCGCCCTTCATCTCGCCCATGTCCTCTTCATCCTTGATGCAGAGGCCGCCGGTGTCGAAAGTGATGCCTTTGCCAACGAAGGCCAGCGGAGCCTGGCTCTTCTTGCCGCCGTTCCAGCGCAAGACGGCCAGCAGCGGCGGGTTGGCGCTGCCCCGACCGACGGCCAGCAGCAAATTCAATCCCTGCTTGGCCAAAGCCTTGGCATCAAGAATCTCAATGGAAACGCCGAAACCAAACAGATCCGCCAATCGGTCGGAAAAAGCCTGTGGCGTCAATTCGTTGGCCGGAGCCACCACCAGATCGCGGGCAAAGCTCACCGCCTCGGCGACGATGCCCAGCCGTTCGAAGCGGATGCGGGCGGCATCCGGATCTTCGGTGACGATGGTGACGGCGGTCAGACTCCATTCATCGTCGGGATCGGGCTTCGAACGATATTTCGCCGCCGGTTTCCAGGCCCGCAAGGCCATGCCGTAAGCCAGTTCGGCAGCCTCTTCCGCCCCTAAATCCAGAGCCACAGCCAGATGTTCGATGCCGCCGTCGCACAGTTCACCGAACAGATTGGAGCCGATGCGGCGCAAGGCAGCTTCGTCCTGGTCCTCTTCGACGTCCAGCCCCACCGCCACCAGCCAGCCGGACGGCGCGAGGACTGGCAGCACGTCGCCCTCCTCGGCTTTGAAGCGGTGCTTGAGGGACAAGGCCTGCTCCAGCCCCGGCAGCTTCGCCGAAGGCCGGAAGATCAGGCCGCCGTCTTTTTTGGGGCGGAAACCAACCGCCAGGGCATCGGCCCCGGCGGCGGTCTTCTCAAAGAGGATTTTCAGCAAGGCTTACTTCTGCTCGTAATTGGCCGCCACCAGACGGTCGAGCAGACGCACGCCGAAAGCGGTCGCGCCCTTAGGCGTCACCGGCTTGTCGGCCTTGGCCCAGGTCACGCCGGCAATGTCCAGATGCGCCCACTTGGTGTCCTTGATGAAGCGCTTCAGGAACATGGCGGCGGTGACGCTGCCGGCTCCGCCTTCGCCGACGTTCTTCATGTCGGCGATCTCGGACTTGATCATCTTGTCATAGGGATCGTCGACGGGCATGCGCCACAGCTTTTCGCCCACATCCTTGCCGGCGGCGGTCAGCTTGTCGGCCAGATCGTCGTCGTTGGAGAACAGGCCGGCATAATGGCTGCCCAGCGAAACGATGATGGCCCCGGTCAGGGTCGCCAAATCGACGATGGAATGGGGCTTGAACTGCTGCTGGGTGTACCACAGAGCATCGGCCAGCACGAGACGGCCCTCGGCGTCGGTGTTGATCACCTCGATGGTCTGACCGGACATGGAGGTCACCACGTCGCCGGGACGCTGGGCGGTGCCGGACGGCATGTTTTCCACCAGGCCGACCACGCCGACCACGTTGACCTTGGCCTTGCGCAGAGCCAAAGCCTTCATCAGGCCGATGACCACGGCGGCGCCGCCCATGTCCCACTTCATGTCTTCCATGTTGGCGGCCGGCTTGATGCTGATGCCGCCGGAATCGAAGCAGACGCCCTTGCCGACAAAGGCCACCGGGGCGTCGTCCTTGGTGCCGCCGTTCCAGCGCAGGGTGACGAGCTGGGATTCGCGGGCCGAGCCTTGACCGACGCCCAGCAGCGCGCCCATGCCCAGCTTCTTCATCTGCTTTTCGCCCAGAACCTCGATTTCAAGGCCCAGTTCGGACAGCGACTTGGCGGCTTCGGCTAGGCTTTCCGGATAGATGACGTTGGCGGGCTCGGAGGCCAGATCGCGGGTCAGAAAGACGCCTTCGGCCACCAGATCCTTGACTGCGAAAGCCTTCTTGGCCTCGGCATGGGCGTCCAGGGCGATCACGACCTTCTTCAGGGAAGGCTTGTCTTCCTTCTTTTCCTTGGTGCGGTATTTGTCGAAACGATAGGACCGCAGACGGGCGCCCAGGGCGATGGCGGCGGCGGCCTCCGGGGCCGACAGGGTCGAGCCTTCCAACCCGTCCAAAGCGACAGTGACGACGGCGTCGCCGGAGGAGGCCAGCTGAGCGATCACGGCACCGCCCAGCGCCTCGGCGGCCAGAGCGTCGAAGTCGGCGGCTTTGCCCAGGCCCAGCAGCAGTACGCGGCTGGCCTCGATTCCGGCGGGAGCCTGCAGCAAAAGCGCCTGCTCCTTTTTGCCTTCGAAGCGGCTCGCGGCAATGGCCCGGGCAAGTTGGCCGCCGGTCGCCTGATCGGCCTTGACGGCGGCGGGAGTGAGCGCGCGGCCTTCCAGAACACCGACGACAAGAGCGCCTTCGGTAGGCAGCGTGGGCTTCGCGAAGCTGATTTTCATGAACGTGATGTCCCCGTTGGGTAGCGGATGAAGCGATTGCTTCCGATTCAATCTAGCATCCGGGGGCAGGAAGAAAAGGGGTTACCCCCTCTCGTCTCCCATCTCTTTTTGCATTTCTTGCTGGGCGGCGTCCCGCTCGCGCAGCCAGAACAACCCGCCGGGCAGGGAAATCAGCAAGCTGGACAACCCGAACAGCAGCGACAAAGCCGCCGATTGCTCGTGGGCAACGCCGATGCCGGCGAACATCAGCACGGTCATGTTTTCCCGCACGCCCCAGCCGGAAATGGAGATGGGCAACGTCGCCACCAGGATCACCGGCGGCACCAACACCAGACAATCGCCGACGTCGACCGGAGCGCCGATGCCGCGGGCCAGCGCCCACATCACCAGCACCAGATTGACATGCCCCAGCAAGGTGACGGCCAGGGTCGGCAGCGCCCGGAGAGGCGACAGGAACAGCCGGCGTCCGTCCGCCGCCAGGGCGAAGAAGCCGCGCACGACGCGGATGCGGATCAGGCTGTCGGGCAGGCGGTCCAGCAGCAGCAGCACGACGATGCCGCTCAGGCCCAGCCCGGCCAGGGCGGGAAAGAACCATACCGGCAGCAAACCGCCCAGCCGGTCTTGCAGAAACGGCTGGCTGATGGCCGCCAGCAGCATCAGGGCGAAGACGGTGATGACCCGCTCCAGCAGCACCGAATTGAAGGAATGGCTCAGAGACAGACCGGCCTCGCGGGTTTTCCAGATGCGCACGGCGTCGCCGCCCACCGCCCCCGGCAAGACCTGGCCGAAAAAGATGCCGATCATGAACAGCTCGACCGACATCAGGAAAGGCAGCCGGGTGCCCAGCGCCTTTAGCACCATCAGCCAACGACCGCCGCAGACGAACATCTGAATGCCCTGCAGCGCCATGGCCAAGGCGAACCACCAGGGAGACAAGCCTTTGCCCACATCCCAGGCGGCGGCCAGATCGACCTTGCGCTGCAAATACCAGATAGCCGCCACCGTCAGCAAAATCTTGGCGGCCGTCGAGGCCCAACGCTTGATCATTCCATCCGTCCAGCGGCGTTTCAATTGGGCAGCTTCATAGGTCATCCGCCGCCGCTTTGCAACCGCACCGGCTGGCGCTTGCGTCCCCAAACACCGGGACGCGGCTCGAAACGCCCGGCCAGAGGACGGCCGCAGGCGGCGCAGCAGCCCTTGCCGTCCAGGCCCCAATGGCCCAGTTCATACCAGTCCCGCCCGATCAGCAAGGCGCCGCAGCCGGGGCACCATGTGCTGCCGCCCTCGGGATCGTGGACATTGCCGGTATAGACGTGCAGCAAGCCCTCCCCCAAGGCGATGGCCCGCGCCCGGCCCAGGGTTTCAGTTGGCGTGGCGGCAACGTCGCGCATCCGCCAATCGGGATGGAAGGCCGAAAAATGCAGCGGCACGCTCTCGCCCAATACCGTCCTGATCCAGCGGCACATGGCCGTCAGCTCGGCGTTGGAGTCGTTTCGGCCGGGAATCAGCAAAGTGGTGATCTCGACCCAGACGTCGGTGTCCCGACAAAGATAGCGCAAAGTGTCGAGCACTGAGTCGAGACGCGCCGAACAAAGCGACTGATAGAAGCCTTCGGAAAAAGCCTTCAGATCGACGTTGGCGGCGTCCATCAGCGAAAAGAATTCGGCTCGGGGTTCGGGCGATATGTATCCGGCCGTCACCGCCACGGTGCGGATGCCCCGGTCATGACAGGCCCGCGCCACGTCAACGGCATATTCGAGGAAGATCACCGGATCGTTGTAGGTGAAGGCCACCGAACGGCAGCCCAGCTGCCGGGCCGCCTCGGCGATCAGTTCGGGCGCCGCCGCATCGTTCAGGCGATCCACTTCGCGGGCTTTGCTGATGTCCCAGTTCTGACAGAACTTGCACGTCAGATTGCAGCCCGCCGTGCCGAACGATAAAATTGGCGTCCCCGGCAGAAAGTGGTTCAGCGGCTTTTTCTCCACCGGATCGATGCAAAAGCCCGACGAGCGGCCATAGGTGGTCAGCACCATGCCCTCGCCCCGGCGTTCGCGCACGAAGCACAGGCCCTGTTGACCGTCGTGCAGACGACAGGCGCGGGGGCACAGGTCGCACTGGATGCGGCCGTCTTCGGCCAAATGCCAATAGCGTGCGGGATGTTCCGTCATGATGATTGATGGTCCGACATTGACCCCCCGCCCGGCAAGCCCCATAAACGAAGTCATGCTTTCCTTTTGGGGAGACCCCAAATGCGGCTGATCGGTCGCGTCACCCTGTTCGCCCTGGCCACCATCGGCCTGCTCACCCTGGCTCTGTTCATCATCGTCGGCATCACCGCCGCACGGCACAAGGCGCCGTCCCTGCCCGGCAAGATGGTGCTGATGCTGAATCTGAACGCCGGCCTGACCGAAGCCCAACCCGACGGGCCGTTCGCCAAGCTGGAAAACAGCGGCTACGCCGTCGAGGAAGTGGTTCGCGCCCTGGACCGCGCATCCCACGATCCCCGCGTCACCGGACTGGTGGCCCGCATCGACAACGTGCATCTGGGCATGGCCCGGGCGCAGGAACTGCGCGACGCCGTCGCCGCCTTCCGCAAGGCCGGCAAACGCACGGTGGCCTATTCCACCAGCCTGGGCGAAGGTGGACCGGGAACCAGCGCCTATTACACCGCCAGCGCTTTCCAGGAAATCTGGCTGCAGCCGTCGGGCGACGTCGGGCTGACCGGCTTCATGGCCGAAAGCCCGTTCCTCAAGGACGTCTTCGACAAGATCGGCGTGCAGCCGCAATTCGGCGCCCGCTGGGAATACAAGTCGGCCATCGAGACCTTCACCCAGAACAAGTTCACCAAGGAAAACCGGGATTCCCTGAGCCAGTTGCTGAACGCCTGGAGCGGTCAGGTGACCCAGGGCATCGCCGACGCACGCGGCCTGAAGCCGGAAGAGGTGAAAGCCCTGATCGACCGCTCGCCGCTTCTGGCCGACGAGGCGATGAAGGCCAAGCTGGTGGACAAGCTGGCCTATTGGGATGAAATGCAGGATTCCATCAAGCCCCAGGGCCAGGTGGTCGACCTGTCGGATTACGTCAACCGGCTGCCGCCCGAACCCAATGCCGTCAAGGTGGCGCTGATCTACGGCGTCGGCACGGTGCAGCGCGGCGGCGGCGAGGACAATCCCCTGTCCAACGACGTGGCGTTCTCCTCCGAGCGCATCGGCAAGGCGTTCCGCGACGCCGTGAAAGACCCGGACATCAAGGCCATCCTGTTCCGCATCGACAGCCCCGGCGGCTCCTACACCGCCGCCGACGCGGTCTGGCGCGAAGTGTCCAACGCCCGGTCCGCCGGCAAGCCGGTGATCGTCTCCATGGGCGACGTCGCCGCCTCCGGCGGTTATTTCGCCGCCATGCCCGCCGACCGCATCATCGCCCAGCCAGGCACCATCACCGGCTCGATCGGTGTGTTTTCCGGCAAGTTCGTCATGGCCGAACTATGGAAAAAACTGGGCGTGAACTGGGATGAAATCCACAACGGCCAGAACGCCGGCATGTGGAGCTCGAACCAGCCTTTCTCTCCCGCCGCCTGGGACCGGCTGAACACCATGCTGGACAAAATCTACGCCGATTTCACCGGCAAGGCGTCCCGCGCCCGCAACATCACGCCGGAACAGATGGACAAGCTGGCCCGCGGCCGCATCTGGCCGGGCGACCTGGCTCAGAAAATGGGGCTGATCGACGAGGTTGGCGGCTATGCCACCGCCTTCGCCGATATCCGCAAGCTGACCCGCGTGCCGTCGCAGATGCCCATCGAGCTGGAACAATTCCCCAAGCCCCGCGACCCCGTCGAGGTGCTGATGGAAATGATGCGCACTGGCCACGTACCCAGCGACGTTTCCGCTTCGCTGGGAGCGCTGCGCCAGTTGTCGAAGCTGCAAACGGCCCTGGCCCCGCTGACCAGCCTGATCCAGGCCGACGGCAAGGCCGAAGTGATGATGCCGCCGCTGTCGGTGAAGGAGTAAACTGTCACGATAAATGCCGCCGGGTCTCGAAGCCCGGCGGCAAAAACGCCATGGGAGGCGATCATGAGCCATTTGCGCAAACCCGCCGTCGCCGGAGCCTTCTACCCCGCCCAGCCGCAGCAATTGGCCGCCGACGTTCACGCTTTTCTTGCCGCCGTCCCCCGAACGGGAGAAAAGCCGGCGCCGAAAGCGGTCATCGCCCCCCATGCCGGCTATGTTTATTCCGGCCCCATCGCCGCCAGCGTCTATGCCCGGCTGCTGCCGACGCGGGGGCGCATCACCCGGGTGGTGCTGATGGGGCCGTCTCATCGGGTGGCTTTCAAAGGCATCGCCGGCTGCACCGCCGACGCTTACGAAACGCCTTTCGGCCCGCTGCCCATCGACAAGGACGCCTATCGTCGCGCCCTTGGTTTTCCCGACACCGGCATTCTGGACGCCGCCCACGAACAGGAACACAGCCTGGAGGTCCATCTGCCGTTCCTACAGGCGGTGCTGGGTCCGTTTTCGCTGGTGCCGCTGGTGGTGGGCGATGCTCCGCCCGAATTGGTGGCGCAAGTGCTGGAGGCCGTGTGGGGCGGACCGGAAACGCTGATCGTCATCAGTTCCGACCTGAGCCACTATCTCGACTACGAAACCGCCCGAAGCCTGGATCACGCAGCCTGCCAGGCCATCGAACATCTGGACGGCGGCGCCTTGCGCGACGATCAGGCCTGCGGACGCATTCCGGTCAAGGGATTGCTCAGCATCGCCAAGCGCCGAGGCATGACGGTGGAAACTGTCGATCTGCGCAATTCCGGCGACACCGCCGGCCCCAAAGACCGGGTGGTGGGCTATGGCGCCTGGGCGTTCTGCGAGCCGGCCCGCGACGCCAAAATCGCT
Source organism: Candidatus Sulfotelmatobacter sp. (assembly GCA_035538795.1). GTDB lineage: Bacteria > Pseudomonadota > Alphaproteobacteria > Rhodospirillales > Magnetospirillaceae > JAJZGK01. Next base: position 156,590 of record DATLJS010000011.1, on the reverse strand, counting down.
CCCGAGGAATCCGAGCGCATCCGCGCCCAGGCGTCGTTGCTGCTGGAATTGGCGCGTTCCGCCATCGAAAGCCGCCTCAGCTCCGGCCAACCGGCGGCGATGCCCGATCCCTTGCCCGACCTGTTACGCCAGCCCGGAGCCGCTTTCGTCACCTTGAAGCTGGACGGCCAGTTGCGCGGCTGCATCGGTTCGCCCCAAGCCTGGAGGTCGCTGGGCGAGGACATCGTCGACAACGCCCAAAAAGCCGCCTTCCACGATCCCCGCTTCCCCGCCTTGAGCACCGAGGAATGGCCGGATCTGGAACTGTCGGTATCCGTCCTGACGCCTCCCGTTCCCATGGACTTTCGCGACGAAACCGATCTTTTGGCCCAGTTACGCCCTCATGTGGACGGACTGATCATCGAGGACGACGGGCGGCGCTCGCTGTTTCTGCCGTCGGTGTGGGAGGTTCTGCCGACGCCGAAAGAGTTTCTCAGCCACCTCAAGCGCAAGGCCGGCATGGCCGAGGAGCACTGGTCCCCATCCTTCAAGGCCAGCCGCTTCCTGGCGGTGGAGCTGAAAAACAGTTGATTAAGACCCTGGACAGGCAGAATGTTCACCGCCTTATTTTCGTTGTTTCAGGATGAATTCCACCGTGCCCGATTACGTCGCTCTGCTTCCCGGCCTGCGCGCCTTGGCCCGCGAGGCCGGAGCCGCCATCATGGATGTTTATTCCCAGCCTTTTGAAGTGCTGTCCAAGGACGACAATTCGCCGGTCACCGCCGCCGACATCAAGGCCGAAGCCATCATTCTGGCCGGATTGGCCAAACTGACCCCCGACATCCCCGTGGTGTCCGAGGAAGCCGCCGCCGCAGGCAAAAGGTTCGATGTCTCGGGCGGGCGCTTCTGGCTGGTGGATCCGCTGGACGGCACCAAGGAATTCGTCGCCCGCAACGGCGAATTCACCGTCAACATCGGCCTGATCGACAACGGTGTGCCGGTGGCCGGCGTGCTGTTCGCCCCGGTGCTGGACCGCCTGTTCCTGGCCGCTCCCGGCATCGCCACCGTCGAAGACCGGGGCGCCGCTCCGCGTCCCATCGCCGTGCGCCCGATCCCCAAGGACGGCATGCGGGTGCTGTCCAGCCGGTCGCACCGCGATCCCGCGACCTTCGACGACTACATGAAGCATTTCCCGGTGGCCGACATCCGCCGGTCGGGAAGCTCGTTGAAATTCGCCCTGGTCGCCGCCGGCGAGGCCGACATCTATCCGCGTTTCGGCCGCACCATGGAATGGGACACCGCCGCCGGCCACGCCGTTCTGCTGGCCGCCGGCGGCTGCATGACCCTGCCCGACGGCAGCCCTCTGCTGTACGGCAAATCCGGCTTTGAAAACCCGCCCGTGGTGGCCTGGGGCAGCTCTCAACCGAACCCGCCCAAGGCCTGATTCGAGACTCCGTTTTTCTTGACTTCGAACAGTAAAAGAGGCACCATAATACCCGTGAGTGATGACATCACCCACTGATTAGCCGCCGCACATGCCTTTGCGGTGACTTGGCTCCGGATCACACGATCGGTGGTCCGATCCTAGAGCGAAGCGAGACAGGGCCGCCCTGAAACATGGGCGGCCCTTTACGTTGGAAACTTTAGATTTACTTGATCAATACTGAAGAGTTTCTTTGAGACAAAATCCTTATGACCAACGCGATCCCCCAACACTCGCCCGTCATGGACGCCAATCCTGAAAACATTGCCAGGGCCGCCGATCTTTTGCGCCAGGGAAAGCTGGTGGCCTTTGCCACCGAGACGGTTTACGGCCTGGGTGGCGACGCCACCGACGACCGCGCCGTCGCCGCCATCTTCGCCGCCAAGAACCGCCCCGACTTCAACCCGCTGATCGCCCATGTCCCCGACGTGCAAGCCGCCGAGCGGCTGGTCGAAATGGACGGCCGCGCCCGCCGTCTGGCCGCCGCATTCTGGCCCGGCCCCCTGACCATGGTGCTGCCGCGCCGCAAGGATTGTCCGGTTTCGCTGTTGGCCTCGGCGGGGCTGAACAGCATCGCTGTGCGCGTCCCCGCCCATCCGCTGGCTTTGGAGCTGCTGCGCGCCGCCGCCCGGCCCATCGCCGCCCCCAGCGCCAATCCGTCCGGCGGCGTCAGCCCCACCACCGCCGCTCATGTGGCGGAAGGCCTTGGGGACAAGCTGGCGATGATCCTGGATGGCGGAGCTTGCGCCGTCGGCGTCGAATCCACCGTGCTGGATCTGACCACCGAACAGGCGACGCTGCTGCGTCCCGGTGGCATCACCTTGGAACAGTTGGCCGAGGCATTAGCCGCCCCCGTCGCCATCGCCCAGGGGCATGACGAAACCGGCCCCAAATCGCCGGGCATGCTGGCCAGCCATTACGCCCCCGGCCTGCCGGTGCGGCTGAACGTCGAAACGGCAAACAACGGCGAGGCTTTGCTGGGTTTCGGCCCCGCCGCCGCCGCGGACATGTCGCTGAGCCCATCCGGCGACCTGGCCGAAGCCGCCGCCAACCTGTTCGCCATGCTGCGCGCCCTGGATCGCCCACCGTTCCGCGGCATCGCCGTGTCGCCCATCCCCGCCCACGGGCTGGGACTGGCCATCAACGACCGCCTGCGCCGGGCTGCCGCGCCCAGAAGCTGACAACAACCCGTCTTGCGCCCGTCGCCGCTTGGGGTTACACCGATCATCATGAGCCAGGACATCCTTACCCGCATCGCTTCCGTCGTCGGGCCGAACGGCCTGCTGACCGAGCCCACCGACATGGCCCCCTTTCTGGAAGAGGAGCGCGGCCTGTATCACGGCAAAGCGCTGGCCGTGGTCCGCCCCGCCTCGACCAAGGACGTTTCCGATGTCGTGAAACTGTGCGCCGAAGCCGGGGTCGCCATTATTCCCCAGGGCGGCAACACCGGCCTGTGCGGCGGCGGCTGCCCGACCCAGGATGGCCCTCAGATCATCATCAGCACCGGGCGCATGAACGCCATCCGCTCGATCGATCCGCTGAATTTCACCATGACGGTGGAAGCCGGGGTGGTCCTGCAGACCATCCAGCAAAAGGCCGACGAAGCCGGCTGCCTGTTCCCCCTGAGTCTGGGCGCCGAGGGCAGCTGCCAGATCGGCGGCAACATCTCGACCAATGCCGGCGGTTCGGGCGTGCTGCGCTATGGCAACACCCGCGAACTGGTGCTGGGCCTGGAAGTGGTTCTGCCCGACGGCCAGGTCTGGGACGGCCTGCGCTCCTTGCGCAAGGACAATACCGGCTATGACCTGAAACAGCTCTATATCGGCGGCGAAGGCACGCTTGGCGTCATCACCGCCGCCGTCATCAAGATGTTTCCCAAGCCCCGCGACGTGCAAACCGCCTTCGTCGCCCTGGCCGACCTGGATTCCGCCCTGGCCCTGCTGGCCCGCGCCCGCGCCGCCACCGGCGACCAGGTCACGGCTTTCGAGCTGGTGGGCCGCAACGGCCTGGAATTGGACATCGAGAATCTGCCCGGCATCAGTGACCCCTTCGAGAGTGCCCACGACTGGTACGTCCTGATGGAGCTGTCCACCTCGCGCCCCGAGGGCAATCTGCAGGAAAGCCTGGAGACCCTGCTGGGTGAGGCCATGGAGGCCGGCGAAGTGGTCGACGCCGTGATGGCCAATTCGATGGAACAGCGCAACGGTCTATGGCGCATCCGCGAAGGCGTGCCCGAGGCGCAGAAGAAATATGGCGGCAGCATCAAGCACGACATTTCCGTACCCGTCTCGTCGGTGCCCGAGTTCATCCGCCGCGCCACTCCGGCGGTGGAAGCCGCCATGCCCGGCGTGCGGGTGATCCCTTTCGGCCATGTGGGCGACGGCAACATCCACTACAATCTGAGCCAGCCCAAGGACGGCGACAAACAGGCCTTCCTGGCCCGCTGGGAAGAGATGAACCGCATTGTCCACGACATCGTCGTGAGCTTGCGCGGCTCCATCAGCGCCGAGCACGGCATCGGCGTCCTGAAGAAGATCGAGCTTGAGCATTACAAGCCCAGCCTGGAGCTGGATTTGATGCGCAAGATCAAGGCCGCCTTGGACCCCAAGGGCCTGATGAATCCGGGCAAGGTGATCTGAGCCCCGGCTCGGATCGCCCCCTCGCCAAACTTCTTCCGCCAACCCATTCTTTGCGCTGTTCTTATGGCGATCTCCCAGTCATAATCCGCGCAAATGTTGGGGATAGACCGCTACATATTGCGTCAGCTCGCCGTGGCCATGGTGCTTGTCACCGCTGGCCTTACGGCGATTCTTTGGCTGACCCAATCCCTTCGCTTCGTTGAAATCACCGTCAATCGCGGCGCTTCGATCTGGTCCTTCATCGAATTGACCATGCTGGTGCTGCCCAACTTCCTGACGGTGATCCTGCCGGTCGCGCTGTTCGCCGTGGTGCTGTTCACCTACAACAAGCTGATCACCGACCGCGAACTGGTGGTGATGCGTTCGGCGGGCCTGAGTCATTGGGCGCTGGCCCGCCCCGCCGTCATGCTGGCCACCGCCAACATGATCATCAGCCTGATCCTGAATTTGTGGCTGATCCCCTACAGCGTCAGCAAATTCCATCAGATGCAGTGGAGCCTGCGCAACAGCGCCACGTCGGTGATGTTGCAGGAAGGGTTGTTCAATCAGGTCATGCCCGGCCTGACCGTCTACGTCCGCGCCCGCGACAATGCCGGAGAATTGCTGGGCGTAATCGTTCACGACACCCGCAACCCCACCCGCAGCGTCACCATCCAGGCCGAACGCGGCGCTCTGATCAAGGGCGACGGCGACAATCCCAAGGTGCTGCTGATCAACGGCACCCGCCAGCAGGTGACGCGCGGGTCCAATCGCCTGTCATTGCTATATTTCGACAATTATGCGATGGAATTCTCTGACGGCTCTGGCGGCGACGGCGACCGGTCCCGCGACGCCCGCGAGCGTCCGACCTGGGAACTGTTCACCGCCACCGAAGCCGAGGTGGGGCCGGTCAATTACCGGCAGTTCAGGGTCGAGGGGCATCAAAGATTGGCGTCGCCGCTGTACCATTTCTCGTTCGCATTGCTGGCGACGGCCTGTTTGCTGCCGGGCTGGTTCAATCGACGGGGCCAGGGCGACCGGCTGGTCATCGCCATCGGCCTGATGATCCTGGTCCAGGCCATGGCGCTTGGCGTCTCCAATATCGCCACCCGCAACCTGATGTTCCTGCCCCTGGTCTATATCGCCCCGCTGATTCCGGCCGCCGGCGGTATCTGGGCGCTGTTTTCCAATCTGCGCCGCAAACCGGCCTTGGCTTAAGGGGATGGATGTGCTGATCCGTCGCCTCCGCCGTTTCACTCCCAGCCTGATGGCCATCGCCATCGCCTTGGGGCCGGTCGCCTTGGCTCCGCTGTCCGCCGCCAACGCCGATGACGCCGCTCCGGCCCAACCGCACAAGAAACACCACGACAACAGCGGTCCCGCCGAAATCACCGCCGACCAGATGCAGCATGACCGCGACCTGAACTCGGTCACCGCTCGCGGCCATGTCGAGGTGAACCAGAACGGGCGCATCCTGCTGGCCGATACCCTGTCCTACAATTTGAAGCAGGACGTGATCATCGCCACCGGCAATGTCAGCCTGACCGATCTCGACGGCCAGGTAACCTTCGCCGAATACATGGAAATCACCGGCGACATGAAAGAGGCGGTGGCGCAGGGCATCCGCATGGTGATGATCGACGACTCCCATATGGAGGGCAAAAACGCCCGACGTATCGGCGGCACCCGCACGATCATGAACAGCGCCACCTATTCCGCCTGCCGCCCCTGTGCCGAGCATCCCGAAGATCCGCCGCTGTGGCAGTTGCGGGCCAAGACCGTCACCCATGACGAAATCGAGCATGTGGTCGAGTACGAAGACATGTGGCTGGACGTCGCCGGCATTCCGGTGGCCTACGCTCCCTATTTCTCCCACACCGACCCCATGCTGAAGCGCAAAAGCGGCCTGCTGGCTCCAGGCGTGATCAACAATTCCAGCCTGGGCACCGCCGTCCGCGTTCCCTATTTCCAGGTGATCGATGACTACCACGACATCACCTTGTCGCCGATGGTGAGCACCAATCGAGGCGAGCAGCTGGGCGTGAAGGACCGCTGGCGCCTGCCGGGCGGCGACACCCAAACCTCGTTCAGCGTCGCCAACGAAACCGGCGGCGGCGAAGGCGGCAAGGACACCGTGGGCTGGCACATCGACGCCAAGGGCGAGTTCGACATCAACGACGCCTGGCGCACCGGCTATACCGTGCAGCGGGCGTCCGACAAAGACTACCTGCGCATCTACGACTACCGCACGTCGAAGCCCTATCTGACCACCAACCCCTATCTCGAAGGCTTCGGCTATCGCAGTTACGCGTCGGTGGAAGCTTATTCCTTCCAGAATCTGAGCACCAGCGCCAGCACCGCCCAGTACGTCACCAAGCTGACCAAGGGCGAACCGCTGATCGGGCCGCTGGGAACCTACAGCTTCGTCGGCGAACCCACCGAGAACGGCGGCTATTGGACGGTCGACGCCCGCACCGCCACCATCACCCGCGAACACGGCACCAACAGCCGGCGTATCAACAGCCAAACGTCCTGGAACCTGCCGGCCATCACCTCGGATGGGCAGGTGATCAATTTCACGACCGGCATGCGAGTCGACGCCTATGACAGCGACAATGTCGCCGACATGCACAGCGGCTCGGCCCAGGCTTCGCGCACCATACCCTCCGCCTCGCTGGACTGGCGCTATCCGTTGAGCAAGGTCGGAGCCCTCGGTTCGCAGACGCTCACGCCCATCGTCGTCACCACCGTGTCTCCGTTCGGCGGTAACTCCATCAAGATCCCCAACGAAGACAGCCTGGCCTTCGAACTGGACGACGTGAACATCTTCAGCCCCAACCCCTATAACGGCTACGACCATGTCTTTGCCGGGCCGCGCGTGGCCTATGGCGGGGAATACAACATCGTCAGCCGCGGCCTGCCGGCCATGGACGTGCTGATGGCGCAAAGCTATCAGGTGCATCCCGACCGCAGCTTCCAGCCCGGCGGCGGACTTGACGAATATCTGTCGGATTACGTCGGCCGCGTCGGCGTCAGCCCGTCCGACAACATGAAGATCAACTACCGCTTCCGCATCGACAAGGACGATGGCGTCCTGCGCCGCAGCGAAATCGACGGCCTTTTGGGGCCCAAGCCTTTCCAGCTGTCGGCATCGTACGTGTTTTTCGATAAACTGAGCGAAAGCAGCCCCTATAACGCCCGCGAACAGTTGTCGACGACGCTGACCACCCATATCTCCCGTTACTGGGCGACCCAGTTCTATTCGGTCGAGAATCTGGGCATCAACGCCGGACCGCAGAATTACGGCGCCCGTCTGATTTACGACGACGAATGCCTACAGACGGTCCTGGACGCCGGCAACAACCATACCACTGCCGTGGCGGCCAATTCCGGCCGCTTCGTGGTGCTGCGCCTGAATTTCAAGACCGTAACCCAATTCCCGGTGGACCTGTTCTAGCCATGACCAAGCGAAACGCCACCCCTTCCCTCATGATCCGCGCCACCATCGGCTTGGCCCTAGCCACTCCGATTGCCTGCATGCTGGCGTTCTCTCCGCCGGCAGCCGCCCAGCAGTCGTCCGAGCGCGTCGCCGCCGTGGTCAACGAGGACGCTATCTCCATTCGCGACCTGGAAATGCGCATCAAGATGGTGCTGCTGTCCTCCAGCCTTCCCGATACGGTGGAAAATCGCAGCCGCGTCGGCGGCCAGGTGCTGCGCAAGCTGATCGACGAACGGCTGGAGCTTCAAGAGGCCGAGCACAAGCACATCAACGTGGTGAGCGGCGAAATCAACAACGGCGTGGCCAATATCGAGCGCCAGAACAACATGCCTGCCGGCGCCATGGACACCTTGCTGAAGGGCAAAGGCATCGATCCCGATACCCTGCGCCAGCAGATCAAGGCCGAAATCGCCTGGGCTCGCACCGTGCGCCGCGAGTTAATGCCCGAGATCAAGATCGGCGAGGAAGAGATCGACACCCGCCTGCAAACCTTGCGCGAAAACCTGGGCAAGCCGGAATATCTGGCCGCCGATATTTATTTGCCCATCGACAATCCCGCTCATCAGGCCGAGGTCGAGGCCTTGGCCAACCGTCTGATCGACCAATTGCGTCAAGGCGCGCCCTTTTCGGCTTTGGCCCGCCAGTTCAGCCAAACCGGCGGCGCCTCGGGCGGCGATTTGGGCTGGGTGTCGGAAGGCATGCTGGACGATGACCTGATGTCCACCCTGGGCACCCTGACGCCCGGCACGGCTTCGCAGCCCATCCATTCCATCGACGGCATCCACATCCTGCTGCTGCGGGACAAGCGCATCGTCGGGCAGCAGAAATCCGAACCGACCTTCGACCTTTCCATCGTCAACCTGACGACCTTGCCCAGCGCCACCGCCGCCGAGCGCGACGATCAGGTCCGACGCCTGCGCGAAGCCACCAACGGCCTCAAAAGCTGCGACGATTTCCCCAGGGCTCTGAAAGCCATCCCTTCAGCCGATTGGGTGCATCCCGGCAAAGCCCGCCCGTCAGAAATTCCCAGGGAAGTTCTGACCCTGCTGGACAATCTGCCGATGGCGCAGCTCAGCCAGCCGCTCAGCATGGCCGACGGCAAGCGGTTTTATGTGATCTGCGGCCGCAATGATCCCGATCCCAGCGGCTTGCCGTCCCGCGACGAAGTCCGTCAGCGCCTGGAGGATGAGCGTCTGGAGGTTCTGGCCCGACGCTATATGCGCGACATTCGCCGCTCGGCTTTCGTCGAGTTCCGTATCTGAGCCGAGTGATGGGCATGCCCGCTCCGCATCCCGGAAATCCAGTAGCCCTGACTATGGGCGAACCCGCCGGCATCGGCGGCGACATCGCCCTGGCCGCCTGGACCCGCCGGGAAACCGGCGGTCTGCCGCCTTTTTTCGTTATCGATGACGCCGGGCGGCTGGCGGCTTTAGCCCAGCGGATGGAACTGGCCGTTCCGGTCCGGACCATCGCCGAACCGGAAGAGGCCGCCGCCCTCTTCCCCCATGCCTTGCCGGTCTTGCATCGTCCCCTGCCGGCATCCGCCATCCCCGGATGCTTGAATCCGGACAACGGTAAAAGCGTCGTCGCCGCCATTGAGGAGGCCGTGCGCCTGACCGTCGAAGGACGGGCCGCCGCCGTGGTGACCAACCCCATCCATAAAAAGGCGCTGTACGACGCCGGCTTCCGCTTTCCCGGCCATACCGAATTCCTGGCGGAGCTGGCGGGCGTGCCCCGCGTGGTGATGATGCTTGCCTGCCCGCAATTGCGGGTGGTGCCGGTAACCATCCATCTGTCTTTGAAGGACGCCATCGCATCGCTGACCAGTGAAGAGATCGTCGCCCAGGGCCGCATCACGGCCGAGTCCCTGCGCCGCGACTTCGGCATTGCACATCCGCGTCTGGCCGTTTCCGGCCTCAATCCCCATGCCGGCGAAGGCGGAGCCATGGGAACGGAAGACAGCGACATCGTCGCCCCCGCCGTCGCCGCCTTGCGCGCCGAGGGCATCGACGCCTTTGGCCCCTTGCCCGGCGACACCATGTTCCATGCCCGCGCGCGGGCCGGCTACGACGCCGCTCTGTGCATGTATCACGATCAGGCGCTGATCCCCATCAAGACCATCGATTTCGATGGCGGGGTGAACATTACCCTGGGTCTGCCCTTTATCCGCACCTCGCCCGATCACGGCACCGCCTTGGACCTGGCCGGCAGCGGCAAGGCCAACCCCGGCAGCCTGATCGCCGCCCTGAAGATGGCCGCCCAAATGGCCTCCATGAGAATGGCTCAAGCCCCCAATGTCTGACCCGCTTCCTCCCTTGCGCGAGGTGATCGCCGCTCACGGACTGGCCGCCCGCAAATCCTTGGGCCAACATTTCCTGTTCGATCTCAATCTGACGGGCCGCATCGCCCGCGGAGCCGGCGACATTTCCCAGGGAAGCGTGATCGAAATCGGCCCCGGCCCCGGCGGCTTGACCCGCGCCCTGCTGGACAACGGCGCCCGCCGCGTCATCGCCATCGAGCGCGACGATCGCGCCATCGCCATTCAAAACGAAATCGCCGCCGCTTATCCCGGCCGTCTGGAGATCATCGCCGGCGACGCCCTGGACATCGACGCCGCCGACCTGGGCGAGGCTCCCCGCCGCATCGTCGCCAATTTGCCCTACAACATCTCGACGGTGCTGCTGATCAACTGGCTGCGCCGGGCCGAATGCTTCGCCAGCCTGACCCTGATGTTCCAGAAGGAAGTGGTGGACCGTCTGGCCGCCGCGCCGAAAAGCCCGGACTACGGGCGCCTGTCCGTCATCACCCAATGGCGCTGCCATGTGCGGCCGCTGTTCAACGTGGCCCGCGAGGCCTTCACGCCGCCGCCGAAAGTGGCCAGCACCGTCGTGTATCTGGAGCCCAGAGCCGAGCCTTTGGCGCCCTGCCGCATGGAAACGTTGGAGAAGGTTACTGCCGCCGCCTTCGGCCAACGCCGCAAGATGCTGCGCTCAAGCCTGAAAAGTCTGGGCGACGCCGAGGCTTTGCTGCAGGCTGCCGGACTGATCCCGACCATGCGGGCCGAGGAAGTGCCGGTGGAAGGTTTCTGCGCCCTGGCCCGCGCCCTGGACGCGCGGGCTTAATCTTCCAGCGCGTGCCCGCTGATGTCGGTTCCCACGGCGGGATCGAACTGCCGGTTCCAGACCAGAGCCGCCGCCGAAATCGCCGTCACCATCAGAAAGGCCGACGAGAAATCGGCCAAGGTGGGATGGACGTGCCCGAACATCGCCATGGACAGATGCAGCGACAAAGCCGCCACGCAGATACCGGTGGACAACATCAGTTGCTGAAAGGTGGTGTAGAAACTGGTGGCCGCGCTCATCTGCGGGCTTTCGATCTCGGCGTAAGCCACCGTGTTGTAGCCGGTGAACTGGAACGACATGAAAAAGCCGCAGGCCACCAGGATGCCGAAAATCACCAGAAAGCTCCAATCGGGCCTGAAAGCGGCGCACAGGGCATAGCCGCCGCTGGAGATCAGTCCGTTGACCATCAGACTGCGGCGGAAACCGTATCGGCGCAGCAAGGCCGGCGCGAACGCCTTCATCAGCACCGACCCCAAAGCCGTGGCCAGCACGATGCTGCCGCTTTGAGCCGGGGACAGCCCGAAACCGAGTTGCAGCATCAACGGCAGCAGGAAGGGATGGGCGCCCTGGGTGATGCGCGTCAACGAGCCCGCGATCACCGACAAGCGGAAACTTTGCACCTTCATCAGCGAAAGCTGCAAAATCGGCGCTTTATGGCGGGCAGCATGGCGGATATAGAAACCGCCCGCCACCAGTCCCACGGCCAGCAGCGCCAGCGTCAAGGCGCCCGAGCTGTCGCGGCTGATCAGTTCAAGCCCGAAGAACAGGCACCCCAGCGACACCCCGGACAAAAGCAATCCCGCCACATCCAGCGGCGTGCGGTCGTCGCCTTTGATGTTGGCGATGTAACGCGCGGTCAGCGCCATGCCCAGCAAGCCGATGGGCAGATTGATGTAGAATATCCAACGCCAGTCCAGATAGGTGACGATAACCCCGCCCAAGGGAGGTCCGACCACCGGCCCCATCATGGCCGGCACCAGCAGCCAGGACATGGCCGAAACCATGTCCTCGCGCCGCACGCTGCGCAACAGGACCAGGCGCCCCACCGGCATCATCATGGCTCCGCCCAAGCCTTGCAGCAGCCGGGCCGCCACCAGCCAGGACAAGCTGGGAGCCTGGGCGCACAGGACCGAGCCGGCGGTGAAGACCAGAATGGCGGAACCGAACACCGTCCGCGCGCCATAACGGTCCGCCACCCAGCCGCTGGCGGGAATGAAGATGGCCAGACTGAGAAGATAGGAGGTCAGGGCCACGCTCATATGCGGGGCCGTTACCCCGAAATCCCGGGCCATGGTCGGCAAGGCGGTGGCCAGCACCGTGGCGTCCAATTGCTCCATGAACATGGCGCTGGCGATGATCAGGGCAATGGTGCGGTAATTGCGGTTCATGGCCGCTGATATAGGACATCAGACCTCTTTCGACTACCCCAAAGCCGCGTCAGGGCAGCCATGCGCCTTCAGTCATAATTTCGCCGCAGACCGGCGTAATATCTGGTCTGTCCCGGCGTAACAATGAAAGAGGACTGGCGGAGCCGCCTTTCAGGCTTCATATTTCCGCCGGGCGTCGAACAACGAAACCGTCAGAAGACCGCCGTCATGAAAAAACCCATCCTTGCCGTCACCCTGTTGGCCCTGGCGACGCTGCCGCTGTCGGCCCAAGCCGACGACTGGGGACCGCATCACCATCCCGGCCCCGGCTGGGACGGACCGCCGCCCGGCCCGCATCCCGAATATTTCCACCATCGCGAGCATTGGCATGAAGGCCATTGGATCCGCGCGTTCCGTGATGGCCGCGAAGGCTGGTGGTGGGTGATCGGCGACGCCTGGTATTTCTATCCGGCTCCCATCTATCCCTATCCCGAACCGCCGGTCTACGTGCAGCAGGCTCCGCCGCCGCCCGGCTATGTGGTGGCGCCCGCTCCAGCTCCCGCCCCCAGCGTCGGCATCGACAAAACCACCGGCGGCACCATCATCGGCGGCGCCGCCGGAGCCATCGCCGGGGCGCAGATCGGCAAGGGATCCGGCAACGTGGCGGCCATCGCCATCGGCACGCTGCTCGGCGCTTTCGTCGGCCATGAGGTGGGGCAAAGCCTGGACCGCGCCGACGCGCTGGCCGCCCAGCAGGCAGCACAGAACGCCTATCAGGCCCCTATCGGCCAAGCCATCAGCTGGAACAATCCGCAAAGCGGCCATTCCGGCACCATCGTGCCGGTGCGCGACGGCACCGACGCCAACGGCGCCTATTGCCGCGAATTCCAGCAGACCGTCAATGTCGGCGGCAAGCAGGAACAGGCTTACGGCACCGCCTGCCGTCAGCCCGACGGCTCGTGGAAGATCGTTCAATAGCTGAAAACCCGGCGTCGTGGCTCAGAAGAAAGTGATCGCATCGATCAGATAATGAGCCACGACCACCGGCCACAGGCCGCCGCAACGGCGATAAGCCAGCATGGCCAGAATGCCGAACACTCCGGCCTCGGCCATGTTCCCCAGCCCCGTCCACCAGTGATAGAGGGCGAACAGCAGAGCGCTTTTGACCACCAAGCCATCGCCTTCGCCAAAAAAGGCCCGGGCGCAGCGGCGAAAGACGATCTCTTCGTGAAAAGCCACCAGGGCCAGCCCGAAAACGGCATCGACCAGATGCAGAATCCCGGTCGTCTCGGGATACAGCCCGATCTTGCTGCCGGGGATCAGACGGTCGATGGCATGGCCGAGATAAGGCAAAAGCGAAACCTCGACGAAAATCAATCCCGCCATCCAGGCCGCCACCAGCCCAAGCGGCGCCGTCAGATTTTCGCGGCGAAAGGCGATTCTCCGGGCTTGCGGATGAACGGCCAAGACCGCCAGGGCCAGCAACCGCCCGCCGTAATCGCAGGCCAGCCAAAAGGCCGGATCCTTTTGAGACAGGCGCAGAAGCTGAGACGCCACCATCGGCAAGAAGACGGCGGCGAACCACACCCTCTCAGCCCTCGCCCCGCAGAGCGTTGACGAAATCGGCCAAACCGATCTGGCGGTGGCGCTTCAGCCGTTCGGCAGCCAGAATGGTGTCGACGGCGGCGACGCTGGCTTCTAATTCGGTGTTGACCACCACATACTGATATTCCGGGAAGTGGCTCATCTCGTCGCCGGCCTTGGCCATGCGCTTGGCCACCACCTCGGCGCTGTCCTGGCCGCGGCCCAGCAGGCGCCGTTCCAGTTCCGCCAGCGAGGGTGGCAGAATGAAAATACTGACCAGATCCTCGCGGGCATTGGCCGCCAGTTGCTGGGTGCCCTGCCAATCCACGTCGAACAGCACGTCCTTGCCCGCGGCCAGAGCGGCTTCCACCGGCGGCTTGGGAGTGCCGTAGTAATTGTCGAAGACACGGGCATGTTCCAGGAACTCGCCCTTGGCGACCATCTCTTCGAAACGGGGCTTGTCGATGAAATGATAGTCGCGGCCGTCCACTTCGCCCGGACGCGGCGCGCGGGTGGTGGCCGACACCGACAGCACGATATCGGAATTCTTCGCCATCAAGGCCCGCGAGATCGAGCTTTTGCCGGCTCCCGAAGGCGAGGACAAAACCAGCAGCAGGCCGCGGGGACGAACGCCGGGGGCGCGGACCGCCGGAAAAGCGGCGGAAAGAGTAGCTTGGTCGCTCATTCGATGTTCTGCACCTGCTCGCGGAATTGCTCGATGACGGCCTTCAGGTCCAGACCGATGCGGGTCAGCTCGACTTCACCGGCCTTGGAACACAGGGTATTGGCCTCGCGGTTGAACTCCTGGCACAGGAAGTCCAGCTTGCGGCCCACCGCCTCGCCCGAGGCCAGCATCTCGCGGGCCGCCGCCAGATGGGCGCGCAGACGGTCCAACTCCTCGCGCACGTCCGCCTTGGCGGCGATCAGGGCGGCCTCCTGGGCCAAGCGTTCTTCGCTAAGAGCGGGAACGGCGTCCAGCAGCGCCTGCACCTGCTGGCGCAGACGCTCCTTGATGGCCTCAGGATCAAGAGCCGCGCAGCCCTCGGCCTGATCCACCAGACCGGCGATCTCGTCCAATTGTCCGATCAGAACGGTTTTCAGCCGGGTCCCTTCGGCCGCGCGCATCTGGGTCAGGGCCTTCAGCGCCTGGGCCAGACCATCCTTCAGGGCGGCGCCGCGCGCTTCGATGGCGGCCGGCGCCTCTTCCGTCTCGCCGCTTTCCAGCACGCCGCGCAAAGCCAGCAGGCCGTCCATGCTGGCGGGAACCAGACCGCCCTTGTCCTGCCACGTCTGCGCCAGAGTGACATATTGCTCGAGCAAAGCCTCGTTGACTGTCAGGCCGGCGGTTTTTTGCAGCCTGGCCACGTTCAGCGTCACGTTGACGTTTCCGCGCTTCAGACTTTTCTGCACCGCCTCGCGCACCGGAAGATCGAGAAAATCGTAGCCCGGCGGCAGACGCAGACGCAGTTCCAACCCGCGCCCATTAACCGTCTTCAGTTCCCAAATCCACGAAACCACGGAATCCTGGCTCTGCGAGCGGGCATATCCGGTCATGCTGTTCAAGGTCACGGCGGGGCGGTCCTTATTCATAGGTCATCTGCCGTAGGGTTATAGCCCTCCCCCCGCCAGCTCTCAAGCACCGCACGACGCTCTGTGCTATACTGCCCGTTATGAGGGAGCGCCGTCACAGCCGCCGCGGCCTGACCGAGGTCGTCGTCTGGGTTCCCGCCGAGAAGGCGGAAGCCGTGCGGAACTACGCCCACCGCATCGGCCAACGCCGCGCCGCGCCCGAACGCGAAGAGATCATCGAGACGCTGCTGGCCCACCAGGAAATCCTGGAAAAACGTTTCGGCGTGCTTTCCCTGTCGCTGTTCGGCTCGACCCGGCACAATTCGGCTCAGCCCCATTCGGACATCGATCTGCTGGTCGAGTTCGCTCCCTGCCGGCCGTCGGGATTGTTCGAATTCGTCGACTTGAAACACCATCTGGAAGGCCTGCTGGGCCGTCCCGTCGATCTGACCACCGCCGCCACGCTGAAGCCTCGCCTAAAAGGACGCATTTTGAGCGACGCCCTGTTGATATACTAGAATAAACAATTGCGCTTCGCCAAAAGGTTGATCATCATCCCGTCCATGATCAAACCGCCCCGCATTACGCACGCCATGCGCCTGAAAGTTCAACTGGACCAGCTTTGCAGCGAGGCTGAGGCCGCCGGCCTGACATTGGTGGCGCATCTGATCGGAGCGGCGTCGGAAGCCGCCGCCGACATCATCGAAACCCAACCCGTCCCTCTGCTGCGTCTGGTCAAGACCAACCGCCTGCCGTAATCTGGCCGTAACAACAATACGGCAAGGAAACGGCTGCATGTCCCATAAGGACTGGCGGGTTAGAATCGAGGATATGCTGGAAGCATTAGCCCGCATCGAGCGTTATTCCCACGACATGGGCGTCGAAGACTTCGTTTCCGACGACCGCAGCGTCGATGCCGTGGTGCGCAATCTGGAAATCATCGGCGAGGCCGCTCACCGGGTGCCGATCGAGGTGCAGCAGCGCCATCCAGAAATTCCCTGGAGCCATCTGACCGAGATTCGCCACATCCTGGTTCATGAATATCATTCGGTGGATTCCGCCTTGATCTGGGCCACCGTGCGCAACGACATCCCCGACGTCTCCACGCCACTGCGGGCCCTGTTGCGGGAAGAGGACGAATGAACCCCTCCGCCATCCTCATCACCGGCGCCTCCAGCGGACTGGGCGAGGCCTTGGCCCATGCCTACGCCGCACCTGGCGTCCGATTGTTCCTGTCCGGCCGGAACGCGCAACGGCTGGAGACCGTCGCCGGCATCTGTCGGGCGAAGGGAGCAGAAACCGAGAGCGTCCTGGTGGATGTGGCCGACCGCCAGGCCATGGCTGGCTGGATCGCCGGTTGCGAGCGCCGCGCGCCCCTCGATCTCGTGATCGCCAATGCCGGCATTGCCGGCGGCGATCCGTCCCTGAACGACGCCGATGCCGAAGGGCGCATCCGCGCCATCTTTTCAGTGGATCTCGACGGCGTCATCAACACCGTTCTGCCGGCCGTCGCCCCCATGCGCCGGCGGGGCGAAGGGCAGATCGTGCTGATGTCGTCCCTGGCGGGAATGCGCGGCTTTCCCTCGGCTCCCGCCTATTGCGCCGCCAAGGCCGCCGTACGGGTCTGGGGCCAGGGACTCCGGGGACAATTGGCCAAGGACGGCATCGGCGTCACCGTCGTCTGTCCCGGCTTCGTCAAAAGCCGCATCACCGGCCGCAACCGCTTCCCCATGCCCATGCTGATGGAAACCGAAACCGCCGCCCGCCTGATCGTCAAGGGCATCGCCGCCAACAAAGGATTGATCAGCTTCCCCTGGCCCCTGGCCTGGATCATGGCCGTCTTCACGGCGCTGCCGCCGGCCTTGTCGGACCTGATCACCCTCAGGTTGCCGACAAAAGAATAATTCCCCCGCAAATACATCAACCGAATGTCGGTCCGGAGCCAAATCATCGCCATGCATAATTGCATGGGCTCAACCCCAATTTGCATGGGTAAACGTATTAAATTTTAAACATATCGCATGTATTTATTACTCCCTTCTGCAAGCTGACGGTCTGCTTGGATCGCTGCATTGCGCGCGCATGGTGGGGTCTTGCGATGTTGAACAATTTGAAAATCACCGCCCGGCTGTTGATCGGTTTCGGCGTTCTGGTGCTGATGATGGCCGCGTTCAGCGCCGCCACCTTGTTTTCGGGGCAGTCCATCGAGGACGCCTTCGAAACCATGCGCCACTCGCAGACGAATCAGATGCTGGACGACAAACTGGTCAAGCATCTCTACATCGCCCGCATGAACATCTATGCCGGCCTCGCCACCGGCGAAGAAGTCCGCTGGACCCGCGCCCATGAGGCGCTGAGCGTCGCCAGTCAAACTCAGGCCCAGTTGCTCGGCCAGGTCCAGGAGCCCGCCCGCAAGGCCATGGTGGTCCAACTGGGCAACCTGATCACCGAATACAACAAATCGGCCTTTAAGCTTCAGCAGTTCAAGACCACCAATACCAGCCTGGAGAGCCCCGAAGCCCAGGCGATCCTGAGCGAGGCCGGCAAGGCCGCCATCGACATCGACCAGACCGGCCAGTCGCTGCAGGAAGCCCTGGAAGCCTCGAATACCAGCCGGGCCGAGGAAACCACCGCCGCCATCACCCGCCTGATCGACATCGCCATGATCGTCGGCGGCCTGAGCCTGGCGTTGGGCATCTTGCTCTCGGTTTCGATTTCGCGCTCGATCATCGCCCCGCTGGGGCTGATCGTCGGCAACGTCCAGCGCCTGGGCCGCGGAGAGATCGACCAGCCGGTTCCCGGCAGCCATCGCCACGACGAATTCGGACCGCTGGCCGCCGCCATCGAACAATGGCGCCAGAGCCTGCTCGCCGCCGAGGAACGCAAGCGTCAGGACCAGGCCGATCTGGCCGCCCGTGAAGCCCGCCAGGCCCGGGTGATGGAAGCCACCAGCCGCTTCGAAGGCATGATCGTCAGCCTGCTGGAACGCATCAAGCAGGCCGCCGAGCATCTTCACCACGCCTCGGACAACCTGTCGGCCAATGCCGAGCAGACCAAGCGCCAAAGCAACGCCGTGTCGGAAGCGACCGAAATCGCCAGCGCCAACGTTCATTCGGTGTCGGCCGCCGGCAGCCAGCTGACCGCCGCCATCAACGAGATTTCCGCCCAGGTGCAACGCTCGGCCGCCATTGCCCGTTCGGCCCAGTTGGAAGCCGAGGAATCCACCCGCAAGGTGGCGGGCCTGCAGGAATCGGCGCAAAAGATCGGCGAAGTGGTCAATCTGATCAACGATATAGCCGCCCAAACCAACCTTCTGGCCTTGAACGCTACCATCGAGGCGGCGCGGGCCGGAGAAGCCGGCAAGGGCTTCGCGGTTGTCGCCAACGAGGTCAAGCATCTGGCCAACCAGACCGGCCGCGCCACCGAAGACATCGCCACCCAGGTGGCCAGCGTCCAGGCTCAGACCCAGGAGGCGGTGGAAGCCATCGACCGCATCGGCGAAACCATCGTCAGCCTGAACGAAATGGCCACCATCATCGCCGGCGCCGTCGAGGAACAGGGCGCCGCCGCCTCGGACATCGCCCGCAATGTGCAGGAAGCCTCCAACGGCACCCAGGAAGTTTCCCGCAACATCCAGGGCGTCGCCCATGCCGCCGGCGAAACCACCCATATGGCGGAAGGCGTCTTCAGCTCGGCCAACAGCCTGCTGGAAGAAAGCGCCACGCTGGAAAAAGCCGTCCACGGCTTCCTTGACGAAATGCGCCGGGCCTGACCATCCGGCCGGACAACAAAAAGGGCTTCTTTCCAGCGGAAAGAAGCCCTTTTTATATCCTGCGGACGCCGGTCAGCATTCGGGCTTCGGCAGCATCCTTAATTTCTCCAGCGTGCCCTTCAGACTGAAATTGCCGAAGGACTGCAAGACTTCGTCGGCGACGCCGTTCTGGTACATGCGCATGGACGATTCGTAATCCGGCGTGGCGTCGTTGCCGTCCTTCAGAAAAAAAGCCATCAGCACGCGCCAGGACTGCCCGGACATCAGCGTGGCGTCCACCTCGCTGTTCGAGGCGGTGGGGCTGATGTTGGAATTGGCCGGCACCTCGTGGCCGATGCTGACGCCGACGTCATAGGGACCTTCGGTCCCGGAACCGTCGAACAGCGGCCAGTTCACATAACGCTCGCCCTTACGGGCGGCTTCCAGTAGACGAACCGTGTGATCGGTCGGGAACAAGGTGCCGCGCGGCAAACGGATCATCCGCTCTTCCGGTTGGGTGAACTTGACCACGCCGCCCTTGCCGGGGCCGTCGAGATCGGCACGCCCCTCGATCTCCTCGCTCAACTCGCCGTCGCGCAGGCTGTGAACACGGAAGCGGTAATGCAGGCCGTCCTTGGATTCCCAGGTCAGCAAATCCCACGACGTCACCACCGGAGCGCCGTCATTGTAGGAAAAGGTCAGATCGGTCTTGTTCTTGACCACCCAGCCGTCGCAGGAATCAGCGAACTGATAATCCATTTTGCCGGATGCGCCGGTTACGCCGCCCGACAGGTTGGCCGAGGACAGGGACATGGAGTAAATCGCGGCATGGGACGCCAGATCACGCGGCCCAGCATAGGCTTGTCCGCCGTATCCCAGGCTCAACACCACACCGATCGTGCCAGCGGCCAGACCCGCTTTCATTCCAGTCCTCCCTTCGATCCAGGGACCGGACCGAATTCATTCGAGCGCATTATACAGGCTTTGCTCATGCGCGATAGTGCAGCCCGGCAACAGTCATCGACAAAAATGACACAGCGTCACCCGGCACAAGCTGCCCCACTGGGCAAAGACTGCCGCCTGCAAGACACAGGTAATGGCGGAAAGACTGGGCTTCAAGCTGGCATGCCGTTTGCCTATCGAACGTCAGAGATTTCAACCCGCGCGAGGCCGATGCGATGACCTTCGATTTTCTTTTACCGCGCCGCAGCCGTCAAAAAACCTGGCAGGAGCCCAGCCTGGATATTCCGCCCTATTCGGCTCCATCCGCTCCGCCGCCGCTGCCGAAAAAGGCCGCGCCGCAGCTGAATCCGCCGCGCAACATGGCGTGGAGCAACCATATGTCGCCGCGCCAGATGGCCGATTGGGCGCACGAGATGTATATGGCCGGAGCCATGAACTGGCAGGAATATCTGACCGCCGTGCCGTCGGAACTGCATCCCGATTACGACGCCACCGTCGGCGCCCTGACCGGCGAACCGGCCCGTCCCGACCATCCCCGGGACATGCTGATGGAATGGGAAGAGAAACTGGCCTTCATCCGGCGCTACAACGAATGGGACGCCGACGGCGTCCGCCGCACCGAACGGGTCGTCACCCTGTTGCGCCGTCAGGCCCGCCCGCAGCCCTGGCACCACGCCGGCTGAATCTGGCGGAACGGCTTTTGCCGCCAAAGAAAAACCCCGGCATCGCTGCCGGGGTTTTTCTTTGATGTTACGCCTGCTCGGTCTGAGCCGGCGTCTCGCCCGCCGGCTTCTTCGGCTTGGGCAGATCCAGTTTGATGTGCAGCTCTTTCAGACGGGCCGGCTCGACTTCCGCCGGAGCCTGCATCAGCAGATCCTGGGCCTGTTGGTTCATCGGGAACAGGATCACCTCGCGGATGTTCGGCTCGTCGGCCAGCAGCATGACGATGCGGTCCACGCCGGGGGCCGAGCCGCCGTGGGGCGGAGCGCCGAAGCGGAAGGCGTTCAGCATGCCGCCGAAGCGGGCCTCGACTTCCTCGTTGGGATATCCGGCCAATTCGAAGGCCTTCAGCATGACGTCCGGACGATGGTTGCGGATAGCACCCGACGACAGTTCGACGCCGTTGCAGACGATGTCGTACTGGAAGGCCTTGATACCCAGAATCTTGTCCTCGTCGGCCTTGGCGTCCAGCGCCAGGAAGGCGTCGTGGTCGTACTGCGGCATCGAGAAGGGGTTATGGGAGAACTCGACCTTGCCCGTCTCCTCGTCCTTTTCGTACATGGGGAAATCGACGGTCCAGCAGAACTTGAAGACGTCCTTTTCCAACAGGTCCAGCTCGTTGCAGACGCGGGTGCGGACCAGGCCGGCAAACTTGGCGGCGGCATCGACCTTGTCACAGGCGAAGAACACGGCGTCGCCGTCCTGAGCGCCGGTAGCGGCGCGGATGGCGGCGATGCGCTCGGGCTCCAGGTTCTTGGCGATGGGGCCTTTGGCGCCGTCGGCGGCGAAGATGATGTAGCCCAGACCGCCGGCTCCGTTCTCGCGGGCCCAGTCGTTCAGCTTGTCGAAGAAGCTGCGGGGCTTGTCGCCGGCGCCGGTCGCCGGGATGGCGCGCACCACGGCGTTCTTGCTTTCGATGGCCTTGGCGAAGATGCCGAAGTTGGAGCCGCGGAAAGCCTCGGTGACATCGGCGATGACCAGCGGGTTGCGCAGGTCAGGCTTGTCCGAGCCGTACTTCAGCATCGAATCTTCATAAGTGATGCGCGGGAACGGCGCCGGCGTGACCTTGCGGCCATTGCCGAATTGCTCGAACACGCCTTGCAGCACCGGCTCGATGGCGGCGAAGACGTCGTCCTGGGTGACGAAGCTCATCTCGAAGTCGAGCTGATAGAACTCGCCGGGCGAACGGTCGGCGCGGCCGTCCTCGTCGCGGAAGCAAGGCGCGATCTGGAAATATTTGTCGAAGCCGGCCACCATCAGCAGCTGCTTGAACTGCTGCGGCGCCTGAGGCAGCGCATAGAACTTGCCGGGGTGAACGCGGCTGACCACCAGATAATCGCGGGCGCCTTCCGGCGAAGAGGCGGTCAGGATCGGCGTCTGATATTCGACGAAGCCCTGATCGATCATCCGGCGGCGCAGATAGGCGATGACGTTCGAGCGCAGCAGCATGTTGGCGTGCAGCTTGTCGCGGCGCAGGTCCAAATAGCGATAGCGCAGGCGCATTTCCTCGGGGAACTCCTGCTCGCCGGCCACCTGCATGGGCAGCACGTCGGCGGTCGACTGCACCGAGGCCTCGGTCACCTTCAGTTCGATGTCGCCGGTGGGCAGGTTGGCGTTCACCGTATCGTCGCTGCGGGCCACCACCGTGCCGGTGACGGTGATGACGCTTTCGGGGCGGGCCCCTTCCAGCACCTTGAACACCGGGCTGGACACGTCGATGACGCACTGAGTCAGACCGTAATGGTCGCGCAGATCGACGAACAGAAGATTGCCGTGATCACGCTTGCGATGGACCCAACCGGACAGGCGAGCGGTCGAACCGGCGTCAGCCTTACGCAATTGGCCGCAGGAGTGCGTTCTATAGAGATGCATCGGAGTCAAACCCAGGTATTTACGGGGATTCGGAAAGCGGAAAAAGGCACATGCCTGCCCCTCTTTGTCAAGTGGAGGCTGCGAAAATCAGCCCCGCGCCCTTGGCACCCGGCCTATAAGGGTGTATTACCAACAGTCATGACACTCATTTCCGATTCGGCGAGCCTCGCCGCCTTCTGCGCCCGCCTCAAAGGCTCCGCCTACATCACCGTCGATACCGAATTCATGCGGGAAAAGACGTACTGGCCTCAGCTGTGCCTGGTTCAGGTCGCCGGGGCCAATGAAGCCTGCGCCATCGACCCGCTGGCGCCGGGCATCGACCTTTCCCCCTTGTTCGATCTGATGGCCGACGAAGCCACTTTGAAGGTGTTCCACGCCGCCCGCCAGGACGTGGAAATTTTCCACCACCTGACGGGGTCGGTGCCCAAACCCCTGTTCGATACCCAGGTGGCCGCCATGGTTTGCGGCTTCGGCGACGCCGTGTCCTATGAAACCCTGGCCTCGCAACTGGCTCGCGCCCGTATCGACAAATCCCTGCGCTTCACCGACTGGGCCGCCCGGCCGCTGACCGACAAGCAGTTGCATTACGCCCTGTCGGACGTCACCCATCTGCGCCCGGCTTACGAAAAGCTGCAAAAGCGCCTGGACCGCGACGGCCGCGCCGGCTGGCTGGTCGAGGAAATGGCCTTGCTGACCGATCCGCACACCTATCTGGTCGAGCCCGCCGAAGCCTGGCGCCGCCTGAAGCCGCGGTCCTCCAGCGCCAAGTTCCTGATGGTGCTGAAGGAATTGGCGGCCTGGCGCGAGAGCGAAGCGCAGGAGCGCGACCTGCCGCGCCAGCGCATCATCCGCGACGAATCCCTGATGGAGATCGCCGCCCACGCTCCCACGACCACCGATGAACTGGCCCGCACCCGCGGTCTGTCCAAGGGCGCCGCCGAGGGCCGCCACGGCCAGATGATCCTGGATGCGGTCAACCGCGCCCTGGCCACGCCGGAAGCCCAGTGGCCCAAGCCGCCGGAGCGTCACGACATGCCCCGCGGCCTCGGCCCCGTGGTCGATCTGCTGAAGGTGCTGCTGAAGCTGAAATCCGATCAGCACGATGTCGCCCAGCGGCTGATCTCGTCCAGCTCCGACATCGAGCACATCGCCGCCGCCGACGACGCCGACGTTCCCGCCCTGCAAGGCTGGCGACGCACCCTGTTCGGCGAGGACGCCCTGCGCCTGAAACACGGCGAAGTGGCGCTGGCGCTGGCCGAAAACGGCAAAGGCCTGCGCCTGATCCCCGTTCCCGTGGAAAAAACCGAGGACGGAGCGGCCTAAAGCCGCTCCTCCCGCCCCCCTCATCCGGAAACCATCCGTAAACCACTCTGCGCTAACATCGGCGCGGGGCGTCGTTGTTGTTTGTGGGTAGGGGGGACATGAGCACAATTCCCAAGATCGTCCATCGGGTATGGTTCGGCACGAATCCCATTCCCGAAACCTACGAGACTTGGTGGCAAGCCTGGCAGCGGCAATGGCCTGATCATGCTTTCGTCACCTGGACCGACGCCGACATTCCGAAATTACCGCTAGTGGCCGACCAGATCGCCCTGGCCCGCAATTTCGCCGAAAAATCCGACATCGCCCGCTACGAGATTGTTCGCCAGTTCGGCGGCATCTACCTGGATTGCGACATCATGCCGCTTTATCCGGTAGATTTCACCGCCCTGGGCGCCGATCTGGTGCGCAATCCCTGCCGCCTGGAAAGCTTCAATGATCTTGACGGCAACGAGCATCACGCCATGGGCTGCGGCAACGAATTCTTTGCCGCCTGCCCCAACCATCCGGTGCTGGAAGAGGCCATTGCCCGCATTCGCCGGATCGAGCTGCCCCAGAATAGCGACCTGATCGACACCGTCCAGAAAACCGGCCCGTTCTTCTGGGGCGAAGTGGTCGAAGGGCAAGGGCTGGAATTACCGGCGGGCGCCATCTCGCCTTATTTCTACGAGGAGCCCTTCTCGGTTCTTTACGAGCGCAACCTCGACCATGTTTACGGCATTCACGTCTGGGGCAATTCCTGGATTCCGCCGACATATCAGCGCTACAAGCTGGACAAGCTGCTGTGGTACGGCGACATCAGGGCCATCGAAGCCCTGTTGCCGAAGACCGACATCAGCCAGGATGAATATGACCGGCGCATGCTGAAGATCACCGCCATCCGCGACGCCCGCTATCACATCACTCAATCGGTCATGCATCTCTCGCTGGGCCACGCCGTCCTGCAGCCGGTGAACCGCGAGCTTTACCACCCGTTCAAATTCTTCCTTTATCTGGCCACGGAGCAACGCAAATACGGCGACAGCGTCGGCCGCGTCTGGCATATCGGCGCCGCCCATCCTCAGGTCGCCCGGGAACTGCGGCCCGTCCTGGTCAATTTCGATCCCGAAGCCCTGTTGATCGACGAAGTCCCCGAAACCTTCGCCCGGTTGCAGGCCAGCTATGCCGGCAACATCAACGCCCGCTTCCTGCTGGGCCGCATCTCGGACGCGGCCAGTTTGGCGGGCAGCGAACTGCCGGAGGTTCTGGCCTTCAGCACGTCGCGGCAGAATCTGGAATTGCTGGACGGCATCCTAGCCTCGGATTCCAAACCCCGTTTGATCATCCTTTCCGCCGACGGCAGCAGCCCTGAGGACTGGGACACTCTTTACGCCCGCATGCCCACCTATCGCGTGATCCAGTTCGACGGTTTCGCCTGCGCCTACCGCAAAGACTGGTTCTTTTATTACAGCGCTTATCTGTTCACCGATCACGGCATTCCCGGCATCTTCGCCGGACAGGTCGAAACCATTTTTTCGACGGCGCGGCCGCCGCCATGAAAGAGGCTTCCTCGCCCAGGCGCTGGTGAGATGACAGAGAAATAAGGGGCCTTAAAGGCCCCCATTGTATCCAGTCACTTTAGTGCGTCGAACCGGCACGACCAAGAGACGTCCGACAAGCCAAGCTACCGCTTTGACCGCCGACGCCTGCGCCTCGTCCTTGGAGATGAAAACCGCTCCTGAAAAATAGCGTACCGGCGTCCATCTGCCGGCATCTTCAGGGTCTCGCCGAAATTCCTCGAAACCATAGGTGCCGTCCGGCCGCAAAAAGAAATCGACACAGCGATTCCCTTCCGCATTCTCGATACTGGTAAAAACCACCCACGTCTTATCGATCCGCTGCGACATGCCGCCTCGTCGGGCCGGTAGAATGCGGACAACCGCCGCGTTCAGTTGGCCGGGTTGACCAGTCTGATTCCGGCATCGTCCGCTCCGAGGATTTTCACCACCCGGTTAACGACGCTCACGCGGCCCTCGGCCACCAGCCTGAGGGCCAGAGGATAGGCCTTGTGCTCCTGCTCCAGCACCCGATGGGCCAGGGCGTCTTCGTCGTCGGAAGACAGCACCGGCACGGCGGCCTGCACGATGATCGGGCCGTCGTCCAGCTCCGGCGTAACGAAATGGACGGTGCAGCCGTGCAGCTTGACTCCGGCCTCGATAGCCTTGCGGTGGGTGTGCAGTCCCTTGAAGCTGGGCAGCAGGGACGGGTGGATGTTGATCATCCTGCCGTTCCAGGCTTCCGAGAAGCCTTTGGACAACAGACGCATGAAACCGGCCAGACAGACCAGTTCCGCGCCGCTGGCGCGGATGGCCTTGTCCAACTCGGCGTCGAAGGCTTCACGGCTGGCATGGGCCTTGTGGTCGATGACCAGGGTGGGGACCCCGGCCTTCCTGGCCCGTTCCAAGCCGTAGGCGTCGGCGACGTTCGAGATCACCAGGGCGATCTCGGCCGGAAAGGCCGCATCGCCGCAGGCATCCAGCAAAGCCTGAAGGTTGGAGCCGCGCCCGGAAATGAGCACGGCAACCTTTAACCTTTTGGCCATTTAAGACCACGCCTCGACGGCGTTCTTGACCTGGCTTTGCGCCTCGTCGCCCTGGCGGGCGCGAATGCGGCCGATGGTAAACACCGTCTCGCCGTTGGCTTCCAGGATGCGCTTGGCTTCCGCCGCATCGGCTTCGGCGGTGACCACCACCATGCCGATACCGCAGTTGAAGGTGCGGCTCATCTCGTGGGCGTCGATGTCGGCCTGGGCCTTCAGCCAGCCGAAAACCGGCGGCAGGATCCAGGTCTTGGCGTCCAGTTCGGCCACGGCGTTTTCAGGCAGCACGCGCGGCACGTTCTCCACCAGACCGCCGCCGGTGATATGGGCCAGAGCCTTGACCTTGCCGGCGCGAACGGCGGCGAGACAGCTCTTGACGTAAATCCGGGTCGGCGTCAGCAAAGCCTGGCCCAGGGTCTGGCCCTCGGCGAAGGGAGCCTTGTCGGCATAGGCGACGCCGGAGCGCTCAACCACCTTACGCACCAGCGAATAACCGTTGGAATGCACGCCGGTCGAGGCGATGCCCAGCACCACGTCGCCCGGAGCAACCTTGGTGCCGTCGATCAGATCGGCGCGTTCGGCGGCGCCGACCGAGAAACCGGCCAAATCGTAATCGCCCTTGGCATACATGCCGGGCATTTCCGCCGTTTCGCCGCCGATCAGGGCGCAACCGGCCTGACGGCAGCCCTCGGCGATACCGGCGACGATGGCGGTACCCGCCTTCACATCCAGCTTGCCGGTGGCGAAATAATCCAGGAAGAACAGCGGCTCTGCACCCTGCACCACCAGATCGTTGACGCACATGGCGACCAGATCGATGCCGACCCAGTCATGGCAGTCGGCGTCGATGGCGACCTTCAGCTTGGTACCCACACCGTCGGTGGTGGCGACCAGAACAGGATCCTTGAAACCAGCGGCGCGCGGATCGAACAGGGCTCCGAACCCGCCAAGACCGGCGGCGCCGCCAGGGCGCGCGGTGGATTTGGCGAGCGGCTTGATGGCCTCGACCAGGGCTTCGCCAGCGTCGATATCGACACCGGCGTCCTTATAGGTCAGGCCGGAAGTTTGGGTCGGGTTTGTAATGGCTTCCTCGGGGGCTTGATCGTGCTATGGTACGAGGCGATTCGAGTGGGCCGAAGATACTTCATCCGGGACGGTTTTCAATGCTTCTTCTCCGCCCGAGCCTCGCCCGTCGGGCCGGGCTCGCTGCCTTCTTCATATTTTGCGCGTTTTTGCAGCCGGGAAACAAGGCCTTGGCTCAGAGCGCCGACCTGTTCAGCCTGCGCAACGTGCAGGTCGACATTCAGGGCGGCAACATCGCCCAGGCCCGGGATCAGGCCTTGGCCGAGGCTCGCCAACAAGCATATCAGCAACTGATGCAGCGCCTGACCGCACCGTCGGACTGGCCGCGCATCCCCAAACTGTCCGACACCGAGCTTCAAGACATCGTGCTCGACGTCGGCGTCGATCAGGAAAAGCGTTCGAGCGTCCGCTATCTGGCCAGCCTGTCGGTCCGTTTCAAACCTGACGGCGTGCGCCGCATCCTGCGCAACGCCAACATCGCCTATGCCGAGTGGCGCGGCCGCCCGGTGGCGGTGATTCCCGTCTACATGGCCGATGCCGGCCCCGTTCTTTTCGAGCCGGTCAATCCCTGGCGCGAAGCCTGGAAAAGCCCGTCCAGCCAGGGCATCGTGCCGCTGGCCGTTCCCAATCCGCCGCCCGCCGATCAGGCCGACCCGGCCATTTCCGCCCCCGCCCCCGCCGCCGCCCTTGCCGCGCCGGAAACCCTGGCCGCCTTCGCCAGCAAGGCCGCGACCCAGGACGTGCTGATCGCCGTCGCCCAGCCCAAAGCGCTGGAGGGCAACAAGGTGCGCCTGGACCTGACGCTGAGCGGCCTGGGTCCGGTGGCCGGCCCCCTGACCGGCACCCGCGCCTATGAAGGCCAGCCGGGTGAAAGCTTCGACGTGGTCATGCGCCGCGCCGTCGAAGACATCGCCCGCAGCGTCAACGACGGCTGGAAAAGCGCCAATCTGCTGCAATTCGACCATCCCGCCGATTTCCAGGTCGCCCTGCAATTGACCGGGGGCATGGCAGAATGGAGCCAAATCCGCGACAAGCTGGTGCGCGTCACGCCGATCCGCAGCTATGACATTCAGTCCATCAGCCGGGTCGAGGTTCAACTTCTGCTGCATACCGTGGGCGAGCAACGCCAGTTGGAGCAGGTGCTGAACCAGAACGGACTGGTGCTGTCGTGGGCCGAGGACCATTGGCTGCTGCAAGGCACTCAGGCCAGGCCCGCAGCCCAGCCCGTCAACAAGCCCTAGGGGAGCGTTTCCGATCATGGCGATCAGCAAGGAAGGACGGCTGAAGATTTGGCTGGCCGGGGGCGCCGCGTTCCTGGTGCTGCTGTATCTGCTGCGCAGCATTCTTCTGCCTTTCGTCGCCGGCATGGCGGTGGCCTATTTCCTTGACCCCATCGTGCAGCGCATGCTGCGCGCCGGCATGTCGCGCACCTTGGCCACCGTGCTGATCACCCTGGGCTTCTTCATCCTGGTGGTGACGCTGTTCGTGCTGATCGCGCCGGTGTTGGAACATCAGGTGGTGGCCTTCGCCCAAAAGGTTCCTGATTACGTCCAGGCCCTGATCAACCGCGGCCAGCCTTTATGGAAAACCGCCAAGGCCTATCTGTCGCCCTCCGATATCGAGCGGCTGCGCAGCGCCGCCAGCGGGTATGCCGGCACCTTGGCCGGCTGGACCGGCGCTTTCTTTAAGAGCGTTCTGACCGGATCGCTGGTGGTGGTGAACATTCTGTCGCTGGTCTTCATCACGCCGGTGGTCACCTTTTATATGTTGCGCGACTGGCACAAGATCACCGACCGCGTCGGCAATTGGCTGCCCCGCCACCACGCCGAGACCATCCGCGCACAGCTGAAGGAAATCGACATCATCCTGTCAGGATTCGTGCGCGGTCAGGCTTTGCTGTGCCTGACCCTGGGGGCGTTCTACGGCCTGGGACTGACCGTCGTCGGGCTGGACCTGGGATTGGTAGTGGGCTTCAGCGCCGGCATGCTGTCCTTCATTCCTTATCTGGGCAGTACCACGGGCTTCCTGATCGGCGTCGGGCTGGCTTTGGCGCAAAGCCCCGACTGGACCCTGCCGCTGATGGTCGGCTGCGTCTTCCTGGTGGGCAACCTGCTGGAAGGTAACGTGCTTTCGCCCAAGCTGGTGGGCGAAAAGATCGGGCTGCATCCGGTGTGGGTGATCTTCGCCCTGCTGGCCGGCGGCGCCTTGTTCGGCTTCCTGGGCATCCTGCTGGCCTTGCCGGTGGCGGCGGTCATCGGCGTGCTGACCCGCTTCTCGCTGGAACGCTATCTGATCAGCAGCCTCTATACCGGCGACAAACCCGAAGGCACCGCGCCCTGATGGTTCAGCACCGGCAGATTCCCATGGACTTCGGCCACGAGCCGGCGTTCGCCGAAGACGATTTTCTCGTCACCGACTGCAACGCCGAGGCCCATGGCTGGATCATGCGCTGGCCCGCCTGGCCATCCTTCGCCCTGGCCCTGTCGGGCCCGGCGGCCAGCGGCAAAAGCCACCTGGCCCACGTCTTCGCCGCCCGTTCTGGCGGCGCGGTGATCGCCGCCCCGGCTTTGACCGTCGACGGCGTTCCCGCCCTGGCCGACCACGGCGCCGTCGCCATCGAAGACGCCGACCAGGGAGTCGATGAAACTGCCCTGTTTCATCTGCACAATCTGCTCCGGGAAACCAAGGGCTGGCTGCTGCTGACCGGGCGTGAGGCCCCCGCCCGCTGGCCGATGGTTCTGCCCGATCTGCGCTCACGTCTATCGGCCTTGCCGGTGGCCGCCATCGGCGCGCCCGACGACGCGCTATTGCAGGCTTTGCTGCTGAAACTGTTTTCAGATCGGCAATTGCGGGTGTCGCCCGATATCTTGACGTATCTGTTACCGCGGATGGAACGGAGTTTCCATGCCGCCCGCGTTCTGGTAGAACGCATCGACAGCGCCGCCCTGGCTCTGAAACGCCCCATCACCATCCCTTTCCTACGGGATCTGCTGCCCGAGCAAACCCTGGACCCTTAAGCCAAGGATGTTCCACCCCATGAGCGACACCCAGCATCACAACAAGCAGGGGGTCGCCCTCAGCTCCGTCTTCGCCAGCGCCTTCATGGCCCTGACCAAGCTGGTGGTCGGCCTGCTGACCGGCAGCCTGGGCATTCTGTCGGAAGCCGCCCATTCTCTGCTCGACCTGGGCGCCGCCGTCCTGACCTATTTCGCCGTGCGCGTCAGCGACCAGCCGGCCGACGAGCGCCATCCTTACGGCCACGGCAAGATCGAAAGCGTTTCGGCCCTGATCGAAACCGGCCTTCTGTTCCTGACAGGCGCCTGGATCATCCGCGAAGCCGTGCTGCGGCTGCTGTCGACGGACAGTCAGGTGGAAATCAAATGGTATTCGGTGGCGGTGATTCTGATGTCCATCGTCATCGACTTCACCCGGTCGCGCGCCTTGATGAAGGTGGCCAAAGCCACCAAGAGCCTGGCGCTGGAGGCCGACGCCCTCCATTTCTCCTCCGACATCCTGAGTTCGGCCGTAGTGCTGGTCGGTCTGGGCTGCGTCGCCATCGGCTATCCCAAAGGCGACGCCGTCGCCGCCATCGGCGTGTCGCTGTTCGTCTTTCATGTGGGTTGGGACATGGGCCGGCGCACCATCGACGTGCTGCTGGACGCGGCCCCCGAAGGCATCGCCGAGAAAGTGGAAACCGTCGCCGCCGCCGTTCCCGGCGTCGCCCGCGTCGTGCACGTGCGCGCCCGCCCCGCCGGCAGCACCGTGTTCGTCGAGGTGTTGATCAATGTCAGCCGCCTGCTGCCGCTGGACGACGCCCAACAGGTCTGCGACGCCGTCGCCGACGCCGTGCGCAAGCGCCTGCCGGAAGCCCAGGCCCTGGTGAAAGCCGAGCCGCTGGCTTTGGATTCCGAATCCATCGCCGACACCGTGCGGCTGGTCGCCACCCGCCAGGGCATTTTGATCCACGATCTGGGCGTGGTGCAGTTGAATGGCCGCCCCCATGTCAGTTTCGACATCGAAGTGGACGAAGAAATGGACATTCAATCGGCCCACGCCATCGCCAACGGCATCGAACACGCCTTGCGCCAGGAATTGGGCGAGGATCTGCATATCGACACCCATATCGACCCCCGCCGTTTCGGCATCACCCAGGGGCAGCAGCTGACCCAGGATCTTTACGCGGTTCTGGCCGCTCAGGTCGAAGCCATCGCCCGCCAGATTCCCAACATCCGCGACGTTCACCACATCCATTTCCAAGAAGCGGCCCACGGTCTTTACGTCTCGCTGCACTGCCTGTTTCCCGCCACGACGCCCGTGCGCATCGTCCACGACGCCACCGTCACCGTCGAGACCCGCATCCGCCACGCATTGCCCGAGGTCGGACGGGTGGTGGTGCATGCCGAGCCGCTGGGGCATCATGAGGGAGACGAGGGGCTTTCCCACTGAAAGGGCGCAGCGCCATGCCGAGCATCGCCGACATCTGGAATGGCAAGTTCACCGCCGAGCATTATGTCTACGGCCAGTCTCCCAACGCCCATCTGCAAAACCAAGCCGTCCACCTGAAACCCGGCGGCCGGGTTCTGGTGCCCGGCGACGGCGAAGGCCGCAACGGCGTCTGGCTGGCCGCCATGGGCATGAACGTCTTGTCGGTGGACGCCTCGTCGGTCGGCCTGAGCAAAGCCCGAAAACTGGCCGAGCAGCGAGGCGTCGGTCTGTCAACCGAACAGGCCGATCTGCTGAACTGGCCATGGCCCCGCTCCGCTTTCGACGCCGTCGTCTCGATTTTCCTGCATTTCGAACAGGCTGACCGCCCGGCGGTTCACGCCGCCATGACCGCCGCCTTGAAACCCGGCGGCCTGCTGATTCTCGAAGCGTTTCGCCCGGAACAACTGCGCTTCGCCAGCGGCGGCCCGAAATCCTCCGCCCTGCTCTACTCCGCCGCCGATCTTCGCCGCGACTTCCGCGGTCTCGACATCCTGATGCTGGACGAAATTCAGACCACCCTGGACGAAGGCCCATTCCATCAAGGCCCGGCCGCCGTGGTGCGCATGGTCGGCGTCAAACGCGGCGTCTCATCCGACGGCGATCCGGCTTGACCGCAGGCGGTCGTCGCGGAAACATGCGGGCATGCGTGAATGGTATCGCCGAACCGTCCTGTTTTCCGCCGCACTGATTGCCTCCTTGGCCGCAGCCACGGCGGCGGAGCGGGAATTTCAGGAATGTCCGGACTGTCCCGAACTGGTGGTGATACCAGCCGGCGACTTCGACATGGGCAGCCCGGACCATGAGGCCGGGCGCTTCGATACGGAAGGCCCCCGGCATCCGGTCCCGATAAAGGCCTTTGCCCTTGGAAAATACGACGTCACGGTCGAACAGTTTCTGACCTTCCTGCGGCAAACCGGCTATCAGCCGGTTTCCTGCAACCATTACCTTGACCTGGCCTGGCACTCCCCCGGGCATGGCCTCGCCTATCCGCCCTCGGGCGTGGAGGCTCCGGGCAACCCGGCCGCCTGCCTCAGCTGGGATGACGCCCAGGCCTATCTCGCCTGGCTGAACGCCAAGGTTCGCGGTGACGGCAAAGGGCCCTACCGCCTTCCCAGCGAAGCGGAATGGGAATATGCCGCGCGCGCCGGCACCCGCTCCGCCCGGTGGTGGGGCGAGGACATCGGAGACGGCAAGGCCAATTGCAATGGCTGCGGCAGCCGCTGGGACGACACCATGTTCGCTCCGGTCGGCTCGTTCGGGCCCAATCCCTTCGGCCTGTACGACATGCTCGGCAATGTCTGGCAGTGGACGGCCGATTGCTGGCACGACAGCTATTCCGGCGCGCCGAAAGATGGCGGCCCATGGCTGTCGGGAAACTGCCCGAAGCGCGTTCTGCGCGGCGGATCGTGGAGCAGCCTGCCCATCTTCATCCGCGCGGCGGCGCGAACCGGTGCCGCCGCGGACGGCAGCGACGCCGACTACGCCACCGACACCGGCTTCCGCGTCGCCCGTACAATCAGATAACCGCGGCAGATAACCGCGGCAGATAACCGCTGGGGTCAGCGCAGCGCCGTACGCGGATCGAATTCAACGACCATGTCCCGCTTTTCCATCGGCAGCCCCGCCGGCAGCAGCAGCGGAGACGACGCCAGGGCGGCGTTGCGGGCGCTGCGAATCAACGCAAGATAGGTTGGATCGGTACGATAACGCGGGTCGACGACCATGTCGGCCTGCGTCACGGTTCCATCCGCAGCCAGTTGCAGATGAACCCGCACCACCCAGCGCTCCTTCGCAAGAGAGGCCACGTTAAAATTCCAGTGCCGGATGATCTGGCTGCCGATGGCGTCCTTCACGCTATAGGCCGCCTCGTCCGCCAAAGCCCCTTTGTCGCTTTGCACAGACCTGTCGGCGATGCCTGGACCGCTTCGGCCCGACGGCAAGGACCGGGCCGCCGCCCGCAATTGCGCATCGAAATCATCGGACGGCGGAGCATACTGCCGAACCCCCTCCCGTTTCGCCGGCACCACTTTCTTTTCCGCAGATTGCGACGCAACCGGCGCTGACGAAGGCCGGACCGGCTTCGCCGAATCGCCACCCTGTTCTTGAGGCACCGGAGCCTTATCGGGATGCGCGGGCGAAGCTGTCGCCTCTCCAGCCTCGACCATCTCGACCACGACCGTTTGATCCGCGACAGGCAAAGGCGGCGGCTGTTGTTGGAAGAAAAACAGAATCAACGCCAAGACAAGACCATGAAGGAACAGCGAGCAAAGTTCGCCGCGCCAGAAGGAAAGGCCTCGCCCCACTCTCGACAAGGCAGCGACAGCCTGTTTTTCAGACATCGACCGGCCACCGCTTCGGCCAAAGGACGGCAATATTGGGGCTGTGGCGCCGTTGCATCATGGACATAAGGCCTTACCAACGCCCTTGGGACACCCCTTCCCCGTTTCTAGCATAAAAATCGCCAGACGGGGAAAACGGAGACGGCGGCCTCAGTGAGAATTCGGCGATCTCGGCCTCAACGGCGTCACCGGGGAAACATCAAGGGATGCGAAGCAGAACCGCCGCCACCATGACTAGCCTTCAACTGTTTATCCGAGACTCCCCCCCAAGCCGTCTCGGGAAGCCCTGTCGCAAGTCACGGTCAGCGGGATTGACATGAGCAGAATCGACTAAGGAACAGGTCAGATAGAACCTTTATTCTAAACTCTAGACCATTGCCCTATTTCCTCAAAGACAAACAACAACAGCCATTTATCTTTCCCTTCGAATTCCAAAATTCTCGTTCCACAGGCAAAAGTTTATCGCTAGCTTCCCTTGCTGCGGGAAAATACGATGTGGACATTCCAGAATGTAAACATGGAAATATTCAGGCCACAACTTGATACTCGCAATAAAATGTAGCCTGAATCGATAACAGGGAAACAGCATCCCCATCATCACTGACGGCTATATATAACGATAAAACAACTCACATCTTGAGATAAGTGAAAATACCGCAAATATCCCTCGACAGGCTGAGTCATGAATAATTTATATCTTACCATACAAAGCAGTTTCCTTAATATTCGTACCAAGAAAATTTGTCGAATCTTTATATGTTCGATTAAATTTCTATGCCTTGTCCTGTCTGTCTGGCTGCTGGCGGCCAATCCCGGCAAAGCGGATGTGATCGCGATGCCGAATGCCGCCATCAATCAACCCTATACCGGCTCCGTCGATTTACCGGCTCTCACCAGTAATCAAGTCTGGAGCGTAGTCAACGTGGATTTGATTAACGGCTTCAACGGTTACTCGTTTCCAGGCAATAAACTAGAAATACTTGGAACACCAAATACCATTGGAACATATTATTTCTCATTTCAGATAGTCGACCCTTTCTCTGGTCCAGATGTGATATATGGACCCATCTATACCTTTTCCGTCACCGTCATGGGGCCGCCATCCGCGTCCGCCGTATCAGCCTCGGTCAACGCGAATTCATCAAACAACAGCATCACTCCTTCGACCAGTAGCGAAGCGACATCCGTGTCGATTGCCGGAAATCCCAGTCACGGTTCCGCCAGTGTTTCAGGGATGGTGCTTTATTACACTCCAACTAGCGGCTACGTGGGAACCGACAGCTTCACCTATACGGCCGCCAACGCGTATGGAAGCTCGACCGCCGCCACGGTCAGCATCACGGTCGCCCAATCATCCCAGACCGTCAGTTTCACCTCGTCCGTCCCCAGCAATCCGATCATCGGCGGCACCTATACTCCCACCGCCAGCGCCACATCCGGCCTGACCCCGGTCATCAGCGTAGATGCGTCCAGCGGTTCGGTTTGCACGATTTCCGGCGGCATAGTCTCTTTCAACGCCGCCGGCACTTGCACCCTGGACGCCAATCAGCAAGGGAACACCGCCTATTCAGCCGCCGCCCAGGCCCAGTTGTCTTTTACCGTCGGCACAAACGCTCCAGGGCTCACCATCTCCGCTTCGTCGACAGCCCAGCTGCAAGGTGTGTCGGTCACCTTGACCGCCGTCCTGAGTGGCGGCAGCAGTCCGACCGGCACGATCACCTTCAAGGATGGATCGACCAATCTGGGAACCGCCACCCTGGCCGGGCAGAGCGCCAAGATCACGACGACCGCCCTGACCGTGGGATCGCACAGCATCACCGCCGTCTATTCCGGCGACAGCCGCAATGCGACCGTCACCTCGGCCGTCACCTCGATCAGCGTCAGCGCCCGAAGCGACCCCAGGCAAAATGCCACCGCCCGAGCCCAATTGTCGTCCCAGGTCACCGTCGCCACCCGTTTTGCCCAGACTCAGGTCAACAACACCGCCAGCCGCCTGGGCCAACTGCATGACCTGGCCGTGGAAAGAATCAGCGCGGCCCAGGATGCCGAGCCCGGACCAGACGGCAGCGACAACCAGAGTGGCGACGGCCAGCAAACCACCGGAGCCAGCGCGGGCAACGCCCTGACCGGCAGCGCCTTCAACCCCATTGCCGCCATCGGACAGGATTCCCTGTCCCGCTCCTTGGCTTTCGGCGACGGCTCAGTCAGTTCCGAGGCCACCCGGCAAATCGATGCCAGCCTGCTGTTGCAGCAGGCCATACGCGGCTTGACCGACATGGAGAATCAACTCAACCTGCCCTATC
The DNA here is from genome assembly GCA_035538795.1 of Candidatus Sulfotelmatobacter sp. Classification (GTDB taxonomy): domain Bacteria; phylum Pseudomonadota; class Alphaproteobacteria; order Rhodospirillales; family Magnetospirillaceae; genus JAJZGK01. The sequence goes on along the minus strand of DATLJS010000011.1, from coordinate 119,955 downwards.
ACTTGTGGACCGAAGGATCGTTCGATTTCGGTCGCCTGAACGTGGATGGTTCGCGCAACAACCGCTTCACCACCACCGGCATCACCGTCGGCATCGATGGGAGGCTGTTGCCCGAACTGACCGCCGGGCTGGCTCTGGGATACGGAATGGATCATTCCACCTTCGGCTCGGATGGCAGCGCCTCGGACGGCACCACCAAAACCATCGCGCTTTACGGCACCTTGCGCCTGATGCCCCAGACCTTCCTGGATCTGTCCGCCGGGTACGGAATGCTGCGCTTTGACCAGAAACGCTGGTCCAGTGACGGCGACGTTATGCTGTCGGGAACACGCAGCGGCAAAGAATTGTTCGAATCCGTGGGCATATCAACCATCAATACCTGGGATGGGCTGACCCTGACCAGTTACGGCCGGGCCGACATTGCCCGTATTCTGCTGGACGGCTACGCCGAAAGCGGACCAGCCCAATGGGCCCTGCGTTACGATGGCACCGCCAGCTCGACGCTCTCTACCGCGACCGGTTTCAAACTGAGCTATGCCTTGCCGGCCGCCGACTGGGGCCAACTGATTCCGAGCACCCGGCTGGAATACAGCCATACTTTCGGCGGCGGCTACAACCAGTCCCTGGCTTATTCCGATCTGATCGGTGGCAGCTATACCATCAGCGGCGCCCCCACTGTCCGCGATACCATGACCACAGAATTGTCCATGCGCGCCATCACCCTGGAAGGCATTTCCTTTGATCTGCGCTATCTGGTGACGGCCAGCCAGAACGCCCTGGAAAGTCAGCAAATCCGAGGCATACTTCGATACGCATTCTGAATAAGCGCACCACGCGACCTCCGACGATTTACACGGCGGGTTCATAAGGCAGGGCGCAAAGCCGAAATTTACGCGCAAGCCGGCATGGAGCAGAACAGGCACAATACGGCAACTTCCGGCATCGTGACCTGGCTCTAACCGGCTGGTTTCCTAGGGATTTCGTTGGAGCGGGTGAAGGGAATCGAACCCTCGTCGTAAGCTTGGGAAGCTAGTGGTTTAGATGTACTATCTATATGATATAAAAATATTATTTTTACAGGTATTTTTGAAAAATCAGCAATAGGTCAGCGCGGTTGCTTCGACCTCGCCGACATCAGCCTGGAATGCGAGGACAACAAGCCCCCCCCCCGACGCCTCGGCCTGCCCAAGCCGCCGGAGGACGAGCCGCCCCCGGACGCGCCCGACGCCCCGGTATTCCTCCCCTGAGGAAACGCCCATGACCGACGACCTGGAACTCGCCCTCATCCTCGCCAGCCTGTTCCGCGACACCAAGGCCAAGCCGCGCGGAACCCTGCTCTGGCCCAGCCAGCGCGACAGGCTGGCCGCCGACAAGGCTCTGGCGGCGTACTTCGCCTCCGTCGCCGAAGCAGGCGCGGAGGGCTGGAAAGAGGAGATGGACAGGATGCGCGGGCGGCTGACGGAGATGCCGCCCGAACAGCGCGGCGACCCGATGAACGTCTATGCCATCAGGGCGATGTTGCCGATGTGGAGAAAGTGGGGAGAGGTGGTGGCGAACAGCCCACGTTGAGACTGCCCTTCCAGATTATCTACCGATTAGAGAGCGCACAGCTACTAAGGCGAATACCGGAAGAAATGAGACTAGGAAAACAACAAACAATGCATGACACGCGCGGAATATCATAAGTATTTTAGCATCTTTAATGTTTTTGTATTCTCCGAATAACAAGAAACGCAGATACAAAAAAGTTGAACTAATGGAATAATCCAAAACATTACCGCCCCCGGCAGAGCGGTATGCACTCTCATCCACGCGCCGTAACATTTTTTTTCCAACGAATGTTAAGATGTTAAACAAGACCGCGAGAAAAATAATAATTGAACCCCAATATGGGTAGTATCTATCAATCGCGTCGTACACGTTAATTCCCCCCCATTGGCTTCGTGCGGTATCCTAATGTTGCCGCGACGGAACTTCCAGCGACTGGGCCAAATCCCCCGCCTATGGAGTACCCACGCAACCCAAGAAATACATTTCCTCTAAACCCAGCCCCATCTCCAGCAGATGCGGAAAACTGTGCGCCAGGCCCGTAGGGATATCCACTTGAGTACGAAAAAATTCCTACGGAACCCGAAACACTTCCACCAGCGACCAAGCCGCCGCCGTAATAGCACGAGCCATTTGTCGAACAAGAAGTGGTCACCCCCAAACCATCTCCAAATGTCGCTCCCCCTCCAGCTGAAAATCCGAACGGAAGAGTACCGCCAGAGCCGACATCTGTCGTCATCACAGCGGTGGTATAGCTATCCCCCGCCGCCCCTTGGGGCACCCAAGCCCATTGGTCATTTCCTACTGCAGTATCGACAAATTTAACACCGGGGAAGTCTTTTGGCGCAGAGGAGTTAAGGCAACCAACTCCATTACCGCAGGTATTATAGAGATATCCAAACGCCCCAGTTACAGCACCATTGGCAAATTTTCCACCCCCGAGGACGGAGCCTATGCCGCCAGTAACACTAGCGCCGATGACACCAGCAGTTCCATAGGAAATCAAGACCGGGCCAATAGCGCCCGAGAATCCGGCAGCTAAAGCTCCACTGCCACAACTACCGCCTGATGCTGTAGCCGAATTTCCCACTAAAATCTCCATTCGCCTCGATGCCAACTTGGTGATATGCATTAGCAGTTACATAAGCGATGGCCCCAGCCTTAACGGCATTTCCAAGATGATGTGGTCCGGGAAAACTGGATCGCTTTGAGTTAGAGTTTTCGGATCGAATTTCCCGGCTGGGAAAGGATGATCTGAGATGAAGGCATCGAAGTTTACGGACGCGCAGAAGGCGTTCATTTTGAAGCAAGGGGCGGATGGCCTTTCGGTTGCGGAGATCTGCCGCAAGGCCGGGATCAGCCAGGCGACCGACTTCAATTGGAAGCGAAAATACGACGGCCTGCTGCCGACCGAGATGCGGCGACTGCGGCAGCTGGAAGAAGAGAATTCCAAGCTAAAGCGGATCGTCGCCGACCTGACGCTCGACAAAGAAATGCTGCAGGACGTCATTCGCCGAACCGAAGGTCGGCGCAGCCAAAAATGTGAAGCCTGTTCTCAAGCGCAAGCTGGTTGAAAGGTCGGAGGCAGGTCAGAGGCCGCCGACGCCTTGGAGCAGGCCCTCGGTCTGGTCGGCCATCAGCGCGTCCTCGTCCAGCACAGCAAGAAGGGCCGGACGCATCTGCATGTCGTCTGGGGTCGCGTCCATCCGGTCTCGCTCAAGGTCACCCATGACAGCCATGCCTATGCCAAGCATGAAGCCTGCGCCCGCGCCCTCGAACGGCGGTGGCGGCTGACCCCGGTCACGGGCGTCCACAGCCGCCCCCAGGGCATCGAGCGGCCACGGGCGGCCATGTCCCATCAGGACTGGCAGGCCCAGAGCAGGACGGGCGTTTCCGCCGCCGAGGTCGCCGAGGCGCTCCGCCACGCCTGGGACGCCGCGCCGGACGGACGGAGCTTCGCCGCCGCCCTCCGCCAGCAGGGCCTGACCCTGGCCCGTGGACGGCGCGGCATCGTCGCCGTCGATGCCGCCGAAACACCGCATTCCCTGAGCCGCCGTCTCGGCCTCAAGGCCGACGCCGTGCGCCGCAAGCTCGCCGACCTCGACCCCAACAGCCTGCCGACCGTCGAGGACGCCAAGGCCGACCCATCCCCCACCAGGAGCATCGACATGACCCAGACCAACCGCAAACCGCCCCACCAACTCGCCACCGCCTCGCAGGTGCGCCGGCAAGCCTCCGCGTCCTGGCCAGCCCGCTCCGGACGCCCCATTCGACGCCGCCCCGCCACGTCAGGCCTACTGGCGCAATCTCGGACTGACCGTCGAGGCGGTCGCCGGCGTCCTTCTCGTCACCCTGTCGTCCGGCACCCGCCTCGAAGACCGCGGCGACGATGCGGTTCCATGGAGAGCCGGCGCCCGCCGACACCGCCGCCATGGTCGCCGCCGCCAAGGCGCGCGGCTGGCAGGGCCTCAGGCTGACCGGAGGCACCCCGGAATGGCAACGCGCCGCCCGCCTGGAGGCTTTGCGCCAGGGCTTCGACCTCGCCGACATCTCCCTGGAATGCGAGGACGGCCAGAAGCCCCCTGCCGCCACGGCCATGCCGATGCCCGACCACATCCGCCGACGCCTCGGCCTGCCCAAGCCGCCGGAGGATGAACCGTCCGCGCCGGTGCCCGCGCTCCCGCCCCCCGAGCCGTCCGCCCCGGGGTACCGGCCATGACCGACGACCTGGAACTCGCCCTCATCCTCGCCAGCCTGTTCCGCGACACCAAGGCCAAGCCGCGCGGAACCCTGCTCTGGCCCGGCCAGCGCGACAGGCTGGCCGCCGACAAGCCCCTGGCGGCCTACTTCGCCTCCGTCGCCGAGGCGGGCGCGGAGGGCTGGAAGGAGGAGATGGACAGGATGCGCGGGCGGCTCAAGGACACGCCGCCCGAGGAGCGCGGCGAGACCCGGGGAACGTCTACGCCATCAGGGCGATGTTGCCTACCTGGAGAAGGTGGGGAGAGATGGTGGGGGTGTGGGAGGCACCTCCTAGTTCTGGCATATTTTTGGCGTGTTTGCCCAACCTTCTTCAGGTTTCAACACGCTAATTCGCTCGTCGATTATAGTTTCAGCCCCATCTTCAATAAAGCCATGCTGACGACAGGCCAATATACAGGCATTCATTATTCGGCGAGCATCCGCCTCACCACTCACCAGTCCTCCTGAGGCAAAGACGCCAGAATCACACCACGCCTTCGCGCCATCAGCGGGACGATGCATAGCCGTTGATAGATTCCCCTCCCCTCCGTAACACCCATAGACGATAAAACTTGAAGCCGATATCGCGGAAAAATACAGGATTTTTCTCAATATTACGCTTAGCATCCGCTCGCCTTTCCGCAAAGATAATGCCATTTGTGCCAGTCAGCCTCTTTTTCCGTACTAAGTCCCCCTGGAGATGGAGTCTGAGAATATTGCTGTTTCGACATGTAGTTGCCAAATGTCAACACATCACCGCTAAAGATATGGCCGAGAGTTGGGCTTACGCCATTTTGGCTTTGCCATGCGTGCGTACCTTCATGCACGAACCATCCAAACATACCATCGCCGCAAGAAGAAAAGTCCTGGCAACCAAATGCAGTTTCGGGAAAGTGTAGCGTGTCACTTGGCGTGTATGCCGCCCCTCCACTCTGGTCATAGGTTATTCGTATAGAGCCAACGTCAATGTTTGGGAACTCAGACCGAAGCATATCCGCCTCTCCGAGGGTCACGGCCCTATCACTGGAGTAGCCTCTTTGAATGTCATTCCCCATCTCATTAAAGAGATATCCAAACGCCCCAGTCACAGCACCATTGGCAAATTTTCCACCCCCGAGGACGGAGCCTATGCCGCCAGTAACACTAGCGCCGATGACACCAGCAGTTCCATAGGAAACCAAGATCGGGCCAATAGCGCCCGAGAATCCGGCAGCTAAAGCTCCACTGCCACAGCTACCGCCTGATGCTGTTGACGAAACGCAGCCAACGGCTGCGTGCCCAGCGACATTAGCGAAATATTGTGAACTTCCGATCCAATCTGAGGCGGTTTTCCGCAAAGCATTTAACGGGCTCCCGCTGGGACTGTAGCCGAATTTCCCACCAAAATCTCCATTCATCTCGATGCCAACTTGGTGATATGCATTAGCAGTTACATAAGCGATGGCCCCAGCCTTAACGGCATTTCCAAGACTACCAGTATTATTATAACTGAGGGCCACCGAGGCGATAGCCGAGGCCCAAGGCCCGTAATAGGCTGCCACGATTTGAATGCCCGTCTGCACAATCGGCGTATTGCGAATAAAACTGGTAATGGGCTTCTCTACCGCTTTCCAGAAGCAGCCCATGAAGCAATAACCGGTAGGATCCGTATACTTCAGCGGGTTATCTCGAACATAGGCATAGTGGTCCAGGCGCTCCATCAATTGGCGCTCGGAGCGGATCGAATAGAACACCTGCAACAGCATCGCCCGCAGCAGCATTTCCGTCGGGGTCGACGGCCGCCCCTTGCCGGAATAGAGAGCCGCGAAGTCGCCCGACAGCACCGCCAACGCCGTGTTGGCAATCTCTCGGATTGGCCGTAGCGGGTGGCCCTTCCGAACCCGCTTCTCCAGGTCAACGTAGGAGAACAGTGCCCCCGACCGCTTGTCCGTCCCCCGCATAGTCCCCTCGGCCGCAATCCATTCGCCGAGATTGAATCACGCCCCGGAGCGGCAGACCATCGACTTTTTCAACGGCCTGCTGGGAGTTCTAGCCGTCCGAGTATGCTCCATGGCGGCATATCGTCATCTCGCTGAAGGTGTGGTCAATGGCGCCAACCTGGGCGCAGAACGGCTATGATCTGCCCTGTAGCCGGTTCCATCCCATCCGTTGAGATGGGGTGCTGGGGCGGGTCATCGTTCCACCGTTGAGGCTATCGTTCGGCTTTCGAGCCACTCTTTAAGAGCCTGCTCGGAGTATCGGATACAACGCTTGGAGAGATGGATGAAGTGTGGCCCGGTTCCACGAACGCGCCAATGTGCAAGGGTCTGAGGAGCGATGTTCAGATAGTCGCCTGCTTCTTCTGGCCTGTAAAGGCGTCCTTCAAGGGTATTAGCGACAGTTCTTGTTTGTCGATCTTTCTTCCGATAGGCCATTTTGTGTGCCTCCAGTAATGGGGAGGTCTTCTAATTTGCACATGAATGCCGGTGTGTACACAAATACTAACGCACAATTACGCACACGAGCGGGCAATTACGCACATTTTGCGGCCTAGAGATTTGATCTTTATTGATATGGGGGATGAGAAATTTTTTAGGCCTGCTTCAGGCGCACACCTTCGCCCCTGTCGCTGAGCGCGGGAATAAACTCGATGCCGCCAGCCTCCAGGGCGGTTTGGACGGCGGTGATGGTGCTCAGGCGAGGATCGCTTTTGCCATTCTCAAGCCGCTTGACGGCATTCAGGGACAATATGGCGCGATCAGCCAGGTCTTGTTGAGACCAGCCTAATAACGCTCTTGCCGCTCGAATTTGCCGTTGAGAAACCATGGGCAAATGAAAGGCGAATGCATGCTGTAAAAATACATAAAGGGACTAAAAGGCTCTTTTGCGGCCCATTCGTGAGGATTAAGATGGTGCGATTGATCTTAATCGGCTCGAACGGTGGAAAATATGGGCTTCCTGTTCCTTGTGATCCTCTGGTTCGGGGTTTCAGTGATCATCGCTATCGCGGCTTCGGCGCGCGGGCGCAATCCACTGATCTGGTTTCTGCTGCCCCTGATCATCACCCCCTTGTTGGCCGCTTTGCTGCTGCTGGTCGTAGGTGGCGGGAGCAACAGCACCCAGCCTTGCCCTCGTTGCCGAGAGACCATCAAGATCGGGGCGAAGGTCTGCCGTTTCTGTGGTCATGAACTGCCTGACCATCAAAACGATGCTCCATTTCCCGATACTCGCCTTTGCCTCAATTGCGGCTATCAAGTCAGAAGGAAGGATAGCCGCTGCCCCAGATGCAGCACTGTCATACCGCCTTTGACCGAAGAAGCGGCGTAATTACGCCTTGCCGCCAGGATCGCGGGTGGGCTCGGCAAGTTCAAGATGAACGCTGGCTCCCATATTCCGCGCGGTACCGAGAACAGCATCCAAAGCCTTTAATGTCCCGGTGGTGCTCCAGTAGCTTTTGCCTGCCGGACGCCAACCTTCTCCAGCGAGATAAGCCGACAACATATCCGATACTGGCGCGGTGAAGCTGAGGCTTGCCATGACGTGTGAGGAGTCGGTGAAAAAGCGTCCTTTAGCGATACCTTTATGGAGTTCGTCCTGGCTGTATTCGCGCTCTTCCAGTTCGGTGGGTGAGCGTGAAACTGCCGACAGGGAGCGGGCGAAGTTCTGCACTTCATGGGCTCGTTCCTCGGGAACCCAAACCCGGACTTCGACCATGCCGCTGTCTCGCTGACGGGCGCGCCATCGGGCGACTCGACGGCGGGTATCTTCGCGCTCTTTCTCTTTTTCCTCATCGGAAATAAAAGGGGCAGTCCACATATCAAGCCGACTCCCAAAAGCACCGTACGTGTAACGGTACGGTATATACGCGCCCTTACAGGGCGTTAGCACGGCGCGGGACGGGCGTTTGTGGCAATGAAACACACGCCTTTGCCGCGATCAGCGACCGAATTTTATTATCATCTTATGTATCCTGTTATGGTGCCCGTAACTTACTTCACCGCTTGGAAGTGTGTCTTGTCTGGAACATTTCTCTCGGCTCAATCGTCCTTCTGATCGGGGGCAGGTCACTTCGTGGTCATCAATCCGGCTACGGCCTTCGCTCCCTCCCTCAATGCATCGTCGTAAAGGTGCAGGTATCGATTAGTCGTCTTGTGATCACTATGCCCCAGCAGCCCGCCGACAACCTGCAACGACACACCTTGCCGGGCAGCGAGGCTGGCGAAGGTGTGCCGCAGGTCGTGGATGTGGCAATCGGGAATGCCTGTGCGTTTGCAAACCTGTTTCCAGAACACGCGGATCGTCGTTAGGTGGCCGGTGGGGGAATAGCGGGCGGGGAACACCCATTCGCCCTTTATGGTCTTCTGGCGGGCTTGCAGGAGGGCTTGTGCCTCGTCGGTCAATGGAAGGTGGTGGTCGCGCTTCTGCTTCGTGGCGGCGGCGGGCTTGCTCCACACGCCTATTTCAAAGTCGAGGTTGTCCCAACGCATCGCCAGCACCTCGCCCACTCTGGCACCAGTATAGAGCAGCAGGCGCACTGCGTCGGCAGAATCCTGGGCCGGGCTAGCGTCCAGGTCGGCGATGACCTTTGCCAGTTCGGCTAGAGTAAGATAGCGGCGGCGTGACTGTTCGCTGTGGCGGGGGAAGCGGAAGGCCGGGTTGGCGGTGATGCATTCAATCGTGATGGCGTAAGACATGATGGCGCTCAACAGCGACACCATGCGGTTGCCGGTGATCGGGCCACCTTCCTCGCTGGCACGGCGGTGCAGAGCCTCTACATCGCTGCGGCTGATATCGGCGACCGCCATGCTGCCCAGCTGCGGGCGGATGTGGCGTTCAATCTGGCCTTCATGCAGTTTGGCGGTTGAGGCCCGCTTGCGGCGTGGCATTTCGTCGGTGATGTATTGGTCCAGCAACTCGCCCATTCGCATCCGCGCTCGCAGTTCTCGGCGTTCGGTGGCGGGGTCTCCGCCCTTATCGACTTCGGACAGCTTGCCTCGCGCCTCGATGCGGGCCTGGTCGACCGTCAGGCGGTCGCAGCGGCCCAGGACGATCCGGCGTTGGCGTCCATCGCGGGTGCGGTAGTTTATGAGCCAGGATTTGACACCCTGAGCGGTGACGGCGACGCCGAAGCCAGTTTGCTCGGTGTCCCAGACGATGATCTTGCCGTCTGCCGGAAGCTCGATGCGGTCAACGACCGATTTCGTCAATTTGATTTTTGCATTCGCCATGCCCAGCCCTCAGTGCTAACTGATGACTCAGGTCAGCAATAGGTCAGCACCGAGTCAGCAAAAAAGAGCATATCACGGCACAACCCGGCATCAATGGGTTTCGTTAACCGCTGGTTTCCTAGGGATTTCATTGGAGCGGGTGAAGGGAATCGAACCCTCGTCGTAAGCTTGGGAAGCTTCTGCTCTACCATTGAGCTACACCCGCCCTGGAACGCCCTCGGGATGCGAGGGGAGGACTTATATAAGGCAAAAGGGCCGTCGCTGTCCAGCGGCGGCCCTAGGCTTTTTTACTCGGCGGAAAATCAGCCGACGATGTGATAGCCGGCATCGACGAACAAGGTCGTGCCGGTGATGGTCTTGGAACCGTCGCCGGCCAGGAATGCGGCGACGGCGCCGCAATCCTCGATGCCCACCAGCTGGTGCTGCGGAGCGCGAGCGGCGGCCATTTCCATGAGTTCATCGAAGTGATCGATGCCGGAAGCGGCGCGGGTCTTCAGCGGGCCGGGCGAAATGGCATTGACGCGGATGCCCTTCGGCCCCAATTCGCTGGCCAGATACTTCACGGTCATTTCCAGGGCGGCCTTAACCGGCCCCATCATGTTGTAATGCTCGACCACCTTGCGACCACCGTAATAAGAGACGGTCATCAGGCTGCCGCCATCCTTCAGCAGAGGCTCGGCCAGCTTGGTCATGCGGATGAAGGAATGGCAGGAAATGTCCATGGCCATGGTCCAGCCGTCAACCGAGCAGTCGGTCACGCGGCCGTGCAGGTCGTCCTTGGGTGCGAAAGCGATGGAGTGCAGAACGAAGTCCAGCTTGCCCCACTTCTTTTCGATCTCGGCGAACACGGCTTCGGTCTGTCCTTCGACGCTGACGTCCATCGGCAGATAGATGCCGGCGCCCAACTCCTCGGCCAAAGGACGGACGTATTTGTCAGATTTTTCATTCAGGTAGGTGATGGCCAGATCGGCGCCCTGGGCGCGCATGGCCTTGGCACAGCCATAGGCGATCGACTGATCGTTGGCGATACCGACCACCAGGCCCTTCTTACCCTTCAAGGAGAAAATGTCGCTCACGGCTCTTCCCTTCCTGCAACTCAGATACGTTGTGCATTGCAGCATATGCGCAAATCGGAGGTGCGACAAGGCATTCAGGGAAAAAGTCCCTAAACCTTAACAGGGATAAGCGCATGCCAGCCCTTCGCCAAGAGGGGTTTCAGCCGGCTTGACGCCGGCTTGGCGGCGGCGCTATGAGTTGAGAGCGTTTCGTGGTGATTTGGCGACCGGCTTGCGGCCACGTAAAAAAAACGGCTAAAAGGGTCCTGCGCACGTTCCATCGAGCCTCGACCTGAGTTTTCCGGTCGGGGTTTTTTTATTGCGTGCAGCAAAGGAGTTTCCTCCCATGTCCGACAAGTCCTCGAATCCCAACGACTGGCAGTTGGCGACCCGCCTGGTGCGCGGCGGGCTGACCCGCACCGGCCATAGCGAAACCAGCGAGGCGTTGTTCCTCAATTCCGGCTATGTTTACGAAAGCGCCCAGGAAGCCGAAGAAAGCTTCGACGGCACCCGCGAGCGCTACGTCTATTCCCGCTTCCGCAATCCCACCGTCTCGATCTTCGAGGATCGCCTGGCCCAGATCGAGGAAGCCGAGGTTTGCCGCGCCACCTCCAGCGGCATGGCCGCCGTGCACGCCGCCCTGTTGTCCCAGGTGCGGGCCGGCGACCGGGTTGTCGGATCGCAGGCGCTGTTCGGTTCATGCATGTGGATTCTCACGGATCTTCTGCCGCGCTACGGCGTCGAAGTGGAACTGGTTCCCGGCCCCGACCTGGACGCCTGGAAAAAGGCCCTGTCCAAGCCGACCCGCTGCGTCTTCCTGGAAAGCCCGGCCAATCCCAGCCTGGAGCTGATCGACATCGCCGCCGTGGCCGAGCTGGCCCATGCCGCCGGCGCCGTGGTGGTGGTCGACAACGTTTTCGCCACCCCGCTGCTGCAAAAGCCGCTGGCTTTGGGCGCCGACGTGGTGGTCTATTCCGCCACCAAGCATATCGACGGCCAGGGCCGCTGCCTGGGCGGCGCCGTGCTGTGTTCCAACCAGTTCCTGAACGACGTACTGGGCCCTTATCTGCGTCACACCGGCCCCTGTCTGTCGCCGTTCAACGCCTGGGTGCTGCTGAAGGGACTGGAAACCCTGGAGCTGCGCGTCAGCCGCCATGTGGAAAACGCCCAAAAGGTCGCCGAATTCCTGGAAGCCCATCCGGCCATCGAGCAGGTTCGCTACCCGGGCCTGCCCAGCCATCCGCAGTACGCGCTGGCCCAACGCCAGATGGCCGGCGGCGGCGCCGTCGTGGCCTTTTCTGTGAAGGGGGGCAAGGCGGCCGCCTATAAGCTGCTGAACGGCCTTCGCCTGATCGACATCTCGAACAACCTGGGCGACGCCAAAAGCCTGATCACCCATCCCTGGACCACCACCCACCAGAGCCGCAGCCCGGAAGAAAAACTGCGCATGGGTATCGGCGAAGGATTGCTGCGACTTTCCGTCGGCCTAGAGGACGTGCGCGACCTGACCGCCGATCTGGCCCAGGCGCTTTAATCCCGCCGCAGCCACAGCCGACGGAGCGGCCCCGGCGTGACCGGGGCCGCTCTAAGCGCTTGAACTGAATCGGTAAAGAGGCTATTCCGAATGCTCTAGGAACACGATCCCGCGTCCGGCTGAGGAGTTCCCCGCCGACGGCGATCGCCAGACCAAGGGGGAGGAAGCAATGAAGTTTTCCAGAATGATCGCCAGCTTGGCGCTGCCGATCGTGATCAGCGGCTGCGCGTCGTTCCCCGGAACGACCCATTATCTGGACGAGCTTAAGACGTCTTCTCCCTCCGGCGCCGCCTTTACCCAGGCGTTGAGCCGCGAATATTACGCCTTCGCCCAGTCGGAAAAGGACCAGTACGACTGGTTCAATTCCTGGCACTTCGCCAAGAAGGGCCTGGACGCCGCCCACGGCACCGTGGTTCCGCCCGAAGACCTGAGCGACTGGAGCTTCGACGACAAGCAGGCCGCCGCCGATCTGGCCGTGGCCCGCACCCGTCTGGTCAAGGCTTTGGACAGCAACGCCCCGACCCGCCTGCCGGCTCTGACCGCCACCGCCCAGGTGAAGTACGATTGCTGGGTCGAGCAGCAGGACGAAGGCTGGCAGACCGAAGACATCGCCGCTTGCCGCAAGGACTTCCTGGCCGCCATGGACGCCATCGAGGCTTCGGCCAAGCCGGCCGCCCAGCCCGCCGCCGTCAAGCCGGCCACCGACCGCTTCCAGGTCTTCTTCGACTTCAATCAGGCCAAGCTGACGCCCGAAGCTGCCAAGATCGTGCAGGAAGTGGCCAAGGCCGCCAAAGCCGCCAACTATCCGAAGCTGACCGTCATCGGCTATACCGACATGTCGGGCGGCGCCGATTTCAACATGCGCCTTTCGCTGAAGCGCGCCGAAGCCGTGCGCAAGGCTCTGATCGCCGCCGGCGTGCCCGCCGACCGCCTGTCGGCCGAAGGCCGCGGCAAGACCGATCCGCTGGTGCCCACCAAGGACGGTGTGCGCGAACCGCAGAACCGCCGCGTCTCGGTACGCTTCCCCGGCTGATCCCTGGGAAACAGACGGCATAGGCAGACGGCGCCGGATCGCCTCCGGCGCCGTTTCGCTTTTCAGGTGTCCATCTCTGGACAAAGCCTCGCGTCAGGTTAGACTATGGCGATCGGCCCATGCCGCCGATACCGTTGGGACTCCGGCAGATGTATTCGAAAACCACCCGAGCCATCACCGTCACCGTTCAACCGACCTTCCTTGAGGAACAGTCGGCCCCGGCCGAGAACCATTACGTCTGGGCCTATCGGGTGCGCATCGAGAATAAGGGACAGAACACCGTCAAACTGCTGACCCGACACTGGAAGATCACCGACGCCATGGGCCGTTTGCAGGAAGTACAGGGTGCCGGAGTGGTCGGCGAACAACCCGTGCTGCATCCCGGCGACGCATACGAATATACCAGCGGCACGCCGCTGACGACCCCGTCCGGCATCATGGTCGGCAGTTATCAGATGGAAAGCGATGGCGGCGAACGCTTCGACATCGCCATTCCGGCTTTTTCCCTGGACAGTCCGCACCAGACGGTACGCCTGAACTGATCCCACCTTGCCCAAGCCCCCTTGCAAAGCAAGAGGGCGCAAGCCACATGGGCTTGAAGCAAGGCCGAGAAAAGGCCGCACACAGAAAGGTCCTTTATCGTGACGGAACACAAAGCCATCACTCTTCCCAAGTCGTCTCAGGCCAAATCGGCCCAGAGCAAATCAGCGGAGGCCGTCAAGCCGTCCCGACAGGAAGCTGAAGAGGCCGTGCGCACCCTGCTGCGCTGGGCTGGCGACGATCCGACCCGGGAAGGCCTGGTCGACACTCCGTCGCGGGTGGTCCGCGCCTATGAGGAATTCTTCGCCGGCTATCACGAGGATCCGGAAGAAATTCTGCGCCGCACCTTCGAGGAAACCGACGGTTACGACGAAATGGTGCTGCTGCGCGACATCCGCCTGGAAAGCCATTGCGAGCATCACGTGGTACCCATCATCGGCAAGGCTCACGTCGCTTATCTGCCCGACAGACGGGTAGTCGGCATCTCGAAGCTGGCCCGCGTGGTTGAAATCTATGCCCGGCGCCTGCAGATTCAGGAAAAATTGACCGCCCAAATCGCCAATTGCATTCAGGAAGTTCTGCATCCCCGCGGCGTCGCCGTGGTGATCGAAGCCGCCCACCAGTGCATGACCACCCGCGGCGTGCGCAAACCCGGCGTGACCATGGTGACCAGCCGGATGCTCGGCGCGTTCCGCGACGATCCGTCGACCCGCCGGGAGTTCATGGCACTGATCAACACGCCGTCGGGCAGCCTGAGCAACATCTGATTCCCCCGCCTATGCCATAGGTGATAATCATCACTTCAAATCCGGATAGAGCTGCGTATATGCTCTATCCGGGCGTCGTGTGGTCCGACAGGCGGAGTTTCGGCATGGCATCGTTCTTCAGCAAATTGGGCCCCTGGTATTGGTCTTGGACGAATTCATCCGTAAGCACGCTGACGTCGACCAGTATTTCCCAACTGACGACCAGCCAGCTGTCGGCCCTGACCTCGCAGCAATTGGCGGCGTTGCGCCCTGACCAACTGGCCGGACTGACCAGCGGCGAAATCTCGCTGCTGACCACCACGCAGCTTGCCGGGCTGATGCCGTTCGAGCTGATGCTGCTCAGCACCACTCAGGTATCGGGCCTCAGCGCCACAGACATTTCCAGCCTCAGCCGCGTCCAGATCACCGGCTTCACCGCCGCCCAATTGGCCGGCATGACCACCACCCAGGTGACGGCTCTGACCACCGCCCAATTGGGCGTGCTGTCGGGCTATCAGGTCTCGGGTCTGACGACGACTGACATTACCGCGCTTACCGCCACCCAGCTGGCGGCGCTCAACCGCGACGGCCTGCACGGACTCACGTCCTCGGATCTGGCTGTCCTGACCTCCTCGCAGCTGGCGGCTTTAAGCTCCAGCCAGATCGGCGCCCTGTCGCCTCAGGCCATGCAGGGACTGACGTCCACCGACATCGCTCAGCTGAGCACGACCCAGGTCCGCGGATTGACCAACGATCAGTTGTCGACCCTGACATCGACTCAGCTGTCGGCCCTGTCCGCCACACAGCAAACGGCGATGAGCACAACCCAGGCCACATTGCTGAGCGTGCTGACCCTGGACGTCGCCGGCATGCCCCAGACCCAGTTCGCCGCTCTGACCACCACCCAGATAGGCCTGTTGGGGTCGGCCCAGGTGGCCAGCCTGACGTCGACGGAAATCGGCTGGCTGTCGACCACCCAGCTTACCGCCTTGACCGCCTGCGACGTGGCGCAATTGACCACCACCCAGGCCACCGGCTTGACCTCGGCCGAGATCGGCGCGTTGGGCACGGCGCAATTCCGCGCCTTGTCGGCGCCGGTGCTGTCCAGCCTGAGCTCCAGCCAGTTCGCTGGTGTCACCAGCACGGAAATATCGCTGCTGACCTTGGCACAGCTGGCGTCCCTGACCACCACCGAGGTCTCGAACCTGACCACCACCCAAATTTCCGGCCTGACCGCCGCTGAAGTCGGCTGGCTGTCGAGCACGCAATTCTCGTCTATGAGCACCACCGAACTGGCGGCCCTGACCACCACTCAACTACGCAATCTGACTTCGGCCGAGCTGGCCTCGCTAAGCACCACCCAGGTTTCAGCCCTGACCACCACCGCCATCCGCACTCTGACCAGCCAGCAGGTCTGCGCTTTGTCGACCACGGACTTCCACTATATGAGCACGGCCCAGCTGTCCGCCTTCACCACCCAGCAGATCAACGCCATGACGGCGGCCGAACGCTCCGCCTGGAGCCTGGGCATGCGCTCGCATTGATCGCCCCGGTTGGCGCGAAACCGGATTCGCTGGACAGCGGACCGGCTTCGCGCCAATAGTCCTGGTCGAAACCAGGGGTGATTGTTTTTGCTCGATATCCGTCCGGTCCTTTACATCAACGGCTTCCTGCTGCTGATCCTGGCCTTGGCCATGGGCTTGCCGGCCGTCGCCGACCTTGCCGTCGGGCTTCGCGCCGGAGGCCAAGGAGAATGGCCGGCCTTCGCGGCCGGAGCCTTTTGCTCGGCCCTGGCCGGACTGGCGCTGATCCTGGCCAATCAGGGCAAAGGCGAGCCCGCCCTGCATACCCGTGAAGCCTTTCTGCTGACCGTCACCAGTTGGATTCTCGTCTCGCTGCTGGGCGCCGTTCCCTTCGCCCTGTGCAGCCTGAAGATGAGCCCCACCGACGCTGTCTTCGAGGCCGTCTCGGGTCTGACCACCACCGGCGCCACCGTCCTGCACGGTCTCGACCACGCACCGCGGGCGGTGTTGATGTGGCGCGCCATGCTGAACTGGCTGGGGGGCGTCGCCATCATCGTTACCGCCGTCACCCTGCTGCCGGCCCTGCGCATCGGCGGCATGCAGCTTTTCCGCATGGAAAGCTCTGACAAGGCCGACCGGGTCAAGCCCCGCTTTTCCCAGGTGGCCTGGGGCGTACTGGGCGTCTATTCCCTGTTCACCTTCATTCTGGTGGGCGCGCTGCTGACCGCCGGCATGACGCCGCTGCAAGCGGTCTGCCACGCCATGTCGTCCCTATCCACCGGCGGCTTTTCCACTTCGGATCAGTCGCTGGGCTCTTTCGGCGACGGTGCCCGCTGGATCTGCGTGATCGGCATGATCATCGGCGGCGGCAGCTTCCACCTTTATGTCGCTCCCTGGAAGCGGGGACAATGGGCCATCTTCAAGGACAGCCAGATCCGCTGGTATCTGATGACCATGCTCTTCTTCGCCCTGAGCCTGACGTTCTGGAACTGGGCGGTCCGCAACATGGGGGCTTACGAGGCCTTCCGCACCTCGTTCTTCAACGTGGTGGCCGTGCTGACCACCACCGGCTATCACACCAACGATTACGACAGCTGGGGCGGTTTCGCCGAGATCGTCTTCTTCATGATGGCCTTTGTCGGCGGCTGCACCGGGTCGGCGGCGGGCGGCATCAAGATTTTCCGCTACGAAGTGCTGTTCGCCATGGTTCGCGTTCATGCCCGGCGGCTTCTGCATCCCCACGGCGTATTCGTCATCCGCTTCAACGATATGCCGGTCAGCGATCTGGTGCTGCGCTCGGTGCTGACCTTCGTGATGTTCTACTTTTTCTCGTTCGCCGGGCTGTCGGTGCTGCTGACCATGACCGGACTGGACGATATGACCAGCCTGTCCGCCGCCGCCGCCGCCCTGGGCAATGTCGGACCGGGATTGGGCAAGATCGTCGGGCCGGGCCACGATTACGGCAGCCTGACCAATGCCGCCAAGTGGCTGCTGAGCGGCGGCATGATGCTGGGACGGCTGGAAGTCGCGACGGTGATGATCCTGTTCTTCCCCGGTTTCTGGCGGGAGTAGGCGAATGGTCGACTTTCGCCCCGTTCTGCTGGTAACCGGCCTGGCCCTAACGGTGCTGGCCTTGGCCATGGGCATCCCCGCCGCCGTCGACGCCGTGCACGGCGACAACGACTGGCTGGTCTTCATGGCTTCGTCCAGCGTCACTCTGCTGCTGGGCGGACTGCTGGTCGCGGCCAATCTGGCCGGACGGCGCAAGGCGTTCGGCATCCGCCAGATGTTCCTGCTGACCGTGACCGGCTGGCTTGCCGCCAGCATCGCCGGAGCCCTGCCCTTCGCCTTTTCCCGGTTGCATCTGTCGCCTACCGACGCCTGGTTCGAAGCCGTCAGCGGCGTCACCGCCAGCGGCTCCACCGTGCTGCGCGGCCTAGAACTTCTGCCGCCGGGCATATTGTTGTGGCGCGCCCAACTGCAATGGCTGGGCGGTGCCGCCGCCTTGTTGATGGCGGCGCTGGTTCTGCCCGAACTGTCCATCGGCGGCATGCAGATGTTTCGCCTGGAAAGCAACTCCGCCCAGGGCGAACGGGTAATGGGACGGGGCACCAAGGTCGCCGGGCAGATGATGCTGGTCTATGTCTTTCTGACCGGCCTGCTGACCCTGCTGCTGTGGGCCGCGGGCATGAGCCGCTTTCCCGCGCTGCTGCATGCCATGAGCACCATTTCCGGCGGCGGGTTCTCCACCTCGGACGGTTCGGTGGGCGCGTGGCACAAGCCCAGCGTCGACTGGGTCATTCTGCTGGGCATGCTGCTGAGCGGCGCGCCCTTCATGGTCTATCTGCAAATCTTTCAGCGCCGCTGGCGTCAGGCTCTGCACAACAGTCAGCTGCGCTGGTATCTGGGCCTGTTCCTGCTGTCGGCCGTCGGCATCGGCATGTGGCTGCTGCTGACCCACGGGGTCAAGCCCTTGCCCTCGATCCGCCACGGCGCCGTGACCGCCGCCAGCGTCCTGACGGGCACCGGACACGCCACCCTGGACTGGGGAAGCTGGGGCGGGCTGCCGGTAGCCATTCTGTTCTTCCTGTCCTTCGTCGGCGGCTGCGCCGGCTCGACGGCCGGAGGCATCAAAGTTTTCCGCCTGCAAATCCTGTTCACCAGCGCCAAAGTGCAATTGATCCGACTGCTGCGCCCCCATTCGGTGGTTCTGCCCACCTATGAGCGCAAGCCGGTGCCGGATCAGGTCCGGGAATCGGTGCTGGGCTTTCTATTCGTCTATTGCTTGTCGTTTGCCGTGCTGTCCATGCTGCTGGGCATGGTCGGGCTGGATTTCCTGACGGCGCTGACCGCCGCCACCTCGGCCCTGGGCAACCTGGGACCGGGCCTAACCCAGACGGTGGGCCCGATGACCAGTTTCATGCATCTGCCCGACAACGCCAAATGGCTGCTGTCGGCGGCCATGCTTTACGGTCGGATGGAAATGTTTCTGGTGATCGTCCTGTTCATTCCGGACTTCTGGAAACATTGAAGCGAAGACACCGGCGGACCAACCTCGATCCGCCGGAAATCACTCGCCGCCCGGCATCACTCGTCGTAAGACACCACCGAAGTCACCGGAACATCCAGCTTCTTGCGGCCGTTCAGGAAAGCCAGTTCGATGATGCAGGCGGCGCCGGTCACTTCCGCTCCCATCTTGCGCGACAGTTCGATGGTCGCGCCCAGGGTGCCGCCGGTGGCCAGCAGATCGTCCAGCACCACCACCCGCTGGCCGGGCTGAATGGCGTCGTCCTGCATTTCGATGACGTCAGTGCCGTATTCCAAGGCATATTCGTGGCGGATGGTCTTGCCCGGCAGCTTGCCGCGCTTGCGGGCCATGACGAAGCCGCATCCCAGCTTCAGCGCCAGCGGCGCCGCCACCAGGAAGCCGCGGGATTCGATGCCCACCAGCAGATCGGGATGCTGGGCGCGCACCGAATTCGCCAGACGCCCCATCGTCACCTGCCAGGCGTCGGCATGGGCCAGCAGCGTCGAGATGTCGTAGAACAGAATTCCCGGCTTGGGAAAGTCCGGAATCTGGCGGATATGATCTTTGATATTCATGTCGGCAAAGGCCCATCTTGCAAAACTGGCGGGATGCTAACCTTTGACGAAGCGGTTGCAAAGCCTTCAGCGTCATTTTGCCGTCATTCGCCGGCAATTGCCCGCTTGACGCCGCCAGCCCGGCATGTGAGGGAAAGAGGGTTGAACGACAAGGATGGAACGATGCTGAAGCAAGGGCGTGCTCTGCTGGTCGCCGCCGGGTTGGCGGCTTTGCTGACGGGAAATTCCGCCTTTGCCGGAGAGCCCGCCTCTCCGGCCTCTTCGCCGTCGCGATCCCATGTGATCGCCGTCGGCAGCGGCGAGGTGGGAGGCGCCTATTACCCCGAGGCCGGAGCCGTCTGCCGCATGGTCAACCGCGACCGCGCCCAGCACGGCGTCCACTGTCTGGTCGAAGCCACCTCGGGTTCGGCGGCCAATCTGGCGGCTTTGCGCAGCGGCGATCTGCAACTGGCCTTGGTGCAATCCCACACTCTCGCCGACGCCATCGCCGGCAAGGGCGCTTTCGCCAAAGACGGCCCCAACGCCGATCTGCGCAGCCTGCTGAGCCTGCACGGCGAGCCCGTGGCCGTGCTGCTGGGCGCCAACGCCAAGATCAAGACGCCCGCCGATCTGAAGGGCAAGCGCATCAATCTGGGCCATCCCGGCAGCTATCAGCGCCTGCTGGCCGACGCCGTGATGGCCGCCGAAGGCATCAAGCCCCAGGATCTGGGCGCCGCCCTGGAAATGGACAGCACCAAGTCGGTCAAGGCCTTGTGCGACAACCGCCTGGACGCCGCCATCATCACCGGCATCCATCCCATCGCTGAAATCCAGGAAGGTCTGGACGATTGCGGCGTCACCCTGCTGCCGTTGAAGGACGCCGCCATCGACGCCTATCTGAAGGCCAATCCGGACTTCGCCAAGCTGGCAATTCCCGGCGACGACTACCAGGGACTGAACGAAAACGTTCCCACCATCGGTCTTCGGGCCGTTCTCGTGGCGTCGAAGAGCTTGCCCGACGACGACGCCTACGCCATCGTCAAGGCGGTGGCGGGCGATACCGGACCGTTCAGCGCCATGCACCCGGTACTGGCCCCGCTGAACCGCAAACAGATGGCCCGCGAGGCCCTGGTGGCTCCGCTGCATGACGGAGCGCTGCGCTATTTCAAGGAAAACGGCCTGCCGTAACTCCGGCAGGTCTGGAGACGACGTGATGACCGAGGCAACCCCCAGCATCGGCTTTACCGATCCAGACGTGGACCTGCTGGCCCTGTCGCCGGTCCGCTTGCAGGACATGGCCGTCGCCGGACGCGACTATCTCGACTGTCAGCGGGAACTGAAGGCCAAAGGGCGGTCCATCATCGACGAGATGACCGATCGCCTGCCCTATCCCTATACCCACTATCCCAAAGGCGACGTCTATGACGCCCTGAGCCACGCCCAATACTACTTCCACATTCACCGTGAAGGCGAACACGGCCACTTCCACACCTTCCTGCGCCCCCGCGGCATGCCGGACGGCATCAAGCCCGCCGATCCTGCCGACCATCGCCCGCCGGGCGACAACGACGCCCTTTCCCATCTGGTGGCCATCGCCATCGACGCCGACGGCACGCCCGACATGCTATTCACCACCAACCGCTGGGTCACGGCCGAAACCTGGTATAAAGCCGCCGACGTCAAAGCCATGCTGCCCTGTTTCCATATCGGCCACGACCGCCCTTCGGATTTGCTGAACCGCTGGATCACCGATCTGGTGGTGCTGTTCCGGCCGCAGATCGAACGGCTGCTGGATGAACGGGACGCCACCATCGAACGGTACCATTTCCGCCTGCCGGGCATTCCAGTCCTGGACGACCGCGAACTGGAAGTGATGTCGCGCATGATCGTCGACCCCGCCCGGCAGATCGCCCAGGTGCTGGAGCTGCTTTGATTCATCGCACCGCACAAATGTCTAATATTATAGCCGGCCCCATCCATCAGAACCGACAAATCCATAAAATTTGATCATATTTCAAGCAATAACCCCATACTTCAGGGTTATGCCCATAAATACAGCGTGAATGTTGTTTGAAATTTTAAACATCATTATCATCACCCTTTGCCAATCTCCGCGCAGCCGTTTCCGGTAAGGCGGAGCCTCCGAACAGGGGAAAGGGTCGCCTGTGATCGTTCGAGCCACCATCGCCGCCAAGATCTTCCTCGCCAAGGCCATCCTGCTGCTGACGCTGGCGGCCATCGCCCTGATCGCCATCGCCACGTTCGGCAGCTATCACAGCCGCACGGAAAGCATGCGCACCGCTTCGACGGCGGCCATTCTGGGCGAACGGATGAACCGCGCCGTCAACGCCATCGTCGGCGACACCCGCGGCGCTTATTCGTCGCGCAGCCCCGACGAGATCAAAGGCTTCGCCGCCAGCGTCGAACAGCAACTGCAAGGCTTGTCGTCCGACCTGAAACGCTGGCAGGCGCTGGCCGAGCACGACGCTCTTTACGACAGCCTGGCCAAGGACACGAGCGACTTCGCACGGCTGCGCACCGCCATCACCGGATTGGCCATATCGGACGGTCCCGCCACCGCCCGACGCGAGGCCAGCTCCGAGGAGAACCGTAAGAACCTGGAAAGCCTGAACGCCAACGTCGCCGAACTGGTCAGCCGCAACAGCGCCACCGTCGAACGGCTGGGAGACGAATTGGCCGGGTTCTACAGCCAGCGCATCACCCTGATGGTCATCGTCGCCCTGGGCGGCACCTTGCTGGCAACCGCCGCCGCCGCCGTCGTCGTCATTGCCGGCGTGACCCGTCCGTTGAGCGTGATCACCCGGGCCGTCGACCGGGTGGCGGCCGGCGACACCGACCTGTCGGTTCCCCATCAGAACCGCTCCGACGAAATCGGCGCTCTGGCCCGCGCCCTCGACGCCTTTCGCCTGCAAGGGCAGGAGAAGCGCCGCATGGCCGGCCAGCAGGCCGAGGAACGCCGCCAGGCGGAAGAAGAGCGCCGGGCCATGCTGACCCGTCTGGCCGACCGTTTCTCGGAGCGTGTGCGCGGCGTCATCGCCCAATCCGGCGATGCCGCCCAGGCCATGCAAGGCAACGCCCACAGCCTGACCAACACCGCCGACACCACCGCCTCGCAGACCCAAACCGCTTCAGGCGCCGCCGCCGACGCCAGCGGCAATGTCGAGACCGTCGCCGCCGCCGCCGAGGAATTGTCGGCCTCGATCGAGGAAATCAGCCGTCAAGTCGCCGATTCGCTGGGCATCGCCACCGGAGCCGTCGCCCAAGCGGCCAAGGCCACCACCATGATCCAGCATCTGGCCGACACCGCCGCCCAGATCAGCAGCATCGTCGAACTGATCAACGGCGTCGCCAGCCAAACCAATCTTCTGGCCCTCAACGCCACTATCGAAGCCGCCCGCGCCGGCGAGGCCGGCAAGGGCTTCGCCGTGGTCGCCATGGAAGTGAAAAATCTCGCCGATCAGACCGGCCGCTCGACCAGCGAAATCCGCAGCCAGATCGAAACCATCCAATCGGAAACCGGCGACGCCGTGCAGGCGATGCAGGATATTGCCGACACCCTGGAGAAACTGCGGCAGATCAGCCTTCAGGTGTCCTCCGCCGTCCAGCAGCAAGGCGCCGCCACCCGGGAGATCAGCGAAAGCGCCCAGCAGGCCAGCGCCGCCACCGGCGAGGCGTCGTCGGCCATCTCGACGGTGATGGGTAACGCCGAAAGCACCCGCCGCGCCGCCACTGAACTTCTGGGAGCCGCCAACGGCATGAGCGACGCCATGAGCCGCCTCGATCATCAGGTCGAGGAATTTCTGCGGGAGATGCACGGATAAGACGGCAAAGCCTCTCGCCCTGCCCAATAAAAAAACGCCGCCCGGCCGGGCGGCGTTTTCTTTTGCCCCAGGCCATCAGACCCAGGTCAGTTGCATTCGGCCTTGCCCTTGATGGCCTTCAGGAAGGCGATCACGTCCTTGCGCTTCTGATCGTCCTTCACGTTGAAGTACATCCCGTGCTTCAGATCGGGATTGCCGGTGACGGCGGCCAGGAAGGCCTTGGGGTCGGCCAGATAGTCGGACAACTTGTCCTCGGTCCAAACCAAACCCTTGGCGCTGGCGGCGGACACGGCGGGGGAGTAGCTGGGATAGTCCTTACGGGTGCCGGCCTTTTCCCCGAACACGTCATGCAGATTAGGGCCGGTCGGACGAGACGGCTTGTCGGCTTCGAAAACGTGGCAGCTCTTGCACTGGTTCGACACCGTCTTGCCGTTCTGGGCATCCGCGGGCAGCGAACAATCGGCGGCGAAGGCGGAACCGGCGGCAACCACGGCCACGGCGATGCCGGTCAGCATGGACTTGAAGAACATTGATAACCCCCTTGAACAAGGTTGGTATTCCCATGGCGGGCATTATTGTGCAGCCGGAAAGGGCGCGCAATACGGCAGATGAATGCCGACTCGTTTTAAATCCCGCTCAGGAACTCCGTCAAAAGGCGGGCGGCGCCTTTGTCATACAAATCCAGGTGCCCCCCACCCGGCAAAACCGCCAGCCGGCATTGGCTGCCCGCCAGCTCGGCCAATTTACGGGAATGATCGACCGGCGTGGTCCGGTCGGCGTCGCCATGAAGGATGAGGATGGGAAGCCTGAGCCCGCCGATGCGCGACAGATTGTCGTAGACATGGCGCAACAGCCAGCGGACCGGAGCCCAGGGATGGCGCTCCGAGGCCATGGCGATCAGGCTGCAAAACGGCGCTTCCATCACCAGTCCGCGCGCCTTGCGTTCGGTCGCTAGGCGCAAAGCCACCGCCGCGCCCAGGGATTCGCCGTACAGCACCAGATTCCGGCCGTCCACGCCTTGCGCCGCCGCCAGCCAATCCAGGCAGGCCCGGCCGTCGGCGATCAGCCCGGCCTCGGTCGGGCGACCCGGCTTGCCCTCATAACCACGATAGGTTCCCAGAAACAGGCCGAAGCCCCATTGATGCCACAGGGCCGTTTTGGCCGCCATGCGCGCCAGCGTTCCGCGGTTGCCGTGGAAAACGGCCAGCACCAACCCGTCGGGGTCGCGGGGTGGCGCCCACCAACCCAACAGCGCGTCGCCGTCGCGGATAATTCGGAACCAAGGCGTTCCCGCCGCCTCGGGCGTGGAAGCGCCGACATCGGGACGATAGATCAAACGCCCCTGCAACAAAGCCAGAGACAGGACCGCAAGCGCCCAGCCGCCCAGCACCAAACTCGCCAGACAGGCACCCCAGACGACAAGAAACGCAGGGATGCTCACTCAGCCGCCAACAGTTGGGGCGGCGAATCCGCCAGGGTTTTGATCAGCCGCTTCAGACGCAGGCCGTCCAGCAGCACCCGCACCGCCCGCTGCTCATCTTCAGAGCCATGCAGCAGATGATCCAGTTCGGAAGCGTCGAACGGCTCGACATAGTGCTTGCGCAGATATTCAAGAATCAAAGCCGCCTCGGCCACCGCATCGCATTCGCCGTCGCGTTCGGCTGTGGTCAGCAGATCGGAAGCACGATCCACCAGCATCTGAAAGGTCTCGACCCGTTGATGGCTCATCGTGGAAACTCCCGGCTTGAAGTTGACAGCCTCTCCATTGCAGGAGCCGGGCCAACTTTCATCGCCCCGACGACGCCCGGCGATATGCTGCGATTTGAATCACTTATGATTCGCCGCGGATTCACCGACGATTCCCAATCACGGGGCAAAATAAGCCCATCGGCAGTTTTTGCCGGGCAAAGCTTGCCGCCCCTTCCACCCGCCGATGGCCCGTGCCATTCTCTGCCGCCCCATCCGCCAGGAGTCCGCCGGTGAGCCAGAACGACGCCAATCCCGCTGAAGCCGGCGCCCGCCTGCTGGACAAGCGGCGTCCCGGCCCGGCCATGGCGGCTCTGCGCGAGGCTTTGTCAAGGAATCCCGAAGATCACGACAGCCGGCTGCGCCTAGGCCGCGCCCATCTGATGGCCGCCGATCCGTTCGGAGCGGTGAGCGTATTGGAAGAGCTGTACGCCTGCGCCCCGGACCATCCCCAGGCCGCAGAAGCTTTGGCCGGGGCTTATCGCCGCGATGCCCGCCATCACGACGTCCTGGCCCTGGCTGCGAAAATTGCCGCCCCCTCGGTCCAGATGCGCTACGACGTCGGCATGGCCTTGTCGGCTTTGGGGCGCGCAGCCGAGGCTTTGGCGGCTTTCGACGCCGCCCTGCTCGGCAAACCCGATCTTGCCGCCGCCTGGTACGCCAGCCACGGCCCGGCTCTGGACGAACTGGGCTGGAACGCCGCTCATGAGCGCCTGCTGAAAGCTTCGGCCTGCAGCGGCGCCAACCGCAAATATGCCGGAATGCTGGCGGCCTATCAGGTGTTGCTGGAACCCGGAAACGCCACCGGGCACATTGACGGCGCACCTTCCGCTCATCGCTATCTGGCCGAAGGCGCCGCCGCGATCCTGCCGCATTTCGGCAGGGAACACCGCCTGTTCGGCGTTTCCGGCAATCTGCTGCGCTGGGTTCTCGGCCAGGCCCGTCAGCCCGGTCTGGTGTTGGAATTCGGCGTGCGCCGGGGAGCCTCGCTGACCATCCTGGCGGAAACGGCGGGACAAGAGGTTCACGGTTTCGACTCTTTCGAGGGCCTGCCCGAGAACTGGGTCAACACCCAAAGCGGCGTCCTGACCACCGGCAGCCGTCTGCCCGACGTCCCGGCCAACGCCCGCCTGCATGCCGGCTGGTTCGAGGACAGTCTGCCGCCGTTCTTCGCCGCGCATCCCGGCCCGTTGCGCTTCGCCAACATCGACAGCGACATCTATTCCAGCGCCTGCACCGTTCTGGCGGCGCTGGAGGACCGCCTGCGACCCGGCAGCATTCTGGTGTTCGATGAATTCATCGGCAACCGTAGCTGGCGTGACGACGAATTCAGGGCTTTCCATGAATTCGCCGCCCGCACCGGCTGGTCCTGGCGGATCATCGCCGCCGGACCGGCCACCAAGCAGGTGGCCGTTCTGCTGGGGGCTTAACTCAGCTTCAGGGCCATGCGCACCGCGCCCCAATGTTGTCCCCCGACGCTGATGGGAATATCCATTTCCTTCAGCACCACGAAAGTGCCGCCCCCCATGTCGCGCGGATAGGTTTGCAGCAAGGCCGGTTTGGTGTTGCGCCCGGCCAGAATGCCGGTGCGGTCGTCGAAAATGCGGCGGTTGCGGCAGTGCCCGGCGTTCCATACCGCGTCGCCGGGGCGCTGCGGCTCGGAATATTTGCGGTTATGGGCGGCGATATAGCCGTTGCGGTCGGTAATACAGCAAAAAACGATCCGCGAATCCCGTTCGAGGGGAGCTTCGATCAAGGGGCGGAACATCTTGTCGGCCATGGCGGTATGAGGCGCCATGTGCTGCGGAGGGTTCGTTCCCTCGATGGGTTCGTATTCCAGACTGAACAATTGCTCGCGGCTCACCATGCCCTCGCGCAGCGCTCGCTCTGCGGCCTGGGCGGCTTTTTCGGCCACCTCTTTGGCGATGGCGACGTAAGATTGGTCGTTGGCGTTCGCCACCTCGATGGCCTTGTGCATGCACTCGATATCGGCAGGACGCAGATTGACGAAACGGACATGGAATCCCGAGGCGCTTTCGGTCAGAACCTGGGCATGCAAGGTGCCGATTCCCTCAAGCTCCACGGTTCCCGCACCGACCTTGGGAGCCCCCTTGGCCGGCGCGACCAGCAAAGCGCCGCGAATGGAAATGTCCCCGGTGAAGCCCTCATAGGTCTGGTCGCCGAAACGCCCCAGGAAACGGATCGCCGCCGGAACGCGCTTACGGCTCAATTCGTCTCCGCCGATCTGCCCTTCCAGGGAACGGGCCAGAACCACGTCCAGACGCTGCTGCAAAGCCTTGATGTCGCGGTTGACCATGGTGGCCAGATCGGAAACCCGGCGGGCGGTATGATTGGTGGTGTCGACTCCCTGCATCATGGCGTCCATGGTCTGGGCCACCGACAGGGTGTGATCGGCCGCCTGGGCGGCGCTGCCCATGATCTCGCCGGTGGCGGCTCGTTGCTCGTCGGCCGCCCGCGCCACTTCGGCGCTGATGGCGTCGATGTCGCGGATCGATTCCACCACCGCCTGCACCGTCTGAAGGGAATCGCTGGTGGTGGCGCGGATGCCCGCCGCCTGGGATTCCACGTTGCCGATTCCCTGTTCCGTCTGGTTGGCCAAGGACTTGACCTCGTTGGCCACAACGGCGAAGCCTTTTCCCGCTTCGCCGGCACGCGCCGCCTCGATGGTGGCGTTCAACGCCAGCATGCGGGTTTGCCCGGCGATGTTCTGGATCAAGCCGACCACGTTCCCGATCTGGGCGGCGGCGTCCGTCAGGCTGGAGACTTTCCGGCTGGCTTCGTCGCCGCGAAGGCGGGCGGCTTCCGCCAAGCGCGAACTGTTGCCCACCTGGGATAAAATCTCGCGGCTGGAAGCTTCCAGCTCGGCGGTGGCGCTGGCCACCGTCTGCACGTTGCTGGCCGCCGTCTGGATCGATCCCGTCGCCGTCTCGGCCGAAGCGTGCAGGGCCACCGCCACCTTGGTCAAACGGGCGGCATTTTCGTTCAAGCGAACCGATTGCGACGAGATGTCATTGACGGTTTCCTGTATTTCGCCTTCCAGAACCTCGGTCAGGGTGAGAATTTCCTGCCTGAGCTGCTCCTGGCTGCGCCGGTGCAATTCGGCGTTTTCCTGAGTGGAGTAGGCCAGGCGCACTTTCATGGCCTGCAACATGATTTGGCTCGGCCAGAACTCTCGGGCGTTTTCGGGTTCGATGGGAAAAGCGTACTCGCCCCGGGAAATCGCCTCGAAACATCCCTCCAGCCGTTTCACCGGCCCCAGCGCCGCCGCCAGCAGGCGGTATCCCACGGCGACCGACGCCGCCATGGAGACGAGAATTCCCCCCGCCACGGCGAAATCGCCGCCGGGCACCAGATTCAAGCCGGCCAGACCGACCAACAAACTCAACAGGTTCAAGAACAGAAAGGTCAGCAGCAGCCGTCCCGACAGACTGGCGACGAAGCCGCGCAACCAGGCCACTCCGCCTGTCCGCTCCAATCGCCCTCCATTCAGGCGCAGATGCCCGGCGCGGCCTTCGCGAATGTCGGCGTAGAGGCGTTCGGCTTTTTCGATCTGAGCCGGACTGGGCTTGGTGCGGATGGAGATGAAGCCGGCGACCCGGCCGTTCTCCATCAGTGGAGTGACATTGGCGTCGACCCAGTAATGGTCGCCGTTCTTGCAGCGATTCTTGACCAGCCCCCGCCAGGGCCGTCCGGCCTTCACCGTTGCCCACAAGTCGGCGAAAGCCTCCTTGGGCATATGCGGATGGCGCAAAATATTGTGGGGTGCCCCCACCAATTCATCGCGGTCATATCCGCTGATATCGATGAAGTCCTGATTGACGAAGGTAATCCGGCCATGCAGGTCGGTCTTCGAGACGATGTTCGTCCCTTCCGCCATCTGGACTTCGCGGTTGGTGATGGGGCCGTTGTCTTTCATCCGCTTGGCGGGCCTCCCTGGTTCTTGCTTTTGTTGTTGAGGGCGGGCGAAGCCGGTGAACCTCGTGAAGAGACGCCACCACCGGCTTCGTCCGCCCTACTCCCCAGTTTTGTCCGGACCCTTCGAGGGCCTCTTGTCGGGAAGTCCGTCCCCCTCCGCGAAGAGGGGAACCCAATGCGGAGCCTTCTCCGCACTGGACGTAAGCAAGATACCAATCGTCGAGGGGCGACGGGATCACCTCCTTCGACGGAATCCCTCGTCCTTTAGAGGGATGCGAGCCGAAAACTCAAACTTTAGACGGATCAGCCGGCGATTCCGGGCGCACAAAAAGCAACTCTTCACAGAAAGCTTTCCGTGCGGGGTTGAGACTGGAACGCCGATGCCGGATACTTCGGCCAATTTCCGCCAAAAGAAGTGCCCCATGCTGCAAGTCGCCACCCACAACGGAACCTTCCACGCCGACGACGTCTTCGCCTTCGCCGTGCTGAAAGCCGCCACCAACGGCCAGTTGGAACTGACCCGCAGCCGCGACGACGCCCTGTTCGCCGCCGCCGACGTCCTGTTCGACGTGGGCGGCGTCTGCGATCCCTCGCGGCACCGCTACGACCATCACATGCGCGACAAGCCCTATCGCGACGACGGCATGCCCTTCAGTTCGCTTGGGCTGGTCTGGCAGGATTTCGGCCGCGCCGCCGTGCGGACGCTGCAACCCGGCATCGACAAGGGCCAGACCGAGCAGGTCTGGCGCATGCTGGATCAGGGGGTGATCCGCGACATCGATATTTCCGACAACGGCGCCCTGCCGTCGAACCCCGGACATGTGGCGCTGATTCTGGAAAGCTGGAATCCCACCCATGCCGAGACCGGCCGCGATGAGCACGAAGCCTTTCACGAAGCCGCCGCCATCGCCGGAATCATCTTAGGTCGGTGCGTGGCGCAGGCCAGCGCCGCCGTGCAGGCCATGGGCGAAGTGGACGCCGCGGCGAAGACCGCCGCCGATCCCCGCATCCTGCTGCTGGAGCGCAAGGTGCCGTGGGAGGACGCGGTCTTCGAGCTGGGTCTGGATCAGGCTTTGTACGTGGTTCGCCCCGCCGGCAAAGCCTGGACCGTCAGCGCCGTTCCGCCTGAAAACGGCTCGTTCGCCCAGCGCAAGCCGCTGCCCGACGCCTGGGGCGGCCTGCGCGACGCCGCCATGGCCGAGGCCTCGGGCGTGGCCGACGCCACGTTCTGCCACCCGGCCCTGTTCGTCTGCGGCGCCCTTAGCCGCGACGGCGCCATGGCCCTGGCCCGCAAGGCGGCGGAGGCCTGAGCATGGGCAAAAGCACCCGCGCCACCCTGTCCATGGAAAAATCCGGCAAGCCCTTCAGCTTGCTGGAATATGAATACGATCCCGACGCCCCGTCCATCGGATTGCACGCCGCCCAATCCATGGGACTGCCGGCCTCGCAGGTTTTCAAGACGCTGATGGTCCTGGCGGGAGACGAGGTCTGCCTTGCCGTGGTGCCATCGGACCACGAACTGAATTTGAAGGCTCTGGCGGCGGCGGCAGGCAAGAAATCCGCCGCCATGGTCAAACCCGCCGACGCCGAGCGCATCAGCGGCTACAAGATCGGCGGCATCAGCCCCTTGGGACAGAAGAAGGCGTTGCGCACCTTCTTCGACAAAAGCGCGCTGGCCTTCGCCTTCATCGTCGTCAATGGCGGTCAGCGAGGCTTGCAGATCAAGGCCGCTCCTGCCGATCTGATCGCCGCCACCCGGGGGAGCGCGGCGGCGATCGCCAGCAAAGACTAGGTTATTCGGCCGGACAGAGCTGGGCCTGGGGACGCCAGGCCCACCAGGCCAAACTGGCGGCCCCGGCCAGCACCGCCAATACCAGCCCGACGCAGCCGGGCCAGCCGCCGGCATGCCAGACGGTCAGGCCGGGCAGTTCAGCCCCGACGCTGCCGCCCAGGTAATAGCAGCACACATAGATGCCCACCGCCGTGGTCCGAGCCACCCTGGCCCGCTGGCCGACATAGCCGGTGGCCGAAGTCTGGGCTACGAAGACGCCGGTGACGAACATCGCCAGCCCGATCACCACTTCGAACAGGCTTGGCCCCAGAGTCGCCAGCAAACCGGCGCCCGACGTGGATAAAGCCAGCAGAATGGTGCCCCGGCGTCCCAGGCGGCGGATCAGAAAACCGCTGGCCGGAGTGACGAAGGCGCCGATGGGATAGACCAGAAAGATCATGCCCAGAGCCGACACGCTCATGGAATAAGGCGGCAGGGACAAGTGGAAGTTCACATAGGTGAAGGTCGCCACCATGGAGAACAGCACGGAGAAGCCGACGGCGTAGGTCGCCAGCAAAGCCGGGTCGGTCAGATGCCGGCGCAAGCCCTCCAGCGCCGAGACCTGCGCCACCTGAACATTCTTGCGCGCTCCGCCCGGCGGCAGCCAGCGCCAGATGATCAGGGCGCAGAGCAATGTCACCAGGGTCAGAGCCAGAGAGCCGGATTTCCAGCCGAAATGATCGGTCATCAGAGCCGTGACGAAACGGCCGGAAAAGCCGCCCAGGGCGGAACCGGCGATATAATAGCCGGTAACCCCCGACGCCTCCGCCGACGGCCATTCCTCGCTGATATAAGCGACGGTGGCCGAGAAAATGGCCGGCAGGAACATGCCTTGAATGAAGCGCCAGACCAGAATTTCCGTCAGGCTGTCGGCCAGCACCAGCATGATGGTCGGCAGCACCAAAGCCAGCACGGCGAACAGCAGGACCGGCTTGCGGCGCATCTTGTCGGTCAGCAGCCCGGCCAGGGGAGCAGAAATGGCAACGGCCAAAGTGGAAATCCCCACCGTCGAAGCGGCGACCGCTTCGGAAACGTGGAAGCTTTCCGCCAGTTGCGGCATCACCACCTGCGGGGCGTAGAGATCGAGGAAAGCGCAGAACCCGGCCACGGTCACGGCGGCGCGGGGTTTGTCCAGGGGCATTGGAGGAACTCCTTAAGTCCCTTATTCATCGCGCAAACCGCCTCATTCGCTCAATGTATTTGTTTGCATTAATTGATATCTATTTTATATCAGATACCAAATCCCGTTCCGTTCCGCCGAAGCGTGGCGAAGATGCCGGACAGGAAATCGCAAGCCGGGTCAGCGTCCGGCGCAGGACGGGCCGCCGCCATGGAACTTCGCCACCTCCGCGCTTTCGCCACTCTTGCCGAGGAACTGCATTTCGGCCGCGCCGCCGAACGGCTGGGCATCGCCCAGCCGCCGCTGTCGATCCAGATTCAGTCTTTGGAAGCGACGCTGGGCGTCAAACTGTTCGACCGCAGCCGCCGCCATGTCGCCCTGACCGAGGCCGGCGCTTTGCTGCTTCCCGAAGCCCAGGCCACCCTGGCCCAGGCCGACAAGACCCGCCGGACGGCGCAGCGGGCGGCGCGAGGTGAAATGGGGCGGTTGGAAATAGGCTTTACCGGATCGGCTCCCTTCAACGCCGCCATGCCGGGCATCATTAGCCGTTTCCGCCGAAGCTGGCCGGATTTGCACATGGTTCTGCGGGAAATGTCGACCACCGAGCAATTGCGGGCGATGGCCGATGGGCAACTGGACATCGGCTTCATCCGCCCCGGCCACCCCAGCGAAACCGTCGGAGTGGAATCCCGGGTGGTGCTGAACGAACCCCTGCTGGCCGCCCTGCCCGCCGACCACCCATTGGCGGAGCGCCGAAGTCTGTCCCTGATCGAACTGGCCGAGGAATCCTTCATCCTGCATCCGCGGGCCATCGGCACCGGCCTGTACGACAAAGTCATCAGTCTGTGCGCCGCCGCCGGTTTCCATCCTCATGTGGTGCTGGAAGCCCATCAAATGTCCACGATGATCGCCCTGACCGCCACCGGACTCGGCGTGGCCGTGGTGCCCGAAGCCATGAAGCGCCTTCAGGTGGAAGGATGCCGCTTCGTCGCCCTGGAGGACGCCGGCGCCAGCATGGTGCTGGCCGTCGCCCACCGCCTGGGCGACGACCGCTCTTCGGTCAGACGCTTTCTGGAAACGGCAACCTCTTACAGCCAGTAACGAGGATAAGCCCGTTCCCGCGCCAAATTGTTGAAAAGCAAGGCGCAGGCCACCAGCGCCAGCGATCCCGCCAGCACCGGCGTCAGCAATCCATGCCAATTCAAGGCGCCGCTCATGGCCAGCAGCGGATTGGCCCCCGCCGGGGCGTGGGTGGTGCCGGTCAGTTGCATCACCGCGATGGACAAGGCCACCGACACCCCCATAGCCCACCAGACCGGCCCGAACAGGCCGACACAGACCAGTCCCACCAACGCCGAAAGAACATGACCACCGACGATGCTGCGGGGCTGGGCCAACGGGCTGTCGGGCAGGCCGAACGCCAGTACGCAACTGGCTCCGAACGGAGCCATCAGCCAAGGCTGGCCGGTGGCGGAACTCAAGGCGGCGACGATGCCGATGGCAAACCCGCCGCCCACCAGCGACCAGCCGACATGCCGCAGCGGTGGACTCGGCGGCCTGGCTCCGCCGCCCCGCATCCGATTGAAATAGCTTTGAAGATTTTTCCGCATTACCGGCCTCCCGAGCATAGACAGATCTGTCTTTTTGCAAACTAGACAGATTTGTCTACCCACGTCAAGGCAGCTGTGGCATGCTCACCGTCATGAACAATTCGGCCCGCGACACGCTTTTGGAAACAGCCTTGCGGCTGTTCCACCAGGACGGTTTCCACGCCACCGGCATCGACCGCATTCTGGCGGAATCGAAGGTGGCGAAAGCGACCCTGTACAAGCATTTCGGCTCGAAAGAGGCCTTGATGCTCGACGTGCTGCGCCTGCGCGACGCCTGTTTCCGTCAATATCTGGAAGAACGGACCTCCGCCCTTGCAGCCACCCCGCGCGAGGCGCCGCTGCGGCTGTTCGACGCCCTGGCCGAATGGTTCGCCGAAGACGGCTTTCACGGCTGTCTGTTCATCAATGCCTCGGCCGAGTTCGGCTCTTTCGGCGATCCCATGCACAAGGCCGCGGCCGAGCATAAGACCAAGGTGCTGGACTGGCTGCACCGCCTTTGCGCCAAGGCCGGCGCCGCCGACCCTTACGGTCTGGCCCGGCAATTATGCCTGCTGAAGGAAGGGGCGATCGTCACCGCCCAGGTCAGCCGCGACCCCCGCGCCGCCCAAACCGCCAAAATCATCGCCGAGGGATTGCTGCGCGCCAATCTGCCCCACTGAGCCGGCCAGCCTTGGATGCCGGTTACAGAACTGGCCTTTTGAAATATACTGCCGTCATCCGCATTCGCATTTTCCTCAAAAGGCTGTCCATGCGCACCCCTCGCCTGCTTCTGACCATCGGCCTACTGGCCGCGCCTTTTGCGGTGAACCCGGCTTTGGGGGCCGATGACGGTTTCAATGCCTGCCATGCCAAGCCGACTGCCCAGTGCCTTGCCGACATGGCCTTTGCCGTCGGCCAGACCCTGCCGGAGCAGGAGGCCGCCCGCTACCGCTTGGCCGCCGAGCAATCAAAGCAGAACCTGAAAGACGGTCTGGATCAATTGCTGGCCCAGGGCGGCCGCCCCTTGAGCGTTGCCGACCATGTTTCCCATTACGCCGACCTGGGAGACTTCGCCAAGGCCCGCGCCCTGCTGGCGGCGCAAAACGGACGAGCCGACCGCGCTCAAGGCCATGCCGCGCTGGCCGCCAGCGAAGCGGTTCATCGCCATTTGCGCGACGCCCGCGACGACCTGCGCAAAGCCGCCGCCCTGGCCCGCAAGCTGAAAGGGCAGGATGCCGACCTATACGCCCATTACGCCGCCCAGGCCCAATTGGAACTGGGCAGCGACGGCCCCGCCCTGGAGACCGCCGGGCATATCTCCGACGCCTCCGTCCGCTTTCAGACCCTGCTGGCTTTGTCCCAACGACAGTGGGAGCTGAAACGCAAGGACGCCGCCCGCGCCAGCCTGACCGCCGCCGAAAGCAGCCCCGGCGCCGATGCACTGGCCGTCGCCCGGCAATGGCGGCTGTTCGGTGACGAGGAGGGCTTTCGCCGCGCCCTGGAAACCGCCGAAAAACATCTCTCCAACGATCAGGACGATGCGGCCGCCCGCGATCTGTCGAGTATTGCCCTGGATCTGAAGGAAGGCGGCGACGTCATCCGCATCCACGACCGGATTTCACGCCTGCCCGACCCGGCCTGGCGGGCTCAGTCGCTGGTGACCCTAGCCGACGCCATGCCTCCGGCCCAGTCCGCCGACGCCGCGATTTTCCTATCGGAAGCCGCCGACATTTCCACTCGCCTCAGCAATCCGGCGGAAAAAGAGGCCCTGGAAAGCCAATTGGTGCACGGTTTCGCCCTGCTGGGCGACCGGGCTCAGGCGACCCGCCATCTGTCGCAGTTGAAAGACCCGAAGCGCCGGGCCGACGCCTTCATCGACCTGGGCGGTCTGCTGGCCCCCAAGGATAAGTCCGGAGCCGCGGCTTTGTTCGATCAGGCCAAGGATGAAATCCAGCGCCAGCCGGAGCAGGAAGATCAGGATCTGGCCTTGCGCGATTTGATCTGGGCGGAACGCAGGGCCGGGCTGGACGACCTGGCCCGCCAGCTTCCCGAGCAAATCGTCGATCCCCTGCACAAGCTGCTGGCCCATGCCGAACTGGGCGACTGGCCCACCTTCGACAAGCAGGCCAAGACCGCCAAGCCCAGCGATCACGACTTACAGGCAATAGCCGCCGGCCACGCCATCGACGGCCGCTTCGGCGATGTTCTGGAAACCGTGAAACGCATCGGCAGCCCGGCCTTGAAGGCGGAAACCCTGGCCTCGGCTGCGACCCTGGCGGCGCAGCTGGCGCCTTAGCTCACTTCGACTTCATCACCCAGACGCCATCCCATTCGTCGCCGGGCGGATAGGTCAGCAGATGCTCGCAGCGCTCCACGTACATTTTGCTGGCGGCGTCGCCGGGATTCAGGCCCACGGCTTCATGGAAGGCGCGCAAAGCCTGGTCGAAACGCCCCTCGCGGTAGGCCCGCAAACCGTACTGAAAAGCCTGAAGCACCCCCATCATGTTGGGAAAGCTTTCGTCGGTATGGAAATCCACCATTTCATGGATGGCCACCGGCTTGGTCTTGCCCTTCACCACCACCCGGTCGATCTCGCGGGAACGATAGGTACCCTTCAGCTTCTTGACCGTGTGGTCCGACACCAGGATATGGGCGCCATACTGTTTGCAGGCGCTTTCCAGCCGCGACGCCAGATTCACGCCGTCGCCGATCACCGTATAGTCCTGCCGCTTGGGGCTGCCGATGTTGCCGGACACCACCACATCGGTGTTCAGTCCGACACCGATGTCGATGGGCCGCTTGCCGTCGGCCTGGCGGCGCAGATTGAAGCCCTGCAATTCGGTCATCATGGCGATGGCGGCGCGCACGGCGCGGTCGGGGTCATCCTCGTGGCGCTTGGCGGTGCCGAACACCGCCATGATGGCGTCGCCGATGAATTTGTCCAGCATGCCGCCCTGATCGGTGATGCAGTCCACCATCAGGGTGAAATATTCGTTCAGCAGGCTGATGATGCCCTGCGGCCCCAATTCCTCGGACAACGTCGTGAAGCTGCGCACGTCCGAGAACAGAATGGTGGCTTCGACCGACTGGCCGCCCAGGAAATCCGACCCCGAAGCCAGCAGTTGATCGGCCAGAGCCGGATCCATATAGCGGGACATGGTCGATTTCATGCGCTTCTCGGACGAAATGTCCTCGATCATCACCATTTTGCCCAGATTCTTGTCGGCGGCGTTGGTCAGCGGCATGACCGTGACGTTCACCGACAGCGTATCGGCACCGACATGCAGCTGGGCATCGACCAGAACTTCGTCGTGACCGCTCTCCGCCACCGCCGCCAGCTTGTCCAACAGCCATGAATTGTCGCCGAAAAAGAACTCCTCGACCTTCTTTCCCAGAATGTCCTTCGGGGCCACCTTCAAAATCCGCATGCCGGCCGCATTGCAGGTGACGATCTGTCCGTCCTCGCCCAGGGTGATGACGCCGTTGGTCATCGATTCCAGGATGCTTTCGTTATAGTTCTTGATGGTCTGGACGTCGTCGAACAGCTTGGCGTTTTCCAGGCCGATGGAAATCTGCGATGTAAAGGCTTTGAGCCGCGCCTCGTCGTCGGCCGAGAAGGCGCCGCCGCGTTTGTTCAGAACCTGGGTGACGCCGATGACCTTACCGTTCTTGTTGCTGACCGGCACGCACAGGATCGAGCGGGTGAAGAACCCCGTCTTGCGGTCGAAGCTGGGATTGAAACGCAGATCGGCATAGGCGTGGGGGATGTTGACGCTCTGACCAGACGTGAACACCGCACCGGCGATGCCCAGGTGGTTGGGCAAGCGGATCGAGGTTGCCCCTAGCCCCTGACCGACCTCCGTATAAAGCTCGTTGGTCTTGTCGTCGTTGATGAACAGGGTCGAACGCTCGGCGTCCAACAGGCGCGTGATGGCGGCCATGATCTTTTGCAGCAGCGGCCCCAGCTTCAGTTCCGAACTGATCTCCGAGACGACGCCGAGAAACTCCAGTTCCTGCTGCCGGGTGCGCTCGATGTTCTCGATGGTCCGAAAGCTTTCCAGCGACACCGAGGACTGCGAAATGATGGCCTCCAGCAACCGCATGTCGGCTTCGCTAAAAGCACCGTCCACCTTGTTCAACAACTGGGCGACACCGATCACCTCGCCCCTCAGGGTGCGCAGCGGCACGCACAGAATGTTGCGGGTCTTGAAGCCGGTCTGCTGGTCAATGGTGCGGTTGAAACGGTCGTCGGCATAGGCGTCGGGGATCAGCAGCCCTTGGCCGGTGGTGAAGACGTGCCCGGCGATGCCGGTGGAGTTGAGGATGCGGATCTCGCGGGCGAAGCGCCCGGCGATACGGGAATAAAGCTCGCCGGTGGTGGCGTCGTTCAGAAAGATGGAGCCGCGTTCGGTGCCGATGATCTGGGTGGCGATATCGCGCATGGTGCGCAGGGCTTCGTCCAGATTGTTGGACAAGGCCAGGCGGTTGGAAACCTCCAGCAGCAATTCGGCCATCTGGGCCTTGGTGCGGGTCTTGGCCCGAGGGGCCGAGGGACGGTCAAGCATCCTTGGCCTCCAGCTTCGAACGCAGATCCTGAATGGTTTCATGCAATTGCGCCACTTCGCGCTGCTGGCGGCTTTCCGCCTGCGAAGAATCATCCAGGAAATGGCGGCGCTGGCTTTCCATTTCATCGCGCAGAGCGTTGACGCTGCCCTTCAATTGCAGACACTCGGCGCTGGCCTGGGCCAAGGCTTTCTGAGTGCGCTCGGCTTCGCCGGCGGCGCGGCGCTCCAATTCGTCGCGCAGGGCATCGATGGAGGCCTTCAATTGGCGCACCTCATCATGAGCGGACATGGCCGCCGCCTGAATGCGCTCCTGCTCGCCGATGCGGGCTTGCTCCATGGCGTCGCGCAAAGCGTTGACGGTTTCCCGCAATTGCTGGATTTCTGCCGAAGCATGGGACAGCTTTTCCAGCTGCTGTTTATGATCCGCCGCCCACAGGGCTTCGACCCGCTCCAGCCGCTGCTCAGCCGTCTCGTTTTCGAAATCCTGCTGCTCGTGCTGAGTCGCGCCCGCCTTGGACATTAAAGGAATCCCCGTTCTCCCGCCGGAGCATGGTAGCACCGACCAAGGTCCAACGGAAACCCCGGCATAAGACGAAAGTCGCGTCAAACGTCAGAAATCAACAGATTGTGAAGACTTCGGATAAATGCGAGTTGTCGATCACCGTGCGCACGTGGCCATGAGCGCCGCGCAGCACCACCTCGGCATTGTATTTCTGGCAAAGGTCGGCGGCCATCACCAGCATGCCGATCCCCCCGGAATCGATGAAGTCCAATTCGGCCAGATCGAAGACCAGACGCGTTTTCCCGGAGAAGTTCAATTCACCGCTAAACGCCAGGAATTCCCTGTAATCGGTGTGGGTGAACTTGCCGGTCAAGGTGATGATCAGATCGCTGCCATCACTGTGAAGACTATGCATCGCGTCCCCGCTCCAAAGGTCATTCCGTCCCATCGGCAACGAGTATAAGCGGGGCCGTCCCTTTCTGCCAAGCTCCCGCATCGCAGCAGGAAAATCACCCGCAGATTGCGACCGCGATTTTCTCCAAAGAAAAAGGGCGCCCCTATATCTAGGGACGCCCCATTCCTTCGATCGGCAGAACCGGCAGGCGATCAGATGAGCGCCACGCTCTCGGCCTGCGGACCCTTGTGACCCATGGTGATGGTCAGACGCACGCGCTGGTCGGGCTCCAGCGAACGCAGGCCGGACTTTTCCAGGGCGCGGATATGCACGAACACGTCCTTGCCGCCGTCGTCCACGGCGATGAAGCCGAAGCCCTTGTCGGCGCTGAAGAACTTCACGCGGCCTTCGACGGTCGGACCGGGTTCGCCACGGGGAGCGAAACCGCCTTCGCGGGGGGCGCCGGCAGGGGCGGCCGGACGACGCGGAGCAGCAGTCGCCATGTCCACGGAATGCACGGCGACGACCTGCGGGCCGCGCTGGCCCGGGCCCAGATCGCACACCACGGTGGCGCCTTCGGCGACTTCACCGATGCCGGCGCGTTCCAGAGCCGAGATGTGCAGGAAGGCGTCAGGGGTGCCGTCGGTCGGCGAGACAAAGCCGAAACCCTTGGTGGCATTGAACCACTTCACCGTGGCCGAGACATTAGCCTGATCGACGGTGGGCTGGCTGAAAGCGGGGCGGGGGGCGCGCACGGGTGCGGCCTCGAAACCACCACCGAAATCGCCGAAATCGTCCCGGCGCCGTTCGCCGCCGCGACGGCGGTGTTCAGACCTATCACGCTGCCATGACATGTGTAGTACTCTTTCCGTTAAGTTGTCGTCGTCAATGTCTGCCGAGGGACCTGCTGCCGTCTCGTGCCTCCGCATACCAGCGTATTGCCGCCATGTCAGAAATACACGTTCTTACTGATCCGCACTATCCTTCAAAAGACCCTTTTGCCCGCCGTCTATATCAGCGAAACGACAAACCATAGCATCCCAAAATCGTTTTAGCATCCACTTCTTCTTTACCGTTGCCAGGAAAATTGCCTTAGGCCGGACGGCCGATCCCCGCGGCATCCTGCGGGAAAGCCGGCTTCAATTGACGGATTTTTTCGATACCCACTAAATAATGTAGAGACTATATGACGAGGCACCCTAATGACTGATTCCATCCAGGGTTTCGCCGGTACGTTCGCCTTCCTCTCGAACCTCTACCCCAGCCCGATCGAGTGGAAAAAATTTTTGTTTCCAACCGTGGAGAACGCTTTTCAGGCAGCAAAAACAGTCGATTCCGCCGCGTGGGAGCGTTTGACGGAGCTTTCCCCCGACGCCGCCGCGGCGTTCGGCCGCACCGTTTCCTTGCGCTCCGATTGGGATGAGGCGAGGCTTTTGGTGATGGCCGAGCTGCTGGCTCTGAAATTCGAAATCCCCGCCCTGCGCCGCCGCCTGATCGCCACGCATCCGCGCCCTTTGATCAACGATGCTTGGTGGGGCGACCGCTTTTGGGGAGTGACCAGGGGAGCCGGAGAAAACCATCTCGGCCGCCTGTTGATGGAACGGCGCGCCGCTTTGTCCGAAAGGGATCATTCCGCAGCGAAGTGCTCGCGGTAGTCGCTGGGCGTCACGCCCAGTTGGCGTAAAAAAGCCCGGCGCATGGAATCGGTGCTGCCGAAGCCGGTCATGCCGATCACTTGTCCCATGGAAAAACCGCCGGTCAACGCCCGCCGCGCCGCATCGACCCGCGCCCGCTCGATGAAGCGCCCGGGCGGCAAGCCGATTTCCGCCGCGAAAACCCGGGCGAAATTACGCGGACTCATCGCCGCCCGCTCCGCTAGGTCAGGAACCGAAAGCGCTTCGTGCAGATGATCCATGATCCATCCCTGCAACGCTTTGACCGCCGGCGTCCGCGCCGACTGCCCCAGCAGATGCGCCGAATACTGGCTTTGGCCGCCCGAACGGCGCAGATAGAGCACCATGTTGCGGGCGATCTCCAAGGTGACGTCCGGGCCGCAATCCTCTTCGACCAGCGCCAAGGCCAGATCGATTCCCGCCGTCACACCGGCGGAACTGTAGAGACTGCCGTCCTTTACCCAGATGGCATCGGCTTCCAGGGACAAGGTCGGATATTTCGCCGCCAGAATATCGCTGCTGCGCCAATGGGTGGTGACCCGTCGTCCGTCCAGCACGCCCGCCGCCGCCAGAAGGAACGTGCCGGTGCAAACAGAGCCGATCCTGCGCACGCCGGCGGCCTGACGCCGCAGCCAAG
Organism: Candidatus Sulfotelmatobacter sp.; assembly: GCA_035538795.1. Classification (GTDB taxonomy): domain Bacteria; phylum Pseudomonadota; class Alphaproteobacteria; order Rhodospirillales; family Magnetospirillaceae; genus JAJZGK01. The sequence goes on along the minus strand of DATLJS010000011.1, from coordinate 78,613 downwards.
CCAAGGCGGCATCGTCCTTTGCCGCCGCGTGCACCCCGGCCCCGCCCGACACCAGCAAGGTGTCGATGCCGTTTTCCCTTTGCGCGATGGCGGCGTCGGCCATCACCGACAATCCCCCCGAACTGCGGATCATGCCGCCGTCAAGACTGACCAGTTCGACATGGTAGCGCCAGTCGTTCCCCCGTCCGGCTTCAGCCATGAAGCGGTTGGCCTGGGCGAATACCTCCATCGGCCCGACAACGTCCAGTATCTGAACATCGGCATAGCCGTACATGACGATAAGACGGCCCTTGGGACATGCTGATTGCGGCTGAGACATGCGGGCGATCCTCCTGCCCTCATTACAGTTCCATCGCCGGTCTTGGCGCAATGACAACGAAACGGCGGATTCTGCCAAAACGCCGATCAAGGACAGCGGTGAAGAAGCTGCCGGAAAGAGCCATGCAACCGTTCCCGCGCTTATCGCCGGCCGAACAGCTTTTCAATATCGGCCAGTTTCAGCTCCACATAAGTGGGGCGGCCGTGATTGCACTGACCGGAATGCGGCGTCGCCTCCATCTGGCGCAACAAGGCGTTCATTTCCTGGGCGTTGAGCTTGCGTCCAGCCCGCACGCTGCCGTGACAGGCCATGGTGCCGCAGACATGGGCCAGCTTGTCCTTCAGGGCCAGAGCCTCGCCCCATTCGGCCAGTTCGTCGGCCAAATCGCGGACCAGCCCCCTGACGTCGCAATCCCCCAGCAAGGCCGGCACTTCGCGCACCGCCACGGCGCCGGGACCGAAAGGTTCGATGGCCAGCCCCAGGCTGCCCAGTTCCTCGGCCCGGGACAGCAGGCGGGCGATGGAGCTTTCGTCCAGTTCCACCACTTCCGGGATCAGCAAGCCTTGGCGAGCGACGCCGCCGGCCGCCAAGGCTTCCTTCATCCGTTCGTAGACCAGACGTTCGTGGGCGGCATGCTGGTCGACGATCACCAGAGCGTCCTCGGTCTGGGCGATGACGTAGGTATTGTGAACCTGTCCCCGCGCCACCCCCAGAGGATAGCTTGGCTCGTCGGCCGCCGCCGGCTGCGTCTCGGCAATGCGGCCCTGGGGTAAAAATTCAGACAATCCAAGTGGCATGGCATAGGGCGCCTGGGCGTCGGCGGCGCGTTCGATCTGTTCATAGGTCGGACGCGGCGACGGCGACCACGAGGCAAAGCTCGGCTGATGTTGGGTCAGCGGCACGGAAACCTGCGGACGCAGGGCTCCCAGCGCTCCCAGGCCCGAAACCGGCTGGGCGGCACGGTGGCCGGCGGCGGCCAAAGCATGCTTGATGGCGCCGATGATCAGGCCGCGCACCAGACCGGGGTCGCGAAACCTTACCTCGGCCTTAGCCGGATGGACGTTGACGTCCACCGTTTCCGGCGGCAGGTCAAGGAACAAGGCCACCACCGCATGGCGGTCGTGGGCCAGCACGTCCTGGTAAGCCGCGCGCACCGCGCCGGTCAGTTGGCGGTCGCGCACCGGACGGCCGTTGACGAACAGATATTGCGCCGTCGCCGTCGCCTTGTTGTGGGTGGGCAAGCCCACCCGGCCGGACAGACGAATCCCCTCGCGCTCGGCTTCGATCACGATGCTGGCCGGACCGAAATCGCGGCCCAGCACGGCAGCCAGACGTTCCAGCCTCGCCGTCTCGGCGTCGCCGTTGCAGGGCGGGAACTTCAAGACCGAGCGCGCTTCGTCGGCCAAGGAAAAGCCGATGCGCGGATGCGCCATGGCCAGCCGCTCCAGAACGTCGCGGGCATGGCCCAGCTCGGAGCGCGGAGTCTTCATGAATTTCAAGCGAGCGGGAGTGGCGAAGAACAGATCGCGCACTTCGACCCTGGTGCCGAACGGATGGGCCGCCGGCTCCGGCCTGCCCTTGGCACCGCCCTCGACCAGTAGCGTCCAGGCGCTGTCCGCGCCCTTGGGACGGCTGGTCAGGCGCAACCGCGCCACCGAACCGATGGACGGCAGCGCCTCGCCCCGGAATCCCAGAGCCTTGATGTCGAACAGATCGTCGTCGGGAAGCTTGGAGGTGGCGTGACGCTCCACTGCCAGGTCCAACTCGTCGGGCGCCATACCGCAGCCGTCGTCGGTAACGGCAATCAGCGCCTGACCGCCTTCGGCCAGCACGACGTCAATACGCCCGGCTCCGGCGTCGATGGCGTTTTCCACCAGTTCCTTGACGGCGGAGGCTGGGCGCTCCACCACCTCGCCGGCGGCGATCTGATTGACCAGATTGGCGGGAAGCAGGCGGATCGTCATATCGGCAAATCACAAAATGAAGGGGGCGTCCCCAAGGATGCCCCCAACATAGCGATTCCGGTCGTGCCGGAACAAGGCCTTACTGCACGACTTTCCACGAACCGTCGGGCTGGCGGCACGCCGTGCCGTAAGCCTGCTGGTTCTGACCGCCGACATTGACGGTGGTCTGATATTCGCGGCAGTACGAACCATCGGCGGCGGTGCCGTCGCGAGTGGCGACGATGCTGCCCGAATGGCCGCTTTCCGGGTTGTTCCATTGGATTGCCTGACCGATGGGAGCGGATTGGGCCTGCGTCTCGGCGCGATGCGCGTACATCTGGTCGGCGCGGTCCAGGCTGGCGCCGACCTGATTGCCGATGAAGGCGCCCAGCAGAGTGCCGGCGGCGATGGCGGCGACATTGCCGCTGCCGCGGCCGAACTGAGCGCCGGCCAGAGCGCCGGCGGCGCCGCCGATGATGGTGCCGCCGGTGGTCTTATTCATGCCGAACTCGCCGGGCTGGGCCGGACCGCCATTATTGTTGGCGCAGGCGGACAGCAGCAGGGCGGCGGCAAGGGCCGGGGCGACGAAATAACGAGACATCTTGCGGGCTCCTTGGCGCATTGGGGCGCGCGGTGGGAAAAAACGTATCGACGGCACAGGGGTGCCGCCGACCTGAAGATTTAATGAGATTCTCGCCGCGCGCAATAGGTTTCAGCGCAAAATCCGGTAACGAATCGTAACGTCAGCGCACGGCCTTGAAATGATTGATCAAGCCGTTGGTGCTGGCGTCGTGGCTGCCGACCGGATCGAGAACCGTCAGTTCCGGCAGAATGGCCTTGGCCAACTGCTTGCCCAATTCCACACCCCACTGATCGAAGCTGTTGACCCCCCAGATCACGCCCTGAACGAAGATCTTGTGTTCGTACAACGCGATCAGACGGCCCAAAGTCCGTGGGTCCAGTTGGGAATAGAGAATCGAGGTGGTGGGCTTGTTGCCCTCGAACACCCGATGAGGGACCGCCTCCTCCAACGCCTGCCCGGAAAGACCGGCCTTGGTCAGTTCCGCCCGCACTTCGTCGGCGGTCTTGCCCTTCATCAGCGCTTCCGTCTGGGCGAAGAAGTTCGAGAGCAGCAGGGTCTGGTGATCGCCGATGGGATTTTGGCTCCGCGCCGCCGCGATGAAATCGCAGGGAATCAGCCGGCTACCCTGATGGATCAACTGATAGAAGGCGTGCTGACCGTTGGTGCCGGCCTCGCCGAAGACCACCGCGCCGGTATCGTAATCCACCCGGCTGCCGCCGCGCATGACGGTCTTGCCGTTGCTTTCCATGTCCGCCTGCTGAAGATAGGCGGGAAAGCGGTGCAAATATTGGTCATAGGGCAGGATGGCCTGGGCGCCGGTTTTGAAGAAGTCGCCGTACCACACCCCCAGCAAGGCCATGATCACCGGCATGTTCTCGGCCAGCGACGCCGTGCGGAAATGCTCGTCCATCTCGAAACCGCCGGCCAGCATCTCTTCGAAACGGCTGAAACCGATGGCGATGGCGATCGACAACCCGATGGCCGACCACAGGGAATAGCGCCCCCCCACCCAGTCCCAGAATTCGAACATATTGGCGGTATCGATGCCGAATTCCGCCACCGCCTTGGCGTTGGTGGACAAGGCGACGAAATGCGTCTTGACCGCCGTCTCGCCCAGGGACTCGACGGTCCAGGCGCGGGCGGAACGGGCGTTGGCGATGGTTTCCTGGGTGGTGAAGGTCTTGGAAGCGACGATGAACAGGGTCGTCTCGGGCCGACATTTTTGCAGAACCTGATAGAGATGGCTGCAATCGACGTTGGACACGAAATGGGCGTTCAGCCCCTTCTTGGCAAAAGGCTTCAAGGCTTCGGTGGCCATCACCGGCCCCAGATCGGAACCGCCGATGCCGATGTTCACCACATCGGTGATGCGCTGCCCGGTCGCGCCCTGCCAGGCGCCGTCGCGCACCGCGTCGGAAAACTGGCGCATCTGCTCCAGCACCCGGCGGACATCGGGCATGACGTCGCGGCCGTCGACCAGCACCGGCCGGTCGGCGCGGTTGCGCAAAGCCGTGTGCAGGACGGCGCGGTTTTCCGTGTTGTTGATGTGCTCGCCCGAAAACATGGCGTCCCGCGCCGCTTCGACGCCGGTTTGCTCGGCCAGGGCCAGCAACAAGCGCAGCGTGTCGTCGGTGACGCGGTGTTTGGAATAATCCAGCAGAAAATCCCCCAGACGCAGCGAAAAGCGTTCGAAACGCGCCGGGTCGGCAGCGAACAGATCGCGCAGATGCAAGGACTTCGCGGCCTCGTAATGCTGGGCCAGAGCGGTCCAGGCCGGAGTCCGGGTCAGATGGGTCATGGTGATTGTCCCGCCACGGGTTGTTTACGGGAAGAATCCTAGCAGAAAGAAGCGGTTACGGCCAGACGCTAAGCCACGTCGCCCCACACCTGCATGTCGAAGGGAGACAGGTTCGAGAGAAACTGGCGGGTGCAGGCCTCCCAGCTGAAAGACAGGGCGTGCGTCCGGCAGGTTTCCGCCGGAATGGTCAGGGCGGCCTTCGCGGCGGCGGCCAGATCCGTATTCAGCACGCCGGCCGGGCTGTCGCCGATGACGTCCAGCGGACCAGGCACGGGATAGGCGGCCACCGGCACGCCTGACGCCAGGGCTTCGAGCAGCACCAGACCGAAGGTGTCGGTGCGGCTGGGAAAGACGAACACCGACGCCGCCGAATAATGAGCCGCCAGATCCTCGCCCATCTTGGCGCCGGTGAACAGGACGTCGGGATATTTGCGGCGCAGTTCATCCAATTGCGGACCGTCGCCCACCACCACCTTGCTGCCCTCCAGGGAGGCGTCCAGGAAAGCCTGAATGTTCTTTTCCACCGCCACGCGGCCGACATAAAGGAAGATCGGACCGGGCAAGGCCATCAGATGCGGCACGGCGGCCGTCAATTCATCGTGCGAGCGCGGACGGAACAGTTCGGTGTCGACGCCCCGCGACCAGCGGCGGATGCGCTCGAAGCCGCGCCCCTCCAGCTCGCTCTGAATGGTCTGGGTCGCCACCATGATGCTGGCCGCCGGAGCGTGAAAACGGCGCACCACCTGATAGCTGACCGGCAACGGCACGCGGAAGCGGGCGTGGATATATTCCGGAAACTTGGTGTGATAGGCGGTGGTGAAGGGTAGCTTGCGGCGCAGGCAGTAGCGCCGGGCCGCCCAGCCCAACGGACCTTCGGTGGCGATATGGATGGCGCAGGGCTGGTTGTCGTCGATCAGCCGCGACAACCGCCGCCCCGGCTTCAAGGCCAGCCGGATTTCCGGATAGGTGGGACAGGGCAGGCTGCGGAACTGGTCGGGTGTGACGAAAATCGCCTGATGGCCCAACCGTTCCAGTTCGTCCTTCAGCGTGCCCAGCGTGCGAACGACGCCATTGACCTGAGGATGCCAAGCATCGGTGACGACGAGAATGCGCATGGGGCTTCCTGTGCAAGAACGGGCTGAGAGGAGACGGGGGCTTCACTGTCCGGGCTGCTCACCTTGCCGTCGAACAGCGACAGCTGGCGGGCTTCCATCCAATGGATGATTTCCATGCGGCCATCCAGATGCTCGACCAGCGCCGAGCAGCTTTCCACCCAATCGCCGTCGTTGGCATAGGTGATATCGCCCAACTGGCGCAGCTCGGCATGGTGGATATGACCGCAGATGACGCCTTCGACGCCGCGCTTGCGGGCCACCTCGGCCATGGCTTCCTCGAAATTGGCGATGAACTGGACGGCGTTCTTCACCCGGTGCTTCAGATAGGCCGACAAAGACCAATAGGGATATCCCATCTTGCGGCGGACCCAATTGAACCAGTGGTTCGCCGCCAGAGCCAGGGTGTAGGCATGGTCGCCCAGATGAGCCAACCACTTGGCGTACTGCACCACGCCGTCGAACTGGTCGCCGTGCATGATCAGATATCGCCGCCCGTCCAGGCCGGTATGGACGGCTTCGTCCCGCACCTCGACGTCGCCGAAGTCGAAGTCGGTATAATCGCGGGCGAATTCGTCGTGGTTGCCCGGCACATAGACCACCTTGGTGCCCTTGCGCGCCTTGCGCAGCAGTTTCTGCACCACGTCGTTATGGGCTTGCGGCCAATACCACGAACGCTTCAGCCGCCAGCCGTCGATCATGTCGCCGACCAGATAGAGATATTCGGACTCGGTATTCTTAAGAAAATCCAACAGAAACTCGGCCTTGCACCCGCGAGTCCCGAGATGGACGTCCGAAATCCAAATGGCGCGGTAGTTCTGCTCGGTGCCGATCATCGTCATGGCTCGCCCATATCCGCTCGTTCCATCCGATCCATGACACCGTTCTTAGTGTAGTCGGGCTTCGGCTGTACATATACTTTGATAAAAGCCTCATAGATTTCACAATCTCGCCGCATTATGGTCATGGAAGTTTCACAAGCCTATCGTCGGGGCGGCAGGTATTAACGGAGCCCATGCATATGGCTCAAAAATCATCCGGCAGCGGCGAAACGACGGGAACGAGGCGTGTTCTCGTCATCTACAATCCGACGGCCGGCCAATGGCGGCGGCGCAGACTGCAAGCGACCCTGAAGGCGCTTGAAGGCCTGGGCTGCCCGATCGCCCTGCATGAAACCACCCAGCGCGGCGACGCCGAGGCCAAAGCGGCTTCGCTGACCGTCGACGACTGCGACGTGGTGGTGGCCGCCGGCGGCGACGGCACCATTAACGAAGTGGCCAACGGCTTGATCGCCGCTTCCGGCCCCGTCCCGCCCCTGGCCATCATCCCCTTGGGCACCGCCAATGTGCTGGCCCAGGAGATCGGCCTGCGCGGACGCCCCGCCGAAATCGCCCAAGCCATTGCCCAAGGGCCGCTGATCGACGCCCATCTGGGTATCGCCAACGGACGCCACTTCATCATGATGGCCGGCGTCGGTTTCGACGCCCATGTGGTGGCCAATGTCGATCTGGCCTTGAAGCGCACGACCGGCAAGCTGGCCTATGTCGTCGAGACCTTGGCCCAGGCCTTGCGCTACGGCTTTCCCGCCTGCCGCGTCACCGTCGACGGTCGCCCCTTCACCGCCTGCTCGGTAGTGGTGTGCAACGGCCGTCATTACGGCGGTCCGTTCGTCGCCGCCCCCCGCGCACGCCTGACCCATCGGGCCTTCGAAGTCTGTCTGCTGGAAAAAGGCGGTTGGCGGCATGTGCTGCGCTACGGTCTGGCCCTGGTGCTGGGCCGGCTGCACAGCCTGCCGGATGTGCGTATCGAAAGCGGCAGCTCGATCCGCATCGAGGGCGAGGCCGGACTGCCGGTACAGGGCGATGGCGACATCATCGCCGAACTTCCGGTGGAGATCGGCGTTTCGCAAAAGACCGTCGCCCTGGTGGTGCCATAATACCAAAGTGCAAGATCGGATCGGCGGACCTACCCCACAGATAGCCCGTATGAGCTATAGGGCCAATGCCCCAAGACACGTTACATTTTTATCACCCAATAATGAGTGGGTCCGATCCTTGCCCCGCCGCCGGAACGCGGGACATCACTGATAGGGGGGACCAATGCGCCAAGAAATGATCACCCAGCCCGAGGCCGAAGACGCCGAAGCCTTCGCTCAAAGCCTTTCGGCCGCCGCCGACCGCCTCGCCCAGGCCCGAGATCCCGAGGCCTTCGTCGCCGCCATGGCCGACCAGCGCAATTTGTGGGTCCGCATGCGTAAGGCGGCGCCCAGCCTGAGCTACAAGATTCCCGACCGCATCATGGATTTTTCCATCAGCGTCACCAGTAAATCGCGCGGCGGCTGGAACGACCAGGAAATCGAAGCCCTGATCAGCGTCGACCGCAGCACCTCCCAGGAAATCTTCCGCGCCACCCGCCTTCCGGCGGAATGAACGGAACGGTCCGGGCCGGGACGCCGTTCCGGCCGAAGGCGGAGCGTTCCGAGAACAAGGGCTTCCGGGCGAAACCGCCAGATCTCCCTTAAAAGCGGAACGCCCCTCGCTCGGCGGCAGGCGGACGAGGGGCGATGCGAGAAAGACAAGCCGTCTTAACGGATGTTCAGCGGCACCACGATGCTCAGACCCGACGGCTGCGGAGCGTAAACCACCGGCGGCGGGGCGTAAACCACCGGCGGCGGAACGTAGTAGGCGCGGGGCGGCGGAGCATAGACCACCGGCGGCGGAACGTAATGGCGCTCCCAGCCGGGCGGCCGGTGCCAGTGACGCTCTCCATGGGGCGGGCCGTCATGACGCCAGCCGTCCGCCAGGGCGGCTCCGGACGACAGCCCCAGACCGGCCAGACTCACCCCCAAAGCCACACCCCAGCGCAACATGGCGTTTCTCATGATCGTGTCTCCTTACTGAGCCGAGGGAGCGGCGGCCGGTGCCTTTTTCGGGACCGCGCCGTGGTGCATGAAATTCTGCATGACGTGACGCTTGTGGGCACGGAAGGCTTCGTCGGCGGCTTTCTTCTGGTCGTCGGACAGGGAGCCGTAAAGAGCCTCGAAGGCCGTCGCCATCTTCTTCGCTTCGTCGGCATGGAACTGGGCGATCTGGGCATAGGCCTGCAAATCGTCCAGAGCCGTCTGGGTTTCCTCGGCCTTTTGCTTTTCGGCCATCAGGGACTCCTGGGCGGCGCGACTGTCGCGCATAACCTGGGCGACGGCTTTGAACTGGTCTTCCTGGGCGGCGGTGATTTTCAATTGGCTGTGCAGTTTGGCGATGCGCGCCTCGACCGGATCCTCGGCCTGCTTCGGAGCCGGCTTCATGGCCGAATGATGAGAGGCCGCGGGAGCCTGAGGCGGCATCGGCGACGGCATGATCTTCTCGGCGAAGGCCGGGGCGGAAAAAGCCAGCGTTCCGGCCACGGCCAACGTGGAACCGGCGACAAGCAGCGCATGACGAACCTTGGACATGGGAGACTCCTTTTTCATTTCGGCCTTGGAAAGGGGCTTCAATCAACGGTTACATAGTCACCGCCGATTATGGAGAAACTGGGGCGGAATTTTGTTTTTCACAGGGAGGACGCCGTGAGGAAAAACGTTCAGGGAAGGAGTTCCGCGGCAGTCGGCCGAACATCCTCTTCATCCTCATGACTGGCCCCACCTTTTTCGGAGACTCTCCATGAAGCATTTCCTGACAGCCGCCGCAGTGATCATCTGCACAAGCGCCGCTTTTGCCGACGAGTCGAGCGACTGCGCGACCAATGCCGGCAGCTACCTGTCGGGCATCGTGACCCGGGGGCCGACATTTCAGGGCGGAAAGGAACAGAAAGGCGTCGAACTGTCGCATACCCACGTCACCATCAAAGGGGACAAGGACGGCAAATTCTATGACGTGGCGATGGACAACGTCTTCGCCGGCGGCTACGCCCAGGCCGGCGAACATGTGCCGTCCCCGCTATCCGGCATCGCCAAAGGCGACCGCCTTGGCTTGTGCGGGCGACTCTATTCCAGCGGCGACGGCATCCACTGGGTGCATGCCAATTGCGGCAAGCCCCCCGTGCCGGGCAAACCCAACGGTTCGGTCAAAAAGCTGGACGCCGACGGCAATCCCACCACCGGAAACCTGGAGGACAACACCCAATACTGCAAGCTGTGGAACTGAGCCGCCGCCTTTTGCCGGACGTCGCCCCCAGGCATCCCCGGGCATTTCCGGGAATGCCGACAGGCAGGCTTAGGCTCCGGCGATGGTCAGACCGTCGATACGCAGGGTCGGCGCGTCGGTGCCGTAACGGAAGGTCAGATCGTTGGCCGGAGTCAGGTTCAAGAACATCTCCCGCAGATTGCCCGCCACCGTGACCTCGCTGACCGGATAGGCGATTTCGCCGCCGTCGATCCAGAAACCCGCCGCTCCCCGCGAATAATCGCCAGTCACGCCGTTGACCCCCTGGCCGAACAGTTCGGTAATGTAGAAGCCCTGGGGAATGTCCGAGATCATTTCGGCCACCGTCAGGGCTCCCGGCTCCAGCCACAGATTGCTCGACGACGGCGACGGCGGACCGCCGGTGCCGCGGCCGGCATGGCCGGTGCTTTGCAACCCCAACTGGCGGGCCGAGCGCAAATCCATGATCCAGGTGGTCAGCACGCCGTCCTCGATGATGGCGCGGCGGCCATTGGGCAGCCCTTCGCCGTCGCAGGGCTTGGAGCGCATGCCCCGCGGACGGTGGGGATCGTCGATGACGTGGATGCCCTTGGGCAGAATCTGCTGCCCAAGGCTGTCCTTCAGGAAGCTGGTCCCCCGCGCGATGGAGGCGCCGTTGATGCCTCCCGCCAGATGCCCGAGAATGCCCGCGGAAACACGGGGATCGAGAATCACCGGCACGCGGCAGGTCTTGCCCTTGCGGGCGCCCAGGCGGCGCACGGCGCGGTGGCCGGCGGAATGACCGACCGTCTCCGGAGCGGTCAAATCCGAGAAATAGACCGCCGACGAAAAATCATAGTCGCGTTCCATGCCCGAGGAGAGCTCTCCGGCGACCACCGAGGCGGACACCGAGCTGTGGCTGACCCAATAGCTGTTGGCGAAGCCGTTGGACCCGGCCATGGCCACCATCGAGCGGGCCCATCCGGCCTCGGCCCCTTCGGAATTGGTTACGCCGGGCACGGCGCGGGCGGCATCCTCGGCCCGGTTGGCCCAATCCACCAGCACGGCGGGGTCGGGCTCGGACGGGTCATAGATGTCCAGCAAAGGGATGTCCTGAACCAGCTGCTCCGGGTCGGCCAAACCGCAAAACGGATCTTCCGGCACCCGGCGGGCCATAGCGACGGCGCGCTCCACCAATTCGTCCAAGGCCAGCGAACCACGGTCCGACGACGACACCATGGCCTGCTGCTTGCCGATGAAGACCCGCAAGCCGATGTCGCCGCTTTCCGAACGTTCGACTTTTTCCGGCTTGCCCAGACGGAAAGCCACCGACAAAGAGGTGTTGTCCACCAGCACGGCGTCGGCCGCGTCGGCCCCGGCGCTTTTCGCCTTGGCGATCAGGTCGGTCAGGAGATTGAGGGTATCCTCGGCGGCCATCGGGCGCGTCCTTCTTTCTTGCGTCATTTCCAAATCGGCTTGCCGCTGCCGGGCAGGCCATATTCTGCCCACTTGCCGCTGACCTTGTCGATGATGTCCTGATCCATGCGGATCTGCTGCCCCCATTCGCGGTGGGTCTCGGGCGGCATCTTGTTGGTGGCGTCCAACCCCAACTTGCCGCCCAGGCCGGATTCCGGCGAAGCGAAGTCCAGGTAATCGATCGGCGTGTTCTCCACCACCATGATGTCCCGGGCCGGGTCCATGCGGGTGGACATGGCCCAGATCACGTCCTTCCAGTCCCGCGCATTGATGTCGTCGTCCACGACGATGATGAACTTGGTGTAGATGAACTGCCGCAGGAACGACCAGACGCCCATCATCACCCGGCGCCCATGGCCGGGATAGGCCTTCTTGATGGAAACCACGGCCACGCGGTACGAACAGCCTTCGGGCGGCAGCCAGAAATCGACGATCTCGGGGAATTGCTGTTGCAGCAGAGGGACGAAAACTTCGTTCAGCCCCTCGCCCAAAACCGAAGGCTCGTCCGGCGGACGGCCCGTAAAGGTGGAAAGATAGATCGGATTCTTGCGCATGGTGATGGCGCTGATCTTGAAGACCGGGAATCTTTCGACCGAATTGTAATAGCCGGTATGGTCGCCATAGGGGCCTTCGTCCCCGTATTCGTCCAGCGAGACATGGCCTTCCAGCACGATTTCCGCCTCGGCGGGAACCTTCAGCGGCACCGTCTTGCAATCCACCAGCTCAACCTTCTTGCCGCGCAGAAGGCCGGCGAACTGATATTCGGACAACGTGTCTGGCACCGGCGTCACCGCCGCCAGAATGGTGCCTGGGTCGGCGCCGATGACCACCGCCACCGGCAGCGGTTCGCGTTTTTCCTTGGCCCAGCGTTGATGATGCTGGGCGCCGCCGCGATGACGCAGCCAACGCATCAGGGTGGTGTCCTTGCCGGTCACCTGCATGCGGTAGATGCCGAGATTGAAGCTGTCGCGCTTGTCCTCGTCAACCGCCGGACCTTGAGTCACCACCAGCGGCCAGGTGATCAGCGGCGCCGGCTCGCCGGGCCAGCAGCCCTGGATCGGCAGCTTCGACAAATCGATCTCGTCGCCGGTCAGCACGACATCCTGACACGGAGCCTTGCTCACCGTCTTCGGCTTCATGGACAGAACCGTTTTCAGAAGCGGCAGCATGGCCAAAGCGTCCTTGAAGCCGGACGGCGGCTCGGGCTGTTTCAGAAAGGCCAGGGTTTCACCCACTTCGCGCAATTGATGCGGCTCGCGGTCCATGCCCCAGGCCACCCGTTCGACGGTGCCGAACATATTGACCAGCACCGGCATGTCGTAAGGGCTGCCGTCCTTGCGCACCACATTCTCGAACAGCACCGCCGGACCGTTCTCGGCCAGCAGGCGGGTCTGGATTTCGGTCATTTCCAGATCGGGGTAGACCGGCGCGGAAACGCGCACCAACCGGCCTTCGGCTTCCAGCCGGGCCATGAAATCACGCAACGAGGAATAGGGCATGGATCCGATCTTCGACAAGCCGGGGGAACATCAGAACGCCCATTGGAGGGCCAGACGCCGTGGGCGTCAAGCGCCATGACCAACCTTCATCGAAACAACAAGGACTTAGCAGAGGGTTCTATGGCCTTTTTTCATAGTTAGAGTTAATCTGATTCTCCCGGATGCCGTTGCGTGAGGGCCACAATGACCGCCCAGTCCATCTCTGGTGAACACGAACGCCGCTATCAGCGCCTGATCGATCTGGGTATCGCCCTTTCGGCCGAACGCGACCACAACCGCTTGATGGAAATGATCCTGCTGGGGGCCAAGGAATTGACCTCGGCGGACGGCGGCACCCTTTATCTTTGCGACGAGGCGAAAACCGAACTGCGCTTCGAGATCATGCGCAACGACAGTCTCGGCATCGCCATGGGCGGCACCACCGGCAAACCCATTCCCTTCCCGCCGGTCAAGCTGTACGGCGAGGACGGCCAGCCCAACCACAAAAACATTTCGGCTTATGCCGCCGTCACCGGCCGCACGGTCAACATCCCCGACGCCTATGACGCCGGGCCGTTCGACTTTTCCGGTACCAAGGCCTTCGACGCCAAAACCGGCTATCGTTCGCAGTCGTTCCTGACCGTGCCGCTGAAAAATCACGACGGCGACGTGGTGGGCGTGCTGCAATTGATCAATGCTGGCTGCGAAGCCGGAACCGTCATCGCCTTTCCCGACGAAATCACGCCGCTGATCGAGGCTTTGGCCAGTCAGGCCGCCGTGGCGCTCGACAACCAGATGCTGCTGGACGCCCAGAAGCATCTGTTCAAATCCTTCATTTCCGTGATCGCCGGGGCCATCGACGCCAAATCCGCCTATACCGGCGGCCATTGCCGCCGGGTGCCGGAACTGACCAACATGCTGACCCGCGCCGCCGTCGAGGCCAGCGACGGCCCCTTCGCCGGTTTCAGCCTGAGCGGCGACGAATGGTACGAACTGGAGGTTGCCGGCGGCCTGCACGATTGCGGCAAGGTCACGACCCCGGAATATGTGGTCGACAAGGCCACCAAGCTGGAAACCATCTACAACCGCATCCACGAAATCCGCACCCGCTTCGAAGTGGTCAAGCGCGATGCCGAGATCGCTTATCTGCAAGGTCTGCTGTCCGGCGGCGACAAGGATGCGCTGGCCGCCGAACGCGACGCCCGCCTCAAACAATTGGACGAGGATTTCGCCTTCGTCGCCGACTGCAATGTCGGCGGCGAGTTCATGGCGCCCGAGAAGGTCGAACGGCTGAAGCAGATCGCGCGGACGCAATGGCAGCGCACGCTGGACGACAGCATCGGCCTGTCGTGGGAAGAGGCACACCGCAAACCCGCCGACAAGCCGGCCCTGCCGGCCTGGGAGAGCCTGCTGGCCGACAAGGCCGAACACGTCATTCCTTTCGAGAAACCGCCGCAGCAGCCGGGAGACAACCCCTGGGGCTTCACCGTCAAGCCGCCGGCCAACAAGTTCAATCTGGGGGAAATCTACAATCTGTCTGTCGCACGCGGCACCTTGACGGCCGAGGACCGCTATCACATCAGCGACCACATCGTGCAGACCATCATCATGCTGGAAGCCCTGCCCTTCCCCAAGACCTTGCGGCGGGTGCCGGAATGGGCCGGCGGCCATCACGAGAAAATGGACGGCACCGGATATCCGAAAAGCCTGAAGCGCGAACAGATGAGCATCCCCGCCCGCATCATGGCCATCGCCGACATTTTCGAAGCCCTGACGGCCCGCGACCGTCCCTATAAGACGCCGAAGAAACTGTCGGAATGCATCAAGATCATGTCTTTCATGAAAAAGGACCAGCATATCGACGCCGAACTGTTCGAACTGTTCCTGACCTCGGGCGTCTATAAGCAATATGCCGATCTGTTCCTGATGCCGGAACAGATCGACGAGGTGGACATCGCCGCCTATGTCGGCCGACCGGCGGGCTGACCCCGCCGATCGGCATCCGTCTTAATCGAGATTGACGCTGGCGACGAAGCTGTCGACGACGCCCTTCAGACGCTGGGCGTCCTCGGACAGGGACCGCGCCGCCCCCAGCACGTCGTTCGCCGCCGAACCGGTTTCGCTGGCCGAGCGGTTGACGCCGCCGATGCTGTTGGCCACCTGCTGCGTGCCGGAAGCCGCCTGCTGGACGTTGCGGGCGATTTCCGAAGTGGCCGCCGACTGCTCCTCCACCGCCGAGGCGACCGCCGTGGCGATTTCGTGGATTTCCTGAATACGGGTGACGATGCCGCCGATAGCACCCACCGCTTCCTGCGTCGCCCCCTGAACAGCGGTAATCTGGGCCGAGATTTCCTCGGTGGCCTTGGCCGTCTGGCTGGCCAGATGCTTGACCTCGTTGGCCACCACGGCGAATCCCTTGCCGGCTTCTCCGGCCCGTGCCGCCTCGATGGTGGCGTTCAGGGCCAGAAGGTTGGTCTGGGCGGCGATATCGTTGATCAGATTGACCACCTCGCCGATGCGGGCTGAGGTTTCCGCCAGTTGCTTCATGGTGGTGTTCGTGCGGTCCGCCTCCCGCGACGCCAACTGCGTAACCTGGCTGGACTGGGCTACCTGCCGGCTGATCTCGCCGATGGACGCCGACAGTTCTTCCGCCGCCGCCGCCACCGTCTGCACGCTGCTGGTCACTTCCGCCGTGACCAGGGCCGCCTCGTCGGCCTGTCCGCGAGTTCGGTCGGCATGCCCGCTCATGCCCTGGGCCGTGCGCGCCAGCCCTTCCGCCTTGCCGCCGACATCTTGCACCGAACGGCTGACATTCTGCTCGAACCGTTCCAGCAGGCCGTTCAGCATCCGGCGTTTTTCCTCCTGCGCCGAGGCCTGGGCCTGCGTTCTTTCCGCCGTCAGACGCTCACGCTCCAAGGCATGTTCACGAAACACCGACAGGGCGGCAGCCATGGCTCCGATCTCGTCGCGCCGCTCGATGCCCGGAAAGGCCACATCGGCGCGGCCGGCGGCCAAGGCCGACATGGCGGCGGTGATGTCGCGGATAGGACGCGCCACCTTGGCGGCGATGATCCAGCCCAGAACCGGCACGATCACCAGCAGAGCCACCACCAGACCGAAGATCAGCAGATGGCGCAGACTAGTCAGCGGTGCCAGAACCTTTTCCCGGTCCAGAGAGACGCCGACATACCATTTCACCGACGGCAAACCGCTGATGGCATAGAAGCGCAGGATTTGACCGTCGCCGTCCTCCAAGGTTTCTGAGGAGTTCAGCACCGGCTTGACACCCAAAGGCTTCATCACTTTATCGGCGTCCGGGTGCACCAGGACGGTACCGTCCTCGTCCACCAGAAAGACGAAACCGCGTCCGCCCAGATTGAACGAACTGAGGAACTTGTTGATGGCGTCCAGTTCCAGATCGGCGCCGAATACGCCCTTCACCGTCGAACCGTCGAACAGCGGCGCCGCCAGAGAGATCACCAGCTTGCGAGTCGAGGCATCCACGTACGGTTTGGTCAGCGTCAGCGATTTCGCATCGACGGCACTGGCGTACCAGGGCCGTTTGCGGGGATCATAACCCGCCGGCATCTCGTGGTCCGGCCCTTCGATGAAGGCGCCGTCCTGCTGACGGCCGAAATAAACGTCGGCGAAGGTCGCCGCCAATGTCGGCCGCTGGAACGCCGCCTTCATCTCGGCGGCATCTTCGATCTTGGCGCTATCGTCCAAAGCGTCGCGGGCCAGCAGGATGCGGCCATCCAGCCATTTTTGAATACCGTCGGCGGCGGCGGCGCCGGCCCCCTTGATCTCGGCGGTGATCTCGTCGGTCACCCCCTGGCTGGTCACGGAATACAGCCACAGGCCCAGCGTCCCGAACGACACCACGATCAGCAGCGCCGACGCGATCAGGATCTTAGTGATGAATTTCTGCTCGTGCGCCGACGCCATGAGAACCTCCGCCCCTTATCAGGATTAGTCAGTTTCAGACTGACATCGGGGAGCCCACCCGCGCGACGGAGAATAAGTATTCATATCGTGAATTTTTTATTTAACCGAGATTGCCAGACCAATATCTCCATGCAGAACACAAAAAATAAAATTTCCAATAATACGCATTTGTGGAAACAAAATAATTTCCAGACAACAAAAAGCCCGGAACCTTACGGAACCGGGCTTTTCGCGGATCAATCTCAGATGGAAGATCAGCTGGCCTTGTACAGACCCTGCAGAGCCTGGACACGCTCGTTCAGCGGACCGGCGCTGGAGGTCAGGATGCTGTTGGTCAGCTCCTGGATCTTGCGGGTCTCGGCGATGAACTGTTCGAAGTTCGACTTGGCGATGTCGTTGTAGACGGTCTGGAATTCGGTCGGGCTCTTGGCGGCCGACAGAGCCTTGACGGCAGCGGAGGTCTGCTCGACCGACTGGCTGGCCAGAACCTGATAGACCTTGGCCAATTCTTCCAGGCCCTTGACGGCCAGGGTGGAGCTCTTCACCAGGGCTTCGACGTTATCCTTGCCGAAGGAAACCAGCTTGTCGACGTTCACGTTATTGGTCATGGCGTGCATCCTCGCTTTTTCGATTTCGGGGCAGCCCCGCAACCGCCCCGGCGATTGCTGCACTGCAACAATCAGGAAGATAGCCTGTTCCATGCCCAAATCAAGATTTATTTTGCAGTGCACAAAAAATTCTTGAAAGGAGGTTAGCAGCGGATCATCGGCAGCGAACGACGGGGGGCGGACAGGATCTGCCGCCACAGCCGCCGCGCCAGACAACGATGGAATCCGGCATTGGGAAAAGCGGCGCGGATGGCCCCGATATCCTGCTTTCCCAGGCCGAAGCGCAACAGCCCGCCCGATAGGTCGATGGCGTCGGCTTTGCGGAAAGCCTCGGCTAGACCGCCGAAAGAAGACGGCGTCAGTTTGTGGTGATCGCGGATGATCGCCGCCACCTCCCGCCGCCATTGAGGGCGGCTTTCCGCGTCCAGATAAGCGGAGGCCAGGACCACCGAAGGTTCCAAATAGTCCAGGCTGCCGGTAGCCCAGACACCCAGATCATGGAAAGCGACGGCGGTCGCCAGGCATTCCGCCTCTTCGCCGTGAACGGGGTGCAGGCGCAGGGTAAAGGCCAGGGTGCGGCGGCAGTAATTGCGGTATCCCTGCCAATCGCCGCCCAGAAGGGAGCGGTAGGATTCCAGCAGGGCGTCGATCAGCGCCCCGCCGGTTTTTTCCACCGCTTCCGCCATCAGGCCTTGGCGGCGATGGCGGCCTCGACGGCGGCCAGAGCTTCCCCGGCCTTCGAAGCGTCGGGACCACCGGCCTGGGCCATGTCGGGACGGCCGCCGCCGCCCTTGCCACCCAGAGCTTCCGAACCGGCCTTGACGAGATCGACGGCGGACAGCTTGGCGGTCAGGTCTTCGGTGACGGCCACCACCAACGAGGCCTTGCCGTCGGCGTTGCTGAACAGGGCGACGACGCCGGAACCGATCTGCTTCTTGATGTCGTCAGCCATGCCCTTCAAGTCCTTGGCCGGCACACCGTCGAGCTGACGCCCGGCGAAGGTCACGCCCGCCACGGTCTTGTTGGCAGAAGCGGCGCCGCCGCCGGTCGCCATCTGGCGGCGAATGTCGGCCAGTTCCTTTTCCAGCTTGCGGCGGTCTTCCAGCAACGACTCGATGCGGGCCGGAATATCGGCCGGACTGGCCTTCAGGCTTTGAGCCACGCGGGCCAGCAGACCGGCCTGCTCTTCGACCCAAACTTCGGCGGCGTTGGCGACAACCGCTTCGATGCGGCGGACACCGGCGGCGACGGCGCTTTCAGAAACGATCTTGAACAGGCCGATATCGCCGGTACGGCGCACATGGGTGCCGCCGCACAGCTCCACCGAGAATAAAGCCTTGTCGGCGCCCATGGACACCACGCGGACCTCGTCGCCGTATTTTTCGCCGAACAAAGCCATGGCGCCCGAGGCCACGGCCTCTTCCTGGCTCATCAGGCGCGTGACCACCGGCTGGTTGGCGCGGATATTGGCGTTGACTACGTCCTCGACCGCGCGCACTTCCTCGGGGCTCAGAGCCTTGGGGTGGCTGATGTCAAAGCGGAGGCTGTTGAACGTGACCTGCGAGCCCTTCTGCGTCACATGGTCGCCCAGCTTGCCGCGCAAGGCGGCATGCAGCAGGTGGGTGGCCGAATGGTGGGCGCGGGTGGCATCGCGGCGGACGGCGTCGATCTTCAGTTCGGCGAAATCGCCGACCGCGACCGTTCCCTCTTCCACCTTGCCCAGATGCACGATCAGGTCGCCCAGCTTCTTCTGGGTATCGGCAACGACGATGCGGGCCTTGCCGGCGGTGACGATGACGCCGGTGTCGCCGGCCTGACCGCCCGACTCGCCATAGAACGGCGTCTGGTTGGCCACCAAGGCGATGCTGTCGCCGGCCTTGGCCGACGGAACCGGCTTGCCGTCCACCAGCAGCGCGACGATCTTGCCTTCGGCCTCTTCGGCGTCATAGCCCAGGAACTCGCTGGCTCCCACCTCTTCCTTCAGGCTGAACCACACCGTTTCGGTGGCGGCTTCGCCCGAGCCGGCCCAAGCCTTGCGGGCCTCGGCGCGCTGGCGCTCCATGGCGGCATTGAAGCCGTCGGTGTCCACCGACAGGCCGCGGCTCTTCAAAGCGTCTTGAGTCAGGTCCAGCGGGAAGCCGTAGGTGTCGTACAGCTTGAAGGCCACTTCGCCGTTCAGCGAACCGCCCTGGCCGAGCTTGACGGTTTCCTCGTCCAGCAGCTTCAGGCCGCGATCCAGCGTGACCTTGAAGCGGCTTTCCTCCAGCTTCAGGGTTTCCGTGATCAGCGGCTGGGCTCGCACCAGCTCGGGATAAGCTTCGCCCATCTGCTTGATCAGGGCCGGCACCAGCTTGTGCATCAAAGGTTCGGTGCAGCCGATCAATTGGGCGTGACGCATGGCGCGGCGCATGATGCGGCGCAGAACATAGCCGCGGCCTTCGTTCGACGGCAGCACGCCGTCGGCGATCAGGAAGCTGGACGACCGCAGATGGTCGGCGATGACGCGGTGGGAAACGCGGTGCGCCCCGTCCGGGTCAGCGCCCGAAGCGTCCGCAGAAGCCACGATCAGCGACCGCAACAGATCGACGTCGTAATTGTCGTGCTTGCCTTGCAGCACGGCGGCCAAACGCTCCAGGCCCATGCCGGTGTCGATGCTGGGACGGGGCAGCGCCACGCGCTCCTCCTTCGTCACCTGCTCGTACTGCATAAACACCAGGTTCCAGATCTCGATGAAGCGGTCGCCGTCCTCGTCCGGGCTGCCGGGCGGGCCGCCGGGGATATGGTCGCCGTGATCGTAGAAAATTTCCGAGCAGGGGCCGCAGGGGCCGGTGTCGCCCATGGCCCAGAAATTGTCCGAGGTGGGAATGCGGACGATCTTGGATTCCGGCAGACCGGCGATCTTGCGCCACAGACCGAAGGCTTCGTCGTCGGTGTGATAGACCGTCACCATCAGCTTGTCGGCCGGCAGGCCGAATTCCTTGGTGATCAGGTTCCAGGCGCACTCGATGGCGTGTTCCTTGAAATAATCGCCGAACGAGAAATTGCCCAGCATTTCAAAGAAGGTGTGATGACGGGCGGTATAGCCCACATTGTCCAGATCGTTGTGCTTACCGCCGGCGCGCACGCATTTCTGCGACGTGGTGGCGCGGCTGTAGGGCCGCTTTTCAACGCCGGTGAAGACGTTCTTGAACTGCACCATGCCGGCGTTCGTGAACATCAAGGTCGGATCGTTGCGCGGCACCAGCGGGCTGGACGGAACGATCTCGTGGCCGTTCTTGGCGAAGAATTCGAGGAATGTGCGGCGGATGTCGTTAGCTGTCTGCATGGCCTTCTACACAAGCATACCGGCATCCCTGCCTGTACGGCGGGGGTTCCGTCTGATCTGGATCGAACGGAACTTGTACCCCGCCCGGCGCGACAAGTCCATGCCGGACCGCCGCGCCGCCCGCGTGAAGAAGATTGCCCTAGGCTTGGCCGTGCTCTTCGGCCAAGGCGTCCAGGCGCGACAACAGCTTGGGGTGCATTTGTCGGCGCAGGGACTCGTCGCGATAGGCCGGACTCAGCCAGTCCCACAAACCCTTGTCGGACGAGAAAACGTTGCGCACGCCCTGATCGTCCATATGAGCCAGATAAATATTGCCCGCCTGCACCCGCTGCATCAGGGCGATACGCTGCAGGGCGCGCCCGACATCGTGCAATTCGCGCATGTCGGCGGGACGCATGAAGGCGTGATAGACGGCGCGGCGCGACAGCGGCAGGCTGGTCAGGGTGAAGCCCAGGATGACGCCGATGGGCTGGCTGTGACGGCCCGCCACGCTTTCCAGCACCGTGGCGGCTTCGGCGGGACTGTTGTTGATTACCGCGGCCAGAAGAACGGCTATCCCCAAAAGGACGGCGACGCCGTCAAGAATATGCAGAAGCCTGTTCATGATGAATTCTCCAACCCCACAAGACGGGACGCGATCCCGTCTCCCTGGAGCAGAGACTATGCGGCCCGTTTTCAGGCATCAATCGCGCAGGCTGTCCGAAAAAGTTCATAGTTAATGGCGGCATTCAGCCGCATCCATTAACACATTGTTAGGAAACGAACTTCATTTCGCACTTGCGAAGATGAATTTTTTCGGACAGGCAGACCTAATTGATCTTAGACAGACCGTTTGACATCAGGCGCTTACGGTAATTGCTCATGAAGCCCAGGAAGCTTTCCGCCTCCTTGATGCGGCCGCGCAAGGCCGGCAGGTCGCTGACTTCGCGGTCGGCGCTGGTCAGCAAGGTGAAGCCATCCTTATAAGGCGTCCCCGCCATTCCCTGCCCGAAAGCCCGGCGCAACGAAGCCAAGCCCCGATCGTCGCCGGCCAGGGTCAAGGCCGTCGCCCAACTGATGATCAGGCGGGCCGAACCGTCGTCCAGGGTGGCGCCCGGTTCGGGACGCGGCACCAGACCTTCGAAGGCGTTGGCGGCATTAGCCCAATCCTGTTTGCGCCAATAGATTTCCGCCCGCAGCAGACCGCCTTCCTGGCTGGTGTCGCCATCCAGCACCTTCATGGCTTCCGGCACGCGGTTGGCGTCGGCCAAGCCTCGGGCCAGCAAATGGCGGCGCTGGTCCTGAAGATCGGCGGGCAGCCCGTCCATGGCGCTGCTTTGAATGGCGTCGATGGCTCCTTGCGGGTTCTGGTCCAGCAAATCCAGCAGCGCCAATTGCGCGCCGACGCGGGCTTTGTCCAGCCCCTGTAGGCGGTAATCCACCTGATGTTTCAGCAACTCGGCGGCGCGGTCCAGCAGATCGACGGAAGCCAGCCGGTCTGCCAGCTTGCGGATCATCTCGTCGCCTTTGGTTCCGGTCGGGGTCAAATCGCGGAATTCGTCGTAAAGACCGATGGCCGAAATCGGCGGCAGAGTGTCGGCGGCGCCGTTCAGATACAAGGCCTCGAAGGCATCCGACATCATTTTGGACACCGCCGGTTCGCCCGGATTGTCGGGATAATTGGTCACCAGCGAACGAGCCGCCCGCAGCGCATTGGCGTAATCGCCGGACGCGATCTGCAATTCGGCCAGGCGGCGCAGCAGATTGAACTCGAAATCCTCGTCCCGCCACGAGAACCGCAGCCGGTCCATGCGCTCCACCGCCTCGCGCGGCTTGATGCGCTTCATCTTCAACTGCAATTCCGTATCGGCCATGGCGGCGCGGGCACGGAATTCGCGGTTATCGCCGTTGATGGCTTTATCGTAATTGTACAAGGCCTTGTCGAATTTGCCCGTCAGCTCGCCATAAGCGCCGTGCAGGTAATCCAGCATGCCTTGCTGGGGCGGCGTCGCGTGCATGCGGTCCATCAGCGACAACGCGCTCTGCAAGGTCGGCTCGTCCGCCGCCGCCAGGGCCGAACGGGCGACGATGGCGGTCAACGGCCACTGCAAAGCTTTGGGATAGTCGCGGATCAACGGCAATCCGGCAGCCAGCGCCTTGGAATATTCGGCAGGCTTGTCGCTGGAGCCGGCATGGGCGGCGGCACGCCAGAACAACGCCTCGGGATCGTCCTTGACCAGAGGATTGTCCAAGTCCGGCAAGGCCAGATCCCAGCGTTCCATGGCGGCGTTGCAAGCGCCGCGCAAAGCGTGGTACGGCCCGCTGTCCAGCAGCGTCGGCTCCTCGGAAGCGGCTATCTTCAGGAAACCCAGGGCTTCCGGAGCATAGCCGTTGGCGAACAGGAATTTGGCGGCGTCCATATGCGCCTGGGGCCGTTTGGAGGGCGGCAGGTCCACCAGACTGTCGAGAATGACCTTGCGCTCCTCGGGGAACTTATCGGGACCGCTCTGCTTCCAGCCGGAAACGTTGAAATAATGACCGTTATCCTTGGTCGTGAAGGCCGGACCGGCGGCGCCGCCCGCTTGCGACAGCTTCATGCCGCCGGGAAAGCCAACCGACACGCCGCTCCGCGACGGACGCACGTCGAGCCCGTCCACATGAGGCACCACGGCGATGCCTTGCAAGGTGGGCAGCAATTCCGCTTCCGGCGCGTCGCGGCCGGGATAGACGCCGGCTCCCAGGGGAACCACCGGCACCACCACCATGCTGTCGCCCACTTCCGGGTCTTCCACCGACAGCATCGAGCCGGCTTCCGCCACGTTCAGCGCAATGCCGACGCCCGACGTCAGCAATTCCGGCATCAACACCTGGATCGGCTTGGCGGGCACGGCCTCCTGGTGGGTCAGGTCGATGACCCACAGCAGCCCTTCCTGGCGGACGCTGGGATAATAATCGGGCTGCACGATCATGCGGATGACCGTCCCGTCCTTGCTGGGCAGTTGCTCGAGGAACGTCACGGCTTCGCCGCCCAGACGCTTCAACAGCTTGGCGTCCACCTGCTGATGGCGGTCGAACACCACCCACAGGTATCCCGCCCGCTTGAAGACCGCGGCGGCGGCCGGTTTGTCCCACGACACGCTGAGACTGAACACCTTGTCGTCCGGCCCCTTGGGCACTGGAGCGCCTTCGGGCAGGGCGCTGAGAGGCGGAACGTCCGTGGTCTGCGGCTCCACCTGGATTTTGTCGGCGACGGGCACGGCGGCCGGTTTGGGCGGCTCGGCACCGGTCTTCACATGCTCGAATTTCGGTTCGGGCACCGCCGGAGCGGTCATGGCCGAAGGCGCGGCTTTCTCACCGGTTTTGTCCGGGGCTTTGTCCGGGGCTTTGTCCGCCATTTTGCCGGGCTTGGCCCCCGCCGCCAGCACCTCGGAGGGAAGCTGCGGCTTTTCCTCGGGGCCCAAAGGCTTCAGGCTGGGCGGCTGCACATCGGTCCCAGCGGGAGGCGGTGCCGGCGGCGGTGCCGTATGCGAATCACCGTTGCGCACCACGTCCAGCACCACCTTGCCGCCGGAGGCGAAATGCCGCAGCCGGGCATCCGCAGGCAGGGTCAGCACCATCGAAGCGCCCTTGGCCGTGCTCTCGCTGGATTTCACGGTGATGTCGGACGGCAGGGTGGCTTGCAGGCCCGCCACGTCCAAATGGCCGGGCTTAGAAAAAGTCACAGTGGCTTCGTTGCCCGATTTCTCAACCTTGTAATCCACCGTCTTCGGCCAAGTGAAGACCAGACGATTGAAACCGCCATGCTCGCCGGCCTTGATTTCGACCGAGGGAACGGCTTCAGCCGCCATCTTCTTGGCATCCGCCTGCGGCGGCACCAAGGGTGTCGGCGCCCCTTCGGCGGCAGGTTGCGCCTGGGCCGAAGGCGGCGGCGCTTCGCTGTCGCTGACGTCCACCACCACCGACCCGGAGGCGTTGGTGAAGGACTTGACCGAAACCGGCCGGACTAACGGAAAGGTTGCCGTGCGGTGGTCGTCGCTGATGGCCACGCTTTTCACGTAATGGGACAGCGGACGCACCAGATTGCGCAAATCGCCGCTAACCGGACGATCGAAGCGTACCACCAGTTCTCCGTTGATGACGTCGGCGGAATAAGTGACCGGACCATCCCAATCGAACACCATGCGGCCGAAGCCCTCATGAGCGGCGGCACGGGGCGAGACGTTGGAATTGCTGGATTGCTGTGCTGCGGCCGGATCGGCCAGCAGCAGGGAAAGCCCCAGAACCGAGGCGGCAAGCAGATGTAATCTGAAAGCCCCGCCGCCGACGGCCTTATCCTGGCTGCCTGCGGCCGGGCTGCGCGGCTTGCGGCCGGGCATCGCCATGATCAGTCGTTGAACAGAGCGTCGATGGCCGCCTGATCATGCGCCTTTTCGGGCATCTGCGGGCCGTTGAGCAGATCCTCGTCCGTGATTTCCGCCGCTGTTTCCACGGATTGGGCCGCGATGGCGTTGGCAAGCTGCTCCTGGAACTCCGGCCCGAAGGCGGCGATCAGACCTTCGACCCGCTCTTCGATATGCTTCAGGGCGCGAACCACCTTGGTGATGCGCTGCCCCGTAATGTCCTGGAAGTTGCAGGCCTCGAAAATGCGGGTGGTGGTTTCGCTCAGCTTGGCGCCGTGTTCCGGCGACAGTTCCCCGCCCAATTCCTCAAGCTTTTCGGCGGCATCGAGAATTTCGTTGGTGGCGTTCTCGGTGGCGCCGACGATGGCGTCCAGCTCGTCGGTGGCGGAGGCGATGTATTCGTTCTGGATGTCGTGAGGGCGCAAGGCGGCGATTTCGGCCTTGGCCTTGTGGATATAGACGGCCAGCCCCTCGATCTCCTGGTAGAGCTTGAGGTCGCCGGCCGACAAATCACCCGAGATGGACGTCAGAAGCGAACGGACGATATCGCCGATATCGTCAACCTTGACCGTATCGCCGCGCTCCTTGCGGAGAGCCTCGAGGTGGAGCGCGAGATCTCGGTCAACGGTTGCCGACATAATGGATACCCCCAGAAAAAGATTGCCAGAACCAGGGCTTAGAAGTCGCCCAGAACGCTGACCATCTTCGCCTTCAGGGTTTCGGCGTTGAACGGCTTGACGATGTAGTTCGAAACGCCGGCTTCCTTAGCGGCGATGACGTTCTCGGACTTGGACTCGGCAGTCACCATGATGAACGGCGTAGCCTTCAGCTTGGCGTCGGAGCGCACTTCGCGCAGCAGCTGCAGGCCGGTCATCGGCTCCATGTTCCAGTCGGAAATCACCAGACCGTAGTTCGCGCCGCTACGCATCATCGAGAGAGCCATGGCGCCGTCGGTCGCTTCGTCAATGTTCACAAAACCCAGCTGACGCAGAAGGTTGCGAATGATACGCAGCATGGTCTTGTAATCGTCAACGATCAAGATATGCATATTCTTATCGACAGCCATCCGTCACTCCTCCAAAGCCCAGCGGGTGATCTTCCGCCTTCCCCTGAGCATTCCTTGAATTTGAACTCTAGTTAAAATACGGAAACCAAGTTAGATCAAGCGTTTTTAAGCAAACACCGATATCTCGCATCAATTCAGAGGCTGCAACCCCTCGGCCTTTGCAGCCCGATGCTGGGCCATGGCATCCGTCAGATCCTTGGCCTTATCCGGGGACATATTGGCAATGATCAGGCCGGCCTTCTGCTCTTTCATCCGGGGGATGACGCCGGTCAGCGTCTTCAAATCCAACTGATCGAAAATCTTTCCCGCGTCTTTCGGCTTCATGCTCTCATACATTTTCGCCAAGCTTTTCATTTTGGCGTCATCCTGATCATCCACCTGCTTCAGCATGCCCTCCACATTGGTTTGCATACTTTTCATTTCCGCGATCTTTTTGTCGATGCGAGCTTCCGCCGCTTTGACCAGATTTTCCCGCAATTCCAGATCGCGCTCACGGGAATCCAGGGACTCGCGTCGCTCGGACAGCTTTTGCAGCACGTCCAACTCGTTCTGGGTGAAGGTCGGCGGCTCACCGCCGGCGCCGCTTTGGGACGGAACGGCGGGAGGCATTTCAGGCGCCGAACCGTCCTTACCCGGATTGGCCGCCATCTGATTGGCCGCCGCCGAAGAGGACGCCCCGCCATCGGCGGGCGTCGCCGCCGCCGGGGCGGTGGTGGCGGGAACCGGTTCGCTGGGCAGGCCGGGCATGGCCTGCCCCTTCTTGCGGCCGCCGGGCGGCGGCGGCTGTTGCGCTTCCGAGGAATTCAGCAGGTTCATGTCGGTCAGGCCGCGCCAAATGTCGTTGACCCGCACCGACAGCATCAGGAACACCACGAAAATGGTGACCGGCAGCAGCCTGATGTTGGGAATGACGAAAGACCGGCGGCGTTTCTTGGCCTTCCTCCGTTTCGGATCGGGCTTGCCGGGCTGCGGCCCCAGGGCGCTGGACGGACGCGGACCGGCCCCCCCCAGACCGAAACCAGGCGGCGGCGCGTCGTCGTCCAGCCAACCGGCCCCGGCGGGCTCCGGCGGCGCATCGGGGTCGGAAGCGGCGGCATAAGCGGCGGCGGCGGCATAAGGGCTGGCGCTACGCTGCGCCTTGGTGCCGGCGGGACGCTGGTTGGATGGCGGGAAGCTCGATGACATGACGCCCTCTTATTCTTCTTTTCAGCGCACGGACTGCAAAGCTCGAAGCAACTCCCGTTCCGCTTCCGAGCGCTCGTCGTCATAGACCTCGTCTCCCAGCGGCCCGAAATGCGGCTGGGAATGGGACGGCTGCGTCTGGGAAGCGGACGGAACCGGCTGCTGAGGCGACGGCTGAGGACGCGGCGCCATACCGGAACGCGGCGCGGCGGCGGGCTGCCCCATGGACGGCGCCCCCCCCATGGCCCCGGCGTTCATCGCGGGCTGGGCGGCGGGACCGGGGGCCGGAGCCGACGGTGGAATCTTCACGTCGCGGGCCTGACGGACGGTGCCTTCCAGGCGATTGGCCATGGCCTCGGCCCGTTCGATCATAAAAGCCAGATCGTCGCGCAGGGTCTGGGCCTTTTCGACCCGCTCCTGCAGCGTCGCCCCGGCTTCGTCGGCGGCGCGGCGCAGTTTGGGAATTCCGGCCTCGGCCCGCGCGGTGGCGTCGTTGAAGGCGTTGACCAGCCGGGCCATCTCGTCGCGGTTGCGCCGCAGGTCGCCCAGGCGGCGGTTCAAAATCCAGGCATAGGCGATGGTCGCCGCCAGCAGGATGGCGACGATGACGTCAAGAATGAGCTTATAGTCTTCCATCAGACCTTCTCCTTCTTGACCTTGTCTTCGATGCGGATGGCGATGTGGTTGCCTTTGCGGCCCATCTTGCCGCCGAACATCGGCACGTCGCCGCAGCGCAGCTCGACAACGGAGTCAGGCATGGAGTTTAGCATGATCTTCGAGCCGACACGCAAATTCAGAATGTCGCGCAGCGACATCACCTGTTCGTCCAGCACGGCCTCCATTTCCACCTCGGTCATCCACAGCTCTTCGGCCAAGTGAGTTTCCCAGATGGAGTCGCGGCCGAATTTTTCACCCATGAACATCTGGAGCAGCAGCTCGCGGACGGGTTCCAGGGTGGCGTAAGGCAGCAGCAATTCAAGACGGCCGCCGCGGTCTTCCATGTCGATGCGCAGCTTGGCGACGATGGCCGCGTTGCTGGGACGGGAAATCGTGGCGAAGCGCGGATTGGTCTCAAGACGGTCGAAGCGGAAGGTGACGGGAGACAGCGGGTCGAACGCCGCCGACAAATCCGCCAGCACCACATGCACCATGCGCTCGACCAAATTGCGTTCGATGGTGGTGTAGGGACGGCCTTCGATGCGCATCGCGGCCGTACCGCGACGACCGCCGAGCAGCACGTCGACGATGGAGTAGATCAGCGAGGAGTCGACGGTCAGCAGACCGTAATTGTCCCATTCCTCGGCCTTGAACACCGCCAGCATGGCCGGCAGCGGAATCGAGTTCAGATAATCGCCGAAACGCAGCGACAGGATGTTGTCCAGCGAGACTTCGACATTGTCGGACGTGAAGTTACGCATGCTGGTGGACATCATGCGGACCAAACGGTCGAACACGACTTCCAGCATCGGCAGACGTTCATAGGACACCAGGGCCGAATTCAGGATGGCCTGGATGCCCGAACGGTCGCCGTCGCCGTCATGGGCGTCGTCGAAACCCAGCAGGCTGTCGATTTCGTCCTGGTTCAGAACGCGGGTGGAAACGCCGCCGCCGCCGTCGTCTTCCTCGCCCTCGCCGCCTTCGGCGCCGAGCATGGCTTCCCATTCGGCGGCCACGGCATCGCCGTCGCCTCCGCCGTCGCCGCCATCGCCGTCACCCTCGGCCATGGCTGCCCATTCGGCCATGAGGGCTTCTTCATCCTCTGCCGAGCGACCTTCACCGCCGTTTTCGGTGTCTTCAGCCATGGAGGCTCCCAACCATCACTGCACCAACATTTCCTTGAACAGCACGTCGTTGACCTTGGCGGGCTTGACCGCGTTGTTGACACGGGTCATCAGCTCTTCGCGCAGGCGCAACATGCCGGCCGAGCCCTGCAGGTCGTCGACCCGAAGCTCGCGCAGGTAAACTTGGAAGTTGTCGATGATGCGCGGCATCACCGCTTCGATCTTGCCGACGTCCAGGGCGCTTTCCAGCTCCAGGCTGACGCGGATCTTCAGGAAGTTCTGCTTGCGGCCCGGCGAATTGAGGTTCACCAGGATTTCCGGCAGATCATAGAAGACCGACGCCTGCACCTCGGTGGGATGCTCCGGCGCGGCCTCCTTCTTTTCGGCCTTGGACTTGGGTTCGGCCGCCGCCTCGGTCTCGCCGCCGCTTTTGTGCAGCAAGCCGTCCAGCAGCCCCGAGAAATAAGCGCCGGCGCCGGCGCCGATCACCAGCAGCAAAGGCAGGACGATGAAGAGGATCAGCTTCTTCTTGCCGCCCCCACCACCGCCGCCGTGACTGCCGGAGCTTTCGCCCGCGTCGTCAGACGCTTCACCTTCATCGAAATCTTCTTCTAGGTCTTCGGCCATGGTTCTTCCGCCCTTGCCAGGCTCCGTGGCCGGCGCCTGGAGTCATTCACCATAAACAATATCCGACGGCGGTTAACAGAAGGTTGACACCCCAGCCGAGCCGCCGTTTCCGGCCCTGATGCCGCACCATAACAAGACCGCCCCCACCGGGCAATAACTGCCCGGCACAGCCTGCTCTCCGCCACCCATCCGACAAGAGTTGCCGGGCGGAAAACCGGCGGAAATCCGCCAAATTTCACCACCCCAGAAAACTGGCACGCCCTTCGCATAAGAAACGGGGCAACGTGATCGCAAGGTCTAAATCGATGGAAAACACGTCTTACATCGCCCTGTCCCGCCAGTCCGCCCTGTGGCGCGAAATGGAAGTGGTGGCCAATAACATGGCCAACGCCAACACGCCGTCCTATAAGGCGCAGCAGATGATGTTCAAGGACTTCGTCGTCAAGACCAAGACCGACACCACTCCTTTCGGCCGCAAGGTGGACTATGTGCAGGACGTCGGCGTTCTGCGCGACACCCGCGAAGGCCCGATGACCCAGACGCAGGCGCCGCTGGACATCGCCATCCATAACGACGGCTATTTCGTCGTCGACACCCCCACCGGCCAGCGCTACACCCGCGAAGGCCACTTCCGCCTGGACGAAACCGGCATGATGGTGAACTCGGCCGGTTATCCGGTCTTGCAGACCACCGGGCAGCCCATCGTCTTCGCCCCCAACGAATCCCAGATCAACGTGACCGGCGACGGCACCGTCTCGACCGAGAACGGCGTCATCGGCAAGATCCGCGTCGTCGGCTTCGACAACGATCAAAGCCTGCAAAGCGCCGGGTCGGGCATGTACATGACCACCTCTCAACCGAACGACATCGCCACCCCTTCGGTCGTGCAGGGCATGCTGGAACAGTCCAACGTCCAGCCGGTGATCGAAACCACCAAGATGATGGACATCCTTCGCAATTACGAAGGCATCCAAAAGCTTATCGACGGTGAAAACGACAGACAGAGCACGGCGATGAAGATTCTGTCTCAAACCCAACAGTCCGCTTAAGGAGTCTCGCCATGAGGGCTTTGAACATCGCCGCGACCGGTATGCAGGCTCAGCAGACCAACGTGGAAGTCATCTCGAACAATATCGCCAACATGAACACCACCGGCTACAACCGCCGGCGCGCCGAGTTCACCGACCTTCTGTATCAAAACATGAAGCGCGTCGGCTCGAACTCGTCGGACAACAACACCATCGTCCCGACCGGCATTCAGCTGGGTCTGGGCGTGCGCACCGCCTCGGTCTACCGCATCACCGAACAGGGGTCGCTGACCAGCACCAGCAACAGCCTGGATTTGGCCGTGCAGGGCAAGGGGTACTTCGAAGTGCAGCTGCCGTCGGGGCAAACCGCCTATACCCGCGACGGCGAATTCCAGCTGTCCTCCACCGGCCAGATCGTCACCTCGCAGGGCTACACGGTGATGCCGGCCATCACCGTGCCGACCAATGCTCTGAGCGTGACCGTCAACAGTTCGGGCCAGGTCAGCGTCTCGCTGTCCGGCCAGACCACCGACACCATCGTCGGCCAGTTGCAGTTGGCCACCTTCCCCAACGAAGCCGGCCTGGAAGCCCAGGGTGACAACCTGTTCCTGGAAACCGCGGCTTCCGGCACCGGCGTTGTGTCCACTCCCGGCTCAACCGGCTTCGGCACCCTGCTGCAAGGTTATCTGGAAAGCTCGAACGTCAACACCGTGACGGAAATCACCGACATGATCAGCGCGCAGCGCGCCTACGAGATGAACTCGAAAGTCATCCAGTCGGCCGACGAGATGCTGCAAACCCTGAATCAGGTGAAGTAAGAGGCATAAGGAGTTCAGGCCATGAAGCGCTTCGCCATCACCATCGCCGCCACCGCGGCTCTTGCCGCCGGCCTGTTGTCCAGCCCGGCCCGTGCCGATGTGACTCTCCGTCCGAACGTGCTGGTGGACGGCGACGTGGTGAAGCTGGGCGATCTGTTCGACAATCTGCCCGACAAGGCCGACACTCCGGTGGCCCGTTCTCCCGCCCCCGGCCGCCGCGTCACCGTGGATTCCGAATGGCTGGCCCGCGTGGCCCACAATTACAACGTCGCCTGGAAGCCCAGCTCGAACTTCGATCAAGCCGTGGTCGAGCGCTCGGGCGTGCTGATCGGCCACGAGCAGATCGAGCAGGAACTGCGCAACGCCCTGAGCGGCGAGGATCTGCCCAAGAACAGCGACATCGAACTAACCAACCGGGCCATCGACGTCACCGTTCCCATCGGCAGCGCCACCACCATCGGCGTCCGCGACATGATCTACGACAAGCGCTACAACCGCTTTACCGCCACCGTGGAAATTCCCGCCAACACCCCCAACGCCCAGCGCATCCGCGTCGCCGGCCGGGTCTACGCCATGGTGGACGTTCCCGTGCTCAGCCATGCCATCAACCGCGGCGACGTGATCAGCGCCCACGACCTGAACTTCGTGCGGCAGCGTGAAGACAGCTTGCGCCGCGACGTCCTGACCGACGCCGACCAGATGATCGGCATGACCCCCAAGCAGCCCTTGCGCTCGGGTCAGATGATCACCGTCAACGACATCCAAAAGCCCATCGCCGTGCCGCGTGGCGGGCTGGTCACCATGATCCTGAAATATGGCCCCATGACCCTGACCGCCCAAGGCCGTGCCGTCGAACCGGGCGCCGTCGGCGACATCATCCGCGTCGCCAACGCCAGCAGCAACCAAGTCGTCGAGGCCAAGATCGACAGCGCCAACACCGTTCTGGTCAGCCCTAACGGCGGCGGCGTCCTGGCCAATTGAGGAGAAAAAACATGTTCCCCCTCCCCTCCTCCACCGTCTCGTCGCGCTCTCCCCGCCTGAGCCGGGCCGTCCTGTTGACCACGGTCGCCCTGACCCTGAGCGCCTGCAACACTCTGGACCGCCTGTCGGAAGTCGGCGAGCCGCCCAAAACCTCGCGCATTGCCGATCCGACCCAGACGGCCAATTACCAGCCCGTCAGCATGCCCATGCCGTCGCCCCAGACCCCGACCGCCGGCGCCAATTCGCTGTGGCGCCCGGGTGCCCGGGGGTTCTTCAAGGACACCCGCGCCACCGAAGTCGGCGACATCCTGACCGTGGCGGTGAGCATCAACGAAAGCGGCACCCTGAAGAATCAGACTCAGACCTCAACCGCCTCTTCCGACACCGCCAACCCCAGCTTCGGCCTGTTGGGGCTGGAAAGCAGCGTCGGCAAGGTTTTCTCCGGCGCCAGCACCAGCAGCCTGTGGAATTTCGGCAGTTCGGGCGGCATCAACGGCAACGGCTCGATCGGCCGGTCAGAAGCCGTCACCGTGAACCTGGCGGCGACCATCGTGCAGAAATTGCCTAACGGTAATTTGGTCATCTCGGGCAAACAGGAGCTTCGGGTGAACTCGGAAATGCGGGAAGTGTCTATCCAGGGCATCATCCGCCCCGAGGACATCTCCTCGGCCAACACTATCGCTTCGTCCAAAATCGCCGAAGCCCGCATCACCTACGGCGGCCGCGGCACCCTGTCGGATATCCAGCAGCCCCGCTACGGCCAGCAGATTTTCGACATCATCGCGCCGTTCTGACCGTCATCGTTCCCTGCGGACAAAGGGGAAGCCTCGGCTTCCCCTTTTTTTTATGCAGCTTTTCATTGACCTTTGTCCTCCCGCCCCGCCAAATACGCAAAATCCGGTGGGCGGGGGCCGACGGATCGGACTGGGCTGGACCACGCACCGGGATACGAAGCATCCTGGTCGGACGCTTTTTACTGAAAGAAAGTCCATGCGCATCCTGATCGTCGAAGACTCGAAGTTCTTCAGCCAGCTGGTCACCAAGGCCATTGCCGACACCATCCGCGCGGAAACCGTCGTCGCCACCAGTCTGGCCGAAGCCCGCCAAGCCATCGCCGACGCGCCCAAGCCCTTCGATCTGGCCCTGACCGACATCATGCTGCCCGACGATGAAAACGGGGAGGGCGTCTCGCTGGTGCTGGATCACGGCATCCCCTGCATCGTCTTCACCGCCGTTTTCTCGGAAGATCTGCGCGAACGCCTGCTGGCCCGCAATGTCATCGACTATGTGGTCAAAAGCTCGCCCGCCAGCCTCGATTACCTGATGAGCCTGGTGACGCGCCTGCATCGTAACCGCCTGACCAAGGTGATGGTGGTCGATGATTCCCAGACCACCCGGGCTTACTTGAGCGATCTTCTGAAGGCCTATCAGTTCAAGGTGATTGAGGCCGTGGACGGCCAAGATGCCCTGGACAAGCTCAAGAACACGTCCAACATCCGCATGGTCATCACCGATTATCACATGCCCGGCATGGACGGCGTCGAAATGGTGCGGCGCATGCGCGCTACCCACGACCAGGAACGTTTGTGCATCATCGGCCTGTCGTCGGGCGGTGGCAGCGCCTTGTCGGCGCAGTTCATCAAGATGGGCGCCAACGACTTCATCAACAAACCCTTCCTGCGTGAGGAATTCTTCTGCCGCGTCATGCAGAACATGCGCATGCTGGACATGATGGAACGCCTGACCGACCTGGCGACCAAGGACGCCCTGACCGGCATCCACAACCGGCGCTTCTTCTTCGACGCCGGCGACACCTTGTTCGCCAGCGCCAAGCGCGACCAAGTCACCCTGACCGCCGCCATGCTGGACATCGACCTTTTCAAGCAGATCAACGACACCCATGGCCATGATGCCGGGGACGCCGTTCTGAAGAAAATCGCCGGAATCATGCGGGCCAAATGCCGGCAGACCGATCTGGTCGCCCGTTTCGGCGGTGAAGAATTCGCCATTCTGGCCGTGAACATGGACGA
This sequence comes from Candidatus Sulfotelmatobacter sp., assembly GCA_035538795.1. GTDB lineage: Bacteria > Pseudomonadota > Alphaproteobacteria > Rhodospirillales > Magnetospirillaceae > JAJZGK01. The sequence continues at coordinate 44,016 of DATLJS010000011.1, read as the reverse complement.
AAGCGCCGCCACCGCCTTCTTCGAATCCCTGCGGGCCGCCATCGAGGCGGAAAAAATTTCCCACCGCGGTAAGAACCTGAAGGTCACCGTCAGCATCGGCGTCTGCCGAGGCGCGGGCAACACCCTCAGCGCCATGATCAAGGCCGCCGACGAGATGCTCTATAAGGCGAAGAAAGCCGGCCGCAACCGGATCGAGATGCTGTAGGGACGCGAAAGCTCTCTACAGTCTGTCCCTTAGAGGTAAGACGTCAGATTGACTTTCTGAATCGTCGAGACGGCGTAATACGACGCCTGAAGCTGGGTCTGATACTGAGAAATCTGGGTGGTCACCGTGGCGGTGTCCACGTCCTTGATGTTGCTGATCGAGCTTTGCAGCAAGGTCACGTAGTTGGTCTGCGTGCTGGTGGCCGTCGAAAGTTGGTTCGACACCGCCGAAATGCTTTCCTGCAGGTTCGACATCTTGGTCAAGGCGCTGCTGGACAGGTCATAGGCGCTTTGCAAAAGCGTGGTCGACACCGGACTGGTCGAAGCCGCCTTCAAAGCGCATTCGCAGGCGCGGATCGCCAATTCGAAGGTGTTGGCGGAATCCGTCGTGGTCGGCGTGGTGCCCGACGTGACGCCGGCCCGGACGCCATAGGTGATCGTCGTCGAACTGTCGACCTGCACGCTGAGATTAGCGTTGTCGCCCTTGTAATAGCTGAAATCCTGGGCCGTCGAATCATAGCTTGAGGCGTCGACGCTGGTGGAATCGTAGGACGACATGTCCACCGGCGCAGTCGAGGTGTCGCTGCCCGAGAACAGATAGCGTCCGCCCTCCTGGGTGTTCATGGCCGACACCAGACTGTCCAGATATCCCTGAACCGTGGTGGTCAGATTGGAATTGTCGGTCGAACTCAGCGAGCTGCTGAGAGAGGTCTGCAACTTGGTCAGAACAGAGTTCATGCTGCCGACGGCGCTGTACATGGCCTGGGTGCGGTCGCCCACGGTGGTCGCCTGCGACGACCAGGACTGCGCCTGGTTCAGCTCCTTCTCCATGTTCAGAAGCTCGTAGCTCTTCTGCCCGCCCAGATTGCCATAGTCGGTCGAAACCAGGCCGGTGGCTTCCTGCGTCTGGGCGTTCGCCAGCTGAGCTTGAACGTTCAGCGCCGAATTCAGCGCCACCTGATGAAGGTTATAGGAAGAAACTCTTTCCATCGCTCACCTGCCTCAGGCCGATACGGCGCTGATAAGAGACTGGAACATCGACTGCACGATCGTCACGATCTTGGCCGATGCCGCATACATGTTCTGCAACTCCGTCAGGTGCGCGGTCTGTTCGTCGGTGTTGACGCCGCTTTTCGAGCTGAAGGTGGATTGCAAGGTCGTCAGGGTGGTGCTGTCCGTGGTCGAACTGGTCTTCGCATTGCTGTAGCGCTGCGACACGTCCGACACGATCAACGCCGCATAATCGGCAAAGGATTTGCTGGTCGACGACAAATTGCCGGCGCTATCGAAGCTTTGCGACGTGCTGCTCAAAGCCGAGGACAGGCTGCTGGCGATCGTGCCGTCGCCGCTGGTCACCGCCGTGAACGGCGGGGTGCCCGGGCTGGACGTGCTGGTCAAAGCACCCGAAGCCAGATAGCCCGGCGAACTGGCAAGGTCGGAACGCACCGTGACGGTCTGCGCCGAATCGCTGTTCACCAACAAATCGTTCAAATGGAAATAGCTGGAAACGTCGGTGCCTTCATCGTCGTCCAAAGTGGTCGAATCGGCGGCGATGGAACCGCTCAGCGTGGTGATGCCGATCCCGTAGCTGGCGTTGCTCGACGACAGAACCACCTGCCCCGAGCTGTTCAGGGTGCAGGTGCCGCTGGGCGATTGCGCGGAAATAGCCGCATTGATGGTCGAGACGACGTCGCTGACGCTCGAGCAGCCGGACAAATCGACGTCGGCATAGCTCTGGGCCTTGCCGTCGCTGTCGATGATGGCCACGCGCACCGACAGGTCCGACGTGGTGCTGAGGGATTCGCCCGACGAGAACGGAGTGGAGGAGGTTCCGGTCAGGGTCTGCGGCGCCGTCGCCGAGGTTCCCTGATTGTGGATGGTGTTCAGGGTCGTCGCCAGGGTCGAGGACAGGTTATCCAGTTCCGACTGGGCGTTGACCAGATCGGTATCGCGCATCTGCACCAAGGCGGCGATCTTGCCGCCGCTGATGCTGTCGGTAATGTCCTGGCCGGCGCAGGTGATGCCGTCAATGCCGGTGCTGGCGCCTTCCGTGTAACTCACCGAGGAATCCACCGAACTGGCGGCGGTATGGCTCAGGGTGCTGACGGTGTCGCCCACCAGCAACGGCGTCCCGCCGGAGCTGTAGACCTGCACATTGCCGTTGCTGTCCTGATAGTAATTGATACCCAGGTCCGAAGAGAGGCTTTCCAGAGCGGTGTTGCGCTGGTCGTTCAGGGCGGCGGTCGACTGACCGGCGGCCGAAGCCACGCGGATCTGCTTGTTCAGATCGGCGATGGTGTTCAACTGGGTGTTGGCGTCGGAAACCGCCGTGGCGATTTCCTGATCGGCCTGCGCCCGCTGATCCTGGATGGTGGTCGACGTCGAACGCAGATCCTGGCAAACCGTCGTCAGTTCGCTGACCGCCTTGGTCTTCAGCGCCGTGTCTTCCGGGCTGGTGCCCAGCGACGACAGCGTGGTCTGCAACGACGTCAGCTCCGACGACAGATCGGTGCTGCCGCTGCTGCTGGTGGAGATCGTCCCCATGGCGTCGGACAGCGTCTGGTAATAGGCGTAGTACGTCGAGGACTGGGACGAGGAAGACGTGTTCTGGACGATCGACTGTTCCAGGTATTGGTCGACATAGGACGTGGCCGAACTGGCCGTGACGCCGGTGACGGTGCCATCGACGGAACGGGTCGCGGTGGTGACGGTTTCCTGGGTATAACCAGCGGTATTGGCGTTCGAAATATTGTTCGAGACAGTACCCATCTGCTTCTCGATAACGAGAAGCGAGCTCACGGCAGAAGAAAGTGCGACGTTGAGGCTCATGGTTTTGTCTCCATCATCGGCTCATGTTAAGGCATCAATCCTTAACATCACCTTTATCGCGGGAAGATGAGGCCTGGCTCAGTACGCCGGCCAGATCGGCGTCCGAGGTGGCGGCCTGGATGGCGCTCATCACCGCATCCACCCGGCGGCGGGTCGCCTGGGTGGCGGCCCCCACCAGCTTGGCGTTTTCGCTGGTCAGGCGGCGCATGTCCTCGGTAACGGAGGCCAGCTGGTCCAGCAGGGGCTGGTCCATGGCCAAGGCCTCGACATCTTCGGACACTTCCAGCAGCAGGGCCGTGCACTGGGCCTGCAAGGCGGCCTTGCGGGCTTTCAATTCCAGGATGGTGGTGGGCAAGCCCAAGGCCAGAATCTCGTTCTCGCCGTCGATCACCGCCTTCAGTTCCTCCATGGCCCGGAACAATGCTTCGGAAATCGATTTGTCGATGCCCTTGTGTTGCTGATTCTCGTCCATCTTCGTCATCCTTGATGGGCGCCGGCGGCCCTGCTCGATCACATGCGGCCGAATGTCGCGCACGCTTGCATCCAATTCTCCATTATAGCCCATAGCCAGTTAACCGGTTCTTTACGACGCCGAGTTCATCAGCGCCTCGAACAGCTTGGTCGTCGTGCTGATAATCTGGGATGCCGCCGAATAGGCCTGTTGGCAGGTGATCATGCTGCTGAATTCCGTCGTGGTGTCCACCGTCGAGCTTTCCAGGGAACTGCCCGAAACGGTTCCGGCTCCGCCATCTCCGGATTCATGCAGGGTATAGCTGCCCGAAGAACTGGTCTGCGCATAGACACCGCTGCTCAGGGAACTCAAGCCGTTGGCGTTGACAAAGGTCGCCACCGCTACTTTGTAGATGGTGATGCTTTGGCCGTTGCTATAAGTCGCCACGACATCGCCGTCGGTGACCGCCACGCTTTCAAGGGTGCCGTACGCATAGCCGTCCTGGCTTTGGCTGGTGACGCTGATGCTGGGCGAGCTTTCGCCGCTGTCGTACTGCGTCAGGCCGTCGGTGCTGCCGGACGTGCCCAAGCTTAACGTGACCGTCCCGGCCGTGGCCCCGTCTGTCCAACTGTAGACGCTGACCACCGCGTCGCCGCTGCTGTCGGTCGGCGCCGTGGAAATGGTGCTGCCGTTCATCTCGCTGATCGGCGTGATACTGGACAAGGAGCCATCGCTGTTGAAGGTGACGAGATAGGAATAGCTGCTGGTGGTGGCGCCGCTGGAATCCGACAAGGTTCCCGAGGTGGTCGAACCCGTCGAATCAGTCGGGCTGGACACCGTCATGATCCAGGTATTGTCGCCGGCGGCCGTCCAGGTCACGCCGACATCCTCCTCGGTCCCCAGCGAGTCGTAGGTGGTCAGGGTCGAGGTCGTGGAATAGCCGCTGACCGCCTCGACGGCGCTCCAGGTCTCGGCGCTGGTGTCGATCGAGCTGGAGGTGTTGTCGCTGGCGGTGATGCTGCTGGGCAGCTCGGTTCCCGAATAGCCCACCGTGTTGCCGGCGGTGCCGGTGACGCTGACGATATTGCCGTCGCTGTCGGTTTCCACCGTGTAGGTCAGGGCGCTGACCCCCGACGTGGTGCCGTCGTCCAAGGTCACGCTGGCGTCGGACGGGGTGATGGTCACCAGATAGGTGTTGTTGCCGCTGGAATTGGTGCCGGTCGAAACCCAGGAATAGTTCAGCGTTTCAGAGCTTCCCGAATCGTTGGTGTAGCTGACGGTGTTGACGTCGTCCTGTCCTTCCGCCGGCAGATTGGCCGACAGGGAATAGGTGGTGGTAGCCGACGCCGTCGATGCATATTTGTCGACGTTGATCACCTCAAGCGAAGACAGGCTGCTTTCGTCGGTCGCCGTCACCGAACCGGACGAGTCGGTGGCCCAGCCCATCAGATAATAGCTGGTGCCGCTCAGATACAGATTGCCGCTGGAATCGGTCGTGAACTCGCCGTCGCGGGTGTAATAGGTGTTGGTCCCGTCGCTGACCACGAAAAAGCCATTGCCGTCGATGGACATGTCCGTCGTGGTCGATGTGCTGGTAATGGTGCCGTTCAGCGTCACATTCTGACGGCTGGACGCAGTGACGCCGCCAGTCGAAGAACTGGTGCTGGTACTGCTGCTGCTACTGGTCACCAAGTCCGAGAACTGGGTCGACACCGCCTTGTAGCCGGTGGTTCCGGAGTTGGCGAGGTTCGTCGAAATCGTCGCCAGAGCACTGCTTTGGGACGTCAGTGCCGACACAGCGGCATTCATTGCAGCGTCCACGATCTTACTCCCTACCCGAAGTGGAGCAGGCCCGCCTTCGTCACCAATCCGGTGACTCCCGCCGCGGCCTTATCGATTTGCAGACGCCCTTGAATGCTTTTGTCCCCCGGCCCCCATTGCCGGGCTCTCGTCACAATCCCGTTGCTTAAATCACCTGCATCAGCGACTCGAACATCTTCGAGCTGGAGCTGATGACCTGCGATGCCGAAGAATAGGCCTGCTGGGCCGTAATCATCGTACTGAGTTCCGTCGATGAACTGACGGTGGAATTTTCCAACGAACCGCCCTTGATGGAACCGGTTCCGTTCGCCCCGGCTTCACCCAGGACGGAGTTTCCCGACGAGCTGGTCTGTTTGTAGACGTTGTCGCTTAAGGACTGCAGCCCGTTGGCGTTGGCGAAATTGGCAACCGCGACCATGTAGATCGGGATGCTTTCGTTATTGCTGTAATTCGCGACGATCTCGCCCGAACTGTTCACCGAAACGCTTTGCAGCGTGCCCGTCGCATAACCGTCCTGGCTATGGCTCTTGGTGGTGACGGCCGGAGAGCTCAAACCGGAATTCAGCTGGGTCAGGCCAGAGGTGCTTCCCGACGTTCCCAGATTCAAGCTGACCGTGCTGGCAGCCGAGTTGTCGTTCCACGAATAGACCGAAACCTCGGCGTTCCCGCTGCTGTCGGTGGGAGCGGTGGAAATGCTGCTGCCGTTCATCTCGCTGATCGGCGTGATGCTTTTCAGGCTGCCGTCGCTGTTGAAGCTGACCGAATAGGAATAGCTGCTGGTGGTGCCGCCGCTGGAATCGGACAGCGTTCCGCTCGCGGACCCGGTCGAATCGATCGGGCTCGACACCGTCATGACCCAGGTATTATCCCCGGCCGCGGTCCAGGTCACCGGCACATCCTCCTCGTTTCCTTTGGAATCGTAGATGGCCAAGGACGAGGTTTTGGAAAAGCCTGAGTTGGACTTCACCGCGCTCCAGGTCTCGGCGCTGGTGTCGACGGAGCTGGAGGTGTTGTCGCTGGCGGTGATGCTGGTGGGCAGCTCCGTCCCGGAATAACCGATGGTATTGCCCGTGGTGCCGGTGACGCTGACGATATTGCCGTCGCTGTCGGTCTCCACCGTATAAGTCAGCTGCGAAGCGCCCGAGGTCGTGCCGTCGTCCAGCGTCACGCTGGAGTTGGACGGGGTGATGCTGACCAGATAGGTGTTGTTGCCGTCGGAATTGGTGCCGGTCGAAACCCAGGCGTAGTTCAACGTTTCCGAATTGCCGGAATCGTTGGTGTAGCTGACCGTGTTGACGCTCGTCTGAGCATCGGCGGGCAGGTTCGCCGACAACGAATAGGTGGTGGTCGCCGCCTGGGCCGAGCTGTACTTATTGACGTTGATCTTTTCCAGCGTGCCCGAGGTTTCGCTGCCGGTGACGGTGCCCGACGTATTCGTCGACCACCCCATCAGATAATAGTTGGTGCCGCTCAGGTACAGATTGCCGCTGGAGTCGGTCGTGAAATCGCCGTCGCGAGTATAATAGGTGTTGGTGCCGTCGCTCACCACGAAGAAGCCATTGCCGTCGAGAGCCATGTCCGTCGAGCTGGTGGTGCTGGTGATCGTGCCGCCCAGGGTCACGTTCTGACGGCTGCCGACGGACACGCCGCCCGTCGACGTGTTGGTGCTGGAGGTGGCGGCCGTGTTCAGCAGGTCGAAAAACTGATTCGACACCGCCTTGTAGCCGGAGGTCCCGGAATTGGCCAGGTTCGTCGAGATCGTCGACAGCGCCTTGCTTTGCGAGATCAAGGCTGACGCCGCGGAATTCAGAGCTGCATCCATGACTTCGCCCCCTTTCCTATCTGGAGCCATCCAAGACGACCGCGCAAAGCGGCGGTTTCAAAAAAACATCGCAAAACGGCCAACCGGCGCGCTTCGGGTTTCACCAGGCGCTGGATTTGCGCCCGGACATCAGGCCGCTGGCCCTGCCATAGGCGCTGACCGCCGCCGTTTTGCGAGTGGTCGCGGCAACCTGACGCCCCAGTTCAGTCAGATGTTCCCGCAGTTCCCGTACCATCACATCCATCTCGATCAAGGCGATGCCCGCCTTGACCTTCATATCCGCCTGCTGTTCGGGAGGCATTTCGGCCATGCGCTTGAAGAGGGCGTCCTGCAATTGCTCGACGGTCATCCCCGCAGGGCTGTCCGGCAGCAATTGATGGCGGATCTGCTCGAACTTGCTCTGGGCGCGAACCTGGAGCGTTTCGAGAAAATACCGTCCCTCGTCGTCGTTGTAGCGCATGGCCGAATGTCCCGTTAGCTAGCCAGGCTTTACTGAACAGCCTGAAGCAGCGATGTGAACATCGACTTGCCCGTGCTGATGATCTGCGACGCCGCCGAATAGGCCTGCTGGCAGGTGATCATGTTGCTGAACTCGGTCGAGGTGTCGACGGTCGAGCTTTCCAGCGAGCTGCCTTCAAGAGACCCTGCGCCGTTCTGCCCCGCTTCGTTCAGAATGTAACCGCCCGACGAGCTGGTCTGCTGATAGACGGTATCGCTTTTCGCCGCCAAACCGTTGGCGTTGGCAAAGGTCGCGACGGCCACCTTATAGATCGGCACACTTTCGCCGTTGCTGTAGGTGGCGACGATTTCGCCCGAACTGTTGACGGCGACGCTCTTCAGCGTGCCGTACTGCACGCCGTCCTGGGTGGTGCTCTTGACGCTGATCGACGGCGTGGTTTCGCCGGTATCGTACTGCGTCAGGCCGTCGGACTTGCCGACGGTGCCCAGGTTCAGGGTCACCGTTCCGGCGGTGGCGCCGTCGGTCCAGCTATAGGTCTTGATGATCGGATCGCCGTTGGCGTCGACCGGAGCCGTCGAAACGGTGCTGCCGTTCATCTCGCTCAGGGGCGTGATGCTCTTCAGCGTGCCGTCGCTGTTGAAGCTGACCGAATAGGAATAGCTGCTGGCCGAAACGCCGCTGCTGTCGGACAGCAGACCACTGGTGGTCGAGCCGGAGGCGTCGGTCGGAGACGACACCGTCATCACCCAGGTATTGTCGCCAGCCGCCGTCCAGGTCACCGGCACGCTTTCCTCGGTGCCCAGCGAGTCGTAAATCTTCATCGACGTCGACTTCGAAAAGCCGGTCTTGGCTTCGACGGCGCTCCAGGTTTCGGTGCTGGTGTCGATCGAACCGGAAGTCTTGTCGCTGGCGGTGATGCTGCTGGGCAGCTCGGTTCCCGAATAGCCGGTCGTGTTGTTGGTCGTGCCGGTGACGCTGACGATATTGCCGCTGCTGTCGGCTTCCACCGTATAAGTCAGCTGGGAAACGCCCGACGTCGTGCCGTCGTCCAGCGTCACGCTGGAGTTCGACGGGGTGACGCTGACCAGATAGGTGCTGTTGCCGCTGGAATTGGTGCCGGTCGAGGTCCAGGCGTAGTTCAGCGTCTCGGAACTGCCGGAGTCGTTCGTATAGCTCAGCGTGTTGACGTCGCTTTGCGCCTCGTCCGGCAGGTTCGCCGACATCGAATAGGTGGTGGTCGCGGTGGCGGTCGAGTTGTACTTCTGGACGTTGATCTTCTCGAGCGAGGCCGTATTGCCCTGGTTGACCGTCGTCACCGAGCCGGTGGCGTCCGTGGTCCAACCCATCAGGTAATAGCTGGTGCCGCTCAGATACAGATTGCCGGTGCTGTCCGAGGTGAACGAACCGTTCCGCGTATAGTAGTCGTTGGTGCCGTCGCTCACCACGAAGAACCCGGTGCCGTCGATGGCCATGTCGGTCGAGTTGGTGGTGCTGGTGATATTGCCGGTCAGACTGACGTTCTGGCGGGTCACCGTGGTCACGCCGCCCGACTGGGTGCCGGAGGTGCCGGAGGTCGTTCCGTTCAACAGATTCAGGAACTGGGTCGACACCGCCTTGTAGCCGGTGGTGCCCGAGTTGGCGAGGTTCGTAGAAATGGTGGACAGCGCCTGGCTTTCGGATTTCAGGGCCGACACCGCGGCATTCATTGCTGCGTCCATGGTCTCACTCCTTGTTCAATTCTGGTGCCGGGCCCGCATTAGCTGCTGAAGCCTGTAACTTTGCTGAGAGCGACGGAAACGTCGCCGACGGTAAGAACGGTGCTGCCGCTCGAGCTGTCGACGCCGGTCACGGTGCCGACGATGCTGGTGGTGGTGGTCACCGTGCTGCCCGAGCTGTCCTTGGCCGTCACCGTCAGCGTGTAATCGCCGGTGCTGACCGCGTCGCCGCTGGAATCGGTGCCGTCCCAGCTCAGGGTATGCGAGCCGGACGCGGTATCGCCCGAGCCGCTCCACACCGTGGTGCCGCTGCTGTTGGTGATGGTCAGCGAGGTCGATTTGGCGGTGCTGGCCAGATCGTAATGCCAGGTTCCGGTCCCTCCGCTGCTCACCTGCTCGGTGTCGCCGGTCGCCACCACGGTCTTGCCGATGTAGGCGACGCCGTTGGTCGAGGTCAAGGTGTCCAGGCTGGACTGGATCGACGTCAGGTCGGTATTGGTGTCGACCTGCTGTTCCAAGCTGGCCAAGCCGATCATTTCCTGGGTGAAGGCCGTGGTATCCGTCGGATTCAACGGATCCTGGTTCTTCAGCTGGGTGGTCAGCATGATCAGAAACGTGTTGTAGACGCTGCTCGCCGACGAAGCGGACGTGCTTGACGACGACGTCGAAGACGTGCTGCTGCTGCTGCTCGTAGTCGATGAAACTGTTGTCATCGCTTTTGCTCCCGTTACGCCTTAGGCCTCTTTCCGCCGGCGGTCCCGATCAAGAATTTTCAACAACCCCGCCCTGGCTCCGGCTGCCCTTTTCTGCCGGCTCCGGTGATCCGTGCCCTGGGAAGTTTTTGCCCAGGCTGCAGATCTTTCCCTGACGAGTGGCGCCGCCGGCCCACCTGAGCGCCGCCCCAAACTGGCGGAAACACTGGCTTCTCGGCTTCAGCCCGACCTTCCCAGGGGAAACGCCCGGACTTGCTCCGCCCCCATCCTTGCAGGCATCGTGCCAGTTTCCCCCTTCCTGGAATTCCGCCGTTTTTCCGCATGGCGGACAGGGTACGGATTCACCCTTTGTTAAGGCGCGCGAGTCTATAGTACGCCCATGGAATTCCCCCTCTCCCCAGCCCTTGGCGGAGACAGCGAGGATGAGCGGATGTACGAGGATCTGACCCTTCTGGCCATGGCGCGCAAAGACATGGACTGGCTGACCCGGCGTCAGGAAGTGCTGGCCCAGAACGTCGCCAATGCCAACACTCCGAAGTACCAGTCCAAGGACATTGCGCCGCTGGACTTCAAGTCGGTGTTCAAGAACACTCAGGCGCCGCTACAGGCCGAAGTCACCAACCCGATGCATATCCAGCCTCCCGTCGAGCAGGCCAAATACGAATCGGACGTGGTCAAGCAACCGGCGGAATCCAAGCCCGACGGCAACAGCGTGTCGCTGGAAGACCAGATGCAGAAGATCGGCGAGGTCAAGAACAACTACGATCTGGCCATCAACCTGCTTCAGAAGAACATCAAGATGATCAAAACGGCCCTTGGCCAAGGCAGCAGCAGCTAAGCCCATTAGCGGAGACAGCCCATGGACGAGCTGAACAAAACAGCCCTGATCGGCGTTTCGGGCATGAAAGCCCAGTCGGAACGCCTGCGCGTGGTGTCGGAGAATCTGGCCAACGCCGATTCCTTGCCGACGTCGGCTGGGGAACAGCCTTATCGCCGCAAGGTTCTTTCCTTCCGCAACGTGCTGGACAAGCAGGTCGGCGCCGACGTGGTCAAGGTCGCCAAGGTCGACGTCGACCGCTCGGAATTCCAAAAGAAGTTCGATCCCAAGCACCCGGCCGCCGACAGCGACGGTTATGTGATGACCCCCAACGTCAATCCGCTGATCGAGCTAATGGACATGCGCGAAGCCCAGAGGTCCTATGAGGCCAATCTGAACGTGGTCAACGTTTCCAAGACCATGCTGACGCGCACCGTCGACATGTTGCGCTAACATCCACTAAACTGCCGCCCCACCCCGGAGCCGGAACAAAGCCATGGCCATCAACAGCATCGCCGACGCCATCTCGGCCTATTCCAACGCCAGCAAGTCGTTCGGCACCTCCACTCCGGCGGACGCCGGCAACGATGGCGCCGTTGGCAGCGATTTCGCCTCTCTGCTGAAAAGCGGCACCGAAGCCGCCATCAACAGCGGCAAGAAGAGCGAAGAACTGTCCAAGCAGGCCATCACCGGCAAGGCTGACATCCCCGAGGTGGTCGCCGCCGTGAGCAATGCCGAACTGACCTTGCAGACCGTGGTGGCAGTGCGCGACAAAGTGGTCAGCGCCTATAACGACATCCTCAAGATGTCGTTCTAAGGAGCCTTCGGCATGACCGAGGCCGAACTGATCGAAATCGCCCGCGACGCCATGATCGTCACCCTGAAAGTCAGCGCCCCGGCTTTGATCGGCGGACTGGTGGTGGGTCTGATCGTTTCGCTGTTCCAGGCCGTCACCCAAATTCAGGAACAGACCCTGACCTTCGTGCCGAAGGTTCTGACCATCTTCCTGATGCTGCTGCTGTTTTTTCCCTTCATGATGCACGCCCTGATGGACTTCACCCGCGGGGTGATGGACCGCATGGTCGCCGGCGGATAGTCCGCCATGCTGCGCGAGATCCTGACCGTCGACGTCTTCAAGCTGTTGCTGATCGTCGCGCGACTGGGCACCGCCATCATGTTCGCTCCCGGTCTGGGCGGCACGCTGGTCAGCAGCCGCACCCGTCTTCTGCTGTCGTTCCTGCTGTCGTTCCTGCTGATGCCGGTCCTGGATCCCATGCTGCCGGCCATGCCCGTGGATCCCATGGGCATGACCGTGCTGGTGCTGGGCGAAGCCACGGTGGGGCTGTTCTTCGGCGTTTTGATGCAGTTGCTGATGGCCCCCATTGATCTGGCCGGCAATTTCGTCAGCTACGCTACCGGCCTGACCAACGCCTATGTCTATGACACGCTCAGTCAGGATCAGAGCCAGATCGTCACCAGCTTCATCAACAACGTGGCCTTGACCCTGTTTCTGATGACCGACACCCACCATGTCATGCTGCGCGCCCTGGTGGACAGCTACGGCCTGTTCCAACCGGGCGCCCCCCTACCCATGGAGGATTTTTCCCAGACCCTGGTCAAGGTCTCCAGCGAGAGCTTCGCCATCGCCATGCGCCTGGCCGCGCCTTTGATCGTTTTTTCCCTGGTCTTCAACGTCGCCCTGGGATTGATGAACAAGCTGGTGCCGCAGATGCAGGTGTTTTTCGTCGGCACGCCGCTTCAATTGCTGATCGGCATGTTCATCCTGATGATCGCCCTGCCCCCGATGATGATGATTTTCATCCGGTACATGAACGACGGGCTGATCCCCTATCTCTCTCCCGGGGGCTAGGGCATGGCGGGCGAAGACGACGACTCCAAAACGGAACAACCAACATCCCGAAGGCTGGACAAGGCCAGGGAGCAAGGTAACGTTCTACAGTCCCAGGAGGTTAAGACCGTGGTCATGCTGACCGCCATGCTGGTGGTGGTGTGGCTGGGGCTGCCGGTGCTGATCAATCTTCTGAAGGCCTACATGGCCGGCATGCTGGACAACCTTGGCAACGTGCGGATCACCGACCCCAAGGATCTGGTGCAGTTGTCCACCGACGTGCTGCTGCATATCGGGTTGGCTCTGGCCACACCCTTCGCCATCATGATCGCCTTCGCCCTGGTTGCCTCGCTGGGACAGACCGGCTTCATGCTGGTGCTGGAAAAGCTGGCCCCGGACTTCAACAAGGTCAATCCCATGACCGGGCTGAAGCGCATTTTTTCAATGCATTCCATCGCCGAGCTGGTGAAGAACGTCCTGAAACTGACCGTGGTCGGCGTCGGCTGCTATTGGTTCCTGAAGCCCAGGATGAAGGAGCTGGAGCTTCTGATGTCCATGGACCTGATCAGCGTAGTGATCTACATCCACCAAACCCTGGTCAAGCTGATCATGGCCGTGGTGATCATGATGCTGGTGGTGGCCGGCATGGACTGGGCCTATCAGCGTTTCACCTTCCTGAAGGGCTTGCGCATGACCCGCCAGGAAATCAAGGACGAAAACAAGGACACCGAAGGCGATCCCATGATCAAGTCGCGCCTGCGGTCCTTGCGCATCGCCCGCGCCCGGCAGCGTATGATGGCCTCGGTTCCCAAAGCCGACGTGGTGATCACCAACCCGACCCATTTCGCCTGTGCGCTGAAATACGACATCGAAAGCATGGGCGCGCCGGTGCTGATCGCCAAAGGCCAGGACTTCACGGCACAGCGCATCCGCGAACTGGCCACCGAGCACGAAATCCCCATCGTCGAAAATCCGCCGCTGGCCCGCGCCTTGTACGCGGCGGTGGAGATCGACCAGGAAATCCCCCCCGAGCATTACAAGGCGGTGGCCGAGGTCATCAGCTACGTCATGCGCCTGAAGGAGAAAAACCGTGGCAAGTTCCAGCAGCGTTGACGCCCTGCGTCATGCCCGGGTATGGCTGGCCGCCGCCGCGGTGGTCGTCCTGACGGTTCTATCCTTGAAGCTGGCGGGCAACGATCCGGCCGAGCTGTCCGGCCCGTTGGCCGCCGCCGCCATCGCTTTGCTGTCCATCGGCAGCCTGGCCGCCCGGCTGGGCCGCGAGATTCGCCGCGCCGCCGCCACCGCCAAGCTAGAAAAAGCCCTGGAGGCCGACCGCAAAGCCAGACTGGTGTTGGACCCCCAAGGCAACGAGCTGTTCCGCAGCGCCGCCGCTCAGGGACTGTTCGGCACCGCCGAATCTCCCTGCGACCCCTTGCGCGGGCGGGCCAACGACGAGGAACGCGCGCTGGAGGAGCTGGCGCGCCTGGAACATGCCGGACGCCATGGCGGCACCCACCACGCCGAGGTGCTGCTGACCGGCGGCGAAGGCGTCCGCGAATGGCTGGCCATTTCCGTGCATCCGCTTGAGGGCGGCGGTTCCGTCTGGACCGCCGAGGACGTCTCGGCTCGCCGCGACATCGAGGAAACCTTGCGTCGCGAGCATGAAATGCTGGCGGATTTCATCGATTTCCTGCCGGTCGGCTTCTATTCCGCCGACAGCGACGGCTGTTTCCGCTTCGTCAACCAGCGTCTGGCGGAATGGGTCGGCCATCCGCCGGAGAAATTGGTGGGCATGGCCCTGTCGGACGTGCTGGGTGTGGTTCCCAACCCCGAGGAAGACCGGGCCGAAATGCGCCTGAAGGGCCGCAACGGCGACGTCTTCCAGGCTTTCGTCACCCATACCGTCTTCGACGAGGGCGGCGAAATGTTCACCCGTTCGGTGGTGGTCCGCGACCTCATGCCGGAGCGCCATTGGGAACGCGTGGTCAAAACCGCCGAACGGCGTTTCCACTGGCTGTTCGAGGATGCGCCGGTGGGCATCGCCCTGGCCGATCCCGACACCACCGTTTCCGGCTGCAACCCGGCCTTTGCCCAGTTGCTGGGAGTCGAGATCGACGACATCATCGGCCGTCCGGTCACGGACTTCATCCTGGAAACCGACCGTCCCGCCGCCGCCGAGCAATTGTCGCGCGTGCTGATGGGCACCAGCCCCGGCAACCATCTGCCGGTGCGCCTGGACGGCGGTGGCCGCGACCTTGTCGCCACCTTGTATGTCAGCCCCACCGCCGAAGACGGCGCCGTGACCGGCCTGATGCTGCATTTCATCGACACCACCGAGCAGAAGAACCTGGAAATCCAGTTCGCCCAAAGCCAGAAGATGCAGGCCATGGGCCAGCTGGCCGGCGGCGTCGCCCACGATTTCAACAATCTGCTGACCGCCATGATCGGCTTCTGCGATCTGCTGCTGCAACGCCACGGCCCCAACGAACCGTCGTTCGCCGACATCATGCAGATCAAGCAGAACGCCAACCGCGCCGCCAGCCTGGTCCGCCAGTTGTTGGCCTTTTCGCGCCGTCAGGCGTTGCAGCCGCGGCTGTTCGACGTCACCGACGCCCTAGCCGACCTGTCCAATCTGCTGCGCCGTCTGCTGGGCGAGACCATCGAGCTGGTCATCACCCACGGCCGCGACCTGGGGCAGGTGCGGGTCGATCCCGGCCAGTTCGATCAGGTCATCATCAATCTGGCGGTCAACGCCCGCGACGCCATGCCCGGCGGCGGATTGCTGACCATCACCACCAAGGCCATGCGGGTCGAGCGCCCCTATCAGCGCGGGGCCGACGTCATGCCGCCCGGCCATTACATCCAGATCGAGGTGGCCGACACCGGCACCGGCATCGCCGCCGAAAACCTGGGCCGCATTTTCGAACCGTTCTTCTCGACTAAGGAAGTGGGAGCCGGTACCGGCCTCGGCCTGTCCACCGTCTACGGCATCGTGCGCCAAACCGACGGCTTCATTTTCGTCGACAGCCAGCCCGGCCACGGCACCAGCTTCCGCATCTTCCTGCCCCGCTTCGAAGCTCAGGCCGAACTGCCGAAGCCCAAAGCCAACGGCCTTCCCGCCGAAGAGCAGGCAGCCCCGCCGGCCTCTGCCGATCTGGAAACCCAAACTCTGGGCGGTGACTTGACCGGCGCCGGCACCATCCTGATCGTCGAGGACGAAGACGCCGTGCGCCTGTTCGGTTCCCGCGCTCTGCGCAACAAGGGATACAAGGTGCTGGAGGCCAATTCCGGCGAAAAGGCTTTGGACGTTCTGCGCGGCGAGGAGGGCATCGACGTGCTGGTCACCGACGTGGTGATGCCCGGCATGGACGGCGCAACCTTGGCCAGGTTGGTGCGCATGGAGCGGCCCTCGATCCAGGTCATTCTCATGAGCGGCTATGCCGAGGATGTCGCCTTGGGCGATTTCTCGGGAGAGGACGGCATTCACTTCCTGCCCAAGCCTTTCTCGCTGAAACAGTTGGCGGGCAAGGTCAAGGACGTGATGGCCAATCCAAGATAGGACGGCCCCTTTAAAAAGGTAAAATACGACATAAATATTCATTCACCATCCAACGGGGCACCTCCCTAATATTTATTTTTCTCCTTTGGATGTCGGGCTATACTCCAGATCATTAAGGTCACATCCAGGATGGCCGACATGGAAGAAATGCTTAAGGAAGAGGACGTCCGCCGTCTCCTCGCCAGTCCCGACGCCGGGATCCGGGCCGAGATCGCTGGAAAGATCGCGTCGCAACATCCGGCTTTGACCGAAACCCAGCGCAAACTGGCCGAAGATATTTTCCGCATCATGGTCAAGGACGCGGAAGTCCGCGTGCGCGAAGCATTGGCCCAGCAATTGAAGGCCAATCCTCTGGTGCCCCACGACGTCGCCCTGACCCTGGCCCAGGACGTGGGCAGCGTCGCTCTTCCCATCTTGCAGTTCTCGGAGGTTCTGACCGACAACGACCTGCTGGAACTGGTCAAGATTCAGGACCACGACAAGCTGGCCGCCATGGCCCAGCGCTCTCACATTTCAGCCGATCTGTCCGACGCCCTGGTCAACAGCGGCGACGGCGGCGTGGTCGCCACCCTGGTATCGAACCGCGGCGCGGAATTGCGGGAGACCACCCTGAAGCAGGTGGTGGACCAATACAGCGACGGAACCACGGTCAGCAACGCCTTGGCCGAACGCCCCGGTCTGCCCGTAACCATCGTCGAACGCCTGCTGAACCGCGTATCGGAGAACATCCGCGCCCACCTGCTGCGGCGCAAGGACTTGTCTCCCGAAATGGCCACCACGTTGCTGATTCAGGCCCGCGAGCAGGCGGTTCTGGGCATCAGCAACACGGAAAGCGACGTGGTCAAGCTGGTGGCGCATCTCCACAAGCACAAGCGCCTGACCCCTTCGATCATTCTGCGGGCGGTATGCATGGGCGATATGGTGTTCTTTGAAACCGCGCTGGCCAAGCTGGCCGAGATCACCGTTCCCAACGCCCAGGCCCTGATCTACGATGAGGGCAAACGCGGCTTCCAGGCTCTGTACCAGAAATCCGGTCTGCCGCAGACGCTCTATCCCGCCATGCGCGCCGCCATCGACATCTCGCGCGGCATGAAGCTGGACGGCGAGGCCAATGACCGTGAGCGTTTCTCGCGCAAGATGATCGAGCGCATCCTGACCCAATACGGCGAACAGGGCGTCGAGTTCGAAAGCGACGATCTCGACTATCTGATGGTCAAGATGGGGCAACTGCCAACCACCGCGCCACCGCCAGCCGAGTAAGCCTTTCCGCAGTTTCAGCCTTTTCCCGCATTGGCCGCTCGAACGGAGCGGACTGCTGTGCGATAATTGCGACTGCGTCTTATCCTCCCACTGCGTCGAGCACAGGCCTCCATGTCGGGATCCCACTCCAAGCTGTCCTCGGTTCTCCGCGTCACCAGCGGCAACTTCCTGGAAATGTACGATTTTTTCCTGTACGGCCTTTACGCCACGTACATCTCCAAAACATTCTTTCCCGGCGACAACGAATATGCCTCGTTGATCCTGACCTTCGCCACGTTCGGCGCCGGCTTCCTGATGCGTCCTTTGGGCGCCATCATCCTGGGCAGCTATATCGACCGTATCGGCCGGCGCAAGGGTCTGATCCTGACGCTGGCCATCATGGCCTGCGGCACCATTCTGATCGCGTTCGTTCCCGGCTATGCCAGCATCGGCATCGTCGCCCCCGTCCTGGTGCTGATCGGACGGCTGCTTCAAGGCTTCTCGGCCGGCGTGGAATTGGGAGGCGTCTCCGTCTATCTGTCGGAAATGGCCACGCCGGGGCACAAAGGCTTCTATGTCAGTTGGCAGTCGGGCAGCCAGCAGGTCGCCATCATCGTCGCCGCCGTCATCGGCTACAGCCTGAATCAGAGCCTGCCCGTCGACCAGATCAACGACTGGGCTTGGCGCGTTCCCTTCTTCATCGGCTGCATGATCATTCCGGTGATCTTCGTCATCCGCCGATCCCTGCAGGAAACCGAAGAGTTCCTGGCCCGGCGGCATCATCCCACCATCGGCGAGATCACCCGGTCGATCACCCATAACTGGCGCATCGTCATCGCCGGCATGATGATGGTGGTGATGACGACGGTGTCGTTCTATCTGATCACCGTCTATACCCCCACCTTCGGCAAAAGCGTGCTGAAGCTGTCGGCGTCCGACAGCCTGCTGGTCACATTGTGCATCGGCCTGTCCAACCTGTTCTGGCTGCCCGTCATCGGCGCCCTGTCGGACAAGGTCGGACGCAAGCCCATCCTGATCGTCTTCACCGTGCTGCCGATTTTGACCGCCTATCCGGTGCTGTCGTGGCTGGTCGCCAACACCAGCTTTACCAGCATGCTGGTTGCCGAACTGTGGCTGTCGTTCATCTACGGCAGCTATAACGGCGCCGCCGTGGTCGCCTTGACCGAGGTCATGCCCGCCCACGTCCGCACCGTCGGCTTTTCCCTGGCCTACAGTCTGGCCACCGCCTTGTTCGGTGGCTATACCCCCATGGTCTCCACCTGGCTGATCGAGCAGACCAACGACAAGGCCGCCCCGGGATACTGGATGACCTTCGCCGCTGTCTGCGGCCTGATCGCCACTCTGATCCTCTATCACAAGGACGGCATTCAAATCCGCCACGCCCCGGCCAGGAAAGATTGACTGCGACCAAAAGCGCACGCCCCAAACAAAAGAGCGGCCCAATAGGCCGCTCTTTTCATATTCCTGTCCTCATAAGGCGTTAGCCCCGCAGCATCACCGAAACGGCGTTGACGGCGGCCACCGCATGCTTTTCCAGACGGGCGGCGAACTGGGTGGGATAGATATCCGGTCCCAGGATGCCGATACCGATCGGCTTCATGAATTCCAGTTGCAGACCGATCAGGGCGTCGCTGACCGATTGGCCCATGACGTGGCCATGGCCGGTTTCGCCGCGCTCGATGATGCCCAGCGCCACCAGCCCGTCGATATCCTCGCGCATCAGCAGACGCTTGGCGGCCAGCGGTTTTTCATAGGAACCGGGCACCCGCACGACGCTGACCAGTTCCAGGTTCATGTCCTTGGCGGCCTGAGTCGCAGCGGCCAGCATCACGTCCATTTCCTTGGTATGGAAGCTACCCATGACGATGCCGATTTTAAAGGAACGGGTAGTCATCTGTTTCAGCTCCTGCGCCAAGTGGTGCCGCCGGCTCCGTCTTCCAGCAGCACGCCGTTGTCGGTAAGCTCCTTGCGGAGACGATCGGCGGCGGCGAAATCCTTGTTTTTGCGGGCGGCCAGACGTTGATCCACCAGGGACTGCACCTGTTCGTCCGACAGGGCCGCGCCGCCGGCAGGCACCCAGCGGAACCAGTCTTCGGGATCTTGCCGCAACAGCCCCAGCAAGTCGCCGGCGGCCAGCAAAGCCGCCTTCCACTTGGCCTGCTCCTCGACACTGCCCTTGGGATCCTTGACGGCCTTGTTCAGGTTGGTGGCGATCTCATGCAGATGCGAAATCGCCAGCGGCGTGTTCAGATCGTCCTTCAGCGCCGCCAGGATCTCCAACGGCAGCGCGTCTTCGTCTTCATCAATGGCGATATCGGCGGTGCTGCGCAGGGCCAGATACAGTCGGTCCAAGGTCTGACGGGCCTGCTTCAAACCTTCGGCGGTCCAATCGAACGGCTGGTGGTAATGCGTCGAGATCATGGCCAGACGGATCGCCTCGCCGGGAGCCTGGTCCAGCAGTTCACGCACGGTGAAGAAGTTGCCGAGGCTTTTCGACATCTTCTCGCCTTCCACCATCAGCCAGCCGTTATGCAGCCAATAACGGGCGAAGGGCGCCGAATTGGCGCAGCAGCTTTGAGCCATTTCGTTTTCGTGGTGGGGGAACACCAAATCCTGGCCGCCACCGTGAATGTCGAAGGTCGGTCCGAGATATTCCTTGCTCATGGCCGAGCATTCGATATGCCAGCCGGGACGGCCGCGTCCCCAGGGGCTGTCCCAGCCCGGCAAATCGTCGGTGGACGGCTTCCACAGCACGAAGTCGGCGGCGTCACGCTTGTAAGGAGCGATTTCGACGCGGGCGCCGGCGATCATCTCGTCCTGGCTGCGGCCCGACAGCTTGCCGTAATCGGGCATGGACGGCACCGAGAACAGCACATGCCCTTCGGCTTCATAAGCGTGGCCGTTGGCGATCAGCTTTTCGATCAGGGCGATCATCTGGGTGATGTGGGCGGTGGCGCGGGGCTCGACCGTCGGCGGCAGGGCGTTCAGAGCGGCGATGTCCTCGTGGAACAGCTTCGTCGTGCGCGCCGTGATGGCCGAGATGGCTTCGCCAGTGTCCTTGGCCTTGGCGTTGATCTTGTCATCCACGTCGGTGATGTTGCGGACATAGGTCACGTCCGGATACAACCGCCGCAGCAGACGGTACAGCACGTCGAACACCACCACGGGACGGGCGTTGCCGATATGCGCCCGGTCATAAACCGTGGGACCGCACACATACATGCCGACCTTTTCCGGGTTCAGCGGCACGAAGGTTTCCTTGCGGCGGGACAGGGTGTTGTAGAGAACGAGCGGCACGGTAAGACCTATCATCAAGCGGTTTGGCCGCGCAGGCGGGCGGCGGCGCGGTCGGGACCGATCAGAGGTAGCAGAGTCTTCAGCTCCGGTCCATTCTCTCGGCCGGTCAAGGCCAGACGCAGGGGATGGAAAAGGTCCTTCCCCTTACGGCCCGAAGACTGCTGAACGGCGCCAGTCCAGCTCTTCCAGGTTTCGACGGACCAGGGGGCCGGCGGCAGCAGCCCGGCCGCCTGGGCCAGGAATGCGGCATCCTCGACCACCGGAGCCACCGGCTCGCCGACGATATGCCACCAGTCACGGGCCTCGGCAAAACGCTTCAGGTTGGCCCGTACGGCCAGCCAGAAAGCCTCGTCGCCGGGAATGCCGGCATCCGCCAGACGGGGAGCCGCCTCGGCGAAGCTCATTTCGTGCAGCAGACGGGCGTTCACATGCTCCAGTTCGTTATCGTCGAACTTCGGCGTGGCGCGGCTGAAATGCGCCATGTCGAACTCTTCGGCCAATTGCGCCAGCGACCGGCGCGGCGCGATGGCGTCCGAAGTGCCCAGCTTGGCCAGCAGGCTGTTAAGCGCCATGGCTTCAAGCCCGCTTGCCCGCAGATCACCCAGCGACATGCTGCCCAGACGCTTCGACAGGCCTTCGCCCTTGGCGTCGGTCAGCAAGGTCAGGTGGGCGAAGCCGGGAACCTTGGCTCCCAGCGCCTCGAAGATCTGAATCTGCACCGCCGTATTGGTGACGTGATCTTCGCCGCGAATGACGTGGCTGATGTTCATCTCGGCGTCGTCGACCACGGACGGCAGAGTATAAAGATAGCTGCCGTCGGCGCGGATCAGCACCGGGTCCGACAGATGTTCGGCATTGTAATGGCAGGGGCCGCGCACCAGATCGTCCCAGCGCACTTCGCTTTCGGCCAGCTTGAAACGCCAGTGGGGCCGCCGGCCCTCGGCTTCCAGCTTGGCCTTGTCGGCGTCGCTCAGACGCAGCCCTTCGCGGTCGTAAACCGGAGGCAGATGGCGGGCCAACTGGCGCTTGCGCTTGTAATCCAATTCCTCGGGCGTTTCGTAGCAGGCGTAAAGCCGCCCGTCGGCCTTCAGCTTCGCCACCGCCAGATCATAACGCTCGAACCGCTCGGACTGCGCCTCGCGCCGGTCCCACGTCAGCCCCAGCCAGGTCAGGTCGGCATAGATGGCTTGCTCGTGATCGGCCTGGGAGCGTTCGCGGTCGGTATCGTCGATGCGCAGGACGAATGAGCCACCCTGCTTCTTGGCGAACAGCCAGTTGATCAAAGCGACGCGGGCATTGCCCACATGCAGCCGCCCCGTGGGGCTGGGCGCGAAACGAACTGAGATGGTCATCTATAGCGTTTTCCTGATGAAATCGCGGGACTGCCGCCGCTCCCCACCTGGAAGCGGCGCTTCCGAAACGGCTCGAACGGACCGCCCGATCTCTCTAACCGGCGATCACACCGTGTCCGTGAAGCCGTTGACGATAGGATAGCGGCGGTCGCGGCCAAAGGCGCGGCTGGTGATCTTGACGCCGGGCGGTGCTTGTCGGCGCTTGTATTCGGCCCGATCCAGCATGTGGAAAACTCGGCGCACCACGTCGGCATCGTGCCCGGCGGCGATGATTTCGGCTGGGCCCATTTCGCGTTCGATCAGGCATTCCAGCACGGCATCCAACTCGTCATAGGGCGGCAGGGTGTCCTGGTCTTTCTGATCGGGCTTCAGTTCGGCAGACGGCGGCTTGGTGATGACCCGTTCCGGCATCACTGCGCCGTCGGGCCCCAAAGCTCCCTCGGGCCTGTTGGCGTTACGCCAGCGCGACAAAGCGAAGACCGTGGTCTTGTAGATGTCCTTCAACACCGAATAACCGCCGCACATGTCGCCGTAAAGAGTGGCATAGCCCACCGACATCTCGGACTTGTTCCCCGTGGTCAGAACCATATAACCGAATTTGTTGGACAGCCCCATCAGGGTCAGGCCGCGCGAACGGGCCTGGACGTTTTCTTCCGTGGTGTCGGCCCCGGCTCCGGCGAAGATGGGGGCAAACATCCGGCCGAAGGCCTCCATGGCCGGGCCAATATTGATGCTGTCGAGGCGGATGCCGCACAAACGTGCGCATTCGGCGGCATCGTCCAGGCTTTCCTGCGAGGTATAAGGCGATGGCATCATGACGCACCAGACTTTATCGGTGCCCAGGGCGTCCACCGCCACCGCCGCCGACAGAGCGCTGTCGATACCGCCCGACAAGCCGAGCAGAACACCTTTGAAGCGGTTCTTCGTCACATAGTCGCGCAGGCCCAACACCATGGCCTGATAGATGCTTTCCAATCCCTCGGGCGAGGCGATCTTGCGGCCCGGCGTGCAAACCCAGGCGCCGTCATGCTGGCGGGTCCAGTGGGAAACCGAAACCTCTTCGCGCCAACTGGGAAGCTGTTGGACCACTTGGCCCTGGACGCTCAACACGAAGGAATCGCCGTCGAACACCAGTTCGTCCTGACCGCAGACCTGATTGACGTAAAGCAGCGGCAATCCGGTTTCGGCGACGCGGGCGCGGGCATGGTTGAAACGGGCGTGGCGCTTGTCCAACTCGAAAGGCGAACCGTTGGGCACCACCAGGATTTCGGCGCCGCCGCGCTTCAGCGCTTCCGGCACATCGGCGTACCACATATCCTCGCAGATCAGCACGCCCAGCTTCACGCCCTTGAACAGAACGGGCTTCGGCAGCGGGCCGGAAACGAAGACGCGGGCTTCGTCGAAGACGCCGTAATTGGGCAGATGCGCCTTCAGAACGACGGCCGAGACATGCCCGTCCTCCAACAGCAGGGCCGCATTGTGACGCTTGCCTTCGACCCGCCAGGGCGCACCCACCAACAAAGCCGGACCGCCGTCGGCGGTATCGGCGGCCAGGGCCTCCACGGCCTCCTGAACCAGATCGAGAAAAGCCTCCTTCAGCACCAGATCTTCCGGGGGATAGCCCGACAGAACCAGTTCCGGCAGCACCACCAGATCAGCCTGGGCGGCTTTCGCCCGCGCTTCGCGGACCCGCCGCAAATTGCCGGGAACGTCGCCAACGGTGGGATTGATCTGCGCCAGGGCGATGGACAGGCGGCCTGTGGAGGGATGAGCGGTCATGGCGAACCTATCAGTCTCGGCGAAGCAGGAATTCGCGGCCCAGCTTCACTTTGGGCTGGCCGTCATAGGCGATGATGTCGGAGGTGGCATAGGTCTCGCCCCAACTGTCGGGCAGGAACGAGCCGGTGCCGACGACGTCGATGGGAGCCTTGGAATAGGCCATCACCCGGCACTTGGCGGCACCGAAGCCAGACGAGGCGATGATCTTGACCCTGTTCCAGCCCTTGGCGTCCAACTGTTCGCGCATATGCCAGATGGCGGCGGCGGAAACGCCGGTTCCCACCAGATAACGCAGTTCGGTCTCGGTGCGATAGCCGCGGATCGAGGCCGGGGCGTGGCGTTCCAGCACGGCATAGGAGGTCTGGGGGTCCAACCCTTCCAGGAACCGCCCGCCGTGGGTGTCGAGCCGCACGCCCACCCGGCCTTCGCGGGCCAGCTTGGGGAAACGTTCGCACACCGCCAGGGAATCCGTGACTTCCTGGCCGAAGTAATCCACCAACACCGTCAGATCCTGATCGGGAAAGGTTTCGTGGAACATTTCGGCGGCGCGGACGGTGGAGCCGGCATAGCCGATCAGGGCGTGGGGCATGGTGCCCTTGCCCATTTCCTGCCCGAAATAATGAGCAGTTTCGGTGGTGGCGTTGCCGGCGAATCCCCTGGCCCCTTCCCGCTTGGCGGCGTCCGACCCCACCGAGGCGGCATAGGCCATCAATTCGGCCATTTCGGCGCCCGCGCAATGGCGGGCGTCCATGGCCAGGAACGCCACTTCAGACAGTTCGATGCACATGGTATAGGCGTTGTAAGCGGCGACGCAGGCCGCGCCCAGCTTCTGAAGATAGATCGTTTCCAGATCCACCAGATGGTAAAACGAGCCGGTGATGTACATCAGCGGCTCGCCGGCGCCGACCCATTCGCCTTCCGCATGGTTCAGCTCGATCTTGACGGTCTGGCCGCGCTCGGCGGCCATCCGTTCGATCCATTCCACCGCCAGCCGCGGCGTGAACAGCACGGGGCGGCGCATGAACACCGCGTAAGTCACCACCCGGTCCCCGTACCGCCCGACGATTTCCTTGGTCCGCAGGAAATAATGGTCGGTCAGCCGCGGAATATCGGCAACATCGGGACGGCTGGCCGCCCCGGTATTGCCGCATTCCGCGCCCTGGGGAGCGGGCGGCCGGGTCATGACGCGGCGGCCTGCTTGGCCGCGGCCCTGGCGTCCTTCAAGTTCTCGGCAATCAGGAAGGCCAATTCCAGGGACTGGGTGGCGTTCAGGCGCGGGTCGCAGGCGGTGACGTAATTCTCGCTCAAGCCTTCGGCGTCGATGGCCTGGGCGCCGCCGACGCATTCGGTGACGTTCTGGCCGGTCATCTCGAAGTGAACGCCGCCGGCGGGAGTGCCTTCGGCCCGGTGCACGGCGAAGAACTGCTTCACTTCCGACAGGATGTTGTCGAACGAGCGAGTCTTGTAGTCGCCGGCCTTTTCGGTATTGCCGTGCATGGGATCGCACAGCCACACCACCTTGCGGCCCTCGGCCTTCACGGCGCGCAGCAGGGCCGGCAGCTTGGCCTCCACCTTGTCGGCGCCCATGCGGGTGATGATGGTCAGGCGCCCGGCTTCGTTGTTGGGATTCAAGGTGTCGATCAGACGCAGCAGGTCGTCGGGCGACGTGGTCGGACCGGCCTTGCAGCCCAGCGGGTTGCCGACACCGCGCAGGAATTCGACATGCGCGCCGTCGGGCTGGCGGGTACGGTCGCCGATCCACAACATATGGGCGGAACAGTCGTACCAGTCGCCGGTGGTGGAATCGACGCGGGTCAGAGCCTGCTCGTACTGCAGAATCAGCGCCTCGTGCGAGGTGAAAAAGTCGGTCTCGCGCAGTTGCGGCGCCGTCTCGGAGGTCAGGCCGCAGGCTTCCATGAACGACAAGGTTTCGTCCAGGCGAGCGCACAGTTCGGCATACCGGCTGCCCGAGGTTCCGGCCACGAAATCCAGATTCCACTGATGCACCTTGTGCAGGTCGGCATAGCCGCCCTGGGCGAAAGCGCGCAGCAGATTCAGGGTCGAGGCCGACTGATTGTAGACGCGCACCAGACGTTCGGGGTCGGGGTTGCGGGCCTCGGGCGTAAACTCGATGCCGTTGATCATGTCGCCGCGGTAGGACGGCAGTTCGACCCCGTTGATAGTCTCGGTCGGAGCCGAACGCGGCTTGGCGAACTGGCCGGCCATGCGGCCCACCTTGATCACCGGCAAAGCCGCGCCGAAGGTCAGCACCACGGCCATCTGCAACATCACGCGGAAAGTGTCGCGGATATTGTTGGGACGGAACTCGGCGAAGCTTTCGGCGCAATCGCCGCCCTGCAGGACAAAAGCGTTGCCTTCAGCGGCCTGGGCCAACTGGGACTTCAGACGACGGGCCTCGCCGGCAAACACCAGAGGCGGAAAATTGCGCAGAGTTTCCTCGGCGGCATTCAATTTTTCCACATCCGGATATTCCGGCACCTGCTGGATCGGCTTGTTACGCCAGCTGTCCGGGGTCCACGTCTCGGCCATTTCGTCCTCTGTGCAGAAAAGACATTTCGGGAATGTAGGCATATACGCTCATCCGTCTCTTTTTACCAGCCCAACGGCAGAGATTTCAGGGCTTTTCGCCGGGAAACAGCCACTCCCCCGCATTAGGAGCTTGTGATAGAGTGGTCGGACGAACATCGGACCGGAGAGATGGAACTTTGGAGAAGTGGGATTACCGCACCGTCCTCAACTGGGTCGCGACCGCCGTCTGCGCCTTGTGGATGGGTGTGACCGTCTATTCGCAGTTTTTCGACGTCGATCCCAATCAATACGGTTTCCGCTCTCCTGAAATCGAGCAGAAGATGAAAAACTGCTCGGGCAGCTTCGAGCAGCGTTACAAGTGCAAAGAAGCCCTGATCATTGAAAAGGGCCACGACAGTTTCCTGATCTGGATTTCCAAAATGGCCCTGGTGTTCGGACCGCCGGCCATTCTGCTGGCCCTGGTCCGCGTCGCCGTCCGCCAGCGCGAAAACGACGACATCGACACATTCAACCCGCCGCCCCCCGCCAGCATCAAGAAGCGCAAGGTGCGCTAGGGCCTATAGCCCCCGCAGCCAGTTCGGCCTTAACGACGCCGTTCCATTTTGCGCCGCCCCGATCTCGGCCAGCAGGCGGTCTTTGTCCTTGGGCAAGGTTCCCGCCAGGGGCAGGCAGTTCGAAGCGTGATTGGAGCGGAAGATCACCGGATGCTGGGGAGCCAGCCCCGCCAGCAGGCGTTTCTGTTCGGTCAGAACTCCGTCGTCGTCGAGAAAGTCGAAATCCCCCTCCCAGCGCTCCAGAAACCCCGGCGCCGCATCCGGCATCAAGGTCAGTTGCAGGGTCGACAGATAATGAGGCGGGGCGCGGTTGACCAAAGAGGCCGTTTCAGCGGCGTGCCGGTCTGACCATTTTCGCCCGCCCAACCCCAAAATGACCGTGGCGGAAATCTTCACTCCCGCTTGCCGAGCTTTCAGGATCGATTCCGCCAGCCGTTCCGGCGTCACGCCCTTGGCGATCCGCTTCAGAACCTCGGCCGATCCGGATTCCATGCCCAGGTAAACCAGGCTGAGCTTGGCCGCCTTCAGTTCAGCCAATTCTTCGGGGCTTTTCTTCAAGATGTTCAGTGGCGTGGCATAGGCGGAAATACGCTGCAACGCCGGAAATGTCCGCTGAAGCTTTTCGGCAATGGCCAGCAGTTCGACCGTCGGCAGCCCGAAAGCGTCGCCGTCGGCCAGAAACACCCGGTGGGCGTCGTGCCAATGGCGGGCAAGGCCGTCGATATGGGCAAACACCTCCTCGCGGGGGCGAGCCGCATAGACCTTGCCTTTATACATCGAGCAAAAGGTGCAGTGATTGAAGCCGCAGCCCAAAGTGGCCTGAACGATCAGGTTGTCGCCCTCGCTGGGGGGACGGAACAACGGCATGTCGTAGAACAAGGATCAGCCTTCAAGCGTCAGGGGGCGAGTGACGGCGGCACTTTTCTCGAACCCTTGAACCCGCAGGAAACCGCTGGACGGCTCGGCCAGGACCACCAGCCGGGTATCCTTGTTCAAGACCGGCGGGGCCAGCCAGTTGAAATGGTTGGGCGGATGGCGCAACAGGCGCTCCATGGCCTGCTGCCGCCCCAGGCTGTCCTTGTTCTTGCCCTTGCCGGGCTTGGCCATGGACACCCAATGGTTGGCGACCGCCGCCGGAGCCGGACGCACCGCCGCCTCGAATGGCGACCGCTCGATGATGCAGCCTTCCGACGGGCCCGGACCGACCAGGGTGAAAAAGGCCGGACCCGCCAAGCGCGTCTCGATCAACATACGGCGCGCCGTCTCGTAATCAGGGGCCGTCTCGAACACCTGACGCAGCAAATGCACCGGCGGCAATCCCCCGCGCCGCCATTGCCGCAGACGGCCCAGAACCCAATTGCCCTCCAGCGGCGGCAGATTGATGGCGGCGGCGAAGCGGCCTTCGGCCATGCCGGTCATCACCCCGGAAAACCCCGGCCAGGTCAGATTGAGGAAATCGCCCGCCAGGCCCGACTGCCTGGCGAGAATCAGAGTCCGCCCGGTGCCCTGAAGCTTCCAGTCCAGCACCCGCACCAGCCGGAAGCCTCCGGGCTTGGCCGGCACCGCCGCCGAAGTGCAGGCGATGCCGGTTCCCAAATTCAGCAGATACATGCCGGGCAAGCCGGCATGGCGGGCCATCTCTTCGATTTCGTGCAAATAGGGATTGGCGTTGTTTTCCAGCCAGCGCCGGGCCAGCCGATCCGCCCACAACAGGATGGGCAGGCTGTGGCGCTTGCGGGCGGCCTGAAGAAGAATCCGCACATGCTCCGGAAAAGCAGCGGCCACGCCGGCCACGCCCTGTTCCACAACCTCTATCTCGGGTATGGGCGGCAAAGCCTTCATGGCCGCGCCGCCGTTCGCGTCTTTGTCATGCCGCACCCTTGTTAATCCCGGCAAGGGTAGCATGAAGTTTTCGAATTAACTGCCTAGATTTTCATCCGAAATTTCCTCGGGCAAGCGATGGCGCTGGATCAGCGGCGCCTGCGCCAGCATGAACAGAAACGTTAGAATCAGGCTGCCCGGCACCTTCCACAAAACCCACTGATCGGTGGTCAGCAGATGACGGGCAACCTCGTTGGCACAGGCCATGACGGCGAAGAACAGGGCGAAGCGCAACGACAGCGACCGCCAGCCCTGCTCGTCCATCAGCAACGCCTCTCCGATCACCGCCTTCAGGACCGGACGGCGCAAGATCAAACCGCCGCCGACGATCGCCGAGAACAGGCCGTAGATGATGGTCGGCTTCATCTTGATGAAGCTGTCGTCGTTCAGCCACAGGGTCAAGCCGCCGAAGATGCCGACGATCACCGCCGTCACCAGCGGCACCAGTGCCAGCTTGCGGGTCACGACCCAGCCCGCCGCCACCGCCAGCGCCGTGCAGGCCATCAAAGCCGCCGTCGCCGCCATCAGCCCCTGAAACTTGTAGGCCAACAGGAACACGGCCAGCGGGCCGTAATCGGTGACAGGCTTGAACCAGGACGGAACGGGACGGGACATGGGCGCGACACCTGCGGGCAGCGAAGGAACGGCCGCACGATATCCTGTTTGCCCGGCCCAATGCCAGCCCTCAGGACAAGGACAGCCCTAGGGACAGCAGCACGCCGTACAGCAATTGGGTCTGAGCGGTGCGGGCCAGGATCAGGTTGAAATCGCGTCCCGCCGCCAGGGGAAAGGCGCGAATCAGCTTCCAGGCCAGCGGCAAGGCCCCCACCGCCGGCCAGACCTCGGCCCACGGCATCAGCCAATGCAGCGCCGCCAGCAAGACGAACGGCGCCAGCATCAATGCGGCATAGATCCGCCGCGCCCCTTTTTCTCCCGCCAGAATCGCCAGGGTCCGCCGCCCGTTGCGGGCGTCCTCCGAAGCGTCGCGGTGATTGTTGACCAACAGCACGGCGGCGGCGAACAACCCCATCGCCACCCCGCAAGTCATCGCCGCCAGAGGCAGCTGGCTCATCTGCAGCCAGACCGTGCCCGCCACCGCGCCGATACCGAAGAAGGCCAGTACGAACAGTTCGCCCAGCGGCGAATGGGAAATGGGCCAGCGTCCGCCGGTATAGGCCCAACCGGCGGCGATGGAGGCCAAACCCAGCAGCAGGATCGGCCAGCCGCCCCGCAGCACCAGAAACAGTCCCGCCAGCGCCGCCAGCAGAAAGCAGCCCCAGGCGGCCCGTTTCACGGCACAGACCGGCACCAGCCCCAAGGCCGTGACTCTGGGCGGCCCCAACCGCTCGGGGCCGTCCGCCCCTTTCTCGAAATCGACGGCGTCGTTGTGCAGGTTGGTGGCGACTTGAATGAACAGCGCACCCAGCAAAGCCGCCAGCAGGCTGGGCCAGTAAACCCCTCCCCCCAAATGCAAAGACAACGCCGCCCCCACCAGCACCGGAGCCGCGGACAAGCTGAGAGTCTTCGGCCGGACGGCCAGCATCCAGACGGCGAACGGAGACAAAGGCGAACTCACGGACACAAGACCCTATCAGCCGAATAACTGAGCCGCGCGGCTCTCGAAGGCCAAGATGGTCCGTCGAACCGTTTCAGGCAACGCCGGACGCGCCACGGCCGCCAACATGGAGGACTTGAAATCGGCGACGAACGCGCAGGTCAGATCGCAGCCCGCTCCACCGGCCCCGTCACGCAGTCGCCAATCCAACTGAAAATGCCGCCACGGCCCGTCCATCGACACGACGGTCGCGCTATGCGGCGGGTCGAGATGGGTTTCGCTGGAAAAACGGCTGCGGAAAGGACCGAAGCCAAACAGATTGTCCACCTGCCAGACCAGCCCCTGGCGGCAAGTGACGCGGGTGGCGACGCAGCCCGGCACGAAACTGGGATAGTCTTCGATGGCGGAAACCAGGGAAAACAACTGATCCGGGCGATAGCGGGGAAAGCTCAGACTCCACTCCCCGGTCAAACTGTCCATCCCTCATCTCCCTGCCGTACAGGCGGGAATGATAGGGAAGGCGGCTCCCTCCGTCGAGGGGAGAGAGCCGCGACCGCCTTCAGGACAGCGTCTGGCCGTCCCGCACATGGGCCAGGAAACGGTGAACCTGATTGCGCAGCAGGGACGCCTGCTCCGACAAATCATTGGCCGAAGTGCTGATCTGTTCAGCCGCCGCGCCGGTTTCGCGGGCAGCCGCTTCCACGCCGCCGATGGTGCTGGTCACGTCATGAGTGCCGACGGCGGCCTGATCCACATTGCGGGCGATCTCGCCGGTCGCCGCGCTTTGCTCATGCACCGCCTGGGCAACGGCGCCGCTGATGCTTCCCATCTCGGCGATGACGCCGGCGATGCTGCCGATGGCGTCCACCGCCTGGGCCGTCCCCTCCTGGATCGACATGATCTTGGCGCCGATCTCGCCGGTCGCCCGCGCCGTCTGGGTGGCCAGCGATTTGACTTCGTTGGCGACGACGGCGAATCCCTTGCCTGCCTCTCCGGCCCGCGCCGCCTCGATGGTGGCGTTGAGCGCCAGCAGGTTGGTTTGCGCGGCGATGTCGTTGATCAAGGCCACGATCTCGCCAATGCTGGCCACGTTGTCGGACAACCGGCGAATCATCTCCGAGGTCTGTTCCGCTTCAATGTTGGCGCGATCAGCCACTTCCCGGGAACGGGCGACGTCGACGGCGATGCTGTCGATGCTGCTGGTCAATTGATCTGCGGCAGCCGACACCGTCTCTACGTTGGTGGAAGCCTGCTGGGCGGCACCGGCCACGGCTGTGGCCTGAACACTGGTCTCGGCGGCGTTGGCGGCCATATGCTTGGAGGCGGCCTGAAGCTGGACCGCCGCCGCCGTCACGCTCTCCACCACGCCGCCCACCTGACCTTCGAAATCGTCGGCCATCCGGCGGAGGACTTCCTTGCGTTCCCCCTCGGACCGCAGCTTCTGCTGTTCCTGTTCAAGCCGCAGCCGCTCATTGGCCAGCATGTTGTCGCGGAAAACGGAAATCGCCTTAGCCATGGCGCCGGCTTCGTCGCGGCGGGCCAGGGCGGGGATATCGACCGTCATCTCGCCATCTGCCAGGCGATGCATGACCTCGGCCATGCGGGTGAACTGGCCGAATCCCCACATCATCACCGGCACGGCGACGGCGGCGGCGATCACCCCGAACAGCGCCACCAGGATGCCGACGGCACGAACGGAACCGATGGTATCCGTGGATTCCGTCACCGCCTGATGGTTCGCCTCCAGATGAATCGAGGCGATTTCCTCGACCTTCGCCTGCAAGTCCTCAATAGCCTTGGACATATGTTCGGCCTGGGCGTCGAACTGGGGCATGAATTTGTTTCCGCCCTCAGGCCCCTCGTCGATGTAGAGCTTGGCCATCTTTTGCCCGACCTGCCAATAGCCGGGCAGAGCGTCCTTGACCACCTTAATGCGGGCGGACAGATCGTCGTTGTTCATGGCGGCGGCCAGGCCGGCCATCTCGTCCAAGCTCTTGCTCAGAGCGGCGGCCTGCTTTTCCGCGTCGCCCATGCCGTCATCCAAACCGTCCTGGCCGCGGGTCGCCGAAATATCCGACAGAAACTGCTGTATCTGCACCACCTGCACCCGCGCATCGGCGCTCAGGCGCAGCAGCGGCAAAGTCTGGCGCTCGATATCGGCGCTTGCCTGACCGATTCGCGCAATTCCCTTGCCCACTGAGCCGGAGGCGATAACGCCGCCGATGGACGCCACCAGAAGAGCCGCCACCAGAACGGCCAGAACGAGCAACAGTTTTTGCCTGATCGTAACCAACATGATTTTCTTGCCCCTGCGCACCGCTTCCGGTCACACGCTTATTAGAATTATTAGCCCCCGCTAAACGGCACTCATTACCATATCCGAAAGTTTCACATCCACCCCAAATAGGATGGCGCCAATTAAAACTTAAGCCATATCCACATTTGAGCGCCTGAAAACTTCAGACCACCCGTACAAGCTGATACTGGGGAAACACTTTTGACTTTTTGATGGAGCATCAAGATGCTGAATCCCATCGAACAGTCGCCCGCTCTGGCCTATGAACCGGCCAGGCAACAAGCACTGCAACAACCGCAGGCCGAGGGCGCGGCAGCGGTCACACCGGCTCAGGCGGCCTCCCTGTCCACCACCGGACAGGTGCAGCAAAGCGCCGGTTCAAGCTCGGGCGGCAGCGCCACGGGCAATCAAAGCGATTCGGGAGACGATTCTTCGTCTCAGCAGCAATCCAGCGCTTCGCACCGCCTGGGCGCCGCCTGGAGCACCTTGTCGCAATTGAAACATCAGGCTTCGGCGGCACTGTCCAGCGGCAATGTGTCGGCGGCTCGCGAACTGGCGGCGGAAGCCGCCGGTATTGCCGGCAGCATCCGCGATCTAGTGTCGTCCGCCGGAGCCGGAGCGACGGCCGGAGCGGATTCCGCATTGCAGGAAGCCGACGCCGTCTCCGCCGAAGCGCCAGCGGGCCTGAACTCCGGTTCAGCCAGCTCATCGACCAGCGCCGGCAGCGGCGGAAGCACAGCCGGCCAGGGCACCAGCCCGATCGACTTGGCCCGCGCCAGCCTGGGCGCAGCCAAGGACGTGATCGACACCGCCCTACAGCAGCCCAGCTTGAGCGAAAGCGACCAGAACGCCCTGGTCTCGCAGCAGCAAACGGTGACAAGCGCCATGGTCAGCGTGGAAACCGTAGCCGCCCAGCAGAATGCCGGAAGCGTTCTGGTGACCAGCTACGCCGCCCACTCGCTGGTGGACATCAAGGCGTGATCATCCCCACCCCGGCCTAGGGGCCTAACCCTGGGCCTGGCGGCGGCGATGCTGGTTCAAGCCGATTTCGTCCAGGGTCAATTGCTCCTGACGGGCTTCTTCCGCGTCCTCGCGGCGGGCGCGGTCCTTTTGCACTTCTTCGTAAACCTTAAGCTGGCGATAGGCGTCGGCCAACCGCTCGCGGGCCTCCTCGATCTCCAGACGGATGGCGTGCAGCAGCTGGCGCAACTGCTCCTTGCGCATGCGGTAGCGGTCGGCGAAACCGCCGTACAGGAAACCGGCCATGGTGGGGTCGGTGGCGGCGATCTGCTGTTCGCGGGCCAGTTCGGCATCCAACTGATGGCCTTGAGCGATGAAATCCTCCTCGCGCGAGATCAGCACGCCCAGTTCGCGCTGACGCTCGTCCACGCCCCATTTATTGACGCGGATCAGTTGGTTCAGGTCTTTGGCTTTTTTCGACACCCGTCAGCGCCTTTTTCTCAGCTCATGCCGTTCGAGAGAATTTCAGCCAGCATGCGATAGCTGCTCTCCAAGTCCGTCGCCTCGTGCTTGCCCTGGGACAAATAAGCCTCCAGAGCCGGGTAGTAATGAATGGCTTCGTCGACCGCCGGGTCCGATCCCCGGCGATAGGCGCCCAGACGGATCAGTTCGGCCATGTCGTCGTAGACCGCCAGCAAACGCTTGGCCGCCGAGACCAGGGCGTTTTCACCCTCGGAATTACATCCCGGCATGGTGCGCGAAACGCTGCGCAGAATGTTGATGGCCGGATAACGTCCCCGTTCGCCGATGGCGCGGTCCAACACTACATGCCCGTCAAGAATGCCGCGCACGGCGTCGGCGATAGGCTCGTTATGATCGTCGCCGTCCACCAGCACGGTGAACAGGCCGGTGATAGATCCCTGATTGGCGGCCCCCGGCCCGGCCCGTTCCAGAAGGCGGGGCAATTCGGCGAAGACGGTGGGAGTATAGCCTTTGCTGGCGGGCGGTTCTCCCACCGACAAGCTGATTTCGCGCTGGGCCATGGCGAAACGGGTGACGCTGTCCATCAGGCACAGCACGTCGCGCTGCTGGTCGCGGAAATATTCCGACACCGCCAAAGTGGCGTAAGCCGCCTGACGGCGCAACAGGGCGGATTCGTCCGATGTGGCGACCACCACCACCGAGCGGGCCATGCCCTCTTCGCCCAAATCGTCCTCGATGAACTCGCGGGCCTCTCGCCCGCGTTCGCCGATCAAGCCGATCACCGACACGTCGGCCGATGTGTGGCGGGCCATCATCGACAGCAAAGACGATTTGCCAACGCCGGACCCGGCGAAAATTCCCATACGCTGGCCGCGGCAGACGGTCAGGAAAGCGTTCATGGCGCGGACGCCCAGATCGATCTTGCCGGCGACGCGCTGGCGGGAATGGGCCGGCGGCGGCTTGTTGCGCACGGGGTAGGGCACATCGCCCACCGGCAGCGGCCCCTTGCCGTCCACCGGCTCGCCCAACGCATTGATGACGCGGCCCAGCCAACCGGGATGCGGATAAAGCACGGGATTGGAATCGGTGACCTCGACACGGCAGCCCATGCCGACACCGTCCAGAGTGGAAAACGGCATGACCAAAGCGCGGCCGTCGCGGAAACCAACGGCCTCGCACATCACCTTGCGGTCGCGGGCGATGATGCAGCAACGGTCGCCCACCGATAGGTTTCTGCCCAGTCCGCTCGCCTCCACCAGCAAACCTTGCACCCCCTCGACCCGACCGAAATATCGGACGGCGGGGATGCGATCCAGGTCGCTCAGCAGGGATTTTGCCAGAAATGCCACTCTCTACCCCTTTTTCACTGGATTTAGACGGTAGCGCACCAGCCTTAAAGCTTGGTAAACTATCGGCAATTTCGCAGTGGGGCGTGGGGTGGGCCATTGGGGGCGCCGTTCAACCTCGCTGAGGCCGGTCTCACAGGTGTCAGGATTCAGGGATGCGCGTACTGATCGTTGAAGACGACGCCATGACCTCGAAAAGCATCGAACTGATGCTGCGCTCCGAGGGTATGGTCGTTGATGCCACCTCCATGGGCGAAGACGGCCTGGAAATCGGCAAACTCTATGAATACGACATCATCCTGCTGGATCTGATGCTGCCGGACATGGACGGATACGAGGTGCTGCGCCGCCTGCGCGCCTCGCGCATCACCACGCCGGTGCTGATCCTGTCGGGGCTGACCGAACCGGACAAGAAGGTCAAGGGGCTGGGCTTCGGCGCCGACGACTACCTGACCAAGCCGTTCGACCGCGCCGAACTGGTGGCCCGTATCCAGGCCATCGTGCGGCGATCCAAGGGGCATTCCGAATCCGTCATCAAAACCGGCCGTCTGACGGTCAATCTCGACAAGCGCACCGTCGACGTCGAAGGCGAACCGCTGCACCTGACCGGCAAGGAATACGGCATTCTGGAACTGCTGTCCCTGCGCAAGGGCCAAACCCTGACCAAGGAGCAGTTCCTGAACCATCTTTACGGCGGCATCGACGAGCCGGAGCTGAAGATCATCGACGTCTTCATCTGCAAGCTGCGTAAAAAGCTGACAGTGGCCACCAAGGGCGACAACTACATCGAAACCGTCTGGGGGCGCGGCTACGTGCTGCGCGACGGCGACCTGGGAGCCGAAGCGGCAACGCGGTGATTGTTTCGTTCGGAAATAAGGCTCAGCCGATTTCCCGAAGCAAATTGGCAACCGAATCTTTCCACGTCAGTTCGGCCAGCATGTCAGCGGCGGCCTTGCCGCGCCGGGAAGCCTCGGCTTGGTCGGCATAGACCTGCTCAAGCCGTTCCACCAACTCCTCGGGATCGCTGTCGCCCCAATCCTGGCAACTGTCCAGGGCGATCGACGTTTGCCGTTCCAGGACGTAGCTGCTGCCGGAACGAATCAGATCGCGGTGCCCGGTATTGTTCGACAACACCACCGGCAAACCGCAGGCCATCGCCTCCATGGCCACCAGATTGGTGCCGCCTTCGCAGCGGTTGGGAAAAACCGCCACATCCATTTCCCGCAGCACCTGAGGCATCAGGGCGTTGGGCGTAGCTCCCAGATCCAGCACCGCGTCGGCGGAGATGCCGTTGGCCTGGGCCCAGCCCGGCACGTCCAGCTGGTTTTGCACCGTCAACGGCACCGGGGCCAGTCCCGGCAGCCCCGACAGGCTGCGCGACAGGTTGGCTTCCCAGGGGCTGCGCCACGCCGTCACCAGCAAGGCTTCCGGATGGCGCAGACGAAACATCCGGAAGGCCCGCAGCACGATGTCCTGGCCTTTGCGGAACTCCAGCTTTCCACCCGAGAAGATGGCGAAACGCCCCTTGAACAGCCCGACCTTGGGCGCTGGATGGAACAGGGTCGGATCGATGCCTTGCAGCACCACCGAAACCTGGGAAAACCCGTGCTCCCGCAATTTTTCGCCGTTCCAGGTGGACCCCGCGATCAGGCGTTCGTAAGTCCGCCCCTTGTCGATGGCGGCGGCATCCATGCGGGTGTCCTCGAAAAAGGTCACTCCGATGGTCCGGCGCCCCATGACGATGGCATTGTTGGCCGCCATGGCGGCATAGCAGAGATTGTTTCCCAACGCATGCAGAACCAGGCCGTCCGGGGCCTGGACAATGCCGGGAGCCTTCAGTTGGGAAACCACCCGCTGGCTGGCGGCGATGAAATCCCGCATCGCCCACAAACGGGCGTTATCCACGCCCAACTGCCCCGGATTGAAGGGGCAGAGGCTGGCGACGGCCCGGCCGTCGGCCTTGCCGTGCAAAGCCAGATTCAGGCCATAAACGCCCCAGCCGAACAACGGGGAAACACCCCATTGGAAGGCCAGCAGGGTTGTCACTTTAACGGGCCGACCCGATGGGGAAGGTGCTACCGCCCGGAGCGGGGTCGCGGTTCACGCAATAGATACCACGCTGGTTCGGCATGGGCTTGAAGCGGTCGGAGATCCCCAGAACCGTCTCGGCGCCGCCCAAATAGAGGAAGCCGTCGTCCGGCATCTGCTTCGAGATGTTGTCCAACACCCGTGATTTGGTGGGTTGATCGAAATAGATCAGCACGTTGCGACAGAACACCACGTCGAACTGGCCGAGCATTTTCAGGTCGTGCAGCAGATTGAACTCCCGGAACTGCACCATGGCGCGGATGGCGGGGTCGATCTGCCAGCTTTCGTCCTTCTTTTTGAAGTACTTGACCAGATATTGGATAGGCAGCCCGCGTTGCACTTCGAATTGGGAATAGAGACCGGCCTTGGCCTTTTCCAGCATTTCCTGGGAAATATCGGTGCCGATGATCTCGATGCGCCAGCCGGCCAGCTTGACCGCTTCTTCCTTCAGGATCATGGCCAGAGAATAGGCTTCCTGGCCAGAGGAACAGGCCGCCGACCAGATACGCAGCGATTTTTTCGACGCGCGGGCCTGGGTCATGGCCGGCAGAACGGTATCCTTGAACTGATCGAACGGCTTGGAGTCGCGAAAAAAGAACGATTCATTGGTCGTCATCGCCTCGGTGACGTCGCGGGCCAGAGCCTCGTCGCGCATCCGCATCTTCGAGATGATTTCTTCCAGGCTCTTCAAACCACGCGCGCGTGCCACCGGCATCAGCCGGCTTTCCAGCAGATAGGCCTTATCCGGGGTGATCACCAGGCCCGAACGCTCCTTCAGGAGCTTGGCCAGGAAGTCGAAGTCTTCCGGCTTCAGCATTTCATCGCCTCTGGGCCTGGCGCAGAATGAACTGCGGAATTTCGGTAAGGGGCAGCACCGCGCTACAGATGCCCGTCGTGGCCGCCGCTCCGGGCATGCCCCAGACCACGCTGGAGGCCTCGTCCTGAGCGATGACCGTGCCCCCGTTACTGACCACCACCTGGCCGCCCTTGGAACCGTCGGAACCCATGCCGGTCAGAATGACCGCCAGAACCCGGCGGCCCCAGGCCGCCGAAATGCTGCGCAGCATCGGGTCGACCGCAGGGCGGCAGAAATTTTCGGGCGGGTTCTTGTTCAAGCGGATGATCTTGTCGACCCCTTTGGTCTCGACCACCATATGGAAATCGCCGGGAGCCACGTAGATCCGATTGGACTTCACCACTTCGCCATCCTTGCCTTCGGCGGCTTCCCAACCGCTGATGCGAGTGATGTGCTCGGCCAGGATGGTGGTGAAGGTCGCCGGCATGTGCTGGGTAATCAGGATCGGCTGACGGATCGAACCGGCCTTGATGGCGCCCAGCACGGAGAACAGCGCCTGCGGGCCGCCGGTGGACGAACCGATGGCGATCACGTCCGGCGCTTCCATGGAAGGCTGGCGGGTGACAATGGAACTGGTCGGGTACAGCGAGGAATGCGGACGCGCCGCCGCAGCAGCAGCGGTCGCACCAGCACTTGCAGAAGCCGGGCCGGAAGACACTGGAGACGAAGGCCGGAGCCCCTGGGACAGCGGCATGCCGGTCGAGGAAACCGTGCGCCGCGGCAGTCGGCGCCGGCGGGCGGCCAGCGCCTTGACCTTTTCGAGCAGTTCGTGCTTGAAGTCCTGGCCGCCGCTGATTTCGCGCGACGAGGTCGGCTTCGGAATATAATCGGCGGCGCCGGCTTCCATCGCGCGCAGACTGATGTCGGCATTCTTCAGGGTCAGGGTCGAAGCCATGATGACCTGAAGATCGGGGTCGATCTGCAACATCTTGGGCAAGGCGGTCAGACCGTCCATCACCGGCATTTCAATGTCGAGAACGACGACCTCGATGCTTTGGCGCTCAAGCGCGCTCAAGGCCATCTGGCCGTTGCCGACCGAGGCCACGACGGATAATCCGGTATCTTCTTCCAGCATGCGGGTGATAAGACCGCGGACGACGGCGGAATCATCCACCACCATCACGCGGACAGGATCGTTGGATCCGCTGCGGCTGAACGCGGAATCAAGAGCCATAGGCCGGCTTGCTCCGATTTAGAGGAGTCCGACCTGCGAGAACTTTGCTTGGAGAATCTCGCTGTCGAAGGGTTTCATGATGTATTCATTGGCGCCAGCGGTGATGGCTTCCTGAATATGCTCGATATCGTTTTCGGTGGTGCAGAACACCACCACCGGACGGTCGCCGCCGGGCAGCTTGCGCAGTTCCCGCAGGAAGTCGATACCGCTCATAACCGGCATGTTCCAATCCAGCAGAACGGCGTCCGGCATGGATTTCACGCAATATTCCAATGCGATCTTGCCATCCTCGGCTTCCGCGGTCTGAAAACTCAGCTCGTGGAGAATCTTTTTGGCCACCATGCGGATGACCTTGGAGTCATCAACGATCAGACAGGACTTCATGCCACCCTTCGCTTTCAGCGGGATGCGTACCGGACCAGCCCTGGAGCCGGTCCCGCCACCTTATTAATTAACTTCGGACCGGGTGAAATCCAAGAGACGCGGAACGTCAAGGACCACCAAAAGCTTGTCTTCCAGGCGATAGATACCGTTGGAGAATTCACGCCACAACGGGTCGAGAGTCGGCGGGTTGCGTTCGAACTTCGCCGACGGCAGGCTAAGAACCTCGCCGACGCTGTCGACCATCAGGCTGTAAAGCTCGCCCTTCATGTCGACGACGACGCTCATGCCTTCACCCTGCTGTTCGCCTTCACGCTGCTTCAGGCGCAGACGCATGCGCACGCCGATGGCCGTGACGATGCGGCCGCGCAGATTCAGCGAACCGGCAACCTCGGGCGGAGCCAGCGGAATGCGGGTGATCTTCTGAGGGCCGAGCACATCCTGGACCATCAGCACGGGAATGCCGAACATCTGGCCTTCGATGAACATGGTCACGAATTCCTCGTGATCCTCGGTCGAAGCCAATTCCTGAGAGCCGCGCTTGGACGCGGACGGGACGATCTGGTTCATGCGGCACCTTTGGTCGCCAGGGTTTGCACCAGGGTTTGCAGAAGCGCGTCACGGTCGAACTTGGCGACGTAGTCGTTGAAACCGACCTCGCGGCCGCGCTCGAAGTCCTTTTCCGTGGCGTGGGAAGACAGAGCCACCATCGGCACATGCGACCAGCGGCCTTCCGACCGCACGGCCTGGGCGAAGTCGAAACCGCTCATGCCGGGCATTTCGATGTCGCTGATGATGGCGTCGAAATCGTCGCCGGCTTCACGCAGGGCCAAAGCCTTGTCAGCTCCGTCCACGGCCACGACCTCGTATCCCGCCACCGACAGCAGCGGCGTCAGAAGATTGCGGAAGAACGGACTGTCGTCCACCAGCAAAACCCGCTTGTGCAGACCAGCTTCCTTGCGGAACTCCTGATCCGGCGAGCCGAACCAGTCGCCCCAGGCCTGAGTCAGATAGTAACCGGCATCGATCATGTCGGTGGCCTTGCCGCCGATGACCGCCGTGCCGATCAGGCCAGGCTGATCGACCGACAGCTCCACCTTCAGGCGCTCTTCGACGATATCGACGATCTCGTCGACCACCAGCCCCATGGAGCGGTCGCGGTCGGCG
Organism: Candidatus Sulfotelmatobacter sp.; assembly: GCA_035538795.1. Classification (GTDB taxonomy): domain Bacteria; phylum Pseudomonadota; class Alphaproteobacteria; order Rhodospirillales; family Magnetospirillaceae; genus JAJZGK01. The sequence continues at coordinate 2,797 of DATLJS010000011.1, read as the reverse complement.
AACACCAGAACCGGCTGACGGCCTTCGTCGCGAACGGCGTAATCGTTGTTGATCATCACCAGCGGCATCAGCTTGCCGCGGTACTGCACCACCGGCTTGCCGTGCGAATGTTCGATCTCGGCGACTTCGATCTCTTCGAGACGCGCCACCAGAGCCAGAGGCACCGCCTTGAGATCGTCGCCGCCAGCGCGGAACACCAGCATGGACTGGCGGTCTTCTGCATGCAGATCGCGGGTGGCGGTGCTTTCGGCGGCGGCCTGGCTGCCACCGGCCATTTCACCGGTGCTGCCGGCGATGCCGTTGGGATCGAGGATCATGATCACCGAGCCGTCGCCAAGAATGGTGTTGCCCGAGAACATGTTGATGTGGCGCAGGATCGGAGCCACCGGCTTGACCACGATTTCCTCGGTGTCGAAGACACGGTCGACGATGATGCCGAAGGTGTAGGTGCCGACCTGAGTGACGACGATAAAGGTCTCGGTGCGGCCGTCTTCCACGCCGAGACGCAGAAGCGTGCGCAAGGACACCAGCGGCAGCAGGCGATCGCGCAGGCGCAGCACTGGGGCGTTGTTGATAACCTCGATGCCGTGCTCGGAATTGGCCGTAGTGCGGACCAGTTCCAGAACGCTGATCTGGGGAATGGCGAAGCGTTCGCCGCCACATTCGACGATCAGGGCCGAAACGATGGCCAGGGTCAGCGGAATCTTGATGATGAAGCTGGTGCCCTTGCCCTGCTGGGTCTTCAGCTCGATGGTGCCGCCGATCTTTTCGATGTTGGTGCGCACCACGTCCATGCCGACGCCGCGGCCGGAGACCGAGGTCACCTTTTCGGCGGTGGAGAAACCGGCGCGGAAGATGAACTGGGCGACCTGCTGATCGGTCATCTGATCCAATTCGCCTTCCGTGGCCAGACCGTTGGCGACGGCCTTCTCACGGATGCGGGCGATGTTCAAACCACGGCCGTCGTCGGTGATCTCGATGATGATATGGCCGCCTTCGTGGAAGGCGTTCAGCACGATCTTGCCCACTTCCGGCTTGCCGATGCGGCGGCGTTCCTCGGTGGCTTCCAGGCCGTGATCGGCGGAATTACGCACCATGTGGGTCAGCGGATCCTTGATCAGCTCCAACACCTGACGGTCGAGTTCGGTCTCGGCGCCCAGCATCTGCAAGTCGATCTTCTTGTTCATTTCGACCGAAAGGTCTCGAATGATGCGCGGCAGCTTGGCCCAGGCGTTGCCGATGGGCTGCATGCGAGTCTTCATCACGCCTTCCTGAAGGTCGGTGGTGATGTGGGACAAGCGCTGCAACGGGGTGGCGAATTCGCTGTCGTCCTTGCCGCGGACCATCTGGAGCAGCTGGTTGCGGGTCAGCACCAGCTCGGACACCAGGGTCATCAGGTTTTCGAGCAGCTCGACGTTGACGCGGATGGTCTGGGCGGCCACCGCAGATTCCTTGGCCTCGCCGGCGGGAGCGGCGGGCGGCGCGGAATCCTTGACCACGGCGGGCGGGGCGGCGGTGGGAGCGGGCACCGAGGCCTTCACTTCCGGAGCGGCTTCCGGCTCGGGCTCGGGCGCCGGGGCGGCGGCTTCCTTGGCGGCGGCGGCCTCCTTGGCGCGCTCCTTGGCCATCTCGGCCAGCATGTCGCTATCCGAAGCGGCCTTCTTGCCGGCGGCGTAGGCGGCTTCCACCTCGGCCAGCAGGTCGGCGGCGACCGGGAACGACGGTTCCTCGGCGGCGGGGGCGGCCGGGGCGGCGGCGGACTGGAAGCGTCCCTCCGCCATGGCGTTGAGCTGGCCGATCAGGTCCTCGTCGCTACCCTCGGGCTCGCACTCGTTCTGCTCGAGATGGGCAAGGATCAGCTTGATGCGGTCGATGGCCTGAAGGATCAGCGTGACGGCATCGGCGGTGACTTCCAACTCGCCGTCGCGGATCTTGCCGAGCACGTTCTCACCGGCATGAGCAACATGCTCAAGGCGCGGCAGGCCAAGGAATCCGCAAGTTCCCTTGATGGTGTGGACCAGGCGGAAAATGTTCTGCAGGATCGCTGGTTCCGGGTTTTGTTCCAGCTTCACCAACTCGACGTCGAGAACGGAAAGACTTTCCGAGGTCTCGGTCAAAAACTCGCTGAGGAGATCATCCATGGTCGACTCCAGCTCCACACCTTAAAGCGCTGCCGTGGCCCGTATTACCCGAAAACCGCCCCCCGGCCACACGAACAGCAATAGCGACTAATAACACGGTCCCGATGGCTTTAGAAGGACCTCAACCGCTGCCGAGCCCTCCTTCTGAGGGCGTAGAAGAACCAGCCGGCACTACTGCCAGGAACGTCCCTTCGGACGTTAAAGAAATGTGTAAGGAACCGCCCGATTGTGCCGCAAGGACACGGGCAAATTCGGCCTGGGCACCGCGCGGACCGGACGGCGGACAATTGTCCACCAGCACCTGGCGCGCTTCGTCGCTGAGCGAGGAGGGTTCGCCGCGCGCCACCACCTGCGGACCGGCGGCCCCGATGCTTGCGGTAATGGTGCCGCCGCGCGGCAGCGCGTCCTTGGCCAACAGAACCAGATTGAGCAGCAGGCGGGCGGTGGCGCCGTTGACGCTGGCCGGTGCATCGCTCCAAGCGAACGAAATGCCCGGCGAGGCTGCCGAGACCTGAGTGCCCAAGTAATTGTCGATGAGGTCGCGCAGCATGCCGACCGACTGGGCCGACGAGGCGGCGGGGCCCAAGGCGGCGCGGAAGAACTTCAGGCGCGCGGCGGCACCGGCGGCGGCGCCCGCCACCAACTCCAGCGTCTCG
>DATLJS010000010.1:0-42473 GCA_035538795.1 Candidatus Sulfotelmatobacter sp. | reverse complement strand
CCGGCGTCAACCGCTTTTTTTCGATTTGTTTCAGAAGCTTAAAGCCCCTTCCTCAAACCTCCCGCCAAAACCCGTAGACCCCGGCGGAGCCGCGGTTTCTACTGCCTTACTCAAACAGTGTCAACCGCTTTTCTTGACCTGTCTTTCGGGGCCCTTTTTATCCATTTCGGCGACAAACGGCCCCTCACCTTATTTAGGTGCGAGACCCTATCCGCTTTGTGGAAGAGTTCCCCCGAACAACGGGCGAAATCTGAATATATGACCGCTTTGTTGCCGCCGCAAGCTCAGAATCGCATATCCTGAGATTTTACTTCAGCACCGTCGGCGTACAATTGAGGTCGAACAGCTTCAGCGTCCGGCAAACTTTCTTGGCTGCCTCGGCATCCGCCACCGGGCCGGCGGACAGACGATAGCCGCTGCCGCGCCGACGGTTGGCGGCTTTGGCGTAATGGGGCGTCAGATTGGCCAGCTCGGCGGGAAACTGCTGTTGCAGCGACTGCCATGCCCGTTCGGCCCCCCGCTTCGAACCATAGCTTCCCAACATCACCCCGTCGCGACTGGACGGCGGCACAACCGGCAACGGCTCCGCCACGACGCCGCTGGCGCTCATCTCGGCCTGCCGTTCGGCTTCCCGGGCGGCAGCCTCGCGGGCCTCGCGCTGGGCGTTCGCGGCCGCCAGCTGCGCGCTTAAGGCTTTGCGTTCGCGGTCGGCCTCGGCCTTGGTAATGACATTGGCGTCCAGGAAACGCTGCAGCCGCCCCATCCGGGCGGAATATTGCAGATCGTCGGCCACCGACGAGGGACGGTCGGCCCGGCGGTCGACCTTGGCCGGCATCAAGGCCTCAAGGATGATGCTCCGCTCCACCGATTGCTCCTCGGCGGAAATGCTCTGTTCCTGATAGTTGGAGGCGATGGCCTTGAGCCGTTCGATGATCTGCTCGGGTTCCGGCGCCGGGCGCCCCAGCCCATAGGCCGGCGCCTTCGAGACAGTGTATGGCAGCAAGGCTCCGAGATTGGCGCCGCGGCGCTGCTCGTATTCTTCATGGGTGATCAGCCCCACGTCCTGCAAATGGCGCAGGGACTGGAAGCGGCGGATCAGATTTCCGTCTTCCTCGAACATGCGGGCGTATGCCGGGCCGGGATCGTCCGGCAACAGTCCGGGGGCGGGCGCGCTGGCGACGGGCGGCGGTAGAGGCACCGTCCGGTCGGGCGAAAAAACGCTGCCGGGGTCCATCGCGACGCCGCAGCCGCTGAGGCCGGAGGAGACAGCCACGGCCCACGCCACCGCCACAAGGGCAGACGCCACTCCATGTTTCGCCACCGCCATCACACGCCCCTTCATGTTCCCCAGTGGCAACAAGCCCGAAGACTCCTTGCTCGCCGGGAGCAACTTTGACAAAGCCGGCCGACGCTGGCAACCGGCGATCCAAGCCCTATGACCAGCCTTCCCATGGGCTCTTGTCCACAGGGGCATAGGCGGTCTTCCCATTTGATACGGTTGGACTATCATTCTCGGGCGCTGACAGGAGAGAATCCTTGAGCATCGAGACAGAGCTGAAGCTGCAATTGGACCCCAGCGGCCTGGAAAAGCTGAAACGGCACCCCCTGGTGCAGACGCTGAAACAGGGCAGACCTCAGACCAAGCTGCAAAAATCCGTCTATTTCGACACGGCCGATTTCCGCTTGCGGGCCGAAGGCGTGGTGCTGCGGGTCCGGCATATCGGCCGGCGGCGCATCCAGACGGTGAAGACCATGGGCACCTGCATCGGCGGCGCCTGGGCCCGCGACGAGTGGGAATGCGAAATTACCGGCGACGTCCCCGACTTCGCCCCCCTGGCCGAAACGCCCCTGGCGGACCTGTTCGCCGAAGACGGGCTGGCGGCCAGCCTGCGCCCGGCCTTCGCCACCGAGATCAACCGCACCACCTATTGCCTGGGAGACGGCGTGTGGGAGGTCGAACTGGCCCTCGACCGCGGGCAACTGGTCACCGCCCAGGGCAGCGCCCCCGTATGCGAGGCCGAACTGGAATTAAAGGCCGGTCCTCCGCGGCATCTGTTCGAACTGGCATTGGCCCTGCAGGCCGATCTGCCGGCGCGGCTGATGACCGCCACCAAAGCATCGCGCGGGTACCGCCTGGCCGACGGCAGCCAGCCCCAGCCGCAGAAAGGAGTCTCTCCCGATCTATCCGCCGACGCCACCGCCGCCGAGGCCTTCCGCGCCATCGCCCATGCCTGCGCCGGCCAACTGCTGATGAATCAGGACTGCCTGATCGAAACCCGCGATCCCGAAGCCATTCACCAGATGCGCATCGCCCAGCGGCGATTGCGCTCGGCCATGAATGTTTTCAAGACGATGCTGGAAACGCCTCAAACCGCCCGCATCAAGGATGAGTTGCGCTGGCTGCAAACTTTGCTGGGACCGGCCCGCGACACCGACGTGTTCATCGATGAGATTTTGGCGCCGCTGGAAAAGGATCTGGCCGGGGACGCCGGCTTCGTCGGATTGCTGTCCGATTTCCAGCAGAAGCGCCTGTCCCTGTACGATCGGGCGACGGCAGAAGTCTGCGGCCCACGCTTCACCCGCCTGATGCTGGAACTGGGGCGCTGGTGTGAAAGCGGCGATTGGCAGGAACCTTTGGAAGCCGGGCGGAAAGCTTTGTTGGCGGAACCCGCCATTGATCTGGCCCGCAGGACTTTGGAAAAGAGAGAGCATAATGTTTTCAAAAGCTTGCAGCACCTTTCCAAGCTTGATTCGCATCATCGCCATCTATCCCGAATTGAAGTTAAGAAACTTCGATATGCCATTGAATTTTTTGGAATTTTATTTGAAGAAAAACAAAGCCGGAAATTTTCCCACTCGCTGGCCGTCCTGCAGGATGGCCTGGGGCTTTTGAACGACATCGCCGTCAGCCGCGCCGCCCTGAAACAATGGGCCGAAGAAAGCGGCGACCCGGAACGGCTGTGGGCCGCGGGCCTGATCGCCGGCTGGCACGCCGCCCGCGTGCCCGCGCTCTTGCAGGATGCCTCCAAAGCCGCCAAATCTTTCCGGTCGCTGCCGCGGTTCTGGCAAGCGAGCGACCTCAAACCGAAGCGCAAAGGATCGCCGTGACCCCGCTTCCCTTTTCCATTCCGCCCGGACTGGCGCCGATATTGATGCTGTGCCTGTCCAACCTGTTCATGACCACCGCCTGGTACGGGCATCTGAAATATCCCGATCGGCCTCTGTGGCTGGTGGTGCTGGCCAGTTGGGGCATCGCCCTGGTGGAGTATTGCCTGGCGGTCCCGGCCAACCGCTACGGCCATCAGGTCTATTCCGCCGCCGAGTTGAAGACCATGCAGGAGATCATCACCCTGGCGGTCTTCGCCATTTTCTCGGTGTTCTACCTGGGAGAAAACCTGACCTGGAACCACGCCATCGGCTTCGGCCTGATTTCAGCCGGCGCCTTCTTCGTCTTCAAAGGACCATTCTGAATGACCTCCCGCCCCCAGCGCTCACCCGCCCAATTGTTTGCCCAGGCCGTCGCCTTCCACCGCAACGGGCAGGTTCCCCAGGCCGAGAAGCTGTACAGGCTGGTGCTGAAGACACATCCCCGCCACGCCGACAGCCTGCATCTGCTGGGATTGGCCCTGCATGAAAGAGGCGACAGCGGCGCGGCTTTGAAGACCATCGCCAAGGCTATCGCCATCGAAGGTTCGGCGGCCATCTATCATAACACCCTGGGCGTGGTGCTTCAGGAAAACGGCCAGGACGGCGAAGCGATCGCGTGCTTTCAGCGAGCCATCGAACTACAGCCGGATTACGCCGAGGCGTTCAACAACCTCGGCACCTCGCTGAAATCGCTTCTCCGCCCCGCCGAAGCGGCTGAAGCCTATGGCCGGGCCGTCACCCTGCGGCCGGATTTCTCGGACGCCTACAACAACCTGGGAACCGCTCTGCTGGACACCGGGCGGCTGGAAGAAGCCGAGCAGGCCTTGCGCCGCGCCATCGCCCTGAAAGGCGTCGACCCCGACTACCAGTACAATCTGGGCATGGTGTTGCAGGAGCAGGGTAAGGCGGACGAAGCTAAGGCGGCCTATCGCCAAGCTGTCGCCCTGGCTTCCGGCCACGCCCGTGCGCAGGCCCGCTTGAATGAGACGGCGTAAACCGCCGCCTTGCGGAAAAAGCCTTCAGTCAGATCTTAAGAGGGTTTGATTTTTAAAACGAAACCAAGGCGTTAACAAATACTCTTAATGCCAGGGCACCCAAGAAGAAACCCCTCTTCCCGGCCTTCTCAAGCCACCTCGTCGGCCAGCACGGCCCCGCGCGAGGCCATGAAATAAAGCCCCATATGATGGGTCAGGTCGCGAGGATGAGCGGCGGTTGCCGGCAAGCCGATCTGATCGGCCACCGTTCGCGGCAAGTCGTAGGTAGCGCAACCGGGTTCATAAACCACCACGTCCTTCAGAGCGGGCGTCAGACCATGATTGCGCGCCGACAGCAGGGTCAGGACGAAATCCATGACGCAGATATCGGTGCAGATGCCCACCACCAGAACGGCGTCCAGCTTGTGGCCGTTGATCCAATCGACCACGGCGTTGCGCCCAGTCGCGGGATCAATGCCGCCGATAAATCCGTTGATACAGTCTTTTTTAATTTCAGTAACTTGCGGGCTGTCGCTGAACCATCGCAACGCGGGCACCAAATCCTCCTGCCCCGTGCCGATCTCGCAATGAGGGGGATAGGGCGGTTCGGCCTTGCCCGGAACATGGGTGTCGAGAAAGGCCAGAATGGCCTGTTTCCGTTCTGCGAAGGCGCGGGCCAGGCGGTCCGTTTCGGCGATCATCTGATCGATGCGCGAATCCTGCGTCGGCGGCGCCAGGGGACCGCAGCCGGGCGTGGCAAAGCCGTTGACCTCGTCGACCACCACCAAGCCGACGGAACGGCCCGAAACCGGATAGCTGACATAAGCCAAAGGAAGATCCGACAAGGAGAAGCTTCTGCTCATGGAAATCGGCCTTGAAATGGTTGGCGCCCCCGCCGCGGCCAGTGTGCGGCAAGAAGCCCCGGATTTCTAGACCGCCAGATGCAAAGGCTGGCTGCGCAGCATCCGTTCGGGCGGCAGGCAGATACGCACGGTGGTACCCTTGGCCGGAGCGCTGATGATTTCCAGACGGCCGCCGTGCAGCTCGGTGAAAGCCTTGGTCAGCGGCAGCCCCAGCCCCGTGCCGTCGAACCGGCGCGACAGGCTGCTTTCCACTTGGCCGAAAGGCGACAAGGCCTTGGCGATCCCCTCCTCGTCCATGCCGATGCCGTCGTCGGAAACGGCAACCACCAGACCGCCGGTAAGGTCGTCGGGTTCGGTCCAGATATGAACCGTCCCTCCCGGAGGAGTAAATTTCACGGCATTGGACAACAGATTCAGCAGAATCTGTTTGAAGCGACGCTCGTCCACTAGAATCGGAGGAATGTCCTCGGCGATGGCGTTGTCTATGGCGATCTTGGCCTGCTCGGCCCGCTCCCGCACCAGACGCACCGTCACCTTGGCCAGTTCGGAAAGACAGACTTCGGCGGCATGCAGCTCCACATGCCCGGCCTCCACCTTGGACATGTCGAGGATTTCGTTGATAACTTCGAGCAGATGCCGGCCCGACGTCAGAATGTCCCCGACATAGCCGCGATAAAAGTCGTTTCCCAGTTCGCCCATGATCTCGGTATGCATGATGTCCGAGAAACCGATGATGGCGTTCAAAGGGGTTCGCAGCTCGTGGCTCATGTTGGCCAGGAATTCGGTCTTGGCGCGGTCTGCCAGTTCGGCGGCCTCCTTGGCCGCGCGCAACTGCTGTTCGGCCAGACGGTTGGAGGTGACGTCGAGGATCAGGCTGAAATAACCGTTCACCCCTCCATCCACCCCGATATCCGGCAGATAGGTGGCCTGGTAAGCCCACAGCTCTCCGTTTTCCACCGGCATCCAACCGTCGTGGGACACCTCTTCGCCTTCCAGCACCCGATCGATAAAGGGGGACATAGCGGCGTAACGCGCCTCGCCCATCACGGCGGAAACCGGCTGGCCGATCAGGTCGTCGGGGTTCAGCCCCAGCCATTCCAGATGGCGACGGTTGGCGAACTGGAAACAGCGGTTGGTGTCGATATAGGCGATCAGGCCCGGCAGGGCGTCCGTGATCGTGCGGATGCGCTGCTCGCTTTCCCGCAGCACCGTCTGAGCCCGCTGGCGCTGGGCGATTTCCTGCAGCAGCGCCCTGGTGCGCTCCCGCACCCGGCGCTCCAGATGTTCCTGGGCGGCCGACAAAGCCTCTTCCACCTGGCGGCGGCGGGTGATGTCCAGCATGGTGCCGACCATGCGGGTGGGACGCCCGGCATCGTCGCTGGCGATTTCGCCTTCCTGGCGCACGACACGCAGGCTGCCGTCCGAGCGGTTCAGCCGATGTTCGACTTGAAAATGCCCTAAAGAGGTCAAGCTGCAATCCAGCGCCGCCTCGAACTGCGGACGGTCTTCCCCATAGACGGTATTCAGGAATTGCTGGGAACTGATGGCTCCCCCGACTCCCGACAGGCCAAGAATGCGGTGGGCTTCGTCCGAAAACCACAATTCGCCGCTGACCAGATCCCACTCCCAGATGCCGACGTGACCGACCCGCTGGGCCTGATCCAGGTTGACCCGCACGGCCTCAAGGGTGGCATCGGATTGACGCCGGGTTTCCAAAGCCCGGCGGCGGCGCAGATTGGCCCGGCGCAGGCAGCGCACCAGCCCCCGGCCATCCAGCCCGGCCAATCCCAGACACTCGGCGGCGCCGGCCAGGATCAGCTCAGATTCCGACTGTTCGTCCAATCTGGCCAGCACCACCACCACCGGCAGCCCGGGATGCGCCATGGACAACGCGTCCACCTGAGCCAGCAGCATCGGCCCCAGTTCGTCGGCGGCGATCAGGATACCGCCGAAACGGTCGTCCAAATCCATGTCGTTGGGGTTGTCGGGCAGCTCTCTCCGCTCGACCATCAGACCATGCTCGCCTGCCAGCATCCGCGACACGACGGCGGCGCAGGCCGGAGCGTATTCGATGAACATCACCCCCTGCCCCGAAGAGGAAACAGGCGGCAACGCGGTGGTCAAGGCAGAGAGAAGGCGCTTCATCAGACCCCGGAGATTAACCCTTTCGACCTGGCCATGGGAACTATCACGATGGATAGCCAAGTCTCAAACCATTGGACCATACGGAGGGGGCGAACAAATCCTCAATGCGCAAATGGTCGGCTGCATTATTCTTGCCGTCCCGCCGTCTTCACGAAAGCCGCTCCATGATCCGCACGGTGACAACAGACAAGCTGGAAATCGCCTATCGCCAAAGCGGCCCGGAAGACGGTCCGCCGGTCATTCTGTCGCACGGGTGGCCGTCGGACGTTCATGATTGGGACGCCGTCGCCGCCATGCTTGCCGATAAAGGCTTCAAAGTGCTGGTTCCCTGGCTGCGGGGCTTCGGCCCGACCCGTTTCCTCGATGCCAAGACGCCGCGTTCGGGACAGCAGGCCGCCCTGGGCGCCGACCTGAAAGCCTTCATGGACGCCCTGGGCATCGGCAAGGCGCTTCTGGCCGGCTACGATTGGGGCGGACGGGCGTCCTGCGTCATCGCCGCCCTCTGGCCGGAACGGGTCCGCGGACTGGTGTCCATCACCGGCTACAACATCCAAAACATCCCCCAAGCCAACCAGCCCGACAGCGCCGAGCAGGAATTTCGCTATTGGTATCAGTGGTATTTCCACACCGAACGAGGCGCCAACGGACTGCGCGGCAACCGGCGGGATTTGTGCCGATTGCTGTGGCGGCTGTGGTCGCCCAACTGGGCGTTCAGCGACGAAACCTTCGCCGTCACGGCGGACAGCTTCGACAATCCGGACTTTCTCGACGTCACCCTTCAGTCCTATCGCCATCGCTACGGCCAGGCCGCGGGCGATCCCGATTACGACGGGATTGAACGGCAGCTTGCCGCCCAGCCGGCCATCGCGGTGCCGGTCATCGTCCTGCACGGCCTTTGCGACGAAGTCACTCCGGCCCCGCTGTCGGAACAGGCCGCCCGGCATTTCTCCGCCGCCTTCGAGCGTCGGCTCATCGAACGGGCCGGACATTTCCTGCCACGGGAAGCCCCTCAATCGGTGGTCAACGCCATCCTCGATTTGGCCCAGTAACAGAAGACCGAAAAAGAAAAGGCCGGGACGCCCGCTCATGCGTCCCAGCCTCATCCTGCGTGGTTTTGCCGCTGTCAGGCGGCGCTCCGTCAGGTAATGACGGTGGGCGCCTTGCGCCCGGTGCGTTTTTCAATCTCGGCCAGTTGCCCGGCCAACGCGATCAGATCGGCCAGGGCGGCCTGGGTATCCCGCCCGTGCTTGGCGGCGTCGGGCTCGTACCGCTCGATATAGACGCGCAAGGTCGCGCCTTCCGTGCCGGTGCCCGACAGGCGGTAAACGATGCGCGAACCGTCGGCGAAGATCACACGGATGCCCTGCTTCTTGCTGACGGACCCATCGACCGGATCGGTGTAGGCGAAATCATCGGCCTCGGCCACGCTGAAACCGCCCAGCTTGCCTCCCTTCCATCCGCCCAGATTGGCTCGCAGATGTTCCATCAGCCCTTCGGCGGCGGCAGTGTCCAGCGCCTCGTAATCGTGGCGGGAATAGAAGTTGCGGCCATACCTGGCCCAATGGTCGCGCACGATGTCGGCTACCGGACGCTTCAGTTCAGCCAACAGGTTCAGCCACATCAGCACGGCCCACAGGCCATCCTTTTCGCGCACATGGTCCGACCCGGTGCCAAAGCTTTCCTCGCCGCACAAGGTGGCCATGCCGGCATCCAGCAGGTTGCCGAAGAATTTCCAGCCGGTGGGCGTTTCAAAGCTGGGAATACCCAAAGCCGCCGCCACCCGGTCGGGAGCCTGGCTGGTCGGCATGGACCGGGCCACGCCCTTCAGCCCCTTGGCGTAACCCGGCGCTAAAGTGGCGTTGGCCGCCAGCACCGCCAGGGAATCCGACGGGGTGACATAGAAATTACGGCCCAGAATCATGTTGCGGTCGCCGTCGCCGTCGGACGCGGCGCCGAAATCGGGAGCAGCGGCGCCGAACAGTTCCTCGACCAGGTCATGGGCATGTACCAGATTGGGATCGGGGTGGCCGCCGCCGAAATCGGGCAGCGGCGTGCCGTTGATCACCGTGCCGGCCGGCGCGCCCAGAATACCTTCGATAATGGCCTTGGCGTAAGGGCCGGTCACCGCGTGCATGGCATCGAAACGCATGTGGAAGCCGCCGGCGAACAGGGCCCTGATCTTGGCGAAGTCGAACAGTTGGCCCATCAGCTCGGCATAATCGGCCACCGGGTCGATGACCTCGACCGCCATGCCGTCCAGGCAGGTGGCGCCGGCATGATCCAGATCCAAATCGGCGGCGTCTGAAATGCGGTATTCGCCGATTTTCTGGCTGTGCTCATAGATGGCCTCGGTCACCTTTTCAGGCGCCGGTCCGCCGGCCGAGATGTTGTACTTGATGCCGAAATCCTCGGTCGGCCCGCCGGGATTGTGGCTGGCCGACAGGACGATGCCGCCGAAAGCCTTGTGCTTGCGGATGACGCACGACACGGCGGGCGTGGACAAGATGCCCCCCTGCCCCACCAACACTCGTCCGAAGCCATTGGCGGCAGCCATTTTCAGAATGACCTGAATGGCTTCGCGGTTGAAGAAGCGGCCGTCGCCGCCCAGCACCAGGGTTTGCCCCTGAAAGCCCTCAAGGCTATCGAAGATGGATTGAACGAAGTTTTCCAGATAGTTCGGCTGTTGAAACACAGCCACTTTTTTGCGAAGACCGGAGGTGCCGGGCTTCTGACCGGCATAAGGCGTGGTGGCACGCACGAGGACGGACATTCATGGCCCCCTAAAAACATTTTATCAGAACGGTTTACACCTTTTCCGAAGGACAGGAAAGGGAGGCCGGAGCGATCGTCACGGATCGGTCAAGAAAGCGCCACCATCATCCACAAAAAACCAAAGGATTTAATGACTCTAGCTCTCATCTGCCGTTTGCGCTAAGACCTCGCTCTTTCCGTCTGCAAAAGTCGAGACGCTCCATGGATTGCCTCACCACCGCCGCCACCCTTTGCCGTTCCCTAGCCGCCGCCGCCGCCCTGGAGACGCCGTTCCGTCACTGGACGCCGCGCGGCATGCTGGACGGCGACGTGGCCTTGGCCCTGGCCACCATGCCCATGGCCCTGCCCGAGATCGATCTGTCGTCGGGCACGCGGGCGGCCAACAATGACTGCCGCGTCTTCTTCAACGCCGAGGGGCAAGCCGCCAACCCGGCCATGAAGGCGCTGGCCGAAGCCTTCCAGTCCCGCGACGTGGTGAACGCCTGGCAGACGCTGACCGGCCAGGATTATTCCGGCTGTTACGCCCGCATCGAATATTGCCGCGACGGTGACGGTTTCTGGCTGGAACCCCATACCGATATCGGCGCCAAGCGCGTCACCATCCTAATCTATCTGTCCACCGGCGAAGGCGCCGAGACTTGGGGCACCGATATCTATGCCGGCGCCGACCAGCCCCGCATCCCGGTGCCCGGCGATTTCAATTGCGGCATGGCCTTCGTCCCCGGCGCCGATACCTGGCACGGCTTCGACAAGCGCCCGATCGGCGGTCTGCGCCGCAGCCTGATGCTGAACTATGTCGGCCCCGAATGGCGGGCGCGGCACGAGCTCTGCTTCCCCGACAGCCCGGTTTAATGAATGCCAAAGCCCGGCATCAAGAAAAAAGGCGGAGCCTCGCGGCTCCGCCTTTTCCTTTTCCAGCTCGGGCCCGAACTCAGGTCGGGCTGCCGGGACGGCCGATGGAGGTGTAATGGAACCCGGCCTCGATCATCTCGCCCGGTTCGTAGATGTTGCGCAGATCCACCAGGATCGGCTTCGACAGCAGCGACTTGACCCGCCCCAGATTGAGGGCGCGGAACTCGTTCCATTCGGTCAGAACGGCCAGAGCGTCGGCTCCTTGCATGGCGTCGTAAGCGTCTTCGCAATAGACGATGCCGGTCAGCATCTTCTTGGCTTCTTCCATGCCCTCGGGATCGAAGGCGCGGACGGTGGCGCCGGCTTTCTGCAGGGCGGGCACGATATCCAGGCTGGGGCTATCGCGCATGTCGTCGGTATTCGGCTTGAAGGTCAGGCCCAGCACGGCGATGGTCTTGCCCTTCACCGAACCGCCGCAGGCCTTGATGATCTTGTCGGCCATCTTGCGCTTGCGCTGCTCGTTGATGTCCACCACGGTTTCGATGATGCGCAGCGGCGCCCCCTTGTCGCGGGCGGTCCGCACCAAGGCCAGGGTGTCCTTGGGGAAACACGATCCGCCATAACCCGGGCCGGCGTGCAGGAACTTCTTGCCGATGCGACCGTCGAGACCGATGCCGCGGGCGACGTCGTGAACGTCGGCGCCCACCGCTTCGCACAGATCGGCGACTTCGTTGATGAAGGTGATCTTGGCCGCCAGGAAGGTGTTGGCGGCGTACTTGATCAATTCCGAAGTCTGGAGCGAGGTGAAGACGATCGGCGTCTCGATCAGGTAGAGCACGCGATAGAGCTGCTTCATCACCGCCCGCGCCCGCTCGGACTCGGTGCCGATAACCACGCGGTCAGGCCGCATGAAATCGTTGATGGCCGAGCCTTCGCGCAGGAATTCCGGATTCGAGACCACGTCGAATTCGGCATCGGGACGGGTTTCGCGGATGATCTTTTCGACCTCGCGGCCCGTCCCCACCGGCACGGTGGACTTGGTCACCACCACGGTATAACCGCTGATGGATTCGGCGATTTCCTTGGCGGCGGCATAAACGTAGGACAAATCGGCGTGGCCGTCACCCCGGCGCGACGGCGTGCCCACGGCGATGAACACCGCGTCCGACTGTGCCACCGCCGACTTCAGGTCGGTGGTGAAGGACAGACGGCCCGCCTTGACGTTGTCGGCCACCAATGCGTCCAGCCCAGGCTCGTAGATGGGCATCTTGTTCTGCTTCAGGCCTTCGATCTTGGCCTCGTCCTTATCGACACAGATCACTTCGATGCCGAATTCCGAGAAGCATGCGCCGGAAACCAAGCCCACATAGCCGGTCCCGATCATGGCAATACGCATGGTGTCCTTCCTTACTGAAAGATGCTGAGAAACTGTCGCTGCTTACTGGAATTCCTTGAGGAACTCCAACACCGCCGCCTGCATTTCCGGGCGCTTGAGGGCAAAGGCGATGTTGGCTTGCAGCCAACCCACCTTGTCGCCGCAATCGAAGCGGCGGCCTTCGAAGCGCAAGCCGTGGAACGGCACGTCGCCGATGGTCTTTGAGATGGAATCGGTCAACTGAATTTCGTTGCCGGCGCCGCGCATCTGCATGTCCAGGAACTTGAAGACGCTGGGGTCCAGGATGTAGCGGCCGATGATCGACAGGGTCGACGGAGCCTTATCCGGCTCCGGCTTTTCCACCAGCCCCTGGGCGCGGGCCAGACGGCCGTTGTCGCTGACCACGTCCAGAATGCCATAGCGCTTGGTGTGTTCGCGCGGCACGTCGGCCACGGCCACGACATGGCCGCCCACTTCGGCGTGGGCGTCGGCCAGCTGCTTCAGGCACGAGGTCTGGGACATGATCAGATCGTCGGCCAGCACCACGGCGAAAGGCTCGTCGCCCACCAGATCGCGGGCGCACCACACGGCATGGCCCAGGCCCAGCGGCTCGTGCTGGCGGGTATAGGACAACTGGCCCGACTTCGGCATGCCGTCTTTGATGGCGGTCAGCTCGACGGTCTTGCCGCGCTCTTTCAGGGTGCGCTCAAGTTCCGGAGCATAGTCGAAGTGGTCTTCCAGCGCGGTCTTGCCGCGGCTGGTGACGAAGATGAAATGATCGATGCCGGCGGCGATCGCTTCCTCGACGGCGTACTGGATCAGCGGCTTGTCGACGACAGGCAGCATTTCCTTGGGCATGGCCTTGGTGGCGGGAAGAAAGCGGGTACCCAGGCCACCGACCGGGAAGACGCACTTACGCACGCTAGCAGACATCTTATGACATCCTCATGTCAGAATTTTCCCCGACGCCCCACCATACCCCCAGGCTTCCCCATTGGTATAACTCCAGAACGCCGAAACTGTTTGTGCCATGCCTTTTCCCTTTAAGCAACGGGGGCTTGGCGACTGGCAGGTTTATCCACAGTTCTTGTCTGAATTGTGACTTGTTTAAGATGGATTTGCGGCGGCAAAGGAAGCCAGTCCCAAAGCTTCGACTAGGCGCCGCAATTCCTGGCGGGCGGCGACATGGGACATGCTCATCTCCACGCCCGACCCGTCGCCCAGATCCAGCAGGGTCAGCCCCTCCAGGAACAGTTCTCGGTAGATCACCCGTTCGCACAGGCCGCCGACGGCGCGAAAGCCGATACGCTTGGCCAGATCGCCCAGAAGGCGCTCCATCTCGCGCTTGTTGCGGGCGTCCAGCGACGACAGGCGGTTGCGCAGAACGAACCACTCGGCCCCGTCCTTTTGACCGCGCAAGGCGCGGATCTTGCGGGCCTCCCAGACCATCTCGGAATAATGGCTGGGCCGGGTGATCTTCATGCTGTCGGGATCGACCTTGGCGAGAACGTCCAGATCAATGAAGCTGTCGTTGAGCGGCGTCACCAGCAAATCGGCATAGGAATGGCCCAGGCGCGACAGCGGATGATCGCTGCCGGGGGTGTCGATCACCACCACGTCCTTGGATGCCGAGAAGCGCCCCAGCACGTCGAGGAATTTCGCCTCATCGGCGGCGGGGTCGCTGGTGGGCGGCACCGGCTCGTGCTCGGACATGGCCATGACGCGGCCCGTCTCGGCCCGGCGGCGGCGGTTTTCCACATAGCGGGTCAGCGTGGCCTGCCGGGCGTCCAGATCGATGCTACCCACCGAAAGCCCCATTTGCAGCAACGACACCACCAGATGCATGGCGACGGTGGATTTGCCGGTTCCGCCTTTTTCGTTCCCCACGACGATGATACGGGCTGTCATGCCCCTTCCCCCTCTTTCCTCAGCCAAACCGCCGTGTCATGGAACACGGCCCCGCCCGCCGGCCAGGCCGGCTGGGCGCTGACCAGGGCGTTGATCCCCACGCCGCCGGGGAAATCCTCGGACGGCCACAAACCTTCCACCACCACCACGCCGGGTTTCACGCCGGGCGCAGACTTGGCCCAGAGAACGGTCTGAGCCTGACGGTTGCCGATACGGAGCATGTCGCCGTCGACCAGATCCAGCGCCGCGCAATGATCGGGATGCAACAGCGCCGTCGGCCGTTCAGCGGCGGTGCGCGACGTGGCGGTATGATTGAAATTAGAATTGAGAAAATGCCGCGACGGCGCCGCCACCAGACGGAACGGATGATCTTGGTCGGCTTCGTCGGTGACGGCCAGATGATCGGGAAAACGGGGCATCACGCCGTCCCGATCACCCATCCCCGCCCAGTCGGGAGCGAAGTGGAAGCGCCTGTCGGAATGGGCGAAGCCGTTCAGGAAATGCATGTCCGCGAACGGTCGGGAGCAGTCGACCCAGCGCTTGGCGTGAACCTCGTCCACACCGGGCAGCCCCGAAGCCGTCAGCAGACGGTCGACCGCCTCCCACGCCTCCACCTCGAACAAAGGATGGCTGGCCCCCAGACGCCGGGCCAACTGGCTGGTCAGCCAGCAATTGGAGCGGGCCTCGCCCACCGGAGCCATCACCGCCTTGCCCACCTGCAGGAAGGTGTGGCCATAGGACACGTAAAGGTCGTCATGCTCCAGCATGGTCGTCGCCGGAAAAATGATATCGGCATACCGCGCCGTTTCCGTCATGCGCTGTTCGTGCACGGCCAGGAACAGATCGTCGCGCAGAAGGCCTTGGCGCACCGCCAGGCTGTCGGGCGCCACCACCGCCGGGTTGGTTCCCATGATCAGCATGGCCTTGACCGGAGGACCGCCCTGCAGGTCGGCCGGGTTGCCGGTCAGCACCGCCCCCAGCCGCGACATGTCGAAGCTGCGGGTTCGCACGCCCGCCACTTCGAGAACGTCTTCCTCCTTCAGGAAGCTGAAATTCTTCCAGGCACTGAAGGCCGCGCCGCCGCCGGGATGACGCCAGGCCCCGGACACCGCGGGCAAGGCGGTGACGGCATGCATGGCCGCCGCACCGTTGCGCTGACGGGTGAAGCCGTAGCCCAACCGCAGAAAGGCCCGCTTGGTGGAACCGTAAAGCCGGGCGAAGGCAACGATCTCCGCCTCCGTCAGGCCGGTGACCGCCGCCGCCCAGGCGGGTGTGCGGCTGGACAGATGCGCCTCGACCTCCGGGGTAAAATCAGTCAGCTCGGCCAGAAAGGCGCGGTCGGCCAGCCCTTCGGCCAGCATCACGTTCATCACCGCACAGGCCAAGGCGCCGTCGGTGCCCGGCCGCAGCCGCAAATGCATATCCGCCCGCTCGGCTGTGGGATTGCGGTAGGGATCGATCACCACCATCTTGGCTCCGCGCTCGCGGACGGCTTTCGTCACCCAATGCATGGCCCCGACCTGGGTGGCGACCATGTTGCAGCCCCAGGCCACGATCAGGTCGGCCTCGGCCATTTCGCGCGGATCCAGTCCGCTCATGGCCCCGACGCCGGCTTTCCAGCCGGTACCGCCGATATGGCCGCAGATGGTGTCCAACTGGCGCGACCAGCCCAGGGCGTCGCGCAGACGAACGCTGGCGGTCTGCTGCACCCGGCCCAGCGTGCCGCCGTAATGATAGGCCCAGACAGATTCCGCGCCGAAGCGTTCGGCGGCGGCGCGATAGGCGGCGGCGGCCTCGTCCAGCGCCTCGTCCCATGAAACCGGCTCGAACTGGCCGCTGCCTTTCGGCCCGGTGCGGCGCAAGGGCGTGGTGATGCGTTGGTCGGAATGCACCAGTTCGGCGTAACGGGCCACCTTGGCGCAAATGACTCCGGCGGTGTAGGGCATATCGGCGCCGCGAATGCGGGCCACCCGGTCTGGCGCCGCCATCTCGACATCCAGGGCGCAGGCGCTGGGGCAGTCGTGCGGGCAGACGGAAGGAACGGTCTTGGCTTTCATGGCCGCACTTTACCCGCGCCTCGGGGCGTGGCGCAACAGTGCAGCCGATGCTATGCTGCTGGTCTGCAACCACTTTTATCATAAGGACATTTCCCCTCGATGACCGAAACAGTGGAATGCGCCGTCATTGGCGCGGGCGCAGTGGGACTGGCCGTCGCCCGCGCCTTGGCCCGTGCCGGTCACGAGGTGGTGATTCTCGAGGCCGCCGACGCCATAGGCACCGGCATCAGCGCCCGCAACAGCGAGGTGATCCATGCCGGCATGTATTATCCCGCCGGCAGCCTGAAAGCCGCGCTGTGCGTGCGCGGCAACCGGCTGCTGCGCGACTATTTGCCGGCCCATGGCGTCGATCACCGGTTCACCGGCAAACTGATCGTCGCCACCGACGAGGCCGAAGAGGCGCAGCTACAGATCATCCTCGACAAAGGCCGGACCAACGGCGTCGACGGCCTGACGCTGATTTCCGGCGCCGAGGCCACGGCCATGGAGCCCGAGTTGTCCTGCCGCGCCGCGTTGCTGTCGTCCCATACCGGCATCATCGACGCTCACGGCTTCATGCTGTCCCTTCTGGGCGAAGCCGAGGAGCACGGCGCCGCACTGGCCCTCAACAGCCCGGTGCTGCGCGGCGAGGCCGGACCCGGCGGCCTGACCCTGGTCACCGGCGGGTCGGAGCCGATGACCCTGCGGGCCAAGCGCGCCGTCATCGCCGCCGGACTGGCCGCCCAAAAGATCGGCCACGCCATTGCCGGACTGGCACCCGGCAGCGTGCCGCCATTCCATCTGTGCAAGGGCAATTATTTCCTGCTGTCGGGCCGCCAGCCTTTTTCGCGGCTGGTTTATCCCACTCCGGTCCGGGCCGGCCTGGGCGTGCATTACACTGTCGACCTGGGCGGCCAGGGACGTTTCGGCCCCGACGTGGAGTGGACCCGGACCGAGGACTACGAAGTCGATCCGACGCGGGGAGAGGTTTTCTACACCGCTATCCGCCGCTATTGGCCCGGATTGGCCGACAACGCCCTGCGCCCCGGCTATGCCGGCATCCGCCCGAAGATCCAGGGACCGGGAGAGGACGCCGTAGATTTTCTGATTCAGGGTGAAAAAGACCATGGGCAAAAGGGTCTGGCCGCCCTGTACGGCATCGAATCGCCGGGCCTGACCTCCAGCCTCGCCATCGCGGAAAAAGTCGCGGAGATGCTTTCATGATGAACCGCCGTCATTTCCTGGCCTCTGCCGTCTTGCTTGCGGCCGCCCCCGCCAAAGCCGCCCAGGTTCTGGGCACCGGCCGCATCATTCCCGGCGACCGCGACAAGATTCTCAGCCGCGCCGCCGACACGCCGGTCGAGCAGATTCCCAATTTCCGCCGGCTGATGCGCGACATCATCAGCGAATTGGGCCGCACCGCCCACAAACGCGACATGCAGATCCTGGTGCGCAACGCCCCGGAACTGCTGATCAAGGAAAAGATCGAAGGCTTCTGGGAGGAGCAGCGCGAACCCGGCCAGGACCATCTGGCCTTGGGCGACGTGTTCGAGGATTACCTGAACGCCATCGACGGCATGGTCGTCGACGGCCTGTATTGCGGCCACGACTCTTATGGCGTCCAGACCGGCCCCACCGCCGCCAAGCCTTTGCATCAGGCGGTTTCGGTGCTGCAACAGGCCAAGCGTCAGGTCTTCGCCGTGGATTACGCCAAGGACCAGCAGGCCGTGGCCGACATCCGCAAGGCCGCGGCAGGCGAAAAGGTGGTCAGCTACGTCGACCAGGAAGGCGACATGAGCCTGTCCGCCGTCCCCCGCGACCGACCGGCGGCGGAGAATCCCAACCATGTGCTGAAGCTGGCCGACGCCCGCAACTGGCTGCCCAGTCTTCAGGGCGACAAATTCTCCAACCGTCAGGCCTGGATCGACGCTCTGAAGCCCACCAGCTTCGATCTGCTGGTGATCGACCCTTTCTGGCGCAAGGAAAGCTTCGTCAAGGCCGACATCGACGCCCTGAAGACCAAGCCGTTCGGCTCGCGCCGCCTGGTCTTCGCCCGCCTGCCGGTGGGCCTGGCCGCGCCCCAGCGCTGGTACTGGAAAAAGGAATGGCAGACCGACCCGCCCGCCTTTCTCAAGCAGCCGCTGCCTGACGACCCCAACCTGTGGCTGGTGGATTATTGGAACGACGACTGGAAGGCCCTGCTGGGAAAATACTTCACCGGGCTGACGGCTCTGGGTTTCGACGGCTTCATGATCGATTCCGCCGACGCCTTCATCTCGCTCGAGGAAATCTATCCAATCGACTGAAATAACGCGGACTTATTGCCCAAATCCCGTCACTGGTTCACAATGCCGAAGGGTTGAGCATTTCCGGCATGGGATCAGGGGGCCTTTTTCATGTCCGTCGCCACGCTTTTGGGGTTTCTGCTGGGCATTGCCCTGTTTATCGGCTCCATCCTTCTCAGCACGGACAATTACTTCGTCTTCCTGGAAGGCGCCGGTTTCATCATGGTCGTCGGCGGCACCTTGGCTGCCACCTTCGTCGCCTATGAACCGCGCTACGTCATCCAGGCCTTCCGTCTGGTCGCCTCGATCTTCTTTCAGCAAAAGGTCGGCCGCACCATCCTGACCCAGGAAGTCGGCCGCATGATCCGCTGGGGATACATGGTGCAAAAAGCCGGCCTGCCCGCCCTGGAAGCCGACGCCCGGCGCCTGCGCCAGCAGGACCGCTTCATGTCCTTCGGCATCGATCTGGTGATCTCGGGCTATACCGGACAGGAAGTCCGGGAAATCCTGGCCAACACCGTCGAGACCACCTTTCACCGCAACACCGTCCCCGCCGACATCATCCGCAGCATGGCCAACAACGCTCCGGCCTTCGGCATGATCGCCACCCTGGTCGGTCTGGTCATCATGCTCGACCACATGGGCTCGGATCCGTCGAAGGTCGGCCCCGGCATGGCCGTCGGTCTGCTGGGCACTCTGTACGGCGTCACCTTCGCCCGCATCATCCTGCTGCCCACCGCCAGCAAGGTGCAGCAGCGCGAAGAAATCGTCCGCTTCCGCAATTTCCTGGTGGCCGAAGGCCTGGCCCTGCTGGCGGAGCGCCGCAGCCCCCGCTACATCCAAGACAAGATGAACAGCTTCCTCGATCCCAGCCTGCATTTCGAAATCGACCGCATGCTGCGCAACAAGGGGTAAGTCCGTTGAGCGACCGCTGGAACCCCAAGAAGCAGGAAGACAAGGAAGACTGGCTGATGTCCTATGCGGACATGCTGACCCTGCTGCTGGCCTTTTTCGTGCTGCTGCTGTCCATGTCCCACATCGACGCCGTCAAGTACGCCCAGGTCGAGGGCGGCATGGCCAAGGATATCGGCAAACGCGACGGCGACCCGCCGCCCCTGCAGAAGCTGCAGGCGGATATGGGCGAACTGCTGAAGGGCATGAAGGTCGACGACACCCAGATCGCCCTGGGCACCGACGACCGCGGCCTGGTGCTGGAACTGGACGGCAGCAGCTTCTTCGAGCCCGGCTCGGCCAAGTTGAAGGAAGCCCAACTGCCCAATCTGATCAAGATGTCCGAATTGCTGACGTCAAGCCGCTATAACGCTTTTCAGGTGGAAATCCAGGGCCATACCGACGACACTCCGGTTTCGACTCAGGAATTTCCCTCGAACTGGGAACTGTCCGCCGCCCGCGCCAGCGCCGTCGTCCGCCTGTTCATTTCCAAGGGCATGAACCCCACCCGTCTGGCCGCCGAAGGCTTCGCCGACACGCACCCCAAGGTCGCCAACCGCGACGCCAACGGCAACCCCCTGCCCGTCAACCAAGGCATCAATCGCCGGGTTACGATCCACGTCTTCCCAAGATAGACGCGCGGGCGACAGCCGCGGCCGACGGTCAACCGAAGGCAACGGCCGCGCCGCAACGCCATGTCACGCAAACGGCGCGTGGAACACAGCCGCCCGGCCCAGCTCGGCTTCGATCTCCAGCAGACGATTGTATTTGGCGATGCGCTCGCTGCGGCAGGCCGACCCGGTCTTGATCTGCCCGCCCCCCATCGCCACGGCGAAATCGGCCATGAAGGCATCTTCGGTCTCGCCCGAACGATGGGAGATGACGTAGCGCCAACCGGCTTCGCGGCACAGATTGATGGTCTGGATGGTCTCGGAGACGGTGCCGATCTGGTTCAGCTTGATCAGCACGGCGTTGGCGGACTTTTCGGCGATGCCCCGGCGGACGAAGACGGGATTGGTGACGAATATGTCGTCGCCGACGATCTGGATGCGGTCGCCCTGGGCAGCGGTTTGCCGGGCGAATCCGGACCAATCGTTTTCATCCAGACCGTCCTCGATGGAGACGATGGGATAGGCGTCGAGCCAACGGCCGTAGAGGGCGGTCATCTCGGCGCTGGTCTTCCTGCCCAGGCCCGACTTGGCGAGGTCGTAGACGCCGTCGGCAAAAAACGAACTGGCCGCAGGATCCAAGGCGATAGCGATGTCCTGTCCCGGTTTGTACCCCACTGCCTGCATGGCGTCGACGATCACTTCGCAGGCTTCTTCGTTGCTTTTCAGATTGGGGGCGAAACCGCCCTCGTCACCGACCGAAGTGGCATAGCCTTTCTTCGCCAGGATTTTCGCCAAGGCATGAAAGGTTTCCGCCCCATAGCGCAACGCCTCGGCAAAGGTCGGCGCGCCGATCGGCATCACCATGAATTCCTGGAAGTCCACGGAGTTGTCGGCGTGCTTGCCGCCGTTGAGGATATTCATCATCGGCACCGGCAAACGGGTTGCGCCAGGGCCGCCAAGATAGGCGTAAAGCGGCAATCCGGCCGACTGCGCCGCCGCCCGCGCCACCGCCATCGACACTCCGAGAATGGCGTTGGCGCCCAGATCGGCCTTGTTGGGCGTGCCGTCCAGCGCCACCATCAGCGCGTCTATTTCGCTTTGCCGCGCCGCATCGAGGCCGGCAAGCTTGGGAGCGATGCGGTCGTTGACGTTGGCGATGGCTTTGAGCACGCCCTTGCCGCCATACCGGGACGTGTCGCCGTCGCGCAGTTCCACCGCCTCGTTCTCTCCGGTCGAAGCCCCCGAGGGAACCGACGCCGAAACCTTGGTTCCGTCGTCCAAGGACAGGTGGACACGGACGGTCGGGTTGCCTCGGCTGTCCAGGATTTCTTGAGCGGAAATCGCGGAAATCTTGCTCATGATCTTCCTCCCCGGTTAAAGACGGCCAAGGCCAGCAAAGCCACGGCCGTGAAGGCGGCGCCGGCCTCGAAGGTGGCCGCCGGACCGATCGCCGTCCATAAGCCGCCGGCGATCACGCTGGCCAACAGCAAGGCGACGCCGACGGCCAGATTGAAGATGCCGAACGCCGTGCCGCGCAAAGCGCCTGGGGCGCTGTCCGCCACCAGCGCGGAAAGCAGTCCCTGGGTCATCCCCATGTGCAGCCCCCACAGCGCCACGCCGGCCATGACCTGCCAAACCGTCCCAGCCCGAGCCAGGACGAGATCGGCAAGAATCAGAATGGCGAAACCGCCCAACAGCAGCCCGCGCCGCCCGATCCGGTCGGATAGACGGCCCACCGGATAGGCGCTGGCCGCATACACCAGATTCATGGCGACGAACACCAGCGGCACCCAGGCCGCCTCAAGGCCCACCGATTGCGCCCGCAGCAGCAGAAACCCTTCGCTGAAGCGGGCCAGGGTCATCAGCACGGCGATGCCCGCCACCGCCCAGAAGGACGCGGGAAACCGCTTTACGTCAGCCCACGACAAGCGGCTGTTGCGGGCTGGCTTATGCGTCGCCGGCTCATCAATGCCGACAACGATCAGCAACACCGCCAGCACGGCCGGAACCGACGCCAGCCAGAAGACCAGCCGGTAATTGTCGATGCTGAGGAACATCACCGCCACCGCGGCCAGCGGTCCGGCAAAAGCCCCCACGGTATCCAGCGATTGGCGCAAGCCGAAAGCCGCGCCCATCAGCGGCGGCGGCGTAAGGTCGGCCATCAAGGCGTCGCGGGGCGCGCCGCGGATGCCCTTGCCCAGGCGGTCGGCGAAGCGGGCTCCGACCACCCATCCCACCGATGGCGCCAGGGCGAACACCGGCTTGGTCAGCGCCGCCAGGCCATAGCCGAACAGCACCAGCGGCTTGCGTTTTCCCGCCCAATCGCTGACGGCGCCGGAAAAGACCTTGGTGACCGCCGCCGTCGCCTCGGCGATACCTTCGATGATCCCCACCGACAGGGCGCTGACACCCAACACCGAAGTCAGAAACACGGGCAGCAGGCTGTGGATCATTTCCGACGAAGTGTCCATCAGCAGGCTGACGAATCCCAGCGCCCAAACGCCCTTCGGAATTCCGCTTTCGCCCGGGAGACGTGTGGCCTTCATATGTCGAACTCGTGCCTGGTCTGGCCGTATTGGATGACGCGAACTTTTTCCACCGTCACCAGAGTGCTGACCAACAGCTCGCCGACAGCATCGAGATAGGCCTCGACCTTGGGGCGGGTATCCACGATTTCCAGAACCAAAGGCAAGTTGTGGGACAGATCGAGAATTTTGGCGCTGTGGATTTTCCCGGAATGGCCGAAACCCATGGGACCGCGCAGAACCGTGGCCCCGGCCAGCCCCATCTCCCTGGCCTTCATCACCAGGGTTTCGTACAGCGGATGGGAACCGGCATGTTCGGTTTCCCCCAGATAAATCCTCAGCAGCAGCGCGGCATTGGGCAGAGTCATGGAGATATCCTTGATCAGGCGTTTATCAGATTGGCGGCGACGGCGCCCAGCCACGCCCCGAAAAGGCACAGGCCGACGGACAGGCCGATGTTCATCCCGGCATGCAGCCATTCCCCGCCCTGGGCCAGGGTCAGGGTTTGCATGCTGAACGAGGAGAACGTCGTATAACCGCCGCAAATTCCGACCATGAAGAACTGGCGCCATTCACCCGGAACGAAGACGCGGGCGTCCGGCGCGGTCAAGGAAGCGAACAGAACGATGGCGAACGAGCCGGTGATATTGATCACCAGCGTGCCCCAAGGAAAGGTCTGCCCGACCCAGTTGGCAATCAGGCTGGAGAGCCAGTACCGAAGGGTGGAACCGATCGCCCCCCCTATGGCGACAAGAAAATAGGTCATGCCGTATCCTCATCGTGCCGATCGGGCGGGCATAAAAAAACCGCCCCATCGTTGTCGGACGGCGGCGGGTTGGCACGACTTCCCACCGCGCATTGCTACGCAGTAGGTGTCATCAGCCTTGCGGCGGTTTCGGGAGACCCCATTCCCATCAGGTATGGACCAAGACTATGCCCTTGCTCAAGCCCGGTCAACAGACAGAGCCGGCAGGGCGGTCAAAAGCCCCCTCTAATACACGCCCTTGTCGTTCAGTTCCTGGGCAAAGCGGCGGTCCTCGCTGAGAATATGGCTGACGACCCATTCCTTGAGGATGGAAGACAGTTCGCTTTCCGAGATGGAATCGAAGCGGGTCTGCAGAACGGCGATCTGGTCCATCAGCTGCCGGTGGCGTTGGCGGTGAGCCTCCAGGTCGGGATAGCCGTAACGCTCCATCAGCCGCTCTTCCTCGAAGAAGTGATAGCGGGCGTAGTCGATCAGGAAGGTCAGTGCCTCGACCACTTCTTCGCGATTCTGACCGTTGGCCAGGGCGTTGAAAAGCGCGTTGGCGCGGACGAACAGGTTTTTGTGATGGGTGTCGATGCGCTGGATGTTGACGGAATATTCGTCGCGCCAGCGCACCTCGGCGACCTTGGAAGTGCCGGTTTCCAGCACGGCGTTGTGCATGCGCCGTTCGTGGCTCTCCAGCAGCTTCCAGCGCATCACCGGCACTTCGCGCACGACCGAGGCCGAGGTCAGATAAATTTCCACCGGCTCGACGGCCCGCACGGTGAACAGGGCCGGACTGTCGAAAACGGCCACGTCCTCGCCGAAGAAATCTCCCGGCCCGAGGGTTTCCATGACGTCGCCGCTGATGGTCAGCTCGGCGGTGCCGCTTTTGATGAAGGCCAGGCAGTTGCGGGCCTCGACCTGTTCGCCGGCGTCGTAGCGCAGCAGCGGCATGTCCTTGGCCAAACGGTTGAGGGTCATCTCGGTCAGGGCTTCCGAGCAGATCCAGGTGGAGCGCAGGAAGTCGCGGCGTTCCTCCAGCGCCATGACCTCGGACAACAGGCCGTTGCGGCGGACGAACTCGCGGTAAAGGTCGCTGTTCATCTTCAGGGCCTGGACGAAGCTGGCGGCGCGATAGGTCTTCTGCGCCGGGCTTTTCTCGATGCCCGCCACCTCGCCGACCATGGCGCCGGCGGACAGCAGACCGCTGACCTGGGTGCCGGATTCGATCATTTCGACCGTGCCGGTGATGACCAGATAGATATGCGGCACCTCCTGGCCTTCGCGGACCAGGATGGTTTCCGGGTTGCAGACCATCATCGGGCTGTTGAGCAGCACCCGCAGTTCGTGATGGGCGGTGTGGGGAAAATAGGTGCGCAACGATTCATAGGCGCTGCGCCAAACGTAATCGTGGTTGCCGGGAATGATGACGTCGACGGTGCCGAACGGCGCCCCGGAACCGATTTCCTTTTCCGCCACCGAGAACGGACGGGCGGTGTGGGCCAGGATGATCTTGGCCGAAGGATCGTCGCGGAAATCGGCGGCGCAGCCGTGGATCAGGCCGCCGCCGATGTCCAGTTTCTTGACGTCGGCGGGAATGGCGTAGTCTTGAACCACCTTGTCAAAGAAGGTTTGGCTGATGCCCGGCTTGCCGTCCTGCGCCAGCATGCGGCGCAGGCGGTCCAAGGCGACGATGTCGGCGAAATGGGCATAGGAACGATAGCCGTCGATCCACAAAGCCCGGAAAAGAAAGATCGTGGTTTCCACCGGATGGGGCGACAGCAGCGGCCTGACCTCAAGTCCGCCGATATTGTTCCATTGGTCCAGATCGAGGTCGTGAACGTCGAAGCAATCGAAGAAGCTTTCTTCTTCGATGGACAGCAGGGCCGACAGCTTCTTCATCACCGAGGCCCGAACCATCGCCGTGGCGAAATATTTCAACCGCCGGTCCGCCCGCAACAGGCTGGTCAAGCCTGCGAAATGATCGTCGTGGCAATGGGTGTGGAACAGGCCTTCGATCTCATTGATGCCGATGCCCAGCGCCGTCAGGCTGTGCTGCACGTTGGGGCCGGCGTCGATCAGGTAGATCTTGCCCTGGAACATCAGAACGCTGCCCATGCTGGGGCGATTGGGATCCCAGCCGTCGCCTTCTCCCGAGTGGATGACGGCGAAATATTCCCGGTCGACCCGGTGGGCGCCCAGGGTGTAAGGCGGCTCGTAGGTGTCGCCCGGCCCCAAGTTCAGATCAACGACCAGGGTTTCGTCGCCATAGCTGAACTCGAAACGGTTCAGCCCCAGGCGACGCAGCCAGACGCCGTTCTTCAATTCGATGGGATGGTCGCCCAGATCGACTGGGCTGACCAGTTCGCGCGGGTGGCGGATACGGCCGAAGGCGAATTGCAGCTTCAGCGCCAGAAGGTCCTCGGCCAGCTCGGGCGTGGCCCCGGCAGCCAGCAGTTCTTCCCGGTTCACCAGGCCGTAATTGCCCCGGTAGATGTAGTGCAGTTGCGCCTCGACCAGTTCCCGCAGGCCGATCAGCATGGGCTTGTCGCCCGAATTGTTGGGATGATCGGGGATGATCATGCCTTGCCGGTACAGCATCTGCAGTACGGGGAATTCCGCCAGATTGCAGAAGGTGCCGTTCTGAAGCATCACGTCGGACAGCAAGATGGCGTTGGGGCCGGTTTCGAAGGACACGCCGTCCCGTTCGGTCTCAAGGATGAGACCGCGCCGCATCATATGCTTCACCGCGTCGGCCGGACAGCCGCACAATACGTAAAGACCCGCCTCGGGCGCTTCAACCCACGAAACGCCTTTGGTGATGTGGATCTTTCTTAACTTCGACATCGGTCGCTCCAGGAGTGTGGGCGACAGGCGGCCCCTCAATGCCGGCTCTGATGTTTTTCTTGCCCCTTGTCAGGTAATAAACCTTATCATGAGCCGGACGAAAAGAGACTTTCGACCATAGAGCCCATGTTTAACCGCATTCTCTCAATTTTTCGCAAAATGCCGATGACGGTTGCGGCCCCTGTTTCAGCTCCGGCAACAGGAGAATCCCTTCGGTGGGCCGTGGTTAAGGGACCGTTATTGCTATGTTTACAAAACGACCCCTTTTCCGTTCCCCAAGACATATACCAAACGATCATATCGAAAGCCCTGGAAAAACCCCTGGCCGGGCGTCCGGTGTTTTTCACCTTCGATGCCGCCAAGGCGGGGGATGCGGCCTATCGCCTGATCCTGGCTTTCAATCCCGCCCCGGCCCAGTCCGCCGATCAGCTGGCACGCGGAAGCCTTCTGGAAAATAGCGCCGCAACCGGCGGCTTGAGGCTGCTTCTCGTCTTGGCGCACAAGGACGCCGCCCTGACTTGGGTCGAGGGACGCATCGCCGATTGCTCCGGCCCGGCTGATCCCGCTTTCGCGGCGCTGCTGCGCCAAGCCATGCGGGATTTGCTGGCGCATCTGCCGGCCTGACCTCATCCTTTTGACGCAGCCGATACCAACATCCGGCATATGCCGCAGGGAAACGCACTTCCTCATATCCACCTTTATCTCAGTATAAACAGGCCTTTCCATAGGCATAATGATCGAGTGCCTATTGTCGCATAAGGAAAGACGGATGCGGGCTCGGCGTATCGCTCTCTATTATTTCGCCGCCGCGGTTCTATGGATTCTGTCGACGGACGCCTTGCTGCCGATCCTGCCCCCGGATCTGGCGCTACGCTTCAGCATGGTCAAAGGGCTGGTGTTCGTCACCCTGACGGCCGTCGCCCTTTATGCGGCCCTGGCGCGCTGGGACAGCCAACGCCAGCACATGGAGGACGATCTAAGGCACTCCCGCGCCGATCTGGCGGCGGTCATCGACAATCTGCCCGACATTTTCTATCGCACCGACCTTGAGGGACGCATCGTCATGATGTCCCGCTGCGGACATCGCATCCTTGGCTACGAGGACGACGAATTGATCGGCAAACGCCTGGCGGAACTCTATACCGATCCAGGTGGTCGCGAGAAATTCCTGATGGCCCTGGCCGACCATGGCGGCATCGTGTCCCGCTACGAAGTGGAAATCCGGCGCAAGGACGGCCAAACGGCTTGGCTATCGGTCAACGCCCGGCATGCCCGCGATGATCAAGACCGGATTGTCGGCGTCGAGGGGTTGGCCCGCGACATCACCGAACACAAATTTGTCCAGGACAAACTTCTGCGTCTTGCCCGCTTCGATCCCCTGACCGGGCTGTTGAATCGCCAGTCCTTCAGCGAGCGGCTGAATCAGGCCTTGGCCCGCGCCCGGCGCGGCAGCGGCGGGGTCGGCATCCTGTTCCTCGACCTGGACGGCTTCAAAGAGATCAATGACGGCTGCGGTCACGACGTCGGCGATATGATGTTGCAGGAAGTGGGGCGCCGTCTGTCCCTGGATTTGCGGGAAACCGACGTCGCCGGGCGCTTCGGCGGCGACGAATTCCTCTTGATGCTAGAAGGCTCGCGGCAGGACGAAGGCTTCATGGCCGCCGCCGAGCGGCTGGTGCGAAGCCTTCGCCAGCCCTTCGATCTCTGCGGCGCCGAGCATTGCATTTCCGTCAGCATCGGCTTGGCGCAGTTTCCCGACGACGGCCTCACGGCGGAAGAGTTGATGCGCCATGCCGATCAGGCCATGTATCTAGCGAAAAGCGGCGGCAAGAACGCCTTTCGCTGTTTCCAGCCCCTGGAAAACAGCTATGCCCACCCCCACGCCAGCGACCAGCCGAACGCGTCGCGTTTTTCACGGTGAACTCATCGGAGCGGCTCACACCATGGGTTGCGCTTGCGCCTCTCGGCGCTGCGAACGCAGGGACCGCAGGAACCGGTCGGTAACACCGAACGAACGGGCGATGTCCTTGTTGGGCTGCCCCTTCTCCAAGGCCATGCAGATGGCCACCCGGCGGATCGCCAAAAAGACCCCCCAGGCCGACGGCACATTGATGCAGCCGTTGCTGTCCGATAGCACAATGAAGCGGTCGTGCAGCTTCTCCGGAATCTCCAAACCGAATTTGCTGCGGCAGCGGCGAATGTCGTGAGGGACATAGCAGGTCATGCCGCCATGATGGCGCAAAACCTCGAACAGCACTTCAAACCCGGCCTGATCGGCAATTTCAGCGGCGACCCAGGGGATCGCCGACAAGACGCGGGATTTATTGCTAAGGCAAAAGTCGATCAGCCGCCGGCGGTCTTCCGATCCGGCTTCCGGCACTCCGGTAAAAATCTGATCATCAAACATGAATTTCCCACCGCCGGTCAGGACGGCTCCCCTATGATCGAGACACCATGCGGCGTGACTAAGATTAGTAATTCGATTTTAAGTAGATAGTTAAAGGAACTATTCCGACGCAATCGAAAAAAATTAAAACAAGAAATTGTAGGTTGTATTTTCCGGGGCATGAGCATCTATGAATCAAGTTTTCTCTCCTGCATCTCTTCGGCCATTCACGCACCGCGCATGCATGCCTTGCCGTCGTGGGCGTTGCGAATTGTTTTCACCCCAGCCATGATCCCGGCATGAGCAAGCATTCCTCCTCCCTGCCCCGCCTGCTGCTGCAACTGGCTCCCGCCTTATTCGTGGTTCTGTGGAGC
Source organism: Candidatus Sulfotelmatobacter sp. (assembly GCA_035538795.1). Classification (GTDB taxonomy): domain Bacteria; phylum Pseudomonadota; class Alphaproteobacteria; order Rhodospirillales; family Magnetospirillaceae; genus JAJZGK01. Next base: position 13,674 of record DATLJS010000010.1, on the reverse strand, counting down.
ACCGGGTTCATCGGCGCGAAGTTCGGCCTGCCCTATGCCGAACCCTTCACCTTCCTGCTGCTGCGGCTGATCTTCGTCACCTTGCTGCTGTCGGGCGTCGCCCTGGCCGCGCGGGCGCCTTGGCCGTCATGGCGGCTGGCCGGCCACCTGACCGTGGCCGGGCTGTTGGTGCATGCCGTCTATCTGGGAGGGGTGTTCGCCGCCATTTCCCACGGGCTGCCGTCGGCCATGACGGCGCTGATCGTCGGATTGCAGCCGTTGCTGACAGCCGCCCTGGCTTCAAAATGGATGGGAGAGAAAGTCGGGCCCCGTCAATGGCTGGGCCTGGTGCTCGGCCTGATCGGCGTCGGCATGGTGGTTTGGAAAAAGCTGTCCTTCGGCAGCGATTCCACCGCCATTCTGTTCGCCGTGGCGGCTCTGGTGGGCATCACCATCGGCACGCTTTATCAAAAGCGCTATTGCGGCGGCATGGATCTGCGCACCGGCACCGTCGTGCAATATCTGACCAGCGGCATCGTCCTGGGCCTGGTCGCCGCCAGCACCGAAACCATGCATGTGGACTGGTCCCCGTCCTTTATCTTCGCTTTGGCATGGCTGGTGGTGGTTCTGTCGGTGGGGGCGATCTTCCTGCTGTTCCTGCTGATCCGCCAAGGACAAGCCGCCCGCGTCGCCAGCCTGTTCTACATGACGCCCCCCACCACCGCCCTGATGGCCTGGGCGCTGTTCGGCGAAACCTTGCCTCCTTTAGCCCTGGCCGGATTCGTCGTGGTGGCGGCAGGCGTGGCGCTGGCCCGCAAAGGCTAAGTCCGGGAAACGCGGCAAGCTGCCCGGCGTTTGAGCGGACCCGGCGCACGCCGTTCGAAAACAAAGCCGGGGACGGTTTCCGTTCGGACGGAAACGGCTAGTCCCGGCTATTGCGCCGGCAGCAATTCCTGCTGCCGGCTATAGCCTTGCAGCAACTGACCTTTCAGCTCACTTGGGGGCAAAGGCTTGCTGAACAGATAGCCCTGCACCAGATCGCAATCCCGTTCCTTGAGAAACGCCAATTGCTCGGGCGTTTCCACGCCTTCGGCGATGACCTCCATGCGCAGGCCATGAGCCATGGTGATGATGGTCTCCACCAACCGCCCCGAGGCCTGATTGTCCAGAGCGGACATGACGAAGGAGCGGTCGATCTTCAGCGTGTCGAAGGGGTAACGCTGCAAATAGCCCAGCGACGAATAGCCGGTGCCGAAATCGTCGATGGACAGCCGCACCCCCAGATCGCACAGGCTTTTCAAGTTCTCCGCGGTTTCCAAAGCTTCGTCCATCAGCACCGATTCGGTGATTTCCAGCTCCAGCCGTTCCGGCGCCAGCCCCGTGCTTTCCAGCACCTGGCGCACGAAGAGCCCGAAACCGGGAACCTGCAACTGGCGCGGCGAGACATTGACCGCCAGCCGCAAATCCGGATGGGCGGAAAAACTCTGCATGACGTCGCGGCAGGACCGGGTCAGCACCCATTCGCCCAGCGGACGGATCAGGCCCATTTCCTCGGCCACCGGAATGAACAGCCCCGGCATCACCAATCCCTGCTCGGGGCGGCGCCAACGCATCAGCGCCTCGACCGCCACCGGCTGGTAGGTCGACAGGTCCACCACGGGCTGGAAATGCGCCTCCATCTCCTGGCGGATCATGGCGCCGCGCAGATCCTTTTCGATAGCCAAGCGCTGGCGCATTCGCTGGTTGATCTCGGGCGTGAAGAAATGATGCCCGTTGCCGCCCTGCTCCTTCGCCCGGTACATCGCCAGATCGGCATTGCGCAGAAGAACCTGGGGATCCAAACCGTCGCCGGGGAAAAGCGTCACGCCGATGCTGGCCGAAATAAAGTGTTCCTGTCCGTCGATGGCGAAGGGCTGGAGGAAAATCTCCAGCACCCGGTCCGCCACCAGCCGGGCCTCTTCGCCGTCTTCCAGCCCCGGCAGAATCAACAGAAACTCGTCGCCGCCCATGCGCGCCAGGGTGTCCCCCTCCCGCAGGCATGCCGACAAACGCGCCGCGGCCTCGACCAACAGGTGGTCGCCGGCATTGTGTCCCTGGGTTTCGTTGACCGTTTTAAAGCGGTCCAGATCGATATAGAGAACCGCCGTCTGCTCGCTTTCCCGATGGGCCAGCGCCAAAGCCTGTTCCAGGCGGTCAAGCACCAACACCCGATTGGGCAGGCCGGTCAGATCGTCGAAGGTCGCCTGACGCAGCAATTGCTCTTCGTAAGAGCGCCGGGCCGTGATGTCTTCCTTGACGGCGATATAGTGGCGAACCGTTTCGGTCTCGTCCTTCAGCGGCGAGACCGTAACATATTCCCAGATCACCCGGCCGTCGCGGCGGCGGCTGCAAAATTCGCCGCGCCACTCCATGCCGTCGCCCACCGTATGCCACAGACTGGCCCAGGAATCGTGCCCCATATCCTGTAAACGGGCGAACAGCAGTTCCCGGCCGATGGCTTCGTCGGCGCCGTAGCCGGTGGCGTCGGTGAATTTGGGGTTCACATATTCGATAATGCCGGCCGGATCGGTGATGACCACCGAAACCGGACTTTGCTCGACGGCGCGCGACAGAATGCTGACCCGTTCCTCGGCGATGCGGCGATGGGAACGTTCCTGGGCTTCCCGCAATTCCCTTTCGATCGCCGGTCCCAGCCGGGCCAGGGAATCCTTGTTCAGAAAATCATGGGCGCCGCGCTTCAGAAGGATGACCGCGTCCTCGGCTTGCACCGCTCCCGACAAAATGATGAAGGGCAGGTCAAGCCCGCTGGCCCGCAAGGCGTCCAGCGCCTGTTCGGCGCTGAAGGTCGGCAGATGGAAATCCGACAGCACCACGTCCCAGCCCGGCCGCACCAGCGCCGCGGACATTTCATCGGCCGTCTCGACGCGGACGATCTCGGGCTGAAAGCCGTTGCGGCACAGCTCCAGTTCGATCAGTTCCGCATCGTCGGGACTGTCCTCGACCAGGAGGACGCGAAGACCGCCAGTCACTCCCGCCCTCCGGTCAGTGAGGCGCCGGAGTGTTGATCATCAGCCAGTAAAGCCCCAGCTGCTCAACCACTCTGCTGAAAGATCCGTATTCCACCGGCTTGCGGATATAGCTGTTGGCTCCCAAGTCGTAACCATTGCGGATGTCGCCTTCGTCGTCCGAGGTCGTCAGAATGACCACCGGGATCCGACGGGTTTCAGGGGTAGAGCGGACCCGGCGCAGCACGTCCAGACCGCTGATGCCCGGCAGCTTGAGGTCCAACAGCAACAGCGACGGAGCCCCTTCCTTGCGGTCGGCGTGGCGTCCTTTGGAAAAAATGTAATCCAACGCCTCCTCGCCGTCGTGGGCCACCACCACATCGCCCCCCTGACCATGGGTCCGGAAGGCATGCATGGTCAGCTCGACGTCGTCGTCGTTGTCCTCGACCAACAGGATTTTATGACTGCTCATCAGCGCTCTTGCCTTCCCAACAGGTAAAATGGAACGTCGCTCCGCGCCCAGGAGCAGCCGTCGCCCAGACACGCCCGCCATGACGGGCCAGAATACGCTGCACGGTCGCCAACCCGATTCCCGACCCCTCGAAATCCTCGGCTTTGTGCAGACGGTTGAACGGAATGAAAAGCCGGTTGGCGTTGGCCATATCGAAGCCCACGCCATTGTCGCGCACGAAGAACACCGTCCCCCCGGCATCGTTGGTGGCACCGAAGGTGATCATCGGCTTGTCGGCCTTGCGGCTGTATTTCCAGGCGTTTTCCAGCAGATTTTCCAAGACCACGCGCAACAGCCGGCGATCGCCCTGCACGCCGACATCGGGCTGGATGTTCACCTCGATCTGGCGGTCGGGCTCCTTCTCGCGCAGTTGATCGATGGTGTCGGCCGCCAAAGCCGAGAGGTTGACCTGCTCGATAGCCAGTTCGCCCCGGGTCGAGCGGGACAGCTTGAGGAAGCTGTCGATCATCTCGCCCATATCGTTGGCGCCGGCGCGGATGCGGCGAATGTAGTGCTGCCCCCGCTCGTCGATGCTGCCGACGTATTCGTCGGCCAGAATCTGTCCGAAGCCCTCGATGCGGCGCAGCGGCGCCCGCAGATCGTGGGACACGGAATACGTGAACGAGCCCAATTCCTTGTTGGCTGCCTCAAGCTCGGCGGTACGTTGGCGCACCCTCAGCTCCAGCACCGAGTTGAGATGGCGCACCTCTTCCTCGGCCTTCAGGCGGGCACGGATGTCCGCCTGCAATTCCCCGTTCAGGTGGCTGAGTTCGCCATAGGCGTCCTGCAAACCCGAACACATGCCGTTGAAGGCGTCCACCACGCGGTCGAACTCGTCCCGCGCCATAGGCGCACGCCGGTCCAGGACCAGCCTGGGAACCGGCTTGCGCAGGTCGTAGCGGTCGAGATAGGCGGCGATGGAGATCAGGTGCCGCGTCACCAGCCGGTAAACCAGATACAGGGTGAACATTGAAACCAGAAAGGTCTTGATCCCCTGGCTCAGCAGGATCACCACGGCCGTATCCAGCAAACGGGAATAGACCGAGCTCAGGGTCGCGGTCAGAGTCAGAACCCCGATCTGGTGCCGCTGCGCCCCCTGGCCATGATAAAGCTGCAGATCGCGGCTGATGACGGCGCCGGACGCCGGAACGCCGATGCGAATGTTCACCGGCTTGTCCAACGATCCGGTTTCCCGCAACTCGACCATCTGCATGTCTGGCAAGCGCTGAAGTCCTTCGAGCTGAAGATGCAGCTCGACCGTGTCGACGTTCCACAACGACCCGGCCAGACTTTCCAGAGAAGTGCGCTCCACCTCCAGCATCCGCTGCTCGATGGCGCCGACGTCCCGGCGGTAATCGAAATACAGCTCGGCCAAGGTCGACAACAGCGTCACCACCGTGCTGAACAAAATGATATAGGCCAGCAGGCGCAGACCGATGCCTCGTTGCAGCGGCGAGAAGCCGGGCAGCGCCGTTTCCTGTGCGGAGACGGCGGCCACGGCCATGTCGTCACTCTGAGGCGGCGAGGAGAACATCACGTTTCCCAATTTCCGACGCTGTTGTTCGCGGCTTTCCCAAAGGGCGGTTTGGCTCGGCACTCCGTCCTCCCATGTCTCCGGGATCGCACACGGCAACTCACATGAAGAGATTTTCCGACTTGATGCGGTCGATGGTCCCATCCTCGCGCATCTGACGGATAGCCTTATTCAAGGCCGGCAAGAGATCAAGATTGGCTGACTTTTTCGAACATTGCAGAACCAGCGGCGTATCGGCCAGCATCAGGCGGTCGCCAAGATATTGCTCCAGCCCCTCCTGACGCGCCAGATACTGGATGGTCGGCACCGCCCCGGCGACGCCGTCAACCCGCTGATGCGCCATCTTGCGCACACCCAGTACGTAATCGCTGTCGGAGTCCTTGATGATGGAATTGTCTCCATCGAAGCGCGGTTCGATGGCCAGCCCGCGCAAAACGGAAATGGTCTTGCCTTTGAGGTCGTCATAGCTGGACAGCTTGACGCCCCGGCGGGCGATCACCCCCATGGGATGGGAGGCAACCAATTCCCCCCGCTCGACGATCCGGGCGCGGCTATCGGCCCACACCAGAATGGTGCAGTCCTGCGCCCCGGTTTCCAATTCGTGATCGATGCGGGCGAAGGGTTCATAGGCTTGGCGGATCTGGATGCCGGTGCGGCGTTCCAGCTCGGAGACCACGGCGGGAAACACCCCCATGTTCTGGCCGCTGGCCTTGTCGAGAAAAGCCCAGGGAGCGACGCCGATGGTGATGAAATTCATGCTGCGCTGCGCCGCCAGGGCTGTCTGGGTCAGCACGCCGAGACTCAAACAGACGCTGAAGGCGGCGAACAGAAACTTCCTCAAGATCAGCCCCCCCTTTTCTTCAAGCGCCCCGTTTCATACCCGTTCAGATACACCTATAACGATAACCAACAATCAACACGAACGCAACAAATCTCACCACCAAGTAGCACCAATCCGATAGACAATATACCATTCAATGCCGGAAGACTTCCCAAGGAAAATAATGTCGATTGAAAAATGAACAGAACGTCAATCCGAAATATATTTTTTGCCATAACCACAATATCAAAAGATAAAAACGTTCACAAAGTATCATTGAAACGGAAACGCCATGAGCGTATCACCTTGCCCTGACAACAACCAAGGCGTTGAGATAACACGAATTTCCGTGAACGCCATCTCTTCTTGAGATCAGGAGTAATGAAAAATGAATAAGCAGATTATTTTTGTCGTCGGAGACAAGTTCTTCCAATTTTCCCACGGGAAGAACGTCCTGACGGTGTCCCAGCTTCGCGGCCTGATGACCGTTTCCGGCTTGATGATCTTCGAGCACAACCACGTGGAGATACAACCCGGCCAGGGGCTCAGCGACCAGGACGTGCTGGGCATTCTGCAACTGGCGGCCGCCAGCCCGCATTCCGAGCGTTTCGACCTGTCGGCCCTGGAGCGGATGAGCCGCCGGGCGCCGGCCAGCCAGTCCCACAAGCACAAGAGCGAGAACACCCTGATCTCGATGCCCCGCCAATTGTCGGAACGGGAATTCCTGCTGGATCTGGTGATCGACGAAAATTGCGAACTGATGCGCGACCACCAGACCGGACAGCATCTTCAGGGCATGATCCTGCTGGAAGCCGCCCGTCAATCGTTCCTGGCCGTCAGCGAGGCCTTTTTCCTGCCCGAAGACGGCACCAAATTTTACTTCGTCATCCATGAGATGGTGGCCCGCTATCACCATTTCGCCTTTCCCTTGCCGGCGGTGATCCGCTACCGCCTGCGCGAACACGAAGGCGCCAACCCGCTGCGCCAGCATTTCGTCGCGGACATCACGGTCGAACAGTGCGGCGAAGTGGTTTCCAGCTTCGTCACCGATTTCACCGCCTTCGAAGACAGCCGCATCTCGGTCAAGGAGGGCAAGCTGGCCGAGGCCAGTTGTTCCCAGGCGACCTCGGCCGTGCTCGGCACCTTGTCGGCCGTAGCCTGAGCTTCCCGGAGACGTCCCATGACATCGACAGACACTTCCACGGCGGCGTTCGCCTTTTTCGACGTCGACGACACCTTGATCGCCACCAAAAGCATGTTCAGTTTCCAGGACTATTGGTACCGGCGGCACAACGAACCGGACAAACGCCAAGCCTTCGAAATGGAAATGCAGCGTCTGCGCGACCAGGACGCCCCGTGGGAGAGTCTGAACAGCCGCTATTACGCCCATTTCGCCGGACGGTCGGCCGCACTCGTCACCAAATTGGGCACGGAGTGGTTCGAGACCATGGAGCGCACCCACCCCGAATTCTATCACACCAAAGTGGTGGAACGGCTGCGCCAACTGCAAGCCGAAGGTGTCGAACCGGTGTTCGTCTCCGGCTCCTTCCCCGCCCTGCTGGCGCCGCTGGCCCGGCGGCTAAAGGTACAGCACCTGCTCTGCTGCCGCCTGGAGGAAACCGGCGGCGTCCTGACCGGAAGGCTGATCCCGCCCCAGACCATCGGCGCAGGAAAGGCGTTGGCCATGCGCGCGTTCATGGCCGCACACAAGGCCCGGCCGCAGGATTGCTATGCTTTCGGCGACGACATAACCGACCGCCCCATGCTGGAAGCGGTGGGATATCCCGTGGCCGTGGCCGGCGGACGCGGCTTGGAATCCCATGCAGCCAACGCCGGCTGGCCGATCCTGCCGCCCCGTTAGGAGACGACGATAAACGCGATAAGAGCACTGGAGCCCGCGGCATGGGAGCGATAGGCTGTCTCCATGCCGCGCCTCCTCCTGCCTGCCCTCCTCCTCTGCAATCTCGTCCTCGGCGCGCCCTGCGCCCGGGCGGGGCTTCTAGCGGCCAGCGACGACTGCACCTCTCAGTTTCCCGCCGCCGAAAGCCGCTGGGACATCCCCAAGGGATTGCTCTCGGCCATTTCGCAGGTGGAATCCAACCGCTGGCCCTGGACCATCGACGCCGCCGGAGAAAGCCACAGCTTCGCCAGCCGCACCGAAGCGGAACAGGCTGCGCAGCTCTTTCGCGCCCAGGGACTGCGCAACATCGACCTGGGATGCATGCAGATCAGCATGCTTCATCACGGCGACGCTTTCGCCACCCTGTCCCAAGCCTTCGACCCCGCCGCCAATGTCGAGTTCGCCGCCCGCTTCCTTGCCGGGCTGAAGCGTCTTGCCGGCAGTTGGGAAGCGGCGGTCAGCCGCTATCACTCCGCCACTCCGTCCCTGGGCGGGCCTTACCTGCAACGGGTTCTGGCAGCATGGCGAGGTAACGGCGGCGCGGCTCCGTCCTGGAGCCCGACCGCCACCTTCACCGTCGAAACGAAATTCGGAGTCCACATCTGGCGCCCCGTCACTCACCCGGTCTCGGACGCGGCGACCAATGCCCCCAGCCCCCAGCCCCGCTATTTGATCATTATCAATCCGAAGCCTGTCCACCCCCGCTAACCGTTCGATCAAGGAGAAATTGCGGCGAAAGAAGCAAACTTCAGCCTTTCCCCTGCCGCAAGCTGCGTGTAGTTTGCAAACTTATCGATCCAGTCGGCGGCCGGTTCCTTTCGCGCCGCTCACGTCAAGTTTAGGAGAGGTTCATGAAGCGCTCTTGGTCCCTCGCCGCCTTGGTTGCGGCCGCTACCGTTGCCGTCGCCACCCCCGCCCTGGCTGCTGGCGATGCCGCTGCCGGCGAGAAGGCTTTCGCCCCCTGCAAGGCTTGTCATGCCGTCGTCGCCGACAAGAACCTGATCGGCCCGAGCCTGTTCGGCGCCGCCGGCCGCAAGGCCGGCACCCTGGCCAGCTTCAACGGCAAGTACTCGCCCCAGCTGGTCGCCGCCAACCTGACCTGGGACGACGCCACCCTCGACAAGTGGCTGACCAGCCCCAAGGATCTGGTCGCCGGCACCAAGATGACCTTCGTCGGTCTGAAGGACGCCAAGGCCCGCGAGGACGTGATCGCCTATCTGAAGACCCTGAAGTAATCTTCAACTTCAGCGATCCAATCGCGAAAGCCCGCCGCCCGAAAGGACGGCGGGCTTTTCGTTTAGGCCGTTTTGCAGCGCGGCGGGGACTTGACCGGGCGTTATATAGTCTGGATGATGAACGCGCACAGGCGGGGGCGCCTTAAGCTTTATTCAGATCGGAGGACGCGCATGATCCGTCGACAATTCCTGGCCGTGGTGGCCGCCGGCCTGCTGGCCGTTTCCCTCCAGGCTCAGGCCGCCGACCTTCCCGAAGTCAAGGTCTTCGCCGCCGCCTCGGCCACCGACGCCCTGAACGAGATCGGCGCCATGTACGCCGCTCAGGGCAAGGGCAAGCTGGTTCCCTCCTACGCTTCCAGCTCGACCCTGGCCAAGCAGATCGAGAACGGCGCCCCGGCCGAAATCTTCATTTCCGCCGACGAGCAGTGGGCCGACTATCTGAGCGACCGCAAGCTGCTGACCGGCCGCGTCGCCCTGCTGGGCAACCGTCTGGCCCTGATCGCCCCGGCCTCCAGCAAGGTCGAGCTGGGCATTCTGCCCCACTTCCCGCTGGCCCAGGTGCTGAAGGATGGCCGTCTGGCCGTCGGCGATCCCGATCACGTGCCGGTGGGCATCTACACCAAGGCCGCCCTGACCAAGCTGGGCGTCTGGACCGAGGTGGAGCCCAAACTGGCCCGCGCCGATTCCGTGCGCGCCGCCATGGCCTATGTCGATCGTGGCGAATGTCCGCTGGGCATCGTCTATTCCACCGACGCCTGGGTCGATCCCAAGGTGCGCATCGTCGCCACCTTCCCCGAAGATTCCCATCCCCCGATCGTTTATCCCGCCGCCCTGGTGGCTGGCAAGGAAACCACCGCGGCCAAGGATTTCTTCGCCTTCATCCAGTCCGACGCCGCCAAGGACGTCTGGCGCAAGTACGGTTTCCTGGTCAAGTAAGTGGGCTCTTTGGGCATGACCCCGGTCGAGGCTGAGGCTTTACGCCTCAGCCTCTGGGTTTCCGGCTGGGCCGTCGCCACCAGCCTGCCTTTGGGCATTCTCTGCGCCTGGGTTCTGGCCCGGCGGAACTTCCCCGGCAAAAGCCTGTTCGACGGCCTGATCCATCTGCCGCTGGTGCTGCCGCCCGTGGTGGTGGGATACGCCCTGCTGGTCGGCTTCGGCCGTCGCGGCGTCATCGGCGCCTGGCTGTACGACAGCTTCGGCGTCAGCTTCGCCTTCAACTGGAAAGGCGCCGCCCTGGCATCGGCGGTGATTTCGTTTCCGTTGCTGGTGCGCGCCGTGCGCCTGTCGCTGGAAGGCGTCGACCAGGGGCTGGAGCAGGCCGCCCGCACGCTGGGAGCCGGTCCGCTGCGCGTGTTCTTCACCATCACCTTGCCGCTGGTGGTGCCCGGCGTCATGACCGGATCGATTCTGGCCTTCGCCCGTTCCTTGAGCGAATTCGGCGCCACCATCACCTTTGTTTCCAATATCCCCGGCGAAACCCGCACCCTGCCCATCGCCCTTTATACCCTGACGCAAACGCCGGGTGGAGACGAAGGCGCGTTCCGGCTGTGCGTGATCTCGGTGATCGTCGCCATGATCGCCCTGGTGGCGTCGGAAGTCCTGGCCCGCCGGGTGGCCCGGCGCATGGAGGGTTGATGTCCATCGAGCTTTCCCTGGACAAGCGCCAGGGCGATTTCCACCTTGATGTCGCCTTTCGTTCCGAAGGCGGCATCACGGCCTTGTTCGGCCGCTCGGGTGCCGGCAAGAGCTCGCTGGTGGCCATGGCCGCCGGCCTGTCCCGCCCCGATCGCGGCCGCATCGCCGTCGGCGGCACCGTGTTGTTCGATTCCCAAACCGGCGTCGATCTGCCGCCAGAACGCCGCCGCGTCGGGTTGGTCTTTCAGGACGGACGCCTGTTTCCGCATCTGTCCGTCGCCTCCAACCTGCGCTACGGCGAGAATCTGGTGCCGGCGAAGGAACGCTGGGCCTCGTTCGCCCGCGTGGTCGAGCTGCTGGGCATCGGCCACCTGTTGGACCGCCGCCCCGCTAAATTGTCGGGCGGCGAAAAACAGCGAGTGGCTATTGGCCGCGCCCTACTTTCCAGCCCCCGCCTGCTGCTGATGGACGAACCCCTGGCCGCCCTGGACGGCGCCCGCAAGAAGGAGGTCTTGCCCTTCATCGCCATGGCGTCGCGGGAATTCTCGGTGCCTATTCTCTATGTCAGCCATTCCATCGAAGAGATCATCGAGCTGGCCGACCATCTGGTGGTGCTGGAAGACGGCAAGGCCCTGGCCGCCGGCGAGCTTGAAGAAGTTCTCTGCGATCTCGACCTGTCGTCCATCACCGGCCGGCTGGACGCCGGCTCGATCCTGCTGGCCACGGTGATGGAGCATGTTCCGACCTATGCCGTCACCCGTCTGAGTCTGGGCGACAATTTCCTCAACGTGCCGCTGATTGACGCTCCGGTGGGAGCCCGGGTCCGGGTGCGCATCGGCGCCCAGGACGTCGCCCTAGCTCTGGAAAAGCCGCGCCGCACCAGCATCCAGAACATCCTGGCCGGTTCGGTTTCGTCCTTGTCCTCCACCCCCGACGGCCAAGCCGACGTGCATGTGGAGGTGGCCCCCAACGGCGGCGGGCTGCTGTGGACCCGCATCACCGCCATTGCCGCCGCGGAATTGGGCCTGAAACGCGGCGACCCCATTTATGCCCTGATCAAAAGCGCTTCCATCGCCCGCGCCGCCATGGCCTTACGGCCCTGACGGCGACACCAACGTTTTCGCAGTTGCAGCATGCGCGCCCTGGCCTCATAAAGAGCCAGGGCCTTTTTCTATCAACGGGGCGAGACCATGGGTGAGTTGCTGAAATCGCTGGCCATGAAGCATCTGTCGGCCGGGGCCGGCGGAGCGGTGGACCACGCCACCTTCAACTCACTGGTCGGGCTGCGCCTGGAAGATTGGAACGCCGATTACGCCCGTATCGAGCTGGACCTGCGCCCCGAACATCAAAACGGCGTTGGCAGTGTTCACGGCGGCGTGCTGATGAGCCTTTTGGACACCGTATCCGGTTTTTCCGGGGTTTATCCCAAAGACGGCGAGGAACCCCGAGGCTGCGCCACCGTCTCCATGAACGTCAAATTCATGAAGCCCGCCACCAAAGGCAAGCTGATCGCCGAATCCCGCTCGCAGGGCGGCGGGCGCAGCATTTTCTTCACCCACGCGGAAATCCGCGACGAAGCGGGGGAGCTGATCGCCACCGGCGACGGCACCTTCCGCTATCGCCCGCTGGTGCTGCCGGCCTCCAAAGCCGCCGAATAACCGCCGTCCTTCCGGGCGCTTTGCTGGCGGTATTCGCCCGGTCGCGCCCCCGTCCATTTCTTGAAGGCGCGATGGAAGGCGCTGGGTTCGGCGAAACCCAGCTCGATGGCGATGTCCATGACGCTGCGGCCGGGATCGTCCAACAGATTGATGGCCATGTCGCGGCGCAGTTGATCCTTGATCATCTGATAGGACTGCCCCTCGCCCTCCAACCGGCGGCGCAGGGTCGAAGGCGAACTGCCCAGGTTGTCGGCCATGTCTTCGAAGCTAGGCCAATCGGCAGGCGGCTGATGGCGCAGGCGCTTGCGGACGCGCGAAGCCAGACTCTGGCTGTCCTTGTACTGCACCAGCAGATTTTCCGGCGCGCGGCGCAAGAACTCTTTCAAACCGCCTTCTCCGCGCACCACCGGCAGATCGAAGTAATGCCGCTCGAAGGTCAGCACCGTTTTGCCTTGGCCGAAGGACAGATCGGGACAGAACATCACCCGGTACTCCCGCCCCTGCTCGGGTTCGGGAAAGCGGAACGCCGCCGAACGGATGGGAATGCGCCGGTTGACCAGCCAGCAAGCCAGCTTGTGGGTGAACATCAGCAGGGCTTCCTGTCCCAGGATACGGGGCGACCGGCAAACGTCCCGCTCGGTCAGCGCCAGCCGCATCACGTCACCGTCGCGCACCAGTTCCGCCTGGATGTCGTCCAGCATCAGGTTGAAGAAGGCCAAGGCCCGGTCCACTGCCTGATCCAGGCGGCGGCAATGCACCACCGAATGGCACATCAGGGAAAAACTGCCGACTTTCATGCGCCGGGAATCTTGACCGAAAAATTCGTCGTCCAAAGTTTCGGCGGTCAGGCGCAGCAAAGCGGTGTAATGGGCGGCGGAGATGCGGGCCTCGGGCAAGGCCAGCAAGGCCGGAGCGATGCCGCATTGCTCCAGCATCGGCAGGCCGTCCACGCCCTTTTCCCGCAGGCTTTGCAGCACCGCCTCGACGAACAGGATCGAGACGGTGCCCTTTTCGATATCCGGTCCCTTCATGTCGGCCACTTTACGGCCTATGGTAAAATCTGTCAGGCGATTTGAACGTTGGAGTCATCGACCATGCCGACAGCCCTTGGTTAGGTTTCTCCGAAGCGCCGGCCATACTGCAAACAGGGTTGAACAAGGCGCAGGAGAAACTATGATCTCGGGCCAATCGTGCCCTGGCATATCGCGTTTTCGGAGGAGTGAGCACCCATGAAAGCCCTCGTCGCCGTCAAGAGGGTCGTCGACTACAACGTGAAGATCCGCGTGAAGGCGGACAACAGCGGTGTCGAGACGACGAACGTCAAGTTTTCCATGAACCCCTTTGACGAGATCGCCGTGGAAGAGGCGGTGCGTCTGAAGGAAGCCGGGAAGATTTCC
>DATLJS010000009.1:0-4389 GCA_035538795.1 Candidatus Sulfotelmatobacter sp. | reverse complement strand
CAGCCGGAGCTGGCGGCGGAGCTGGAGCGGCGCATCGCGGCCCTGCGCCGGAGGAACGATCTGGCCGGGCAAGAGACCGAGGCCCCACCGCCACCCGCCCCGCTCTCCGAAGGCGCCACCCGGGTGCCCGGCCTTCGCGGTCCCTGTGTCCCCGGCTACGAAATCCTCGGGGAGTTGGGCCGCGGCGGCATGGGCGTGGTTTACAAGGCCCGCCAGTTGGCGGCCGGACGGCTCGTCGCCCTCAAAGTGCATCTCGGCGGCGGCCTGGCCTCCGCGGCGGAGCTCGCCCGCTTCCGCGGCGAGGCCGAAGCCGCGGCCGCCCTGGACCACCCCTGCATCGTGCCGGTCTACGAGGTGGACACGCTCGCCGGTCAGCCCTTCTTCAGCATGAAGCTCGTCGAGGGCGGCTCCCTGGCGGGCCGGATGACCGAGCTGCGGGCCGACCGTCGGGCGGCCGTCGCCCTCCTCACGCGGGTGGCGCGGGCGGTGCACTTCGCCCACCAGCGCGGCGTCATTCACCGCGACCTGAAGCCGGGCAACATCCTGCTGGACGCCGACGGCACGCCGATGGTGGCCGACTTCGGCCTGGCGCGCAAGGCGACCGGCGACGCCCGGCTCACGCAGACCGGGGCCATCCTCGGCACCCCCGCCTACATGGCCCCCGAACAGGCCCGGGGGGAGAAAGGGCTCACGACCGCCGCCGACACCTACAGCCTCGGCGCGATCCTCTACGAGTTGCTGGCGGGCCGGCCGCCGTTCCAGGCGGCGACGGCGCTGGACACGGTCCTGCAGGTGCGGGAGCGCGACCCGGAGCCGCCGCGCCGCCTGGACCCCACGATTGACCGCGACCTGGAGGCCATCTGCCTGAAGTGCCTGCGCAAGCAGGCGGGCGAGCGCTACGCGTCCGCCGAGGCGCTGGCCGACGACCTGGACCGCTGGCTGGGGGGAGAGCCGACGACTGCGCGGCCGCCGTCCGCGTGGCAGCTGGCGCGGCTGTGGTTGCGGCGCAACTTCGCCGCGGCAGGTTGGACTGCGGCCATCGGTTTGGGCTGCGGCCTGCTGAGCAGCCTTGTCCTGTGGTGCTCCGACATCCTGCCGCAACTACACCGCCTGGCCTTCGCCTACGATCAGCTTCCAGGCGTTAAGCGGCCGTGGCTGCTGCCGGAATGGCAACCGCCCGCGTGGGCGATCTTTGCTCTGATTGTTGTCGAGGCCGGCGCGGTAGGGGCGTCGGGGTTGCTGATCGCGGCCCTGGCACGGACGCGGAGCCGGGCGGCGGATTTGGCCGCCGGACTCTCGGCCGGGCTGCTGATGGTGCTGGGCTGCTTCCTTTTCGGCGGTGTCTGGTCCTACCTCATGGGCGCGGTCGTGAGTCGGACAGACGAGGACCGCCGGCTGCTGCTCCAAGCCGCCGGGAACGCGGGCGAACACCCCGGCGGGCCACCCGGGGAGCGGCTGCTCGAGAAGTACCCGGACCTGCGGTTGCTGCCCCCGCCTGAGCGCGTAAGGGTGCTGAGCGCAAAGATCGAGGCGGAGACGATGCTCGCTATCGGCAACGGGCTGACGTTCGTCACCGTGCTCATGCTCGGCCCCGCCGCCTTCCTCGCCGTGACTACCGCCGCCGCCGGATCGCTGCTTCGGGGTCGGGGCCGCCGGCTGCGCGTCATCATCCCTTACTGCGAAGCGACCGTCCCGACCGCCATGCTGCTGCTTGTGCTGATGTATCTGCTGGCCAGGTTAAATCTGGGCGCGGAAGTGGGGCTGCTCCCGGCCTTCTTCCTGTGCATCGTGCCCATTGCGCCCGCCGTGGCCGGGGCCGTGCGCGGATGGCACTGGGCCGTGCGGGCCGTGCTGCAGGCGACGTGGCTCGCGTGGTTCGGGCTGTTAGCGTTGCGCGCCCTGGGCGTCGCGTGACGCCAGGTCCCGCATACGGCCCGGCTGTATGCCGGACCCTGCATGAGGGTCGGGTAAAGCCTTGGAATGACAGAAGGCTTGGAAGGATTGGATTGCCCCGCGATGCGGACTGCCCCGACAGGCCTTCAGAAGGGGAAGTACCGCTGCGCCAGGGTCACCACCTTGGCCGGCTTGCACGTCAGCAACTCGCCGTCCGCCTGCACCCTGGAGGACCAAACCCAATAATGACACTGGTCGCGCATTCGTCCAGGGCTTCAGGGGCCGGGCTTTCTCTCCCCACAGGGGGTCTATCTTGCCCGAACGTGGGCCTGCCGGCCTCCGCGAATTCGCGACCCGTGTCAACAGTCGTGTCACCACGGCCATGGTGGCCGGTCCGCGGGCGGTATTCGGGACCGCTTCCTGGTAGGCGCCTTAGGCGATATACGCAAGCCACGGCAGTCCTGCCTATTCGGTCAACGAGTGGCCTGGTCGCAGGCAGCCCCAAGGTCCTGGAATAGGCGGAAATCGAACGGCTCCAGGAGCGGTGTCGGGAGCGTTGAAATCTAGGGCTCCCGACCACTCGGCTATAACTAAATCCCTCCTCTGTCCGAGGCCGGGTTCGGTGCTGACGCAAAGCACGGATAATCCGGCACTTTGCCTCATCGTCTGCGTCGAATCTTCCGTTCGCGCTGGCGGTACCCAACACTGGCCGCAGTCGCGTGAGCAGCCTATGATGCCGAAAGGCCAGAAATGCCGGGAAACGCGCGTAGCTGCAGCGGCGCTGTGGCGGAATCGGCAGACGCAGCGGACTTAAAATCCGCTGGGGCGCAAGCCCCGTGCGGGTTCAAATCCCGCCGGCGCCATCTAACTCGCCGGCAGAAAGCTCCCGGCTTCCGCCGCGGCAACTGGACCGACCACCATGGATGAAAATATGACCGACATTCCCCACTTGCCCGCGACGGTCGAGTTCGAACAGACCCGGCTGCGGATGCCAAGCCGCACCGACTGGATCGACCCCATGGTCGAGTACCTCAAACAGCGGGCCATGCTTTGTGGCGCCTGTCACGAAACCCGCGCCGCCAAGCTCTTGCTGGCATTGCATGAAGCGCTGAGCAACTCGATCGTCCACGGAAACTTGGAGTTGAGTTCCGAGCTCAAAGAGCAGGGGGACGACGCCTTTGCCACGGCTCTGGCGGAACGGTCGGCGAACCCCAAGTACAGCTCCCGTTTTGTGGAAGTCGTCACCACGTTTGACGGCGAACATTACACCTGGTCTTTTACCGATCAAGGCAAGGGGTTTGCGGTCGATCAAGTCTTGGGCCGTGCCGCGCCGGAAGGGGATGCGACGCCGCTGGCGAGCGGCCGCGGCCTGTTGATCATGCAGGCATTTCTCGACGAGGTTCGCTACGAACTCGGCGGCCGCCGAGTCCTCTTGACCCTGCGGAGGAAATCGGGCGAGGAAAAGCGGCTGCACACCCGGATGCCCGTGCAAACCCGCGTCCGCTTGATACCAATCCGACCTGATCGCACAGTCGATTGGGATGCCGCGTACGATGGCGTGGCACGCAACTTCTCGCAAGGCGGGGTCACGCTCGTGCAAAACCGGCCAGCGCCCACCGACCGGCTCCTGCTGGGCCTCAGCAGCCTCGACAAAACCGTCTACCTGCCGGCCGAGATTTGCCATCGCCGGGCGCTGGGCATTCAGGTGGAAGAACTCGGCTGCCGGTTCCTTTTCGACATGGGGCCGCTGGCGCCGGAGCAGGTCACCGCCCGCACCATCGAAGAAGCCGATTCCGCCCTAGGTGAAATGATCGAGAAGATCGACCGCGAAACGTCGATCGCGGCCGAGCGGCGGGCGCATCCACGCTTTGTCTACACGGAACGGATTCAGATCGAGGCCCACAACGCCCATGAGCCGTCGCTCGGCTTTGCCCGCGACCTTTCCAAGGGGGGGATCGCATTCATCGCCACGGCGCCGTTGCCGCTTGAAGTGCGCGTGCTTGGATTGCCGCGCGCCGGGCAGCAGCCGTTGCGGGTCCGCGTGCTGATCCTCCGTTGCATGCGGATCATGGAAGGCTTTTACGATCTTGGGGCCCGGTTCCTGGCGCTGGAGGCGTCGGCCTACGCGGAATTAGTCAATTCTTCCGGGAAACAATAGCTGTGCGCCCAGCGCATTTTCCACTATAATGCGCCCAGCCGGGGGGGCGGTTCAGCCGGAGGGAGACGGAAATGGCGAAAGGAATGCTTTTCCATGTTTGCTGCGGCCAGGCGCACGCTTTCGACCTGACTCGGAAAGCGGTCGAATTCTGGCTGGCCGAATTTGACCCGCTCTCCTTTGCGGCTGATCTGCAGGAGTGGATTCGCCGCTGCGGCAAGATGCGCGATGAGATCGTCAGCCTGCAACAAAAAGCCGCCCGGGTCGCGATGACCGATCCGACCGAGAAATTCCCCGTCGCCGGCGCGGCATTTCTCGTTGCCCTGGAGGCGGCCATGGAT
>DATLJS010000008.1:0-2905 GCA_035538795.1 Candidatus Sulfotelmatobacter sp. | reverse complement strand
CTTGGCGACTTGTTCTCCCAGCCGCACCCCGGCGTCATAGCGGTCGGCGACGATGTCGCGCATGCCATAGTCGGTGATGATCTCGACATGAATATCGGGATAATCGGGCAGGAACTTCATCAGCTTCGGCCATAGCACCGTCTGGGCGGCGTGGGCCGCCGTGGTGATGCGGATCGAGCCGGCTGGTTTCGCCCGCAATTCGTTCAGGGCCGCTAGCTCTGCGTCGATCTCGTCGAACTTGGGGCCAATCGACAGCAGCAGCCGTTCTCCTGCTTGCGTGGGCGAGACGCTGCGGGTGGTCCGGGTCAGCAAACGAATGCCCAGGCGCTCTTCCAGTTCGCGCAAGGTATGGCTGAGAGCCGATTGAGAGACGCCCATTTTCGCCGCCGCCTTGGTGAAGCTGCGCTCACGCGCGACGGCAAGAAAGACCAGGAGATCGCTGACGGTTTCGCGCGGCATTGATGAGCCTCCCTCATAAGTTCATGCAAGCCTTAGCATCTAATTGCCGGGACATGCAGCTGATAAATTTTGCTCAACACGAAATGAGCGCGGGCTGTCCCGCCATCCTCCCCAGTTGAGAAAGTTGATCATCATGGAAATCAAACGCACTGGCTCCCAGGCTTCGATCAAGGGGCCATCCGACTATTTCACCGGCACTGTCCGCATCGACCAGCCGTTCCAGGGAACTGGCGAGGCCCGGATCGGCGGCGCCGTCGTCACCTTCGAGGCGGGAGCCCGCACGACCTGGCACACCCATCCTTTGGGCCAGATGCTGATCGTCACCGCCGGTTGCGGCTGGGCGCAGAGCGAAGGCGGGCCGGTCATGGAAATCCGCCCGGGCGACGTGATCTGGTTTGCCGCCAACGAACGTCATTGGCATGGCGCTGCGGCCACCACCGCCATGACCCACATCGCCATCGCCGAAGCCCTCGACGGCAAGGTGGTGGAGTGGATGGAACGGGTCACCGACGAGCAATATCAGGCGTCATGACCATGGTCGCCGCCTCTCAGCCCAACAAGACGGCTATCCTGGCTATCGTCATGATCAGCTATCTGATGATCGTGCTCGATACCTCGGTGGTCATTACCGGCCTGCCGCGCATCAAGGACAGCTTGGGGTTCTCGCCCGCCAATCTCTCCTGGGTGCAGACGGCCTATACCCTGGCCTTCGGCGGCTTGCTGCTGCTGGGAGCCCGGGTCGGCGATCTTATGGGCCGGCGGCGGATGTTCATCATCGGCATGGTGATCTTTACAACGGCCTCGATGGCCATCGGCCTGGCCCAATCCGCTGCCTGGATGGTGGCGGCCCGCGCGGTCCAGGGAGCCGGTTCGGCCATTCTGGCCCCGTCCACCCTGGCGCTGCTGACCACCAGTTTTGCCGAAGGCCGGGAACGCACCCGGGCGGTCGGGCTTTACGGCACCACCGCCGGCATCGGCGCCAGCGTCGGGCTGGTGCTGGGCGGCATTTTGGCCGATTGGCTGTCGTGGCGGGTCGGCTTCTTCATCAATCTGCCCATCGGTCTGGCGATGATTTGGGGGGCGCGTCGGTATTTTCACGAAACTGAGCGTCATTCCGGCCAGTTCGACCTGTTGGGAGCCGTGGCCTCGACCCTGGGAATGACAGCGTTGGTCTATGGTCTGGTCCGCGCCGCCCATGTCGGCTGGAAAGACGGGCAAGCTCTGTCGGCCCTGGGTGCCGGTGTCGTGCTGATCGCCCTGCTGCTGATCAACGAAGCCTTCGCCAAACAGCCCATCATGCCGCTGCGCCTGTTCAACAGCCGCGAACGGGCCGGGGCCTATGCAGCCCGCCTGTTGTTCCTGGGGGCGATGGTCGGGTTCTTTTTCTTTCTGACCCAGTATCTGCAAGGTGTCTTGGGGCTCCGTCCCTCGCAGGCGGGCATGGCCTTCCTGCCGACCACCTTGCCTCAGTTCCTGGCCGGTCTGCTGGTCTCCCGACTATCGCACCGCTTCGGCAACGGCCCCGTGTTGAGCGTCGGCCTGCTGCTGACCATGCTTGGCATGGCGGGACTGAGCCTAGTGACCGATCACTCGTCTTACGCCATCGGCGTTGCCTTGCCGTTGGTGGTGATCGGGATCGGACAGGGCTTCACCTTAAGTCCCTTGACCGTCGCCGGTATTGCCGGTGTGCGCGGCCAGGATGCCGGTGCCGCTTCGGGGCTGGTCAATGCGGCCCATCAGTTGGGCGGCTCGCTCGGCTTGGCCGTGCTGGTCGTGGTGTTCTCATCGGCGGCTCCGGTCCATCTGGAGGGTAAGACCCTGCTGGCCCACCGTATCGCCGCCGCCTTTACCGGCAGCACGATCATGCTGGCGATGGCGCTGGCCGCCACGCTTCTGCTGATCGTCCATCGTCCCAAAACAGCGGTCTGTGCTGCTCTGCCCCAGGAAGCCTGAGGCTTTGCCATCTTGTTTCAGGAGGTCGTCATGAAAAATGTGGTCGTCGTCATCGGTTCCGGCTCGATCGGTCAGGCCATCGCCCGACGGGTAAGCGCCGGCAAGCATGTGCTGCTGGCCGATCTGCGCAAAGAAAACGCCGAGGCCGCCGCCGAGGTTCTGAGCAATGCCGGGTTCGAAGTCAGCACGATGGCGGTCGATATCTCGTCACGCCCCTCGGTCCAGGCGCTGGTCGCGGCGGCGACGGCCATCGGCGATGTCACCGGCGTCATCCATGCCGCCGGGGTGTCGCCCTCGCAGGCGACACCGGCCACCATCCTCAAGGTCGATCTCTACGGCACCGCCCTGCTGCTGGAAGAGTTCGGCACTGTGATCGCGCCCGGCGGCTCCGCCGTCGTCATCGCCTCGCAGTCCGGGCACCGGCTGGGGGCCTTGAGCGCTGAGCAGAATGCGGCACTGGCCTTGACGCCGACCGAGGAACTGCTGGCGCTGC
>DATLJS010000007.1:0-1912 GCA_035538795.1 Candidatus Sulfotelmatobacter sp. | reverse complement strand
TCCTTCCCCCTGCAAGCGGTTTCCAGGATATCGAGTTGCCCGGCTACCCAGGTCAGATCGCCAGGGCGGACATGGGCCAGCAGGATGCCGTCGCGTTCGGTGGGGACCGGGGCTTCGGCGCCGTGGAAGATTTCCTCGAACAGCTTTTCGCCGGGACGTAAGCCCGTGAATTTGATCGGCACGTCGATGTCGGGCTTCAGCCCGGCCAGGCGGATCATCTGGCGGGCCAGATGCACGATCTTCACCGGCTCGCCCATATCCAGCACGAACAGCCGTCCACGATACTGCCCGCCTTCGATGCCGAGAGTGGTGGCCTGCAAGACCAGCTCGACGGCTTCGCGGATGGTCATGAAATACCGGGTCATCTCGGGATGCGTGACGGTGATCGGCCCGCCTTGCGCCAGCTGCTTCTGGAACAGCGGCACCACCGATCCGGTCGAGCCCAGCACATTGCCGAAGCGCACGGTGACGAAGCGGGTCGGGCAGTCTTGGGCGGCGTCCAAAGCCTGGATATAGCATTCCGCCATCCGCTTCGACGAGCCCATCACATTGGTCGGGTTCACCGCCTTGTCGGTCGAGATCATCACCATCAAAGGCACCTGATGGGCGACGCAGGCATCGGCGACGATGCGGCTGCCGATGGCGTTGGTCAGCAGTCCTTCAAGGGGGTTTTCCTCGACCAGCGGCACATGTTTGAGCGCCGCGGCGTGCACCACCAGATCGGGCGTCACCTCGGCCATCAGCTGATGGATGCGGGTCTTGTCGCGCACATCGGCGATGCGGGCCAGACGCGCCACCTCGGGGCAGCGGCCCGACATTTCCATATCGATGGAGTACAGCGCGAACTCGGACGCCTCGGCCAGCACCAGCAGGGCCGGAGCGCAATCGCCGATCTGGCGCACCAGCTCGGACCCGATCGAGCCGCCGGCACCCGTCACCAGCACCCGTTTGCCGGCGATCAGACCTTTCAGGCCGGATCGATCGAGAACCGCCTGGGCCCGGCCCAGCAGGTCTTCCACCGCCACCGGCTTGACCTCGACCTTGTCGGCCACGCCGTCTTTGAGATCGGTCAGCTTGGGCAGCCGGGCCAGGGTCATCCCCAGCGCATCGGCCCGGTCGAACAGGCTGCGCAATTGCGCCGAGGACAGATCATCGGTGACGATCAGCTTTTCCGGGGCGCTGCCCTTGGCCTTCAGGGCGGCGGCGACCTCTTCCAGATCGTCCAGCGTGCCCAGCACCTCGACCCCATGGATGCCTTGGCCGATGCGGCTTTGCCGTCCGGCCAGCAGACCCAGCGGGCGATATTGCGCCGAAGCGCCCTTGGCGGCGCGGATGAACAGATCGGCGGAATCCCCGGCTCCCACCAGCAGCACCGGCACCTGACGCGCACCCGAACGCTCGCGCACCAGCTCCAGCTTGCGGTCCTTGGCGATGCGATAGAGAAAGCGCGGCCCGCCCAGCAGGGCCAGCAGGCAGAACCAGTTGATCAGCGGAAAAGAGCGCGGCACCACGTCGAGGCGGGTGGCCAGGAACAGCAGCGGCAGAAAGGCCAGTACGGTCAGACTGGCGGCCTTGGTCAGCGCCACCAGATCATTGACCGAGGCATAACGCCAGATGCCGCGATAAAGCCGCAGCGACAGAAACACCACCGCCGCCACCAGCATGAACAGCCCGTCGGCGGCAATCAGCCGCGGCCAGCTCCAGCTGATAAACAGCCCATCGCCCAGACGTAACCCCAGCGACAGCGGAAACGACAACCCCGCCATCACCATGTCATGCAAAAAGGCGATCTGCGCCCGACTGAAAGATCCCCGTGACTTCATGGCCCGGACGTTAGATCACCAAGAATGGAATGTCTATTCCTGCCGAAATTCCTTCCAACGACGGGGAACATCCCGATTACGCGCGGCGA
>DATLJS010000006.1:0-1653 GCA_035538795.1 Candidatus Sulfotelmatobacter sp. | reverse complement strand
ATTGCGGCGCTCGCGGAGGTGTCTCTGACCGCCGCACGAAAGAACTAGCCCAACCCTTGGGCTTTGCGCGCCTGACCCAAAGGCAGGCGCGCTCGGCCCGAGACGCGACTCTGATGGGAGAGCGGCAATGAGGAGAGCGATGAGGAGTACGACAAAGGCGGCGCCGATTCGGCGAAGGAGCACGGCCAGCCCGGAAGCCGCAAGCTACGGGGTCGAGACCCCCAGCCCGCCAAGAACGGCCGAGATCGCGTCGGGCGGGTGGACCAGGCGGAAGAGGATGACCTCGGTCGGGAGGCCCGAACCTGCGGACCAAAGAGCTACCGGACAAAACCATTGGCATCATGCCGGATGAAGATGACACAGGCCGCCAATTGGACCCAGCCCAGGTAGCGGTGAGCTAGGCGGTCGAAGCGGCGGGCGATCCGCCCAAACTGGGACAGGAACGCATGGCACCGCTCCACCGCACAGCGAATCCGGCCGACCCCGGCTTGGCGAGCCTTGCCACGCTTCGGCGCTTCCATCCGGAAGCCCGCCGCCTGGGCGCGGCCTTGCGTGGGCCGGTTGCCATACGCCCCGTCCGCCCGCGACCGCGGCCGATCGCGGGCGTCGGGCTGGGGTACCGGCTTCGCCGCCGGCGGCGGCTTGACGACCAGCGCTTCCAGCACGGTCTGCGTCTGCACCCCGTCGTTGGCGTTGGCCCCGGTGATGGTGGCCCCCAAGGGCATGCCATAAGTGTCACTCGCTATGTGGATGGCAGTGCCACACTTACGACGATCCACCGGAGATGGTCCCGTCGCTTCACCCCTTTTTTTGACGGCTTCTTGGAGCCGTCGAGGAGGACCTGATCCCAGTTGATGCCGTGCAAGCGCACGTACCGCTCGGCCAGTTGTTGCCAGGCGGTAGGGAAGCAGTCCAGGGCCAGCCAGCGCGTCAGGCGGCGCTGCACGGTCTTGTAGCTAGGGAAGCTTTTGGGCAGCAACTCCCAGCCGGTGCCGGCGATCAGGACGTAGAGCAAGGCGTGCAAGCACGCGCGGTTACTCTTGGGTTTGCGGCCGACGCCCTTCCAAACGACGGGGGGCAGGATCGGCTCGAACACGGCCCAGACGTCGTCGGGGACGTCGGCCACGAAGTCGGTCAGTTGCATCGCTGGAGCCTCCAAGGGTCTCCAGCTGTACATATGCTTCAATCAGCTGCCGGCAAGGAGTTTTGTCCGGTAGCTCTTTGGCCGTGCTGCACGCCGAAGACCCCCACCCCCCAGGGGCCCGGCGTCGTGTCGGTCGCCTGGCCGTACATATCGCCACTGCCGACACAACCCCGGTAGTTGCCCCGAATGAACCCGTACGGTCCCGAGGGGTCCTCGTTTTGATACGGCCCGTTATCGCTGGGGCACAGGAAGGTCGCGATCTTCGCCTCGCGCGCGGTCTGGAGCCGAGCGTCCTGGCCAATCGGGCCGTTGGGCCCTGGGTAGGAGGTGTGGTAGCCGGTCTGGGGCAACGTCCAGTAATCCTCGTAGACCGCCGACTGCTCGATATAGGGCAGGATAAGCTGCGTCCAGGTGTAGGTGTCCCAGATGTCGTACTTGCGGCCGTAGGGCAGCTTGCCGTTGGCGTCATGGTAGTTGTGGATGGCCAGGGCCAGTTGCTTCAGGCCGTT
>DATLJS010000005.1:0-2160 GCA_035538795.1 Candidatus Sulfotelmatobacter sp. | reverse complement strand
GCCGCCGATGATGCGGACCGGGCGTTGTTCATTGCCTTGTCGGCCGCTTTGACGGGCATCGCCAAAGAAAGACTCTCGCCTGCCGTCGATCCCGTCCAGATCAACCGGCAATATTTTGCTCAGGCAAAAACTGATCCTGCGTTCGACGGCCTGATGCAGATCATCCGCGCCGATCCGTCGAACCCGGACGCCGCGGCCGACAAGGTGCTGAACAACCCCGACCCGAATATCATGTATCTCGGACGCAGCATCATTTTGATGTGGTATCTTGGCGCCTGGTACGAGCCCAAGACGCTCCAGAAATTCAATTCGTCGCCGCCTGAGCCGCCGTACCCGCCCGACAAGATTATTCCATCTGCCGCCTACACCCAGGGCTGGACCTGGCGTGTCGCCCAGGCCCATCCGATGGGCTACAGCGAATTGCTGTTCGGCTACTGGTCCAAAGAGCCGCCGGCACTTGACGCTTTCATAAAATAAGGAGCCCGGAGAATGTGCGCCGAAAGAATGCCAAACCCCGACGTGCTGATCGTCGGTTCGGGCATCGCCGGTGTCCTGATCGCCCGGCAATTGGGACGTGCAGGCAAGAAGGTGCTGATTCTGGAAGCCGGCGAGGCTTTGCCGCCTGACATCAACGGTTACATGAACACCTTTTTGGCGGCGAAGGCCAAGGTGCCGGAGAGCCCTTATCCGCCCGCGCTGTTCGGCGCCGATGGTCTGACCGACCCCGGCACGGTGAATGCCGGGAGGCCGACGGTGCTGAGCTTGGGCGCCAAGGACAAATTCGGCGACTGGCAGGATCCGAAACAGGCCTATCTGATCCAGAAAGGTCCGCTGCCGTTCGGCAGCACCTACGAACGCATCAACGGCGGCACGGTGCGGCATTGGCTCGGCACCAGCCTGCGTTTCGTACCGAGCGATTTTGAGATGAAGTCCCGGTTCAATCGTTTCGTCGACTGGCCGATCAAATACAGACATCTGGAGCGCTGGTACGGTGACGCCGAGAAGGATATCGGCGTGGCGGCCGACGTCGCGGACCAGAACTATCTGAACATTAACTTCTCATCCAACTATCCGATGCCGAAGATTCCCTTGTCGCTTGTCGACATGGAAGTCGCAAAGGCGATGCCGAATTTGAAGGTGGCAGGCGTCGGCCTGGACAGCCTCAAATGGAAGGTCTCGAGCACGCCGGCCGCCCGCAACTCGCAACCTTATCAGGCTCGCCGCGTCTGCGCCGGCAACACCAACTGCATCCCGATCTGCCCGATCCAGGCCAAATACGATCCCAGCGTCACCCTCGCCGAGGCGCTGCGGACCGGGAACGTCGACGTGAGCTATAAGACCGTCGCGTCGAAGGTCAATGTCGACGGCAACGGCCGCGTCAGCGGAATCGACTTTATTCGTTACGATCAGGAGAATGGAGACGCGGTCGAACGCGGCCGCTTGACGGCCAAACTGTATATCCTGGCGGGCAATGGCATCGAAACGCCGCGCCTGCTGCTGATGTCCAAGAGCGAGCAGACCCCGCACGGGGTGGCGAACCGCCGCGACGACAAGGGGTCCGTCGGCAAGTACCTGATGGACCATCCACTCTATCTCGCCTGGGCGCTGGCGCCCAAGCCGGTCTGGGGCTATCGCGGACCGCTCTCGACGGCCGGCATCGAGGTCTGCCGCGACGGCCAATTCCGCCGCGACCGCGGCGCGTTCCGGATTGAAATCGGTAACGAGGGTTGGAATTTTCCGATCGTGGACCCCGACACCACGACCGTCGATTTCGTCAACGGACTGAATGGCGGCCAGCTCAACAAGGACAGTAAGCCGCTATTCGGCAAGGCTCTGACCGCCGCGCTGAACGACAAGCTGTCTCGCCAGTTCCGACTCGGTTTTCTGGTGGAGCAGTCCCCGGACGACACCAATAGGGTGACGGTGCCCGACCAGGTGCCCGACGAGCTCAAGGATCACCTCGGCCTGCCGCGACCGCATATCACCTACGATCTCTCCGAATACACCAAGCGAGGCATTGCGGCGGCGAAGACGACGGCCACCGCTATCTTCCAGAGCATGCACGCGGAAGAGTTCACGAAACCCAAGGCCAACGATCCGAGCACGTTCGAATGGCCACCGGGCCAGAAGACCCGCATACAATATTTCGGCTCCGGGCAC
>DATLJS010000004.1:0-178705 GCA_035538795.1 Candidatus Sulfotelmatobacter sp. | reverse complement strand
CCTGACCGTCGAAGGTCATGCTGACGAGCGCGGCACCCGCGAGTACAACATCGCCCTGGGCGAGAAGCGTGCTAACTCCGTCAAGGAGTTCCTGGTTGCTCAGGGCGTGCAGGCTTCGCGTCTGAAGACCGTCTCCTACGGCAAGGAGCGTCCGGCTGTTCTCGGCTCGAACGAGACCGCCTGGGCTCAGAACCGTCGCGGCGTCGGCGTCATCGCTCAGTAATTTGGACTTCCGTCCAAACGCTTAGCGCGTAAGATTGAGGCGCCTGCCGGTTTCGGCAGGCGCCTTGATTTTTGTCCGCTTCGAACCGATAACCGTGTCCACGGTGCATGTCCTCGCGTGAAAGGCGTCCTTGCAGATGAGACCGATTTCGTCCGTCACCCCGATTGTGGGTTTCCTTGTGGCTCTTTGCCTCGTCTTCGCGGCCCAGGGGCCGGCCAAGGCGCAGGAAAGTCAGGGACTGACCGACCGGCTGAACCGCCTGGAGCGCGAGTTGAATACCCTTCAGTCGCAGGTCTATCGCGGCGGCGGGTCGTCGTCTTCGTCTTCCGGTGGCGCCGCCGCTTTGTCGGGCGACACCTATTCCATGCTGGACCAGCGCATTAATGCGCTTGAGGGGCAGTTGCGCGATCTGACCGGCCAGATCGAGAAGACCAACTACACCAACAGCCAGATGCAGTCGAAGCTGGAACGGATGGAAAAAGACAACGACTTCCGTTTCAAGGAATTGGAGCAGAAGGCCGGCGCCGGCGGCGCTCCCCAGGCCGGGCAGCCGGCTCAGGGCGGCCAGACCACCGCCAACGGCGCTCCCGCTTTGACGCCGCCGAATTCCGCCAACAAACAGGGCGACTGGAATCCGACGATGGGATCGCCGCCCGGCAATCTGGGACAAATTCCCGCTTCCGATCTGAAGAAGGAGCAGCAGGCCGCCGCTGGCAATGCGGCTCAGCCTGCCGCCAAGGCCGGCACGCTGCCGGGCAAGACCCCGCAGGAACAGTACGACTATGCTTTCGGCCTGTTGCGTAACAGCGACTATGACGGCGCCAACAACGCCTTCCAACTGTTCGTGCAGCAGCATCCGCAAGACCCGCTGGCCGGCAACGCCGTTTATTGGCTGGGCCAGATTCCCTATTCCCAGGGCGATTATGAAAAGGCCGCTCCCTTATTCCTGGACGCCTACCGCAAATATCCGAAGTCGGCCAAGGCCGGCGAAAGCCTGCTGAAGGTCGGTCTGGCCTTCAGCAATCTGAACAAGAAGAAGGAGGCCTGCGTGGCCATCCAGCGCTTCTTGTCGGAGTTCCCCGACGCTTCGGACAATCTGCGCCGTCAGGCAAGCCAGGAGAAGTCGAAGCTGGGGTGCTGAACCGCCGCGACATTCCGTTCGGCGAAGACGCCTTCGCCGCCGTGATGGCCAGACTGGGGCCGTGGGAACACGCGCCTTGTCTGGCCGTCGCCGTTTCCGGGGGGGCGGACAGTCTGGCCCTGACCCTGCTGGCCGACGGCTGGGCGAAAGCGCGGGGAGGGGGGGTGACGGCTCTGACCGTCGATCACGCCCTGCGCTCCGCTTCCGCTGACGAAGCGGCTCTGGTGGGGCACTGGCTGGCCTCCAGAGGGATCGGGCATCGTGTGCTGCGTTGGGATGGGCTTAAGCCCGTCAACGGCGTTCAGGCCTCGGCCCGCGAGGCCCGTTATGGCCTGTTGCGCCAGGCCGCCGCCCAAATGGGCATCCTGCATCTGTTGCTGGCGCATCATCTGGACGACCAGGCGGAGACCCTGTTGCAGCGCTTGACGCGAGGCTCGGGCGTCGATGGTCTGGCTGCCATGAGCCGGCAAACCTATCTGCCGGAATTGCGTTTGCTCCGCCCGTTGCTGGACGTGCCTCACGCGGCGTTGACGGAATTCCTGCGCAAGGCGGGACAGGAATGGATCGAAGATCCGTCCAACCGTTCCGACGCCTATCAGCGGGTGCGGCTGCGTCATCTCTTGGCCGATGAAGGGCTGGACGCCAGACGGCTGGCGTCCACCGCCCGTTCCCTTGGCCGGGCCCGTGAGGCGCTGGAACGGGATGCCGCCGCTCTGGCCGCCCGCAGCGCCCATCTGCACGAGGCCGGTTTTATTCGTCTCGCGCTGGGGCCGTTGACCGAAGCCGCCGACGAAGTGGCCTTGCGCCTGTTGGCGTCCTGTTGCCGCACCGTGGCCGGGGACGCGGTCTATCCCCCGCGCCTTGAGCGTTTGGAGCGGCTGCTGGCGGAACTGCGCGGTGGTCTGATGACGCGGCGCAGTTTCGGCGGCTGTTTGCTGTCGCCGGGAAAAAACGGCCTGCTGATCTTTCGCGAAGCTGAACGCATGGAAGGGCGGCGGGATGTCGTGGGGGGCCAGTCCGTGCTGTGGGACGGGCGTTTTCGTCTGCGCTTGGGCGGCACGGGGCGGGGGCAGGTGGGGGCGCTGGGTAACGCCGGGTTGCAGGGAATCCGTAAATCCTTGCCCAGATTGCCCTTTTCCTCTTCAATCGTCGCCACGCTTCCGGCAATTTGGGATGCGGCGGGTGTTTCCGCCGTGCCCCACCTGGGGTATAACCGTCCTGAAGACAGGGATTTGGTCTGCGCCGGAGTGGAATTTTCTCCCGCCCGTCCGCTGGCCGGCTTCGTCCATTGCCTTGTTTAGGCGCAGGACGGCATTATGTGATGTACAGTGCCCGCCGAAACGACGGGCTGACTGGGACGGTGGAGCGCGCCGCGCGCCCCGCTTATCGAGGGACCGCTGATGAATTTTAGCAAGAATCTGGTGTTGTGGGTCATTATCGCCGTGTTGCTGGCGGCCCTCTTCAACCTGTTCCAGAACTCCAGCTCGCCGCGTGGCGTGCCCCCTTATGCCTATTCCGACTTCCTGACGGACGTCGACGCCGGCAAGGTGGCGGACGTGACCATCCAGGGCGAGCAGATCACCGGCCACTTCACCGACGCCCGGCCCTTCGCCACCTATATGCCGCCCGATTCCAACACGGTGCCGAAGCTGCGGCAGGCCAACGTGAAGATCACGGCCATGCCGAAGAGCGAGGAAAGCCAGAGCATCTGGAGTTATCTGCTGTCCTGGTTCCCCATGCTGCTGGTGGTCGGCGTGTGGATCTTCTTCATGCGTCAGATGCAGTCGACCGGCGGCAAGGCCATGGGCTTCGGCAAATCCCGCGCCCGCCTGCTGAACGAAAAGACCGGCCGCGTCACCTTCGAGGATGTGGCGGGCATCGACGAAGCCAAGCAGGAACTGGAGGAAATCGTCGATTTCCTGAAGGATCCGCAGAAGTTCCAGCGTCTGGGCGGCAAGATTCCCAAGGGCTGCCTGCTGGTCGGTCCGCCCGGCACGGGTAAGACCCTGCTGGCCCGCGCCATCGCCGGCGAAGCCAACGTGCCGTTCTTCACCATCTCGGGCTCCGATTTTGTGGAAATGTTTGTCGGCGTCGGCGCTTCCCGTGTCCGCGACATGTTCGAACAGGGCAAGAAGAACGCCCCCTGCATCATCTTCATCGACGAAATCGACGCCGTCGGCCGGCATCGCGGTGCCGGTCTGGGCGGCGGCAACGACGAACGCGAACAGACTCTGAACCAGCTGCTGGTTGAAATGGACGGCTTCGAATCCAACGAGGGAGTGATCCTGATCGCCGCCACCAACCGTCCCGACGTTCTCGACCCGGCTCTGCTGCGTCCCGGCCGTTTCGACCGTCAGGTGGTGGTGCCGAACCCGGACATCAACGGCCGCGAGAAGATCCTGAAGGTGCATATGCGCAAGGTGCCGCTGGCTCCCGACGTGGAAGCCCGCACCATCGCTCGCGGCACCCCCGGTTTCTCGGGCGCCGATCTGTCCAATCTGGTCAACGAGGCCGCGCTGCTGGCCGCCCGCAATGGCAAGCGCGTGGTGGGCATGTCGGAATTCGAAGCCGCCAAGGACAAGGTGATGATGGGGGCCGAACGCCGCTCGATGGTCATGAGCGACGAGGAAAAGCGCCTGACCGCCTATCACGAGGCCGGTCACGCCATCATCGCCGTGCACGAGACCGAGTCCGATCCCATTCACAAGGCCACCATCATTCCGCGCGGCCGCGCTCTCGGTATGGTCATGCGCCTGCCGGAAGGTGACCGCATCTCCATGTCCAAGGCCAAGCTGAAGGCCGATCTGGCCGTAGCCATGGGCGGCCGTCTGGCGGAGGAGATCATCTTCGGTGTGGACAAGGTGACCACCGGCGCGTCGTCGGACATTAAAATGGCCACCGACATCGCCCGCCGCATGGTGACCGAGTGGGGCATGAGCGCCAAGCTGGGGCCGTTGTCCTACGGCGAGAACGACCAGGAAGTGTTTCTCGGCCATTCGGTGACCACGCACAAGAACATCTCGGAAGCCACCTCGAAGTCCATCGACGAGGAAATCCGCGGCATCATCGACGAGGCTTACAACCACTCCCGCCGGCTGCTGACCGACAATCTGGAGCAGTTGCATTCCCTGGCCAAGGGGCTGCTGGAGTTTGAAACCCTGTCGGGCGACGAAATCCGGGCTCTGCTGCGCGGCGAGAAGATCGAGCGCGGCGACGGTTCCTCGGGCGAACCGCCCACCGGCAAGGCCGCGGACAGTGCCCGTTTGTCGACGGTTCCCAGCTCGGGCACGCCGGGCTTTGGACCGGAACCGCAGCCGGGCGCGTAAACTTCGTGACAAGCCGAACCAAGTTCGTGGCAAGCCCCGCCCTCCCGCGGGGCTTGTCGCATGAGGGGCTGGAACGCCGTCTTTATGTCGCTCCGGCGAGTGTACTGTCGTCCACGTCCGGCGCCGCCGCGGTGACGGCGGGGCAGGGCTGGTCCCTGGCCGGCGGGCCGTTGAGCTTTTCGCTCTGTTCCGTCCTGCTGCGCGATGGCGACGCCGTCCGCGAAGCGGTTGCGCCCTTTGGCGATGTGCTGGACTGGTCCGAGGCCGAAGGCGAGGCGGTGGCCCGTCATGTCGGCGGCCTGTTGCGCCGTTTGGGGGCGCCCCGCCCGGATTTTGCCGGACTGCCCATGGACCGCCCGCACATCATGGGCATCGTTAACGTCACGCCCGACAGTTTTTCCGATGGGGGGCAGTTCTTCGATCCGCGCCACGCCATCATTCACGGTGAAAGATTGCTGGAGGCGGGGGCGACCATTCTTGACATCGGCGGAGAGTCCACCCGGCCCGGCTCGCAGGAAGTGGACCCGGACGAGGAAATCCACCGCGTGGTGCCGGTCATCCGCGCCTTGGCGGAAAAAGGCGTGGTGGTGTCGGTCGATACCCGCCACGCTTCGGTGATGGCGGCGGCGGTGGAGGCCGGAGCGGCCATCATCAACGACATCTCGGCGTTGGAAGGGCCGGGGGCGCTGGCGGTGGCGGCCAAAAGCGGCGCGACGGTGGTGGTCATGCATATGCAGGGCGACCCGCAAAGCATGCAGCAAGACCCGGTCTATGACTGCGCGCCGCTGGATGTCTACGACTATCTGGCCGCCCGCATGGCGGCCTGTATCGAAGCCGGAATCCCCAAGGAAAAACTTTGCGTCGATCCCGGAGTCGGGTTCGGCAAGACGGTCGAGCACAACCTTCAGGTCATGGCCCGTCTGTCCCTGTATCACGGTTACGGCGTGCCGGTGCTGCTGGGAGTAAGCCGCAAGAGCTTTATCGGCAAACTGAGCAAGGGCGAGCCCGCGCCGCAGCGGGTGCCTGGTTCGCTGGCGGCGGCTTTCGCCGGTTTCGACGCCGGCATGCAGATCACCCGCGTCCACGACGTGGCGGAAACTGCACAGGCTCTGGCGGTATGGCGGGGTGTCCGGGGCGTGATCTAATCCCTTTCCTCCATGCGCCTTTCTGGCACACTGGAAGGTAAGGGGCAGCATATGGAACATGAGGAATGACGCGTAAGCTTTTCGGAACCGACGGCGTGCGGGGCACCGCCAATATCGAGCCGATGACCGCCGAGACGGCGCTGAAACTGGGCATGGCCGCCGGACGCTATTTCACCCGCGGCGACCATCGCCACGTTGCGGTGATCGGCAAGGACACCCGGCTGTCGGGCTATATGCTGGAGCCGGCGCTGACGGCGGGCTTTATTTCCGTGGGCATGGACGTGGTTCTGTTGGGGCCGCTGCCGACACCGGCGGTGGCCATGCTGACCCGAAGCCTGCGCGCCGACCTGGGCGTGATGATCTCGGCCTCTCACAATCCGTTCGAAGACAACGGCATCAAGCTGTTCGGCCCCGACGGCTTCAAGCTGTCCGACGAGGCCGAACTGGAGATCGAGGCGACCATTCTGAACGGCGTCGGCGAATTGCTGGTGCCGTCCAGCCGCCTGGGTAAGGCCCGGCGCCTGGACGATGCCGTGGGCCGCTATATCGAATACACCAAAAGCACCTTTCCCCGCGGTCTGCGTCTGGATGGGCTGAAGGTGGTGGTGGATTGCGCCAACGGCGCCGCCTACAAGACCGCTCCCGCCGTGCTCTATGAGCTGGGAGCCGAGGTGGTGCCGGTGGCCGTCACGCCGGACGGCACCAACATCAACAAGAACTGCGGCTCCCAGCATACCGAAGCCATGCGTCAGCAGGTGGTGACCCACGGAGCGCATCTGGGCATCGCTCTGGATGGCGACGCCGACCGGCTGGCCCTGTGCGACGAATTGGGCAACGCCATCGACGGCGACCAGATCATGGCTTTGATTGGTCGTGGGCTACATCGCTCGGGACAGCTCAGGGGCGGGGCGGTGGTGTCCACCGTCATGTCCAATCTGGGGCTGGAACGCTTTCTGACCGCCGAGGGCGTCGTCATGAAGCGGGCCAATGTCGGTGACCGCTACGTGCTTGAGATGATGCGCCGTGACGGCATTAATTTCGGCGGTGAGCAGTCGGGCCATATGATCCTGGCCGACCACTCCACCACCGGCGACGGTCTGGTGGCGGCGCTGCAGGTTCTGGCGGCGCTGGTCGAGGCGGGCAAGCCGGCCAGCGAGGTGCTGCATCTGTTCGATCCGTTGCCGCAGGTTCTGAAAAACATCCGTGTGTCCACGGATGTCGCCGGGCGGATCCTGGAAAATCCGGCGGTCAAGGCGGTGATCGCCGAGGGCGAGAACCGGCTGAACGGCTCCGGCCGTCTGCTGATCCGCAAGTCGGGAACCGAACCGTTGATCCGCGTCATGGCCGAAGGCGAGAACGCGGTCCTGATCAATGCCGTGGCCGACGATATCATCGCCGTCATCGCCAAGCAGGCGGGGGCCTGATCGTCATGAAGGGACGGGTTCTGATCTGTGCCGGCTCGGATTCCGGCGGCGGCGCGGGCATTCAGGCAGACATCAAGGCGGTGACGGCGCTGGACGGTTTCGCCATGACCGCCATCACGGCTTTGACGGCGCAAAACACCCAGGGCGTGTTCGGCGTCGAGGATGTGCCTTCCGCCTTCATCCGCCAGCAGATGCAACTGGTGCTGGACGACCTGGGTGCCGATGCCGTCAAGACCGGCATGCTGCACCGGCCCGAAGTCATCGAGGCGGTGGCCGGAACATTGGCCTCCCACGCTCCCGGCGTTCCGCTGGTGGTCGATCCGGTGATGGTGGCCAAGGGTGGCCACAAGCTGTTGAACGACGCCGCCCACGGAGCCTTGAAGGCCATGCTGCTGCCCATGGCCGCCATTCTGACCCCCAACATCCCCGAGGCCGAGGCTTTGACCGGATTGACCATCGTCGGTCCCGAGCAAATGATCGCGGCCGGTCGGGCGCTGCTGTCCATGGGGGCGAAGGCCGTGCTGGTGAAAGGCGGGCATCTGGACGGAGATCGTCTGGTGGACGTGCTGTTGAGCGGCGGCGAGGTTCTTTGCTTCGAGGGTGTTCGCATCGATACCGTCAGCACGCACGGCACCGGCTGCACCTTAGCCTCGGCTGTCGCCTGCGGTCTGGCCCAGGGACTGCCCCTGCGCGAGGCGGTGGCGCGGGCGCGGGATTATGTCCGCCTTGCCATCGAGACGGCTCCCGGTTTCGGCAAAGGCCATGGTCCGCTGAATCATGCCCATACCGTGCGTCCCTTTGGAGTTCAATGATGAGCGCGGAAATGCAGGCCATGCTGGCCGAGATCGAGGCCGCCGCCGAACTGGTTCACGCGATTTTACCACCGACGCCGCAGATTTCCTGGCCTCTGCTGAACATCCGCGCCGGTCGCGAGGTGTGGGTGAAACACGAGAACCATCAACCCATCGGCGCTTTCAAGCTACGCGGCGGACTGGTCTATCTCGATCGGCTGCTGAAAGCGTTTCCCGACGTGCCGGGCATCATTTCCGCCACGCGCGGCAATCATGGACAGAGCTTGGCCTTTGCCGCCTCTCGCTTCCGTCTGCCTTGCGTCATCGTCGTGCCCGAAGGCAATAGCCCGGAAAAGAACGCCGCCATGCAGGCGTTGGGGGCGCAACTGATCGAGTATGGCGATGATTTCCAGGAAGCCGCCGACTATGCCGGCCAATTGGCGGAGGAGAAGGGGCTGCACATGGTGCGCTCGTTCCATCCCTGGCTGGTCCACGGCGTTGCCACCTATGGCTTGGAATTCATGCGGGCGCTGCCGGACCTGGACACCCTGTACGTTCCCATCGGCATGGGGTCGGGAATCTGCGGCTGCATCGCCGTGCGCGACGCCCTGGGTCTGTCCACCCGCATTGTCGGCGTGGTGGCCGAAGGGGCTCCGGCCTATGCCGACAGCTATTGGGGAGGGCGAGTGATGACGACGCCCACCGCCAACACCATCGCCGACGGCCTGGCCTGCCGCGTGCCCGATCCCACGGCGGTCAGCATTATTGCCGAGGGGGCGGCCAAAGTGGTGACGGTCGGCGACGATGAGATTCTGTCCGCCATGCGGGCTTATTTCACCGATACCCACAATGCCGCGGAAGGTGCGGGAGCCGCTCCTCTGGCGGCTCTGCTGGCCGACCCCGACGCCGGTCGCAAGGTGGGACTGGTGTTGTCCGGCGGCAATGCCGACGCCGCCCTGTTCCGCCGCGCCTTGGAGGATGCCGCGCCGTGATTGCCTATGCCGCCGAAACCGACCTGAGCGCCCTGGAGTTTCAGGATGTGTTGCGTCGATCCACTCTGGGTGAGCGTCGCCCGGTGGACGATCTGGAGAGGCTGGAGGCGATGCTGCGCAACGCGCCGCTGACCGTCACCGCCCGCGACGGCGCGGGTAAGCTGGTGGGAGTGTCGCGTTCCGTTACCGATTTCGTCTATTGCTGCTATCTGTCGGATCTGTGCGTCGATGCCGCGCTGCAGCGTCAGGGCGTCGGCAAGAGGCTGATTGAGGAGACCAGGGCGCGTTTGAAGCCGGGCTGTTCCCTGATCCTGTTGGCGGCTCCGGCGGCAATGGACTATTACCCCCGCGTCGGCTTCGACAAGATGGAGCGTTGCTGGTGGGTGCCGGGCAAGCGTTGACGCTGGCGCGAGACGGCGCGTAAACTCGCCGCCCTCTTACCTTGCCGCCTCCTAGGGAGTGCCGTTGTCATGACCTTTGCCAAGCCTAATGCCCGCCCCGCTTGCCAGAACTTCTCGTCCGGCCCCTGCGCCAAGCGCCCCGGCTGGACGCCGGAAGCCCTGGCAGGAGCACCCACGGGCCGATCGCACCGGGCCAAGATCGGCAAGGCCAAGCTGGCCGAGGTTCTGGACAAAAGCCGGGCCATCCTTGGGCTGCCCGACGATTATCGCATCGGCATCGTGCCCGCCTCGGACACCGGAGCCATCGAAATGGTTCTGTGGTCCATGCTGGGAGCGCGCGGCGTCGACATGCTGGCCTGGGAAAGTTTCGGCGAGGGCTGGGTGACCGACGTCACCAAGCAGCTGAAGCTGAGCGACGTCCGAATCATCCGTGCCGAATATGGCTGTATTCCGGATCTGTCCCAGGTCGATTGCAACCGCGACGTGGTGTTTACCTGGAACGGGACGACATCGGGGGCGCGGGTGCCCGGCGGCGACTGGATCAAGGACGACCGCAAAGGCCTGACCATCGCTGATTCCACCTCGGCGGCTTTCGCCATGGATCTGCCGTGGAGCAAGCTCGACGTGGTCACCTGGTCCTGGCAGAAGGTGCTGGGCGGCGAAGGCGCACACGGCATGCTGGTTTTGAGCCCCCGCGCCGTCGAGCGCCTGGAAAGCTACAAGCCAGCCTGGCCGTTGCCGAAGATTTTCCGCATGACCAGCGGCGGCAAGCTGATCGAAGGCATTTTCGTCGGCGATACCATCAACACGCCGTCGATGATCGCCGTCGAAGATCAGATCGACGCGCTGAATTGGGCCGAAAGCGTCGGTGGGCTGAAGGGGCTGATCTCGCGCTCCCAGGCCAATCTGGCGGTGATCGAGGATTGGGTGGCCAAGTCCGACTGGGCCGAATTTCTGGCCAAGGACAAGGCCGTACGTTCCTGGACCTCGATCTGCCTGGTCATCAAGCATCCGGCCTTTCTGGCTTTGGACGATGCCGGCCGGAGCGCTTTTTCCAAAAAGATCGCGGCTCTTTTGGACAAGGAAGGGGTGGCCTATGACATCGCTTCCTACCGCGATGCTCCGGCGGGACTGCGCATTTGGGGGGGCGCCACCATCGAGACGGACGATTTGAAGGCTTTGACCCCCTGGCTGGATTGGGCTTTCGCTACTGTTCTCGCTGAAATCTAACCCTTGGTATAGGAAGTTCGGCGGAGAAGCCTATCCTTTTGGGTTGAGATTTCGTAACGGTTGTTATAAACCGGACGTGCAAGTTTTGCCGTCCGGTTTTTGACGTTCTGGTGGAGAAATCCCCCGTCAAAACGCCACTCAAAGGGGTGCTTTCCATCATGTTCGGAAATCGTCGTCATGCCGTCGAACCGGTCATTGTTTCCAATGACTCTTTCGCCGCGGAGCGGGAAGCCGCCATCCTGGCTGCGTTGGATCTGATCGAAGCTGGGAAATTCCTTTCGGTCCCTCAGGGCGACTGCACCGTCACCCGCCGGCTGTTCTCCCTTGCCCGGAGGCTGCATGACGGCGCCCTGGGCGAGACCAAGCGCATCGTCGGCGTTTCCATTGAGGTCAACGAGGCCATCTGCCATATCGCCGAGATGATCCGCGAAGCTTCCGAGGTGGGGAACCGGGCTCAGACTATCGCCGCCTCGACCGAGGAGCTGACCACCTCTGTGGCCGAGATTTCCAAGAACTCCCAGGCCACGGCCGAGGAAGCCTTCGCCGCCCAAGAGGTCGCCCACCGCGGTCAGATCGCCGCCGATCAGGCGGTGGCCAGCATGGAGGAAATCGCCCACGCCGTGCATAGCACCGCCGAACGGGTCGATTCGCTGAACGCCGCTTCGGCCCAGATCGGCGGCATCATCGATCAGATTCAAGCGATCGCCAAACAGACCAATCTGCTGGCTTTGAACGCCACCATCGAGGCGGCGCGGGCGGGCGAGGCCGGCAAGGGCTTCGCCGTCGTGGCGTCGGAAGTCAAAAATCTGGCCAACCAGACCGCCAAAGCCACCGAAGTGATCCGCGAGCGCATCGAAACCCTGCGGGCCGAAATGGCGGCCATCGTGTCTTCCATGCAGGAAGGCGCGGATGCCGTGCAGAAGGGCCGGGAGGTGATCGCCACCGCCGGCGACGGCATGCGCGAGGTGTCGGACCAGATCAACGCCATGACGGGCCGGGTGCGGGATATTTCCGCCATTCTGACCCAGCAGTCGGGAGCGTCCCAGCATATCGCCGAGGCCATTCAGGTGATTGCCGACATGGCGGACCGCAATGCCGCCAACATTACCGATTCCATCGGTTTGCTGGAAAAAGTCGATCCGATCGTCGCCGAGTGCGTGGCGGAAAAAGCTCAGCAGGAAATCTTGAACTTTACGGTCGTGGTGGCCCAGTCCGATCACATGATCTGGCGCAAGAAGCTGTCCAGCATGCTGGTGGGGCTGGCCAAGCTGAATCCCAACGAATTGGCCGATCATCACAAATGCCGCCTGGGCAAGTGGTACGACGCGGTACAGGATGCGTCTTTGCGGAGCGATCCCACTTTCGTCCATCTGGAAAGTCCGCATCAGGACGTTCACGCCCACGGCATCGAAGCGGCGCGGCGCTACAACGACGGTGATCTGCACGGCGCGGTGGATGAGGCACAGATGGCGGCCAAGGCTTCGGTCGGCGTTCTGGAGGACTTGCGCAAGCTGGCGGCGCGGCGCTGAGGCGCCCGCCTCACAAATCCGTTGCCGCTCCCAGCCAAACGGGGTAAAGGAAAAGGCCCCGTGCGCCGGGCCTTTTCCGTCGACGGCGCCAGCTTGAAATAGACGGCGATCCTGATGACCGAGTTTCCGAACCGCGCACTGCTGCCTGCCGGCCTGCGCGACATTTTGCCCCCCTTCGCCGCCCACGAGGCCGAGGTCGTCACCCGGCTGATGGCGGTCTACGAGTCCTTCGGCTACGAGCGCGTCAAGCCGCCGCTGATCGAATTCGAGGACAGCCTGCTGGACGGTGTCGGCGAAGCCGTGGCCAAGCATACTTTCCGCGTCATGGATCCGGTGTCCCAGCGCATGATGGGCGTCCGTACCGACATGACGCTGCAGGTGGCCCGCATCGCCACCACCCGTCTGGTTCACGGCGCCCGCCCGCTGCGTCTGTCCTATTCCGGTCAGGTGCTGCGGGTGAAGGGCAGCCAGTTGCGCCCCGAACGCCAATTCGCCCAGGCCGGTATCGAACTGATCGGTGCGGCCAGCGCCGCCGCCGATGCCGAGGTGGTGCTGCTGTCGGCCCGCGCCTTGGCCGAGTTGGGGG
Source organism: Candidatus Sulfotelmatobacter sp. (assembly GCA_035538795.1). Classification (GTDB taxonomy): domain Bacteria; phylum Pseudomonadota; class Alphaproteobacteria; order Rhodospirillales; family Magnetospirillaceae; genus JAJZGK01. The sequence goes on along the minus strand of DATLJS010000004.1, from coordinate 165,917 downwards.
TGAGGGACATCACCATCGATTTGACCCTGCCGACCATCGTGCCGCTGATTTTGCAAGGGCTGGGCCGGGTCGAGGGGCTGCGAGACGCTCTGGAGCACAAGGACGCCGCCACGGTGGCCGCTGCCGGTGGTCCCGCCGCCCGCATTCTCGGCGGCTTGATCGAGGCCGTGGGGCCGGCCGGCCGGGCGCTGGAGCGTCTGTCGGCCCTGGACTTGCCTCCTGCCGCCGCGGCCGAGCGCGATCATCTGGCCCAGGTCGTCCGTCTGGTCCAGGCCGAAGCGCCGGATTTGACCTTGACGGTCGATCCCGTGGAAACCCGGGGTTTCGAATATCATGCGGGCGTTTCCTTCACCATTTTCGCCAAAGGCTGTTCGGGCGAATTGGGACGGGGCGGACGCTATCTGGCGCATGGCGAACCGGCGACGGGCGCGACGCTGTTCATGGACACGGTTCTGGACGTGCTGCCCGGCCCCATCGAACGTAAAAAAGTATTCTTGCCCCTGGGCACGTCGGCGGATGTCGGCGCGCAGCTGCGTGCGGCGGGATTGATCACGGTGGCTGGTCTGGACCAGTCTCAGGATGCGAAGGCCGAGGCTCGGCGTTTGGGATGCGGCCATCTGGTGATGGCTGGCGTCGTGGTTCCGGCGGAATAAAGGAGTGGCCTGAATGGCGAATGTGGCAGTTGTCGGCGCTCAGTGGGGCGACGAGGGTAAAGGCAAGATTGTCGACTGGCTGAGCGAACGCGCCGATGTGGTGGTGCGTTTCCAGGGCGGTCACAATGCCGGCCATACCCTGGTGATCAACGGCGTGGTCTATAAGCTGTCGCTTCTGCCTTCGGGCGTGGTGCGCGGCAAGCTCTCCATTGTCGGCAACGGCGTGGTGATCGACCCCTGGGCTTTCCTGGATGAAGTGGCGCGTATCGCCGAAAAGGGGGTGACCATCACCCCGGACGTGCTGAAGATCGCTGAAAACGCAGCGCTGATCCTGCCGCTGCACGGGCATATCGACCGTGCCCGCGAGGAAGCTTCGGGCACCGCTAAGATCGGCACCACCGGCCGCGGCATCGGTCCCGCCTACGAAGACAAGGTGGCGCGCCGCGCCATCCGCGTCTGCGATCTGGCCGACGAAGCCCTGCTGGAGCAGAAAGTCGCCGGTCTGCTGGCTCATCACAACGCGCTGCTGCGCGGTCTGGGAATGGCCGAGGTGGACGGCGCCGAGCTGCTGGCCAAGATCAAGGAAATCGCTCCGAAGATCCTGCCCTATGCCGATGTGGTGTGGAGCCGTCTGGACGACGCCCGTCGCGCCGGCAAGCGCATCCTGTTCGAAGGCGCCCAGGGCGCCATGCTGGACGTGGATCACGGCACCTATCCCTTTGTCACCTCGTCGAACACCGTGTCGGGGCAGGCTTCGTCGGGGTCGGGCGTCGGTCCCGGCCAGGTCGGCTATGTGTTGGGCATCTGCAAGGCCTACACCACCCGCGTCGGCTCCGGCCCGTTCCCTACCGAGCTGGACAACGAGATCGGCAACCTGATCGGCGACCGCGGCCATGAGTTCGGCACCGTCACCGGCCGCCGCCGCCGTTGCGGCTGGTTCGACGCCGTGCTGGTGCGCCAGGCCATCAAGGTCGGCGGCATCAACGGTATCGCCCTGACCAAGCTGGATGTTCTCGATGGCTTCGACGAACTGAACATCTGCACCGGCTACAAGCTGGACGGCAAGATCATCCAGCATCTGCCGGCGTCGCAGAAGGATCAGGCCCGCGTCGAGCCGGTTTACGAGACCATCGAGGGCTGGAAGGAAAGCACCGCCGGAGCCCGCTCCTGGGTTCAGTTGCCGGCTGCGGCCATCAAGTACGTCCGCCGCATCGAGGAACTGATCGAATGCCCGGTGGCCCTGCTGTCCACCAGCCCCGAGCGCGACGACACCATTCTGGTGCACGATCCCTTCGCCGATTGATGATCTTTTGCAAAGCCCGGTGGAAACTGCCTTCACCGGGCTTTTGCAGACTTGTCTCGGTTCCGTTCCCCGCTTAGAGTCCGCTCTGGCGGGGTTTTTCTTTCATTGGGCGGTTGCGAGGGCGGAAGAGGGATGGCGAACGAGCAGCAAAAGGGGCCAGGCCCTTCCGTTCCGTTGCGGGAACGGTATCTGGTCTATCCCGGCGCGCCGTTGCCCGATTTTTCGACTCCCACCGCGCAGGCCTTCGTGGCCGAGGACCGCCGCGACGCCAAGCGCCAATATTTCGCTCTAGTGGCCCGGCCCGGTTTCCCCACCCGCATCAACTGCATGCGCTTCCTCAAGGGTGTGGAGTGCCCCGGCCTGATGACCATGGCCGAGTGGGGCGTGATGGACTGGCCGCCCGCTAACCGCAAGGTCATGGTGGTGGTTTATGAAAAGCCGCTGGGCGGCCGTGTGATGGCCAGCATGACCAGCGATTTTCGCCGTGTCGAGGAAGTCGACATGGTCCGCAAGGTCATCGCGCCGATGACCGAGGCGCTGAAAAAGCTGCGGGCCTTGGGGATCACCCACCGCAACATCCGCCCGACGAACATGTTCTGGGCGACGCCCGAGCGCGACCGTATCGTGCTGGGTGACTGCGCCATCTCGCCGCCGGCTTTTGATCAGCCCGCCATTGTCGAGCCGCTGGATTCCGGCCAATGCGTTCCCGCCGGGCGCGGCAACGGCGCCTATACCGACGATTCCTATGCTTTCGGCGCCTCGATGGTGATGCTGCTGCAAGGGCGCAATCTGGTGGCCAAGCAGGAAGACGCCGCAGTCATCCGCAACAAGATGGTCAACGGCAGCTATTCCGCCCTGGTCGGTGAGAACCGCATGCCGGTGCAGATGATCGAAGTGCTGCGCGGTCTGCTATGCGATGACGCCGCCCAGCGCTGGCATGTGGAGGCGCTGGAGCTTTGGCTGGCCGGGCGGCGTCTGTCGCCATTGATCAGCAAGAACGAGAAACGGGCGGCTCGCGGTTTCAATTTCGGCGGCAAGGACTACGTCACCGCCCGTGAATTGTCGGCGGCCTTTTCCCGTAACTTCGAAGCGGCGGCTCAGGTCGTTCTGGATGGCCGGTTGGAATTGTGGTTGCGCCGTTCCCTGGATCAGCAGGACAAAGCCACGGCGGTCAGCGACGCCATGCATGCGGCCGTGGCGGTGGCCACCGAGAAGAAGCCGGCCTTCGACTACATGGTGTCGAAGGTCTGCATGATCCTGGACACCACCGCGCCCATCCGTTTCAAGGGCTTGAATTTTCTGCCCGACGGATTGGGCAATCTGTTGGCGGTGACGGTGGTCGAAGGCGGCGACGTCAAACTGATCGCCGAGGCTATTTTGCGCAGCGTCACCAAAGCCTGGGTGGAAACGCGGGAAAGCTATAATCCCGATAACTCCATCATGGAAAACGCCTTTAACAGCCAGAAAATCTTCCTCGAACGCACCACCATCGGCAATGGCGTGGAGCGGCTGCTGTATGAAATGAACGATTCCATGCCTTGCCTCAGTCCCCATGTGGTGGACGAATGCGTCATGGATATTCGCGATCTGCTGCCGGCCCTGAACAATGCCGCCCGCAAGAACGAGGGCAAGGGCTGGCCGGTCGAACGCCACATTGCCGCTTTCATCGCCGCCCGCTCCAACTTCGACGTCGACCGCGCCATTTACGAATTGTCCGACGGCAACCCGGCCCGTTCGGTGCTGGCCATGCTGAACATCCTGGCCATTCTGCAATGGCGGCTGGGGCAGGGCGGCATGACTTCCTTGGCCGGCTGGGTGGCGGGGCTGACCGGGCCAGCCATCAACAGCTACAACAACCGGGAAACCCGGAAACAGCTGGAAAAGGAAATTCCCCGCATCGCCAAGGACGGCAATCTGGTGGAAATGGCGCGCGTTCTCGACAATCCCGAGGCCCGGAGTTTGGACCAGCAAGGATTCGATCAGGCCAAGGATGACTGGGCCCGCATGCAGCGGGAAATCAAGAATATCGAGGCCGGCCAGATCGGCACGGACGACGAAGGAGTGAAGACGGCACAGCAGATCGCCTCGCTGATTTCTGTCACCATCGCTTTCATCACCACCACGCTGCTGCTGATTTCGAGGTTCTTCAATGGCTAAGCCGGCAAAAGGCAAGGGCAAGGGCGACGCCAAGGGCAAAAAGCCAAAGGGCAGCAACCGGTTGCTGATCCTGGTCACCGCCATGGCGCTGGTGCCCTTTTCGTTGCCGACGCTGATTGTTCTGTTCTGCGCCATGCTGCCCACCTTGGGCGCCGCTCTGGCCGAACGCAGCGGCAGCCGTTACGCCTGGGTTTGCGTCGGCGGCATGAATTTTTCTGGGCTGGCGCCGTGGCTGTTCGATTTATGGTTCGGGCATCACACCATCGACTATGCCATTCATCAGTTGACCGGCGTGAGTATGCTGCTGATTTCCTATGGCGCCGCCGGGGTGGGCTGGCTGATCTATCTGGGAGTGCCGCCGGTGGTCGCCACTTTTACCACCATGACCTCGCAGCGCCGCAGCGTCGTTCTCATCGCCGATCAGAAGAAGCTGGTGGACATTTGGGGAGACGGAGTGACGAAAGGCGGCGGCGGCGGTGGAGCTGTCGATCCCGCCGATTTGCTGTGATCCGCTTTCCGGGCCAAAAGAAAAGCCCCCTTCCGCCAGGAAGGGGGCTTTGTTGTTTGAGGGCGCTTGAGGAAAGCGGCCTCAGGCCGGTTGGGATTCGCTGGTGGCGGCGGCGCCGCGCATGGCTTTTTGCAGCTTTTCGAAGGCGCGCACCTCGATCTGGCGCACGCGCTCGCGGCTGATGCCGTAGTGCTGGCTCAAGTCTTCGAGCGTCACCGGGTTTTCCAGCAGGCGGCGCTGGGTCAGGATGTGGCGTTCGCGCTCGTTCAGGCTGGTCATGGCGGTGGCCAGCATGCTGCGGCGGCTGCCCAGTTCCTCGCGCTCGGCCAGTTCGGTTTCCTGGTCGTCGCGCTCGTCCACCAGCATGTCTTGCCATTCGCCTTCGCCGTCGATGCGCATGGGCGCGTTCAGGCTGTGGTCGGGGCTGGACAGGCGGCGGTTCATCGACACCACTTCGTCTTCGCCCACATCCAGCTTCTCAGCGATCCGGCGGACATTCTCGGGCGACAAGTCGCCGTCGTCGATGGCCTGCATCTGCCCCTTCAGCTTACGCAGGTTGAAGAACAGCTTTTTCTGCGCGGCGGTGGTGCCGATCTTCACCAAGGACCAGCTGTGCAGGATGTATTCCTGGATCGAAGCGCGGATCCACCACATGGCGTAGGTGGCCAGACGGAAGCCCTTGTCGGGGTCGAACCGGCGCACCGCTTGCATCATGCCCACATTGCCTTCGCTGATCAGCTCGCCCAAGGGTAAGCCGTAACCGCGATAGCCCATGGCGATCTTCGCCACCAGGCGCAGATGGCTGGTCACCAGGCGATGGGCCGAGGCAGGGTCCTCGTTCTCCTGGTAACGCTTGGCCAGCAGGTATTCTTCCTGCGGCTCAAGCATGGGGTATTTGCGGATGTCCTGAAGATACCGCGACAGGCTGGCTTCGGGAGCCATGGGGAACGTGTTGGTCAGAACCGCCATTGTTCTTCTCCTTGTTATCCCCGCCGAGAGGACGGTAGGCACCGGAAGTTGGACCGGCGGGGAGGGGCGTCAGGTCGACAGCGAACCACTCACCATGGGAAGGACAATACCTCAGTACAGAGATCAAGTATAGGTCTTTTTATAAACCCTCTAAAGTGTCAATTATATCCATAAAATCGCGGGGGATATCTGACGAAAACTCCAGCCGTTCTCCGGTCGCAGGGTGGAAAAACCCCAGTAAATAAGCGTGCAATGCCTGCCTGGGGAAATGATCCAGGATGGCCTTTTGCTCGACCGTCAGCGCTTTCCCCTTCGCCGTGCGTCCCCGTCCATAAACCTGATCCCCGATCAGGGGATGGCCGATCGACGTCATGTGGACGCGAATCTGATGCGTCCGTCCGGTGGCCAGCCGGCACTCCACCAGCGAGACGATGTCGGCGAAGGATCGCATGACCTGGTAACGGGTCAGCGCTTCCTTGCCGCCCCTGGTGACGACGGCCATTTTCTTGCGGTCCGTGGAGCTCCGCCCGATGCGGCCCGAGATTTCTCCCTGGCGCGGCAGGGGCACCCCCCAGCACAAGGCGCGATAGGCCCGGGTAATGGAATGTTCGGCGAACTGCGCCGCCAGTCCATGATGGGCGACATCGCTTTTGGCCGCGACCATCAGGCCGCTGGTGTCCTTGTCTAAACGATGCACGATTCCCGGGCGTCTGACTCCGCCTATTCCGCTTAGGGTGCCTGCGCAATGGTGTAAGAGGGCATTCACCAAAGTCTGAGACATATTACCTGGGGCAGGGTGGACCACCATCCCGGCGGGTTTGGCGACGACGATCAGGTGGTCGTCTTCGTAAAGCACGGTCAGGGGAATGTCTTCGGGCAAGGGAACGGCGGGCTCGGCCGGAGGGACCGTCACCTGATAGCTGTCGCCGGCCTTGACCTTGGCGGAAGCGTTGTCGACCGGGCCGTCCTCGTCCTCGACGTAGCCTTCGGCGATCAGGGACTGTAAGCGCGAACGCGACATCTCGGGCAATTGGCCGACCAGCCACTTGTCCAGCCGGATCCCGGCTTGTGATGGATCGACCGAAAGCGTATGTAGAGTTTCCTCGGAATCGCTCATGGCATCCCACTGTTATGATCGACAACGTTGCTCAAGGCCGCACAAGCTGACGGAAAGCATGAAGACGCTCAAGATATTAGTGGCCATGATGGCCGTTCTCATCGTTATTGGCCTGGGTTTGCTGGGCTGGGGCTTGTCCCGCTCGGCGAACAAGATGGCCGCGCCGGTCCAGTCGGTCAGCGATTTGCCGACGCCGTCGGCTGCGGCGACTCCTCCCGTTTCGGCAAAGTCTGCGTCCGGCGGTTATTTCTCGGCCGACATCTCCATTCCCCAGGGCGGCAAGCTGGAGCAGATGAGCACCACGGCCGACCGCGTCATCCTGCGCCTGTCCGTGCCGGAAGGCGAGCGCCTGCTGGTGCTGGACCCGACCAACGGCCATGTCGCCGGCACGGTCAATCTGTCCTCCGGGCGGTGACCGCAAGCCTGATCCTGCCCCCGGCCTTGCGTCGGGCCATCGAGGCCGCCGCCGAAGCGGCCTATCCCCAAGAATTTTGCGCCTTGTTGCTGGGGCGGGCGCTGTGTGGGAAAGCGGCGGCATGGCGCGTCGAGGATTGGCGCCCGGCGGCCAACGTCCATCCCCAGCCGGAGCGGCATTTCGAGCTGGACCCGGCAGTCCATTTCGCCACTTTGCGGGCCTTGCGCGACGACGCCTCCGGACTGTGCCTGCTGGGGCATGTTCACTCCCATCCCGACGCCGAGGCCGTTCCTTCTGCGACCGACTTGTCCATGGCCTTCGATCCGGACATGGTGTGGCTGATCTTGTCAGTGCGCCACGGTAAAGCCGGTGAGCTGACGGCCTGGACGCCGCCGACCGCCGACAAGCCGGCGACTTTCGCCAAGATATTGCTGAAAACCGAGAATTCCTGAAAAAATCCCTTGATCCTCCGCCCGACCTTCTGTAGATAAACGGCCTCCCGCCTCTGCGTCCCCTTCGTCTAGAGGCCTAGGACACCGCCCTCTCACGGCGGTAACAGGGGTTCGAATCCCCTAGGGGACGCCAAGCGCGCTTAATGACTTAAGGCCACCTTCGGGTGGCCTTAGTCGTTTTCGCAGTCGGCGCTCCTAGTCTGGCTAGGGCTGGTCGAGGGAGTTCAGCGCCTGGGCCAGGTCGGCGAACAAATCCTCGGGCGCCTCCAATCCTACCGACAAGCGCAGAAGATCGTCGGGGATGGGGGATGTTGGACCTTCGATGCTGGCCCGATGCTCGATCAGGCTCTCCACCCCGCCCAGAGACGTGGCACGCTTCCAGGTCTGGACCGTGGCGGCGACGGCGACGGCGGCGGCGCGTCCGCCCTTGATCCGTACCGACAGCATGCCGCCGAAGCCGCCCTGCATCTGGCGTTGGGCCAAGGCATGGCCGGGAAAGTCCGGCAGGCCGGGATAGAGCACCTGGGCGACGCCGGGGTGCTTGGATAGACGTTCGGCCAGAGCCAGAGCGCTGGCCGATTGCCATTTGACGCGGGGGAACAGGGTCCGCAGGCCGCGTTGCAGCAGCCATGCCTCGAATGCCCCGAGAACGCCGCCGTTCTGAGCCTGCACGGTTTTGATGCGGATCCAGAATTCGTCTTCGGCGGCAGTGGTGACGCTGCCGGCCACTACGTCGGAATGGCCGTTCAGATATTTGGTGGCCGAATGCATGACGATGTCGGCGCCCAGGCTCAGGGGGCGGGTCAGCGCCGGCGTGGCGACGGTGGAATCCACCGCCAGCCGGGCTTGGGCTTTGTGGGCCAGATCGGCGATGGCGGCGATGTCGCTGACCGACCACAGAGGGTTGGCCGGGCTTTCCAGCCAGACGAGCTTGGTTTTGCCGGGCTGCAAAGCAGCGGCGACGGCGGCGAGGTCGGTGGTGTCCACCAACTCGACCTTCAGTCCCCAGCGGCTGGCGAAACCCAACAGCCAACTGCGCAAGGCCCAATACATGACGGTGGGGGCGATGACGTGATCGCCCGGCTCCAGCGCCTGAAAGACGGCGGTGGCGGCGGCCATGCCCGAGGCGAACAACAAGGTCTTGGCGCCGCCTTCGAGAGCCGTCAGGGTGTCGGCGGCGATGTCGTAGGTGGGGTTGTCGGCGCGGGAATAGCAGCGGCCGCGGCCATAATTCAGATCAGCGTCCCGCTCGAAGGTGGTCGAGGCGTGCAGGGGAGGAATGATGGCGCCGGTTTCGGCGTCCACATGGCCCAGCGCCTGGGCGGCCAGGGTTTCCGGGCGGGGAGTGTTGGCGGTCATGGAAAGGCACCAAGGAAAGAGGACTGTTGATATCGCAAGAAACACCGTAACTTATTTGCAGAAATGATTCCATTAGGCTAGCTAATCAGTGTGATTAAAATGCGGGGCGTGCAGACCATGAAGGTGACCCACCTGCCGAAAGATGATGCCAGCTGTGGTTGGCTGGCTTTGTTGGGCGAATTGCCGCCACCCCGGCCGTTGTTGGGGGCGCATCGCGCCGAGTGGGTGGTGGTCGGGGCGGGCTGTACCGGGCTGGCGGCGGCCCGCCGGCTGGCCGAACTGTTGCCGGAGACGCGCATTCTGTTGCTGGACGGCCAACGGGTGGGTGAAGGCGCTTCCGGCCGCAATTCCGGTTTCATCATCGATCTGCCGCACAATGTGGACGCCCAGGATATCGAAGACCGTGCCGCCAACGAGCGGGTGCAGCGGCTCAATCTGGCGGCCATTGCCGAATTGAAAGGGCTGGTGGACCGTCACGCCATCGCCTGCGATTGGCAGAGAGGCTCCAAAATTCATGCCGCCGCCGAGCCGGTGGGGGAACGGGAATTGGATGCTCTGGCGGCCGGGCTGCGCCGCCTGGACGTGCCGTTTCAAGAGCCGGACGGCGACGCCTTGGCGGCCATGCTGGGCACCGGCTGGTATCGGCGCGGCCTGATCACCGAGGGCTGCATCACCGTGCAGCCGGCGGCGCTGGTGCGCGGTTTGGCCGAGGCTTTGCCCGCCAACGTGGCTTTGCATGAGAACAGCCCGGTAACCGAGCTTCGGCGTCTGGGCGGCGGTTGGGAGGTCAGCACCCGGGACGGTTCCGTGCGGGCGGGCGGGGTCATTCTGGCCACCGACGCTTTCGCCCGCGCCTTCGGAGTGCTGAGGGACCGGCTGGTGCCGATCTATACTTATGCCAGCCTGACGCGGCCGTTGCCGGAATTGGGCGGGTTGCCGACCTGGGCCTTGCTGCCGGCCCACAAGGCGGGAACCACTCTGCGGCGGCTGGCCGACGGGCGCGTTCTGGTGCGCAATTCCTTCCGTTATGGCGGCGACTTCCAGTGTACGGAAAAGCACTTGGCTTGGGCGCGGCGACGCCATGAAGCCTCGTTCCATGCCCGCTGGCCGCGGGTCGCGCCGGATTTCCAGTGGAGCTGGGGCGGAGTGATCGCCTTTACCCGCAATTTCGCTCCCTATTTCGGGCAATTGGAGCCCGGGCTTTATGCCTCGGTCGGCAGCAACGGCGTGGGGCTGGCCAAAGGGACCATCGGCGGCCGTCTGTTGGCCGAAATGGCTCTGGGACAGGGATCCGCTCTGCTGGACGATATGCGGGCCTATCCCATGCCGCCGCGCAATCCGCCCGAGCCGCTGCTGGGGCTGGGCGCCGGCCTCCGTCTGGGGTGGGAGCAGATGCGGGCGGGGCGGGAGGCCTAAGGTCCGCTTTTGCCGATCTGGCGCTTGTTCAGACGCCGCGCCAGAATGTCGCCCAGGCTTTGAAAGCCTTGAACCAGCACGATCAGGATGACCACCACCACCGCCATCACTTCCGGCTGGAAACGCTGATAGCCGTAGCGGATGCCGAGATCGCCTAGGCCGCCGCCGCCGACCGCGCCGGCCATGGCGGAATAGCTGATCAGGCTGACCACGGTAATGGTCATGCCGGCGATGATGCCCGGCCAGGATTCCGGCACCAGAACCTTCAGAATGATCTGCTTTGGGGTGGCGCCCATGGCCTGGGCGGCCTCGATCAGGCCGGGATCGACTTCGCGCAGCGACGCCTCGGCCAGCCGGGCGACGAAGGGAATGGCGGCGATGGTCAGCGGCACGATGGCCGCCGCCGTGCCGATGGAGGTGCCGACGATCAGGCGGGTCAGCGGAATGATCGCCACCAGCAGAATGATGAACGGCGTCGAGCGGGCGGCGTTGACGATGGCCCCGACCACACGGTTGAGCAGGGGGCGTTCGAGAATGTGGCCGCGGTCCGTGACCACCAGCATCACTCCCAGGGGTATTCCCAGCAGGGCCGACAGGACGGTGGAAACGCCGACCATGGTCAGCGTCTCCCACAAGGCGTCGAGCAGAAGATCAAACATGACCGGGGACATGGCCGAGTACCTCCACACGAAGATCGATGCCGCGGATATAGTCCGTCACCGCCTGAATATCGGCCTCGGCCCCTTGGGCTTCGACCACGATGTTGCCGTAGGGCGCGCCTTGGATGTAATCCACGTGGGCTTGCAGGATGTTCATGCTGACGGCGAAGCGGCGCACCACGTCGGAAATCACCGGGCTGTTGGCCGACGGGCCGGTGAAGATGATGCGCAATACCGGATTGCCGTCGGTTTGAGCGGACATGCGCGCTTGCAGCCCGGCCGGCAGTTCGCGATCGACCAGATCGCGCACGAAGCTGCGGGTGATCTCGGTGCGGGGCGCGGTGAAGATGTCGAAAACCGGTCCTTGTTCGACCACCCGGCCCTGGTCCAATACGGCGACGCGGTGGCAGATTTCCTTGATCACCTGCATTTCGTGGGTGATCAGAACGATGGTCAGGCCCAGCTTGGCGTTGATGTCCTGCAGCAGGGCCAGGATCGATTTGGTGGTTTCCGGGTCGAGCGCCGAGGTTGCCTCGTCGCACAGCAGCACCGAAGGCTTCGAGGCCAGGGCGCGGGCGATGCCGACGCGCTGCTTCTGTCCGCCCGACAATTGCGCCGGATAGGCGTCGCGCTTGTCGGCCAAGCCGACCAGATCCAGCAGGGGCTCGACCGTCGCCTTGATGTCGGCTTTGCTATAACCGGCCAATTCCAGCGGAAAGGCGACGTTCTCGAAGACGGTGCGGGACGACAGCAGATTGAACAGCTGAAAAATCATGCCGATGCCCTGGCGGGCTTTGCGCAGTTCGGTGACGCTCAGACCGGTGATGTCGCGCCCATTCACCAGAACCTTGCCGGACGTGGGGCGTTCCAGCAGATTGATGCAGCGGACCAGAGTGCTCTTTCCCGCCCCCGAGCGGCCGATGATGCCGAAAATTTCGCCGGCGCGGATGGACAGGGAGACACCTTTCAGCACCTCCGTCTCGCCGGCGGAACCGCGAAAGCGTTTCGAGACGTCTTGGATTTCGATCATCGACGGATCACCGGGCCTTTGTTCGATCATTGTCAGCGCTTCTGCTTACCGCCTGGGCGCGGGCGATGCAAGCGCGATTTTAGCAGCGTTATGATGTGATAAAATATAAATGAGCAAATTTTTTTTGTATTTAAATTTGACAACAGGCTCGATGCATAGATAAATGGTGCCAGCGCGGCCCGATACCATGCGTCCGGGCCATGATTGAAATCTGGAGGGCAGGTTTTATGAGGAATTTCGTCAAGCTGGCCGCCGCGGCCTTGTTGCTGTCGGGCGCCGCCGTACAGGCCGCTCAGGCTGAAACCATCAAGATCGGCGTCGAGAACGGCCCGCACGCCGAGATCGCCGAGATCGTCAAGCAGAAGGTGGCCAAGGACGGCATCGATCTGAAGGTCATCGAGATTTCGGATTACGCCCGTCCCAATCCGGCCTTGAACGACGGCGACCTGGACGCCAACGCCTTTCAGCACAAGCCCTATCTGGATCAGCAGATCAAGGATCGCGGCTACAAGCTGAGCCCGGTGGCGAACATCGTGGTGTTCCCGATCGGCGTTTACTCGTCGAAGATCAAGAGCCTGGATGAACTGCCCCAGGGCGCCAAGTTCGCCATTCCCAACGATCCCTCGAATGGCGGCCGCGCTCTGCTGCTGCTGCAAAGCAAGGGGCTGATCAAGCTGAAGGACGGCTCGGGCATCACTCCGACCGCTTCCGATATCGTCGACAATCCCAAAAAGCTGAAGATCGTCGAAGTGGACGCCGCCCAGGTGCCCCACTATCTGCCCGATGTGTCGGCCGCCGTCATCAACACCAACTATGCCATCGAGGCCAAGCTGGACCCGGCCAAGGACGCCATCGCCCGTGAAGCCGCCGACAGCCCTTATGTGAACATTCTGGTGGTGCGGACCGCCGACGTCGACAAACCCTGGGTCAAGACCCTGGTCAAGGCCTACAACTCCCAGGACGTGAAAGATTACGTCTTGAAGAAATATCCTGGCATCGTGGTGCCCGGCTTCTAAAGCGCCGGAAACTGTTTGCTGAAGAAGAGGGCGTTCCGGCCGTGGCCGGGGCGCCCTTTCCTTTTGTCCAGGAGGAAATGGGGGAGAAGCTTTTCCTATAAATGATTTTGTCCAGGACAATAAAAGGGGATTATCGTGAGCGGTGCAGCCGTACCGGCGATGGAAAAAGATGTGTTCGGGGCGGATGTTCGATTTTATCTATATGATATTGAAGGATTTACCGGATTTTCAGATTGAGTGAAGCTTGTTTCGCCAAGCGATTTTTGAACGACAAAAATAGATAAAAAGTGTGTCAAAAAATTAATAAAAATGTCTGGACCTGCATTCCTGGGGGGCGTAGACATCTCGTTGCGCGTGTTGCCGTTTCCGGTTCGCCGGAAGGGCGCATGCCGGCCCGCAGAAATGCAGGCCGACCGGGGGATGGGGGGAATTTACCCGGATTTGACCCGTGGGGGGTTCAAGTGACGAAAGAGCGCGACGATTTTGGCAAGGAATGCCAGGCGACCGGACGCACGGTCACCACTCTAGTATTGCAAATGGCCGAAGAGGCCGCGGTCGGCGGTATGGTGCCGCTGGCTGAGTTGCAGCGGATTATCCAGGCCGTGGACGGCATGGGTCTGATTTTTGAAATGTCCAAGTCCCGGTGCATCCGCGAAAGCCGTTGCCGGGGGGTGACGCACCGCCGCAACCGGCTGTTGGGGCGAATCATCGCCCAGCCTTTGGAAGACCTGCTGCTGGCGACGCCTCCGGTGCTGGAGCGGCGTCTTCTTTCACCGCTGTTCGACGCCATTTCGCAAATGGTGGGAGAGCCGCTGTTTTCCTCGCTGGAGCAAAAGGCGCGGACTGTTTATTTCAGTCTTCTGGCTTCGGACATGGAACAGTTCGATTGGCCGCCTTTTTATGAAAGCAACGATTCCATCTCGTGCTACTGCCAGTTGATGGTGCTTTTATCCACGGCCTTCCGGACCTACGGCACCGCCAAACAGCGCTTCATCGCCCTGATGCGGGAACGGGTGGAACAGTTCGGCGAGGCCGAATATTTCCAACTGATGCGCGGCGTTACCCGGCCCTTGCTGCGCGAGGGCGGCAACAGCCGTTATCGGACTTATCTGGAAGGCGCGCTGCTTTTGTCCGAGCGCCGCCTGATCGACGGATTTATTTCGGCCCTTGAGGCCGACCATCGGGGATGGCGTGGAGCCTCGCAGGGCGGGCAGGGGGTGCCGCGGCGGCGGCGTTTCCGTATTCCCGGAGCTTTGTGAAGGGTTTGAGCCATTCGCTTGAGTAAAATAGTAGGGCAAACTGGCGGCGGGGCTGGTTTCGCACTATCTTATTATATCAGCTTTTTTCTGTGTCACTGTTAACGGCCCCGCTCCCATGGTCTTCGATCCCTTGGCGTCCCATCCCGTTCCTGTGGCGGAGATCGAACGCACGACGGGCTTAAGCAAGGAAGTCATCCGCAAATGGGAAATCCGTTATGGTTTTCCCATTCCCGGCCGCGACGGCAACGGTGAAAGGCTCTATCCCGCCGATCAGGTGCTGCGTCTGCGTCTTGTCAGCCGCTTACTGGATGCGGGGCGGCGTCCGTCGCAGGTGGTGAGCCTGCCGTTGGACGATCTGGAGGCATTGGTGGCGAAGGTCTCGCTTGCCGGAGCCTATGATCTGGGGGATTTTCAGACCGATATCTTCCGGGCGCTGAAGGATCACGATCCCGTCCGCCTGGCTTTTCTGCTACAGGGCCAATTGCGCCGTCAGGGGCCTAGCCTGCTTGCCCGCGAAACCATTCCCCAACTGAACGTTCTGGTGGGGGAAGCGTGGCTGCGGGGAGACCTCAGGGTCTTTGAGGAGCATCTGTACGCCCAGGCCATCCAGGATCTGTTGCAGGGCATGGTGGCCGCCATTTCGTCCGGTCCGTCGGGGACGCCGCGCATCTTGCTGGCAACTCCGCCGGGGGAAATTCATGTGCTGGGGCTGATGTCGGCGCGGGTGGTGTTGACCTTGAACGGGGCCGAATGCGTTATGCTGGGGGCTCAAGTTCCGGTCGTCGAGCTTGTCGCCGCCGCCCAGTCCATGAAGATCGACGTGGTGGGGCTGTCCTTCAGCATTGCCCAGCCTGTGCGTTTGATCGGCCGCGTATTGTCCGAACTGCGGGCTGCCTTGCCCGGCCATATTCATGTTTGGGCCGGGGGCATGGGTGTCGCCAGGATGACGCGGCCGCTGCCTGGGGTGGCGATCCTGCCGACTCTCAACCAGGCGATCGAGGTTCTGGAGACGCTTCAGCGCAGCGAAAGCTGACGGCGGAGTCTTTTGGCTTCGGATCTCTTGCAAGTCCTTGCCGAGAAAGGTTGCCGCTTTCCACCTTTGGCAATTTACTGGCATGGGGAACTGCTGGGAGACGCCGCGCATGCGCATCGCCTTCATGAGCGACTTGCATCTGGAGTTCGAACCTCCGGCTCATCCCGTCGCCGGTTGGGACGGCGTCGAGCGAATGCGTTCCCAAGTAGCCGGTCATCCCGCTCGGGGGCCACTGATCAAAGATGCGGCCGGCGTCGATCTGGTGGTTTTGGCGGGCGATATCGATCTGGGCACGGGCGGGATCGCCTATGCCGAGGAAATGTCGCGGTTCTGCGGCTGCCCGGTGGTCTACGTAGCGGGAAACCACGAATATTACGGGCACGACCTGGATCAATTGCGGGCCGACCTGCGCGCCGCCGCCTGGAATACCGGCGGGCGGGTGATCTTTCTCGATCGCGACGGCGTCCGCCTGTTGGCTGGCGGTCATCCCGTTCAGGTCTACGGTTGCAGCCTGTGGAGCGACTACGCCATTCACGACGATGCGTCGGAGGCGATGGCGCGGGCGCGCTACAGTCTGAACGACCACCGGCGCATCAGCCGCGAAGCGGGGTGGTTCCTGCCCGACCACGCCCTGGACGAACACCGTCAATGCCGCCAGTGGCTGGATGAGCAGTTGGGACGCCGAGAGCCGGAAGACAGCGGATTGGATTGGGCGAAGCGGCTGGTGGTGACGCATCACGCGCCGATTCCCACCTCGATGTTGGGGCGGCCGTCCTTGATGGCGCCTTATTACATGTCGGATCTGCGGGATCTGATCGTACGCCATCAGCCCGATTTGTGGCTGCACGGCCATACTCATTTCCGCCATTCGACGCTGGTGGGGCGGACGGTGGTGGCATCGGCTCCCCGGGGCTATCTGGGATGCCAGCCCGAAGCGCTGCATTACTCCTGCGGCATCATCGAGATATGAGCAAAACGGGAGGCCGAAGCCTCCCGTTCCGCTGCTTCTGCGATGCGAGCTTTACTTCTCGAACGGCGCCGGGCGCGGGGTCGCGTCCGACGACGGCGGCAGGATCGGCAATTTGAAATCGGGCTGGTCGCCGGTCAACGTCTTCAGGAAGGCGACGATCTTGGCGTTCTCGTCGGGCGAGAATTTCTTGCCCAACTGGATGCGGCCCATGGTGTCCACGGCCTGGGTCAGAGTCGCGGCCTCGCCGTCGTGGAAGTAGGGATAGTTCAGTTCCACGTTGCGCAGGGTCGGAACCTTGAAGGTGAAGCGGTCGGCTTCGTCCTTGGTCACGGCCACGCGGCCTTCGGCCGGATTGGACGTCTGATAGGGTTCGACCACGCCCATCTTCTGGAAGGAATTGCCGCCGACGGCCGGACCGTTGTGGCAGGCGGTGCAGCCGCTGTCCTTGAACAGGGCGTAGCCGGCCTCTTCCTGGGCGGTCAGGGCCTTCTTGTCGCCCTTCAGCCATTTGTCGAAGCGCGAGTTCGGCGTGACCAGGGTTTCCTCGAAAGCGGCGATGGCTTTGGTCACTTCATCGATCGTGACCTTGTCATTGCCGAACACCTTCTTGAACTCGGCGACGTAGCCGGGGATCGATTGCAGCACTTCGACGGCCAGGACGTGGTTCGAGGCCATTTCGCCGGGGTTGGCGATGGGACCGCCGGCCTGAGCCTGCAAATCGGCGGCGCGGCCGTCCCAGAATTGGGCGATGTTCAGGCTGGAGTTCAGCACCGTCGGCGAGCGGATCGGTCCTTGATGCCAGTTGTGGCCGATCGACGATTTCAGGTTGTCGGTGCCACCCATGGAGAGGTTGTGGCAGGAGTTGCACGAGATGAAGCCGGATTTCGACAGGCGGGGATCGAAATAGAGCTTGCGGCCCAGATCGACCAGGGCCGGATCCTTGATCTTGGCGGCGGCGATCGGGCTGATGGGTTCGTCGGCGGGCTTGGCGGCGAAGCTGGCGGTTCCAGCCAGCAGAGCCAGGCCGGTGGCCAGGATGGCGGTGGTTCTCTTGAATGACATGACATGCCCCCAGAATGTGGATCAGACCCCCGGCATGGGAGGCTGAAAGCCCATCCACAATTTTCTTAAGGCTATTTCTCGGCATTGATGTGAATCAAAAAAATGCAGATTCTTTTAAATTATTCTAATTCCATTATGCGGTGGCGAAGTCCCTGCCTTAGGTCGAAGATGGGTATTTTTCGCTTTACCCTAAGGCGCGGGGTCTGTGAGACTGCCCCTTAAAGGCTGCGGAAAACCGTTGGCCGCAAAAGCTTCATATCCGGGAACGAGACATCCATGCTGGCACTTCCGGTGGTTCTGATCGCCGACGATCACCCTCTTTTTCGCGAGGCGCTGCAAAGTGTCGCCGCCGAACTCATGCCTGACGGCGACATCCGCGAGGTGGCGAGCTTCGAGCCCGCCATGGTCCAGGCGGAAAGCGGCGTCGATATCGAGCTGATCTTTCTGGATCTCAACATGCCGGGAATGAACGGTTTCAGCGGACTGGTGGCGCTGCGCAACGCTTTGCCTGCGACGCCGATCGTCGTCGTCTCCGCCGCCGAGGATGCCGAGACCATCCGCGAAGCCATCACGTGCGGCGCCTCGGGCTTTATGCCTAAATCCTTGAGCAAGGCCGACATGGTGCTGGCGGCGCGCAAGGTGCTGGACGGCGAGATTTACGTGCCGCCGGTCAGCGACGCCGCCGACCTTCAAGGCGGGGACGCCAAGCTGGAGGAAGGCATCTCTCAGCTGACTCATCAGCAGCGGGTGGTTTTGCAAATGCTGGTCATCGGCCAGTCGAACAAGCAGATCGCCTATGAATTGGGGATTGTCCAGAGCACGGTGAAGGCTCACGTTTCCGCCATTCTGCGCAAGCTCAAGGTCTATTCCCGCACGCAGGCGGTGATCAAGGCCGGCAAGATTCTGGCGGTTCTCGGGCGCTTTCCGGTAAAGGCGTGAGATGGAGCGGGCGGTCTTAGACTTTAGTCTGAAAAGGGCCTGAATCCGGGGTTTGTTGTACCTTCGTCGGATTGATGTTCGACGGTTCTTGGCGCTGACTTGCGGTCAGAAAAACATCTGACAGGAGGATCACCGTCATGTTCCAACAGGCCCTGGACAGCGTCCGCAAGCAGACCGGCTTCCGCACCCGCTACGAGAACTTTATCGGTGGCGAGTGGGTGGCTCCGGTCAAGGGGCAATATTTCACCAACACCACCCCGATCAATGGCGAAGTTCTATGCGAAGTGGCGCGTTCCACCGCCGAGGACGTGGAGAAGGCGCTGGATGCGGCCCACGCCGCCAAGGATGCGTGGGGACACAAATCGGTAATCGACCGCGCCGCCGTGCTGCTGGCCGTCGCCGACCGCATGGAACGCAATCTGGAGCTTCTGGCCACCGCCGAAACCCTGGACAACGGCAAGCCGATCCGCGAAACCCGCGCCGCCGACATTCCCCTGGCCATCGACCATTTCCGCTACTTCGCCGGCTGCATCCGTGCTCAGGAAGGCACCCTGGGCGAGATCGACGGCGACACCGTCGCCTACCATTTCCACGAGCCTCTGGGCGTGGTCGGCCAGATCATTCCCTGGAATTTCCCGATCCTGATGGCCGCCTGGAAGATCGCTCCGGCCCTGGCCGCCGGCAACTGCATCGTTCTGAAGCCGGCCGAGCAGACTCCCATGAGCATCATGGTGCTGATGGACATCCTCAAGGACATCCTGCCGCCGGGTATTCTGAACGTGGTCAACGGCTTCGGCATCGAAGCCGGCAAGCCGCTGGCCTCGAGCCCGCGCATTGCCAAGATCGCCTTCACCGGCGAGACCAGCACCGGCCGCCTGATCATGCAGTACGCTTCGGAAAACATCATTCCGGTGACCCTGGAGCTGGGCGGCAAGTCGGCCAATATCTTCATGCCCGACGTGATGAACGAAGACGACGCCTTCCTGGACAAGGCGCTGGAGGGCTTTGCCCTGTTCGCTCTGAACCAGGGTGAGGTCTGCACCTGTCCGTCCCGCGTTCTGGTCCACGAGGCCATTTTCGACAGGTTCATGGAAAAGGCCGTGGCCCGTGTCGAAAAGATCATCGCCGGCAACCCGCTGGACGCTTCGACCATGATCGGCGCCCAGGCATCGGTGGATCAGCTGGAGAAGATTCTGTCCTATATCGACATCGGCAAGATGGAAGGCGCCGCCTGCCTGACCGGCGGCGAGCGCAACCATCTGGGCGGCGATCTGGAGAAGGGCTATTACGTCAAGCCGACCATCTTCGTCGGCAACAACAAGATGCGCATCTTCCAGGAAGAAATCTTCGGCCCGGTGGTGTCCGTCACCAAGTTCAAGGATCGTGACGACGCCATCCACATCGCCAACGACAGCCTCTATGGGCTGGGCGCCGGCGTGTGGTCGCGCAACGGCAACGACGCCTATCATATCGGCCGTCATCTGAAGGCGGGCCGCGTCTGGACTAACTGCTATCACCTGTATCCGGCTCATGCCGCGTTCGGTGGCTACAAGCAGTCGGGCATCGGCCGCGAAACCCACAAGATGATGCTGGACCATTATCAGCAGACCAAGAACCTGCTGGTCAGCTACAGCCCGAACGCTCTGGGCTTCTTCTAAGTCTGATTACCTTGTTTGCCTCGTGAGCGACTGGGGGGTGGATGTTTGCAATCCACCCCCCTTTTTTCCTTCCTAGGGAGGCCCGCCATGATAGACCGCGTGACCGCGACCCCATCCGCCATCGAACTGATCCGCAAACTGGTGCGCATGCACGGTCCGGTGATGTTCCACCAATCCGGAGGCTGCTGCGACGGCAGCGCTCCCATGTGCTTCCGCCAGGGGGAATTCCGCATCGGTGAAAACGACGTTCTGCTGGGGGCTATCGACGGCATGCCGTTCTACATCGGCGGCGCGCAGTTCGAATATTGGGCCCATACCCAGTTGATCATCGACGTGGTGCCAGGCCGGGGCGCCAGCTTCTCGCTGGAAATTCCCGAAGGCGTGCGCTTCTTGACCCGGTCGCGTGTCTTCAGCGACGATGAATGCGCCGCTCTGGAAAAGGCTGGTCCGCCAGCCGTCGGACCAGCGGCCCATCTGTAGTTTTCCCGTTCCGACCTTGGTGCCGGTTATGCCTTTGTCTCAGTCCCTTGATCAAAAAATCCGCCGTGGCGCGACGACGGCCACCGATCCGGCGCAGGTGGCGTCGGAATTGGCCCGCGATCTGAGACAGGACGATCTGTCGCTGGTTCTGCTGTTCATCACGCCGGAACGGGCGACGCCCGAACTGGTCGAGGCTGTGCATCGGGAATTCGGTCAGACCTTGGTGGTGGGCTGCACCACGGCGGGCGAGATCACGCCCGAGGGATACACCCACGGCACGGTGACGGGCGTCAGCTTCGCCGCCCCGGATTTCCATGTCGCAGCCCGCCGCATTCCCGACACCCGTCTGTTCAGCGTCGCCGACGGGCCCGCGCTGGTGCAGGGATGCCTGCGCGAATTGGAGATCAAGGCGCCGGATTGGCCGCAGGGGCAGGTATTCGCCATGCTGCTGATCGATGGGCTGGATGCCTGCGAGGAGAACGTCGTCAGCGCCCTGCATCGCGAATTGGGGCCGATTCCCCTGTTCGGCGGTTCGGCGGGCGACGAATTGAGCTTCCGCCAGACCAACATTTTATGGGACGGCGGCCTGCACCGCCATTCCGCCATCCTGATGCTGGTGGCCACCAACCACCCTTTCCGGGTTTTCAAGACCGAGCACTTCGCCAGCGGCAGCGAGAAAATGGTGGTGACCGAGGCCGATCCGGCGCGGCGGATCGTCCGCGAGATCAATGCCGAACCGGCCGCCGAGGAATATGCCCGCATGGTCGGACTCGAGGCCGAGCCTCTGACACCGATGGTGTTCGCCAACCATCCGGTGGTGGTGCGGGTCGGCAACGTGCCGTATGTGCGGTCGATCCAGAAGGTCAATCCGGACAACAGTCTGACCTTTTTCTGCGCCATCGACGAAGGCATCGTGCTGACCGTGGCCAAAGCGTTGGATATTTCCGAAGACCTGGGGCGGCTGTTCGACGATCTGCGTCAGAACATCCGGCAACCAGAAGTGATCATCGGCTGCGACTGCCTGTTCCGCGGCCTTGAAATGCGCAAGAAGGGACTGGAAAAGACGGTGTCCGACCTGATGGTGGCCAACAACGTGGTGGGCTTCCATACCTATGGCGAACAGTTCCACGCCATGCATGTCAATCAGACCTTTACTGGCGTCGCCATCGGCCGGCGGGAGGAATGATGAAGACGGCTCTGGAGCAGCGCGTCGCCGAGCTTGAGCGGGAAAACGCCAAGCTGCGCAAGATCAACAAGGTGCTGATCGATCGGGTCGAACGCAGCATGGACTTCCAGGGCAACGCCTTTTCCCTGTTTCAAACGGCGATCGTTCTGGAAGGACGGGTGCGCGACCGTACGTCCGAGCTGGAACTGGCTTTGCGCGAACTGGCCAAGACCAACCGCGCCCTCAGCATGGCCAAAGAAGTGGCGGAAACCGCCGAGATGCGCCTGATTGCGGCCATCGAATCCACCAGCGAGGGCTTCGTGCTGTTTGACAGTGAAGACCGGCTGCTGATGTGTAATTCCAAATATCGGGAATTCTGGCCCGGCCTGAGCGAAATCATCCGTCCGGGCGTGCCGTTTTCGGCTTTGGCCGAGCGGGCTCAGGCGCTGGGATTGTTCGACGGCCACGAGATGGGCATGACCTCGCCTCTTCAGCGGCGGCTGCTCAACCACCACAATCCGGAAGAACTGTTCATCCTGAAGCTGTCCGATGGGCGTTGGCTGCAAATCCGGGAACGTCCCACCGCCGACGGCGGCAGCGTCGCCATATACACCGACATCACCGCCATCAAACTGGCCGAGCGCCGTCAGCGCGAACGGGAGCTTGCGGCGAAAAGCGCTATTCTGGAGGCCACTTTCGACAATATCGCCCAGGGCATTTCCGTGGTCGATGCCGAGCGCCGCCTGTTGGCCTGGAACGAGCGTTTCCTCAAGCTTCTGAACATTGCCGAAGACGAATTGGCCGTGGGGCGGCCTTTACAGCGATTGGCGCATTTGCCCGCCATCCGCCCGCAGATTCTGCATGGCCAGATGGCCGGCGGCGTCTGTATGGAGCAGATGGGCGACGACGGACGGGTGCTGGAAATCCAAATGAACTCGCTGCCCGACGGCGGCATGGTGGCGACCTATACCGACATCACCGAACGCAAGGCGGCGGAATGGGCGCTGCGCGACAGCGAGCAGCGCATCCGCCTGATCACCGACGCTTTGCCGGCCTTGATCGCCTATGTCGACACCGGGCAGCGTTACCGCTTTACCAACAAGCCTTACGAGGAATGGTTCGGCCGGCCGCGCAGCGAGATCAACGGGCGGCATATGCGCACCGTGTTGGGCGACGAACTTTACGAAGCTCGCCGCTTCTACGTCGAAGAAGTGCTGGCCGGGCGTCTCGTCACCTTCGAGATCGTGCTGCCCACCATGCGCCACGCTATCGAAGTGGCTTTGGCCACCTATGTTCCGCATTTCGGGCCGGATGGCGAAGTGCAGGGCTTCATCGCCCTGATCCAGGACATCACCGAGCGCAAGAAGTCGGCCATGCAACTGCGCGAAGCCAAGGAAAATCTTGAGCGCCGGGTGGCCGAACGCACCATCGAACTGACCACGGTCAATTCCAAGCTGCAACAGGAGGTGGAAGAGCGCCGCCAGGCCGAGGAAGCCCTGCGCGTCGCCAAGGCTGAGGCGGAAGCCGCCAACATGGGCAAGACCAAGTTCATCGCCGCCGCCAGCCATGATCTTTTACAGCCCCTGAACGCCGCCCGCATCTTCACTCAAGCCTTGAGCGAAACCCGCATCTCGGGCCGTAATCGCGGCTATGTGGAGAACGTGGTGCGCGCCCTGGATTCGGTCGAGGAACTGATGACGGCGCTGCTGGATATTTCCAAGCTGGATTCCGGGGCGCAAGTGCCGCAGGTCGCCGATTTCATGCTCGACGATCTGATGGCCATGCTGGTCAAGGAAACCTCGGCCCAGGCGGCGGCGCGGGGGCTGGAACTGCGCTGGGTGAAATGCGGCGGGGCGGTTCGCTCCGATCCCTTGCTGGTGCTGCGCATTCTGCGCAATTTCCTCAGCAACGCCATGCGCTATACGCCCAAGGGCCGCATTCTTATCGGTTGCCGCCGCCTGCCTCAAGGCATTGCCGTGCAGGTGTGGGACAGCGGCATCGGCATTCCCGACGACAAGCTGTCGGAAGTGTTCGAGGAGTTTCGTCGTCTGGCCCAGGACAGCCACGGCCGCGACGGCGGCATCGGTCTGGGGCTGGCTATCGTCGAGCGCATCGCCCGGCGTCTGGGGCACGATATCCAGGTGCGCTCCCGCCTGGGCGTCGGCTCGATGTTCGGCGTAGTCATTCCCTATGGCGACGACGCCAAAGCCCACGAAAGACAGCGGGCGGCCAAAGCCCCCATCAGCCTTCCTGCCGGCGCCGACAAGCTGGACGGCGCCCGCATTCTGGTCATCGAGAACGACGAGGACGAGCGCGACGGCATGAGGGCCTTGCTGGAGGGGTGGCGCTGCTGGGTGTCCGCCGCGGGCGATTCCAACCAGGTGGCGGCGGCGTTTCTGCCGGACGCCCGGCCGCAGCTGGTGGTGGCGGATTACCATCTGGACGACGGCCGGACCGGCATTCAAGCGGTTCAGGAAATCCGCGCCCGGCTGAATTGCGATACGCCCGCCGTCATCCTGACCGCCGATCGTTCCGACGAAGTGATGGCCGAGGTCAAATCCATCGGCGCCCATCTGCTGAACAAGCCGCTGAAGCCGGCGCGTCTGCGCTCGCTTCTAGCGCATCTGGTGGGATGAGGGGAACGGTAAAGGGCGTTGCCCCTTGGGCGGTCTGGCGAAAATGCCTTTCTATGCCCGGCGCAGCCAGCCTTTTTCCAGGCTGGTGGCGATGAAGTCCATCACGTCGCTTTCGATATCGTTGACGCGATAAAGGTTGCACAGCCGCCCGACGATCTCGTTGACGCTGCTGGGGCTTTTGCATTGCTCCAGGATGGCGGCGGCGCTTTCGTTCAGCTTCACCAAGCCTTCGGGATACAGCAGCACATGGCTTTGCTGGGGCTCTTCCCAGCGCATGAGAAACATGGGAGACAGTTCGACGATGTCCGAACTGGTCACGTCGGCTTCGTGCAAGGTCTTGGTTTCCGTCATGGGGCGGGGTTCTCCCGGAAAGACAGAAGGGAACCGGTTGACCGGCTCCCTTCACGCTGCATCAGCGGACGAAGACGTAGGCGGTGACTTCGAAGCCGAGACGCACGTCGCAGTAATCAGGCTTGACCCACTTCATGGAAACACTCCCTGCATTGCCGTTGAGGATCGGGCCGTCCGATGGGCTCCATCCTTATGACATTCAGCGCTTTTCAAGGCGCTCTGTGCAATTGGCAAAAAGTAGCATGCGGAGAGGCGCGGGTTTGATGTCGACGGGGCGGGAAAAAGATGGTGTTCAACAAAAGTACAATGGTTTTAGTTTGTTCTTGTTTTTGTGCGACGCAATAAGGTGACTAAAGTACCTATTCCATTTTGTGGCAAAGCTGTTGGATTGTGACGACAGCGCTGCTTGTCCAATATTTGCGTGAAATGTCTTTCAGGCGACGGCGCGGCTCAATCAGTTTAGACCCGGAACAACGGGTTCAATGGGGAGATCCGTCAATGAAACGATATTGGGGTGCGGCCGTTCTGGCCGGATGTCTTTTGAACGGCGCCACGGCCATGGCCACCGAATTGTGGGATCCGCATCTGCGCGGCATCGGCGAGGGACTGGCTGCCGGAGCGTTGCCGCCCGAAGGGTTTTATTTCATCAACAACAGCTATTTCCTGTCCTACCAGGGCACGAACAATTCGGGCAATAAGACGAGCCTGAAGGTCGACGCCTACGTCGACGTGCCGATTCTGTTGTGGAATCCCGGCGTCAAGGTGCTGGGCGCCGATTACGCCATGGGCATCGCCCAGCCGTTCGACAACGTTTCCGCCAGCAGCGACACCATCACCCAGGGCAACAGCCATTGGGGCAATTTCAACACCGTGCTGATCCCCGGAGCTTTGTCCTGGGCGCTGCCCAACGATTTTCACGTCGCCACCAGTCTGGCCGTCTATTTGGACGACGCCAGTTCGTCGCCGGCTCATCCGCCCAGCAACGGCGGTCTGGGATCCGGCAACGGCTATTGGACCATCGAACCGACGGTGGGCATCAGTTGGCTGCATGACGGCTGGAACCTGAGCGCCGACATCCATTACGACTATAACGGCAAGGACGATTCGACCCATTATCAGTCGGGCGACCAGATCGCCGTGGATTATACCGCCACCAAGACCATCGGGAAATGGACCCTCGGTCTGGGCGCCTATCAGGAAAACCAGTTGGCCAAGGATGAAAAGAACGGTGCGAAGGTGTCTGGCAGCATGGTTCAAAATCTGGGGGCCGGTCCCATCGTCGGCTACGCCTTCGAGGGCATCAGCCTGACCGCCACGTATAATCGTGAGATCCTGACGCATAACGACGTCGGCGGCGATTTCTTCAATGTCAGAGCGGTGGTTCCGTTTTGATATGCCGGGTCTGCCTGCGTATGGCAGGCTCGTGCTTCTTCCAAGCCCGTCCGACTTGCGGGGGCGGTTCGCCGTCCCCGCTTCCTTGCACCAAAGGCGCATTGCTCCAGCCTTGAGCGGCTACCACAATCATCGGGTTGCCCAATGGAGCCTGTTCTTCGTGCCTTACGCTTTCTGGACGTTCCGTCTGCTGGCCTTCGCCTTCCTGATGCCCGGGCATTGGGGATTGTTGGCCGTGTTGTGGGCGGGCGGCGATTGCTGGCGGCGTTGGCTGCCGCCTGAGGGCGAGTTGCTACGCGATGAGACATTGCAAGATATGCTGCGGCGTTGCGGTCTTGCCGAGGCAGGGCTTTGGTTGTCCGACGCCAAGGCCAAAGGCAAGGCCAATGCCGGTTTCGCCGGGGCTCCCTGGCGGCGGCGGATCGTCTTCTCTCCGGCTCTGTGCCAAGGCTTGCCGTTCGAGCTTCAGACGGCCGTGCTGGCCCATGAGGCCGGGCATTGCCGTTTGCGTCACGAAGAGCAATGGCTTGCGGGCGGATTTTTTTTCTGGATGGCCCTGTTCGCGCTGATGGCGGCGCATTGGGGCGTCTGGCCGGTGGCTGCCCTGACGGTGGCGGCCTGGGTCGCCGTTCGCCAGGGGCGTCCGCTGCTGGCGCCGCTGCGCCGCCGCTGGGAATTTCAGGCCGACGCCTTCGCCGCCGCACAGGTGGGCGCAGAGGCCATGGCGGCGGCGTTGGAACGGTTGGAGGAGATCAGTCCGCCGGCTCCCTCTGCCGTCGTTCCCTATCATCCCGCTCTTCAGGAACGGCTTGCCCGTCTCAGGTCGCTTTGAGCTTGGCCAAGCCCCGGCTGGGGCTGTAGCCCATCACGGCGGCCACCAGAAAGACCGTCCCGGCGACCGCGACCACCAGGGCCGACAGGCCGTCGAACTGCCCGTAAAGAGCGAAACGGATCAACTCGACGCCATAAGTGAATGGGTTGAGCTGGCAGACGTTGGCCAAAATGTCGCTGCCTTCCTGGATTTTCCAGATGGGATACAGGGCGGTGGACAGGAAGAACAGCGGAAAGACCACAAAATTCATCACACCGGCGAAGTTCTCCAATTGGCGGATCAGCGATGACAGCAGCAGCCCCAGTGCCCCCAGCATCATGCCGTTGGCCAGCAGGGCGGGCAGAACGGTCAAATAGCCCAAGGGCGGTGCATCGTCGCCAAAGGTCCAGGCCACCGCCAGGAAGGCGTAGCTTTGCAGGATCGAAACGACGATGCCCGCCGCCAGCTTGCAGACGATCAGGTACCAGCGGGGCAGGGGGCTGACCAACAAGGCGCGCATGCTGCCCATCTCGCGGTCGTAGACCATGGACAGCGAGCTTTGCATCGCGTTGAACAACTGCACCATGCCCACCAATCCCGGCATGATGTAGACCCCATAGGGAATGTAGGTGTCGTAAGGCGGGGCGATGGCCACGCCCAGGGCGGCGCGGAAGCCGGTGGCGAACACCACCAGCCACATCAGGGGACGCACCAGGGCTCCGAACAGGCGGCTGCGCTGGTGGAGGAAGCGCAGCATCTCGCGCCAGACGATGCCCTTCAGGCAGATCAGCCAACTCATGCCGCCGCCTCTTCTTCGGCCAGTTTGGAGAACAGATCGTTCAGGCTGCCGCCGTTGGCGGCCAGGATGCCGGCGGCCTCGCCCTCAGCCCAGATGCGGCCTTTGTGCAGAACCACCAGCCGGTCATGGTCGGGATCGATCTCGTCCACCAGATGGGTGGCCCACAGCACGGCCAAACCGTCCTGACGGCACAGCTCATGGATCTGGGCAATCAGGCTTTTGCGCGTGGGGACGTCCAGTCCCACCGTCGGTTCGTCCAGCAGCAGCAGCTTGGGGTCGTGGATCAGGGCCCGGGCGATCTCCACCCGCCGCCGATGGCCGCCGTTGAGGTTACGGGCTTTTTCACCGCGCCGGGGGGAAAGCTCCATGCGCTTCAGTTCCCGTTCGATGCGGGGGGCGGCGATGCGGCGAGGCAACCCGTGCAGGTCGGCGGCATAACGCAGGTTCTGCATCACCGTCAGATCAAGATCCAGGGTCGGCTGCTGGAAAACCACGCCCAGTTGCCTCAGGGCCTGTCCGGGGGATTGGGCTAAATCCGCGCCGAACAGGCCGATGCTGCCTTCGCGGCAATCGAACAAGCGGGTGATCAGGGAAAACAGCGTCGATTTTCCGGCGCCGTTCGGTCCCAGCAAGGCGGTGAAGCTGCCCTGGGGAATGTGAAAGCTCACAGCCTCCAGAGCCTTGCGCCGGCCGTAGGCGTGGCTGACGCTGCTGACGCGCAGGGCATCGGTCATGGCTTGATGGCCACGCCCCAGGGATAGCGCCCGACTTTGATGGATTTGACCGGAGTCAGCTTGTCGACATCGATGACCGTGACGTCGCCGCTGACACCGTTGGTGGTGTAAAGCTGCTTTTCGTCCGGGGTGAAGGCCATCTGCCAGACGCGATGACCGACCAGCAGGTAATCCTTGACCTCGAAGGTCTGGGGATCGACCACCGCCACATGGTTGGCCGGGCCCAAGGCGACGAAGGCCAGCTTGCCGTCCTTGGACAGGCGGATGCCCACCGGTTGCACCTTGTCTTTCGGCACGCCCTTGACGGCGAAGCCGATGGTTTTGATCACCTGATGGCTGGCGGCGTCCAGCACGGTGACTGTGCCGCCGATTTCCGAGGATACCCACAGCTTCGATCCGTCGGGGCTGAATACGGCGACGCGGGGCCGTTGGCCCACCGGCGAATTGTCCATCACGGTGTTGGTGGCGGTGTCGATCCAGTGGACCATCGAGGTGGTTTCCGAGGTGTTGACGGCGGTCTTGCCGTCGGGGCTGACGGCCATGCCTTCGGGTTCGACGCCCACCTCGAACTGAGCGGCGACCTTGCGGCTGTCCACATCGATGACGGTGACGGCGCTGCTGTTTTCGTTGGAGACGAACAGGCGTTTGCCGTCGGGCGTCAAGGCAAAGGTTTCCGGGTCTTCTCCCGACGGCAGGTTGTGGATCACCTTATGCTGGGCGATGTCGAAGACCTGAATGGTGTCGTCGCTGGAGGCGCAGATATAAAGGCGGTTGTTGTCCGGCGATAAAAGCAAGCCGCGCGGCTGGCGGCCGACCTTGATGGTTTCCGTGACCTGCATGGACTTCACGTCGATGACCGACAGGGTGTTGTCTTTTTCATTGGTCACATAGGCCGTCTGGGCCGCCGCCGGCAGGGCGAACGCCAGGGAAAGGCCGACGGACAGCAGGCTGATTTTCATCGTCATGGGCGGGGTCCTGTTGTGCATTTGGTTTCGGGTCGGTCGGTGCCAAGGGTGTCCATCTCGGTCACCGGGTGCATGAAGCCGTCCACCGGAGCCGTGGCGATCAGGCCGTTGGCGGCGGCCAGCAGGATCGGCTGGCGCAACTGGCCGTCCCAGGGACGGAAACTGAGTTGGCGGCCTTTGAAACCGGCAACTGAAAAGTCGGCGGCCAGGATGGCCTTGCGAATGGCGGCGGGATCGGTGCTCTTGGCTCGCTGGGCGGCTTCGCCCACCACGCGGACGGCCAGCCAGGCGGCGTAATCCACCGAGGTCATGGGCCGGTTGGCCAGTTTGCGGAAGCGGTTCTGCAACTGAATGGCACCCCATTCCTCGGCGCTGCCGTCCCAGCCTTTGGCCACCAGTCCCTGGGTGCCGGCCACCGGGCGGGGAAGCCATAGGCGGTAGGACAAAAGATCGCCGAAACCGCCGCTCTCGTCCGCCACTACCGCGACGTCGTAATCGCCGCCCTGGGTGAAGGTGGAAACGTCGCTTTCCGGTTTGCTGTCACGGTCGAAGGTCCAGGGGTGGGTGGCGATGATGCGGGTGCCGAAGCGTTTCGCCGAACGGCGCAGCGCGTCGGCAAAAGCCACGTCTCCAGCATCAGGACCGGTGATCAGCAGCCAGTTGCTCCAGCGTTTCTTAACCAGATATTGAGTCAAGGCGTCAGCCAGCATGGCGCGGTCGGGAATTAGGTGCAGCAGGTTGGGGCGGCAGGCGGCGTTGCGCAAAGCCTCGTCCGGGGCGGCGGCGTTCAGGAACAGGGCGTCGGCCTGGGCGGCTTTGCCCAGATCCCCGGCTTCCAGCAGCGAAACAATCAGCTTGCGGCCCTTGGCCGAGAGATCCTGAGCTGTCTTGGCGGTATCGCCGTCTTCGTCCAGGGCGCGTTCGTCCAGGCTAAACGCCTGACCGATGAATTTTCCCGTGGTGTTGTTGTCCTCGATGGCCAGACGGGCGCCCATGGCGCCGTCGGCAAAAGGCGGTTTCGACAACAGGCCGATGGTTACGCTGTCGGCCGCCCATGATGGAGAAACGGCGCTCAGCACCATGCAGGCCAAGACCGTCAGCCGTTTCGTTTTCCCTCCGCTTTGCGCCATTCACCCGTTCTCCCGTCAGGAACGGAAAAACCATAGCATCGGCTTTTGTTGGCGGTATCTAAGACCAAAGTACGAATCTGTTCATCTAAGACCAAAGTACGAATGTCTTCGTAATGCCCTGAAAAAGTCGCTTTGCTGCAATTGCTAACGACTGCTTGTACTAAAGTCGCTCTCAACTTATCGCGGGGCCGGGACTTAAGGTCTGGGACAGTCGCTGCTGGGGTGGTTTCATCTTTCCGTCTTGGCGCAGTTACGTTCTGGACAGAGGTTTCGGATATGATTCAAAAGAAGTTTCTTGCCGTCGCTTTGCTGGCGGCCGGCGGCATGCTGACGGTTCTTTCCCCGGCCTGGGCCCATGGCGACGTGACGCCACAGCCGGTGGACACCAAGGGACTGCCCAAACTGGGGGACACCTGGCTTGACAGCAATCCTTTCCGCGGCAACGACAAAACCGAAACGGCCACCAAGATCGGAGCCTCCGGCTTCGCCCAGAATTGCGCCCGCTGCCACGGCATCGAGGCCGTATCGGGCGGCATCGCGCCCGATCTGCGCTATCTGGCGGTGGGGTCGGACGGCGACGAATGGTTCAAGTACCGCATGGAGAACGGTGCCGTGCGCGACGGTCGCGTCTATATGCCGAAGTTCAAGGGCATTCTGAGCCAGGAAGCTTTGTGGGCGATCCGCACCTATATCGAATCGCGGCATGTGGATGAATAAGAGTCTCCTTTGCCTGACGGCGGCGATGCTGGGGCTGGCGGTGACCGCCGTTCAGGCGCGGCCGCTGGACCAGGTCATGGCTTCGGGGAGTTTGCGGGTGGCGGTCTATGCCGATTTTCCGCCGTTCTCCTCGGGGAAGGGAGATGCCGTCCATGGGCTGGACGTGGACCTTGGGGCGGCCATTGCCCAAAAGCTGGGCGTCAAGGTCGAGTACATGGTGCTGACCGCCGGCGAAACGGTGGACGACGACCTGCGCAACGCCGTGTGGAAAGGCCATTACCTGGGCGGCGGCGTCGCCGACCTGATGATGCATGTGCCCTATGACCACCAACTGGGCGAGCGCAACGACAATGCGGTTTTGCTGGCTCCCTATTACCAGGAACAGGTGGTCGAGGTGACCGACGCCGCCCAGACGTCGGGCGACGATCTGATCTCGGCTTTTGCCGAGCATAAGGTCGGAGTGGAACTGGCGACCTTGGCCGATGGCTATCTGGTGGGAGCCTATGGCGGAGCGCTGCGTGAAAACGTGGTGCATTACCCGACTTTGACCGAAGCCGTGGCGGCTTTGCGCCGCGGCGAAGTGGCGGGCGTCATGGGGCCGTTGGCCGAAATCGAAGGAGCTTTGGGCAAAAAACGCGGCGGTTACCGCGTTCACCACATGCCGACGCCGGGGTTGACCCGTCACGCGTGGCCGTTGGGCATGGCGGTCAAGGTGAACTCCCATGATCTGGCCAACCGCATCGAGCCCATTGTCGAAGACATGATCAAGGACGGCTCCATGGCCAAGCTGTTCGCCCGCTACGGCCTGACCTACGTCAAAGCCGAAGTGGAGTAGGCGGCATGCGCGGCGGAATCCCCCAAATTCTCCTCTCCGCCGCGTTGCTGGGCGGTCTTGCCGTGCTCCCTGTCGCGGCAGCCGCCCAGCCCCCCTCGCCAGAGGCGGATCCCTTCGAGTCCGTGAATTGGGACGGCGTTCGCGATGCCGTTTTCGGTCAGGCGCCTTTGCGTTTCGATCTGAAGCATGTCCAGGTCGAAGCCCCCCGCAAGGTCGAGGACGGAGGACAGGTGCCGGTCGCCGTTTCGGTTCAGGGATTGGGAAAAATCCGCGAAATCGTGCTGGTCGCCGATCTTAATCCGGCCCCGCGCGCCTACAGCTTCCGTCCCATTGCGGCGCAGCCGCGTCTGGCGACGCGCATCAAAGTGGATCAGGCCACGGCTCTTCATGCGGCGGCCTTGACCGAGGACGGCGTCTGGCATGTGGGCGGAACCAAGGTGGACGCCCCCGGCGGCGGCTGCACCACCCCTTCGGCCACCCAATCGTCGCAAAGCTGGAAGACGCATCTGAACGCCGTCCAGGGCAAGGCCTGGCGGAGGGCCGATGGTGGCGACCGCCTGCGTATCCGTGTCATTCACCCCATGAATACGGGCTTTGTGGCCGGCATTCCGGCCTTCTTCATCGACCATATGCAGGTCAGAACTGCCGAAGGAAAGCTGGTGGCCGAACTGCTGCCCGCCGAGCCCTTGGCGGAAAATCCCGTGATCACCCTGGATCTGACGCCGGAAGGCACTTCGGCCTCGGGCTATCGCCTGGATTGGAGCGACACCGACGGAAACCGCGGCAGCGCCCCCATTCCGGCGGCCAGCCAGTCTCTTGCGGCGGAGGAACCGTGATGTCCGTTCTGGCGCGGCTGCTGCTCTGCCTGACGATGGCTGTTTCCCTTGCGGGTGCGGCATGGGCGGAGGGGTTCGTTTACGACCTGCATCCCATCCAGGTGGGAAAAGGCACCTATGTTCTGATCGGCGATACTCATTTCTTCAGCCGCGACAACGGCGGCAACATCGCCAATACCGGCTTCATCGTCACCCAGACCGGGGTGGTGGTGATCGACACCGGGCCGTCGAGGCTGTACGGCGAGGCCATGCGCAAGGCCATCAGGGGCGTCACGCCGTTGCCGGTGGTGAAAGTGATCATCACCCACGCCCATCCTGATCATTTCCTCGGAACGCAGGCCTTTGCCGGAGCCAAGGTCGTCAGTGGACCGGGCACGATCGAGATGATCCGCAAGCATGGACAGGAACTGTCCGCCAATCTTTATACGCTGGTGGGCGACGCCATGCAGGGCACCGAGGTCGTGACGCCCGATCTTCAGGGCCGCCCGCAGGAAACCATCGGCGGCCACGATCTGCGCTACAGCTTTCTGTCCGGCCATACAGATTCCGATCTGGTGGTGTTCGACGCCACCACCGGCGTTGTGTTCGTCGGCGATCTGGTGTTTTTCCGCCGGGCCCTGACCGTGCCCAATGCCAACGTGCCCCGCTGGCAAGAGGCCCTGACCCGCATCGAAGCCATTCCCTACCGCCAGATGGTTCCCGGCCACGGCCCCATGCCGCGCGGCGGCGAAGCGGTGGCGGAAACCCGCGACTACCTGCGCTGGCTGAACGACGCCCTGCAGCAGGCCATGGCCGGCGGGCTGGACATCACCGAGGCCTTTCATATCAAGGTGCCGGAGCGTTTCCGCAATCTGGCCATCGTCGACGAGGAGTTCCACCGCTCGGTGGGGCAACTGTTCCCGCGAATCGAGGAACAGGCGCTGCCGGCCATCGGTGGGGGGCAATAAGCAACCAAAGGGGACGGCATGAAGATCATCGTCTTGGGAGCCGGAGCAGGGGGCGGTTTTCCGCAATGGAACTGCGATTGTCCAAATTGCCGTCGCGCCCGCGCCGGCGATCCCGAGGCTCCCAGCCTGACGCAAAGTTCGCTGGCGGTCAGCGCCGACGGCAAGCGCTGGGTGCTGCTTAACGCTTCGCCCGACATGCGCCGTCAGATCGAGCTCAATCCCGTTTTGCATCCCACCGGCGCGGGGCGGTCCAGCCCCATCGCCGGGGTGGTTTTATGCAACGCCGATGTGGACCACACCGCCGGTCTTCTGACCCTGCGCGAGATGCAGCCTTTGGCGGTGTACGGCACCGGACGGGTAATCGGCGTGCTGGCGGCCAACGCCATGTTTAATGTCATGGACCGCACCTTGGTGGAACGCCGTTCCATGCCGCTGGAGACGCCCTTTCCTTTCCGCGGCCGCGACGGCCAGACGCTGGGACTGACGGTGGAAGCCTTTGCCGTTCCTGGCAAGGTGGCCCTGTGGCTGGAACGTCCCGAAGAAAAGAACTTTGGCTCGGTGCCTGAGGATACGGTGGGCCTGAAGATCACCGACGATGCCACCGGTGCTTCGTTTTTCTACATCCCCGGCTGCGCCGCCATGCCCGACGATCTGGCCGACCGCCTGCGCGGAGCCGAACTGGTGCTGTTCGACGGCACCACTTTCACCGACGACGAAATGATCGCCGCCGGCTTCAGCGCCAAGACGGCGTCTCGCATGGGGCATATGTCCATGACCGGCGCCGAGGGATCGCTGGCGGCCCTGGGGCGGTTGGACATCCGGCGGCGCGTCTACGTTCACATCAACAATACCAACCCGGTTTTGCTGCGCAATTCGGCGGAACGCCGTCTGGTCGAAGCATCGGGTTGGGAGGTGGGATTCGACACAATGGAGATCGTTCTATGACCGACAAACCCTTGAGCCCCGAAGAGTTCGAGGCCGCTCTGCGGGCGGTGGGCGCCGAGCGTTATCACAACCTGCATCCCTTTCATAAGATGCTGCACGGCGGCAAGGCCACCAAGGGGCAGATGCAGGCCTGGGCTTTGAACCGCTATGTCTATCAATCGGCCATTCCACGCAAGGACGCCGCCTTGATGAGCCGCGTGCACGACCGTGAAATCCGCCGGGTATGGATGCAGCGCATTCTCGACCATGACGGCCATGGCGACGACAAGGGGGGCATAGAGCGCTGGCTGGTGCTGACCGACGGGCTGGGGCTGGATCGCGATTACGTCATTTCGATGAAGGGGGTTTTGCCCGCGACCACGTTCGCCGTCGAAGCCTATGTCCGCTGCGTGACCGAAGGCACGCAGTTGGAGGCCATCTGCTCCTGTCTGACCGAACTGTTTGCGCCCAGCATCCACCGCGAACGTATCGCCGGCATGCTGGCCAACTACGATTTCATCGGCGACGACGTCATGGCCTATTTCAAGAAGCGGCTGGATCAGGCTCCGCGCGACGCCAACTGGGCGCTGGCCTATGCCCACGAACATGCGCGCACCCGCGAGCAGCAGGATTCGGTGATCAACATCCTGCGCTTCAAATGCAACGTGCTGTGGGCTCAGCTGGACGCCCTCTATCACGCCTATGTCGCGCCGGGTCACATCCCGCCGGGAGCGTTCGTTCCGGCTGTGTAGGTCTTTCGTACAAGATTAGCTGTACGTAACTGCAAAGTTGATTTTGGTTGCTTGTACTAATTGTCAATTGGTGTCGTTCCAAAGACTAAGCTTAGATGCGTGAATGTGTCGAGGTATCGGGCGTCTTGACGGTGCCTATATTGCAGACGCGAAGAGTGGGATAAAAAGGAGGAAAGGCATGAAGGCGAAAAAGCTGTCTGGGGTGTCGGTTGGCTTGTTGGTATTGGCCCTGTCGGCCTGTACCCCGGCGAATAACTCTCAGAGCGGGACGACGACGTCCGCCGGCAAAACCCATGTTGCCGGATCACCGATCACCGACGAGGACATCCTCAACGCCTCGAAGGACACCCATAACATCCTGACCTATGGTCTTGATCTGCAGGGGCATCGTTTCAGCTCGCTGAACGAGATCAATGCGCAGACCGTCAAAAATCTGACCCCGGCCTGGTCGTTCTCGTTTGGCGGTGAAAAGCAGCGCGGCCAAGAGGCTCAGCCGCTGGTGGTCGACGGCATCATCTACACCACCGCCTCTTATTCGCGTCTGTTCGCCGTGGATGCCCGGACCGGCGAAAAGCTGTGGCAGTACGACGCGCAGTTGCCCGACGGCATTATGCCCTGTTGCGACGTGATCAACCGCGGCGCGGCGGTCTATGGCAACCTGATCTATTTCGGCACCCTGGATGCCAAGCTGGTGGCGCTGGACCGCAAGACCGGCAAGGTCATCTGGAAGAAAACGCTGGCCGATTTCCAGGCCGGATATTCCTTCTCGTCGGCGCCGATGATCGTGCACGGCAAGGTCATCACCGGCATTTCCGGCGGTGAATTCGGCATCGTCGGCAAGGTCGAGGCCCGCGACGCCCAGACCGGCGAGTTGATCTGGTCGCGTCCGACCGTCGAGGGCCATATGGGTACCTTGAACGGCAAGGAAAGCACCATGACCGGCGTGAAGAACGCCACCTGGCCGGGCGACCTGTGGAAGACCGGCGGCGCGGCTCCCTGGCTGGGCGGCACCTACGACCCCGAAACCAATCAGATATTCTATGGCACCGGTCAGCCGGCTCCGTGGAATTCCTGGACCCGTCCGGGCGACAACCTTTATTCGTCCTCGACCCTGGCGCTGGATCCGGACACCGGCGAAATCAAATGGCACATGCAGACCACGCCCCATGACGGCTGGGACTTCGACGGCGTCAACGAGTTCATTTCGTTTGACCTGAAGAAGGACGGCAAGATCATCAAGGCGGGCGCCAAGGCCGACCGCAACGGCTACTTCTTCGTGGCCGACCGCACCAACGGCAAAATGCTGGGCGCTTATCCGTTCGTCTCGAAGATCACCTGGGCCAACGGTTTCGACCTGAACACCCAGCGGCCGAATTACATCGACGACAACCGTCCGGGCAATCCCGCCGAAGCCAAGGATGGCGAAAAGGGCAAGTCGGTGTTCTCGGCCCCAGCCTTCCTGGGCGCCAAGAACTGGATGCCCATGGCCTATAGCCAGGATACCGGTCTGTTCTATGTGCCGTCCAACGAATGGGGCATGGACATCTGGAACGAGCCGATTTCCTACAAGAAGGGTGCGGCCTATCTCGGCGCGGCCTTCACCATCAAGCCCTTGTACGAGGACCACATCGGCGTTCTGCGCGCCATGGACCCGGCCACCGGCAAGATCGTGTGGGAATATAAGAACAAGGCTCCCCTGTGGGGCGGCGTTCTGACCACTGCCGGCAATCTGGTATTTACCGGTACGCCCGAAGGCTATCTGAAGGCCTTCGACGCCAAGACGGGCGAGGAACTGTGGAAGTTCCAGACCGGCTCGGGTGTCGTCGGTTGCCCGATCACCTGGGAACAGGACGGCGAACAGTATGTGGCCGTGCTGTCGGGCTGGGGCGGCGCCGTGCCTCTGTGGGGCGGCGAAGTGGCCAAGACCATCAAGCATCTGACCCAGGGCGGCAGCCTGTGGGTGTTCAAACTGCCCAAGCGGAGCTGAGGCGTTGGGTATTTTCTGACCAAAGGACAGGGGCGGCTTGGGCCGCCCCTCGTTCGTTCAGCCCTGCGAGGCGACGATGCCACATACTTCCGCGTCCGAGCTTCCGGCTCCGGCCTTTCTGATCGCCGACGACCATCCCATGTTTCGTGAAGCTTTGCATTGGGTGGTGGGAGAGATTTCCAGCCATTATCAGGTTTACGAGGTGCCGGATTTTCAGCAGGCCATGGATGTCACCATTCGGCAGGCGGATGTCGAGATGATCTTTCTCGATCTCAACATGCCGGACATGAACGGCCTTGAGGGGCTGATCGCCTTGCGTAACGCTACGCCGGCCACTCCTATCATCATTGTTTCCGCCACCGAGGATGTGGAAACCATCCGCGAAGCCATGGTTTGCGGCGCTTCGGGATATATCCCGAAATCCTTGAGCAAGTCAGAGATGGTCGCGGCCGTGCGCAGCGTTCTTGACGGCGAGGTGTTTGTGCCGGTTCAGGCCGGGAGCGCGCCGCGGCAATCGTCCGACGGCCAGTTGGAGGACGGCATTTCCAAGCTGACCAATCAGCAGCGGGTGGTTCTGCAATTGTTGGTCAGCGGTCAGTCCAACAAGCAGATCGCTTATGAACTGGGCACCGTGGAAAGCACGGTGAAGGCTCATGTCTCGGCTATTTTGCGCAAACTGAAGGTTCACTCCCGTACCCAGGCGGTGATCAAGGCCGCCAAGATTCTGGCCGTTCTCGGATGCGACTGAGGCGTCAGCCCCTCAGGGCGAAGGTGACGGGAACCACCAGCCGGACCGGCTTCTCCGCCAATCCTTGTGGCAAGGGAGGAAACGGGGCGGCGTCTCGCACGGCCTGTAAAGCGGCCGCCACCAGCAACGGCGACGCCGTTTGATCGTCTTCTTCCATCGACAGGATCGAGCCATCGGCGGCCACCAGCATGCGAACACGGACCACGCCCTGTTCCCGCCGCCGCAGGGCTTGGGCCGGATAGATCAGATGTGTTTTGACGGTTTGTTCAATGGCCGACAGATAGGCTGCCGTCATGCCGGCTTCCGCTTGTATCGTCTCCTTGCCTGGAGCCGTCGTGGTTGCCGGTACGGCTGTTTCTTGAGCCTTTGGCGTTGACGGAGTGGTGTCTGCCGTTGCCATGGCCGCCAGCGGCTTGGATACCGGTGCCGGATCGGTTTTGTGGGTCTGAGACGGCTTTGGCGGGGAGGGCGGCAGTCTGTTGGAGGCTGCCGTCATTGCCGTGGCGGCTGGCGCAGGCGGAATGGGAACGGATGCAGGCGCTGGTTCCGGTTCCGGCTGGCTGATCAAACTGACCGTGACCGCCAAAAGTTCTGTTCGTGGCGGCGGAGTGAACGGATGGGACAGAAGGACCGCCGTCAATCCCAGCAGGTGCAGAGCACCCGATCCGGCCAATCCGGCCTTGCCGGTCCGGCAAGCCGCCGATGATGGCCGATCGCCGGATTCGGACATCACAGACTGATCCTGGTGCCGATCCACAAGCTGAACGGCGCACCGGGGGTTTCAAAGCGCTTGTCTGTATAGCTGGCGAAAACGTCGCTGGGATCGCCCAACGTGCCGGCGGTGGAATAACGGCGGTTCAGCAGATTGAGCGCCCGCATATAGACTTGGCAGCCGTCGGTCAGCTGATAGCTGGTTCCGGCATTGAAGACGGCATAGCCGCCGATCTTTTTCATGTCGTTGGCTTCGTCGCCCCGCAACACTCGGTCCGAGGAAATGTTGGTGTCGCTTTCGACCGCCCAGCGGGAAGACAGGCTGTATCCGGCCTCCAGCTTCAGATTGTGCAGCGGAATGCCGGGCAGACGGCTGCCGGGTTTGACCTGGATATTGCCGCTGCCGTCGGCGCCGCTGTTGTTGGGGCTGTAAAGGGTCATGGTGGTGTCGAATACGGCGCGGGTCAGGCCGTAGCTGGCGCCGAAGCGCCAGTTGCCCCGTTCGATATCGGCGTCGGCTTCGATGCCTTGGCGCAGGGTGGCGCCGGCATTGCTGAAATAGCCGCCGCCCAAGGTTGGGCCGCTGCTGACGAAAATAATGTCGTCGGTGTTGCGGGTGGTGTAAGCGGCCAGCGACCAGTGCATCTTGTCGACGTCGCCCTGGCTGCCGCGGGCGCCCACTTCG
This sequence comes from Candidatus Sulfotelmatobacter sp., assembly GCA_035538795.1. Taxonomy (GTDB): domain Bacteria; phylum Pseudomonadota; class Alphaproteobacteria; order Rhodospirillales; family Magnetospirillaceae; genus JAJZGK01. The sequence goes on along the minus strand of DATLJS010000004.1, from coordinate 126,337 downwards.
AAGCTGTGAGACACCACCTGATGCAGGCCGGGGTCCGAGATGAAGGCGTTGGGCACCCGGCAGGGCTGGCTGGGATCGGCGCAGGCCAGCTCGGCGGCGGTCGGAACGCGGTTGGCCTCGCTATAGCTGGCATAGGCGGTGACGCCGCCGCCCGCCTGCCAGGTTGCACCCAGCGATGGATTGAAGCGCTCATAGGAATGGTGGCCGTTCAGGCTGGTTCCCTGTTCGTCGTGCAAGGCGATGGTGGCGGTGTTCAGCCGCCCGGCGGCGGTCACCGCCCATCGGTCTGTCAGATCGACGGTGTCGCTGACATAGGCGCCCCAATAGGCGTTGCGCGCGCCCAGCCCGACGTTATAGCCGGTGCCGCCCAGATAGATGCCGCTGCCGCTGGTGGTGCGGTCGCTGGTCAGGCCCGCCAGTTCGGTGTCGACGCCGTAGCTGGTCCAGCCCTGATCGCTGGTGACGCCGCTGATCAGGTTGTTTTTCAATCCCGCCAGCTGGCCGTCGTGGCTGTATTGCAGGGCGGCTCCGGCGCTGTCGCTGGTGGTCTGGGTGTTGTTGACGACCCCGTCGCTGCTCAGGGACGACGAAATGGTGTTGCCCGCGCGGTTGGTCAGGGTGTTGCCGTCATTGTCGCACAGGGTGGTCGGGTCGCCGGCGCAGGCGGAAAAGCCGCTGGCGTCGCCGTTGTGGGTGACGCTGCGTAAATGCCGGTAATAGAAGCTGCCTTGGAGCGAGGATGACGGGGATAGCTGGTAATTGCCCCTCAGATCCAAAGCCGCCAGGGCGTTCTCGGTCTGGTCGGGGGCGGTATAGACGGCACTGCGGCTTTGGTCCAGCAATTGAACCGGCGATGTGCCCAGGCCCGACAGGGATGAGTCTCCCAAGGTCAGCCCCAGTCCCACGTCCAGATCGCCCTTGCGCACGGCCAGATCGGTATAGCTTTGCACCAGCTTGGACGGCGAATGCTGCCGCCAGCCGTCGTCGGTTTGCAGGCCGATGCCGGAATAGACGGCTTGGTTGCCCAGATTTTGACCGCTTTCCATCACCAGGCGGCCGCGCCCGAAGGAGCCGCCGCCCAGATCCATGAAGGTTCCGGGATTGGAAAAACCGTCCTTCATGCGCATGGCCACGGCGCCGCCCAGGGCGTTCAATCCGAATACCGGATTCGATCCCGGCAGAACCTGCAACGATCCGATGGCGAAGCTGGGAGACATGTCCCAATTGACCAGATCACCGAAGGCTTCGTTGAGGCGCATGCCGTTCTGATAGACCGCCAGTCCCTGCGGTTCGCCCAGGGTCGGCGACGCGGTGAAGCCGCGGAAGCTCAGGCTGGGTTGCAGGGCGTTGCCCTGATAATCGGCGGTGGAAACCGATCCCATGGAGCCGTTCATCAGATCGGCGGCGGATTGCGGAGCTTTGTCTTTCTCCGCCGTCGGGTCGATGACGCGCACGTTGGCGGGGACCTTCGTGATGTCGATGCCGGCTCCCAGCACGGGCGAGACGCCGACCACGGTCACCGCGCCGGTCTGATAGGTGGACTGATCCTCGGCGGCTGCCGGTCGCAGGGACGCGGCCAGCAACAGGACAAGGACCGGTACGGCGAGGGCTTTCATCGGCGGGGCTCGTCTGGCGGAAGGGGGCGGAGATCGGGATCAGTTCAGGTAATAGCCGACGCCGACGATATGGTCGCCGACCCGCTGGACCAGCGAACGTTTCTTTTCCACCTGATTGTCGGCACGGTTCAGCCAGACGTAATCGACGCGGCCATGGCCTTTGCTCTTGGCCAGGGCGATCATCTCGCGGACCAGGAACTTGCCTTCGGCGTCGTGCAGGTCGTGGGCGTCGGTGCCGGTCAGGGACGGATTGGCGCCCGAGGCTTCGTATTTACCCTTCAGATCGAAGACGAAGACATACAACTCGCCGATGGTGTAGCCGCTTTTGGGGTCGTTGAATTGGGCAAAGGCTTTCTCGGGGCCGTCCATCTGCAATTCGGCGACGGCCTTGTCCAGCAGGGCCTTGGCCTGCTCGGGCGTTGCTTTGTCCTGGGCCAGAGCCGATTGGGCCCAGAGAACGGCGATGCCGGCCACCAACACACGGGTCATTTTCAACATTTGCAGAATCCTCCATTTCCGTGGAGGAAACACTATCTTGGAAAAGCACCCACTCTCTTTACGACTTTGGTGCAAAGTACTGATGCAAGTGACGGAAATACGGCCTTTGGAAAGTATTGTACTTTGGTCCAATGTCTCGTTTCATTGTGGGGCAAGCGGCAGCGGCGCGATATCCGCCAGCGGCAGCCCCTCCCGTGCCCAGCCGTCGGTTCCCGCCGGATACCATAGGACCGGAGACCGTCCCCAGCTCAAGGCCCGCTTGGCGGCGTTCCAGGACATCCAGCAATCGGTCAGACAATAGAACAGCAGCGGCTTGCCGTCCGGAATGGCGGCCAGGGCGCTGCGGAAATAGGCTTCGATGCGATCGTCAAGAACGCCGTGCCCGACATTGGGCAGCCAGAGACTGCCGGGAATATCCTGGCGCGGGGCGGCCGGCAGCCATTTGCCTGCGTGGACGCCGGTGCCCTGGGTGGCGGGCAGAACATCAATGAACTGTGCCGTTCCTTGCCGCCACAGAGCCGCCGCTTCTTCGGTGCCGACGGTGCGCGCGCCCTTCAATCCGACTGGCGTGGGGGCGCGGTAGGCTTCCAGGCGGAAGCCGTCCGGCTCCTCGGGAGCGGCAAACGCCCAGACCGGAGTGAGCATCAGCAAGGTTGCCACAATCAATGCCATCCGCATGTCTGTTCTCCATGATCCGGTCCAATGGTTATGGCTGAAACGGCCGATGCAGAGGAATGCTTCTAAAGTCCAATATCAGGAGAATGATACGGATTTTACACTTCCGTCAGTCCTGCGGGAGTAACGCGACATGGCGGTCTTTGTCCGGTTTTTTTGCCTTTTCTTCTGTCTTTCCGCCGCCTTGTCCGGAGCCGGCCGTGCCGGGGAGCAGGACACGTTGCGCCTGGGGCCCAGCAGCGGCGGCACCGGCCAAGACAGAGGCCGTGCCGGGGAGCAGGACACGTTGCGCCTGGGGCTGGTCAGTTTCGGCTCCGGCGCCTGGCTGGTGGACGTCATGCGCCGCAATGATCTGCCGGCGGCTCACGGGTTGGATTTGCAGACGGTCAGCCTCGCGAATCCGGCGGCGGGAGAGGTGGCGCTGGGAGCCGGCGGCGTCGACGCCATTTTGTCGGATTGGCTGTGGGTGGCCCGGCAGCGGGCGGCGGGGCGACGGCTGGTTTTCATTCCCGATTCTTCGGCGATGGGCGAGGTTCTAGCTTCGCCCGGCTCCGGCATCGGTGGGCTGGCGGATCTGAGCGGCAAGCGCCTTGGCGTCGCCGGTGGACCTTCGGACAAATCCTGGCTGTTGGTCCGGGCCTACAGCCGCCGTCATCTGGGCTACGATCTGGCCGACAAGGTGCAGCCGGTTTACGGCGCACCGCCGGTTTTGTCGCAGGAACTGTCGTCGGGACGCCTCGACGCCGTGCTGACGTTCTGGCCCTATGCCGCCCGTCTGTCGGCCGGAGGCATGCGCCGGGTGGCGGGCATGGACGACGTGATCATGGGCTTGGGCTTCTCGTCCCCGGTGCCGATGATGGGGTTCGCTTTCAGCGAGGATTGGGTGGCGGCTCATTCCGGCGGATTGAACCGCTTTATCGCCGCCAAGGCCGAGGCCGAGCGCCGCATGGCTTCGGATGATGGCGAGTGGGAGCGTCTGCGCGGCCTGACGGGGGCCGAGAACGATGCCGTGCTGTCCGGCCTGCGCGACCGTTACCGGGCGGGTTTGCTGGGGGACGGCGCACTGACCGACGTACCGCCTCAGGCCGCCGCTCTTTACGCTCAACTGGCGGCCATCGGCGGGCCTGAGCTGACGGGCGGCGCCGAGAGGCTGCCCAAGGGAACCTTCTGGACCGGCGGCGGCGGCGCGCCGTGAAAACGGAGCGGGTTCTGTCCCTGGTGCTGGCCTTGCTGACGTGGCATGCGGCGGCGAAGGCGGCGATGTCGCCTCTGTTGCCGTCGCCTGCCGATGTCGCCGTTTGCCTGTGGCGGGAAGCGGCGGATGGGCCGCTGTTGCGGCATCTGGCGGCAACGCTGCGGCGGGTCCTGATCAGCTTTCCCTTGTCCTTGCTGAGCGGGGGGCTTTTGGGTTGGCTCATGGGGCGGCATCCAAGGCTGGACCGCTGGTTTGATCCCTGGTTGCAATTGTTGTTGGGCGTGCCGGCCATGGTGGTGGCCATCCTGTCCTATGTCTGGTTGGGGCTGGGCGAAACGGCGGCCGTTCTGGCGGTGTCGCTGTCCAAGATGCCCAGCATGGCGGTGATCTTCCGCCAAGGCGCGCGAGCCCACGACCGCGAACTGGACGAGATGGCCCGGCTGTTCCGCTTTTCCCTGATCGGGCGCTTGCGCCATCTCTATTTGCCGGAACTGGCTCCCTTTCTGCTGGCATCGGTGCGCAGTGGTTTGGCGCTGGTCTGGAAGATCATCCTGCTGGTGGAGATGCTGGGGCGGTCGGACGGCATCGGTTTCCAGTTGAGCGTTTATTTCCAATTGTTCGATATCCGCCATCTGTTGGCCTACTCGCTCAGCTTCATGGCCGTGCCGATGCTGATTGAGGCCACTCTTTTGCGCTGGATGGACCGCCATGTCGCCCGTTGGCAGGCCTGACCGGCTGTGCGTCCGGGTGGACGCCAAAAGCTGGCCGGGAGCGCAGCCGCTCCTGGGGCGACTGGAGTTCGCCGTGGCCGAGGGTGAGGCGGTGGCTTTGTGCGGAGCTTCGGGATGCGGTAAGTCGACGCTGCTGTCCATCGCTGCCGGATTGGACCGGGAGTTCTCGGGGCGTGTCGATCTGGCGGACGGTTTGCGTCTGTCCATGGTCTTTCAGACGCCGCGCCTGCTGCCTTGGCGCACTGCCGCTGAAAACGTCGCTCTGGCGATGGGCGGCGTGGATCGGGAAAGCCTGTATCGGGCCGAACGGATGCTGGAGGTTTTCGGACTGGGGGGGCAGGGGACAAGCCGTCCCGGCCAGCTATCCTTGGGCATGGCCCGCCGTGTGGCGTTGGCCCGCGCCATGGCCGTGCGTCCGGATGTTTTGCTGCTGGACGAAGCCTTCGTGTCGCTGGACGAAGCCGCCGCCGTCCAAGCCCGTGACGCGGTAAGGGCCGAGATCGCCGGGCGCGGCCTGTCGGTGCTGATGGTCAGCCATGGGGGGGCGGATCTCGATGCTCTGTCGGCCCGCCGCCTGCAACTGGCGGGACGCCCCGCCGTGCTGGAATGATCCTGGGCATGCGACTTATTGCCAATTGCCCGCTCAAGGGCGGCGGCTCAGGCTGGGCTCCATGGTTTGCGGACAGGGAAAGGACTTCTTGATGCCGAAAAGCGGAAACACGGTCGCCGTCGATGGTCTGGGATTGCCGCTGTGGCTGGTGCTGGAGCTGACCTACCGCTGTCCGCTGCATTGTTCATGGTGCAACAACCCGCTGGATTTCGATCAGTACCGCAACGAGTTGACCACTGAGGAATGGAAGACCTTGTTGCGGCAGGCCCGCAAGGCCGGGTCGGTTCAGCTCGGTTTTTCCGGCGGCGAGCCCTTGCTGCGCCACGATCTTGAGGAACTGGTGGCCGAAGCCGATCAGTTAGGCTTTTACACCAACCTGATCACGTCCGGCATCGGCTTGACGCCCCAGCGCATGGCACGGCTGAAAGAGGCGGGATTGAAGCATGTCCAACTGAGCATGCAGGCTTGCGACAGCGAATTGTGCGATACCATGGTGGGGCTGCATGACGCCTACAAGATGAAGATCGCCGCCGCCCGCGAGATCAAGGCCCAGGGTTTTCCCATGGTCCTGAACGTCCCGGTCAGCCGCTATAACATCGACCATGTCGAGGATTTCATCGCGCTGGCCGAGGACTTGGGAATCGAATACATCGAGTTCGCCAATCTGCAATATTACAACTGGGCCTTGCTGAACCGTTCCGAGCTGTTGCCGACCCGCCACCAGTTGGACGTGGCCGAAGCCAAGATTAACGCGGCCCGCGAGCGGCTGGGCAGAAAGATGACCTTGTTCTTCGTCATTCCTGATTATTACAGCGACCGCCCCAAGGCTTGCATGAACGGTTGGGGGGCGATCCACCTGACCATCGCGCCGGACGGCACGGCCTTGCCCTGTCAGGAGGCCCGGCTGTTGAAAGGCATTGATTTTCCCAATGTCCGCGACGGCGATCTGCGCTGGATCTGGCAGGATTCGCCCGGGTTCCGCAAATTTCGCGGCGACGATTGGATGAAGGAACCCTGCCGATCCTGCGACGAGCGTCACAAGGATTTCGGCGGTTGCCGCTGTCAGGCTTTCATGCTGACCGGCGATGCCGCCAACACCGATCCGGCCTGCGCGAAATCCCCCCACCACCACATCATGACCGATGCCGTGGCCGCGGCTTGCGCCCCCGACAGGGCGGTCGAGCCGCTGGTCATGCGCCAGCGCGCCGACAGCCGCAAGCCGGCGGGGCTGTAAGGCTCAGGTAGCGTTGCTTTCCATGATCATGATGCTGACGCCCTTGCCCTTGAATTGAGACAGCAGTTCGTCCATGGGCATGGCCATTTTGGCGTCGCGCTGGGGATCGAAAGACATGCGGACGTCGATCCCATGTTCTCCGAGCATCTTGGCGAAGGCGGCTTCAAGCGTGGTCTTGCCGGAATGCTCCGGCGCGTTGAAGGTCACGAGAACGGTGTGATTCAGCATGGGGCGTCTCCCTTTTTTAATTTTATTTCCAGCTTTTGCCGCCGCCTGTTTTCAGGGGGACCTGTTTTCGGAAACGACAGAAATCGGAGTCTCTTCCTGATAGATGATCGTTTTGTGACGTTCTTTCCAGTGTGAAAATGCCGAGCCTTCCGCATTGTCCGTCTTGATCTTCGTCAGGTCGATGGAACGGCGGGGCGCGATATGGTCCTTTCACTGTTTGCCCCGCGTGCTATGCTCTGGCGTAGCGCAGCTAAAACGAATATATGGGGCCGGCGGCAAGGGGGAAGCTGGCCGGATATGTTGAAAATCATGCGTCCAAGCATGGCAGGAGCATTTCGATGAATTACCGTATTTCCGAGAACGGCGGCGTGGTTCAGGTGTCGTTGGACGGCAGCTTGAACTTTTCGTGCAACGAGGATTTCCAGGGCTTGCTGCAAAAGCTGATGCAAAGCGCCAGCAAGCGCGTGGAATTCAACATGTCGGGCGTGGCCAGCATGGATTCGGTCGGGCTTGGCCTGCTTTACATCGCGCAGGAAGACCTGTCCGGCAACGGCGCGAAGCTCAGCATCACCAATCCCAGCGAGAACGTTCGGCGTCTTCTGGAACTGACGCAGTCGAATCTGGTGTTCGACGTCCGTTAAGGGCCCCGGTCGTTTTTCCTGACGTGGGCTTGACCAAAGCGCCGCCGCGTTGCAGCCTTTCAGGGAAGGGCGCCGCGGCGGCTGCCGTTTCAGCGGCGCCGTATCAGAAGGGTAGGGTGGGGGAATGCACGTTTACACCATCGGCTATAAATCGGCTGACGGAACCAAAGTCATCGAAGTCACGCATGACCGGTTGATGAACCGGGATCAGGTCGAGGCGTTGGTGCGTGACGTTCTTCCCGACGCGGCCCGCCTGCACATGGCCGCTCTTGCCGAAAAAGAGCGCAAACGCGGTCAGGTGCCGGATGATCTGTTCGACGTCTGCTTCATTCCCCGCGTCAATTTCAACCATGTCTACAAGCATGTGGTCGATCTGCTGATCGAGCGCCACGGGTTCAGGAAACTGGAATACGCCGCCAGCCTGACGGTGTTTTCCATTCCCGATCTGCTGGTGCGGGGCGATGCCGCTGGGGATCCCGACGGCGACGAGGCCTTGCAGGAGCGCCTGAGCGACGCCATGGCCCAGGCCGGTTTGCCGGTGGTGACCATGGAGCAGCGGGACGCCCAGGAAGAAGCCAAGATCGAAGCCTTGGCCCCAATCCGCCGGGTGCGCCGCGCCGAACGGGCCGTGGCCCGTTTCCGCAGCAGCGGCCACAATCCTTTCCGCACCGAAGATCCCCGGCTGGTTCAGGAGGTTCTCAGTCAGTTGGCGGGCCGTCCGCTGGACGAGGCGGAAGCCTCGGCTTTAACGGAGCTGCTGCCGCCGCTGCTGGAAACAGAGGAGCATCCGGAGCCTGGGGATTTGGGGCTGGCTTTCTTGTCCAGGCCGGAATTACATGCTTTGGCGTTGCTCTTGGGGGTGGAGCCTCCTCAACCGGAGCCCGAGTCGGAACCTGAACCTGAACCTGAACCTGAACCCGTACCCGGCGCGGACGAGGTTTTGTCGGTTGGGGAAAGCGCAAAGGCGGACATCGCCGTCGAGGTCGAAGCGGAGTCCGGCGCCGAGGCGACGGAGCCGCAGCAGGCGCAAACCGAATAACGCCGTTTTCTTGCGATTACGGTCAAAGAAAAAGCCGCCCGGTCGTCGGGGCGGCTTTTTGCGTTTGGTCTAGTGATGCCCGCCGTGGCTGTGGGCGGCAGGGGCTTCGGCGCCGGTGCCCGAGGTGCGGATCGACCACACCAGACCATAGGCGACGAAACAGGCGGCGATAAAAGCGATAGCCATTTCCATCTTGGGCATCCCATAAACTGACAGGCGAATATCCTGGCCCGAGGCTGGCATGTCCCGGCGCGGTCTGTCAACGGCGCAAAGACGGATTTCCGCCGAAAGTCGGACGCCGGTCGTCGCCTTGCCATTCCGGCCAGGGATGGTGGTACAGGAAGGAATTGCGGAAGCGAGGATCGCGGGTGACGTCCTGTATCGCCCAAATGGGCAGGGGAAAATCGGCGTTCTGCTTTTTCAATTCGATCTCGGCCAGCACCAGTCCGGCGTTGTTGCCGAGAAATTCGTCGATCACCCAGTTGCTGCCGGCGAAGCTGACGGCGTGGCGCAGCTTTTCCAGCGGCGGACGGGCGCAGACTTCGGCCAGCATATAGCGGGCGTGGTCGGCGGGGATGTCGTATTCGAACTCGGCCCGTCCCTGTCCGGGGTCGCGGCAGGTTTGTTTGATGGTCAGGCGGGCCTTGTCGCCCACCAACCTGACCCGCACGCTGGGGCCGTCGCTGGAGGCGATATAGCCTTGCAGAATGTGGGTGGGCAGGGCGCTGACCGGCCAAACGCCGGGGCGTACCAGGAATTTCCGCTCGATCTCAACCGGAATGTCCATGGTCCCCTCCATGGCCCGGCCCCGTTGCCGGGCGGCCGGAGTTTCGCAGATGCGAAAAGAATGGCCTGATTTTTTTTGGGGATCAATGCACCGTTTTCATGACAGGCCATGTGGCCTATGTGCTTGACTCAGGGTTGTTTTGGAGTCTGCTCCGTCGCGTCGGAAACGGGCGGCTCGATCAGATTTCCCGCCGCGTCGAACAGAGGCGTTTCTATGTCGACGAATTCCTGAGAGAAAGCAAAGCTTTCCTCCAAATGCCGCAGATGTTCGACCATGTCGCCCAGTTGATAGAGCAGTTCCTTGACGTCGTCCGGCATGGACTCGAAACCGCCCAAGGCTTCGACGGTGCTGTTCAGGCTGCTGGCGGCTTCGTTGACGCGGAACGACAGTCCCAAGGGGAAGCCGCTTTTCAAGACGCCGTTGGCGTGATCCAGCAGGCGCTGGGCCTTGTCGCCGATCAGTTTGACGCCGGTGGACAACAGCCGGTCGCGCATGTCCTGGATGCCGGCGGACAACGGCTGACGGATGCTTTCGGAAACCATCGACAGCCACGACAGCAACAGGTCCAGCAGATTGCACAGGCGCTCGGCGGCTTCCAGAAGATCGTCCTTCAGCTTCTGGCGCTTGCGCTGCGACAGGCCGTCTTCCTTTAAGGCGTTGCGCAGGGCTTCGATATCCTCGGCCACCACGCGGGCCGCCTTCAAGGTGGCCAGAGCCTGAATTTCAGTGGTGCTTTGGGCAATCATTTGGCGGCGGTTCGCTGTGTTCTCAAAGGTTTCCAGTCCTCATTGGTACCTCTTCGCGGGGGCATGCGTCCAGTGCCGAGGAAAAAATGAAAAAAAATACCCGGGTGTGAAATCCGTCACAGCTTGTAGGGCAGCAAAGAGTCATTCTCCACCCATGGGCAGCCCCCAACGGAATGAAATGAGCCGGGGAGCTTCGCCTGATAGGTAGTAAAGACCCTGGCTTTTGTAAACGGAGAACCGCCATGTTGAAGCTTCTTGTCTCTGCAGAAATTCTGAAGAACCGCGCCGTTTCTTCTGCAAAGTCGTTTTTTAATGGTGAGTCCGGCGCCACTGCCATCGAATACGGCCTGATTGCCGCTCTTGTTTCGGTGGCTATTGTCGGAGTTTTGGGGACCGTGGGTGACAGCCTGAAGACCACCTTCAGCACCGTTTCGTCGAAGTTGACCACCACCGCTCAGTAAGTCGAATTTGAAGAGTTCCGCCGTCGGTCCTGTCCCGGCTGCGGTTCTCCGGAGAGCCGGCCCCCCTGCCAGGGAGCCGGCTCTTTTGCTGCGCGTTCGCTGGAACTCTCCCTTGGGGGTGGACTTTGAGGGGCTGCAATGCCACCCTTGAGAGCTGCGCAACGGGGGTGCATCGGGTATATGACAGGGTCGGCGACAACGGATTCCGCCATGGTGTGGGACAAGGCGGCGAAATCTAGGTTTTCCCGCCGGTGGGTGGTCGCAGCCATGGTGTCGGCCATTCCCTTTGCCGCGGCCATCGGCTGGATTTTCAGCGAGCAATGGTTCGCCAGCCGCATGAACGAGGCGGTGATCCAGGCCCGCGCCGCCGCGACGACGACCCGCCATGACGTGCGGGGCAATCTTTCCATTCTTGTCCGCCACGAATTGGGATTGGCCCAGGATTTCGCTGGCGATCAGCTGATCTTGTCGACGTTAAAGGATGCTTCGTCCGGGCCGGAGCATTGGCAACGGGTCAATCAGTTGCTGGAGCGCCGTTCCCGCGATTTGGGGGTGGATCTGTCTTGGGTGGTTGCGCCCAACGGCAATTGCGTTGCGTCCAGCAACTTTCATCAGCCGGACAGTCTGGTGGGCGAGAACTTCGCCGATCGCAGCTATTTCAAATCCGCCATGTCCGGGCAGGTGGGGAGGCAGTTCGCCGTGGGCCGGCGCACCAACATGCCGGGTCTGTTCTTCTCCGCTCCGGTGGCGGATGGCGGCAGGATTCTGGGCGTGATCAGCGTCAAGGCCAATCTGCCCAGCATCACGTCCCAGGTTCTGCACACCACGTCGTTTATCGCCGACAGCCAGGGCGTGGTGATTTTGTCCAGCGATCCCCGCGACCAGTTCACGGCTTTGCCGAACGCCCCCGTTCTGAGCATGGACGACAATGGCCGCATGGTGCAGTACAAGCGCGCCGTGTTCCCGCCCATGGCCCTTTTGCCGGCCGGCTATGCCGACCATCCGGACATCATGCGCATCGGTCGGGCCGGTGCGCTGGGACTGCTGGTTTCCGAGCCCAGGGAAGAAGACGGCCTGATGGTCTATTCGGTGGGCGATCTGAGCATGCTGCCGTCGCTGGAACGCGACCGGGTTTTGCTGTTCGCCGGTCTTTCTCTCAGCCTGACTCTTTTGTCCTGGACCCTGACGGCGGCCATGGCCTGGTGGAACAGTTCCCGCCGCCAATTGGCGCGCGTGCAACAGGCCGAGGAACATTTCCGCGCCGCTTTCCAGCACGCGGCCATCGGCATGACGCTGGTTTCCCCCGAAGGCCGCTTTTTGCAGGTAAACGAGGCTTTGTGCCGCCTTTTGCACTATGCCGAGGACGAACTGGTGGGCATGTCGGTTCTGGAGGTGACGCATCCCGAGGACGTGGCCCCCGATCTCAGCCTGATCCGCGAATGTCTGGAGCGCAAGCGCATCGGCTATCAGTTGGAAAAGCGCTACATCAACCGCCGCGGGGCGACGGTGTGGGCGCTACTGACGGTTTCTTTGCTGCGCGACGCCAACGGCGAGCCGCTGCATTTCATTTCACAGATTCAAGACATCACCGAACGCCGCCGGGCCGAAGAATCCTTGCGCGGCTATGTGCGGGAAATCCAGGATCTCTACGATCACGCTCCATGCGGCTATCACTCGCTGGACGGCGACGGCGTGATCGTGCGCATCAACGACACCGAATTGCGGTGGCTGGGCTATGACTGGAAAGAGGTGGTCGGCCGCATGCGGGTCCAGGATCTGCTGACCGACGACAGCCTGCAGCGTTTCATGAACACCTTCGAGCAGTTCAAGCTGCGCGGCTTTCTGCAGGATTTGATGCTGGAACTGACCCGCAAGGACGGCAGCATCATGCCGGTGCTGGTCAGCGCCACGGCGATTTACGACGCCAACGGCAAATATCTGATGAGCCGCAGCACGGTCTACGACATGACCGAGCGCAAGCGCATCGAGGACGATCTGGCCGACGCCAAGGTGGCCGCCGAATCCGCCAACCGGGCCAAAAGCGATTTCGTCGCCAACATGAGCCATGAAATCCGCACGCCGATGAACGCCGTTCTGGGGCTGGCCCATCTGCTGGCCAAAAGCGATCTTGAGTCCAGCCAGAAATCCCTGGTCGACAAGATTTCAATCTCGGCCCGTTCGCTTTTGGGGATCATCGACGAGATTCTCGATTTCTCGAAAATCGAGGCCGAGCGCCTGCAACTGGAAAGCATCGACTTCGATCTGGACCGGGTGCTGGAAGGCTTGGCCACCATCATGTCCATCAACGCCTCGGCCAAGGATCTGGAACTGGTCATCTCGGTGGCGGCCGATGTGCCGCGCAAGCTGAAAGGCGATCCGTCCCGTTTGCAGCAAGTGCTGATCAATCTGGCGGGCAACGCCATCAAGTTCACCGAGGCGGGAGAGGTCTGCGTCACCATCACCTTGCAGCCGGGAAGCCTGATCGACCAGGGCGAACATAAGGCGGCGCGGCTGATCTTTTCGGTGCGCGACAGTGGGATCGGCATTTCCCCGGACCAGCAGGCCCGCCTGTTCAGTCCTTTCACGCAGGCGGATTCCACGACCACCCGGCGCTTCGGCGGCACCGGACTGGGGCTGGTGATCAGCAAGCGTTTGGCGGAAATGATGGGGGGCTCGATCCATCTGGAAAGCGCTCTCGGGCGGGGCAGCGAATTCCTGGTCGAATTGCCTTTCGGTCTTGGTGACGATTTGCCGGAACCCAGGGCGGTGCTGGGCAAGCTGAAGGTGCTGCTGGCCGACGACAACGTCAGCGCCCGCAACGCTTTGGCGGGAGCGGTGGCGGCGCTGGGGTGGGGCGGCACGGCCGTCGCCTCCGGCGAAGAGGCGTTGACGGCTCTGCAAAAGCAAGGGGAAAACCCCTTCGATCTGTTGCTGCTGGACATGCGCATGGCGGGAATGGACGGCCTGTCCACTATCCGAGCCGCCCGCGAGGACGGGCTGATGGGCGACATTCCGGCGGTGGTGATGGTGACGGCCGCGGAACGCGACGAAGTGCTGGCGTCGCCCGATGCCGCCCTGGCTGCGGCGCTTTTGTTGAAGCCGGTGACGGATTCCTCGTTGTTCAATGCCGTGGTCGAGGCTCAGGCCCATCATCGCGGAGTGGAACCGTTGCTGCGCGAGGCGCAGGGGCAGGGGGCTGAGGGGCGTCCGCTGGAGGGATTGCGGCTGCTGCTGGTCGAGGACAACGCCATCAACCAGGAAGTCGCCCAGTTCATTCTTGAGGAACGGGGGGCGGCGGTCGAGATCGTCGGCGACGGGCGTCAGGCGGTGGACCGCATGGCCGCCGGGCCGCAGGATTTCGACCTGATCCTGATGGACGTGCAAATGCCAGAGATGGACGGTTTCGAGGCAACCCGGCTGATCCGCAGCCGGTTGGGGCTGAGCTTGCCGGTTCTGGCTTTGACCGCCGGTGTGCGCGATGCCGATCGCCAGCAATGTCTGGCCTGCGGAATGAACGACTTCATCGCCAAGCCTTTCGATCTCGATCAGATGATCGCCACCATCTTGCGTCATGCTGCCCCCAGAGACGGCGGCGTGGCGGAAACGCCCCGGCCGCCTTCCTCCTCTCCGGCGGATTCCCCGCCGGCGGCGGACGGCTTGCCGTCCTTCGACCGCCGCCAAGGAATGATCCGCATCGGCGACGAAGGCGCGCTGCTTCAGCTTTTGGAGCGCTTGGTGAGCGGCAATCGGACGCTGGTGGCCGAAATTGGGGCTTTGCTGTCGAGCGGGCAGGGAGCCGAGGCCGCGCGGCGGCTGCACGACTTGCGGGGGGCGGCGGCCAATGTGGCGGCCATCCGGCTGGCGACCCAGGCCACCCAGGCCGAGGCGGCGGTGCTGGAAGGGCGCGATGCCGACGCCCTGATTCTGCTGGACGGCATCGCGGCCGCTCTGGCCGATCTTTCCGCCTTGCCGGACCTGCCCCGGAGCTAGGGCAGGAACTCTTTCCGGTTCTGCACAATCCCTAGTTTGATCACTAGAAAATTGTCGATTAATGGGGCGCGACGGGATAAAACGAAACCCCCCTTTTGGGCGCGGCCATGTTGGCGGCGTCCGTCCTTCACAGGCATCTGGAAATGGAAACGGAATTTCATCGGATCAAGCGGCTTGCCCCCTATGTCTTCGCGGAAGTGAACGCCATGAAGGCCCGGGCACGCGCCGCAGGCGAGGACATCATCGACCTCGGCATGGGCAATCCCGACCAGCCGACTCCGCAGCATATCGTCGATAAGCTGGTCGAGGCAGCCCGCAATCCGAAGGCACACCGTTACTCCATGTCGCGCGGCATTCCCGGTCTGCGCAAGGCGCTGTCGAACTATTACGGCCGTCGTTTCGGTGTCGATCTCGATCCGGAATCGGAAGTGGTCGTCACCCTGGGTTCGAAGGAAGGCCTGGCCAATCTGGCTCAGGCCATCACCAGCCCCGGCGACGTGCTGCTGGTGCCTAATCCCAGCTATCCGATTCATCCCTACGGCTTCATCATCGCCGGCGGCTCCTGCCGCTACGTGCCGGTGGCCCCGGGACCGGAGCTGTTGGAGGCTTTGGAGCGCGCCGTCAAGCACAGCGTGCCCAAGCCGGTGGCTTTGGTGCTGAACTATCCGTCCAATCCCACCGCCCTGATCGCCGATCTGGACTTCTATGGGCAGGTGGTGGATTTCTGCCGTCATCACGGCATCTACATCCTGTCGGATCTGGCCTATGCCGAGATTTATTTCGACGGCAATCCGCCGCCCTCGATCCTGCAGATTCCCGGCGCCAAAGACGTAGCCATCGAATTCACCTCGATGTCCAAGACCTACAACATGCCGGGTTGGCGCATCGGCTTCGCCGCCGGCAACAAGACGCTGATCCACGCCTTGTCGCGCATCAAGTCGTATCTGGATTACGGCGCCTTCACGCCGATCCAGGTGGCCGCTTCCGCCGCCTTGAACGGTCCGCAGGATTGCGTCGAGGAAATTCGTCAGCTTTATAAAGAGCGCCGCGACGTCATGATCGAAGGTCTGGCGCAGGCCGGTTGGGACGTGCCCAGCCCGCCCGCGACCATGTTCGCCTGGGCGCCGATTCCCCCGGCTTTCGCCCATCTGGGTTCGCTGGAGTTCTCGAAGCTTCTGCTGCGCGAGGCCAACGTGGCCGTCGCTCCCGGCATCGGCTTCGGCGAATATGGCGACACGCATGTGCGCATCGCCCTGGTGGAAAACCGGCACCGCATTCGTCAGGCCGTTCGCAATATCAAATCGTTCCTCGGCACTTACGACAAGGTGCTGGAAAACGTCGAGAAAAAACAGGTGGTGGGCTCGTGAGCAACAGCAAGGCTTTGAAAGTCGCCATCGCCGGCCTGGGGACGGTCGGCGCAGGCACGGTGAAACTGTTGGCCGAGCAGGCCGACGTCATTGCCGCCCGTTCCGGGCGTCCGGTGCTGGTCACGGCGGTTTCCGCCCGTGACCGCAACCGCGACCGTGGCGTGACGCTGGGCGGCGGCGTCCAATGGTTTGACGATGCCGAGACCATGGCCAGGGAAGCCGATGCCGACGTGATCGTCGAAGTCATCGGCGGCTCCGAGGGGATCGCCCGGCGCACCTGCGAAGCGGCTCTGGCCGCCGGACGCCATGTGGTCACCGCCAACAAGGCGCTGCTGGCCATGCACGGCGCCGAGCTGGCGGCCAAGGCCGAGGCCAAGGGGCTGACCCTGGCGTTCGAGGCGGCGGTGGCCGGCGGCATTCCCATCATCAAGGCCTTGCGCGAAGGGCTGGCGGGCAATCGCCTGTCTCAGGTCTACGGTATCCTGAACGGCACCTGCAATTACATCCTGACGACCATGCGCGAAACCGGGCGTGATTTCGCCGACGTGCTGGCCGAGGCACAGGCCTTGGGGTACGCCGAAGCCGACCCCAGCTTCGACATCGACGGCGTCGACGCCGCCCACAAGCTGTCCATCCTGGCTTCGGTGGCGTTTGGTACCGTGGTGGATTTCTCCAAGCTGCATATCGAAGGCATCCGCCACGTTTCGGCTTTGGACATTCAGTTCGCCCAGGAGCTGGGCTTCCGCATCAAGCTGCTGGGCATCGCCCGGCGCACCGACAAGGGCATCGAGCAGCGGGTCCATCCCTGTATGGTGCCGATCAACTCCTCCATCGGTCGGGTTGACGGAGTCTTCAACGCCGTGGTGGCCGAGGGCGATTATGTCGGCCGCGCCGTGTTCGAAGGCCGGGGCGCCGGTGCCGGTCCGACGGCTTCCGCCGTCGCCGCCGACATCGTCGATATTGCCGCCGGCCGGCGCGCTCCCACCTTCGGCGTTTCCGCCGGAGCCCTGACGCCTTTGCAGGTGTCGCCCATGGACGAGCGCCGTGGCGCTTACTATATCCGCCTAATGGTGGTCGATCGCCCTGGTGTTTTCGCCGACATCGCCGCCGCCTTGCGCGACGAGGAAGTGTCGATGGAGGCCGTCCTGCAACGGGCCCGCGCCCCCGGCGAGGCGGTGCCGCTGGTGATGACCGTGCACGACACCCAGGAAGCCGCCGTATCCCGCGCCATGGCGCGGATCGAGGCCTTGGACACCGTGGTCGAGGCTCCGCGCCTGATCCGCATCGAGACGTTCTGAGAAGCGACATGACCCATATTCCGTCTCAACCCGACTGTGCCGCCATCGACCGCAATCTGGCCCTGGAAGCGGTGCGCGTCACCGAAGCCACGGCTTTGGCCGCTTCGCGGCTGGTGGGATGCGGCGACGAGCGTCTGGTGGAGGCCGCGGCCACCAGCGCCATGGAAACGGCTCTGGGCGCTTTGAGCATCGGCGGCACGATCCTGTTCGGCGAAGGCTCGCAGGACGATGCTCCCAGGCTTTATACCGGCCAGAAGATCGGGCTGGACGACGGTTCACGGGTGGATGTGGCCTTGGACGCGATCGAGGGCACGACCATCTGCGCCAAGGGCGGCTCGAACGTCATTTCCGTGCTGGCCATGGCCGAGCAGGGTGGGCTTTTGAACGTTCCGCCGGTCTATATGGAAAAGATCGCCGTCGGCCCCGGCCTGCCGGACGGCGTGGTCGAGCTTGACGCCAGCCCGGCCGACAACCTGTCGGCCTTGGCCCGGGCCAAAGGCTGCGATGTTTCCGACCTGCTGATCTGCATCCTGGACCGTCCCCGCCACGACGACCTGATCCATCAGGTCCGCGAGGCCGGCGCCCGCATTATCCTGATCGGCGACGGCGACGTGTCGGGTGTGGTGGCGACCACCCAGCTGCAAAGCGGCGTCGATATGTATATCGGCACCGGCGCGGCTCCCGAGGGGGTCCTGGCCGCCGCCGCCCTGGCCTGTATCGGCGGGCAGATGCAGGGACGCTTGGTGTTGCGCGGCGAGGCCGACAAGCAGGCCGCGCGGGCTTTGGGCATCACTGACTTCAAGCGCAAATACAATGTCGCCGATCTGGCTCACGGCGACGTCATGTTCGCCGCCACCGGCGTGACCGACGGTCCGCTGCTGCGCGGCATCCGCCGTTTTCCCGGCGGCTCGGTCAGCCACTCGCTGGTGATGCGTTCGCACACCGGCACCATCCGCTATATCGAGGCGGTGCATAATTTTCACCGCAAGTCCCTGCTGAACCCCATCGGTCAGGCGGAATGAGCAATCCGGGCGCCGCTCCCGCCGTCGCCGAGCCGCTGCTGGGGGTGGAACGCTCCCTGGGCGGGCGGCGCTGGCAGGCCGCGCCCTGCGACGAGCGAATGGCCTTGGCCATCAGCCAGCGTCTGGGCTTGCCGGAAGTGGTGGGCCGGGTTCTGGCGGCCCGCAACGTTCCGCTGGAGGAATGCGAAAGCTTCCTCAATCCCACCCTGCGCGATCTTTTGCCCGACCCCTTTCATCTGAAGGGCATGGATGTGGCGGTCAATCGTTTGGTGTCCGCCGTCACCGGCGGCGAACTGATCGGCATTTTCGGCGATTACGATGTGGACGGGGCAACCTCCTCGGCGCTGCTGTCGCGCTTTTTCGAGGCGGCGGGGGCGGCGGTCAAAGTGCATATCCCCGATCGCATGGTGGAAGGCTACGGCCCCAATGCTCCGGCTTTGCTGCGCCTGAAAGAGGCCGGGGCCGGCGTGGTGGTGACGGTGGATTGCGGCACCACCGCCTTCGAGCCTTTGCGGGAAGCCGCCGACGCCGGTCTCGACGTCATCGTGGTGGACCACCACGAGGGCGAGGCTGAGATGCCGACGGCCCTGACCATCGTCAATCCCAACCGCATGGACGAGGACAGCCCGCACGGCCATCTGGCGGCGGTGGGGGTGGCTTTCCTGCTGGCGGTGGCGGTCAACAAATCCCTGCGCGAGGCCGGCTGGTATCAAAACCGCAAGGCGCCCGATCTGATGCAGTGGCTGGACATCGTGGCGCTGGGCACCGTCTGCGACGTCGTGCCGCTGAAAGGCGTCAACCGTGCTCTGGTGGCCCAGGGACTGAAGGTCATGGCGCAACGGCGCAATGCCGGTCTGGCCGCTCTTGGCGACGTGGGCGGCATCAAGGAAAAGCCCGAGGCCTATCATCTGGGCTACATCATGGGGCCGCGGGTCAATGCCGGCGGCCGCGTCGGGCAGGCTGATCTGGGCGTGCGCCTGCTGACTTCCGACGATACCGCCGACGCCGTGCGTCTGGCCCAGATGCTGGACGGCTATAACAAGGATCGTCAGGAAATCGAGGCCCAGGTTCTGCTGGAAGCCATGGAGCAGGCCGAGGGCGCGCCCGACGACGGTTTGCCGCTGGTGCTGGCGGCGGGCGAGAACTGGCATCCCGGCGTCATCGGCATCATCGCCGGACGCCTGAAGGAACGCTATAACCGCCCGTCCTGCGTGGTGGCTCTGGAAGGCGGCGAAGGCAAAGGATCTGGACGCTCGGTGCCCGGTCTGGACTTGGGGGCGGCGATCATCGCCGCCCGCCAGTCCGGCCTGCTGATCAAGGGCGGCGGCCATGCCATGGCCGCTGGCTTCACCGTGGCCCGAGACAAGCTGGACGAGTTCCGCGCCTTCCTGGCCCAACGGCTTGCCGCGCAGTTGGAAGCGCCGTTGATGCCGGTGCTGGAACTGGACGGCGTGCTGGATGCGGGCGGCGCCACCATCGACCTGATCGAAACGTTGAAGCAAGTGGGACCGTTCGGTTCGGGAAACCCGGAACCGCGCTTCGTCATCATGGCCGCCCGCGTGGTGGCTCCCCGCGTGGTGGGGCAGGGGCATGTCTCCTGCCAGTTGGCGGGACGCTCCGGCAACCGCCTGAAAGCCATCGCCTTCCGCGCCGCCGATTCGGAATTGGGCCATGCCTTGCTGTCCAACGACGGCACGCCCATGCATGTGGCCGGTTCTTTGAAAATCGACAGCTGGCAGGGCAACTTCAACGCCCAGCTGTTCATCGACGACGCCGCGCCGGGGCGGTGATGTTTCCCGCGCCGGCGCGGTGACGTCTTTTCCGTTTTGGAAAAAAGTTTGCCATCCGGCCGCGGGGGGGACCGGCCGGATGGCTAGGGGGCTTCTTATTGTTCTTCCGGGGTGGGAACTGACTGGGCTTTAGTAACCCAGCGGGCCCTTGCTCTTGCCGGCGTCGCAGCCGGAAATCTGGCTGCCGACACCGGGAAGGGTGGTGGCGCCGCTGTTGGAGCCGGCCGAGCCCTGGGCCATGGCGGCGGTGGCGGTAGTGATCAGGGCGGCGGCGATGATGGCGGTAATGCGCGAACGATTGGTCATTTTGTTCTCCTGCGGTTTCGATTGGGGCCGGGTCTTGGCGGCCTTGTGTTCGTCTCTTGTTGAAACCAAACATGCGCTTTCTTCATGATCGAGTGAAACGAGTAGTTTTTGTATCTGAAATCGATTTTTTCGATATATTGCTTTCTCCCGCTTGCCTCTTTCAAATAGCATTTGGAATCACTACAATTTAGATGTCCGTTCGATGACAGAGCCTTGAGAGACATCGCGAACGGTTGACTGAGCGCCGCCGGCAAGGACCGGCGGGATCAGGCCGTTGTTCGGGCGTGCAAAACCGCCCGGCTCTGTCCCCACTCCCGCCACAACAATCCGCCCGGCTTGCTTGGTCACCGATCCTTCGTGCCAAGAAAGAAAAGGGCAGATCATGCGACAAGACAGTCTGGACGGCCTGCGCGCCGGCGGAACCTTCGATCTTCTGGTGATCGGCGGCGGCGCCACAGGCTGCGGCATCGCGCTGGATGCGGCGACCCGCGGCCTGAAGGTGGCTTTGGTGGAGCGCAACGACTTCGCCGAGGGCACCAGCAGCCGCAGCACCAAGCTGGTGCACGGCGGCGTGCGCTATCTGGAAGCCGCGATCCGCAAACTCGACAAGGCGCAATACAAACTGGTGCGCGAGGCGTTGCACGAGCGCGGCGCCTTGCTGAAGAATGCTCCCCACCTGACGCGGCGCCTGCCGCTGGTGACGCCGGTCAAATTCTGGTGGCAGCTGCCCTATATCGCCTTTGGCCTGAAACTCTATGACTGGCTGTCGGGCGGCATGTCCATCGGCTCGAGCCGGATCATCGGCAAGGCGGAGGCCCTGCGCCGCTTTCCCCATCTGAAGGCCGGGGAACTGAAGGCGGCGGTGGTCTATTACGACGGACAGTTCGTCGACAGCCGTTTGGCGGCGTCTCTGATGATGACGGCCTGCCGCGCCGGAGCGGTGATGGTCAACCATGTGGAGGCGTCGGCTCTGCGTCACGACGATCGGGGCAGAATTTGCGGCGCCGACCTGCGGGACTGCCTGACCGGCGAAACCTTTCCGGTCGCCGCCCGTGCCGTGATCAACGCTACCGGCCCTTATGCCGACGCCGTCTGCCGCATGGACGACCTCAAGGCGCCGTCGATCCTGAAGGTCAGTTCCGGCACCCATATCGTGCTCGACGCCCGCTTCGTGCCGCCCGACACCGGCTTTCTGGTGCCGCGCACCGACGATGGTCGCGTGCTGTTCGTGCTGCCCTGGCAAGGGCAGGCGCTGGTGGGCACGACGGACGACCCGGCCGTCGTCGCCGATCATCCGGTGCCGACGGCCAAGGATATCGCCTATCTGCTGGGCTATGTGCGCCGTTTCTTCGATGTCGAGGTCGGCGAGAAGGATGTCAAATCCGCGTGGTGCGGCATCCGTCCGCTGGTGTTCGACCCCAAGGCCAAGGACACCGCCCAATTGGCCCGCGACCATGTCATTTTGCAATCGGCATCGGGCATGATCACCATTTCGGGCGGCAAGTGGACCACTTATCGTCTGATGAGCCAGGAGGCGGTGGACCGCGCCGTGTCGGTCGCCAGGCTGTCTCCGGCCAATGCCTGCCGCACCCACGATATGAAGCTGGTGGGGGGCGAAGCCTTCGACCCCGAGGGGTATCGCGTTCTGATGCAAAAGGCCGGCGTTGCCGAGGACATCGCCCGTCATCTTAATCTCAGCTATGGCGACAAGGCGCCCGAGATGCTGCCGCTGATCGGCCAGGGGCTGGGAAACCGTCTGCACGCCGATCATCCCCATATCGAAGCCGAGGTACTGCACGTGGTCCGTAACGAACAGGCGGTTTCCGCCGCCGACGTGTTGCTGCGCCGTCTGACTCTGGCTTTTGTGGACAGGGCCGCGGCGCGGGCCGCGGCTCCTCGCGTGGTCACGCTGATGGCCGGCGAGCTGGGCTGGGACAAGCTGCGCCAGGTGGCCGAATTGACGGCGCTGGAAGAGCGTCTGAGCACCGCGATCTGAGTTTGAAATCCGTACGGCGGCCAGGGGCAATCATTGACTTTGCCTCTGGCCGGGCTCACAATTACGACAGTTGAATTAACGTTCAGCCCCTTCGTGAAGAGCCTGAAGAGAAAGCGCGAACGGGTGGCCGAGTGCCGTTTTGGGAAAGACGTCCTGGAAAAACAGGAGCCGCGCCGAAACGCCATGACCGTCGCCGTATGATTCCGCTTCTGGCTCGCTCATCCCATCAAAAGCAATAATCGCCAGAGCAAGGCCCGGTCGGCGCTTTCGTTGAAAGCCGCTCCATCTCCTGCCTTGCCTCCGATCCGTCGGGGGCGGGCCCGTCCTGCCGTCACGGCATCCGCGCCGCCTGTTTCCTCATTCGGGGACGGGGCCTGATCCTCATTCTTGGGCGATTCTGAGGGCGCGAGGGCATCATGGACCGGACACAAGTCATCATCATCGGCGGAGGCGCCACCGGCGCCGGCATTCTGTGGGATCTGTCCTTGCGGGGAATCCATGCGGTGCTGCTGGAAAAGCGCGATCTGGCCAACGGCGCCACCGGACGCTGCCACGGCTTGCTGCATTCCGGCGCCCGCTATGTGGTGAAGGATGCCGAGGCGGCGCGGGAATGTCTGTCGGAAAACCAGATCATCAAGACCATCGCGCCTCACTGCGTCCATGACGTGGGCGGGCTGTTCGTACGCTATCCCCAGGACGATCCGGCTTTTTTCGCCCAGTGGGACGAGGCCTGCGCCAAGGTCGGCATGCCCACCAGCCGTCTGAACGCCACCGAAACGCTGGAGCTTGAGCCCAACCTGCCCAAAGACGTTCTTGGCGCCTCCACCTGTCCCGACGCCCATATCGACGTATTCCAGCTGACCCTGTCGAACCTTCAGGCGGCGGTGGCCAAGGGCGGGCGTTTCCGGCCCTATTCCGAGGTAACGTCCATCGAACAGGCGGGCGGCAGGGTCACTGGCGTCCGCTACAAGGACAGCCGTACCGGCGAGGAAGGCGAAATCGCCTGCGAGATGATCGTCAATGCCGGCGGCGGCTGGGCCCAGCAGATCGCCTCGATGGCCGGGCTGGACGTGCCGGTGCGCTGCGATAAGGGCTCGCTGCTGGTGTTGAACCACAATCTGGTCACCCGCGTGGTCAATCGCTGCCGCAAGCCGGGCGATGCCGACATCCTTGTGCCCGCCGGCCCGGTCTGCATCCTGGGCACCAGTTCTTATACGGTTCCCGGTCCGGAAGGGTTGAAGGCCGAGCCGGAAGAATTGGCGCATCTGCTGCAATTGGGCTCGGAACTGGTGCCGATGATGGCCGAGGCCCGCGTGTTGCGGGTTTTCTCGGGCGTGCGCCCGCTCTATGTGCCGAAAGAGGCCGGAGGCTCGGCCGGCCGTGAAATCAGCCGGGGCTTCGTGCTGCTGGACCATGGAGAGCGGGACGGCCTGCTGGGCTTCGTCTCCATCGTCGGCGGCAAGCTGACCACCTATCGCCTGATGGCCGAGGTGACCGCCAATCTGGTGGCCAAGCGCCTGGGTGTCGACGAGCCCTGCCGTACTGCCACCACGCCGCTGCGCGCCGCCACCGATCCGGCTCTGCCGGAAAAGGTCCGTCAGCTTCTGCCGGTCCAGGCCGCCAATATCGCCGAGCGGCGTCTGGGGCCGGATCTGGCCAAGCTGATCGGCCTGATCGAGGCCGATCCCGACATGGCCGAGATCATTTGCGAATGCGAACAGGTCAGCCGCGCCGAAATCGAAATGGTGATGAGCGACCAGGCTCTGGTGCCGGTCAAAACCATCAACGACGTGGGCCGCCGCAGCCGTCTGGGTTTCGGGTCGTGCCAGGGCACCTTCTGCGGCTACAAAGCCATGTTGGCCGGTTATCGCCGCGGCCTGTGGACGGCGGAAGAGGCGGCGGACGAATTCAAGCGTTATCTCGATGAGCGTTGGAAGGGCCAGGCCCAGGTGCCGCGCGGCAAACAGATCGAGCAACTGATGCTGAGCCACGATCTGTTCGGGCCGACCTATCACTTCCACGCTGAACAGGGGCTGTGACCGCCATGCAAAGCCTGAAATACGATCTCATCGTCGTCGGGGCCGGTCTTTCGGGATTGGTTGCCGCCGCCACCGCCGCCGAAGCCGGGGGGCGGGTCGCCGTGGTGCATGGCGGCCTGGGAACCTTTGTCTATGGCGCCGGCTGCATTGCCGACTTGCCGGCCGAGGGCGGCGAGGAGCAGCGCCGGGCCGTGGCGTTTTTCGAGGCCATGACCGAAGCCGCCGGGTCGCCCTATTACGGCCAGCCGGGCGACCGGCATATGCTGCCGACCATTCTGGGCACCTTTCAACCCGTGTCGCTGGTACCGTTCTGCCTGTGGGGCGGGCGCGTCCAGGCCGGAGCGCGGGTGTCGGTGGCGGGCATCGCCGGGCTGTCGTCCTTCGACGCCCGCTTCACCGCCGAACGGCTGAACCAGCAGGCGGAGGAACTGGGGCTTCAAAGCCGCTATGTGCCGCGCATCATTGATCTGCCGCACGAAGGTTCGGTGCCCCATTCCACCTTGAACATCGCCAACCGTTTCGACCGCGACGAACCATTCCGCCGGTTGTTCGCCGAGCGTCTGCGCGCCGTACAGGGTGAATGCGACCAGATTCTTTTGCCTGCCTGCCTGGGCCAGCAGACCAGCCGCATCGACATCGAGGACTTCCAGGCGCAGTTGGGGCGTCCCTTGGGAGAGTTGCCGACTTTGCCGCCGTCGATGGCGGGGTTGCGTTTGAACAACCGGCTGCTGGGGCATCTGCGCCGCCGCGGCGTTGAAATGATCGGCGGCTATCCGCTGCTGTCCCTGGACCTGGCGGACGGGATTTGCCGGGGTGTGGTGGTGGACAATCCGGGCCGTGCCCGCACTCTGGCGGCCAAGTCGGTGGTGCTGGCCTGCGGCCCCCAGTCCGAAACCTTGCTGCCGGGATGGAGCCGACGGGTCGATGCCCGGCAGCGGCCTCTGAACGATCAGAATCAGCTTCTGGCCGAAGGAATTCATGTTGCCGGAGCGCTGCTGTTCCCGACGGGACGGCGCGGCGGCAACGGGCGGGCCATCGTCAGCGGCCATGCCGCCGCCCTGATGGCCGCCGGGCGGGAGAAAAGCCATGCGGCATAGTGATGTCACTCTCGACAACTGCCTAAAATGCTCGGACTGCAACAGCGTCTGTCCGGTGATGACGGCTCATCCGGCCTATCCCGGACCGAAGCATCTGGGGCCGGAGCTTGAACGCTTCCGCCGCGAAGGCCTGCCCTGCGACAGCGATTGGCTGGAATATTGCCTGGGCTGCGAACGGTGCGACATGGCCTGTCCCAATCAGGTCAACGTCGCCGAGCTGATCATCGAGGCCAAGGGACGCCATAAAAAGCCGCCCATGCGCCGTCTGCGCGACTATCTTTTGGCGCGGCCCGGCCTGTTGGGCATGGTCTTGAGCGTGGCGCCGCAGGTCACCGACAGGCTGCTGGCTTTGGGCGCGATGAAAAAGCTGATGTCGTGGACGGCGGGCATCGCCGCTGAACGAAGCTTTCCCGCCTATCACCGGGAGTCCCTGGCGGGGCATCAGGGGCATCGTGTGGGCGCGGAACGGGTGATGTTCTATCTGGGCTGCTCCATGCGCTACAACGAACAGAAGCTGGGGCGGGCCTGCTTCTCGCTGTTGACCCATAACGACATCGAGGCCGAGGTTTCCCAATCCGCCTGTTGCGGCTATCCCGCCCTGGCCAACGGTGATCCGGCGGAAGCCCGCTGCCGTGTGCGTGCCAATCTGGAGGAACTGTCGGCGGCGGTGGACCGCGGCCTGCCCATCCTGACCGCCTGCACGTCGTGCGGGCAGATGCTGAAGACCGGCTTCACCGCGCTGTTGGGCGACGACCCGGCTTTGGCGGAAAAGGCCCGCAAGGTCGAGGCGGCGATTTACGATCTGGGCGAGTTCCTGATGTTGCGGGCCGAGCAGGGACGTTTGAACACCCGTTTCGCCGAGATCCGCCATGGCGCCCTGGCCTATCATTCCCCGTGCCATCAGACCACCCAGGGACTGGCCCGTCCCTGGTATCATTTGTTGCGCCAGGTGCCCGGCATGGAGATCGAGGACATGAACGCCGGATGCTGCGGCATGGCCGGAACCTTCGGCTTCAAGCAGGAAAAATACGCGGTTTCGATGGCGGTGGGGAACAAGCTGTTCCAGGCCATCGAGCAGGCGGCGCCGGAACTGGCCGTGTCGGAATGTCCGACCTGCCGCATGCAGATGACCCACGGCACGGGCGTGCCGTCGGTGCATCCGGCCGAACTGTTGCTGGAGGCTTATGACGGAAAAGACGCCTTGGCCTCGTGACGGGGCTTGCCGTCAGGCCATGCTCTGCTGATACAGTTCAGATCCGTGATCGTAGAAAAGGTGTTGCATATGCAGTCCAGGCGCGGTGCCCCCCATGCTCCCGACAATGGTCCCGGCGGAAGCCCGCGCGCCAGTTCCCGTCCGCATTCCCTGCGGCCGCTGCTTCAGGACTGCGGCATCATTCCGGCGGTCCGCAAGCCGGAACTGCTGGACCGCGCCCTGGAGGCCCACGGCAAGATCATCTATCTGCTGTGCGGAGAGCCCGAGAGCATCGGCGACCTGATGCAGCGCATCGCCGATGCCGGCAAACTGCCCATCGTCAACGTCGATCTTCTCAGCGGCCTGACCCGCGACGTCACGGCTCTGAACTTCCTGGCCAAGCGCGGCGCCAGAGGAATCATCTCGACCCACGGCGAGCCTTTGCGCCATGCTCAGGCCATGGGCCTGTTCGCCATTCAGCGGACCTTCTTGCTGGACAGCGGCGCCATCGAGAATATCTGCCACCAATTGAAGAACAGCAGCGTCGACGCGCTAGAGGTTCTGCCGGCGGTGGCGGTGCCGAAGCTGGTTGACCGTTTGAAAAGCGTTTCTGCCGATATGCCCTTGGTGGGGGGCGGATTGATCTCGTCCCTGCGGGAAGCCCAGGATTTGCTGGGGCAGGGACTGGTGGCGGTGTCGGCCAGCGATCCACATTTGTGGATTTCCTGATCTCTTATGGCGCAAGCCATAGTGCGGCCTGATCCAGGGTTTGCAAAAAGCCATTGTCATTCAATAGTCCGGGTCATATAATTTTAACTTAGCGGCAGAGATTGAGAGAAGCCGCCTGTTGAATGCGCAGTCATGCTGCGTTCAACGGGCGGCTTTTTTATTTTCGCGGTCCGGTTGTTGTTGCTGGTGGTGTTGGGCTCTTTTGTTTGGGCCTCTTCTAAACAGTAACATTCCCGGGAGTGGCGGAAATTAAAGGTTTCCCTCTCCTTCCTGCTCCTTTCCCAGCACTGGCGAACAAGTGCGGGAGAAATATAAGAAAAATATAATTGAATGTGCGGAGGAAAACATGATCAAGGCCAGCGACCATCCTGGGATTGTTTTCAGCTCAGGGGCATGCCGGAGTTTCCCGGCCGCATCGTCCATGATGGCGACCACTTGCGTCTGGTCTTTCCTTTCCTTCGAAATTCATCCCCGACAGTGACGTTCGCTGACGGTTCCCGCGCGTCGCAGCGACCGCGGGGATGCGCGTTTCATCGCCCGGAATCCGGGTGGGGAGCGGGCGGACGTAGCTATCCGAAGGTCGGCCGAAAAGGCCGTAAAACGTTATAAAACAAGGGAGTTGAGACATGGCAACCTATATCGGCGCTATCGATCAGGGGACGACCAGTTCACGTTTCATCGTGTTCGATCGGACCGGGCGCATCGTCAGTGTGGCTCAGAAGGAGCACGAGCAGATTTATCCCAAGCCGGGTTGGGTCGAACATGACCCGGCGGAAATCTGGCGCCGCCTGGAAGAGGTGATCACGGAAGCCATGTCGGCCAAGGGCCTGCGCCCCAGCGATCTGGCGGCCATCGGTATCACCAACCAGCGCGAAACCACCGTGGTGTGGAACAAGAAGACCGGCCAGTCAGTCTACAACGCCATCGTCTGGCAGGACACCCGCGTCGCCGACGTGGTGGCCCAGTTCGAGGCCAAGGGCGGTCAGGACCGCTATCGCACCAAGACCGGTCTGCCGCTGGCCACTTATTTCAGCGGCCTGAAGATCCGCTGGATTCTGGAAAACGTTCCCGGCGCTCGCGAAGCGGCAGAAGCCGGCGACCTGCTGTTCGGCAATATCGACACCTTCGTCATCTGGCACCTGAGCGGCGGCGTCAACGGCGGCGTGCATGTCACCGATGTCACCAATGCCAGCCGCACCCAGCTGATGAATCTGGAAACCCTGCAATGGGACGACGCGATCCTGGCCGATTTCGGCATTCCCAAGAAGATGCTGCCGGCCATCCGCTCCAGTTCGGAAGTGTACGCCAAGGCCACTTTCGGTCCGGTGAAGGACGTTCCCATCGCCGGCGATCTGGGCGATCAGCAGGCGGCTCTGTTCGGCCAGGCCTGTTTCAAGCCCGGCGAAGCCAAGAATACCTATGGCACCGGCTGCTTCATGCTGATGAACACCGGCGAAAAAATCGTGCCCTCCAAGTGCGGTCTGCTGACCACCGTCGGCTACAAGATCGGCAACAAGCCCGCCGTTTACGCTCTGGAAGGCTCCATCGCCATCACCGGCGCCTTGGTGCAGTGGTTGCGCGACAATCTGGGAATCATTGAAAAAAGCACCGACATCGAGCCTTTGGCCCGCACGGTCAACGACAATGGCGGCGTCTATTTCGTTCCCGCTTTCTCGGGCCTTTACGCGCCCTATTGGAAGGACAGCGCCCGCGGCGTCATCGCCGGCCTGACCCGCTTCGTCAACAAGGGCCATATCGCCCGCGCCGTTCTGGAGGCCACCGCCTTCCAGGTGCGCGAGGTTCTGGACGCCATGGAGCAGGATTCGGGCATCGAGCTGGACAATCTGCGCACCGATGGCGGCATGACCGTCAATCATCTGTTGATGCAGTTCCAGTCCAACATCCTGAACAAGCCGGTGGTCCGTCCGGTGGTGCTGGAAACCACCGCTTTGGGTGCCGCCTATGCCGCCGGTCTGGCGGTCGGCTTCTTCACCGACACCGACGAACTGGTCGCCAACTGGGCCGAGGATCATCGCTGGAAGCCGTCCATGGACGAAGAAAAGCGCGCGGGCCTCTATCACTTCTGGAAGAAGGCCGTCACCCGGACCTTCGACTGGGTCGAATAAGAATACGTGGGGGTAACAATCATGACTGGACCTGTATTCGGCGAATTCCTTGGCACTATGGTGCTCATCCTGATGGGTGACGGCGTGGTGGCCAACGTGCTGCTCAGCAAATCCAAGGGTCAAAACAGTGGCTGGATCGTCATTACCGCCGGCTGGGGCTTTGCCGTGCTGACGGGAATCATCGCCAGCCTGGGCGTGGGCGGCGTCGCTCATCTCAATCCGGCGGTCACCCTGGCCTTGGCCGTGGCCTCGGGCGATTACGCCAACGTGGTTCCCTATATCCTGGCTCAGGTCGCCGGCGCCGCCGCCGGCGCCGCCTTCGTCTGGCTGGCCTATCTGCCGCATTGGAAGGAAACCGAGGATGCGGGACTGAAACTGGCCATCTTTTCGACCGGCCCGGCCATCCGCAACATCCCGGCCAACGCTCTGTGCGAATTCATGGTCACCATCGTTCTGGTGGTGGTCGGCTTCGCCATCGGCTCCAAGGGAGTTTCCGCCTCGGGCCTGCCCGGCGGCTTCGGTCCCTATCTGTGGGGTATGCTGGTGTGGGGCATCGGCCTGTCGCTGGGTGGTCCCACCGGCTACGCCATCAATCCCGCCCGTGACCTGGGGCCGCGCATCGCTCACCAGATCCTGCCGATCGCCGGCAAGGGGGCTTCGGATTGGGGCTATGCCCTGGTTCCGGTGCTCGCTCCGCTGGCGGGCGGCGCTGTCGGCGCGCTGATCTGCAAGGTCACCGGCATCCTCTAAGCCTGACCTTCCCCGGCGCGCAACCCGCGCCGGGGAAGCCTTCTTTAGCCAATCCCATCAGCTTTGAACCCGTTTCTCCTCAAGGAGAGGTGCCATGAAAAAGCTTATCAATGCTCCCGAGAATGTGGTCCGCGAGGCCCTTGAGGGCATGTTGCTGGCCCATGCCGACCGCTTGAAGGTCAGCTTCGATCCTTTCTACATCACCCGCAAGGATGCGCCGGTAAAAGGCAAGGTGGCTCTGATTTCCGGCGGCGGCAGCGGGCACGAGCCCCTGCATGGCGGTTTCGTCGGCCAGGGCATGCTGGACGCCGCTTGTCCGGGGCACGTCTTCACCAGCCCCACCCCCGATCAGATGTACGAGGCGGGCAAGGCGGTGAACGGCGGAGCCGGGGTGTTGCAGATCGTCAAGAACTACACCGGCGACGTCATGAATTTCGAGATGGCCGCCGACATGCTGCGTGAGGAAGGCATCGCCGTCGAGACGGTGCTGACCGACGACGACGTGGCGGTCGAGGACAGCCTCTATACCGCCGGGCGCCGCGGCGTCGGTTTGACCGTGCTGATGGAAAAGCTGTTGGGCGCCGCCGCCGAGAAGGGCTGGGATCTGGCCAAGGTCAAGGCCTTGGGCGACACCATCCGCGCCAACGGCCGCAGCATGGGCATGGCGCTGACGCCCTGCACCGTGCCGCATCTGGGTAAGCCGTCGTTCGAACTGGCTGAAAACGAGATGGAGGTCGGCATCGGCATTCACGGCGAGCCGGGCCGTCATCGCGTTCCCGTCGCCTCGGCCGATGAAATCACTGCCATGCTGATGGAGCCGGTGCTGTCGGATCTGCCCTTCAAGAAAGGCGAGGAGATCATCCTGTTCGTCAACGGCATGGGCGGCACGCCGCTGGTTGAGCTGTACATCATTTTCCGCAAAGCCGCCGAGATCGCCGAGAAGCACGGACTGAAAGTCCGCCGTTCCCTGGTCGGCAGCTACATCACCAGCCTGGAGATGGCTGGCACTTCGGTCACGGCCCTTCGGGGTGATGACACCTTGTTCGGGTTGTGGGACGCTCCCGTAAACACGTCCGCTCTACGCTGGGGCGTCTGATTCCCGGTTCCCTCCGCGCTCACTCCTGCGGGCGCGGAGGGGTCTTTTCCTTCCCGAACATTTGAAAAGAAGAGGTCCCGATGTCTCACTTCACCTTGTCCCAGGCCCAGGCCTGGATCGTCTCGTCCGCATCGGTGATCGAGCAGAACGCGGCCCATCTGAGCGAATTGGATTCCGCCATCGGCGACGGTGACCACGGCGCCAACATGGCGCGCGGCATGACCGCGGTGGTCAAGAAGCTTGAGACCGTTCAGCCGGCCGATATGGCCGCTTTGTTCAAGACCGTCGGCATGACCTTGCTGTCCAGCGTCGGCGGCGCCTCGGGACCACTGTACGGCGGGTTTTTTCTGGAACTGGCCAAGCAAAGCGCCGGGAAAGCCGAATTCGACGCCGCCGCCCTGTCGGCGTTGATCAATGCCGGACTGGGCGATATCCGCCGCCGCGGCAAAGCCGAACCCGGCGACAAGACCATGGTCGACGCCTTGATTCCAGCCGTCCAGGCCTTGGGCTCCGATGCCGATCTGGCCGTTGCTGCGGCTAAGGCCGCCACCGCCGCCCGCGCTGCCGCCACCGCCACCGCGCCGCTGCTGGCTCGCAAGGGTCGGGCGTCCTATTTGGGGGAACGCAGCATCGGTCATGAAGATCCGGGCGCCAATTCGGTGGCGCTGATCATGGGAGCCCTGGCCGAGGTTTGCGCTTAACAGGAGCCTTGAAAAATGATCGGCATCGTTCTGGTTTCCCACAGCAAGGCCCTGGCCACCGCCATCCGGGAATTGGTGGTGCAGATGGTCGGGCCGGATTTTCCCATTGCCGTCGCCGCCGGCGTCGGTGACGACTTCGCGGAAATCGGGACCGATGCCGTTCATATCTACGAGGTGCTCCAGCCTTTCTGCGCCGGTGACGGTGCGGTGGTGCTGATGGATTTGGGCAGCGCCGTGCTGTCGGCACAGACGGCGCTGGAATTGCTGGAAAGCGACGGATTCGAGAATGTCGCCGCAAAGATTCGTCTGGTTCCCGCTCCTATCGTCGAAGCGGCGGTGGCGGCTTCGGTTCAAGCCAATGCCGGAGCCGATCTGGACGCCGTGGCCGCCGAGGCCATGACCGCGCTGGAGCCGAAGCTGTCGCAGCTGGATTTTGAGCGGCCCGGCGTCGGCCCCGCGCCGGCAAGCATCGACGGCCCGTGCCAGGAGATCGAAACCGTCATCGAAAATCCCAACGGCCTTCATGCTCGGCCGGCGGCGGCGTTGGTCCAGGCCATGGGGTCGTTCCAGGCCGATGTCCGCATCCTCAATCTGACGGCGGGTCGCGGTCCGGCCTCGGTGCGCAGTCTGACCGGCATCGGTCTGGTTCAGGCCCGCAAGGGAGACCGGGTGCGCTTCAGCCTGAGCGGCGCCGACGCCCAGGCCGCGTCCGACAGGCTGCGTCAGTTGATGGCCGATCATTTCGGCGAGGCCGACCTTGTGCGGGGAGGCGTGCCCCAGGCCCCGGCTTCCGTCGCCGTGTCCCAGACGCCGGACCGGCCGGTGGGGGCGTCGGACGGCGTCGCCATGGGGCGTCTGCTGTCTTTGTCGGCGGCTCTGCCGGAAGCGGCGGATCACGATCCCGGAACCGCCGATGAGGAATTGGCTCGTTTGGACACGGCCCTGGCCCGGGTAGCCGCTGATCTGCGTCATCCTTCGGGACTGGATGCCCAGACCGCCGGTATTTTCGCCGCTCAGGCCCTGATGCTCAGCGACCCGGCCTTGCTGGAGCCGGTGCGGGCCCGGCTCCAGTCGGGCGGCGAATCGGCTTTGTCGGCCTGGCGGGCGGAAAGTCTGGCCGTGGCCGATGCTTATGCCGCCATGGAAGATGCTTATCTCAAGGCCCGTGCCGCCGACTTACGCGATATCGCCGGACGGGTGATGCGGGCTTTGGCCGGTGAAAGCCAGCAGGCCAAAATCGCCCCAAATCCTCCGGCCGTTCTGCTGACCGACGAATTGCTGCCCAGCGAGGCCATGGCCTGTCAGCCGGGGGCGGTGTTGGGCATTCTCGCCCGTCACGGCAGTCCGACCGCCCATGCCGCCATTCTGGCCCGCACCTTGGGCATTCCCATGGTGGTCGGCGTGCCGGCCGACGTCGCCAAGGCCGCCTTCGTCGGGCTGGATGGCGCTTCTGGCGAATTGTGGGTCGATCCGTCGGACGAGGAGCGGTCGATGATCGAGGGGCGCCGCATCGCCCTGGCCGACGAACGGGCGGCGTTCGACGCTTTGAAACAGCAACCCGCCGTCACCCTGGACGGTCAGTCCATCGAGGTTCTGGCCAATGTGGGCAATGCCGCCGACGCCGCCGACGCCAAGGAAAATGGCGCCGAGGGCGTGGGGCTTTTGCGCACGGAATTCGTCTATCTGCCCTATAAGACCATGCCGTCCGAGGACGAGCAGGTGCGCTCCCTGGCGGCGGTGCTGGCGCCTTTGGGCAATGGTCCGGTGGTGGTGCGTACTCCCGACATCGGCGCCGACAAGCCTGCGGCCTTCATGCCGTCGGGCAACGAACAGAATCCCTTCCTGGGGGTGCGCGGCGTGCGCCTGTCTTTGCGCAACGCCGATTTCTTCTCCTCGAACCTGCGGGCGATTCTGCGGGCCGGGCAGGGGCGCGATCTGTGGATCATGCTGCCCATGGTCACCGATCCCGACGAACTGGCCGAAGCCCGTCATCTGCTGATGCAGGCCCATGCCGCCCTGGACCAGCGCGGCGCCGCCCATGCCTGGCCGGTGCGCCTGGGGATGATGGTCGAGGTGCCGGCGGCGGCGCTGATGGCCGACGGCTTCGCCCGCCAGGCCGACTTTTTCTCGATCGGCACCAACGATCTGACCCAGTACATCCTGGCGGCGGAACGCGGCAACGGCGATCTGGCCCGCTGGCAAGACGCCGCCCATCCGGCGGTGCTGCGGGTTATCCGCGACATCTGCGCCCAGGCCGACGCCAGGGACTGCCACGTCTCGGTCTGCGGCGACGCCGCTTCCGACCCGATCGCCGCCGCCTTGCTGATCGGCGCCGGGGTCCGCTCTCTCAGCGTGCGTCCCAATCAGATCGCCGCGATCAAGGCCCGCATCCGCCAATGGTCCCAGACGGGTCTGGCCGATCTGGCCCGCCACGCCATGGCCCAGGAAGATGCCGTTAGCGTACGGGCTTTCGCCTCGAAAGCCCTGATTCTGTAAACTGCGGAATTTTCGCCGCCCGCTTTGCCGTGCCATGCTTGATGACGATGATCAAGCTGGCTTGCTCCTGCTTATGTCGAGCAGGCTGTGACTTGGTATCGAGCTATGTAATGGGAACTCAACACGCCAGCAAAGCTGGCGTCCCCAAGGGGATTCGAACCCCTGTTACCGCCGTGAAAGGGCGGTGTCCTAGGCCTCTAGACGATGGGGACATCGCGGAGGACGGCTTTGTAGTCTGGATCCCCTTTGAACGCAACGGCTTTTTTCAGGGGGGATTGATTTTTTTCGGGGTGTGGCGAATTCGGCGAATTCCTGCCGGCGTCTCTCGCCTGGACGGCTTGATCGGGGGATGGTTCGGTGGTTGGTTCCAGGTGTTTGGCGGCCGTGACGGCGGGTGGAAGCGCCTGGAAGGGGGCACCGTTCCTGAGGGTATGAACGCCCTGGACCAAGGCGGTGATTCTCGTGGCGGGCAACTGGGGACGGCAACGATTGGCCGGCCCCGAGCGGGCTCGGGGGATCGGTTGGCACGGGGGATTTTTGTGGAAATATTTCAACTTTCACGGAATTTGTTGTGGTATTTGCATCGCGGGATGATTTAATTTGTTTTAATACTTTTGCGTGCATTTCCATCTTAAGTCAGAGGCGTTTCACTCAAGGGACATGCTGCATTTCGTCCGGTCTCCACGCAGAATGGCCCTTGGACTTCGTTCCTCGGTATAAGAGGTCGGAGCCAGGGAGTAGACGGTCTGAGCAATCGGTAATGCGGTAATCTGCCGTCGGTAATGCGGCAATCCGCTGCGGACCGGATGATTTTCGTACCGGGATGAATAAGACGGCAGGAGAACCGCCATGAAATCCCTTGAGCGTCGCCGTTTCATCATTTTGGCGATTCTCTTTTACGCCTTGTTCTCGACGGTCTGGATCGTGTTGTCCGACCGGCTTTTGGGATTCATGCCGTCCGGGCAGATGGTGGCCATGCTGTCCACGGCCAAAGGCATGGTCTTTGTCGTGATCAGCGCCCTGTTTCTGGCCTGGGGCATGCTGCGCATTCCCGACCGCGAGGAAGTGCCCGGCTTTCCCGGTCTGAACCACGATCTGACGGCGGACATGGGCGTGCAGGGCTGGCGGAAAGAGGCCGGCAATTATCTGCTGGCCCTTTTGGTGTCCGGCGTCACCATTGGTTTGCGCCTGCTGCTTCCCATGGACGGCAGCGGCGATGATCCACTGCTGATCATATATCTGTTTCCGGTCATCGTTTCGGCGCTGCTGTTCGGGGCGAATGCCGGTGTTCTCTCGACCTTGACGGTGTCCGCGGCCAGTCTGGCTTTGGAAAATCCGGAACAGACGCTGTCGTCGCCCTTGCGGCTGTTCGACTGGGGGATACTGGTCGGCTGTGGCGTCTTGGTCAGTCTGCTGAGCGGCGGTCTGCACCGTTCCCGCCAGTCGGCGCAAAAGGATAGGCAAATTCTGTCGCTGACGCTGGACAGCCTGTCCGACGCCCTGGTCGCTGCCGACCGGCAGGGGATGGTGAGCTTTTTCAATCCGGCGGCGGAGCGCCTGTTCGGATACGACGCCAAGGACGTGCTGGGAAAGCCTTTGGCGGATGTCGTGCGGTTGGAGGCCACCAGTCTGGGTGCCGTTCTGCGCGATGTGGCGGGCAGGAGCATTCCGGTGAATGCGCACCGCGCCGATATTCGGCTGAACGACGGCGTCGTCTTCGGCGAATTGCTGATGCTGGGGGACGAACGGGACAAGCAGCGTTCCGAAGCGGCGATCCGCGACGAGCGGCAGCGCCTGCGCACGTTGATCGACAGCATGCCTGACATGGTGTGGGTCAAGGATCTGGACGGGCGCTATCAGATTTGCAACCCGATGTTCGAGAGTTTCGCCGGGCGCAAGGAAGCCGATCTGATTGGCAAGACGGACTACGATCTGGTGTCATCCGAATTGGCCGATTTTTTCCGCGCCAACGACCGTCTGGCGTTGAGCAGCCGGGGGTCGCGGATCAATCTTGAATGGCTGACCATGGCTTTCGACGGCCGAAACGTTCTGGTCGAAACCATCAAGACGCCGATGGTCGACCGCGACGGCAATCAGGTGGGCGTGATGGGCGTCGCTCGCGACATCACGGCATCGTGGCTGGCCCAGCAGCGGCTGGCCTTGGCCTTGTCGGCGGCTCACATGGGCGCCTGGGAATGGAATCTGCGCACCGAGCGGGTGATCTGGTCGCCTGAATGCTCTCGCATTACCGGCCTCGACGCCAAGGACATGTCTTTCGATGATCTGAAGCGCATCGTCCATCCCGACGACGAAGCGGATCTGATGGCCGTCGCCCGCAATGCCATCAGCCGCAGCGAACCTTACAGCAAGGACTTCCGCGTCATGCGCCCGGATGGCGAGATGCGTTGGCTGTCCATCCACGCCAGCCCGCAATACGACGATTCCGGCCTGCCGCTGCGGGTAATCGGTACGG
Source organism: Candidatus Sulfotelmatobacter sp. (assembly GCA_035538795.1). GTDB lineage: Bacteria > Pseudomonadota > Alphaproteobacteria > Rhodospirillales > Magnetospirillaceae > JAJZGK01. The sequence continues at coordinate 89,408 of DATLJS010000004.1, read as the reverse complement.
TGGCCGACGTTTCGGAACAGAAACAGGCGGCCGAGGAACTAGAACGTTACCGCCATCATCTGGAAGAGGAAATCGACCGCCGCGGCGAACAGCTCCGCGAGGCCGAAGGAAATTTCGGGCTTATTCTGCATTCGTCGGCCGACGGCCTGATGGGAGTGGATACGGAGGGCCGCATCACCTTCGTCAACCCGGCGGGGTGCCGGATCCTGGGATATGAGGCGGATCAGCTGCTGGGCAAGCTTGGCCACGAGTCGTTCCATCACCATCATGCCGACGGAAGCGAATATCCGGCGCGAGACTGCCCGGTGATGCAGGCCATCATCAGCGGCGAGGAAACCCGGGTGCCGCACGATACCTATTGGCGGGCCGATGGCACGGCGGTGCCGATTTCCAGCGCCATTCATCCTTTGGTCAAGGCGGAGCGTCTGGTCGGAGCGGTGATCAGCTTCACCGACATCAGCAGTTCGGTCGCCGCGCAGGAGGCCCGGGAAAAGGCCTTGGCCGAGGCCGAACGGTTGGCCTCGGTGCGCCGCGAGTTCCTGGCCAACATGAGCCATGAGATCCGCACTCCGCTGAACGCCGTTCTCGGTCTGGCGCATATCGGCAACAAGGAATCGTCCGGGCGCAGGACGCAGTTGACGTTCCAGCGCATCATCGAAGCTGGCCACACTCTGTTGGGGGTGGTCAACGACGTGCTGGATTTTTCAAAGATCGAAGCCGGGCAGATGCGCGTCGAGCAGGTGCCCGTGTTGTTGGCCGGGGTGGTGGATCAGGCGTTGCTGTTGGTCAGCGGACGGGCCTTCGACAAAGGATTGCGGCTGCTGGTCGAGGAAGACCCGGAATTGCCCCGTTCCATTCAGGGCGATCCCCTGCGCCTGGCCCAGGTCATGGGCAACCTGCTGTCCAATGCGGTGAAGTTCACGCCGAACGCCGGAACCATCCGCCTGAGCCTGTCTCGGCAGGGCGGTTCGCTGGTCATCGACGTTTCGGACAATGGCATCGGCATGACCGCCGAGCAGCAAAGCCGTCTGTTCCGGCCCTTTGAGCAGGCGGATGGCTCGACCACCCGCCATTACGGCGGCACCGGGCTGGGGCTGTCCATTTCCAGCACTCTGGTGGACCTCATGGGCGGCAGCATCGCCGTCGACAGCCAGCCGGGACGAGGCAGCCGCTTCGTCGTGGTTCTGCCGCTGATCGAGGTGCAGGGACCGGCGCACGAGAGGCCGGCGGGACATATTTCCCTGCTGGGATTGGACGCGGAGGAAACAGGCTGTCTGGCCGGTGAATTGCGGCGCCGGGGCGTCGAGGTGAGCCTTTTGTCCGAACCGTCCCAGGCGCGGGCGGAATCTCTGGTTCTGGTGTCGGCCGACTTGCTGGAGGGCGATCTGCGGGCGTCGCTGCCCCAAGGCTGCCATCTGCTGGCGGCGATCACGCCGGGCCGGGCGCTGGAGTGGGTGGCCGATCTTTACGCCGTGATCGAGCGGCCGCTGCGGGCGCGGCATCTCCTTCAGGCTTTGGCCTCGCCCTGCGCGCCGTTGGGCCCGTCGCTCCATGCGCCGCAGCGGCTGGAGGGATTGACGGTCCTGGTGGCCGAGGACAACGAGGTCAACCGTCTGGTCATGCAGGAATTCCTGGCCGCGGAAGGCGCTCGGGTGGTTTCCGCCGAGAATGGGCAGTCGGCGCTGGATACCCTTGCTTTACAGGGGGCGGAGGGTTTCGACATGCTGCTGACCGATATTCAGATGCCCGATGTCGACGGCTACGAGCTTGCCCGCAGGGTGTCGAGGGACTGTCCGGCCTTGCCGATCATCGGCGTCACGGCGCACGCCATGCCGGAGGAGCGCATCCGCTGCCTGGATGCCGGCATGGTCGCCCATGTCACCAAGCCGGTGGACGCCGCCCAATTGATTGAAACGATTTTGCGCCATGTCCGCCGCTCGGCCGATGGAAGAGTTCCGCCGGCGGATGACCAGCCTCCGCCGGGCATTGATTGGGAAGCCTTGGGGGCGCGTTACCATGGCAAACCGGCTTTCATCGCCAAATTGCTGGATACGGTGGAGAGGGTCCACCGCGAGACCGGTCTGGAGCTGACCCGCGTGGCCGACGAAATGGACCTGGAGCGGATTGCGTTCTTGGCTCACGGCCTCAAGGGATCGGCGGGCAACCTGATGGCCGACGGCCTGCGTCGCCTAGCCATGGAAACCGAGCACGCGGCCCGTGAGGAACGGGCCGGCGAGGCCGTCGCCCTGGCCCGGCGCCTGTCCCAGGCCGTGGCGATGCTGATGGCCGATATCCAGGCGCATATCAGGATGGCCGACGCGGAGTCCTCTCGCGGCGAGGAGGCGTCATGACCGCCGTCAAGCCGCGCATTCTGGTCGCCGACGACCAGCCCGACAATCTGCTGGTGCTCGAAGAGATGCTGGAGGAGCGTTACAACGTGCGCACCGTCAGCGACGGCAGCCAGTTGCTGGACGAGGTTTCTCGCTGGGGCGCTCCGGACCTGATCTTGCTGGACGTGGTGATGCCAGAAATGAACGGCTTCGACGCATGCCGCCATTTGAAGGCCGATCCCCTGACGCGCGATATTCCCGTCATTTTTCTGAGCGGTCTCGACGATCCGGCCGACGAGGAATTCGCTTTGTCGCTGGGGGCCGACGATTTCATTCATAAGCCTTTCATCGCGGCGGTGGTGCTGGCTCGCGTGCGCAATCTTCTGACGCGCAAGGAGGCCGTCGCCCGTGAACGCCAGATTGCCGTGATGGAAAGCCAGCTGGCAGAGCAGCGCAATTCCTCTTTGCTGCAACAACAGATGATTGACCGGTTGTCGGAAATGAATTCCGAACTGGAACGTTTCGCCTATGTCGCCGCCCATGATCTGCGAGAACCTTGCCGCACCGTGGTCAATTACGCTCAGTTGCTGCAAAAGCTTTATCCCGACGCCCTGGATGCGACGGGCAAGGGGTATCTCGACAACGTCATCCGTTCGGGACGGCGCATGTACGACCTGCTAGGCGGTCTTTTGGATTTTTCGCGCAGCACGGCCAATCTGGGGACGCAGGGAGAGGTTTCCTCCGCCGAGGCGTTGGTTCTGGCATTGGAGGGCGTGGCCGATTTGCGCCAGCAGACGGGCGCCGAGATCAAATCCGGCGATATGCCGCTGGTCATCGGCGACCGGATGGCGCTGGTGCAGATTTTCCAGCATCTGCTGTCCAACGCCGTGAAGTTCCATCAGCCCGGCGAACCGCCCCGGGTGGACGTCAGCGCCGTGCGCGACGACGGTTTCTGGCGCTTCTGCGTGGCGGACAACGGCATTGGCTTCGATCCCGATATGCAAGATCCCTTCGCTTTGTTCTGCCGTCTGCACCATGCGGGTGAAGGGGGCGCCGTGGCGGCCCAGAACGTCAGCGTCGGTGTCGGTTTATCAGTCTGCAAGCGATTGGTCCGTGCCATGGGGGGACGCATCTGGGCGGATTCGACGCCGGGGCATGGCAGTTTCTTCTTCTTCACGCTGAAAGCTGCCTGATCGTTTTTGAGATCATGTTTTCGTGGGATTCGGCGGTGACGGGCAAGGTCTTGCCGGCGGCTCGATCCCCTGTCCCGCCAGGCGCCGCAGTTGCAAGACGCGGCCGGGTGTTTTCCGATGGACGTGAAAATGGCCTTGAGCGGACAATTCCGGAGGCTTCACCCCATCACAAAGCGTCCCAGCAGCAGCCACAGGCCGGTCGCTCCCACCATGATGCCGAAGAAACAGCGCAATTGGCGTTCGGGCAGGCGATGGGCCAGGGCGACGCCGGCGGCGACGGTGAAGATGCCGCCGACGGCCAGGGGCAAGCCGAGACGCCAGTCCACATGGTCATTGCGGGCATAGGCCGCCAGCGCGATGACCGAACTGGGGGCAACCACCGCCAGTCCCAGACTTTGGGCAACGCGTTGGCCCAGACCAAAGAAACGGGAGAACATCGGCGTCGCCACCAAGCCGCCGCCGACGCCCAGCAGGCCCATGCTGGCCCCTCCGGCCAGTCCGACGAGGGGCATCAGCCTTCTGTCTCGGTTGGCGGCTGAGGCGGGAACTTCCTGTGCGGGGCTGTTGCGTGTCATCCGCACCGCCAGGACCAGCAGGAACAGGGCGAAAATTCCCCGCAGTAACGCCTGATCAAGCCAATGCGCCACTTCGGCCGTGGCCCATGTGGCGATGGTCCCCGTGGCGGCGACGCCGACCGTTTCCCACAAGGGCACGGGGTTGTGGCGGACATAGCGCCACCAGGCGATCAACAGATTGGGCACCATCATGACCAGGGCGGTTCCTTGGGCCGTGGCCTGATCGACGCCGAACCACAGGGTCAGAACGGGAATGGCGATGATGCCGCCGCCGATGCCGAACAGGCCGCCAGCGAAACCAAGGCCCGCCCCCAGCAGGGCCAATTCGAGAAGACGCAGGAGTTCGAGTGATGACATGGCGCTTGGTCTCGATGAAAAGGGCTGACAGCATATTCTGTCGTTATTATGCATCAATGTCTGTTATTTTAATTATATCGTGTGTTTTAAGTATGAATTGCCGGGTGATCGAATGTCCGATGCTCTTGATCTGGCTTTTTTCGTCCGTCTGAGCCGCCATCCCAGCCTGGCTTCGGCAGCGCAGGAAATGGGGGTGACGCCTCCGGCCGTCAGCCGTCGTCTGGCCGCTCTGGAACAGCGGTTGGGAACGCGGTTGCTGAACCGCACCACCAGACGGCAAAGCCTGACGCCGGAAGGCGAGCGTTATTTGCAAGAGGGGCGGCGGATACTGCAGGACATCGAGCAGCTGGAGCATGAACTCGGCGCGGCGAAGGACGTGCCGCGAGGAACCTTGCGCATCAATTCCGGCTTTGGTTTCGGCAGGCGGCACATTGCGCCGGCGATCGCCGAATTCGTCCGCCATTATCCCGATGTCGAAATCTTGCTGCACTTGACGGATCGGCCGCAGGATCTGGCCGAGGCCGGCATGGATATCGGCATCCGTTTCGGCGTGGACGGGAGCAATCAGATGATCGCCCGCAAGATCGCCGCCAATCGCCGGATTTTGTGTGCCTCTCCCGATTATCTGGCGGCGCGCCGGGCGCCGGACGTCCCTCACGATCTGCGCGGTCATCACTGCATCACCATCCGGGAGAACGATCTGCCCGCGGATAGCTGGCATCTGGTGTCGCCGTCGGGGCAGGTGACTTTGAAAGTCCGCGGCCCCCTGGCGACCAATCACGGCGAGGTGGCCGTGGACTGGGCCCTAAAGGGACACGGCATTCTGCTGCGGTCGCTGTGGGACGTGGCCCCCTACCTGCGCGAGGGCCGATTGCTGCGGGTTCTGCCCGAATGGCACGGCGGCGCCGCCGATATTTACGCGGTCTATCTTCAGCGGGATTTCCTGTCGGCCAAGGTCCGGCTGTTCCTGGATTTTCTGGCCGAACGGTTCGCCGATTACCGGGTGACCAGCAAAGCCTGGTGACGTCAGAACAGCTTGCTGCCGATCTTGGCTTCGACGGCCGGAGCGATGAAGGTGGCTTCGCCGCTGTCGGCCTTGGGATACTGCACGCCCAGCAGCAGGAAGTCCGAGCGGACGTCTCCGATCATGCGCGGCTCGAAGTTCAGCACGCCCATGACCTGCTTGCCGACGATTTCCTCCACCGCGTGGCGGGTGAAGCGGCCGACGCTGGTGCGCTGGCCGAATTTGCCGAAATCGACGGTGATCTTATAGGACGCTTTGGGAGCCGACGGTTCCGGCGTCGCCGAGAGCACCCGGCCCAGGCGGATTTCCAGCTTGTCGAAGGTATCTTCCTTCGAAACGACGTCCTTGATCTCGCTGCTCATGCCCGAACTCCCAGGGGTGTGCCGCCATGCCGGGATCGTTTCTGGCATGGCGGCCACTATGGGATCATTCGAGAACGATCAGCAAGTCCTTGGTGTCGATCTGCTGGCCTGGGGCGACGCAGATTTTCTTGACCGCGCCGGCTCGTTCGGCACGCACGGCGGTTTCCATCTTCATGGCTTCGATGGCCAGCAGCATATCGCCTTTTTCCACTTCCTGCCCTTCGCGCACCGAAACGGTGACCACCAGACCGGGCATGGGCGCGGCCACATGGGCGGCGTTGCCGTCTTCGGCCTTGGGCTGGGCCGGACGGGCGGGGACCACCGAGCGGTCGGCGATCTTCACCGTGCGCGGCTGGCCGTTCAGCTCGAAGAACAGCTTGCGTTCGCCGTTTTCGTCCGGCTCGGACATGGCCAGGAACCGGACGATCAGGCTTTTGCCTTTCTCGATGGCGATGGACACTTCCTGACCGGCGTCCATGCCGTGGAAGAAGATGGGCGTGGGCAGCACCGAGACGTCGCCGAATTTGCGGGTCATGGCGGCGAAGTCGCGGAACACCTTAGGATACATCAGGTACGAGGCGAACTCGTTATCCGAGATGGGGCGCCCGGCCAGCCCTTCCGCTTCGGAACGCTGCGACGCCAGATTGGCGTGGGGCATCACCGAGCCGGGGCGGGCGGTAAAGGGCTTTTCGCCCTTCAGCACCTTGCGGCTCAGGGCTTCCGGCCAGCCGCCGGGAGGCTGCCCCAGCTCGCCGCGGAACAACTGCACCACCGACTCGGGAAAGGCGATTTCCTTGTCGGGGTTGGCGACGTCGTCCGGCGTCAGACCGGTGGTGACCATCATCAGGGCCATGTCGCCGACCACCTTGCTGGTGGGCGTAACCTTGACGATGTCGCCGAACAGGCGGTTGACGTCGGCATAGGCGTGGGCCACCTGATCCCATTTCTCGTCGATGCCCAGGCTTTTGGCCTGCTGGCGCAGGTTGGTGTATTGGCCGCCGGGCATTTCGTGCAGATAGACCTGGGCGGTGCCCGATTTGACGTCGGCCTCGAAAGCGGCGTAATGCTTGCGGGCCTGCTCCCAATAGACCGAGATGCGGTCCAGATTGTCCTGATCCAGGCCGGGGTCGCGCTCGTGTCCCTTCAGCGCCGCGTTGATGGACCCCAGTGGCGGTTGGCTGGTGGTGCCGGAAAAAGCGTCCATGGCGGCGTCCACGGTATCGACGCCGGCGTCGACGGCGGCCAGCACCGAAGCCGCCGACAGGCCGGACGTGTCGTGGGTGTGGAAGGCGATGGGCAGGCCCACCTCCTCTTTCAGGGCCTTGAACAGGGCGGTGGCGGCGCGGGGCCGCATCAGTCCGGCCATGTCCTTGACCGCCAGCATGTGGGCGCCGGCCTTTTCCAGATCCTTGGCCAGCTTGACGTAGTATTTCAGGTCGTACTTGGCGCGGGCCGGATCGCCGATATCGCCTGTGTAGCAAAGGGCGGCCTGGCAGACGGCGCCGCTTTCGCGCACTGAATCGATGGCCAGACGCATGTTGTCGACCCAGTTCAGGCAGTCGAACACGCGGAAGATGTCGATGCCGCCTTTGGCGGCGCGCTCGATGAAATATTTCACCACGTTGTCGGGATAGTTGGCATAGCCGACGCCGTTGGCCGAGCGCAGCAGCATCTGGGTCAGCAGATTGGGCATGGCTTCCCGCAACTGGCTCAGGCGCTCCCACGGGTCTTCCACCAGAAAGCGCATGGCGACATCGAAGGTGGCTCCGCCCCAGCATTCCATGCTGAACAATTGCGGCAGTAGCTTGGCATAGGCCGGCGCCACCGCCACCAGATCGTGGCTGCGCATGCGGGTGGCCAGCAGCGACTGATGGGCGTCGCGCATGGTGGTGTCGGTCAGCAGCACCTGCTTTTGTTCCAACACCCATGTGGCCAGGCCTTCGGGGCCGCGCCGGTCGAGGATCTGTTTCGCCCCCGAGGGAACCTCGCCGGCCGGCAGCACCGGGGGCTTGGCCACATGGGTCATGTCAGGGCGGATGGTGGACCCCTTCACCTCGGGGCTGCCGTTGACCATCACCTCGCCGATGAAATTCAGCAGGCGGGTGGCGCGGTCGCGGCGCTTGCCCTGGGCGAACAGTTCAGGCGTTTCATCGATGAAGCGGGTGGTGTACTGGCAGCCGACGAACTTCGGGTGGGTGATCACCGTTTCCAGGAAGGTCAGGTTGGTGTTGACGCCGCGGATGCGGAATTCGCGCAAGGCGCGGTCCATGCGGGCGATGGCTTCGTCGGGCGAGGGGGCCCAGGCGGTGACCTTTTCTAACAGGGAATCGTAATGGCGGGTGATCAGTGCGCCGGAAAAGGCGGTGCCGCCGTCCAGGCGGATGCCGAAGCCGTTGGCGCCGCGATAGGCGGAAATGCGGCCGTAATCGGGGATGAAGTTGTTGTTGGGATCTTCGGTGGTGACGCGGCACTGGATGGCGTGACCGTTCAGGCGCAGGGTCTTTTGCGCCGGAATGCAGCAGCCGTCTTTGCCGATCTCGGCCCCTCCGGCAATCAGGATCTGGGATTTGACGATGTCGATGCCGGTGACGACCTCGGTCACCGTGTGCTCGACCTGAACGCGGGGATTGACCTCGATGAAGTAGAAGGAGCCGGTTTCGGTGTCCATTAGGAATTCGACGGTTCCGGCATTGGCATAACCGACGGCGTTGCCCAGCTTCAGGGCGGCGTTGCAGAAGCCGTCGCGCTGGTCCTGGTTCAGATAGGGAGCGGGAGCGCGTTCGACCACCTTTTGATTGCGCCGCTGCACCGAGCAGTCGCGCTCGAACAGATGCACCAGATTGCCGTGGCTGTCGCCGACGATCTGCACTTCCACATGGCGGGCGCGGCGCACCAGCTTTTCCAGATAGACTTCGTCGTTGCCGAACGCCGACTTGGCCTCGCGCCGGGCGGTGGTCACCAGATCGGGCAGATTTTCCGGCCCCTCGATGACGCGCATGCCGCGTCCGCCGCCGCCCCAGCTGGCCTTCAGCATCAGGGGGTAGCCGATTTCGGCGGCCATCTTCAGGCACTCGTCCATATCGGCGGGCAAGGGGCCGGTGGCGGGCATCACCGGCACGCCGGCCGCCACGGCGGCCTTGCGGGCCGCCACCTTGTTGCCCAGCAGACGCATAACCTCCGACGTCGGGCCGACGAAGGTCAGTCCGGCTTCGCGGCAGGCGTCGGCAAAATCGGGATTCTCGGACAGAAAGCCGTAGCCCGGATGCACACCGTCGGCGCCGCTGTCCTTGGCCACGCGGATGATCTCGTCGATGGCCAGATAGGCTTCGATCGGGCCTTTGCCTTCGCCGATCAGATAGCTTTCATCGGCCTTGAAGCGATGCAGGGCAAAACGGTCCTCGGTGGAATAGATGGCCACGGTGCCGATGCCCAGCTCGGTGGCGGCGCGGCAGATGCGGATGGCGATTTCGCCACGGTTGGCAACCAGAAGCTTGGTGATCGGCTTGCTGTGCATCGGCATGAGTGAAACCTTCTTTACCGGATGATTTCTGAATGGATAAATAATTTATCCAATGCTGTAAATGGGTATAATCTCGTTTGTCCAAGCTCTGTTCGTCTGGACAGGAAAGGCGTTTGATCATAAACAGAGCGATTGAACAGGAACGGGCAGGGATATGAGCAACCAGATCAGGCCGGCCAAGCTGGCCGATACCATCGCCGAACGGCTGGAACTGCTGATTCTCGAAGGCGCGCTTCGTCCCGATGAGCGGCTTCTGCCCGAGCGGGAGCTGGCTCTGCGTTTCGATGTGTCCCGCCCCAGCCTGCGCGAGGCTTTGGAAAAGCTTGAGGAAAAGGGGTTGCTCTATGCCGGCAGGGGCGGAGCCAGCCATGTCGCGCCGCTGCTGGGCGAAGGCTTCATCGGTCCCTTGACCGAAGTTTTCCGCGACGCTCCGGAAAGCACCTTTGACTATCTGGAATTCCGTTCGATCATCGAAGGATCGGCGGTTTATCTGGCCGCCCTGCGCGCCACCGATATCGACCGCGGTCTGATCCGCACGGCTTTCGAGCGTATCGAGGCCGCCCATGGCGAGGACGACCCCACCAACGAGGCCGACGCCGACGCCGAATTTCATCTGTCCCTTTACGAGGCTTCGCACAACCTGCTGCTCCTGCATATCATGCGGGCTTTGTCACAGATGTTGCGTCACGACGTCTTCTACAACCGTGCCAAGCTTTTTCAGCGCAAGGGTGTGCGCGATTTGCTGCTGGAGCAGCATCGGGCGATCTATCTGGCGGTGATGGCGGGCGATCCGGACGCGGCGCGCAAGGCGGCGCAGCAGCATATTTCCTTCACTCGCGAAGCCCTGCACGAAATCACGCAGTCCGACGCCCGGCTGGAAAGCCAGTTGCGCCAGTTCGCCCGGCAGGAATTCAAATAGTCCAGCCGGGCTGTCTGATCTTTTCCAGAACCATCTCGATTTCGTAGCAGCCCACCGCATGGCGTTCGGGGCCGATGGCATAGTCGTAAGCGAAGTCGTTGTCGGCCAGATGGCGCAGCCGGTAGCTGTTGGCCGGCAAGGCGTTCTCCACGGCCGCCAGCAGCGTGGCCGGGGTAAAGAAATTCACGTGCCCGTCGTTCCATGGCGAGGGCGGCGCCGGACGCTTTTCGTAAAGATGCTGGTGCGGCACGATCACCACCAGATAGCCGCCAGTCTTCAGAACCCGCATCCATTCGCGGACGGCGGCCTTGGGATCGGGAATATGTTCCAGGCAATGGCAGGAGAACACGCCGTCCTGGCTGGCGTCGGCGAAGGGCAGGGTCAGGCCGTCGTAGCCGGGCGTGTCGAAATCCACGCCCATGGCGTGGGGCAGCACCGGCTTGGCGTTGTAGAAATTGCCTTTGTAGCCGATGTCGAGAATGTTCTCGCCGCCCAGCCAGCGTCGGAAAAAGCCGTCCTGCATCTTGCGTTCGTAGCTTTTCGCCAGTTCCGGCCCCACCGGCGGCAAGCCTTGGGCTTTCAGCAGCTCCAGGCGCAGCAGCATCTGATAAAAGCCGTTGAGCGGATGGTCGGGCTGACGGCGCAGCAATTCCATCATCGCCGCCATGGCCCGGGGGATGTCTTGGGCGGGGGGCTGCAAAAGCCGTTGGGCTTCGGCGGCAAGGTCTTCGATGGTGACGGGGCGCGGCTTGGGCATATCAAACGGTTGCACCGGCCCGCTTTGCCGTCAAGGGGGTGAAAAAAAGCCCGGACAGGCGTTCATGGCTGTCCGGGCTTCAGTCTTACAATCGCCCTCAGATCCCGGGACGAAGGGCCGGCTGGCCGCAGAAACACCAGCCGGCGGGGAGTCGTGCGCCGCCTTACGGGATCATCCAGGTCAGGACATAGGCCTGAAGGGCGGTGATCACGCCGACGATGGCGACGAAGAACAAGCTGTGCTTGACGGTGAAGCGGAACAGATGCGCTTCCTCGCCCACCAGCCCGGTGGCGGCGCAGGCGACGGCGATCGACTGCGGGCTGATCATCTTGCCGGTGACGCCGCCGGTGGTGTTGGCGGCCACCAGCAGGGTGTCGGGCACGCCGATCTGCTGGGCCGTGGTGGCCTGCAAGCTGCAGAACAAGGCGTTGGACGAGGTGTCGGATCCGGTCAGGAACACGCCCAGCCAGCCCAGCAGCGGCGAGAAGAACGGGAAGGCGGCGCCGGTGCCGGCCAGCAGCAGGGCCAGGGTTGAGGACAGGCCCGAATAGTTGGCGACGAAGGCAAAGGCCAGAACCGTGCCGATGGTGTAGATCGGGCGCTTCAGTTCGAATAGCACTTCCCCGAAGGTCTTGAGGCCTTGCGCCGGGCTCATCTTCAGCAGGGCCATGGAGATCAGGGCGGCCAGCAGGATGGCGGTGCCGGTGGCCGAGATCAGGTTCAGGTCGAACACGGCCGGCAGGGCGGTGGTCTTGGCGACGATGGGGGCGCCCTTCATGACCAGCTTGTCCAGGCTGGTGATGGGGAACGAGAAGGTGGTGTCGAACAGCGCTCCGCCCTTGACGAACAGATCCTTGAAGGGCTTCAGGCTCCAGATGGTGACGATGATGGTCAGGATCAGGAAGGGCGACCAGGCGCGGACCACCTGAAGGATGCTGTAGTCGTGGGAATGACGCTCTTCCTCGGTGACGTCATGGAAGCGGAAGATGCGCTTGGGCTTCCAGACTTTCAGGAACAGGGCCAGGCTGACTAGGCTGAGCAGGGACGAGATGATGTCGGGAAGCTCGGGGCCGACGAAGTTCGAGGTGAAGAACACGCCGATGGCGAAGGAGCCGCCAGCCACCAGAATGGCCGGCCAGCATTCCTTGATGCCGCGCCAGCCGTCCATGATGAACACCACCCAGAACGGCACGAAGCAGGCCAGCAGCGGCAGCTGACGACCGGCCATCTGGCCGATCTTGAAGGCGTCGAGGCCCGTCACCTTGGCGGCGACGATCATCGGAATACCCATGGCGCCGAAGGCGACGGGGGCGGTGTTGACGATCAGGCACAGACCGGCGGCGTAAAGCGGATTGAAGCCCAGGCCCACCAGCAGGGCCGAGGTGATGGCGACGGGGGCGCCGAAACCGGCGGCGCCTTCCAGGAACGCTCCGAACGAAAAACCGACCATCAGCATCTGCAGGCGCTGGTCTTCGGTGATGGCGATGACCGACGCGCGGATGATGTCGAACTGCCCCGTCTTGACCGTAACCTTGTAAAGGAACACGGCGGCGATGATGATCCAGGCGATGGGCCACAGGCCGTACATGAAGCCGTATCCGGCGGCGCCCAGCGCCATGCCGACCGGCATCTTGTAGAACAGCACGGCGACGGCCAGCGCGATCAGAACGGTGACGGTGCCGGCGACGTGGCCTTTCAGCTTCAACACCGTCAGGGCGGCGAAGAAGAACAGGATGGGCAGAGCGGCGATCAGGGCGGATACCCACAGATTCCCCGCCGGGTCGTAGATTTGCGTCCAGGGTTGCATGAAACCTCCCGAAGTCTTGGACGGCTGGCCGGGAGGCTCCCGGGCCTGGCCAGAGTGTTAACTTTCGCTGCTGCGGCTTCTGGTAAAATTTTATGACCGCTTTCGCAGTGTGCATAAACAAAAATGCCAAACGATGCAAACTAGAAAATTCAGGTGACCTATTATCAGCCTGTGGCAAAGATCGATCGAGGCGGCTACAGTCGGCTTATGAGCGAAGAAACATCGACCACATTGGGGGGCATGGAACTGTTGGCGCGTCTGCTCAACAGCCATCCCGAGACCGCTTTCGACTATCTGGAATTCCGCAGTCTGTTGGGCGGAGAAGCGGCGGCTTATGCCGCGCAGCGTGCCTCGGAAGGCGAAGTCCAGAAGATCCGGGCCTGCCTCGACGAGTTGGAGCGATCCCATAAGCTGGATGATCCCACCGAGGAAGTGCAGGCGGATTCCCAGTTCCATCTGGCCATCTACGAGGCGGCGCACAACGAGGTCATCACCCACATCATGCGGGTGGTGTTCGAAATGCTGCGCTACGACGTCTTCTACGACCGCTCGGTGCTGTATCAGCGCCGGGGCGTGCGCGACAGTTTCTTCCGCCAGCATCAGGCACTTTATGCCGCCATCGCCGCCCGCGATCCCGACGCGGCGCGCAAGGCCGCCACCTCGCATCTGGCGTCGGCGGCCGAAGCCTTGCGGGAATATCATCTGGCCGACCGCCGCCGCGAAGTGTCGTCGCGCCGAGCCGAGGGGGCGGGGCTGACCCTGGCCAAGGGCCGGGTCGGAGAGAGGTGATTTTCCAGGCGTTGGAGTCTGGATAGTTTTTTTTACCGCTTGTAATCGCCGGTCAAATTTGGCAACCATACCCCGCGGCCCGGAAGAAGGCCGCGACAGAGGAAGCGCCATGACCGCACAGAGCAAGCCCAGCCGAGTCTATTACTTCGGCACCTGCGTCATCGACCTGTTCTATCCGGGGGCCGGTCTGGCCGGGATGGAGTTGCTGCGCCGCCAGGGGTTGAGCGTCGTGTTCCCGCCGGAACAGAGCTGCTGCGGCCAGCCGGCCCGCAATTCCGGCTATTTCGACGAGGCCCGCGCCGTGGCCTTGCGCCAGATGGACAGCTTTCCCGGCGACGATCCCATCGTGGTGCCGTCGGGGTCCTGTGCCGGCATGATGAAGACCCATTATCCGCAGCTGTTCGAAGGCCGTCCCGAACACGCCCGTGCCGTCGCTTTTTCGCGGCGTGTGCATGAATTGACCTCTTTCCTGGTCAACGTTTTGAACATCAGGCTGGAGGACAAGGGCGAGCCGGTGACCGTCACCTGGCACGGCTCCTGTCATTCCATGCGCGAGATGGGGGTGGTGGACGAGCCCAAGGCGCTGCTGCGTCAGCTGTCCAACGTTACCCTGGTGGAAAACCCGCGGGAAAAGGAATGCTGCGGCTTCGGCGGCACCTTCGCCGTGCGCCAGCCCGAAATTTCCGCCGCCATGGTCAAGGACAAGGTCGAGGCGCTGGAAAGCACCGAGGCCGCCGAAGTGGTGTCCGGCGATTGCGGTTGCCTGATGAACATCACCGGGGCCATGAAGAAAACCGGCTCGGCCATGACCGGCCGTCATATCGCCGAATTCCTGTTGGAGCGGACCCATGGTTGAGGCGGCGTCCAAGAGCGATTTCACCCTGCGCGCCCCCAAGGCGCTCAACGATCCGGTTCTGCGGGCCAATTTCCGCCGGGCCATGGACGGCCTGATGGTCAAGCGCGCCGCCCAGTTCGAGGACAAGGCCGCCTGGACCGCCCTGCGCGAACGGGGCGCCGCCGTCAAGGAACGGGTCACCGCTCAGTTGCCCGAGTTGCTGGAAAAGCTTGAGGCCAAATGCATCGCCAACGGCATTCAGGTTCATTGGGCGGAAAGCGTGGCCGAAGCCAACGGCGTCGTGCTGGACATTCTGCAAAAGCACGGCGCCAAGTCGGTCATCAAGGGCAAGTCCATGGTGTCCGAGGAGATGGAGCTGAACCATCACTTGGAAGCCCACGGCATCCGCGCCGTGGAATCCGACCTGGGCGAATATATCATCCAGTTAGCGGGCGAGGCTCCCAGCCATATCGTCATGCCTTGCATCCACAAGAACAAAGGCGAGATCGCCAAGCTGTTCGAGGACAACATCGACGGCCTGGGCTATACCGAGGATGTCGACGCCCTGACGGCGGCGGCCCGCAAGGAATTGCGCGGCGCATTCGCCTCGGCCGACGCCGGCATCTCGGGCGTCAATTTCGCCGTGGCCGAAACCGGCACCCTGGTGCTGGTGGAGAACGAAGGCAACGGCCGTCTGTCCACCACCCTGCCGCCTCTGCATATCGCCCTGATGGGCATCGAAAAGCTGGTGGAAAAGCTGGAGGACATCCCGCCGCTGTTGTCGCTGCTGCCGCGCTCGGCCACCGGCCAGCACATCACCACCTATGTCAACATGATCAGCCATCCCCGCCGCGACGGCGAACTGGACGGCCCTCACGAGGTGCATCTGGTGCTGCTGGATTCCGGGCGTTCGCGCGTCTACGACGATCCGGAACTGCGCGACACCCTGCGCTGCATCCGCTGCGGCGCCTGCATGAACCATTGCCCGGTCTATTCCCGCGTGGGCGGTCATACCTACAAGTTCGTCTATCCCGGCCCCATCGGCAAAATCCTGACGCCGCAGTTGGAGGGCCTGGACTGCGCCGGCGATCAGCCGCATGCCTCGACCCTGTGCAACGCCTGCGTCGAAGTCTGTCCAGTGAAGATTCCCATCGCCGATATTCTGGTGCGTCTGCGCGCCGAATCGGTGCATCCCTCGGACAGTCCGGCGGTCAAAGGCGGCGGTTCGCGCCGCGGCCTGAAAGAAACCTTGGCCTGGAAAGGCTGGGAATGGGTCTATGCCAAACCCTGGCTGTACCGGCTGTTCACGTTCTCGGCCTCGCGCTTGGGCAATCTTGTGCCGTCGTCGGTCGGCCCGCTGAAGGCCTGGACGTCGGTTCGCGCCAAGCCCGAATTCGCTCCCAAGACCCTGCATGAACTGGCCCGAGAGAGAGGATACTGCGATGAGTGACGCCCGCGCCAATATTCTGGCCCGCCTGAAGGCTGCTCCGCGTACCCCGGTTCCTCCCAGGCCCGACTGGACGCCGCCCGCCTTCGGCGACGGCAAGCTGACCCAGTTCCGCAAGATGATCGAATCGGTTCACGGCGAGGTGCACGACACCACCGCTGCCGAATGGCCCGAGCGTTTGCGCACCATTCTGGCCAACAAGGGGGTCGAGGCGGTTCTGTACGGGGCGGCCACCTCTCATGGTGCCGCCCTGGCCGCCGACTGGAGCGGCAAGGAGGCGCCCTCTCTGGTGCCCTACAGTCGGCGCATCGAAGAGATGAAGGACGTGTTGGTGCATCAGGTGCAGGCCGGCGTCACCTCCTGCCGCGCCGCCATCGCCGAAACGGGGTCGCTGGTGTTGTGGCCGACGGCGGCCGAGCCCCGGCTGATGAGCCTACTGCCGCCCATCCATGTCGCCCTGCTGTCCGCCAGCACCCTTGCCGACAGTCTGGCGCAACTGATTGCCGCCGAAGGCTGGATCGATGAAATGCCGACCAACGCCCTGCTGATCTCGGGGCCGTCCAAGACCGCCGACATCGAACAGACGCTGGCCTACGGGGTTCACGGCCCCAAGGAACTGATTGTTCTGGTTCTGGCCGACGTATAAGGAAGCTTTGTCATGTTCACCTGCGATTACGCCGCGCTGAAGGATGCGCTGGCCGGTTTCCTGCCGTCCCCGCGCCTGATCGACGACCCTTTGCGTCTGCTGGCCTATGGCACCGACGCTAGTTTCTATCGCTTGATTCCGAAGCTGGTGGTCAAGGCCGAGTCGGAAACCGAGGTCATGGCCGTGCTGGCCGCCTGCCGCGCCGCCGGTGCACCCATCACCTTCCGCGCCGCCGGCACCAGTCTGTCGGGCCAGAGCATCAGTGATTCGGTGCTGCTGATTCTGGGCGATTCGTGGACCGGCATCAAGATCGAGGACAACGGCAAGCGAGTGCGTTTGCAGCCCGGCGTGGTGGGCGCCGAAGCCAACCGCAAGCTGGCTGCCTTCGCCCGCAAGATCGGCCCGGACCCGGCTTCCATCGATTCCGCCAAGATCGGCGGCATCGCCGCCAACAATTCGTCGGGCATGTGCTGCGGCACCGCCGAGAACAGCTATCAGACCCTGTTGTCCATGCGCCTGATTCTGGCCGACGGCACCTTGGTCGATACCGGCGACGAGAATTCCGCGGCCGCTTTCCGGGGCAGCCATGCCGGTCTGCTGGCTGAGGTGAAGGCTTTGTCCGACAAGCTGCGGGCCAACGAGCCCTTGGCCCAGCGGGTACGCCGCAAGTTCGCGATCAAGAACACCACCGGCTACGGCCTGAACGCCCTGCTGGATTTCGACGATCCTTTACAGATGCTTCAGCACCTGATGATCGGTTCCGAAGGCACGCTGGGTTTCATCGCCGAGGTCACCTATCGCACGGTGGATGAACATCCCCACAAGGCCAGCGCCCTGGTCTTTCATCCCGACATCGAGGAAGCCTGCCGAGCCGTTCAGGCTCTGAGCAAGGCGCCTGTCTCGGCGGTCGAACTGATGGACCGCGCCTCGATCCGTTCGGTCGAAGGCAAACCGGGCATGCCTGACGGTTTGAGCGAGCTTGGCCCCGACGTGGTGGCGCTGCTGATCGAATGCCGCGCCCCGGACGCCGTCGGTCTTTTGGCCGCTATCAAGGAAACCAGCGACGTGCTGGAGGACTTCGCCCTGGTGCGGCCGTTCTCCTTCACCGCCGATCCGGCGGAATTCGGCAAACTGTGGAAAATCCGCAAGGGGCTGCTGCCCGCCGTCGGCGCTGTGCGCCAGATCGGCACGGCGGTGATTACCGAAGACGTCGCCGTATCCATCGACCATCTGGCCCAGGCTTCTTTGGACATGCGCGGCATTTTCGCCAAGCACGGCTATGACGACGCCATCTTGTTCGGACATGCCTTGGCCGGTAACCTGCACTTCGTTTTTACCCAGGATTTCGGCCATGATTCGGAAGTGCTGCGCTATGCCGCCTTTATGGACGAACTGTGCGAGATGCTGGTTGCGAAGTATGACGGTTCGCTGAAGGCCGAGCACGGCACGGGGCGCAACATGGCCCCCTTCGTGCCACTGGAATGGGGCGCCGAGGCCACCGGGCTGATGCGTTCCATCAAGGCGCTGCTGGACCCGCAGGGGTTGCTCAATCCCGGCGTCATCCTCAACGACGATCCCAAGGCCCATCTGGCCGACTTGAAGCCGATGCCGCCCGCCGACCCCCTAGTGGACAGCTGCATCGAATGCGGTTTTTGCGAACGCATGTGCCCGTCCCACGGCATGACCTTGTCGCCGCGCCAGCGCATTGCCGGCTGGCGCGAGATTTCCCGGGCGAAGGACGCCGGGGAGGGAGCACGGGCCAAGGCTTTGTCCGGGCTTTACAATTATATGGGCCTGGACACCTGCGCCACCTGCGGCCTGTGCGCCACCGCTTGCCCGGTGGGCATCGAAACCGGCACCCTGATCAAGTCCTTGCGTGGCCGTCAGGGTTCGGCCCTGTCGCGCACGGTGGGCAAGTTTGCCGCCGAGCATTTCGGCCTGATGGTGGGGGCGGCCCGCGTGGGGCTGGCCGTCGGGGGTCTGGTCAAGCCCAGCCTGCCGCGCGCCGCCAGTCCCGAGTTGTCGCCGCTATCGGGCGTCGGCGAGGCGGTGATCTACATCCCCAGTTGCGCTTCGCGCTCCATGGGCCCCAGCCGCAACGACGATCTGACTGAAAACCTGCCGGACGTGGTGACGCGCCTGCTGGTCAAGGCCGGTTTCCAGGTGGTCATTCCCAGCAGCGTCGACAGCCTGTGCTGCGGTCAGCCCTTCGACAGCAAGGGGCAGTTCGACACCGCCGACGCCAAGTCGTCGGAATTGTTCCGCGCCGTCGCCGCCGCCGACGCCGGGCGCGGCCTGCCGGTGATCATGGATACCGCGGCCTGCACCAACCGCCTGAAGACGGTCAAGGAAAGCGGCCTGGAGCTGTTCGACTTGGTGGAATTCTTGCACGACAAGGTTCTGCCGCGTCTGTCCGTGACGCCGCAGCCGGGCCGGGTGATGCTGCACATTCCCTGCTCGATCCGCAAGCAGGGGCTTGAGGACAAGCTGCTGGGTCTGGCCAAGGCCCTGGCCGGCGAAGTGGTGATCCCGGACGGCGTGATGTGCTGCGGCTTCGGCGGCGATCGCGGCTTCGTGGTGCCGGAACTCAACGATTACGGCCTGCGTAAGCTGGAACTGGGCGAGGGATGCTGTGAAGGCTTTTCGGCCAACCGCACCTGTGAAATCGGCCTGTCGTCCCATTCCGGCGTGCCTTACCGCTCCATTGCCTATCTGCTGGACCGGGTCAGCCGGTGATGCAGCCGTTCCTTACGGCCAGCCGTCTTCGGCCGGCCGTAAGGAAAACGCCCTAGCAGCCGTGGACGAGCCCGTCTTTTTGCAGGAAATCGACAATGTCCTTGCCCAGGGCGGCTCCGCGCTCGGTGGGCGAGAGTGTTCTGACGCCGTTGTTTCCGGTTAGATAAAGGTCTGATTTCCAGATGACTTTCTGGCTTTTTCCGTCGAGAAGGGAAGCCGTGTAATATCTTCCGATATCGCCGAGCTGAGCTCCATCCCGGACCCAGGTAGCCTTCCGGGTTTCGGTCAGGAGAAGAAGGCCGTCCTGAGAATACTCCCCAAGTTGCGGGCTTGCGGTATCGGGGACGGTGTTGGCGTCGGTGTACGTTAGGAAAGAGTCTTTCCCCGCTGCCAGAATGCCGCACCTTTTGAAATTCGCTTCAAGACTTTGTTTCAGCGAAGGCAGGTCAGGGGCGATGCGTTCTTTCGAAACCTGATAGACGATCAGAATATTTTTGATATCGCCTATGTTTTCCTGGGATTTGTACTTTTCCGTCTGCCATGTCGTTTGAGAACAGCCGCAAATCATCGCCGCGGCGAGAAGGCTCATGATCTTTCCGACAAATCGCATATTCATCCCCAGTCCCCTTGTGTGGCGTCCTGATTCTCGACGGAAGGCGTGACCATAGGGTGCGCATTTCCCCTTTGCGTGTTTTCGGGGGGCTTGTGCGATTTCTCAGAACGGAATGTTCTTTTTCACCATGTGATCCACCAGCCGGCCTTGCATCAAGCGCAGGCCCAGGGATTTGGCGAAGCGGATCGCATCGGCGGAATCGCAGCGGGCCAGGATGAACAAGGGCTTTTGTTGGCCTTTGACCTTGGCCGTGATGCGGGCCAGTTGTTTTTCCGTCAGGGCGTCGCAGTCGTTTTGTGACCAGAATATCTTGGCGAAGTCGAAATCCAGCCCCTCGAAGTCTAGTCCCAGGATGTTGGGCAGGGACAGGCCGTCCAGCAGCAGGCGGTAGCCCCGGCCGCGCAGGAACGGAGCTACTTCGGCGAACAGAACAGAATGCTCGAAATAATCGGTCTTGTTGATTTCCAGCACCACGCCCTGGCGATGCTCGGTCGGCAATTCGGCATCGAATTTCAAGAAGCTGTCCGAGGCCAGCGACGTCAGGTTGACGTTCAGGCTCATGCGCTTGCGGCCGCCGCGTTCGACCGGATCGCCCAGCAGGCGCAGCACCACCTGATCCATGTCCTCGGTCAGATCGTTGAACAGCCACTTGCTCGACGTCAGCGACAGGCCGGGGCAAAACATGTCCTCCAGCACCTGGACCGAAATGTACATCTCGTTGAACAGAGGGATGATCTTGCCGTTTTCGCCGATGTGATAGGCCGGCTGGTTGAACAGCATCGGCGTGATGTCGATTTTCTGCAGCTCTTCCTTGATCCGTCCCAGCAGCGGCAGATCGACCACGCCTTTCGGCTCGGCGCCGGCGTCGGCGCTGGCGGAATGGGCGGCTTGGGCGGCGCCGGCGGCGTCTTCGGCCCAGGCCAGGAACGCGGCGTAATCGTGCGACAGGTCGAACAGGGTGAAAAACTCGGCCTCGCCGCCATGCACGTTGGTGAAAGCGACTCCGGTCTGGCCGACGAATCCTTGCTCCACCTGTTCGCAGGTGGCGGCCAATACTGGCTTGGAAATGTCGGCGGTGATGAAGACGATGTCGAGGTTCTTCATCAAGAACACCTCGCCTTCCTTGTAGCGATTGCGCAGATCGCTGAAGGTCGAGATGGCGCGCGACAAATTGTCGCGCGATTTCTTGGCGGCAGGCAGTTGCGACACATGCAGATGCGCCACCCGGTAGGCCTCGGGATTTTCTCCGAGCTTCTTCAGGTGGACGAGAAATTTGACGTTGGGGTCGGCCATTTGATTCTTTTACTTTTTGAACAGCGGGATATGCGCGCCGCAGCCGCTGAAGGCGAGGGCTCACTTTGGCTCATCCAGAGGGCAAGAGCAATCACTCTATGTCGAAAGACATGGCATAAGGATGCCGATCCTGGGAACTTAGTCTTTTCCTGAAAATCATTTCAGACTATGTTTCACCTGTCAGAATTCCAGGGGTCGGGATGGGTTGAGGTGTTGGTGGACAAGGTTGTCTCCTCCGATGTGAATACGCTTGTGAGTGGGCTGATCGAGCTGCACGAGCGCATGCGTTCGGCTGGCGGTCTGGCCCAGTTGACGCGCATCGCCGTGGCTGTCTACGACGTCAAGACCGACCTTCTGCGCACCTTCATTCATTCCAGCGCCGAAGAAACGCCGCTGAACCATTATGTCGCCCGGCTGCGCGAGGTGCCGTCGCTGGCCGAGATCGCCCGCAACGGTCAGCCCCGCGTGGTCAACGATCTGAGCCTGTACAATCCGGCGGCCGTCCATTCCCGGCGGGTCGTGGAAGGCGGATACCGTTCCAGTTACACCGTTCCGCTGATGGAGGACGGCCGGCTGGCGGGCTTCCTGTTCTTCAACTCCACCGAGGCGGGCTTCTTCACGCCGGTGGTGCTTCATCAGCTATGGCCCTATGCCCAGATCGCGGCTTTCATCGCCACCATGGAATTGGAACGCATCCACGTCATCCAGGCGGCGGTCAATACGGTGCGCCAGATCAGCCATCAGCGCGACGAGGAAACCGGCGCGCATCTGGAGCGCATGTCCCGCTATACCCGCATGATCGCCGAGGTGCTGGCCCCCAGCCACGGGTTGGACGACGAATATCTCGAATACCTGTTCCAGTTTGCGCCGCTGCACGACGTCGGCAAGGTGGCGGTACCGGACAAGATTCTGCTCAAGCCCGGACGGCTGGACGCGAACGAATTCGCCACCATGAAAACCCATGTCGAGAAGGGCGCCCACATCATCGACCTGATGACCGAGGATTTCGGCATCGGACGCATTCCCCATGCCCGCATTCTGCGCAATGTGGTGGCCCACCACCACGAGGCTTGGGACGGGTCCGGCTATCCCGCCGGGCTGAAGGGCGAGGCTATTCCGCTGGAGGCCCGCATCACGTCGGTGGCCGACGTCTTCGACGCCTTGACCAGCACCCGCCCCTATAAGGACGCCTGGAGCAACGAACAGGCGTTGGATTATCTGGTCGAGATGCGCGGCGTGAAATTCTATCCTCCCTGTGTGGACGCCATGACGGACAATCCCGACCGGATTCGCCAGATCCAGGCGCAGTTCGCCGAAACGCCGTTCGATTAATGCTCTAATACCTCTGGCGTAAGTCGGCTTCTCGTTGACTTGTGGCTGTTGAATGCCACCTGTGGCTGTGGCCTAATGCCGTTGCCGGTGCCGCGGGGGCACCTTTCCCGATGGGGGGATTTCATGACGTCATCGCTGTTGCGCGGGGCCGTGCTGGCTGCCGCTGGTTTTGTCTTGTCCGTTCAGGCCGACGCCAAGTCGCCGGATGCGGGCGTTGTCGATATGGGCACCACCGAGCGGGTGACCAATCTGGTGTCCTATCCCAACTGCACCGGCAGCCAATGCCCGGCCGGAGTCGCCGGACAGACCTTGCCGCAGACCGTCGACCATTACCTGCAACAGAGCTTGCAGCGCAGTCTGCTCAAGCGCCCCAAGGTGGCGGTGACGTCTGCCGACGATCATGTCTTGGCCGCCTACAAAGGTGACGGCAAGGCCGAGAACGCCGCCGTGCTGAAGAAGTTCCTCGACAACGGCCAGTTGGCCTATGACGCCACCCAGCAGATCAAGGCCGACGGCAAATGGGAGAACGGCTGGACCTTCTTCCTGCCCTGGGGGCTGGACATCGTGGACAATCCCACCCTGGAGCTTCTGCATTTTCCGCCGGACTACTCGCTGACCGGACAGGATTACCTGAACGCCAAGACCACCGAGCGCTGGGGGGCTTTGCTGGAATATATGTACGTGCCGGCCAGAGAGGTGAATTCCTATCAGGCCATCATCGACATCGCGCCGATCGCCGCCGATTCCAACGCCGGATCGCAGATCACCAATGCCGGCGTCTACGGCTATTACATGCCCTATGTGGACGGCATGCTGAGCTGGTGGGCGGTCGATCACCAAAGCCAGAAGGGCAAGCCGATGGTGGCGTTCGGCGGTCCGGTGCGCGATTGGCTGAAGGCCTATATGAACCTGACCCTGACGGTGGATCAGGTGGGAACCGCCACGCTGAAGAACGGCGTGACGGTGCCGGTGATGGCGGCCAACCATCCCAGCCTGATTTTCTACGCGGCCTACAACAAGGACGGCTCCGAGAACTTCGACGGCGGTATGAAGGTCATGCGCCAGGACATGATCTCGGCCTGTTGGCAGGCTGAGATGGGCAAGCATCCGGCTTCGGACGGCGCCAAGGTCGGGACGGAATGCACGACCCGCTGGAGCAACAATACCTATGACGTCTGCATGGAACTCGAGACCACCATCTATCAGAAAAGCTGGGACCAGGCCCATGCCGTATGCCAGCCGGGCGGCGCCTTGACCAAGCTGCAGGAGCCTTCGGACGAGGAAATCCAGAAGCTGGAAAGGTAGGCGTTTCCGAAGAAACGAAAACCGCTCCGGCCGTGTCTGCCGGAGCGGTTTTTTTCTGCTGCGGTTTTTTTTATCGGTGGTCGAGGGCCGTCAGGCGGCGCGGACGGTGGCCAGGAAATCCCCGACTTCGCGGCGCAGGCGGTCGGAATTGTCGTTCAGCACTTCGGCCGAGGCCAGGACCTGGGCGGCGGCCGATCCG
This sequence comes from Candidatus Sulfotelmatobacter sp., assembly GCA_035538795.1. Taxonomy (GTDB): domain Bacteria; phylum Pseudomonadota; class Alphaproteobacteria; order Rhodospirillales; family Magnetospirillaceae; genus JAJZGK01. The sequence continues at coordinate 65,369 of DATLJS010000004.1, read as the reverse complement.
GTCGAGGCGGCGGCTTCGGAAACCCCGGCGATGGTCACCGTCACTTCCTGGGTGCCTTGGGCGGCCTGAAGGACGTTGCGGGCGATTTCGCCGGTGGCGGCGCCTTGTTGCTCGACGGCGGTGGAGATGCTGGCGGAAATCTCGCGGACTTTGTCGATGACCGAGCCGATGTTGCGGATGGCTCCGACGGCGCGGCGGGTTTCATCCTGCACGGCGGTGATCTGCTCGCCGATCTCGCCGGTGGCCTTGGCGGTCTGGCTGGCCAGATGCTTGACCTCGTTGGCGACGACGGCGAAGCCTTTGCCGGCTTCTCCGGCCCGGGCCGCCTCGATGGTGGCGTTCAGAGCCAAAAGGTTGGTCTGGCTGGCGATGTCGTTGATTAGGCTGACCACCTGGCCGATGCGGTCGGCGGCGCTGGCCAGCGATGCCACCATGGCGTCGGTGCGGGCGGTTTCCGCCGAGGCGGTGGCCGAGATATCGGCGGCTTCAGCCACCTGACGGGCGATCTCGGCGATGGAGGCCGACAGTTCCTCGGCGGCGGAGGCGACGGTTTGCACATTGTCCGAAGCCTGGCCCGAGGCGGCGGCGACCGACGTGGCCTGGGCGTTGGCCTGTTGGGCCGAGGCGGACATGGACTGGGCGGTGGCCTGCATCTGTACCGCCGAGGAGGAAACGGCCTGGACCACGCCCATCACGCTGGTTTCGAACTGGTCGGCCATGTCGTGCATGGCGCGTCGGCGTTCTTCGGCGGCGCGGGCTTCCTGTTCGGCGCTTCGGCGGCGCAGTTCTTCCATTTGACGGGCATTGTCGCGGAAGACCAGGACGGCCCGGGCCATTTCTCCGATTTCGTCGCGGTTCCGCAGGTTTGGAACATCCACGGACAGGTTGCCGTGCGCCAGGTCGGTCATGGTTTCGGTCATGGCCTTGACCGGAACGGAGATGCTGCGGGCGATCAGAACCGACAGCGAAAGGCCGATGAGGATGCTGACGGCGCCGATCAGGATCACCGTCAATTCGCTGTTGTCGATTTCCTGATCGGTGCCGGCCTGGGTTTCGGCGGCGCGCTTTTCATAGACGCCGGTCAGGTCGTCGCCCAGATCCTGAATTCTGGTGGCGATCGACAGGGTTTTGGCCAGAGCCGTTTTGGCCTCCGGCGTTTTCAGGGCTTGGTTGTCGTCGCGGAACTGGCGCAAGGCCTGGGCGGCAGCGCGGTATTCCTCGATGGAGCGGCCCAGATCTTCGATCTTTTCGCGGTTTACGGCCTTCTGGGTATTGGCCAGCAGGTCGTCCTTGCGCTGGAGGGCGACCGAGAACGCTTCATCGGCCTGCTTCCAGTGGTCTTCATCGCCGGTCGCCAAGGCGGCCCAGACATGCATGCGCCCTTGAAGAACGCGTTTTTCCAGGCGCTGGTCGTCGGCGACATTGCCGGACAGGCGTTTCAGATCGGCGAACGCCTGGGACACCTTGTCGTCGGAATAGAAGGACGAGGTTCCCAGCAGCCCGATCAGCACCACCAGGATGCCGAAGCCGAGAAACAGCCGCGAGGCGATGCGAAGTTTGTTGAGCATGGTGCCATTCCTATAACTCTGATCTTATGAGAATCAGCATAGGGCGGCAGGGTTTCGCGATAATGCTCGTTCGGTATCACTTTGTAACGCAAGGAAACTCTTGGTTATTGGATAAAATTTTATCCTTCAGGCTGTGCAATTCAGCCGACCAGTCGCCGGGGCGGCTTTGCCGGAAGATATGCAATCCTGGATACCAGGGACTGGCGTCGCCCCGTTCCCCCCAGCGCCAGCAGCCGTCGAAGCGCGACAGCATCCAGACCGGTCGGCCCAGGGCGCCGGCCAGATGCACCATCGAGGTGTCGACAGTGATGATCAGGTCCAGCGCCGACATGACGGCGGCGGTGTCGGCGAAATCGTTCACCTCGGCCATAGCGTCGAACAGGGGAAAGGGCGCTTGCGCCGCCTGAGCGGCGGGCTGTCCCTTTTGCAGGCTGACCACCGAGATACCGGGAATATCGCCGAGAAAAGCGAACTGATCCAGGCGCAGGCTGCGGCGCTTATCGATGCGGTGGGCGCCGGGGTCGTGGGGGCGGGGATCGCCGGCCCAGACCAATCCGATCCTGCGCCCGGGCAGGTGCGATAGGCGCTGCCGCCACTGGGCTGTTTGGGTCGGGTCGGCGGCAAGATAGGGATGGCGTGCGGGAATGGTTCCGCCGAAGACGAAGGGGGCGGACATCATGGGCAGGCGAAGATCGCTGTGGGGTTCATCGTCGTCTTCAGCCACCACCGTGTAATCGGTGGACAGGCTGGCCATCAGGCGCAGCAGAGGACGGTAGACCTTCAGGATCACCTTGGCCCCGCGTTCGGCCAGCAGATCGGCATAGCGGCAGAATTGCAACACGTCGCCGAATCCCTGTTCGGCGAACAGCAGCACCGTTTTGCCGTCCAGCCGTTCGTCGGTGGCCAGGGGGCGCTGGAACAGCAGGGACGGCGTCAGCCAGCCGCGCCGATACCAGCGCCATTCCCACTCGGCCCAGCCTTCGCGCTGATGTCCCTGAGTCAGCAGAGCCATGCCCAGCGAGACATGGGCCTCGAAGAAATCGGGGCGCAAATCCACGGCCCGGCGGTAACGGGCGATGCCGTCGTCTATCCGGCGGCGGGTCATCTCGATGTTGCCGATGTTTCCATGAAATTCAGCAACTTGCGGGTCTATGCTGATAGCCTTGGCAAAAGCTTCTTCAGCGGCGTCGATCTCGCCGAGAGCCTCAAGGGATTTCCCTAAGTTGTTATATGGAAAGGCAAAGTTTCCATCGATGGCAATGGCCGTGCGGCAATGCTCGACAGCCTCGGCGGACCGTTCGTCCATCTCCAGGGCGGCGGCCAGATCGCTGTGCACGGCGGCCCAATCCGGCTTCAGCGCCAGGGCTTGGCGATAAGCGGCGATGGCGTCTTCCACCTTGCCCAACTCCTGTAGGCTGCGGCCCAATTCGCCCCAGGTCTCGGCGTGATTGGGGCGGAGGCTGGACGAGCGGGCGAAGCTTTCGACGGCGCTTTCCAAATAGCCCTGGCGGCGCAAGGCGATGCCCAGGTTGCGGTGGGCCTCGGCGGCGTCCGGTTTCAGAGCGACGGCCTTGCGGAAGCATTCGGCAGCCTCGGCTTCGCGTTCCAGGGATTGCAGGGCGACGCCCAGATTGTTGAGAGCATCGGCGTTCTGCGGCTTGATCCGTAAGGATTTTTTGAAAGCCTCGACAGCATCTGCGGAACGTCCCGTCCGTTGCAGCAAGGCTCCCAGATTGAAGGGGATGGCGGCTTGTTTGGGGGCCCGCTCCATCAGGGCGCGGTAAAGCTGTTCGGCGGCGTCGAACTGCCCGGCGCCGTGCAGGGAGACGGCTTGGGCGAACAGGGCTTCGATGCTGGCATTGGCGGGCAGGCGGATCATTTTTCCTCGGCGAATGCGCGCAGGCTGGCCTCCAAACGGGCCAGGGCGGTGCTCCAGTCGTTGGGAGCGGTCTGCAAAAACAGCCGGGCCGATGGATACCAGTCGGTTTCCTCGCGGTCCAGCAGCCAGCGCCAGCAGCCGTCGTAACGCGACAGAATCCACACCGGAACCCCTATGGCGCCGGTCAGGTGCACCATCGAGGTATCGACGCTGACCACCAGATCGAGGGCGCTGACCAGGGCGGCGGTGCCGGCGAAATCGCTGATCTCGTCCATGGCGTCGAACAGCGTCAGGCCGGAACCGGCAATCTGTTTGGCCGGTCCGCCCTTTTGCAGGTTGATCAATGATATTCCGGGAATATCTTTCATAAATTCAAATGTTTGCAGGCTAACGCTGCGCTGCTTGTCGAGCATGTGCGCGGCCAGGTCGTGGGGCCTGGGATCGCCCGACCAGACCAGCCCGACCTTGCGGCCCGGCAGATGCGACAGGCGTTCGCGCCATTGTTCGATCTCGTCCGGGGCGGCTCTCAGATAGGGCACCGGCGCCGGGATGGTGTCGGGCATGGTGGCGAAGGCGCGGGGGGCGCTCATCATCGCCAAATGGTAATCGAAGCGGCTTGGCGGATCGTCGAAGGGCCGTACCTCGGTCACGCCCAGCGCCGATTGGAACAGCCGCACCAGCCCTTTATGGGCCAAGACGACGACTTCGGCGCCGCGCTCGGCCAGCATCGGGGCATAGCGGACGAATTGCAGCACGTCGCCATAGCCCTGTTCGCCGTAAAGCAGAATGGTCTTGCCGTCCAACGGTTCGCCGTTCCATTCCGGCTGGGTGAAGGTGACCCGCTGGCGTGCCAGCGGGCCGGTGAACCAGCGAGCTCGGTATTCCTCCCAGCCTTCGGCCCAGCGACCCTGCTGCAACAGGGCGATGGCCAGATTGAGGCGGGCTCCGTGGTAGTCCGGGCGGATGTCCAGGGCTTTGCCATAAGCGTCAATGGCTTCCGGGCCGCGGCGGCGGGATTTGTAGACGTTGCCCATGTTGCTGAAGGCTTCGGCGTAGTCGGGGCGCAGGCGGGTGGCCTGGGCGAAGGCGGCCAGCGATCCCTCGACCAGCCCCAGTTCGCCCATCAGCACCGCCAGATTGTTGAAGGCTTCCGGGAAGTCGCCTTTCAGGGCGATGGCCTGGGCATAGGCGGCCATGGCTTCCTCGGGCTTGCCGCAGGCTCTCAGGGCGTTGCCCAGGTTGTTATGAACGTCGGGCAGGCTGGCGTCGATCTCGACTGCCCGACGGGCTCGCGCCAGAGCCTTGGCGCCTTGGTCCTGCTCTAGGTAAATCGAGCACAGATTGTTATGGGCTGGCGCATAGTCTTCTTTTATTTCAAGGCATTGCAGATACTCCTTCTCGGCCTGCTGGAACTGTTTGCGGCGAAGGAAAACGTTGCCCAGGCGGAAGCGGCACTCGGTGTCGGCGGGAAAACGCTGCACGGCCAGACGGCAAATCTGCTCGGCCTCGTCCAGCATCCAGCGTTCCAGCAGCGCCACGCCCAATTCGACCAGCACCAGCCGGATGATCCCCTCGGCCTCGGGGAAATCGGGGCGCACCGTCAGGGCGGTCATGGTGGTGCGCCCGGCTTCCTCCAACTGTCCCAGCAGCAACTGCACGCCGGCGCGGTTGATCAGGGCTTCGGCGTAATCCGGGCGCAAAGCGAGGGCGGCGGCATAGGCGAGGTCGGCTTCGGGGAAGCGCAGCAGCAGTTTCAGGGCGTTGCCCAGGCCGCAATGGGCTTGGGCGTGGCTGGGATCCAAAGAGATGGCCTTGCGATAGGCGGATTCTGCCTCGGCGGCGCGGCTGGCCAGACGCAGGACGTTGCCCAAGTTGCTCCAGGCGGCGGCAAAGCTGGGGCGGAATTCCAGGGCGCGGCGGAAGCAGGCCTCGGCCTCCTCCAGCCGCGACAGGTCTTGCAGCAGCGCCCCCAGGTTGTTCCATGCCTCGGGAAAGATCGGACGGGCGTCGATGGCGGCGCGGTAAGCTTCTTCGGCGCGGGCCGGTTGCCCGGTTTCCGCCAGCAATTGTCCCATATTGCACAGGGCCTGGGGATGGCGGGGATCGCTGTCGAGAATCTGCCGGTACAGGATCAGGGCGGCGTCCCGGTCGTTCGTTCGGTGGGCGGCCAGGGCGCGGTCGAAGCGCAGGGCGACGGCAAGCCTGGCGACGGTTTCCGTCCAGCCGCCTTCGGCGCAGCGATACAGGCGGGCCTGGGGATACCAGGGGGATTTGTCCGCTCCCGGTCCGCCCCAGCGGTAATCGCTTTGTCCGGCCCCCAGCAGCACCCACAGGGGCTTGCCCATGGCTCCCGCCAGATGGGCGACGGCGGTATCGACGGAAATCACCAGATCGAGCCCGGAAACGATGTCGGCGGTGGTCTGGAAATCGGTCAGGCGGTGGCCGAGATCGAGGATGGGCAGCCCCGAGGCTTCCAGTTCCGGCGTGGCCCAGGATTGCTGCAGGCTGACCAGCTCGACGCCGGGAATGGCGGCCAGGGGCGCCAGCAAGGCCAGGGGAAGATGGCGCTGGGCATGCTCATGGCGTTGAAAAGCGGTGCCGTCCACAGGGCGGCCGCTCCAGACGATGCCGACCCGATAGCCGGACGATTCTCCATCGCCTTGCAGATAGGGAATTTGCGCCGCCGCGCCGAAACCCAGCCGATGGCCCAGACTGAGCAGGGAAACCCGGTAATCGGCGTCGGGCAGGGGCTTGCCCAGGGTGACGGCACGGGTGACGCCCGGCAATCGGGCCAGCAGCCGCTCCAATCCGGCATGGCATTCGACGACGATTTCGGCAGCTCCGCGCTTGGACAAGGCGGGCAGGAAGCGGGCAAATTGGATCATGTCGCCAAACCCCTGTTCCGCTGTCACCAGCAGCCGTTTGCCGGTCAGGGGTTGTCCCTGCCATAGCGGCGCCCGGCTTGGCGGGCGGCGGATCTGTTCCTGTTTCAGGCGCCATTCATATTCGGCGAAGCCGTCGTGCCAGCGTTCCTGCCCCAGCAGGCAGGCGCCGAGATTGCCGTGGGCCACGGCGTCGTCGGGATCGAGGGCGATGGCCCGGCGGTAAATCTCCATGGCGTCCCGCCAGTGCCCCCGGCTTTGCAGCAGACAGCCCATGTTGGTCAGGATGACGGCGGCCTGGGGCACCATCCGGTGGGCATCGGCCAACAGGCCCAGAGCTTCGTCGGTGCGGCCCATGCCGGCCATGACAGACGTCATATCCATCAGGACCGAAGCGTCCTGCGGGTGCAGGATGCGCGCATGCCCCAGCGCCTCCAGGGCTGCCTCGCTCTGCCCTTGCGCCGCCAGGGCCAGCCCCAGAAGCTGCCATGCCGGAGCGTCGTCGGGCGCGTCCTTCAGATGATGGCGGCACAGGCGCTCGGATTCGGCGAAAATCTTTTGATTATAGGCGGCTATCGCCCGTTGGATGTCTGGTGTACCTGATTGCGACATGCTTCGGCTTTCAAGGCGAGATCGACCCGGTGGACCGGCCCAGACGCCCGCGGCCACCAGTCAGAGCATCCCATCGGCGCGCAGCGAAGGCAAGGCCGGCTTCATGCTTCCGTATAGTGCGGGCTCCGCTCCGGCGCGATTGGCCGCAGAAGAGTCCCTTCCTTCGTGTGGGGGATTGCATTATGGTGCGCCGCATGAGCGTACAGAACTCGTCTGCCGGACACGGCAAATCCTCGTTGGGCGCGCTGTTTGTCGGTGCGCTTGGCGTCGTTTACGGTGACATCGGCACCAGTCCTCTCTATACCCTGCACGAATGTTTTGCCGGAGAGCATCCCATTGATGTGAACCGCGCCAACGTGCTGGGCATCCTGTCGCTGATCTTCTGGTCGATCATGCTGATCGTGTCGGTCAAGTACGTGATTGTCACCATGCGGGCCAGCAATCGCGGCGAGGGCGGATCTTTGGCCTTGCTGGCCATGCTTCACCATGTGGGCGGCAAGCCCTGGCTGACGCCGCTGGTTTCGACCTTGGGCATTGCCGCCGCCGCCTTGTTCTATGGTGATTCGACCATCACTCCGGCGGTGTCGGTTCTGTCGGCTATCGAAGGTCTGGAAGTCGCCGCCCCCGGGCTGGCCGACTATGTCATTCCCATCACCCTGGCGATTCTTCTGGTGCTGTTCGCCATTCAGCGCCACGGGACGGCCCTGGTGGGCAAGATGTTCGGCCCGGTCATGATGTGCTGGTTCGTCGTTCTGGCCGTTCTCGGCATGAAGAACATTTCTCACGCCCCCATGGTGCTGGCGGCTTTGAGTCCGCATTTCGGCATCATGTTCATGGTCAACCACGGCCTGACCGGCTTTCTGGCCCTGGCCTCGGTGGTGCTGGCCGTCACCGGCGGCGAGGCGCTGTACGCCGATATGGGCCATTTCGGCCGCACCCCCATCGCTTTGGCCTGGTATTTCCTGGTGCTGCCGGCTTTGGTGCTGAACTATTTCGGCCAAGGTGCGCTGCTGCTGACCAATCCCGACGCCCTGGAAAGCCCGTTCTTCCTGATGGCGCCCCATTGGGCGCTGATGCCGCTGGTCCTGCTGGCGGCGGTGGCGACGGTGATCGCCAGCCAGGCGGTGATCTCGGGCGCTTTCTCGGTGACGGCCCAGGCCATGCAGCTGGGCTATCTGCCGCGCATGCGGGTGCTGCACACCTCCGCCCAGGAAAAGGGGCAGATTTTCATTCCCTTCCTGAACTCCATGCTGGCGGTGTTCGTCTTCGCCCTGGTGATCGGCTTCAAGTCGTCGTCCAATCTGGCGGCGGCCTACGGCATCGCCGTGACCGGCACCATGGGCATCACCACCATTATGGTGGGCATGGTGGCGGCCTTCATCTGGAAATGGAAAAGCCGCTGGGCTTACGGCATGCTGGGCCTGTTCCTGGTGGTCGATCTGTCGTTCTTCCTGGCCAACGCCACCAAGATCGTCAGCGGCGGCTGGTTCCCGCTGGCCATGGGCATCATCGTCTTCTCGCTGCTGATGACCTGGAAGCGCGGCCGCGAATTGGTGTCGGATTGCCGCGTCGACAGTTCGATCCCGGTGGACGAATTCCTGCGTTCGGTCCTGTCCAGCCCCAATATCTCGCGGCCCAAGGGCACAGCGGTGTTCCTGACCAGCGTGCGCGACGCCATTCCTCCGGCGCTGCTGCACAATCTGAAGCACAATCAGGTGCTGCACGAGCATACGGTTCTGCTGACCATCGAGGTGCAGGATATTCCCCATGTGCCGGAAGAGGACTGCATCGACAGTCTGCACATGGGCGACGGCATCCACCGCGTCTGCCTACGTTACGGCTTCATGGACCATACCAACGTGCCGCGCACCCTGGCCAACGCCACCGAGCAGCAGTTGGGCTTTTTCTACGAGCCGATGAAGATTTCCTATTTCCTCAGCCGCGAAACCATTATTCCCTCGCCCAAGCCGGGAATGGGGCCGTTGCGCGAAAAGCTGTTCGCCTGGATGTCGCGCAGCGCCGCTTCGGCCATGGAATATTTCTCGCTGCCCATCAACCGGGTGGTGGAACTGGGCAACCAGATCGAAATCTGATGGCGGTTTGATGACAGGACCGGTCCGGCGATTGACAGCCGGGCCGGGCTCCTGAACAATTTCCTCCGTGTCCGCGATGAGAGGATGAATCATGGCGCTGGCCGTCAAGCCGCAGAACAGCTTCGCCCCCTGGAACGATCCCAAGGCCAAGCCGCTGATCCAGTTCGACAACGTTTCCAAAAGCTTCGGCGACTTCACGGCGGTCAGCAAGGTCGATCTGTCGATCTATCAGGGGGAATTCTTCTCTTTGCTGGGGGCTTCGGGCTGCGGCAAGACCACGCTGCTGCGCATGCTGGCCGGTTTCGAGAAACCGACCGAGGGGCGAATCCTTATCGACGGCGTCGACGTCACCCAGGTTCCGCCCTACGAGCGGCCGGTGAATATGATGTTCCAGTCCTACGCCCTGTTTCCGCACATGACGGTGGCGCAGAACATCGCCTTCGGCTTGAAGCAGGACGGCTGGGCCAAGGCCCGCATCGCCGAGCGCGTCAAGGACGTGCTCGATCTGGTGCAGATGGGCAAATTCATCGACCGCAAGCCGCATCAGCTTTCGGGCGGCCAGAAACAGCGCGTCGCCCTGGCCCGCTGCATCGCCAAGGAGCCCAAGGTTCTGCTGCTGGACGAACCCCTGGCGGCCCTGGACAAGAAGCTGCGCGAACGCACCCAATTGGAACTGGTCAACATTCAGGACCGTGTCGGCATCACCTTCGTGATGGTGACGCACGATCAGGAAGAGGCCATGACCATGTCCTGCCGCATCGCCGTGATGAATTCCGGCCAGATGGAGCAGTTAGGCACGCCGGTCGAGATTTACGAGTTTCCATCGACCGCCTTCGTCGCCGACTTCATCGGCATCGCCAATATGTTCGACGGCGTCGTGACCGGCGAGGATCCCAGCCAACTGGTCGTGCATTGTCCGGAACTGGACCGAGAACTGGTGGTGGCGCATGTCGGCAAGCTGCCCATGGGACAGCCGGTGACGGTGGTGGTGCGCCCGGAAAAGATGACCGTCAGCAGCATGAAGCCGGCTGAAGGCTTGAACTGGGTGTTCGGCAAGGTCAGCGACATCGCCTATCTGGGCGATATCTCGGTCTATCACGTCGAGCTGGCTTCGGGCCGCAAGCTTCAGGTGTCGATGGCCAATCTGCGCCATACCGGCGAACAGCGCCTGACCTGGGACGACGAGATTTATCTGGTTTGGCACCCCGAGAATTCGGTGGTGGTGACGGTTTAGCCAGCCGATTGCGCCGGGGTGATCAGATTACCGCCGGCATCATGCCGGGCGGCTGGCTCAAGGTCGTGGCGATGGACATCAGGGTGGCTCCCAGCGTATCGCGGCTGATGGAACCGCCCAGGCACAGCCGCACCGCTTCCGGGATGTTGGCGGCCGAGGCGTTGAAGGCGTCGCTGCCCATGACGCCGATTCCCTTGCTGCGCAGGCTGGTCAGGAACTCGCCGCGGCTCCAGGGCCGGGGCAGGGGCAGCCACAGATGGAAGCCCTGGGGATGGGCCCAATAGCCGCCTTTGGGAAGAATCCCCGCGGCCAGCGTCTGGCGCGCCTCGCTCTCGGCCCGCACGGCGGATACGATCTCGGCGGCTAGGCCTTCCACGATCCATTGCGATACCAGCGCCGCCGGAATGGCCGATGCGGTCAGGGTGGTGGCGCGGGCCGACGCGGTCAGGCGGGACAGCCAGTTGCCGCTGGGGGCGGTGACATAGGCCAGCCGCAACCCGCCGCCCAGGCACTTGGCCAATCCGGAAATATGGAAGGTGATGTCGGGGGCCAGGGCGGCGAACGGCGGCGGAGCGTCGTCGGGCAGAGCGCCATAGGCGTCGTCCTCGACGATGGGAACGTGATGGCTGCGGGCGATTTCCGCCAGTTGCAGGCGGCGGCGCGCCGAAATGGTGCGGGTGGTCGGGTTGTGCAGGGTGGGGTTCAGATAGATGGCCTTGGGGCCGATGTCGCGGCAGGCATAGGCCAACGACGACGGGTCCGGTCCTTCCTCGTCCGACGGCAGACCGATCAGGCGCAAGCCCAGGTGTGAGGCCAGGGCGCGCAGGCCCGGATAGGTCAGTTCGTCGCAGCAGACGGCTTCGCCGGGCTGGGCCAGCACGGTCAGGATGGCCAGCAGGGCTCCCTGGGCGCCGGCGGTGATCAGAATATCGGCGGGTTCGATCTGGTGCAGGCGGGGGCGCAGCCATTGGGCGGCGGCCTTGCGGTCGTCGATGCGTCCGGCGAAATCGCCATAGCGGATCAGGGCGCGCGGGTCGGCGTTCCAGCCCAGTTGCACAAAGCTTTGCCGCATGCGGTCCAGCAGGGCGGGGTCGGACGGCTCGGGCGGCAGGTTCATGCTGAGATCGCCCGGCGGCGGCAATCCCGCCGAGGCGTCGGGGCCGGGCGGGCGGACGAAGCTGCCCTGGCCCACATGGGAATCGATCAGGCCGCGGCGCTGGGCCTCGACATAAGCCCGCGAGATGGTGCTGAAGTTCAGCCCCAGCCTTTGGGCCAGCCAGCGTTGGGGAGGCAGGCGTTCCAAGCCTTTCAGGCGACCGCTGCGGCGGTCTTCGGCGATGGCGTCGGCGATTTCGAGATAGAGCGGCTTGCCGCTCTGCCCGATCTCGGGAACCCACCAATCGTCGGCCTTGTGGCCCATGGGCCTGCTCCCCAGCGTCTGGTCGTTACTGGCTCTGGTCCACCTGGAACACGCTCTTGGCCGAGGCCAGATTGTTGCCGAAGGTGAACTGGATGCCGGCATGATCGGCCTTCGGCGCGTTGGCGTCCTGGCGCACGAACACGCGGATGGTGGTCACGGTGTCGGGGTCGGCGGTGACGTGCAAGGCCGGAACGTCCTGTTCGCCGCTGAGCTGGGACAGGTGAATGCCGGAAATGCCGGTGACAGCCAGCACGCCGTTGATGCTTTCGTGGCGGCGGTTGACCAGCTTGACGGTGTAGCCGTCGCGCACCGAGCCGTCCGACAAGCGCACCGAGCTGGGCGAACGGTCGGCCAGAACGCTCAGGTCGACTTCGCGGCGCAGCGACGTCGCCAGCAAGATGCCCAAGCCGACCACGGCGATCAGGCCCAGATAGATCAGCGTGCGGGGACGGAACAGCTTGGGCTTCTGGGCGCTGTTCAAGGTCCGCCAGCCGATCAGGTTCGGCGGCAGGTTGAAGCGGGCCATCACGCCGTCACAGGCGTCGATGCACAGGGCGCAGTTGATGCAGGCCATCTGGGCGCCGTCGCGGATGTCGATGCCGGTCGGGCAGACCTGGACGCACATCTTGCAGTCGACGCAGTGGCCGCGCTGCTCGAAGCCTTCGCCCTTCTTGGCGAAGCCGCGCTTTTCGCCGCGGGCTTCGTCATAGGTGACGTTCAGGGTGAATTCGTCCAGCATGCCGCCCTGAATACGGGGCCAGGGGCACATATAGATGCACATCTGTTCGCGCACCCAGCCGGCCATGACGTAGGTCGAGCCGACGAACAGGGCGAAGAAGCCGTACAAGGTGGCCGAGGCGTTGCCGGTCGGCAGGTCGACGGCGGCCTGGACGATGTCGGTGAAGAAGCCGAGAAAGATCAGGCCGGTGACGGCCGACACCAGCAGCCACAGCGTATGCTTGACGACCTTGCGGCTGATCTTGTTGGCGGTCCAGCCTTCCCTTTCCAGCTTCATGCGGGCGTTGCGGTCGCCTTCGGTCAGGCGTTCGATCCGCACGAACAGGTCGGTCCACACCGTCTGCGGACAGGTGAAGCCGCACCAGATGCGGCCGTAAAGAGCGGTAGCCAGAAACAGTACCAGACAGGCCAGGATCAGAATGCCGGTCAGCAGATAGAACTGCTGGGCCCAGATCACGGTGTCGAAGATATAGGCGCGCATGTCGGCGAAGCTGAACATGATGGCCTGGGTGGGCATGTCCGGACCGCGGTCCCAGCGGATCCAAGGCAGCAGAACCGTCAGCCCCACCAGGATGATCCCCAGCCAGGTTTTCAGGGAGCGGTGCGTTCCCTTGATGGCGCGGGGGTGAATGGTCGGCGTGTCGACATACAGATATTCGACATGTTTTTCAGGCTTGTTCTGCTCAACGGACATGGGGTCAAACCTCCAGACCGGCGCAGGAAAGATGCGTGCACCGGCAATGCTTCTGACACTGCCGGACCTAATAGACCCGCCATGATCGGCTGGCAACAGAATTGTATGCAATCAATTGCGAAATGTCATGCGATCAATCTGGGCGGACAACATACCCAGAATATCCGGGCGGGGCGGCTCAGATGCATTTCCGGATATAGGGCTTGTTGATCTCCCACAATTCGTCCAGCAGCTTCTGGGCGGCGTCGGTCGAGTTGATCACCGGGTCGCACAGCAAGGCCTGCAAGGCCAGCTCTTTCGAGGCGTGGACGGCGGCTTCCACGGCCAGTTGCTGCACCGACGCCTGCATGTGCAGCAGCTTGGCGCAGCCGTCGGGCAGCGGCCCCTGGTTGACGTGATGCACCCCGGCGGCGTCGGCGACGACGGGAACCTCGACCGCCAGATCGGGCGGCAGGTTAGGAATGGCGCCCTGGTTGTAGATGACGCCGGACTCGATCCAGCGGTGCTGGTTGTGCAGGATGCCGGCCATGGTCTGCACGGCACGTTCGCCCCAGCTGGGCGTCAGCCAGTCGTCGGGCACCGGCTTGGTGCCGTCGATGATGCCGTCGAAGATGCCGTTCAGGATGCCGCGTCCGCGTTCGTCCTCGTCGAAATTGAAGCCGTGCTCGCCGCCCTCCCAGCCGTAGGCCAGATATTCGCCGGTATGGTCGTCGCTGCAACTGGGCCACAGGCCGAAGGCGCGGAACAGCTTGCGGGACAGCGGCGTGAAGGCGGGGTCGTGGGTCTTTTCCCTCTCGCGCAGTTCGGGGTACAGATCGCGGCCCGTGGCTTTATCACGCACGGCGGTCAGCCACTGGAAATGGTTCAGTCCGGCGCCCCAGACCTCGACCTCCTTCTCCGGCCGTTCCAAAATCTGGCAGATGAACCAGCGGGCCAGGAAGATGCCGTGGCACAGACCCAGGGTTTTGACCTTGGTGTATTTGCCCAGGCCCAGAACGATGCGGCTTTCCGGGTTCGACAGGTTGATGAACTGGGCGTCGGGACAGATCTCTTCGATGTCGCGGGCGAAATCGAAGATCAGCGGCAGGGTGCGCAGGGTGAAGAACAACCCGCCCGGCCCGCCGTTCTCGCCCAGCGTATGGCGGATGCCGTATTTTTTCGGCACCTCGAAATCCTGCCGCCACAGCCGGTTGCGGTCGATGGCGACGGAATTGATGACGAACCGGGCACCGTCGAACGCCGCCCGGCGGTCGGTGGTTTTCTCGAATTTAACCTTGGTGCCGACCTTGCCGCCCCAAGCCAGGGCCAGATCGTACATGCGATCCAGGTTTTGCCGGTTGACGTCCACCAAGGTGACGGTGCAGTCGTCCAATTCGTCGGTGGTGAACAGATCGCGATAAAGGCTCAGACCAAAAGCCGCGCTGCCGGCTCCCAGCATGACGATCTTGGCGGTGTTTCCCATGGGATGCCTCCCGATTTTGTCGGGAAGGATTATACACCTGTTTCAATGGGGGTGTCGCGGGGCGGGCGGAACCGGCTCTAGGGTTGGGCTTCCTTGTGCTCCGCCCAATATTTCGCCAGCACGGCGCAGGCCATCAGTTGGAACTGGTGGAACAGCATGACGGGCAGGACGACCATGCCGATCATGGGGCCGGAAAACAGGACGTTGGCGATGGGGACGCCGCTGGCCAGGCTTTTCTTCGAGCCGCAGAAGACGATGGTGATGCGGTCCTCGCGGTTGAAGCCCAGTTTCTTGGCGGCAAGATTGGTGCCGATCATGGCGAAGGCCAGCAGGATCAAGTTGGCGGCGATCATGACGGCCAGGGTGGCGGCGGGCATCTGCTGCCACAGTCCGCCTTGGACGGCTTCCGAGAACGCGCCGTAGACCACCATCAGGATCGAACCGCGATCGACGTAGGACAGAAGCTTTTTGTGGCGTCCGGCCCAGGCGCCGATCAGGGGGCGCAAAAGCTGGCCGACGGCGAACGGCAGCAAAAGCTGGGTGACGATGGCTTCGATGGAATTCACATCCACTCCGGCGCCGTTGCCGGCGCCCATCAGCAGGCCGACCAGCAGCGGGGTCAGAAAGACGCCGATCAGATTGGAGGCCGAGGCGCTGCACACCGCCGCCGGAATATTGCCTCCGGCGATGGAGGTGAAGGCGATGGACGATTGCACGGTGGACGGCAAGCAGCACAGGAACAGCACGCCGGCGGCCAAGGCCGGGCTGACGCCCAGGCCGGACAAAAGCGGCGACAGAGCTTGCAGGCCCAGACCGAAGACCGGGAACATCACGAAGGTGGAGGCGAACACCACCAGATGCAGCCGCCAGTGGGTCATGCCGGCAAAGATGGCTTCGCGCGACAGGCGGGCGCCGTGCAGGAAGAACAGCAAGGCGATGGCGACGTTGGTGGCGGAGTGGAAATCCTCGGCGAAGGCTCCGCCGGCGGGCAGGACCGAGGCCAGGACGACGCAGCCGACGATGGCCATGCTGTAGGCGTCTGGTTTGAGGCGGGACAGCCAGGTGTTCATCAACGTCCTCACGTCATCCGTGTGTGATTGCCGGGTGCGATTCGGCGTCCCGCAAGCAGGCTCGGGCGGGGCTAGACCGCTTCGCCGTATTCCTCGTCGTCGGGAGCGTTGGGGTCGCCGGGAGCGGTTTCCCATTCCAGCGGCGGAATGGCGATGACGCGGCTGCCGTCCATCATTTCGGCGCAGGCGATCAGGCCGCGCTGTTCGATATAGCCGAGCTGGCTGCGGGCGCGCCGGGCCGAGCGGCTGCCCATGGCCCGCGCGATGCGGGCGTCCGAGGGGCAGGGCGCCTGTTCCAGGGCGGCGCGGGCCAGCAGCAGGAAGACGCCGTGGGCGTCTTCAGGCAATTCGCCGACGATGGCCACGGCTTTTTCCCATTCGCCGTCGGCGGCGGCGTCGCCGCTTTCGGGGCGGGCGGCGGCCCCGGCGCGGGCCAGGGCCAGCTTGCGGCGGAAGGTGCCGAGATCGAGCATGCGGCCGTTCAGGCCGTGGCTGCGGCAGCGGACCACGAAATCCTGGTAGAGAACCGAGACGGAGCGGTAAACCGCTTCCGGGTCGGACATGATTTCCTGCAGCACGGCGTCATAGCTGCCTTTTTCCGCGGGCGTGACCGGACGGGGGGCGGCGGGGCGCGGAGCCGGGGTGGCGGGCGCAGCGGCGGTCATGTCGATGGCGCCGCTTTCATCCATGGCCGGCAGGTCGCTGGGCGGCGGCGGGGCGGCGGGCTTGGGGCGGGCCGCCAGTTGGGCCAGAATTTCGGCGGTAGAGGCGGGTGTCGGGCGTCGGGCGTTATAGCGCGGCACTTCGTTCTCGCCGGGTTTCATGATCAGGTCGCGGGCGTTTTCGCCCATTTCCGGCAGGGGCATCAGCTTGGGCGCGACGGCGCGGGCCGAGGTCTGGACGTCGCCGATGCGGATGGGCAGCGGACGGCGGCACATGGCCGGGCCGAGGGCGATGAAGCGGCCGCGCTCCAGGTCACGGAACATTTCGGCCTGCTTGCGTTCCATGCCCAACAGGTCGGCGGCGCGGGCCATGTCGATGTCGAGGAAGGTGCGGCCCATCAGGAAGTTCGAGGCTTCGGCGGCGACGTTCTTGGCCAGCTTGGCCAGACGCTGGGTGGCGATGACGCCGGCCAGACCGCGCTTGCGGCCGCGGCACATCAGGTTGGTCATGGCGCCCAGCGACGCCTTGCGGGCCTCGTCGGAAACTTCGCCGGCAGCCGCCGGAGCGAACATCTGGGCTTCGTCGACCACCACCAGAACCGGGAACCAGAAGTCGCGGTCCACGTCGAACATGCCGCCCAGAAAGGCGGCGGCGTGCCGCATCTGCATTTCGGCGTCCAGATTTTCCAGGTTCAGCACCACGGAGATCCGGTGTTGGCGCACGCGGGCGCCGATTTGCTGCAAGGCCGCTTCGGTGTGGGACGAGGCTTCCACCACCACATGGCCGAACAGGTCGGCCAGGGTGACGAAATCGCCTTCGGGGTCGATGATGGCCTGCTGCACGACAGGCGCGCTCTGCTCGACCAAACGGCGCAGCAGGTGCGATTTGCCCGAACCGGAATTGCCCTGCACCAGCAGGCGGGTGGCCAGCAGTTCCTCGAGATCCATCGTCGCCGTGGTTCCCGATGCCGTCAAACCCATGTCGATGCGGACAGTCATTCTTTCTCCCAACGCCCCGTGCGGCCAGTCTCTATACAGCAGACGGCCGTCGGGTGCGAGGGTTGAGCGCAGCTAATTGACGATGCGCCACTGGCCGTCGGCCATCAGGCAGGCGGTGCCGTACGACGCTTTGGGCAGACCGTTGATCATGATCGTGGTCTGGTATTCGCGGCAGGTGCGGCCCTGCTGGTCGGTAAAGGTCTGCGACGCCTGATTGGCGGGAATGGCCGCGGCCGGGGCCGGAGCCTGATAGACCACCACGGGCGGCGGCGCGGGTTCGTAATAGACCACGGGCGGCGGAGCCACGTAATAGACCGGCGGTGGCCCCCAATAGGGACCGGGATAAGGACGGTGATGCCAGCCCGGCCCGCCGCCCCAGCCGTAGCCGAACGTCACATAGTCGGCGTGGGCCGGAGCCACATAGGCGGCGGCTGCCAGGACCAGCGCGATAAGGGCGATGGATTTGCGGAACATGGTGTCGACCTCCTTCGGTGCCCCTATTTTAACGCAAAGACCGGCTCCATGCGAAGAGGAGTCGTGTAACGGGCCGTTGCAAGGTCACATGTTGTAAGGCCACGGGCAGCGCCTACTTATCTGTCTTCACTTGTACGGATGTCCAGCTTGCTTCTTGGGCGGGGTGGACACACTCTGTTCAAACCCCATAGCAGCGGAGCCGATCCGATGTCGCGCAGTTCTTTCGATTCCCGTCCGGCTTTTCCCACTATGTCCTCCGAGCCCATGGCTCTAGGACGTCGCGGATTTCTGACCGCCAGTCTGGCGGCGGGCTTCGCCGCGGCCGCCCGTCCGGTGATGGCCCAGGCCATTCATACCGACAGCGAAGGGCTGGTGGCGGACGAGATCCGCATTCCCGTGGCCGGCGGCATGATGCCCGGTTATCACGCCTATCCGGCCAGCGGCGGCAATTTTCCCATCGTGGTGGTGATCCAGGAAATCTTCGGCGTCCACGAACATATCCGCGACGTGGTGCGGCGTCTGGCCAAACAGGGGTATTACGCCATTGCGGCGGAGCTCTACGCCCGGCAAGGCGACGTCTCGAAATATTCCGAGATCAAGGACATCATCCAGAACGTGGTATCGAAGGTTCCCGACGACCAAGTGATGAGCGACCTGGATTCGGTGGTGGATTTCGCCCGCTCGTTGGGCAAGGCCGATCTTTCCCGGCTGGGCGTCACCGGCTTCTGCTGGGGCGGCCGCGCCACCTGGCTCTATGCCGCCCACAATCCCAAGGTGAGGGCGGCGGTGGCCTGGTACGGCCTGCTGGCCGAGCCCATGTGGGACAAGAAGGCCACCAGCGTCTTCGCCCAATTGCCCAAGGTGAAGGTGCCGGTGCTGGCCTATTTCGGCGAAAAGGACAGCTTCATCCCGCAGACCGACGTGGAAAAACTGAGGGCCGCCATCAAGGGCACCGCCTCTCAGGCCAAGGTCTATCCGGGCGTCGAGCACGGCTTCAACGCTGATTACCGTCCCAGCTACAACGCCGAAGCCGCCAAGGACGCCTGGGCCGGCATGCTGGCCTGGTTCAAGGCCAACGGCGTCTGAGCCCGCAGGGCTGAGCAAGCCGCAGGATCGACCGGAATGCTGGCCGCGCGCCCGCTTTCCGGTCGATCGAAATGCTTTCAAAGCGTCAAGACCGCTTAGTGTCCGTTGGGATCGTTGGGGTTCGGCCTGTGGTCATGCCCGTGGTCCTCGGGCTTCTGTTGCGGCTGTGGCTGCTGTTGGTGTTGAGCCGGCGCCGGCGTCGGCGAGGGTGGCGGAGTCGGGCCGGTCTTCGGGCCGAAATGGCCGTGGTCGAACTGCTGCGGTTGCTGCTGCTGGGGCGGTTGCGGATGGGGCTGCTGCGGAGGCTGGGGCTGGGGCTGGGGCGCGGGCACAGGCACGGGCCTGGGGTTGGGATTAGGATTGGGCCGCGGCTGCTCGTCGGGCCGGCGGCGGTCATGGTCTTCATTCATGCGCCGATGCTCGTCGACGATGATGCCGCCATAGCCCGGCACGATGACGGGCGCCGGGGCATAGACCGCCGGCGGGGCATAGCCATAGCCGTTGCGGCTGTAGTCCTCGTCGTTGATCGGGGCGGACACCACGCTGGCGCCGCGATTCGACATCATCGCCTGCTGGCCCGGCCAGACGGAAATCCCGAACGCGGGAACGTCGGCGCGTCCCTGCCATACCACCAGCCGCAATTCCCCGGATTCCAGTTGGCTCAGACGATAGGCGCCGGGCTGCTGCAGCCGGGCGTTGCCCCATGGCGTCAAAATCATCAGGCCGTAATTCCAAGCGTCGGGCGGCAGCACGATGTCGGCGACGCCCTGATCCAGGCGCAGCACCGGCAGGGGGCCGTTTTGGCCGGCCCAATCCATTTCGGCATTGGGCCGCAGGGTAATGTCGGCGTCGCCAACGTTCAGGCGCAGATGCGATCCCGGCTGGGCCAGCAGGGCGTCGCCGGGCATCAGCGCTTCCCCGGGCCAGGCCGACGACCATGTGGGAGCGCCGTCGTGATGGAGCAGGCCTTGGCCGGAAATGGCGGTGATCTGTCCGCCGTCGGCGGCCTGCGCGGCGGCGAAAGGCCAGGCGGCGGCGATGGACAGGGCCAAGAGGGAAATGGTGATGCGGCGTTTCATGGTGGGGTCGGCCTGACATGCGGCGTCCCATGCCGGCCCGCCGATCGGGCCGCTCCGACGCCTGGACCATAGAGTGGACCGGCCTTGTGGCGTCGCCAAGGCGGAATATGGCCGATTAAGGCTTTTCCTCGGCAGGATTCTGAGGAACGGTCCAGGGGGCGGGTTTCCACGGAGCCCGCAGAGGTTTATAATACGTTCGGTTGCTGAGGGGGCCCATTCGGGGGAGAGCTCGTCATGGCGAATGCGCAACGCTTGAACCTTTTGCTTCTGGCCCTGGGCGTCTTCCTTGTCTATTGGACCACCAAGCCGGACGATCACATCGCGTTTGACCGGTCCTGCAACGTGGTTGGGCTGCGGGCCCAGCTTTCCGAAAGCATCTATGGCGATGGGTTCTGGCGGGTGCAACTGGCTGCCGCCGACGAGGCGTTGGAGTGGTTGCAGCGGGCTCCCGCCGCCGACCAGCGCGCCCGCGACAATCAGGACCGCAATCCGGTCGAGGAGCGCATGACCCGGCTGTCGGACAAACAGGCTTCGACCGCCGAGGATCAGGAAGCCGTCAAAGCCCGCGAACAGAAGGAGCGCTTCGACCAGATGGCGTGGCTGGCGTCCTGCGACGCCATGATCAGGATGAAGCTCAAAAATTAGATTTTGTTTACACCAGTTCGGTTGCAACGCGAGCCTGGGTGGGATAACAGTTCGCCCACAACGCCGGTCAACGGCCCGACACCACGAGGAAACGATGCCCTATAAGCGGATTACTCTGTCGCATTATCTGATTCAGCAACAGCGCCGTTTGGGCACTTCTGGGGCGTTCACCGCCCTGCTGACCGATATTCTGACCGCCTGCAAGATGATTTCCCACGAAGTCAACCGCGGCGCGCTGGCGGGCAATCTGGGCGTCGCCGGGTCCGAGAACGTGCAGGGCGAAGAGCAGAAGAAACTCGACGTTCTGGCCAACGACATTTTCCTGCATATGAATTCGCTGGGCGGGCATTACGCCGCCATGGCCTCCGAGGAACTGGAGGACGTGCATATCGTCCACGGCAACGCCGAAGGCCGCTATCTTCTGCTGTTCGATCCGCTGGACGGTTCGTCCAACATCGATGTCAACATTTCGGTGGGCAGCATTTTCTCGATTCTGCGCCTGCCCGATGGCGTCGAGTGCAAGGGGCCCGACGTTTTTCTGCAGCCGGGCGTCAAACAGGTTGCAGCCGGTTACGCCGTCTACGGTTCTTCGACCATGCTGGTGCTGACCACCGGCAACGGCGTCAACGGCTTCACCCTGGATCAGAACATCGGTATGTTCGTGCTGACCCATCCGAACATGAAGATCAAGGAAGACAGCCACGAATTCGCCATCAACTGCTCGCGCTCCCGTTTCTGGGAACAGCCGGTGAAGCGTTACGTCGATGAATGCATGGCCGGCAAGGAAGGCCCGCGGGGCAAGGATCACAACATGCGCTGGGTCGCCTCGATGGTGGCCGACGTGCATCGCATTCTGTGCCGCGGCGGCGTCTTCATGTATCCCATGGATGCCGAAAATGCGCCCAAGGGCGGCAAGCTGCGCTTGATGTACGAAGCCAATCCCATGTCGTTCCTGGTGGAGCAGGCCGGCGGCTTGTCCACCACCGGCCGCCAGCGCATCATGGAACTGACCCCCACCGGCCTGCACCAGCGGGTGCCGGTGATCATGGGGTCGAAGAACGAAGTTCAGCGCCTGATCGACTATCACGCCGAGTTCGACCAGGGAAAATAGGCCGGTTTTTCGGCGCTGCGTCTTTTGCCGGGCGGCCTTCGTGCCGCCCGCTTCGTTACGGATGGCATATGAGCCCAGAAGACCTGATTGCCCGCATTCTTTATCGCGACGCCCTGATGCTGGTGGTCGACAAGCCGTCGGGACTGGCCGTGCATGCGGCGGGCAAGGGCGACGAGCATCTGGGGCTGTATCTGGACGCCTTGCGCTTCGGGCTGCCGCGTCCGCCCGAACTGGCGCACCGCCTGGATCGCGACACTTCGGGCTGTTTGGCCTTGGGGCGGAACCGCCATGGGCTGAAACGGCTGGGTGAACTGTTCGCCGGGCGCGAGGCGCGGAAGGTCTATTGGGCCGTCGTGGTCGGGGCGCCCCCGACCGAAACGGGACTGATCGACAAGCCGTTGACCAAGGTCGATGCCAAACACGGCTGGCGCATGAAGATCGATCCCAAGGGGCAACCGTCCCAGACCGAATGGCGGCTGCTGGGGCGGACCGAGCGGCTGTCGTGGCTGGAATGCAGGCCGCTGACCGGACGGACCCATCAGATCCGCGTGCATCTGGCCTCCATGGGGCTGCCTATCGTCGGCGATGCCATTTACGGCAAGGGAACGGCGACGCTGGTATCCGACCGGCTGCATCTGCATGCCCGCCAACTGACCTTGCCGCTCTATCCGAAAAAATCACCCATCACCGTGACTGCGCCGGCGCCCCAACATATGGCGGACGCGCTGGCCGCTTGCGGCTGGGACGGCGTATGAGTCACTACGACGCTCCCGATCTGATCGCCCGCGTCACGGCCTTGCTGCCGGACGGGCGGCTGTCGGCGCGGGACTTGGCGCCTCTGGACCAATTTCATGTGGGCGGGTTGAAAGCGACCGAGCATCTGGCCGCCTTGGCGGGAATCGAACCGGGGATGCGGGTGCTCGACGTCGGCTGCGGCGTCGGCGGGCCGTCGCGCTTTCTCGCCGCCCAGGGCTGCGTCGTCACCGGATTGGATCTGTCCGCCGACTATGTCGTGTTGTCGCGCCTGCTGGCCGAGCGGGCCGGTCTGAACGTCGATTATGTCTGTGCCGATGCTTTGGACATGCCGTTCGAGGACGCTTCGTTCGATCTGATCTGGACGCAGCACGCCACCATGAACATCGCCGACAAGCCCAGGCTTTACGGCGAAATGGCCCGCTTGCTGAAGCCGGGCGGGCGGTTGGCGTTTCATGACGTTTGCGCCGGAGACGGCGAACTGCTGCTGCCGGTGCCGTGGGCGCGGCGCCGCGAACACAGCGTGCTGATGTCTCCCGAAGCTCTGCGGAGTTTGCTGGAGGATTTGGGATTCAAGGTGGAAAGCTGGCGTGATGCCAGTGCCGAGGCCGTGGCCTTTCTGGAGCGGGCTCCCGCCGTGCCGCCGCCTTTGTCGCTGGCGCTTCTGCTGGGGGACGAACTGCCTGCGATGCTGTCGGCCTATCTGGCCAACCTTCGGCAGAATAGGGCGAAAGTCGTGGATTCCATCAGTCAACGGCATTAAGCCTAAAATATAAGCTTTGTTGACAAGATGGCTATTATGAGGGCATTCTTATAAACAGCGATGGGGGCATCATCGTCTTTTCTTAGGAAAGTTCGGGGCTTTTCCGGTTCTTTCCGGCCTTCCCCAAGAAAAGGCCCCGTGGGGATGGGAAGATGCTCGACAAGCTTAGGATACCGCACAAACTGACACTGCTCTGCACTATGTTCCTGGTGCCGATCGCGTTCCTGGCCTACCTGTTCATTGCCCAGACGCAGAAGGACGTGGTGTTCGCCGCCAAGGAGGCCGAAGGCAGCGAATATTTCAATTTGCTGCGCGCCGAATTGAACACGCTGATCGACCTGTCCCAGGGATTCGCCAAGCCGGCCGAGATGGTGGCGGCGCAAAAAGCGGTTTTGGCCATGGATGCCCTGAAGGGTGGCGACATGAACGCCGCGGATTCCGCCGGAAAGGCGGCGGAAGCGGTCAAGGCGGCATCGGTTCTGCCGGCGGGCGGCGGGCTCGACGCTTTCGATCCGGCCCTGGACGCCGTCACCGATCACATCGCCAAGGTGGAGGACGGTTCGAACCTGACCCTGGATCCGGATCTGGACAGCTATTACGCCCAGGATTTCGTTACCTTGAAGATGCCGGCTCAGGTGGTGGCGGTCAGCCGCGCTTTGGCCAATGCCCTGCCCATGCTGGCGGGCGGCGAGGCCACGCCTGAAATGACCGTGGCCTTTCTGACCGCCAAGGGCACCTATGCCAACGGTTTGGCGGGTCTGGACGGCGATATCGCCTCGGGCATTCGCGGCAATCCCGACGGCAGCTTCAAACCGGCTTCTGAGAAGGCCTATGCCGATTTCCAGGCCAAGGCGGCGGCCTTCACGGTTTTGCTCGACGCCATTTCCGATCCGGCGGCGGCCAAGCCGACGGCTGAAGCTTTGCTGGCCTCGCAGCATGCCGTACAGCTTTCCTCCCGCGCCTTGTGGCAGGTGATGGGGGCCGAGATGGACCATCTGCTGGAAGTCCGCATCGACGGGCTGAACGGCCGCATGTACCGCAATCTCGCCATTACGGCGGCGGTATTGCTGGCGACCATTCTGCTGGCCTGGCGCATCGCCGCCTCCATTGCCCGTCCGCTGGGGGGATTGCGCGCCGTCATGCAGGCCATCGTCGACGGCCGGACCGAGGTCGCCGTGCCTTTCGTCGAGCGCGCCGACGAGATCGGCTCCATGGCCAAGGACGTCGAGGTGTTTCGCCAGGGGCTGGCTCAGGCTCGGGAATTGTCCGATGCCAAAGCCGCCGAACAGGCTGCCAAGGAGGCCAAGGTCAAGCATCTGAGCGGGCTGCTGAGCGAGTTCGACGGCATGATCAGCCAGTCGCTGGAAACCCTGCTGGGGTCGGCCCGCCAGGTGGAGGAATGCGCCGTCACCATGACCGG
Organism: Candidatus Sulfotelmatobacter sp.; assembly: GCA_035538795.1. GTDB lineage: Bacteria > Pseudomonadota > Alphaproteobacteria > Rhodospirillales > Magnetospirillaceae > JAJZGK01. The sequence continues at coordinate 40,725 of DATLJS010000004.1, read as the reverse complement.
CATCGCCGAGGACACGTCGTCCAAGGCGACGTCGGCCAGCGGCTCGTCGGACCGCGCTTTGAACGACGTGCAATCGGTCGCCGCCGCCGCAGAGGAATTGTCCAGTTCCATCGGCGAGATCAACCGGCAAGTCAACGACACCACCCAAGTCACTCAGCGGGCCCGCGAGGCGGCGACCTCGGTGTCGCAGCTGGTGCAAAGTCTGTCTGCGGAAATGGGCAATGTCGGGGCCATCGTCGATCAGATCGAGGCCATCGCCGCCCAGACCAATCTGCTGGCGCTGAACGCCACCATCGAGGCGGCAAGGGCCGGCGAAATGGGCAAGGGCTTCGCCGTGGTGGCCGGAGAGGTCAAGCATCTGGCGAACCAGACCTCTCACGCCACTCATCAGATCTACAATCAGATCACCTGCATTCAGGAGTCCACCGGCAAGGTGGTGGAAAGCATTGGCGACGTGGCTTCGGTGATCGCCCAGATGGACGACATCGTCACCTCCATCGCCGCCGCCGTCGAACAGCAATCGGCGACCACCGGCGAAATCGCCCGCAGCGTCACCCATGCCGCCGCCGAAACCGCCGAGGTCAGCGACAGTGTCGCCACCGTCCAGGGCAGCGCTCTGCAGACCAAGGAGTCCGGGGCGCAGGTGCTGTCTTCGGCCGAGCAGATGGCCAATGTGGTGGGCGATCTGCGCCGCCGCATCGACGGTTTCCTGAGCGAGTTGAGAGCGGCCTGAGGTCGCTTATTCCAGCCGGTGCCGGAACAGCCACGAGGCGGCGGAAAGGGTGATCAGGGCGATCAGGGCCATGGGTCCGATCTGTCCAAGCACCTCCGCCGCCGGCATGTCTTTCAGGAAGACGCCCTTGATGATGACCAGGAAATAGCGGGCGGGATTGCCCAGCGTCACCGTTTGCAGCCAGTCCGGCATGTTGGCGATGGGGGTGGCGAAACCCGACAGCAGGATGGCCGGAGCGACGAAGGTGAAGGCTCCCAGCATGGCTTGCTGCTGGGTGGCGACCAGCGACGAGATGAACAGGCCGACGCCGATTACCGAGGCCAGATAGACCGCCATGCCCAGATAGAGCAGCGGTACCGATCCCGTCAGCGGCACGGCGAAGACGAAATGGGCGAAGGCGACGATGACGCTGCCTTCGGCCAAGCCGATGACCATGCCCGGCACGGTCTTGCCGACGATGATTTCGATGGGGCGGGCAGGCGACACCAGAAGTTGCTCGAAGGTGCCCAGTTCCCGTTCGCGGGCCACCGACAGGCCGGTGACCACCAGCCCCATGATCATGGTCAGGATGGCGGTCAGGGCGGGCACGGTGTTCCAGGCGCTTTCCAAATTGGGATTGAAGAAGGCGCGGGGCGCGACGGCCGCGCCGCTGGCTCGCCCGCCCGCCAGATCCAAGGCGTATTGCTGGGCGATGGTGGTGACATAGCCTTCCAGAATTTGCGCCGCGTTGGATTTCCGGCCGTCCAGCATCAGGTCCAGCTCGGCGCTTTTTCCCGCATCCAGGGTGCGCGAGAAATCGGCGGGAATGCGCAGGATCATCAGCACCGACTGCGACGCCAGGGCGTTCGCCGCCTGGGCTTCGCCGCTCATCATGCGCACCCGCTTGACCAGATCCTTCGATCCGGCCAGACGCTGCACCATCTCGATGCCGTGGCCGCCCATGTCGCGGTTGATGACGGCGATCTCGATGTTTTTCACTTCCAGGGTGGTGGCGAAGCTGAACAGAACCATCTGCACGATGGGCGGCACGATCAGGATCATCCGGCTTTTCTTGTCGCGCCAGACGGCCCACAGCTCTTTGACGATCAGGGCGAGGATGCGTTGCCACATGGTCAGCCGTCCAGTCTGCGCGGCGTTTTCTTGACGACGACGGCGAACATCACGGCGGCGATGGCCAGCATCGACAATGTATGGGGGATCAGCACGCCGGGCTCGTCGCCAGCCAGAAACAGGGTTTGCAGGCTGGGGACGTAATAGCGGGCCGGGATGATGCGGGTGAACCACTGGATCGGCCACGGCATCGAAGCGATCTCATAGACCAGCCCCGACAGCAGGAAGGCGGGCAGGAAGGCCGAGAACAAGGCGGCTTGGGTGGCGACGAACTGGTTTTTCGCCAGGGTCGAGATCAGCAGCCCCTGGCCCAGGGTGGTCAGCAGGAACACCGACGTGACCCCCGCCAGCGCCCAGACCGAACCGCGCAGCGGCACGCCGAACAGCAGCATGGCGATGACCGTGGTGGCGGCCATGGCGGCCATGCCCAGCAGGTAATAGGGAATCAGCTTGCCCAGCAGCAATTGCGGCACCGACAGGGGCGTGGCCATCATCGCCTCCATGGTGCCGCGTTCCCATTCGCGGGCGACCACCAGCGACGTTAGCATAGTGCCGATCAGGGTCATGATGACGGCGACCAGACCGGGCAACAGGAACAGGCGGCTTTGCTTGGCGGGATTGTACCAGACCCGCGAGGTGACGCCGATCCGCTCGCGGACGGCGCCGCCGTTCATGTCGGCGCTGATGGCCTGCCAGACCCGGATGGTGCCGGACAGATAGTTCTCCATCAGTCCGGCGGTGTTGGGATCGGAGCCGTCGACCAGGATCTGTATGGGGGCGGCGTCGCCGCCGTTCAGCCGGGCGGCGAAGTCTGCGGGAATGACTACGATGCCGTTGATGCCGCCGGACACCAGTCGGTCCTTGCAGGGGGCGACGGCTCTTTCCCGCTGCGTCTTGAAAAAGGGAGAGGCCTGGAACGACGCCGCCAGACTTTCCGCCGGCTGGCTGGTCTGTTCGACCACCACGCAGACCGGGCTGTCCTTCAGGTCGAAGCTGACGCCGTAGCCGAATAGGAACAACAGGATCAGCGGCAGCACCACGGCGATCAGCAGGCTGCTGGGGTCGCGCAGGATTTGCAGACTTTCCTTGCGGATCAGGGCGAACAGGGGGCGCAGGCTCATTCGGCGGCCTCCGTTTTGTCGGCCTGTTCCACCAGGGCGATGAAGGCGTCTTCCAGGGTGGGGGCCGGATTGGCGAGGCTGCGGGCGGTCGCCTTCAACGAATCGGGCGGGCCTTCGGCGATCATGCGGCCGCGATAGATCAGGGCGATGCGGTCGCAATACTCCGCTTCGTCCATGAAATGGGTGGTGACCACCACGGTGACGCCGCGCCCGACCATGGCGTTTATGTGGCTCCAGAATTCCCGCCGGGTCAGGGGATCGACGCCGGATGTGGGTTCGTCCAGGAACAGAACCGCCGGGTCGTGCAGGGTGGCGCAGGCCAAAGCCAGGCGCTGCTTGAAGCCCAGCGGCAGGCCGCCGGCATTGTGGTCCAGATAGGGTTCCAGGGCGAAGGCCTCGACCATGCGCTCCGACACTTCCGCCGTCCGCCGTCCCAGCCCGTAGATGCCGGCGAAAAAGTTCAGGTTCTGGCGTACCGACAGATCGGCGTAGAGCGAAAATTTCTGAGCCATGTAGCCGATACGGCCGCGGGCCTGCGAGGCGGCGCGAGCAAGGTCGAGGCCGCCGACCGAGGCTTTGCCCGATGTCGGTTTCAACAGGCCGCACAGCATCTTGAAGCTGGTGGATTTTCCGGCGCCGTTGGGACCGAGCAGGCCGAAGATTTCTCCGCCCTTGATGGCGAAGGCGATGTCGGCGGCGGCGGTGAAGGCGCCGAAGCGTTTGGTCAGGCGTTCGGCCCTTACGGTGATCTCGCTGCCCGAGTCCAAGGCGGCGCGGGCGGCATAAGGAGACGCGGCGTGGCGGCGGGAGCCCAGCCGGGCGACGAAGGCGTCCTCGAAGCGGGGGGGTGTCTGGCTCAATCGGGCCTCGGCCGGGGCTCCCAGTTCGGCGGGAGACGGAACGGCCGCGCCCGGGGCCAGCACCAGCCGCAAAGCGTCGCCCTGGACGATGCCGTCGATGACGGCGGGATGATTCAGGGCGCGGTCGAGAACGGCGCGGCGCCGGCCGGCCAACCCGGTCATCAACAGGCTGCGACCCTGAAGCTCGGCGGTCAGATCCTGTGGCGGGCCGTCATGCAGGGCCCGTCCCTCGTTCAGTAGCAGCACCGAGGCGCAGCGCTCGGCCTCGTCCAGATAGGCGGTGCTCCAGACGACGGCGATGCCCTGATCGACCAGTTCGGCGGCCATGCGCCACAGTTCGCGCCGTGAAATGGGGTCGACGCCGACGCTGGGTTCGTCCAGCAGCAGCAATTTGGGGACGCTGACCAGGGCGCAGGCTAGTCCCAATTTCTGTTTCATGCCCCCCGACAGCTTGCCGGCCAGGCGTCCGGTGAAACGGGCCAGATCGGTGAAGGACAGCAATTGTTCGAAGCGGCGCTTGCGCTCGTCCCCGACCACTTCGCGGATGTCGGCGTACAGCGTTAGGTTTTCCAGCACCGTCAGATCTTCGTACAGGCCGAAGCGCTGGGGCATGTAGGCGACGACGCGGCGCAATTGCTCGGCCTGGGTCACCGGGTCCAACCCGGCGATGCGGATCGAACCGGAAGTGGGGGCCAGCAGGCCGGCCATCAGGCGGATCAGCGTCGTTTTTCCGGCGGCGTCCGGTCCCACCAGACCGTTGATGCGTCCGGCGCCGAAGGTCGTGGTCAGGCCGTCGATGGCCGGACATTTCCGGCCATCGAAACGCTTGCTCACCCCGTCGATGCGGATGAGCGGCTCCATGATCACTGCCCCAGATGCAGGGTGACGGGCATGCCCTGGCGCAGATTGCCGTCGTCGGCGTTGACCACCACTCTCAGACGATAGACGAGGTCGGCCCGCTGCTCCGGCGTCTGCACGGTCTTGGGCGTGAACTCCGCCAGGGGCGAGACGTAGCCTACCTGCCCCTGGTAATGCCGTCCGCCGTCGGTGACGATTTCCGCGCCTTGGCCGGGATGCACCCGGTCCAGATCGGGTTCGGGGACATAGGCCCTGATCCAGGTGGGGTGGGTCAGGACGACGCTGTAGACGATGTCGCCGGCTGCGGCGACAGTGCCCGGTTCCTTGACGCGCGACATCACCACGCCGTCTTCGGGCGCGCTCAGGGTGGTGTCGGCGAGATTCTGCCGGGCCAGGTCTAAAGCCGCCTTGGCTTGATCGAGTTGGCCCTTGGCGGCGTCGATGCGTTCCTGCCGCGGTCCTTTGACCGCCAGGATCAGGGCGGCCTTGGATGACGCCAGTTGAGCCTCGGCCTGACGCAGGGAAGCTTGGGCCAGATCGTAGTTGGAGTGCGAGGTGAAATCGCTTTTCACCAGTTCCTGCTGACGCTTGAACGTCAGGCGGGCATTGACCAGCGTCGCCTCGGCCTGGGCCACCTGGGCTTTGGCTTGATCGATTTCTTCCGGGCGGGAGCCGTTTTCAAGCTCGGTCAGGGCGGCGGCGGCGGACGTCTGCTGCCCCGCGGCCTGATCCAGGGCGGCTTGATAATTGGTGCGTTCCAAAGTGGCGATGATCTGCCCGGCGGCGACTTTGTCGCCCTCTTGAACAGCCATGGCGTCGATGCGTCCGGCAACCTTGAAGGAGAGATCGGCCTGACGAACGTCGACGTTGCCTTGCAGGGCCAGGGAGCCGCTCGGGCTTTGAGGATGCTGCCACAGCCATCCGCCGATGGCGGCGACGGTAATGGCAAGCGCGGCGCCGGCGACTAGGGGCCTGTTCATCATGACCTCCACGGGAACAATAACCCTTGGATTTTAGGCCTTTTTCGTCATGCGGCAAGCGCCGTTCCCAGATAAAGCACATGATCGAACTGTATATATCAACAAAATTAATTGACTAAGCCGCTTCTGGTATATAATATTTATATACTAAATGAACGTGTGAAATTGGACGATGACGATGGCTTCTCGCGGATTTGCCCTGGCGGCGCTGATTTTATTGGCGGTGGCCGCCCTCAGCCCCTTCACCGGCGCTGGCGCGGCCGGGCCGAAGCCTGCCGTCAGCCTGTACGGGCGTTAAGCGCCTACAATCCCAGCCTGGGCATTTCGTTTTTCGGGCAGCGGTCCATGACCACCTCCAGCCCGGCGGCTTCGGCCTTGTCAGCAGCCTCTTCGTTGACGACACCCAACTGCATCCACACCACTTTGGCCTTGATGGCGATGGCGTCGTCCACCACCGGACCGACCTGATCGCTGGCGCGGAAGATGTCGACCATGTCCACCGGCACGGGGATGTCGCGCAGGCCGGCATAGACGGTTTCCCCCAGCAGGGTCTGTCCGGCCAGACCTGGGTTGACCGGAATCACCCGATAGCCCTTGGCCTGAAGAAAGGCCATGACATAATGCCCGGCCCGTTCCGGCTTGGCCGAGGCGCCGACCACGGCGATGGTTCGCACGCTGGTCAAAATCCGCCGCATTTTATCCTGCATGGATCCTCCGATATATTGGATGCGAGCAGAGCGCCTTTCTCTTGATGCGTCAACCGTGCCATAACTTGCGGCCATGACTTTCGACGATCTGCAAGCCCTGGTTCTTTTCCGCGATTCCAATCTGATCGTGCTGAACAAGCCGGCGGGGCTGGCCGTCCATGGCGGCCCGAAGACGCCGGTGCACCTGGAGGCCATGCTCGACGGCCTGCGCTTCAACCTTTCCCACCCGCCCAGGCTGGTGCATCGGCTGGACCGCGACACGGCGGGCTGCCTGATCCTGGCCCGCCACGACAAGGCGGTCGGCCGCATGGGGCGGCTGTTCAGCGCCGGAGCGGTGGACAAGACCTATTGGGCGGTGGTCGCGGGCGGCCCGGAAGCGGATTCGGGCCGGGTCGATCTGCCGTTGCTGAAAATCAGCTCGGTTAGGGACGGCTGGCGGATGGTCGCCGATGCTCGGGGGCAGACGGCGGCGACCGGCTGGCGGGTTCTCGGGCGGGGCGGGGGGCTCTGCTGGCTGGAGTGCAAGCCCGAGACGGGGCGCACCCATCAGATCCGCGTTCATTGCGCCAGCGGCTTGGGCGGGGCCATCGTCGGCGATCCGGTCTATGGCAAGGCCGGGCCGATGCTGCACTTGCAGTCCCATGCCGTCTCCATTCCCTATTGGGCCGACCGTCCGGCCATCCAGGTGTCGGCGCCAGCGCCGGATCACATGAAAACGGCGCTGGCGGTCTGTGGCTGGAACGACGATAGCCATTCGGCCATATAGTCCGGCGGCGGCGCCTCCACCGTCAGCGGATCACGGCGCAGACGCAGGCCGACGCTGCGGGCGTGCAGAAGCAAGGGCGGCCTATCTCCGGCCGGACCGTAAAGCCGGTCCCCGAGAATGGGGCAGCCGAGAATGGCGCAATGGGCGCGCAATTGGTGGGTGCGGCCGGTTTCGGGCGTTAGCTCCAGCCAGGAATAATCGGCGTTTCCGCCTAGGCGTCGCCAATGGGTGACGGCGGGCGGTCCCTCGGCCACCGCCCGCATGCGGTCGCCTTCCGGTCCAGTCAGCTTGCGGATGGGCTGAGATAGGCATCCGGCTGGCTCGGCCGGCTGTCCCCGCACCACCGCCCAATAGATTTTGTCAATCTGACGACGGGCGAAGGCCCGGCCCAGCAGGGCCAGCGCCTCGTCGTGGCGGCCCAGCACCAGACAGCCCGACGTATCCTTGTCCAGCCGGTGAGCCAGCCGGGGCGGCGTCGGCTGTTCGAAGCGCAGGGCGCCGAAATGGGCTTCCAGATCGTCGGCCGTGCGGGCGCCCTTGTGTACGGCAATGCCGCCGGGCTTGTTCAGGATCAGCATATCGCCGTCCCGGTAAAGCACCAAGGCGGAGAGATCCAGGCTCATGCCGTGGTGATCTGGGTGTCGTCCGAGCCGTCTTCGCGGGCGGTCAATGCCTGGGCGCGCTCGGTGTCGGGGGCGGGCAGGGTGAACAGGAAGGTGCTGCCGTGGCCGGGGGTCGATTCCACCCAGATCCGTCCGTCGTGGCGTTCGATCACCCGCTTGCAGATCGCCAGTCCGACGCCGGTGCCGGGATAGCTGTCGCCTTTATGCAGGCGGCGGAACAGTGTGAAAATATGTTCCAGATATTCCCCGGGAATGCCGATGCCGTCGTCGGTGACGGAAAACAGATAATCCTCGCTCTGGCGGCGGGCCTGCACGGCGATACGCGGATTGCTGCCCGGACGGCGGAACTTGATGGCGTTTCCGATCAGATTCTGAAACAGCTGGGTCAACTGCATGCCGTCGCCGACCACCGCCGGAAGCTCGCCCAAGGTGATCTCGGCGCCGGCCTCGTGGATGCTTTCGCGCAGGTTCTGCAAGGCCAGTTCCACCAGATCGCGGCTTTCCAGCCGCGAGAACGGCGTGCCTTTGCGGGAAACGCGGGAAAAGGCCAGCAGATCGTTGACCAACGCATACATGCGCTTGCCGCCGGTAATGATGTAATGGAGGTATTCCTTGGCTTCGTCGTCCAGTACGTCGGCGGCGCGGCGTTCCAGCAACTGGCTGAAGCTGGTGATCGAACGCAAAGGCTCCTGCAGATCGTGCGAGGCGACGTAGGCGAAGCGTTCCAGCTCCATGTTCGAGGCGGCCAGGGCATCCACCATGCGGCGCATGTCCTGTTCGGTCTGGATGCGTTCGGTGATGTCCAGCATGCTGCCGACGGTGGAAGGTCTGCCGCGGTAATAGATGCGGTTGCTCCAGACCAGACCGTAAAAGGTGCTGCCGTCCTTGCGCAGGGAGGTCACCTGATAGGGATGCCCCGGTTCCCCGGCGGCGCGGCGGCGGGTGTTTTCCTCGACCAGCGCGCGTTCCTCAGGGGTGACGGTGTCCATGGGCGCCAGTTTCAGGAATTCCTCGACCGTATAGCCGTACATGGAGGCCATGGCCGAATTGACGAAGTCGAAGCGCATGTTCTTGATGCGGAACACGCCCACCGTGGTGGCTTCCATAGTGGTGCGGAATTCGATCTCGCTTTCCCGCTGGATGGCGATGGCCATGTTACGCTGCTGGTTCTGAAGAAACAGCCGGCGGGTTACGGCGACGATGGCGACGCCGCCCAGCAGCCAGATCAGGCCGTGCAGGCCGGTGGACGTGGTGGTGGAGCGGGTCAGGTCACGCCGCCAGGTTTCCAGCTTGTCCTGTAGGGCGTGGTCGCCGCTGGCGGCGGCGCTTTCGGCCACTTGGGACAAATGCAGGTTCTGGATGGAATGATCGTTCAGCGAGACGGCCAGGGAAAGAACGATCACCAGGGACCAGAAAAGAAAAACCGTCAGGGCGCGGCGCCAGAACAAAGCTCCGCCCTCCAGATTCGCCAGGGACGATTCTTCTTCCCTTTGCGGCCAGGACGGCTGTGCCGGCTGATTGCTGCCCTCGTCCCCCAAGGACTTGGCCTCCCCTTTCTTTATTGCCAACGATCCTACGCCGAGATGCGAGGCTAGACAACAGCTCCTAGGACCGTTGTCGTATGCGGGCGATGTCTTCGGCGAAATCCGCCAGAACGCGGCGGTAGACGTCGCGCTTGAAGGGGGCGACGCTGGCGATCACCTCCTGGGGCGGCAGCCAGCGCCATTGGCTGAATTCGGGGTGGCGGGTGCGCAGGTCGATTTCGTGGTCTTGGCCGGTGAAGCGCAGCAGCAGCCATTTGTGCTGTTGTCCCCGGAAATGCTGGGCCCGCTTGGTCGCCTTGGCGTCGGGGTAGTCGTAACGGTGCCAGTCGGCCAGTTCCGAGGCGATCACGGCCCGGCTGGTGCCCAGTTCCTCGGCCATTTCACGAAAGGCGGCGGCGTGGGGATGTTCGCCGGGGTTCAAGCCGCCCTGCGGCATTTGCCACGGCGGCGGACGGTTGTCACGCCGATGCCCCGCGAAGACGAGGCCTTCGCGGTTGATCAGCACGATTCCCACACCCGATCGGTATTCCGTGCGTTCCTGCATCGCTTGCCGGAGCTTTTTGTGGATTTTTCCCTGCCGCGTTCATAGCACGGAACCGAGGTTCAGAGTATGCAAAAACCGTCACAACCATCCGCGCGCCTTCCGGCGGAGATTGACCGTCCGAGCGATCAGGTCATAATCGGACAGGATCTCCGCGAATGGAACAGGGGGCAAGGTGTACGCCTATTTTCTGGTGGCATTGGGCAGCGCCGTCGGCGGGGTCGGCCGCTTCTGGCTGTCGGGGCTGATCGCCAGAAGCTTCGGGGAAAGTTTTCCCTGGGGAACGCTGATCATCAATATCAGCGGCTGCTTCGTCATCGGGCTGTTCGCCACCCTGACCGGCACCGAGGGGCGGGTTTATGTGCCGGGCGAATGGCGGCAGTTTTTCATGGTCGGCATTTGCGGCGGCTATACCACCTTTTCCTCGTTCAGCCTGCAAACCCTGACCCTGGCCCAAGGCGGCGAATGGTTGGGGGCGGGAATGAACATTCTGCTGTCGGTGGCGCTGTGTCTGTTGGGCGTATGGATCGGGCACAGTCTGGCCCTGTGGATCAACGCCATGGAGGGAGCCTGATCATGCGAGTTCCCCAGGACGCGGCATTGCTGCGCATTTATCTGGGCGAGAGCGATCGTTGCGACGGCCGCCCCGCTTTCGAGGCCATCGTCGCGGCCGCCCGGGACGAACGTCTGGCCGGAGCGACGGTGCTGCGCGGACCCTTGGGCTTCGGGCGTTCCAGCCGTTTTCACACGGCCAAGATCCTGCGCCTGTCCGACGATCTGCCGCTGGTGATCGAAATCGTCGACGCCGCCGACAGGATCGAGGCTTTCTTGCCCAAGCTGGCTCCCATGGTCGGCAGCGGACTGGTCACCGTGGAAAAAGTGCGGGTGATCCAATATGGCGATACGCCCGACGGAGTGGCTCGATGACCACCACCGAGGTTTACAGCTGTAAACCCGGCCAGCAGTTGAAAGAGGGGCGCCTGGATTTCGCGCCCGAGGTGGAGACCAAGGATCAGGCCGATGCCGACGCCCGGCGGCGCTGCAAGATCGATCCGGCCCTGGCCAAGGTGGCCTATTACCGGGTCGAGGAGGATGGGCGCTTCCGCATGCTGCATGTATACGCCAATCCCAGACCCTCGACTCCCGTTTTGGTCCGCCGCTCCATGGCGCAAAGCGATTTCAAGCCCAGAGCCGGAAGCGCCAAGCCGTATCCTCAGCCGACTTTGCTGCAACGCCTGATTCGGCTGTTTCGGCCGGACAAGAGGTAAGAAAAATGCATTTACATAAAATTTGATTAGATATGTTTGAAAGTGCAGGCTGCCTTGCAGGCAATGCATTTCACCCTATCGGCGATCTGGTCTACTTTGCGAGTGTCGCTGGGAAGGCCACGAGGCGCACCTTCCCCCCCCATCCACCCGGTGTTTCGTGGTCCCCAGCGATAACCTCCTGACATTGACGCCTTTTGATCGGAGCGGGCCGTGATGGCTTTGCTCGATGCTTTCAACTGGGTTCAGGCCATCGGCTGGGCGGCGGCGGTCGTCAGCCTGCTGTCTTATCAGGCGCCTGGCCGAGGCATGGTCATCGCCCTGCAAATCGTAAGCTGTCTTTTGCTGGTGGCGCACTATGTCGGTCTGGGAACGCCAGTCGGGGCGGTGTTTAATTTTTTAGCACTGCTGCGCGGCCTGGCCGCTTTGTGGAACAACCGTTGGCGGCGGCATCTGGTGCTGGGATTTTTGCCGCTGCTCTGGGGCGTGGCGATCGTCAGTCACCAAGACTGGAAAGACCTTATTCCAGCTATGGCAATGACTTTTTCAACTTTTGCCCAAGCGGCGCCAAGGATTCTCAATCTTCGACTTTATATGCTGGCGTCCAGTCCGCTGTGGTTCGCCTATGCGGCCCTATGCGGGTCGCAAGGAGGTATGGCGTATGAAATATTAAACACACTCTCGAACGGCACCGCGATTTTCCGCTATCATCTTCTTCCCTGGTTCGCCCGCAGGCGTACCGCCGCCTGATCTCCGGCCGTTCATTCCGGCTTTTTCCATGGAAGGTCCAGATATGGTTTCCAATTCCCTGCGCGATAAAGATTTGGCCTATACGCTGCACCCCTATACCAACCTGCGCGCCCATGAGAAGCGCGGTCCGCTGATTCTGGTGCGCGGCGAAGGCGTGCGCGTCTTTGACGAACAGGGCAAGAGCTACATCGAGTCCATGGCCGGTCTGTGGTGTGCGTCGCTGGGCTTTTCCGAACATCGTCTGGCCGAAGCGGCCAAGCGCCAGATGGATGCGCTGCCCTTCGCCCACCAATTCAGCCACAAGGCCCACGAGCCGGGAATCGAGCTGGCTGAACGTCTGATCGCGATGGCGCCGGTGCCCATGAGCAAGGTGTTCTTCGCCAATTCGGGGTCGGAAGCCAACGACACCGTCATCAAGATGGTCTGGTATTTCAACAACGCCTTGGGCCGCCCCGAAAAGAAGAAGATCATCTCGCGCCGCAAGGGATATCACGGCGTCACCGTGGCGGCGGCCAGCATGACGGCGCTGCCGGTCAATCAGCGCGGCTTCGATCTGCCCATCGACCGCATCCTTCACGCCGACACGCCCCATGCCTATCACGAGGCTTTGCCGGGCGAGGACGACGAGGCTTTCGCCACCCGTCTGGCCGACAATCTGGAAAAGCAGATTCTGGCCGAGGGGCCGGAGACCGTGGCGGCGTTCTACGCCGAACCGATCATGGGCGCCGGCGGCGTCATCGTGCCGCCCAAGACCTATTATCCCAAGATCAAGGCGGTCTGCGCCAAATACGACGTGCTGACGGTGGCCGACGAGGTGATCTGCGGCTTCTTCCGCACGGGCAACGCCTGGGGCAGCACCACCATGGATTATACCCCCGACATTCTGACCTGCGCCAAGGCGCTGTCGTCGGCCTATCTGCCGATCTCGGCGGTGATGGTCACCGACCGGATCTATCAGGCCATCGCCGACGCTTCCGCCGCGTTGGGCAGTTTCGGCCACGGCTACACCTATTCGGCTCATCCGGTTCCCGCCGCCGTCGCCATCGAAACCTTGAAGATTTACGAGGAGCGGGACATCGGGGCGCATGTCCGCGATGTCGGCGCGCATATGCAAAAGCGCCTTCAGGAGCTGGCTTCCCATCCGCTGGTGGGCGAGAAGCGCGGCGTTGCCTTGATCGGAGCGCTGGAACTGGTGGAAGACAAGGCGACCCGCAAGAATTTCGATCCCGCGCGCGGCGTTGCCGCCAAGGTCATCGACGCCATGGAGCGGCGGGGCGTTATCGGGCGCAATCTGATGAACGACACCCTGGCGTTCTCTCCGCCGCTGATCATCGCCAAGGCGGAAATAGACGAGATGCTCGATCGCGTCCAGGAATCCTTGGACGAGGTGGCCTCCAGCCTTTGAGACTTGGCGGCTCCGCCCCTTTTCCCGACGGGAAAAGGGGCGGCGCCGGCATAGAAAAACCCGCGGCCTTGCGGCGCGCGGGTTTTCTTTAGATCGGCTTTCCGACCGGGAAGTTACTTGATCTTCGCTTCCTTGAACTGGACGTGCTTGCGCACGACGGGATCGTACTTGCGGAATTCAAGCTTCTCGGTCGTCTTACGCGGGTTCTTCTTCGCCACGTAGAAAAAGCCGGTGCCAGCGGTGCTGAGCAGCTTGATGAGAATGGTGGCGGGCTTAGCCATGATAAAAACCCCGAATTGCTCAATGACGACTTCAGGCCGGGCAAAATACAGTCTGTCGCGGATGTGTCAAGGGGAAGATGTGGTTTTCGCCTCGGGAATTTGCAAGTTCTGTCCAGAGGCCAGGGAAACCGCCTTGTGGTACAGGGCGTCGTCGTGCAGCAGGCGCCGGGCCAGAGTGGTGTCGAAGGCCTTTGTGGCGGCGTCGGTCAGGCGGTTTTCCGCCGGGCAGGACAGGCGCAGACGGTGCCGCAGCTCGGTTTGTTCGACCTTCGAGGCCCGCCAGACGGCCATTTGGGCCGGTAGCGTGTTGTCGGGGGCGTCGAGACCGTCCAGCAGCGCCTGCGCTTCGGCGGCGCTGCTGGCGCCTTCGCTGCACAGAGTGGGCAGCACGCCGAGTTCGTGCAGCGAATAGCCGCTGGGGGCGTAATAGCGGGACCAGGTCAGGGTCAGTTCGCCGTGGTTGGGCAGGCTCAGGACCGTCTGCACGGTGCCCTTGCCGTAGCTGTTGGAGCCGATGATCACGGCGCGTCCGGAATCCTGCAGCGCCGCCGCCAGGATTTCCGCCGCCGAAGCCGTGCGCCCGTCCACAAGCACCACCAGCGGCACCCGCTCGGCCAGATCGCCCGGGCGGGCTTCATAGGCTTGCAGACTGTCGGGATGGCGGCCGCGGGTGCTGACGATGGGGCCTTCGGCGATGAACAGGTCGGCAATGGCCACCGCCTGATCCAGCAGCCCGCCGGGATTGCCCCGCAAATCCAGAATCACGCCCTTCAAGTCCCGATGGCCGCTGAGCGCCGCCAGGGCCTTGAACATCTCGCCGCCACTGGCTTCGGTGAAGCCCGACAGGGTGATGGTCGCCACGCCGTCCTGGGTGGCCTCCAGGGCCACGGTCGGGGGGACGATGTGGTCGCGGGTCAGGGTGATCACCGAGGCCTTTTGCTGCCCTTGGGTACGGATCGTCAGCGATATGGCACTGGCTACCGGTCCGCGGATCAGTTTCGACACGGCGTCCTGGCTGAGGCCGCCGACCGACTGGCCGTCGATGGCCAGGATATGGTCTCCGGCCCGCAGATGCGCCTTCGAGGCCGGGGTGTTGGGCAGAACCTCCAGCAGCGTGATGTCGCTTTCGTGGGGTTCCAGCCGCACGCCGATGCCGCCGAAGCCGCTGCGGTTGGCCCGGTGCTCCTCGGCTTCCGTCGGCGGAGCGTAACGGGAAAAACGGTCCAGGTGGGCCAGGGCGGCGTCCATCATCACCGCCCGCACATGTTCCGGGTCGGCCTGAGCCACCAGGGGCGACAGGGTTCGGGCCTCGGAAATCATATGTTCGGCGATGGCGGCCCAGCCGTCCGGGTCGTCGGCAGCCGGGGCGGGATACTGTGTCGCCAGCCGCCCGGCGTAATGCAGACCGATGCGGCGGCTGGTCAGCTGTTCCACCCGCAAGGCCGGATCGATGGTGGCCAGGGCGGATATGGCGTCGAAGGCCAAGGGACCGATGGCGACGGCTTCCAGGGCGCGGTCCTGGATGGCGTCGAAGGCGGAAACCAGCGTGGCGTCGCCGGCCGTCAGGCCGTTCTCCTCGTCGGCGAACGCGGGGCAGGCCAAAGCGGCGCAAAGCAGCAGGGCGGCAAGAGACGGCGTTCGGCGCAAGGAACCACTCCAGGGATGATCCGGCGATTATGGAGAAAGCGCCGCCCCCGGGAAAAGAGGAAAAAACTGCCGGGCTGCGGCGGCCGGCAGTCTATCGGCGCTTGCGGGGCGGCTTGGCGGTTCCGGGAACCTTGCGCTTGGATTTCGGCTTGGCGGCGGCACGGCCTTTCGTCGGCGGCCGGCCTGAGAACGGGCGGCGTCCGTCGTCGGGAGCCTTGGCGCGGGGACCGTTGCGGCTCATGGTCGGAGCCCCGGTCATCTCGAAGACGAGGCTGCCGGTCAGGGGATTGGCCTCGGCCAGCTTGACCTCCACCTGATCGCCCAGGCTGAAGACCATGCCGCCGCGCTTACCGATCAGGCAGTGGCGGACTTCGTCATGAACGTAGAAATCGCCGGGCAGGGTGGAGATCGGCACCAGTCCGTCGGCGCCGGTTTCGTCCAGGCTGACGAACAGACCGAAACGGGTGACGCCGTTGACCCGGCCGGCGAAGCTGGCGCCCACGCGGTCGGCCAGGAAGATGGCGGTGAAGCGGTTGAGGGCGTCGCGCTCGGCTTGGGCGGCGCGGCGTTCCGTGGCCGAAATATGTTCGCCGATTTCGACGAAACGGCCCTGGCTGTCGGGCGGCAGGGCTCCTTGTCCCAATTGCAGGCCATCGATCAAGGCGCGGTGCACCAGCAGGTCGGCATAACGGCGGATCGGCGAGGTGAAGTGGGCGTATTTGGCCAGGCCCAGGCCGAAATGGCCGATGTTTTCGGGGCTGTAGACTGCTTGCGCCTGGCTGCGCAGCACCACCTCGTTGACCAGATGGGCTTCGGGCATGTCCTTGGCCCGTTCCAGAATCTGATTGAAATGCTGGGTGCGCAGCACTTGTCCCTTGGCCAGATTGAGCCCAATGGTGGTCAGGAAGTCACGCAAGGATTCCAGCTTTTCCGCCGACGGCAGATCGTGGACGCGGTACATGCAGGGACGATGCATGGCCTCGATCTGCTCGGCGGCGCAGACGTTGGCGGCGATCATGAAATCTTCGATCAGCTTGTGGCTGTCGTAGCGGGGGCGCGGCACCACTTTTTCGATGCGGCCGTCGGCGCCGATGATCACTTTGCGCTCGGGCAGATCCAGATCGAGCACGCCGCGGGCCTCGCGGGCTTTGAACAGGGCTTTCCAGGCGCCGTACAGGGGCGTCAGCACAGGTTCCAGCAAAGGAGCGGTGCCGTCGTCGGGATTGCCGTCCAGGGCCTGCTGGACGCGCTCGTAGGTCAATCGGGCGGCGGAGCGCATCAGGCCGCGCACGAATTTGTGCTTCAGCTTGTTGCCCTCGGCGTCGATCCACATGTGGACGGCCATGCAGGGGCGGTCTTCGTCGGGTTTCAGCGAGCACCAGCCGTTGGACAAGGCCTCGGGCAGCATGGGCACCACGCGGTCGGGGAAATAGACTGAGTTGCCGCGCTTGAAGGCTTCCTTGTCCAGGGCGTCGCCGGGGCGGACGTACCAGGCGACGTCGGCGATGGCGACGATCAGGTGCCAGCCGCCGTTTTCGGTGGGTTCGGCGAACACAGCGTCGTCGAAGTCGCGGGCGTCCTCGCCGTCGATGGTCACCAGCGGAATCAGGCGCAAATCGGTGCGCTCGCCCAGCGGGGCGGCGACTGAGCGTTCGGCCTGCTCGACGGCGGCGTCGGGGAAGTCGCAGGGAATGTCGTAGCTGTGGATGGCCACCAAGCTGACCGAGCGGGGATCGGCCATGCTGCCCAGGCGTTCGACGATCTTGACCGGCTTCAGGCCATAGGGGCGGGCGCCCGGCAGCAATTCGCACAGCACCAGCTCGCCGGCCTCGGCGTCCAGGGAGTCGGCGCGCAGGATGGAATAATCGGCTTTCTGGCGGCGGTCGGTCGGGCGCAGGCGGCCTTGGCCGTCGGCGGTCAGTTCATAGACCCCCAACACCTTGGCCGGACCTTCGGTGATGCGGCGTTCGGCGCGGGCTTCGTAAATGCCTTCCCGCAGGCGGCGTACGCGGGCCAGCACACGGTCGCCGACGCCAAGAGGCTGTTCACCATGCTTGGCCGGAGCCATGTAGATGCGTGGCGGGCGGCCGTCCTGGTCCCAGGTCAGGGGCTTGGCCAGCAGTTCGCCGTCTTCGTCGGTGCCGCTGATTTCGACGATCAAGGTGTCGGGCAGGGAACCGGGATTGCCGAAGCGGCGGCCGTGGCCGCGTTCGACCGCGCCGGATTTCTCCAGATCGCGGATCATCTGTTTCAGCTCGATCCTGGCGTCGCCCGTCAGGTTGAAGGCCCGCGCCAGTTCCCTCTTTCCCACCCGGCCCGGCGATTCGCGGATGAACTCCAGCAATTGCTCGCGGGTGGGAAGGGGGACGTGCTTCGGGGGCTTCTTGTCCAATGGCTATTCCTTGGTGGCGGCAGCTTTCTTCGCTGCGGGTTTCTTGGCCGCCGGCTTTTTGGCCGCGGCCGTTTTCGTGGCGGTTTTCTTCGCCGGAGCCTTTTTGGCGGCAGGTGGCTTCTCGGCGGTTTCGCTCTTCGTGGCGGCCGTTTTCTTGGCTGGGGCCTTCTTGCCCTTGGCCGGAGACTTGCCCTGCTTCTCGGCCTTGGCGGCCAGCAGGGCGACGGCCTCTTCCAGGGTCACTTCGTCGCGGCCCTTGGGCAGGTTGGCGTTGATGCCGCCATGGCTGACATAGGGACCGAAACGGCCCGAGCTGAGATTGATCGGCTTGCCGTCGGCGGGATGCTCGCCCAGCGACCGGGCCGGCGTTTTGGCTTTGGCTCCGGCCAGCAGCTCGACGGCGCGGTTCATGCCGATTTCCAACACGCTGTCCTCGCGGCCGATGGATTTATAGATGCCGCCATGCTTCAGGTACGGTCCGAAACGGCCGACGCCGGCGGTGATCTCTTCGCCGCTTTCGGGATGCGTGCCGATCAGACGCGGCAGGGCCAGCAGCTTGAGGGCGATCTCGTGGGAGACCGACGCCGGTTCCAATCCTTTGAACAGGCTGACGCGCTTGGGCTTGGCTTTTTTGTCCTCGCCTTCGCCCAGTTGCACGTAATGGCCATAGGGCCCCTTGCGCAGGGTGATGGGCATGCCGGTTTCCGGGTCCATGCCCAGATCCTTCGGTCCGTCCGACGCCTCTTCCGCCGGGGCGCCCTCGCCGCCGGTGGACAGCGGGCGGGTGAAGCGGCATTCGGGATAGTTCGAGCAGCCGATGAAGGCGCCGAACTTACCCAGTTTCAGGCTCAGACGGCCGGCGCCGCAGGTCGGGCAGACGCGGGGATCATGACCGTCGGCGGCGGCGGGGAAGAAGTGCGGCCCAAGAACTTCGTCCAGGGTGTCGAGAACCTGGGAAACGCGCAGATCCTTGGTGTCATCGACGGCGGCCTTGAAATGTTCCCAGAACTGTCGCAGCACCGTCTTCCAGTCGATGCGTCCGCCGGAAACGTCGTCCAGCTGGTCTTCCAGTTCGGCGGTGAAGTTGTACTGCACATAGCGCTGGAAGAAATTTTCCAAAAAGGCCGTGACCACCCGGCCGCGGTCTTCCGGGATGAAACGCCGCTGATCCAGGCGGACATAGTCGCGTTCCTGCAGCACCGAGATGATCGAGGCATAGGTGGACGGCCGGCCGATGCCCAGCTCTTCCAGCTTCTTCACCAGACTGGCTTCCGAATAACGGGGCGGCGGCTGGGTGAAATGCTGAAGGGGGCGGACGTCCTTGCGGGCCATGGCCTCGCCTTCCGCCACGTCGGGCAGCAGCCTGTTTTCGTCGTCGCCATCGGCGCTGTCGTCGCGGTCCTCGCGGTACAGCGTCAGGAAGCCCTCGAACTTTACCACCGAGCCGGTGGCGCGCAGGGCCAGCTGGCTGTCGGCGGAGGCGATGTCCACCGCCACCTGATCCAGCAGGGCGCTTTCCATCTGGCTGGCGACGGTGCGGCGCCAGACCAGTTCGTACAGGCGCAACTGATCGCGGTCGAGATAGCGGGCCACGTCCTGCGGCTTGCGGAAGATGTCGGTGGGGCGGATGGCCTCGTGGGCCTCCTGGGCATTCTTGGCCTTGGTCTTGTAGACGCGGGGTGCGTTCGGTAGGAAGCCGTCGCCATATTGCTGGCCGATCAGGGCGCGGGCGGCGCCGATGGCCTCGGCGGCCATCTGTACGCCGTCGGTTCGCATATAGGTGATCAGACCGACCGTCTCGCCGCCGATGTCGACGCCTTCGTAAAGGCGCTGGGCCAGCTGCATGGTGCGGGCCGCCGGCAGATGCAGCTTGCGCGACGCCTCCTGTTGCAGGGTCGAGGTGGTGAACGGCGGGTAGGGGTGGCGTTTGGCCTGTTTGCGTTCGACCTTCTCCACATGGAAATCGGCGGCCAGAATCTGCTTTTCGGCGGCGCGGGCGGCGGTTTCGTCGGCCAGATCCATCTTGTCCAGCTTGACGCCGTTCAGGCGGGTCAGGCCGGCGGTCAGCAGCGCCTGCTTCGAGGTTTGAAAATCGGCCTCGATGCTCCAATATTCCTGGCTGCGGAAACTTTCGATCTCGGCTTCACGCTCGCAGATCAGGCGCAGAGCCACCGACTGCACGCGGCCGGCCGAACGGCTGCCCGGCAGCTTGCGCCACAGCACCGGCGACAGGGTGAAGCCCACCAGATAGTCGAGGGCGCGGCGGGCCAGATAGGCGTCCACCAGTTCCTGGTCAAGGTCGCGGGGATTGCGCATGGCCTCGGTGACGGCGGACTTGGTGATCTCGTTGAAGACCACGCGCTTGACGTCGACGCCTTTCAGGGCCTTGCGGTCTTCGAGCACGCGGCGGACATGCCAGGAAATGGCTTCTCCCTCGCGATCAGGGTCAGTCGCCAGAATCAGGCTCTCGGCGCCCTTCAGCGCCTGGGCGATGTCGCGGACATGCTTTTCCGACTTGGGGTCGGTGTCCCAATCCATGGAAAAATCGTCTTCGGGGCGTACCGAGCCGTCCTTGGCCGGCAGGTCGCGGATGTGGCCGTAGCTGGCCAGAACCGTATAGTCGGACCCGAGGTACTTGTTGATGGTTTTCGCTTTGGCGGGCGATTCGACGACGACGACTTTCATGGACTCTATGACAGCTTCTGTTGACAGCGCTTTTCCGCAATTAGCCTATTTCGCGCCGAATAGCGACCCTCCATTTCCGCAAAGCGCATAAAAAGACTCAAGGGAGGAGACGCCGGCAGGTCGGTTTCAGGGCAGGAGCGAGACCTTGTCGCCGCCGTGGCGCTCCAACCGTCCGGCCAGTTCCAGCTCAAGCAGGACCATGGACAGCAGCGGGCTGGACAGTCCGCTCTGGCGCAGGATTTCATCGGTGGTGACGGGAACGGGAGACAGGCATTCCGCCACGACGCGGTGGGCCTTGTTCAATGCGCTTTCGTCGGGAAGGCCGGCGGCGGGGCCGGAGAAACCGTCTGTCGAAGGTTCGCTCAAGGAGTGGCGCAGCATGCCGCTCAACACCTCCATGACGTCGGCGGCGGTCTCGGTCAGGGTGGCGCCCTGCTTGATCAGGCCGTTGGGTCCCTGACACCGTGGATCCAGCGGCGAGCCGGGCACGGCGAAAATCTCGCGGCCCTGTTCCAAGCCCAGACGGGCGGTGATCAAAGAGCCCGAGCGGGGCGCGGCTTCGACCACCACGACGCCCAGAGACATGCCGGAAATCAGCCGGTTGCGGCGGGGGAAATGCATGGCTTGAGGCGTGGCGCCCGGCGGCATTTCCGAGATCACGGCTCCGGCGTCGCAGATGCGGTCGTATAAATCCTGGTTCTCAGGGGGATAGATCACGTCGAGGCCGCCCGCCAAGACCGCCACGGTGCCGGTTCCGAGTGATCCTTCATGTGCTGCCGTGTCGATGCCGCGGGCCAGTCCCGACACCACCAGCAGGCCGCTGCGTCCCAATTCGGCGGCCAGCTGATAGGCCATGCGCCGCCCGGCGGCGGAAGCGTTGCGCGCCCCCACCAGGGCGATGGCGGAACGGGGCAACAGCTGCGAATTGCCCCGGCAGGTCAGCAGCGGAGCCGTTTCCAGGCTGCGCAGGGCGGGAGGAAAGCCCGGTTCGCAGGCGGCGATCATCTGGCCGCCCAGCTTTTGCAAAGCCGCCATCTCGCGTTCCGCCGCCGCCTTGGCATAGACGGAGATCGGTTTCTTGCCGCCCCCGCGTTTGGCCAGATCCGGCAGAACCTCCAACGCCCGCCCGGCTGAGCCGAAGCGTTCCAGCAGTTTGAAGAAGGTGACGGGACCGACATTCTCGCTGCGGTAAAGCCGCAGCCAGTCCAGGCGTTCCCGTTCGGTCAAAAGACGGTTGCTGTTCGACATGGTTTTCCCACTTTGCGGGAGAGGTGAGAACATGTCAAGAACGTGGCGTTGGCTCTCTTGGCCTGCCAATCGACATGGATATGTCTAAAGTAATGATTGTTATCTAGGGGCTATTCCAGAATGCGTTCTTCGGTTTTACAGTTGTAAAAAAACCAATAAGATATACGGCTGTTAAGCAAGCTTGAAAAATCGTCGAAGAACTCTTTGAAGAGAAATACCATGATGGCCTTTATCCATTCCCTTCGCGGGCGCATTACATTCCTGGCTCTTCTATCTATCGTTTCCGCGGGCCTGGTGGCCGGCGTCGGCGGCTATTTCGTCAAGCAGGCGCTGGTCGAACAGAGAATGAATTCGGTGCGGTTTATCGCCGATGCCGGGGCTGCCATCGCCAAAAACTATTACGATCAGGCTAAGAGCGGCGCGATGAGCGAGGACGAGGCCAAGGCGCGGGCTTCGGCGGCTATCGGCGCCATCCGCTATAACGGCGCGGAATATCTTTGGGTTTGGACGTCGGGCCTGATCAACGTCATGCACGGCAATCACGCCCTGATCGGCAAGAGCGGTTCCGAGATCAAGGACCGCAACGGCGTCTATGTCATCCGCGAGGCTGTGCGCGGCGGCATGGCCGAGCCTCCCGAATTCGTCCATTACGCTTGGCCGCGTCCCAACGATCCGCAAGGCCCGACCTATGACAAGCTGGCCTTTTCGGTCTATTTCAAGCCGTGGGACTGGGTGATCGGTTCGGGGGTCTACAGCGATGATTTGGACACCGCCTTTGCCGAGAAGATGACCATCTTCGGCTTGATCGTCGCCGGTCTGGGACTGGCGGCGCTGCTGGTCGGCTGGTATATCGCCCATGGCATCAGCAAGCCGCTCAATCAGGTGCGCGAAGCCATGACCCGGATCGCGGACGACGATCTTCAGGCCGAGATCATCGGCGAGAAGCGCCGTGACGAAATCGGCCAGATGGCCCGCACCCTGGCTCTGTTCAAAAGCCGCCGCCAGGATCAGAAGAGCCTGGAGGACAAAGCCGCCAGCATGGAAGCGCGCGCCGCCGAACAGCGCCGCGACGCCTTGAACAGCATGGCCGGACGTTTTGAATCCTCCATCGACGGCAATCTGCTCAAGGCCGCCAACATGGCCGACAGCCTGAAAGCGGTGGTGGCCGCCCTGATGGACAGCGCCCAGACCAACGTCACCCAAAGCGGTTCGGCCGCCGCGTCTTCTCGCTCGGTGTCCGGCAATGTTCAGGCGGTGTCGGCGGCGGTGGAGGAACTGGGGGCTTCGATCCGTGAAATCGCGCAGCAGGTCAACAGCTCGACCCGCGTGGCGGAAAGCGCCGCCGCCCAGGCCAACGACGCCGTCTCCAAGGTCACCAGCCTGGTGGAAAGCGCCGAGCGCATCGGCGACGTGGTCCGCCTGATCAACGACATCGCCAGCCAGACCAACCTGCTGGCCTTGAACGCCACCATCGAGGCGGCCCGGGCCGGAGATGCCGGCAAAGGCTTCGCCGTGGTGGCCAACGAGGTCAAGAGCCTGGCCAACCAGACGGCCAAAGCTACCGACGAGATCGGCGCCCACGTCGCCGCCATCCAAAGCTCCACCACCGTCGCCGCCAACGACATCCGCGAAATCGCCGAAGTGGTGGCTCAGTTCAGCTCGATCAGCGCCTCGGTCGCGGCGGCGGTGGAGGAACAGAATGCCGCCACCGACGAAATCGCCCGCGCCGTCAGCGCCGCCACCGACGACATGGTGCATCTGGACGGTGCCGTCAGCGGCGTCTCCGGCACGGCCGTCCAAGCCGGCGGCAGCGCCGAACAGGTGCGCGACGGCCTGGAGATCATGCGCGAGCATCTGCATCATCTACAGGAAAGCGCCCATACCTTCGTTTCCGACGTGCGCACCAGCGCCTAACGGCGGAAGGCGGCATGGACCATCATGCCGCCTTCGTCTCGGTGGGATAAACCGGAAGCTCCCGGGATCGCCCCGAATAAAAAAGCCGGCTTCAAGCCGGCTTTTTCTTTCCGATCTTGGGCTCTTCGCCTTTGAGCAGCCGTTTGATGTTGGCTTCGTGGCGGATGAAGCCGAGCACCGCCAGACCGGCAAACATGATGGCGTGGTCGGGCTTGCCCAGCAAAAGGGCGTAAACCGGCGACAAGGCCAGGGCCGTCAGGGCGGCCAACGAGGAAATGCGGAACAAAGCGGCCATGACCAGCCATGTCAGGCAAGCGCCCAGACCCACCGGCCAGGCGGTGACCAGGATGACGCCCAGGGTGGTGGCCACGCCCTTGCCGCCTTTGAATTGCAGCCAGGCGGGGAAGTTGTGGCCCAGCACGGCGCAGAAACCGGCGACCAGTCCGGCGGTTTCACCCAGGATGACCCAGGCCAGGGCGGCGGCGATGGCGCCCTTGCCGCCGTCCAGCAGCAAAGTGGCCAGGGCCAGTCCCTTGCGGCCGGTGCGCAGAACGTTGGTGGCGCCGATATTGCCCGAGCCGATGGCGCGGATGTCACCCAGCCCGGCCATGCGGGTCAAGACCAGCCCGAAGGGGATGGAGCCCAGCAGATAGCCGGCGACGGCGGCGGTGGCCAGCTCAATCATGGACGAACACCGTGCGTCCGTCGATGACGGTGCGCAGCACCTTGCCCTGAACGGGACGGCCGTCGAAAGGGGTGTTCTTCGACTTGGAATGGAACGTCTGCGGATTGACTTTCCAAGGCTTGTCGGGGTCGAACAGAACCAGATCGGCGGCGGCTCCGGCTTTCAGCCGTCCGGCCCCCAGGCCCAGCAACCGGGCGGGAGCCCAGGTCAGGCGCTCGATCAGCTTCAGCAGCGGCAGATGGCCGTTCTGGTACAGCTCCAGGCTGATGGGCAGCAGGGTTTCCAGCCCGACGCCGCCGAAAGCGGCTTGGGCGAAGGGCAGGCGTTTGGAGTCCTGATCTTGCGGCGCATGGTCCGAGGCGATGATGTCGATGGTGCCGTCCTTGATGCCTTCGACCACGGCGCGGCGGTCGTCTTCGGAGCGCAGGGGCGGCGAGAGCTTGGCGAAGGTGCGGTATTCGCCCACCGCCAGTTCGTTCAGGGCGAAATAGGGCGGGGCGGTATCACAGGTTACCGACAGGCCCTTGGCCTTGGCCTTGCGGATGATCTCGACGCCTTCGGCGGTGGCGACATGGGCGGCGTGGTAGCGGCCGCCGGTGATCTCGACCAGCCGCATGTCGCGTTCCAGAATGATGGCCTCGGCGGCGGGGCTGATGCCCGACAGACCCAGGCGGGTGGCCATCTCGCCCTCGTTCATCACGCCGTTTTCGGCCATGGTCGGCTCTTCGGCGTGCTGGACGATCAGCAGGCCGAAAGTGGCGGCATAGGACAGGGCGCGGCGCAGGGCCTGGGCGCTCTTGATGGCCTTGGTGCCGTCGGTGAAGGCCAGGGCGCCGGCTTCGGCCAGCATGCCGATCTCGGCCAGTTCCTTGCCTTCCAGCCCCTTGGTGGCGGCGGCATAGGGATAGACCTTGGTCAGGCCGTTCTTGCGGGCGCGGCGGGCGACGAACTCGACGGTGGCGACGTCGTCGATCACCGGGTCGGTGTTGGGCAGGCAGACCATCGAGGTGACGCCGCCGGCGACGGCGGCCTGACCGGCGGACAGCAGGGTTTCCTTGTGCTCCTCGCCGGGTTCGCGCAGTTGCACGCGCATGTCCACCAGACCGGGAGCCAGACAGGCGTCGCCGCAATCGATGACGCTGATGCCCGACGGCACGCCGTTGGCGAACAGAGCCGGGCCGAGGTCGATGATGGTTTCGCCGTCGGTCAGCAGGGCGCCCTTGGCGTCCAGGCCGGAAGCGGGGTCCAGCAGGCGGGCGTTGACGTAGGCGACGCGGCCTTGGGTATGGATGGACATTACTTCGCCTCCGCCGGGTTGCGGGTCAGGATGTCGAGACAGGCCATGCGCACGGCGACGCCCATCTCGACCTGTTCGCGGATCACCGAACGCTCAACGTCGTCGGCCAGATCGCTGTCGATCTCGACGCCGCGGTTCATCGGGCCGGGATGCATGATCAGGGCGTCGGGTTTGGCCGCCGACAGCTTTTCGTAATCCAGGCCGAAGAAGTGGAAATATTCGCGGATGCTGGGGATGAAATTGCCCTTCATGCGCTCGTTCTGGACGCGCAGCATCATGACGATGTCGCAGTCTTTCAGCCCCTTGCGCATGTCGTGAAAAACCTCGACGCCCATGCGGTCGACCTGGGAGGGGAGCAAGGTGCGCGGGGCGACCAGACGCACGTTGGCGCCCATGACGTTCAGCAGATGAATGTTGGAGCGGGCGACGCGGCTGTGCAGAACGTCGCCGCAGATGGCGACGGTCAGGCCGTCCAGATGGCCCTTGCGGCGGCGGATGGTCAGGGCATCCAGCAGCGCCTGGGTCGGATGCTCGTGCGCGCCGTCGCCGGCGTTGATCACCGCGCAATTGACCTTCTGCGACAGAAGCTGGGCGGCGCCGGAATCGGCGTGGCGCACCACCAGAACGTCCACATGCATGGCGTTCAGGGTCATGGCTGTGTCGATCAGGGTTTCGCCCTTGGCCACCGAACTGGCCTGAACCGACATGTTGATGACGTCGGCGCCCAGGCGCTTGCCGGCCAGTTCGAAGCTGGTGCGGGTGCGGGTCGAGTTCTCGAAGAACAGGTTGATCACCGTTTTGCCCCGCAGAGTGCTCATCTTGCGGTCGGTGGATCGGTTCTTTTCCACATAGCTGTCCGAAAGGTCGAGCAATGCGGTGATCTCCTGCGGGCCCAGGCCCTGGATGCCGAGGAGATGGCGGTGCGGATAAAGCATGTCGGTCATGGGGGCACACTATATGTCGGTGCTGGGAAAGCGGCAAGGGACCCAAATAAAGGGCAACCCATGCAAAAAGGTCAATCGCGGAATGGCGGCGTCATCCGGCTTCCTGGCGGGTCAGTTCCTGCAATTGGAAGCGGGCGTCGGCCAATTCCTCGCCGGCGGAGCGAATGGTCTGGGCCATGGAGCGCATCAGCACCAGCAGCCCGGGCGGGGCGCTTTCCAGCATCTGGTCCATGGAGTCCTTGGTGATGACGGCGCAAACGGCGTCCTCGCTGGCGACGGCGCTGGCCATGCGGGGGCTGGGATCCAGCAGGGCCAGTTCGCCGAAGATGCCGCGCGGTCCGACGCTGCCCAGGGCGATGCGTTTGCCGGAAATGGTCTTGAAGATGCTGATGGCGCCGCTTTCGACGATATAGGCGGCGTCGGCGGTGTCGCCCTGCTTGAAGATCGAGCTTCCCTTGGGAAAGCTCCGGCGCTCGGGCGCCACGGGCTTTCTGTCGTTCTCACCGGCCATCGAACCCTCCCAGGAAATTGGGCGACATTCTCTTATCAACCGGGCTTTTGCGCAACTAGAACAGAGCCGGGCGCGACAGGGCGTCGAGAGCGCCCTGAAGGATGTAGGCGGCGGCCATCTTGTCCACCACCTCGCCCCGGCGTTTGCGCGAGGCGTCGGCCTCCAGCAGCGTGCGGGTGACGGCGGCGGTGGACAGGCGTTCGTCCCAGAACAGGATCGGCAGATCGCGCAGCTTCATCAGGTTGGCGGCGAACTGGCGGGTGGACTGGCAGCGTGGGCCTTCGGTGCCGTCCATGCTGATGGGCAGGCCCAGCACCAGACCGAACACCTCATGCTTGTCGATCACGGCGAACAGTTCCGCGACGTCGGCGGTGAACTTGGTGCGGGCGATGGTGGAATGGGGCGTGGCCACCGTCAGGCTGAGGTCGGACAGGGCCAGACCGATGGTCTTGGTGCCCAGGTCCAGCCCCAAAAGGCGGCGGTACGAGGGCAGGGCGGGTTTCAGGTCGGCAAGGGAATATATCGGCATGGCCCGCATGGTAGGAGCCATGCCTTGGAAAGTCACTGAGTTCTAGCAGCACTCGTATTCCAGGCGGCGCAGATGCTCCATGCCGACCTCGTCGTTATGGTCTTCGAACAGTTCCTCGATCACCGAGACGAAGGCGCACAGCAGGCACAATTCGTCGGAGACGCGGGCATGGACGTTGCCGGCGGCGCTCACCCGTTGCTTGAACTGCTCCCAGAAGGGATTGGATTTTTCGGGGTCGTCGATGATGGCGTAAATATGCTCCATCACCTTCAGCGAGTTCTCGGTGCAGTCGATGCCCCGGAACGAGACGTAACGATCGGGTTTGGTGTTGTCGGCGTTCATGCTCGCACCCTGCCAAGGATTGCCCCCTCGGACGTCGGACAGCATCGGACAGGAATGTACGAAGGGCAATCGGCCTTGAATGAACGGCGCCATGAGCGCATGAACGACGTTATGGCCGCTTAAATGGCAAGGTGACGGCGCAAGTCGTCGATATGGGCGCGGCTGACCGGCACGATTCCGGCGGTGCCGCTGTTCATCAGCAGCACCCATTGACCGTCGCGGCGCTCGGCGCCCAGGGCGTGGTCCAGGTTGACCAGATAGCCGCGATGGACCCGCAGGAACCGCGCTGGGTCCAGGCGGCGTTCCAGTTCGGCCAGGGGCAGGCTGCACAAAGCCTGGGTGGAAATGCCGTAAGCGCGGCTGTAATGGCCTTCGGCCTTCAGGCAGACCACGTCGCTGACATCCATCAAGGCCAGCCCCTTGGCCGAGGAGAGCGGCAGCTTCAGCAGGCGTCCGTTCTGGTTCTCTGCGGCCGGCGGCGGAGCGGGCGGTCGGTCGACCATGTGGAACAGCATGCAGAATCCCTGACCGGCGGGGCCGTCCAGGGCCGTGACCTTCGAGACCAGCGTGCCGCTGGG
This sequence comes from Candidatus Sulfotelmatobacter sp., assembly GCA_035538795.1. Taxonomy (GTDB): domain Bacteria; phylum Pseudomonadota; class Alphaproteobacteria; order Rhodospirillales; family Magnetospirillaceae; genus JAJZGK01. The sequence continues at coordinate 12,409 of DATLJS010000004.1, read as the reverse complement.
CAGGGTCAGCACCATGCCGGCGGGCAGCTCCGGGCGATTGCGGGCGGTGTCCAGCAACAGACGCACCTTGTCGCGGGCTTCCTGGGGGTGCAGGTCGAGGATGTGAGCGCCTTGCCAATCCTTGCCGTGATGGGCGAACATGCCGGCGGCCAGCCGGTTGGCCCAGATCGCCCGCTCGCCGGGGTCGAGAATCACCACCCCCACCGGCTCGCGTTGCAGGCGGTATTCGTAGCTGGGCTGATCGGAATGGGGGGGGAGCATGGATCAGCGCGGCAGTCCGGCAACCCAGCCGGTAATGATTTCGACAACCTTGGGGTCCAGCCCCAAATAGCCGTGGGGAGAGGACGATCCGCATCGATCGGCTTTGCCCACCATCCCCGAGCCTCCGGACAGAATTTCGACATCGACGCGGGGCGATGCCGTCAGCCAGCGGCGGAACGGGTCAATGTTGCCGGCGGGGGTTTCCGGACAGCTGTCGGCGTCGTGGCCCATCAGCAGAAAAGGCATGGTCAGAGGGGAGGGGCTGCCTCCGGCGAATGTTGCCGCAGAGATGTCGCTTTGCAGAGATAGGAAGGCCGAGGTCAGGACCACGGCGTCTGGGCGTTCGGGGCCTTGGGCATGTCCGGCCAGATTGGCCGCCGACAGGCTGCCGCGGCTGGTTCCAACGATGACGACCGGGGCGGCGATGCCCCGCAGATGGCCGACCAGGGCGCCCAGATCCTGAGCATGTTCGGTCGAGGCGCGGTAGCGCGGTAGGGCGGCGATGCCGGGGCCAAGGTCGGGCGTCAGGACGGCCAGCCCGGCCTGGGCATAAAGATGGCGGGTGCGCACAAGCTGATTGTTGCGCAAATCACTGCCGATGGTGCCGTCCGCCGCCATTTCCAGATCGCCCGATCCGCCAGCCAGCAGAATCACCGAGGCCGTGGGGTGGTTGGGGATTTCCTCCAGGGCTCGGACCTTGACGCCCCGTGGGGACTCGATCTCGACCACCGTTTCGGCGGCAAGAGCCAAGTGGGGCAGCAGGCAGAGCATCAGGGCGTAAGCAATTCGCATGTCTCATCATGGCCTTTCGGGCGGTTCGGGTCCAGTCTGTCCGCGCAGGCTTGGCAGGGATGGGTTGCACACCGCCGGGGCGGGTGCTAATTTCCGCGCTTCATAAGGATTTTCCGGGGCTTTCGCCCCACCTACCTGAGAGAGTCACGCCTATGTCCCTGGACAAAGACACCGTCAGGACCATCGCCAATCTGGCGCGTCTCGAGGTGCGCGACGACGAGCTGGACCATCTGGCCGGCGAACTGTCGAACATCATGACCTTCGTCGAACAGCTGGCCGAAGTGAACACCGACGGCGTGCAACCCATGACCAGCGTCGCCGATCTGGCGCTGCCGCAGCGCGCGGACATCGTTACCGACGGTAATTGCCGCGACAAGATTCTGGCGAATGCGCCGGAACAGCAGGACGGCTTCTTCCTGGTTCCCAAGGTGGTGGAATAAGCCCAAGGTGAGATGAAATGACCAAGCTGATCAATCTGACCATGGCCGACGCCCGCAAGGCGCTGGCGGCCAAGGACTTCACCGCCGTCGAGCTGGTGGACGCCCATATCGCGCAGGCCGAGAAGGCCCGCCCGCTGAACGCCTTCGTCACCGAGACCTTCGATCTGGCCCGCGAACAGGCCAAGGCCTCCGACGCCCGCATCGCCAAGGGCGATGCCGGCGCCATGGAGGGGCTGCCCATCGGCATGAAGGATCTGTTCTGCACCGAGGGCGTGCGCACCACTGCCTCGTCCAAGATCCTGTCGAACTTCGTGCCGCCTTACGAATCCACCGTTTCGGCCAATCTGAAGCGGGCCGGCGCGGTGACCATCGGCAAGACCGCGCTGGACGAATTCGCCATGGGCTCGTCGAACATGACCAGCGCCTTCGGCAATGTGGAAAATCCCTGGAAGCGCAAGTCCGATCCCAGCGTCAAGCTGGTGCCCGGCGGTTCGTCGGGCGGTTCCGCTTCGGCCATCGCGTCGCATTCCGTCATGGCCGCCACCGGCACCGACACCGGCGGCTCGATCCGTCAGCCCGCCTCCTTCTGCGGTATCGTCGGCATCAAGCCGACCTACGGCCGTTGTTCGCGCTGGGGCGTCGTGGCCTTCGCCTCGTCGCTGGATCAGGCCGGTCCGATGACCCGTTCCGTCCGTGACGCCGCCATCATGCTGGGCGCCATGGCTGGACACGACCCCAAGGACAGCACCTCGGCCCCGATGCCGGTGCCGAATTTCGAAGCCGCCCTGACCGGCGACATCCGCGGCCTGAAGGTGGGCATTCCCAAGGAATACCGCCCCGACGGCCTGTCGGCGGAAATCCAGGCTCTGTGGGACAACGGCATCGCCATGCTGAAGGACGCCGGAGCCACCCCGGTCGAGATCAGCCTGCCGCACACCAAGTACGCCCTGGCGACCTATTACATCATCGCTCCGGCGGAATGCTCGTCGAACTTGGCCCGCTACGACGGCCTGCGCTATGGCGTGCGCGTCGAGGGCAAGACCCTGGACGAGATGTACGCCAAGTCCCGCGCCGCCGGTTTCGGCAAGGAAGTGCGCCGCCGCATCCTGGTCGGCACCTATGTGCTGTCGGCCGGCTATTACGACGCCTATTACGCCAAGGCTCAGAAGGTCCGCCGCCTGATCGCCGACGATTTCGCCAAGGCCTTCCAGACCGTCGACGTCATCCTGACACCGACGGCTCCCTCGGCCGCCTTCGGCATGGGCGAAACCGACGACAATCCGGTGACCATGTGGCTGAACGACGTGTTCACCATTCCCACCAGCATGGCCGGTCTGCCCGGCCTGTCGCTGCCGGGCGGCCTGTCCGCCGACGGTCTGCCGCTGGGTCTGCAACTGATTGGCCGTCCCTTCGACGAAGAGACCGTGCTGCGCGTTGCCGATGTGATGGAAAAGGCCGTGGGCTTCAATGCCCTTCCGGCCTTCGTGGAGGCTTAATCCATGGCTTATGTGATTCAGGGCGAAACGGGCGATTGGGAGCTGGTGATCGGCCTCGAAGTCCATGCCCAGGTGACCAGCAATTCCAAGCTGTTCTCGGGCGCCGCCACCAATTTCGGCGCCGAGCCCAACACCCAGGTGTCACTGGTGGACGCCGCCATGCCCGGCATGCTGCCGGTCATCAACGAGAAATGCGTCGAACAGGCGGTGCGTACCGGCCTGGGATTGAAGGCTCAGATCAATCTGACCTCGGTCTTCGCCCGCAAGAACTACTTCTATGCCGATTTGCCGCAGGGTTATCAGATCAGCCAGTTCGAATTCCCCATCGTCGGCGAGGGCGAGGTCATTCTCGACATGCCCGACGGCTCGACCCGCACGGTGGGCATCGAACGCCTGCATCTGGAGCAGGACGCCGGCAAGTCTCTGCACGATCAGCATCCCTCGAAGTCGTTCATCGACCTTAACCGCGCCGGCGTCTGTCTGATGGAGATCGTCTCCAAGCCCGACATGCGCAGCCCGGAGGAAGCGGCCGCCTATGTCACCAAGCTGCGTTCGATTCTGCGCTACCTGGGGTCGTGCGACGGCAACATGGCCGAAGGCTCCATGCGCGCCGACGCCAACGTTTCGGTGCGCAAGGCCGGCGAACCCTATCGCACCCGCGCCGAGATCAAGAACGTCAACTCGATCCGCTTCTTGCAGCAGGCCATCGAATACGAAGCCCGCCGCCAGATCGACGTCTACGAGGAAGGCGGCACCGTCGTTCAGGAAACCCGCCTGTGGGATTCGGTGAAGGGCGAGACCCGCTCCATGCGCAGCAAGGAAATGGCGCACGATTACCGTTATTTCCCCGATCCCGATCTGCTGCCGCTGAAGCTGACCCAGGGCTATGTGGACGGCATCAAGGCCACCTTGCCCGAACTGCCCGACGAGAAGAAGGACCGTTTCATCAAGGATTACGGCCTGTCGACCTATGACGCCGGCGTTCTGGTGGCCGAACAGGCCAACGCCGACTTCTTCGAGGCGGTCGCCAAAGGCCGCGATCCCAAGCTGGCCTGCAACTGGGTGATGGGCGATTTCGCCGCCGCCCAGAACAAGCAGGGCCGCAGCATCGACAATCCGGTGGTTTCCGCCGCCAGCCTGGGCGGGCTGGTGGACCTGATCGCCGACAACACCATCTCGGGCCGTATCGCCAAGGAAGTGTTCGAACTGATGGTCGAAACCGGCAAGGCTCCGGCGGCCATCGTCGAGGAAAAGGGGCTGAAGCAGGTGACCGATACCGGGGCTATCGAGGCCGCCATCGACGCCGTGCTGGCCGCCAATCCCGACAAGGTTGCCGATTATAAGGGCGGTAAGGACAAGCTGTTCGGTTTCTTCGTCGGTCAGGTGATGAAGAACACCGGCGGCAAGGCCAACCCGGCTCTGGTCAACGACATCCTGAAGGCCAAGCTGGCCTGAGCAGGGTCGCCGTCATGCAGGAAAAGCCCCCGGGACGAGACGCCTCGGGGGCTTTTTTTATGGGGGAAGACGTCCGTCCGGGTCGCGGGCGTCTTGCCGTCGAGGACAACCGTCTTTTGGTGAACGAGGACCGTGCGATGATCAACAAGGATACTCAACTGTGCATGTCCCTGTCGGGGCGTCCGGGAAATTTCGGTACCCGGTTCCATAATTTCCTCTATGGCGAGTTGGGGCTTAATTTCATCTACAAGGCGTTCACGACCAAGGATTTACCGGCGGCCATCGGCGGTGTGCGCGCCTTGGGCATTCGCGGCTGCGCCGTCTCCATGCCGTTCAAGGAAGCCTGCATTCCCCTGGTGGACGGCATGGACGATTCGGCGTCGGCGATCCAATCCATCAATACCATCGTCAATACCGACGGTACCCTGTGGGCCTATAACACCGATTACATCGCGATCGCGCGGCTGATCGCGGAACGGGGTTTGTCCCAGGATGCGTCGTTCGCTCTGCGCGGTTCCGGCGGCATGGCCAAGGCGGTGGCCAGCGCCTTTCGCGACGCCGGTTTCCGTTCGGGCGTCATCCTGGCCCGCAACGAGGCGACGGGCAGGGCGCTGGCCAGAACTTGCGGCTATGACTGGCAGCCCGATCTGGGGAATTTGCGGACCGATATCCTGATCAATGTCACGCCCATCGGCATGGCCGGCGGAGCCGAGGCCGAGGATTTGGCCTTTTCTTCCGCCGCCATCGACGCCGCCGCCGTTATTTTCGACGTGGTCGCTTTGCCGGTGGAAACGCCGTTGATCCGCGCCGCCCAGGAACGGGGCAAGCAAATCATCTCCGGCGCCGACGTCATCGCCTTGCAGGCGGTCGAACAGTTTGTTCTCTATACCGGCGTTCGTCCCAGCGACGATCAGGTGCGCCGCGCCGCCGCCTTTGCCCGGGGGGAGCCTGCCTAAAGGCCATGACGCGCTGAAACCGGAAGACGAGAAGCATGTCAGGCGTTAACCTGTGCGGCGCGGCGGCGCGGGGGCGTCGCCGGTTCCAGTCTGGGGGAACGGCATGACCAATAAGCTTCCGGTCTTCGTCACGTTGGGCGAGGGATTTCGTTGTCTGGGTCAAAATTGGCGGCGCATTCTGCCCTACATGGGGGCTTTGGCGATTGTGCTCATAACCGTGGCCGCGGCCGGTTTTTTATTGGGCGTGGGCGCGGTTCTGGTCGGCAAGATCAGCCACAGCGCGACACATTCTCCATGGTCGATGTTTTTTTATGCCTTGGTGCTGTGGCTGGTTTATTGCGCCTTCGATATCCCCGTCAGCAACAGCATACAGCGTCTGGCCGTTCAGGGTGAGGAAGCCCGTTTTGGTTTCGGTTATGGCCGCGAGGAATGGATGTCCATCTGGGCCATGCTGCGCCTGTTGGGGAGCTTTCTGGGGATTGCCGTCCCTCTGCTGTTTCTGATGGTGCTTCTGGGCAACGGGGTGGAAAGGAAGGTTCTTCCCATTCTTGTACTGCTTTCCCTGTTTCCTCTTTCTCTGATCATGTGCCGCTTGCTCGTGGTGCTGCCTGCCGCAGCCAATGGGATTTCCCTGTCATTGTGGGACAGCATCAAGATAACCCAGGGCAATAGTTGGCGATTGTTCGGCCTGTTCATTTTGCCGGCCATTCTCTTCGGTATCGCCGGGCAGCTGGTAAAGTTTCTTATGGGGGATGGCGTGCTGGGAATTTTCTTGTTCATGCTGATTTCCATGTTGTCTGGAATCTATCGGGCCGTGGTTTTTGCCTTGGCCTTCAAACATCTCCGGCACGATCCCGAAGTTTCCCTCTCCGATCCGGGCGCCGACGCGCTTCCCGACCCGGCGATCTAATCCAGAACGGCGCCGGCCAATAATCTGGCACCAAAGCCCATCAGCAGCAGGGCGAAACTCCATTGTTGCGCCAGGGCCGCTTTCGGGTGGTCCTGGAGCCAGCGGCCCAGCCATGCGCCGCTCAGGCTGAACAGCCCGTCGAAAACCGCGCCGACGCCGACCAGGATCATCCCCAATCGGGCGAATGCGGCGGCGACGTCGCCGGTTCCCGGAGGAATGAACTGAGGCAGCAGCATGGAACAGAACAGCAAAGCCTTGGGATTCAAGAGATTGGTCAGGAAGCCCTGGCGCAACGACAGCAGCGCCGATGCCGCCACGGCGGGGCCGGAACCCAGGGCCGCCGCCAGCGGCCCGCCCCGCAGGATGCCGAAGCCCAGCCACAGCAGATAAGCGGCGCCAATCAGCCGGGCGGTCTGAAAGGCGGCAGGGTTGCTCACGAACAAGGCGCCCAGTCCACATCCCGCCAAGGTGACGTGCACGACCCTGGCCGCAGCTAGGCCGATGGCCGCGTTGACAGCGGGCAGGCGTCCTTTCGCCGCTCCGGTCTGCAAGACCAGCAGCATGTCCGGCCCCGGCATCAGATAAGCGATTGCCAACGCCGCCAGAAACATTCCTTCCTTACCCATCGCCGCTTCTCCGCTGGTTGGCGCGCCGGCGATTCTAGGGGGTGAAGGTCTGGTGTGTCCTTGCGAAGTGTGCTTATATATTTCACTAAATTGGCGTTATCATCTAATTTTACAGATAATGGTGGCATGCTGTGCCAAAAATTAAACTCGATGCCATCGATCGGCGGATTCTTTCGGCCTTGCAGCGCGACGGCCGTTTGACCAATGTGCAGTTGGCCGAGGAGGTCGGGCTGTCGCCTTCGCCCTGCTTGCGCCGCGTGCGGCTTTTGGAAGAGGCGGGGATCATCGACGGCTATCACGCCAGCCTGAGCCGGATCGGTGTCGGGCTGGGGCTGACCGTGTTCGTCGGCGTCAAGGTCGAGCGGCATCATGACCGTTCCGCCACCGCCTTTCGCGACGCGATTCAGGAATTGTCCGAGGTGGTGGCTTGCCACATCGTGTCGGGCGAAACCGATTTCCTGCTTCAGGTGGTGGTGCCCGATCTGCCCGCCTATGAGCAGTTCCTGATGGGCACTTTGTTGAAGCTTCCCGGGGTCAACGACATCCGCAGCAATTTCGCCCTGCAGACGGTGAAGGCGCAGACGCCGTTGCCGCTTGACCATCTGCCGGTCGAATAACCTTTCGTCCGCTTGCCTGTCTGAGGCAACGGGGGCAGACTGCCCGGCCCGTACTTCAGCCGGACCTGTTGATCGTGCAAGCCCATGCGGGCGGTCATGACGCCGCTCACCGTTTTTTCGACGGCCTTCGCGCCTCGTTTCCCGTTGTCGTGGGTTATCTGCCCATCGCTTTTTCCTTCGGGCTGGTGAGCCACGAGGGCGGCTTGCCGCTGTGGGCTTCGGCTCTGATGTCGGCCGTGGTCTATACGGGGGCCGGGCAATTCGCCGCCATCTCGATGCTGGGCATGGGAACACCCGCGCCCGAGATCGTCGCCGCGGTGCTGTTCATGAATCTGCGCCATGTGGTGATGAATCTGGCGCTGCTGCCGAAGCTGGCCATGAGATCTCTGGGGCTGCGTTCCCTGGTGGCTCTGGGCGTGACCGATGAAACTTTCGCCGTCTCGCTGTTTTCCGACAGGGACGACGTGCTGACTCCGGCGGGGATGCTGGGGCTGAACCTGGGAGCCTGGTGTTCCTGGTGGATGGGCACCGTTTGCGGCGCCTGGGCCGCCGGGCTTGTGCCCAAGGCGTTGAACGACGCCATGGCGGTGATGCTGTACGGCCTGTTCATCGGCCTGCTGGTGCCGGCGGTGCGGGGCGCGCCCAGGGGGCTTGCCGTCGCCGTGGGCGCCATGGGCGTGCATCTGGCGGCCCGGCAGGTGCTGCCGCCCGGCTGGGCGCTGGTGGCGGCCATCCTGTTGGGGGCCGGTCTGACCTTTCTGCTGCCCGAACCCGAGGAGACGGCCGATGCGGTCTGAGCTGATCCTGATCGCCGCCCTGTCGGCGGCGACCGCCGTGCCGCGCCTGTTGCCGGCGGTGTTGGGACAGAGGTTCGAGCCGCCCAAGGCATTCCGCCGCTGGCTGGACGCCGTGCCCTATGCGGCTTTGGGCGGGCTGATCTTTCCCGGCATCCTGAATGCCGATCCGGCGACGCCCTGGACCGGGCTGGCGGCGGGAGCGGCGGCCCTGGCGGCGGCGGCGCTGGGGGCTCCGGCCTACGGCGTGGCGGTGGCCTCTGTTTTCGCGGCGGCACTGGTGCAGGGGCTGCGCTGATCCTATCTTTTGCTCCAACGTCATTTGCAACGGGACTGGGACATGATCGATCTTTACACCTGGGGTACGCCCAACGGCCGCAAAATCTCCGTTCTGCTGGAGGAGTTGGGACAGCCTTACCGGGTCATCCCGGTGGACATCACCAAGAACGAGCAGTTCCGCCCCGAATTTTTGGCGGTCAGCCCCAACAACAAAATTCCCGCCATTACTGACCCGGACGGTCCCGGCGGCCAGCCGCTGCATCTGTTCGAGTCCGGAGCCATCCTGGTCTATCTGGCCGAGAAGCATGGCCGTTTCCTGCCGAAAGAGGGCAGGGGACGCGCCCACACCCTGCAATGGCTGATGTGGCAGATGGGCGGTTTCGGCCCGATGTTGGGTCAGGCTCATCATTTCCGCCGCTTTGCCCCGGAACAGGTGCCCTACGCCATCAACCGCTTCACCAAGGAGACGGAACGGCTTTATGGCGTTCTGGAGACGCAGTTGGGGCAAACGGATTATGTCGCCGGCGAATATTCCATTGCCGATATGGCCATTTACCCCTGGACTCAGCGCCACGACTGGCAGGGAATCGATCTTTCCCTCTATCCCAACATCGAGCGGTGGCGGACAAAACTGGCCGCCAGACCGGCTGTCGTGAAAGGAATGTCGATTCCTGTGTAAAGGGTGATTGACGCCGCTCATCCGATTGGGTAGAACCTGCCTTCCAAGCCACGAGGGCCGCAACAAACGGTTCTCTCTACCGCGGAAGGGTGGGTGAGTGGCTTAAACCAACGGTTTGCTAAACCGTCGTAGGGTGTAAAGCCCTACCGAGGGTTCGAATCCCTCCCCTTCCGCCAGTTTTCCTTTGTGGAAACCTGATTTTTCCCATTCCCAGCGAAAATCCCCGGCTTCGGCGCGGTTCTCGGGTCGCGTCCCGACCGGAGACGATGCGGTTTCGGCTGTTTTCCGTCTGCTCTGCTCCAAAAATCTCCGTTCGTGATTTTGGCGGTATGGTTTCGGACGTCGGCGATGCAGGCTTTGCATCGGCAAACGACAAGGCCCGGAGTCTGACACCGGGCCTGTGGATGCAGATTGTGCCTGAGATTAGCCGCAGTTGAGCAGAGTGCGTTGCTGCTGCCAGTCCAGCGGCAGGTCGATCGTCTTGATCAGGGCATCGGCGGTCAGCTCGACCGGATGCCGACCGCCGATGATGGCTTCGATGATCGAGGGGGCCAAAAAAGCCAGCGGCAACAGATGGCCGACATGGCCTGGGCTGACCGCTTCGCGCCGAGCGATGGCGGCGATGGAGGGCATGGCGCCGGCCTCCAATTCCGACCACCATTTCCGACCTCGTGCGATGGCCTTGATCAGAGCTGGATCGGTTTTGCCGGTGGGACGCTTGTCGCCGATGATCAGACGCATCTCGACACCGCGTCGGCGAATGCGCCAGGGGATGGTGCGGCTGATGGTCAGAGCCTCGGACTCGGTCAGCAGGCTGGGATCGGGCAGGAGGCCGATAAAATCGAGGGTCAGGCTGACCGCCTCTTCAGCAACCTCGACACGCCGGATCAGCGTGGTCAGCAATGAGGGATCATGTGCGTCCTCCAGTTTTTGAGCCAGGGTGGCGGCCTTCGCCAGACAGACCGGTATCGCCGCGATTCCCAGTCCGGCCTCTTGCAGCAATGCGGCGATAGCCTGACGATCCGATAAAATACCGGCAACGGCGCGGCAGACCGTGCGCTCCAGATCGGGAGCCGGCAAGCGCCATCCCGGCCGATGCTCTTCAGCCGTACCGGTCACCAAGGAGCGAGAGACGTAATAACGATAGCGCCGTCCCTTCTTGTTGGCATGAGAGGGCGTCAACCGCTCGCCGGAGGCATCGCAGATCAGACCGGCCAGCGGCGATGGCTCTGTCGCCCGCTCCGTTCGGTCAACGGATTGGTCGGATAACCGGGCCTGCACACGATCCCACAACTCGGTCTCGACGATGGCTTGATGCAGACCGGGATGGCGCAGGCTGCCATGGCGGATCTCGCCGAGATAAAGCGGGTTGTTCAGCATGGCGTAGAGCGCGCCGCGCGAGAGTGGCTTGCCGCCACAAATCCGGCCATCGGGCAGAACACGCCTCTTGCTGACAATGCCGTCCTCATCAAGGGCCTGTTTGAGCCGACGGACGCAGCCGAGAGCGAGATAGCGGCGGAAGATCGTTCGCACCAACTCGGCCTCGGCTTCGTTGACCAACAACTTGCGGTGCTGGACGTCATAGCCTAGGGGGATATTGCCGCCCATCCACATGCCCTTCTTTTTCGAGGCCGCGATCTTGTCGCGGATGCGCTCGGCGGTGACCTCTCGCTCGAACTGGGCGAAGGACAGCAGGATGTTCAGCGTCAGCCGCCCCATCGAGGTGGTGGTGTTGAACTGCTGCGTTACCGCCACAAAGGAGATGCCATGGCCGTCGAACAGTTCGACCATCTTGGCGAAATCCGCCAGCGAGCGGGTCAGGCGGTCGATCTTGTAGACCACGATGATGTCGATCCGCCGGGCGCGGATGTCATCGAGCAGACGGCGCAGGGCCGGCCGTTCCATCGAGCCGCCGGAAAATCCACCATCGTCATAGGCGGCCTCGACCAGCGTCCAGCCTTCGGCCTTCTGGCTTTTGACGAAGGCCTCGCAAGCCTCCCGCTGGGCCTGCAGCGAGTTGAAGTCCTGCTCCAGCCCTTCCTCGGAGGATAAACGGCGCAGCGTTTGGGCATGGGCTTAGGCGGCATCGGCAGATCCCTTCAACCCGAAGAAGCGCGGCCCCGACCAGCGGGCTCCCGTGATGCGGCGAGCGGCCTCAGACAGCGACCGCAGCCGCTCGCCGCGATACTGTACGCCGTCATTCAGCAGGATGACCTCGTGGGTCTCGCCCCGCCATTCCCGCAGCAGGCGGGTGCCGGGCTTGTAGGTCGGTGCCGGTGCGGTGGTGGGCTTGTTCACCTCGTCCGCTGCCTGATCGACTAGCCGTCGGACGGCCGGTTTAAGCGCTCCGTAAGCCTGCTCCTGCAGACGGTGGGCGATGGAGCGCAGGAGGAGCGAACGGCTGAGATGGGCGGGAACTTCCCGGCCATAGAGTTCCTGCCAACGGGACTTGAGAATCTCGGTGGCAAGCTCGGGCAGGCTGGCCAGTTCCCTGGCAAGCCCACTGCGATCGGAAGTGCGACGGACCATGGCGGTCAGCCGACCTGGATGCGGTAGACCCGACCACGGCCGGCCACCGCTTCTGTGACGATGGTCAGACCGAATTTCTTCCTGAGGGTGCCGCTGATGGCGCCGCGCACGGAATGAGGCAGCCAGCCCGTGGCGGCGACCATCTCATCAATGCTGGCGCCACGCTTGCGGCGCATCAGGGCGATCAGACGGGTCTGTTTGCTGTCGGACGGTTTGGGCGAGGATGAAGTGATGGCGGTGTTTTCCATGATCGGGCTCCGTGACATGGGAGCTACGACCGTCGGGCTCCCCCACGACCCGAAGCCCCGCCGGTTGCCCGATCGAGGAACCGGCAGAGGAGGAAATCTCAGTGCCGGTGCCACACAGCAATGCCTCGTTGCGCAGGGAAGTCGAGGAGAAAACGGTGTGGCTTGGGAACCCTGCGGATGTCGCCTCGGCTGTGCTGCCATCTACGACCTTTGGCATCAACCTCCGCACGCTCGAAAGCGGAAAATGCAGAAGGCAGGGAACGGAGTATGATGCTTGCGCCGCACCACACTCCGTAGCAGCCTGCTACACAGAGGGTGCTAACCCTA
>DATLJS010000003.1:0-77500 GCA_035538795.1 Candidatus Sulfotelmatobacter sp. | reverse complement strand
AGATTGTTCAGCGTCGTGCTGCTGATACCGGTGATCTGCGCCGTCGTCAGGCTGTTCAACTGCGTGGTCGACAGTTCGTCCAGGTTCGTCGTCCCAAGCCCGTTCAGCTGGGCCACCGTCAGAGCGGCGACCTGCGTCGTGCTCAGGGCGTCGACCTGAGTGGTCGTCAGATTTACCAATGCAGTCGTCGTCAGGGCCGAAACCTGACCCGTCGATAGAGCCTGGATTTCAGTCGTGGTCAACAGTTGCAGGTTGGTGCTGGTCAGAGCATTCAACTCAGCCGACGTCAAAGCCACAACCTGGGTGGTAGTCAAGCTCGACATCTGAGTACTGGTCAAAGCATTCAGCTGAGTGGTGCTCAACCCGCGTAGAGTTAGAGTCGTCAGCACATCGATTTGAGTAGTCGACAACTCTTCCAGGTTGGTCGTGGACAACGCATTCAGCTGAGCGGTGCTCAACGCCAGCATTTGAGTGGTGCTAAGCGCGTCAACTTGGGTGGTGCTCAGATTGTTCAGACCTTGGGTCGACATGGCCGCAATCTGGACCGTGCTCAGAGACTGAATCTGGGTTGTAGTCAGAGCCTGCACATTGGTGCTGGTCAGACCGTTCACTTCTTGAGTAGTCAGCGCCGATATCTGAGTGGTGGTCAGGGCCTGCACATTGGTGGTGTCTAGAGCATTCAGCGCCGTCGAAGTCAGACCACGCACCTGCACCGTGCTCAAGGCCTGCACCTGAGTCGTGCTGAGGCTCCCCAGATCCGTCGAGCTCAAAGCATTCAATTCGGCCGTCGTCAGGGACTGGACCTGTGTCGTCGTCAAGGCTTGAGCCTGAGTGGTGCTCAAGGCGCCAACCTGGACTGTAGTCAGGTTCGCGATCTGAGCCGTACTCAAAGCCTCGACCTGAGTCGTCGTCAGACTGTTCAGCGTCGTGCTGCTCAGACCACGGACGGTCAGAGTGCTCAGAGCCTGCAGGTCCGTAGTCGACAACTCGTCCAGGTTGGTCGTGCCTAAGGCGTTCAACTGCGCCGTCGTCAAGGCAGCAACCTGCGCGGTGGTCAGCGAATCCACCTGGGTTGTCGTAAGATTGTTCAACTGCGTGCTGCTCATTGCCGACAACTGCGCCGTGGTCAAAGCCGACAGCTGGGTCGTCGTCAGGCTTTCCAGGTTGGTGCTGGACAAACCATTCAACTGGGTCGAGGTCAAAGCCTGAACCTGCGTCGTGGTCAACAAAGCCGACAGCTGAGTGGTGGTCAAGTTGTTAATCACCGAGGCGCTGATGCCGCGCAGTGTCACCGTCGACAAAGAAGTGATTTGAGTGGTCGACAGCTCGTCCAGGTTCGTCGTCCCAAGCCCGTTCAGTTGAGCGGTAGTCAGAGCCTTCATCTGCGTCGTGGTCAGGGCGTCGACCTGCGTCGTGCTCAGGTTGTTCAACTGCGTGCTGCTGAGAGCAGCAACCAGCGTCGTGCTGATCGCAGCCACCTGCGTCGTGCTCAGGGCCGTCAGGTTCGTCGTACCCAGGGCATTCAGTTCGACCGAGGTCAGCGTGTTCAGCTTGGTCGTGCTCAGGCCGGAAATCTGAGTGGTGCTCAGATTGTTCAGCTGCGTGCTGCTCAAACCGGTGAGCTGCGCCGTCGTCAGGCTGTTCAGCTGCGTGGTCGACAGTTCATCCAGGTTCGTCGTCCCAAGCCCGTTCAACTGCGCCGTCGTCAGAGCCGCCACTTCGGTGGTGGTCAGGGCGTCGACCTGCGTCGTCCCCAGGGCGTTCAGCTGCGTGCTGCTCAGCCCGGAAACCTGACCGGTGGTCAAAGCCTGCACGTCGGTCGTCGAAAGCTCCGTCAGGTTCGTCGTCCCAAGAGCGTTCAACTGCGCCGTCGTCAGAGCCTTAACCTGGGCAGTGGTCAGGGCGTCGACCTGCGTCGTGCTCAGGTTGTTCAGCTGCGTGCTGCTCAGTCCGGAAACCTGACCGGTGGTCAGAGCCTGCACGTTGGTCGTCGAAAGCTCCGTCAGGTTCGTCGTCCCAAGAGCGTTCAACTGCGCCGTCGTCAGAACCTTGATCTGAGTGGTGCTCAAGGCGTCGATATCGGACGTGGACAGATTGTTTAGAAGGGTAGACGACAATGCCGAAATCAGAACGGTACTCAGGGAGGAAACCTGAGTAGAAGTCAGCGACTGCACATTGGTCGTCGACAACGCATTCAGTTCGACCGACGTCAGATTGCTAAATTGAGTGGTGGTCAGACCCGAAACCTGAGTCGTCGTCAGATTATTCAAAACCAGAGTCGACAACGCGCGGAGAGTGGCTGTCGACAGGCTGCTCAACTGAGTGGTGGACAACTCGTCCAGATTGGTCGAAACGAGCGAATTCAATTGCGCGGTAGTCAGAGAGGCGACCTGAGTGGTGGTCAAACCATCAATCTGCCCGGTGGTCAGCCTGTTCAGTTCGACAGAACTCAGCTGGCTGACTTGAGCGCTTGTCAATTCACCAACCTGGGTGCTGGTCAACCCCTGAATGTTGCTGGTATTCAGCGCATTCAACTGGACGCTGGTGAGCACTTGGATCTGGGTCGAGGTCAATGAAGAGATGTTGACCGTGTCCAGGGCGTTCAAGTTCGTCGTCGAGATACTGGCCAGCTGGGTGGTGGTCAGCGCCTGCGTCTGGGTTGTTGACAGCGAGGCGACCTGGGTCGTCTGCAGGGCATTCAGCTGCACGCTGGTAAGTGACGCAACCTGAGTCGTAGACAGCCAACCCATTTCCGACGTCGTCAGTGCCTGCAATTGAGTAGTGGTAAAAGCAACCATTTGCGTGGCTCCCAACGAAGAAATCTGAGTGGACGTCAAAGCTTGAAGATTGGTCGAACTCAACAGTTTCAGCTCTGCCGAACCCAGGCTGCTGATCTGTGTCGTGGTCAATGCTGCCACATTGACCGTATCCAAAGCGTTAAGAGCAGTAGCTGCCAGCCCGTTCAACTGCGTGGTTGTAAGGGACTGAACCTGAGTAGTGCTCAGTTGGCCCAACGCTGTGGTGCTGATGGCGTTAAGCTCAGCCGAGGACAAGGACGCCAACTGCGTGGTGGTAAGACTGGTAACTTGCGTTGTGCTCAGCCCCGCTACCTGAGCGGTGGTCAGCGCCGAAATCTGAGTGGTGGTCAGCGCCGAAATCTGAGTGGTGGTCAGATTGTTCAAAGCGACGGTGCCAAGCCCACGCAGAATTGCCGTGCTGAGAGCATCGAGCTGAGTGGTCGACAACTCTTCCAGGTTCGTCGTACCCAGAGCATTCAGCTGCGCCGTCGTCAAAGCCGATGTCTCAGTGGTCGTCAACGCATCGATCTGAGTAGTGCTCAAATTATTCAGTTCGGTCGACGACAGCGCGCCTACCTGAGCGGTCGTCAGCGCAGCAACTTCGGTGGTGGTCAGAGCCTGCAAGTTGGTGCTGCTCAACCCATTCAACTGGGCCGTCGTCAGGGCCGACACCTGGGTTGTGCTCAACGCAGACAAGTTGGTTGTGCCGAGACCGTTCAGATTGACGGTAGACAATCCTTGCAACTGGGCTGTGGTCAACACGGCAACCTGCGTCGTGCTCAATTCGGCGAGGTCAGCCGTTCCCATGGCATTCAGCTGAGCCGTCGACAGACGGGAAACCTGCGTGGTGGTTAGACCATCAACCTGCGTCGTCGACAGCAAGCCCGCCTGAGTAGTCGAGAGGCTGGAGATCAGGGTGGTCGAAAGAGCCGAAATTTGAGTGCTTGTCAGAGCCTGGAATGCAGACGTCGAGAATGCCGAAAGCTGCACCGACGTAAGGGAGCCCAGCTGAGTGGTGCTCAGTTCTTGAACGTCGGAGGTCGAAAGGGCGCGAATGAAAGAGGAAGAGAGGCCGCTGACCTGGGTGGTGGTCAGCCCATCAATCTGGGTGGTGCTGAGAGTGGAGATAACGGCGGAAGCAAGGGCGTTGAGCTGTGCGGTGCTGAGGACGCTGATCTGAGTGGTGCTGAGTTCGTCGACGATGGTGGTGCCGAGCGCCCCTAGCTGAAGCGTCGAAAGCCCTTGGACCTGGGTGGTGGTCAGGGCGTCGACATCCGTGGTCGTCAGCGCATTCAGCTTGATGCTCGACAGCGCGTTCAGCTGCGTCGTCGTCAAGGCCTGCACCTGCGTCGTCGTCAGGGCTTGAAGTTGTGTGGTGCTCAGCGCGTTGATCTGCGCGCTGGAGAGCGACTGGATGTCGGTCGTATTCAGCCCCGAGATAGTCGTCGTATCCAGAGCGGCCAATACAGTCGTCGATAGCGCACTAACACCCATCACACACCTCCTATGCTTCCCCATTGAACTTTCAGCACAAAGCCCACACACGCGTCAAGTGAAGAAGCGTCAAAATCGACGCGACTTCTCTCGCAAACGAGGAACTCTCCAACTTCGAGCAAGTGATAAAATTCCCATCCGAGAAAATCATCACAAGGTAAGAACTAGACCATCAAAAATATTCCTCATTAACCCAAGGCGACAATTTGCGTCTGGGTAAGACTCTGGATCTGAACAGTCGTCAACGCATGAATTTGCGCAGTCGAAAGAGCAGACAATTGAGTAGTCGTCATGACGATAAGCTGCGTAGTCGTCAGAGCCGATATGTCGATAGTCGATATACCGGTAACTTGCGTCGAGGACAGAGACGAAATCTGTGTCGTCGTCAGTGCCAAAATTTCAGTCGTCGTCAAAGCGGCGATGTTGGTCGTGCTCAGATAGCTGACCTGGGTCGTCGAAAGTTCGGCGATGGAATTGCTGTTCAGACTCTGCACCTGGGTGGTGGTCAGGGCCAGAATGTCGCTGGAGGTCAGCCCGTCAACCTGAGTGGTGGTCAGCCAGAAGATGTCGCTGCTCGACAGCTTGGAAACCTGGCTGGAGGTCAAACCGGCAATCTGGGTCGAGCTCAATTCCGTGAACTGGGTGCTATTCAAGCTACCAAGGAACGAGGTAGACAGCAGGCCGACCTGAGTGCTGGTCAGCCCGTCGATCTCGTCCGTCGTCAAAGACGACACCTGAGTCGTCGTCAGGCTGTTGAGCTGGGTTGAATTCAGAACGCCGATGTCCGTGCTTTCCAAGCCGACGATCTGCGTCGTGGTCAGAGCCCGCAATTGCGTGGTGGTCAGCACGGCCACCTGGGTCGTGGTCAGGGCCGACAGCACGGTCGAACTCAAGGACGACACCTGCGTGGTCGATAGCACCGTCACCTGGGTGGTGGTCAACGCCGCCAATTGGGTTGTGGTCAGAGCACTGATCTGCGTGGTCCACAAGCTGGCGATGGACGACGACGACAAGGCATCGATCTGAGTCGTGCTGAATTCCTGCAGATCGGTGGTCGACAGGGCGTTCAACTGCGCAGAACTGATGGCAGCGATCACGGTGGTGGTCAGGGCATCGATGTCGCTGGTGGTCAGATACTGAATCTGCGTGGTCGACAACGCCAGCATCTGGGTCGTGGTCATGGCGCCGATGTCGGTCGAGGACAGAGCGGAAATCTGGTCGGTGGTCAGCGCCTTGATCTGGGTGCTGGTCAGCACCGCCACCTGCGTGGTGGTCAGGGCCGTGATGGCCGTGGTCGACAAAGCCGCCACCTGGCTGCTGCTCAGCGTCTTCACCTGGGTGGTGGTCAGCGAGGCCAGCTGAGTGGTGGTCAGCCCCGTCAGTTGGGTCGTCCACAGATTGCTGATCGCGGTCGTCGAGAGCACGCCGATCTGCGTCGTCGAAAGCTCCGCGATGTCGGTCAGGCTCAAAGCATTGAACTGCTGCGACGTCAGGGCGCTGATGGCCGTGGTGGTCAAGGCGTCGATATCGCTGGTGGTCAGATACTGGATCTGCAGCGTCGTCAGCGCCGCCAACTGAGTGGTGCCGAACGCGGAAATGTCGGTGCTCGACAGCGACAGAATCTGCGAGGTGCTCATGCTGCTGATCTGCGTGCCGTTCAGCACGGCGATCTGCGTGCTGGTCAACGCATCCACCCCCGTCGTGTCCAAAGCCACGATCTGGGTGCTGGTCAAAGCACTGACCTGCCTGGTGGTCAAGGCCTGCACTTGCGTCGTCGTCAGGGCCGCGATCTGAGTGCTGGACAGACCGCTCAGCACCGTGGTCGACAACAGAACCAGCTCAGTGGTGCCCAATTCAGCCACGGCGTCGGTAGTCAAACCGTTCAACTGGACCGCCGTCAAGGCAACCGCGGCGGTAGTCGTCAGGTAATCGATCTCGGTCGTCGACAGCGCCCCCATCTGGGTGCTGGTCAAACCGCTCACCTGAACCGAGGTCAGCGCCGCGATATCGCTGCTGGTCAGGGCCAGAATTTCAGAGGTGGTCAAGAAGCGTATCTGGGTGCTGTTCAACTGCGCGAACTGCGTGGAGCTCAGCGTGCCGATGCCGGTGCTGTCCAGGGCTATCAACTGCTGCGTGGTCAGGGCCGCCACCTGCTTGGTGGTCAGAACCGCCACCTGCGTGGTGGTCAGAGCCGCAATCTCGCTAGTGGACAGACCGCTGATCACGGTGCTCGACAACAGCACCAGCTCGGTGGTCCCCAACTCGGCCATGGCGCTGGTGGTCAGACCATTCATCTGCGAGGCGGTCAGGGCCAGCGCCGCCGTGGTGGTCAGGTAATCGATCTCGGTCGTCGACAGCGCCCCCATCTGGATGCTGGTCAACCCGCCGACTTGAGCCGAGGTCAACGCGGCGATGTCGCCGCTGGTCAGAACCTGGATTTCAGACGTGGTCAGAGCCCTGATCTGCGTGCTGTTAAGCACGGCGAACTGGGTGCTGCTCAGCGTACCGATGCCGGTGCTGTCCAGAGCAACCAGTTGCGTCGCCGTCAGGGCCGTCATCTGCTTGGTGGTCAATGCCGCCACCTGCGTGGTGGTCAGGGCGGCGATCTGAAGCGACGACAAACCGCCGATGACCGTGCTGGACAGCGCCACCAGATCGGTGGTGGTCATTTCGGCCATGGCGCTGCTGGTCAGGCTGTTGAGCTGAATGGCCGTCAGGGCCGCCGCCGCCGTGCTGGACAAATAATCCATGTCGGTGGTGGACAGAGCCGCCATCTGCTGCGACGTCAAAGCGCTGGCCTGGAGCGACGTCAGGGCGGCAATGTCGTTGCTGGTCAGAGCCTGGATTTCCGCACTGGTCAAGGCTTTGATCTGGGTGCTGGTCAAAGCCGCGAACTGCGTCGAACTCAATGTGCCGATGCCGGTGGTGTCCAGGGCGACCAGTTGCGCCGACGTTAGGGCCACGATCTGCTTGGTGGTCAGCGCCGCCACCTGGGTGGTGGTCAAGGCGGCAATCTGGAGCGACGAGAGACCACCAATGACCGTGCTGGACAGCGCCACCAGATCGGTGGTGGTCATCTCGGCCATGGCGCTGCTGGTCAGGCTGTTCAGTTGCACCGATGTCAAAGCCGCCGCCGCCGTGCTGGACAGGTAATCCATGTCGGTGGTGGACAGAGCCGCCATCTGGAGCGACGTCAGGGCGCTGGCCTGGGCCGAGGTCAGCGCCGCAATGTCGCCGCTGGTCAAAGCCTGAATTTCAACGCTGGTCAGAGCCTTGATCTGGGTGCTGGTCAAAGCCGCGAACTGGGTGCTGCTCAGCGTGCCGATGCCGGTGGTGTCCAGGGCGATCAATTGCTGCGAAGTCAGGCCCGCAATCTGCCTGGTGGTCAGCGCTGCCACTTGAGTGGTGGTCATGGCGGCGATCTCGCTGGTGGACAGCGCCGCCACCGTGGTCGAAGTCAACACCGCCAGAACCGTCGTCGACAGTTCGGCGAAGTCCGTGATCGAGAACGCGTTCAACTGCTGCGACGTCAAGGCCGCCACCGCCGTCGTGCTCAAGGAATCAACCTGGGTGGTGCTCAGCGCGTTGATTTGCGTAGAGGTCAAAGCCGCTGCCTGCCCCGAGGTCAACGCGGCGATGTCGCTGCTGGTCAACACGCCGATCTCGGCCAAGGTCAACGAACGAACCTGGGTACTGGTCAACGAAACGAATTGCGTGCTGCTCAGCGCTCCGATACCGGTCGTATCCAACGCCAAGATCTGACGGGTGGTCAGATTGGAAATCAGCTTCGTGCTCAGACCAGACACCTGCGTGGTGGTCAACGAGGCAATCTCGTTAGTGGTCAGCGCCACCACCTGCGTGGTGGTCAGCCCCGCCAATTGAGTGGTCGACAGTTCGGCAATGCCCGTGGCCGTGAAGCTGTTCAACTGGGTCGAGGTCAATGCCCCCACGGCCGTGCTGGTCAGCGCGTCGATCAGGGCGGTATCCAGCGCGGCGATCTGTACGCTGGTCAGCCCCTTGACCTGCATGCTGCTCAGGCTGGCGATCTGCGTCGTCGTAAAGGCGTTGACGTCGTCGGTGGTCAAGCCAGCGATCTGCAAGGACGTCAGCCCTTGGAACTGGGTCGTGGTCAGCGCCGTGATGTCAGTGGTGGTCAGGCCTGACAGTTGCGCGCTCGACAGGGCGCTGAACTGAGCCATGGTCAGGCCGGCGATCTGAGTGGTCGTCAGTTCGCTGATCTGGGTCGAGGTGAAGGCCTGAACCTGCAACGTGGTCAAAGCGCTTAACTGGGTCGAACTCAACGCCGCGATCGCCGAAGCGTTCAATCCCTGCAATTGCAGGCTGGTCAACGCCTTGATCTGCAACGTGGTCAGGCCGGAAATCTGAGTAGTCGTCAGATAGCTGACCTCGGTGGAGGTCAGGGCCACAGTCAAAGCGGCGATCTGGGTGGTCGACAGTTCCTCGAACGCAGTCATGGACAAAGCCGCGAGCTGCGCCGTGATCAGCGCCGCCACCTGCACGGTGGTCAGGCCGTCGATCTGCGTCGTCGTCAACTGGGCGATCTGGCTGGTCGAGATGCCCTTGATCTGCGTGCTGGTCAGGCCCCGCAACTGGGTCGTCGCCAGTTCGGCCAGATCCGAACTGCTCAGAACGTTCAACTGCTGCGTGGTCAGCCACGACATCTGGGTGCTGGTCAGACCGTCGATCTGCGTCGTCGTCAGGTTCGACATCAGCACCGTCGACAGGCTGCGCATCACGACGGTCGAGAATTGACCGATCTGGGTCGAGGACAGCTCGGTGAAAGCCAAGGTGTTGAGGGCGCCAACCTGGGTCGAACTCAGCACCGACAGTTCCGTCGAGGTCAGGGCGTCGATATCGGTGGTGGTCAGGAACGCCATCTGCTGGGTGGTCAGCCCCTTGATTTGCTCGGTCTTCAGGCCGGCGATCTGGGTCGTGGTCAGCGCCAGAATGTCGTCACTGGTGAACCCGGCCATGGAGGTCGAGGTCAATGCCTGCAACTGCGTGACCGACAATTCGACCACCGCCGTGGTAGTCAGCTGGCGCAACTGGGTCGACGCCAGCACCGACATCTGGGCGCTGCTCAGGCCATCGATCTGCGTGGTGTCCAAAGCCGCCATCTGCAAAGTGGTCAGCGATTTGATCACCGTCGTGCTCAAGCTGCCGATCTGCGTCGAACTCAGCTCCAGAATGTCGGTGGCGCTCATGCCCATGAACTGCTGGGTGGTCAGCGCCCGCAACTGGGTCGTCGTCAGCCCGTCAATCTCGGTGGTGGTCAAAGCCGATATCTGGCTGGAGGTCAGACCGGCCAACAGCGTCACCGTCAGCGCCCCAAGCTGAGTCGAACTGAGCGAGGCGATGTCCGTCAGATTCAGCCCGCCCAACTGCAAAGACGTCAGCCAGGCGATCTGGGTGGTCGACAGTTCCGACAACTGGGTCGTGGTCATCACGCTGAGCTGCTGAGTCGTCAGCGCCGCCACGTCCTGGCTGGTCAGACCATCAATCTGCGTCGTCGTCAGATTCTGGAACTGGCTGGTCGAGATGCTCTTGATCTGAGTGGTGGTCAACTGCCCAATCTGGGTGCTGGTCAACAGGCCGAACTGCGTGCTGGTCAGCGTGTTCAGCTGCGACGTCACCAAAGAGCGCAACTGAACCGTGGACAAGGCATTCAATTGGGTCGTGCTCAACTGGTTCAGCACCAGGCTGGACAGACCGGTCATCTGAAGCGTCGTCAGGGCGAGAATTTGAGTGGTCGAGAATTCCAGGATGTCCGTCGTCGACAGGGAATTGATCTGCGACGAAGTCAACGCCTGCATCTGCACGGTGGTCAGGGCATCGATCTGCTGCGTCGTCAGATACCCGAAAGTCTGTGCCGTGATGCCCTTGATCTGGGTGCTGGTCAGCGCCTGAATCTGGGTGGTCGAGAATTCCTGAATCTGGGTCGACGACAGGGCGGACAGTTCCTGCGTGGTCAACTGCCGCATCTGCTGGGTGGTCAGGCCGTCGATCTGCGTCGTCGTCAGAGCCGTGATCACCGTCGAGGAAATCTGCGAGAACAACGTGGTCGACAGGCCGTTCAGCTGCGTCGAGCTCAATTCGGCGACGTTGGTGGCCCCCAAGGCATTGAACTGCTTCGAGCTCAGGGCATTGATCTCGGTGGTGGTCAGCACGTCGATATCGCTGGTGGTCAGCAACGACATGGCCGTCACGTTGAGGGCGGTGAACTGCGCCACCGTCAGGCTGCTGATCTGGGTGGTCGACAGTTCCTGCACGAAGATGCTGCCCAGGGCCGTGATTTGCAGCGTCGTCAAGCCGCGCAACTGGGTGGTCGACAATTCGTCGATCTGAGTGGTCTGCAGAGCGTTCAGCTGAATCGTCGTCAGCGCCGAAACCTGCGTCGAGCTGAGGCCGTCGATCTGCGTCGTCGTCAGCGCCGCCACCTGTACGGCCGTCAAAGCCCGCAGCAACGTGGTCGACAGCCCGGAAATCTGAGTGCTGGTCAGGATCGCCACGGCCGCCGTGTTCAAGGCCGAGAACTGAACCGCCGTCAGCGCCCCGAACTGAGTCGGCGTCATGCCGCTGACTTCGGTGGTGGTCAGAGCTGAAATCTGGACGCTGGTCAGCCCCTGTATCTGCGTCACCGTCAAAGCGCCCAACTGGGTCGAGCTGAGGGACGCGATGTCGTCGGAGCTAAGACCCGCCACCTGTTGGGAGGTCAAGCGCGAAATCTGGGTCGCACTCAGTTCCGCCAACTGAGTGGTGGTCAAGACATTCAACTGCTGGCTGGTCAACACCGCCAACTGCGAACTGGTCAGACCGTCGATCTGCGTCGTCGTCAGCTGCTGGAATTGCAGGGTCGACAACCCCTTCATCTGAAGGGTGGTCAGATAGCCGATCTGGGTGCTGGACAGTTCAGTCAGCTGGGTGCTGGTCAGGGCGTTGAGTTCGGACGTGGTCAAGGCCGAAACCTGGCGGCTGGTCAGCCCGTCGATCTGCGTCGTCGTGATATAAGAGAGAGTGGCCAGAGACAACGCGGTGAGCTGGGTGGTCGTCAGACCGCCGACCTGGGTCGAGGACAATTCGATAATGTCGGTCGAAGACAGGCCGTTCAACTGGGTGCTGGTCAGAGCGCTGAGCTGCACGCTGGACAGGGCATCGATCTGCTGCGTCGTCAGATAGGACAAGGCCTGAGACGACAAACCGCGCATCTGAGTGGTGGTCAACGCTCCGATCTGCGTGCTGGAGAACTCGGCGATTTGTAGCGACCCCATGGCCGACAGCTCGACCGTCGTCAGCAACCGCATCTGCACCGTGGTCAGACCGTCGATCTGAGTGGTGGTCAGCGCCGTGATCAGCGTCGAGGAAATTTGCGAGAACAGTGTCGACGTCAAACCGTTCAACTGTGTCGAACTCAACTCGGCGATATCCGAGGAGCTCAAAGAGTTCAGCTGCTTCGACGACAGGGCGTTCAACTGCGTCGTCGACATGGCGTCGATATCGCTGGTATTCAGCGCGCTGACGGCGGCGGTGGTCAGGTTGGCGATCTGCGACGCCGTCAAGCCGCCGATCTGGGTCGAGGTCAGGCTGTCGATGATGGCATAGGTCAGCTTGGCGATCTGCGACGTGCCCAATCCGGCCAGCTGCGTGGTCGAAAATTCCTGAAGCTGGGTGCTGCTCAGCGCGTAGATCTGAGTGGTCGACAGGACGCTGACCTGGGTGCTGGTCAAACCGTCGATCTGCGTGGTGGTCAGCGCCTGCATCTGCAAGCCGGTCAGCACCTTGATGATGCTGGTGTTCAACCCGCCGATCTGGGTCGAGGACAACTCGGCCACAGCGGTGCCACTCAGGGCGGCGAACTGCACTGTCGTCAAAGAACCGAACTGCGTCGAAGTCAGACCGTCGATCTCGGTGGTGGTCAGCGCGCCGATCTGGGTAGTGGTCAGCGCCTTGATCTGCGTGGTCGACAGCACGGCCAGTTGCGTGGACGACAGCGATGCGATGTCGGTGACCGACAAGCCGACGATCTGGCTCGAGGTCAAGCCGACAATGGCCGTGGTCGACAGTTCGGCCAACTGGGTGGTGGTCATAACCGACAACTGGGTGGCGCTCAGCACGCCCAACTGCGAACTGGTCAGGCCGTCGATTTCCGTGGTGGTCAGCGAAGCGATCTGCCACGTGGACAAACCACGGAACTGAGTTGTCGTCAGATTGGAAATCTGAGTCGCTGTCAGCCCCTGGAACGCCGACGAAGACAGGGCGCCGAGCTGACTGGAGGTCAGCAGGGAAATCTGGGCGTCGGTCAGGCCGGTGACCTGCGTCGAGCTCAGAGCCGCCAGGGCCGCCGTGCTCAGCGCCTTGGTCTGCGTCGTCGTCAGGCTGCCCAGTTCTTGTGAGGTGATGGCCACCATCGCCCCCGCCGGCAGGGCGGCGACCTGGGCGGAACTCAGATATTGCAGGTCGATCACGAACAGCTCGCTGGCTGCCGTGGTCGACAGATAGCCGATCTGGGTGCCGGTGAGGGCGCCCAGTTGGGCCGAGGTCAGTCCGTCGATTTCCTGGGCGCTCAAACCCGACAACGCTACCGAACCCAGCGACTTGATCATCGTCGTGCTGAGCGAGGCGATCTGATAATTCGACATGGCCTGAATGGCCGTTGCGCTCAGAGCGTCGAACTGCTGGGTGGTCATGGCGGCCAGCTGGGTGACCGTCAGCCCCTGAATCTGGATGGTCCCGAAACCGCTCAACTGAACCGAGGTCAGTCCCTTGATCTGCAGGGTGCTAAGCAAAGACACCTGCTGGGCCGACAGGGCGGCGATGTCCGCCGACGGCAAGCCGCCCAACTGGGTCGAGGTCAGCGCCTGGATCTGGGCATTCGACAGGGCATAGATGTCGGTCGACGGCAGCGCAGAGAGCTGTGTCGCCGTCAAGGTCCGCAACTGCGTCGTCGTCAACGCCGAAAACGCATAAGACGTCAGCGACGCGACCTGCTGATAGGTCAGGGCGATCAGCTGCGTCGTCGACAGCGACGCCACCTGGGTCTGGGTCAGCACGTTGACGGCCGTCGTCGTCAACTGCGACAGCTGATAGGCCGACAGCGACTGTATCTGCGTGGTGGTCAGAACCGTGATGTCGGTCGAGGTCAGCCCCAGCAGCTGCCTGGGGATCAGGCTGCTCAACTGGGTGGTGGTCAGCGCCTTGACGTCCTGGGAAGTCAGCGCCGAAATATCGTCGGCCGTCAGAGCCGAAATCTGGTTGACCGTCAGCGCCGCAATCTGCGACGTGGTCATGGCGGCGACGTCGGTGGTGGTCAGGGCGCCGATCTGATAGGGCAGCAGCGCCGCCAGCTGCTGGGTGGTCAGCGCCGTGATCTGCGTGGTCGTCAGCACCCCGATCTGGGTCAGCGACAACGAGCTGATCTGCGTCGTCGTCAGCGCCTTGATCTGAGACGTGTTCCACTGGGCGATACCGTTGGTATCCAACCCCGACATCTGCAGCACCGACAAGGCCGCGATCTGGGTCGTGGTCAGCTCCTTGACCACGCTGGAGCTTAGAACCGCAATGTCGGCCGCCGTCAGCGCCTTGATCTGCGCCGACGACATGGCGGTGACCTGGGTGCTGGTCAGCACCGCGACGTCGACCGTGCTCAATCCGGCGATGGCGGTGGTGCTCAGAGCGGCGACTTGCCCTGAACTCAGCCACAGGATGTCGGTGGTCGTCAGAGCCGCCGCCTGGATGCCGTTCAAAGCCGTCAGGGCGGTGGTCGACAGGGCGTTGATCTGCGTGGTCGCCAGCAGGCCAAGCTCGGTCGAGGTCATGCCCTGCACCTGGATGGTGGTCAGGCCGGCCATCTGATTGACGCTCAGAACGCTGAGATCGGTGGTGCTCAACCCGCCCAGGGCATAGGAGCTGATCGCGGCGATCTGGGTCGAGCTCAACTGCGCGATGTCGCTGGATGACAGATAGGAAATCTGATCGGAACTGAGAGAGGCGATCTCGTTGGTGGTCAGACCGGCCACCTGCAAAGTGCTCAATTCCGCCAACTGGAAGCTGGTCAGCACCGAAAACTGGGTCGAGGCCAAAGCCGCCAACTGCTGGCTGGTCAATTGGTCGATATCGGTGGTGGTCAGCCCCTGAATGCCGGTGGTCGACAGCCCGGCGAACTGCGTGGTGGTCAGTCCGAGGAAGATCGAGCTGTCCAACTCCGCCACCTGAGCGGAGATCAGGGTGCGCAACTGCGCCGTCGTCAACCCGGCCGTCTGCGTCGAGTTCAGAACCTGCAACTGCAATGTCGACAGGGTCTGGAACTGCGACGTGCCCATGGCCGCCAGCTGCGAACTGGTCAGCAGGGTCATGTCGGTGGTGGTCAGACCGACCACGCCGGTCACGGACAAAGACGCGAACTGAGTGGTGGACAGCCCGAAAATCACCGAACTGTCCAGCGCCGCGACTTGATCCGACAACAGACTGCGCAGCTCAAGCGTCGTCAGCGCCGCCGTCTGGGTCGAGTTCAGAACCATCAGCTGGGCATCGGACAGGGCCTGGAACTGCACCGACCCCATGGCCGCCAGTTGCGTGGCCGACAGCACGGACATGTCGTCGCTGGTCAGTCCACCGACGCCCGTGGTCGTCAGGGCGGCGAACTGCACCGTCGTCAGGCCGGCGATCACCGAGCTGTCGAGAGCGGCCACCTGCGCCGAGGACAGGGCGCGGATGTCGTTGCTGCTTAAGGCTGCCGTCTGGGTCGAATTCAGAACGGCGATCTGCGCCAGACTAAGGGCATTGAACTGGCTGGACGACAACGCCGACACTTCGGTACTGGTCAGCACCGACATGTCGTCGGACGACAGCCCCTGAATGCCAGTGGTGGTCAGGGCCGAAAACTGCGCCGACGACAGGGCCGTAATCACCGAAGAACTGACCGAGGCGACCTGGGCCGACGTCAATCCTTTGAAATCATTGGCCGACAACGTCGTGATCTGGCTGCTGACCAGCACGCTGAGCTGACTGGTGTCGAGCGAGGAGAACTGCGTCGTGGTCAACGCCGCCAGCTGAGTGCTGGTCAATACCGACATGTCGTCGCTGGTCAGACCGTCCAGGGCGGTGGTCGACAGGGCCGAGAACTGTGCCGCCGTCAAAGCCCCGATGGCCGACGAACTGATCGAACCGACCTGAACCGCCGACAGGCTGCGCAAAGCCGCCGCCGCCAATCCGGTGATCTCCGTCGACGTCAGCTGACTCAGCTGGTCGGTGGTCAGCGCCGAGAACTGGCTGGAGGTCAGCGCGGCGAATTGGACGCTGCTCATCACCGACAGATCGTCGTATGTCAGCCCCTGCATGGCGGTGGTGGTGATGCCGCCGATCTGCGCCGCCGTCAAAGCGGCAATCACCGAGGAACTGAGAACGGAAATCTGGGCCGAGGTCAGCCCCTTCAGGGCCGTGGCGGTAATGCCCACCACCTGACTGGAGATCAGCACCCCGACCTGATCGGAACTGAGGGCGGCCAATTGCGTCGACGAAAGACCGGCCAGCTCGACGCTGGTCAACACCGACATATCGTCGCTGGTCAGGCCTTTAATGCCGTTGGTGCTTAAGGCTCCGAACTGGGCTGCGGTCAGAACCTTGATGTCGCTGGAGGACAAGTCGGCGATTTGGGCGGAGCTCAGGGCTGCGAGCTGGAGGGTTTTTGCCGCCGTAATCTGCGTCGTGGACAGGACGCCCAACTGGGAATCGGTCAGGTGGCTAACCTGAGTGGTGGTCAAGGCGGCGAACTGGGCAGCGCTCATCGCCTGGATGTCGTCGACCGTCAAGCCGCCGATGGCATTGGAATTGATCGCGGTGATGTTGGTCGCCGTGATGGCGGCGATGTCGGAGGTGGTGAGGGATGAGACCTGGTCAGACGAAAGCGCCGCAAGCTGGGTGCTTGCGAGCCAAGAAAACTGTGTCGCGGTCAGTGTAAGCAA
Organism: Candidatus Sulfotelmatobacter sp.; assembly: GCA_035538795.1. Classification (GTDB taxonomy): domain Bacteria; phylum Pseudomonadota; class Alphaproteobacteria; order Rhodospirillales; family Magnetospirillaceae; genus JAJZGK01. Next base: position 61,230 of record DATLJS010000003.1, on the reverse strand, counting down.
CTGGGAGGCAGACAAGGCGCCCATTTGGGTCACCGTGATGCCTTGCACCTGTGTTGTCACTAAACCGCTAAGATCGGCGGTGATTGTCGTCGTAATAGCCAGAGCCCATTCAGATGTGGCACCCAGTCCAGCCCGACCGCTGCCACATTCGGTCGGAGATTACCCCAGGAAGGATACAACTGTCCCCACAAAAACATTGAGGGAGAGCGCCTTAAAAATCGTTTAACAAACGCTTTAACCGAATGCCCCACGGCAGACCTTCCTTTGGCTATGACCTTGGATTTTTTCTATCCGCAAGTTCTTTAGCCTTTCGAAAAGACAGCCGTTTCGTCCGGACATTCCATGCTGGGAACTCCCCTACTGCGCAGATTCCGCCCGCAGGCCAAAGCTGTCAGTGACGAACATCACACGTACGGGGAAAGATTTTCGGGCGCTCGAAAAGGCCGCCTTGGCAATTCTTAACAAAAAAACTCCCGGCCGCATCCGCGGCCGGGAGTGAAGTTCATGCCCGTATATGATGATCAGGCAACGTTGGCCGATCTTTCTTCGCCACGCCCCAAAACACGGCCGCTGTGCACAGCCTTGGCCATGACCACCAACATATCGACCACATCCTCGAAATCGTGCATGCGGTCAGTGTTGATGACGATGTCGAACTGGCCGGCGTCGGACAGACGCGAACCGAACATTTCCCAAACGAACTTGCCGCGGCGATGATTCAAATCCTTGGCCTTGGCCAGTTCATCTTCGTACGTGCCATGGCCTTTGGCCGCCATGCGATGGGCGCAGATTTCCGGAGTGCCGGTGATGCGCACCCTGAGGGCGGGAGCGTCGGCCAGGATCACATGAGCACCGCGCCCCACGATCAAACCGCCCACGCGCCCCAGGCTCATGACCAACTTGATCAAGGTGTCGCGATAAACGTCGTGACTGACTTCCTTGCCCGAGAACAGGCGGTAGAGCCACATGTCCTTGGCTCGCCCCAGGCCTTCGTCCAGTTGCCGGACAACCGCCGGTTCCTCGTTCAGGCGCATGGCGATCGCCCGCAGCAATTCATCGTCGTACAAAGGAAGGTCGAGGCGCTGACACAGGCGGGTGGCGATAACGTCGCCGCCGGCTCCGTAGTCACGGGACAATGTAATGACCGGCTTCTCCGGGCGCAGCAGAGTACCGTGGTCCGAGGAGGCCGCAGCTTCGGCCATGGCCGAAATGACATTGAGGATATTGGTCATAATGTGCCTCCGCGATGACGTTCGGAGCCCTGAGAATCAGGGGAGCGAAGCACTTCTCACCTAGTGATTAACAATAGCTCATTTCCGGTTTCTCCACAACCGCCCTTGCCCAACGCAGCGCCTTCCCATACTGTTTCGGCCATGACCCGACGCCATTCCACCGGACGCCATCGCGACACAGCCCGCCCCGCCAAAAGCGGATCGCTGGCCGCGTCTCTGGCCCTGCTGGCGATTCTGGTCAATCTGTTCGGTTGGCTGGCCTTGCCCGCGACGGCCCAAGCTTCCGGCATCCGCGGCGACGTTGCCGTTCTTCAGAGCGACATCTGCCACTCTGCGGACCCTGCGGATCTGCCAAGCCAGCCCAAGGGAAAGCCGTTCTGCATTCAGTGCTTCCCGCTGCTGTCCGCCGCGTCTGGCGCCATGGCTCCGGCTCAACCGGAACTGCCCCTGCCGTCATCCCCGGCTTCGGAAAAGTTCCAGGCAATCGGCCACATACCGGCCGTGCCCGCCGATAGCGTCGTCTATCCCGCCCGCGCCCCGCCGGTCCAGGCCTGACGCCTCTCTTCGTTCATCCCCTTTTTCTTTTGCTTCCACCCGACCGTACGCCATCGATGCGTCCGGCCATACTCTATATATAGGAGTCGTCCATGCGCACTCTTCGCCGCATCCTGTTCAGCCTAACTTGTCTGCTCGCCCTGCCTTTGGCCGCCGCCCAAGCCCATGAAACCAAGGCTGGCGATCTGGTCATCGAACATCCTTGGTCCCGCGCCACCACCGGCCAGAACGGCGTCGTCTACATGGTTATCGAAAATCACGGCAAGACCGCCGACAAGCTGACCGCCGTCTCGACCACCATCTCCGACATGCCCATGCTGCACACCAACTACATGGAAGGCGAGGTCATGAAGATGCGCATGGTCGATTCCGTCGACGTGCCCGCCGGCGGTCAAGTCGCCCTGAAGCCCGGCAGCTTCCATATCATGCTGATGGGCCTGAAAGCCCCGCTGAAGGAAGGTCAGATGTTCCCTCTGACTCTGACGTTCGAAAAGACCGGCAAGGTCGAGGTCAACGTCATGGTGCAGGCGGCCGGCGCTCCGGATGCCGAACATCATCATCAGCCCGAAACGCCCAAGCAGTGATTTTCCCGGAATGGGCGGCCCCGCAAGGCCGCCCATTTTTTAACTGAGATTCGACAATGGCGGCGGCATCCGGAATGAAGGCGGGGCGGCAGACGCTGGCGAAAATGCTGGCGCTGGCCGTGCTTTTCGCCCAGGCCATCCCCGCCCCGATGATTCCGCCCAATCAGGCGCTGTTCGAAATTTACGGCGCAAGCGCCATCTGCGCCACAGCCACCCCCGGGCGCAATCCTGCCAGTCAACCGGCGCAGAGATGCGACGCCTGCTGCTGGGGACAATGCACCCCCACTGCCGCGGCGATTCCCGGCGCCGCTCCGCTTCTGCATCCGCCTGTCGCCTGGAACCTGCGCGGCACCGCTTCTCCCGCGGCGCGCAGCGGCGACCGGCGCATTCTCAACGCCGCCCAACCGCGAGGGCCGCCGAAATCCGATTTCCGGTCACGCGAAACTCCACCGCCCATCCGTCCCCCCGGATGGGCGGTTTCATTTTGGCCCGGCCTCGACGCTTCGGCCGCTTCGAACGAGAAAAAATCTGCTGCATTTTTTCGCACCCCGGATTGCGAATTATTATCCACGGGTCTTTCCACAAGCCCGCAACATTCATTCGCAGCCATTCCCGAGATTGTACGAAAGCATTAAATTTCAGCCTAAAACGGCACATTGAGCGCCTAAGAGAGAACACCAGAGACGCTTCACACAGAACCGATCAGGGAGGAAAGACCTACCCGTTAGGCATAAACGAGCAATGCATGCAGCGCATAGCTGCCAAGCCCCAACATCGTGACGAGCATGGGGAATCAAGACGTTGATGCACCCCCGGAACAAAGCGCCGAGACACCGCCTCTGTAGCCCCGCCCTACCCGAACGGCAGCAATCCCTCCATACCACCAAAGGGTAAGCAGGCGCTCTCTGTTCCGACGAAGAATCAGGACGAAAACCGCCCGAATTAAGTGATCACATTTTCAAGCCATCATTCCCTGAACCAGCTAATTCGACGAAGGAGGAACCGCAGCGCTTCGCGGATTCCTCCAAAAACATCACGAACCGCCACCGACAAAGCACCGAAAAAAAGTGATCACTGTTTAAAATTTTCTTCACTTGCATATTTTTTGTGCAAAAAACGGCTGTTTTTGTGCAGTGCACGTGGATGAAGCAATGTGCTTGTTCAATTTTTTAAACGCTGCTACGGTTCTTTCAACACAGGCTCGGACAGCACGGGCCCGACATTCGGGCACCGACACGGAACGGGGATCACGTATGGTTTCGGAACAACAAGCTCTGGTTCAATTTTCCCAGGTTCAAAAGACTTACGACGGCGAAACGCTGGTGGTCAAACACCTGGATCTGGACATCCAGCGCGGGGAGTTTCTGACCCTGCTGGGCCCGTCGGGCTCGGGCAAGACCACCACCTTGATGATGCTGGCGGGCTTCGAAGTCCCCACCCACGGCGAGATCAAGCTGGCCGGCAAAGCCATCACCAGCATGCCGCCGCACAAGCGCAACATCGGCATGGTGTTCCAGAACTACGCCCTGTTTCCGCACATGACCGTGGCCCAGAACGTCGCCTTCCCCCTGGAGGTGCGCAAGCTGCCCAAGGCCGAGATCGCCGCCAAGGTCAAAAAGGCGCTGGAGATGGTCAAGCTGGACCATTTGGGCCAGCGCCGCCCCACCCAGATGTCCGGCGGGCAGCAGCAGCGTGTGGCCTTGGCCCGCGCCCTGGTGTTCGAACCGGAACTGATTCTGATGGACGAACCGCTGGGCGCCTTGGACAAGCAGTTGCGCGAGCACATGCAGATGGAAATCAAGCATCTGCACAGCAAGCTGGGCCTGACCGTGGTGTACGTGACCCACGACCAGTCGGAAGCCCTGACCATGTCCGACCGTGTCGCCGTGTTCAACGAAGGCGTCATCCAGCAGATCGACGCCCCCAACGTTCTGTATGAAGAGCCAAAGAACAGCTTCGTTGCCAACTTCATCGGCGAAAACAACAATCTGGACGGTGAAGTCACCACCCTGAATGGCGACACCTGCACGGTGCGCCTGGATGACGGCACCCAGGTCGAAGCCGCCAAGATCAACGTTTGGGCCGAAGGCGCCCGCACCACCCTATCGATCCGCCCCGAACGCCTGTTCGTCGGCGACGCCTCGTCAGAGGCCCCGAACAAACTGATCGGATCAGTGGTGGAAACCATCTATCTGGGTGACCATCTGCGAGTCATCGTCCGCCTGTCGGGCGGAACCGAGATCATGGTGAAGGAGCAGGCCAGCCCGCACTTCCCCATGCCGCGGCCGGGAGACAGCATTCCGCTGTCGTTCCGAACCGAGGACTGCCGCGCCCTCAACCCCGTTTCTCCGGCCGGATCGGCCGGCGGAAAGTCCAGCACTCACTGATTTAAAGGGGACCACAGCCTATGAAGAAGCAACTCGTTTCTTTCTTCGCCCTCGCCGGCGTCGCTCTTTGCTGCTCCGCCGCGCCTGCCGCGGCCCGTGACCTGACCGTGGTCTCCTGGGGCGGCGCCTATCAGGACGCCCAGAAGGAGGTCTATTTCGCCCCCTTCCAAAAGGCGACCGGCGTCAAGATGACCGACGAGCCGTGGGACGGCGGTGTCGGCGTGCTGCGCGCCAAGGTCCAGGGCGGCAACGCCACCTGGGACGTGGTGCAGGTCGAATCCGAAGAACTGGCCATCGGCTGCGAAGAAGGCCTGTTCGAAAAGCTGGACTGGTCGAAGATCGGCGGCAAGGACGCCTATCTGCCGTCCGCCGTCAATGATTGCGGCGTCGGCGCCATCGTCTACAACTTCGTGCTCGGGTACGACGGCGACAAGCTGAAGGACGGCCCGAAGAGCTGGGCCGATTTCTTCGACACCAAGAAGTTCCCCGGCAAGCGCGCTCTGCGCCAGGGCCCGAAGACCAACCTGGAAATCGCCCTGATCGCCGACGGCGTCAAGCCGCAGGACGTCTACAAGGTTCTGGCCACCGACGAAGGCGTCGAACGCGCCTTCAAGAAGCTGGACAGCATCAAGAGCGACCTGATCTTCTGGAAGGCTGGCGCTCAGCCGCCGCAGCTGCTGGCTTCGGGCGAAGTGGTGATGACCTCGGTCTATAACGGCCGCATCGCCGCCGCCAACGAAAAGGATCACAAGAACTTCAAGGTGATCTGGGACGGCAGCCTGTTCACCGTCGACAGCTGGGTCGTCCTGAAGGGCACTCCCAATCTGGCCGACGCCTACAAGTTCCTGGACTATGTTGGCAAGCCGGAAGTGCAGAAGGCCCTGCCGACCAAGATCGCCTATGGCGTGACCAACAAGAAGGCCGGCGACCTGATCGACCCGGCCATCTTGTCGAACCTGCCGACTGCGCCGAAGAACATGGCCAACGTCGAGAAGATCGACGACCAGTTCTGGCTGGAAAACCTGGACCGGCTGACCGAGCGCTTCAACAAGTGGGCGGCCAAGTGATGAGCAACCAGGGCGGGGCTTCGGCCCCGCCCGCCGACATGGTCTTGAGCGGCGGTCATATTCCGCTCAAGACCAAGCTGCGGCGGGCGGAGCGCATGCGCAAGATCACCGCTTTCGGGCTGGTGGCGCCGCTGCTCTTTTTCGTGATGCTGACCTTCGTCATTCCCATCGCCGGCATGCTCTGGCGCAGTATTGACGATACGGAATTCCGCAAGATCATGCCGCAGACCGTCGCCGTTCTGGCCGACTGGGACGGCAAGGATCTGCCGGACGAAAAAGCCTTCCGCGCGCTGGCCGCCGATCTGGCCGCAGCCCGCGACAACGGCACGGCCATCGCCGTGGCGCGCCGACTGAACTACGACGTCAACGGCCTGCGCAGCGTAGTGATGTCCGCCGCCCGCAAGGCCGACGCCAACGCCGAAAACATCAAGGACAGCCTGATCGCGCTGGACCCCCGCTGGGGACAGGTCGAAACCTGGGGCGCCATGAAGCGTGCCCGCGGTCCGCTGACCAGCTTCTATATTCTGTCGTCGCTGGATTTGTCGCGCGACGCCACCGGCTCGATTCACGCCACCAACCCCGACCACGCCATCTATGTCGACGTGCTGATCCGCACTTTCCGCATCAGCCTGACCGTCACGCTGCTGTGCCTGGCCCTGGGCTTTCCGGTGGCCTATCTGATGTCGACCCAACCGCCCAAGGTCGCCAACATCCTGATGATCCTGGTGCTGCTGCCATTTTGGACATCGCTGCTGGTGCGTACCGCTGCCTGGGTGGTGCTGCTGCAAAATGAAGGCATCGTCAACAATCTGCTGATCTGGCTGGGCATCATCGAAAAGCCGTTGCGTTTGATCTACAACAGCATCGGCGTGCACGTGGCCATGACCCATGTGCTGCTGCCCTTCATGATCCTGCCGCTTTATTCGACCATGAAGGCGATCAAGCCCCATTACATGCGGGCCGCCGCCAGCCTGGGCGCACCGCCGACCGTGGCCTTCCTGCGGGTCTATCTGCCGCAATGTCTGCCCGGCATCGCCGCCGGCTGCCTGCTGGTCTTCATCCTGGCCATCGGCTATTACATCACCCCCGCCCTGGTGGGCGGCGCCGCCGACCAGATGCTCTCCTATTTCATCGCTTTCTTCGTCACCGACAGCGTCAACTGGGGCATGGCCTCGGCCTTGGGCGCGGTTCTTCTCGGGACGACCCTGGCGCTGTACGCCGTCTATAACCGCCTTGTCGGCGGCAGCGGCATCAAGATGGGTTGACGCACATGAGCTTGCCACATCAGCCTCAAACCGCCTCGCAGGTCATCGGCCGCTGGAGCGTGTGGATCGGCGCCGTCCTGGTGCTGTTCTTCCTGATGGTCCCGATCCTGGCCATCATCCCGCTATCGTTCAGTTCGGGCACGTTCCTGACCTATCCGCTGCCGGGCTTTTCATTCCGCTGGTACGAAGAGCTTCTGACCTCGGACAAATGGATCCCGGCCCTGCGCAACAGCATGATCGTCGGCGTCTCTTCGACCGTCGCGTCGACCGTCATCGGCACCCTGGCGGCTCTGGGCCTGAACCGCGCCAACTTCCCGCTGAAGTCGGTGGTCATGGGCATCCTGCTGTCGCCGATGATCGTTCCCTCAATCATCACCGCCGTGGGCATGTACTTCTTCTTTGCGCCGCTGGGACTGACCAACAGCTTCCCCGGCCTGATCATGGCCCACACCGCCCTGGCGGCGCCTTTCGTGGTGATCACCGTCTCGGCCACCCTGCAGCATTTCGACATCAACATGGCCCGCGCCGCCGCCAGCCTGGGCGCGACCCCGGTGACGGCGTTCTTCCGGGTCATCCTGCCGTTGATTCTACCGGGCGTGGCCTCGGGCGGGCTGTTCGCCTTCGCTACCTCGTTCGACGAAGTGGTGGTGGTGCTGATGATCGCCGGTCCCGACCAACGGACCCTGCCGCGCGAAATGTTCAGCGGCATCCGCGAGAACATCAATCCGACTATCACCGCCGTGGCGACGGTGCTGATCCTGACCTCGGTGGTTCTGCTGAGCTGCCTGGAATGGCTGCGCCGCCGCAACGAACGTCTAACCACCGGCAAGGTTACCTAAGAAAAAGGGAGAGAACAGAACCGTTCTCTCCCTTTTCGTTTTTTCGGCAGCCCCGCGGCGACAATCCGCGATTAGGCCGGAAAACCCGGCATCACAGATAAGGAGGCGTGCAGGCGCTGATCAGTTCGCAATCTTCGTTTCCGACATTGCGGAAACGGTGCGGCAAGCGGCTGTCGAAGAAATAGGCGTCACCCGGTCCCAGAATCTGGCTCTGAGTTCCCACGGTCAGCTCGATCTGTCCCTTGATGACCACGCCGCCTTCTTCGGATTCATGTTGCAGCATATGGGGCTGAGAGCCGGTATCCGCGCCGGGTTCGTAACGTTCATGCAGGATCTGGAGATTGCGGTTGCGCAGATCGCCCACCTGCCGGAAGGAGATTTTGCCCTTGCGGGCGTCGGCGATCTTGCTGGTCAGTTCCAGAAGATCGGCGGGGCGAAAGAAAATCTGTTCCGCCGAGGAGTGTTCGTCGTCGCCGAAGAATTCGGCCAGCGTGATGGGAATGCCTTGCAGAACCTTGCGCAGGCTGGCCACCGACGGGCTGCTGCGGTTCTGTTCGATGAGGGAAATGGTGCCGTTGGTGACCCCGGCCCTTTGCGCGAGTTGGCGCTGCGACAAGCTATGTTTCTCGCGCAAGCTCCGCAAACGCGCACCGACATCGAACTCCATACAACCCTCCCCTTTGAATGGTCGATATTTTATGACAGGCAAGACGGAAGCGCACGCAAAAATCCCACCACCAGCCATACCGTTAAGATAGTTGTTTAATATATTAAACGCTGATAGCCTCCATTGTTACTGAATTGCCGGTCACAGACGACCGTCCCCTTGAAACCACCTTGTCAGGAGCGTCACAGGCATGATCACTCTTTCCGACCCTGGGTTGTTGCGCGGCCAGGCCTATATCGACGGCGCCTGGGTGGATGCCGACTCCGGCCGCAAGTTTCCGGTTCTCAATCCCGCCGACGGCAGCCTGCTCGGCCACGTTGCCGACTGCGGCGCCGACGAGACTAAGCGCGCCATCGATGCCGCCAACGCCGCCTGGCCTGTCTGGCGCGACAAGACCGCCAAGGAACGCGCCGTCATCCTGCGCAAGTGGTATGACCTGATCCTGGCCGCCCAAGAAGATCTGGCCCAGCTGATGACCCTGGAACAGGGCAAGCCCCTGGCCGAGGCCCGCGGCGAGATCGTCTATGGCGCCAGCTTCGTCGAATGGTTCGCCGAGGAAGGCAAGCGCGTCTACGGCGACGTCATCCCGACCGTGGCCCCCACCCGCCGTCTGATGGTCATCAAGCAGTCCATCGGCGTCGTCGGCGCCATCACGCCGTGGAATTTCCCGTCCTCGATGATCACCCGCAAGGCCGCCCCGGCTTTCGCCGCCGGCTGCACCGTGGTTCTGAAACCCGCCGAAGACACTCCGCTGTCGGCTTTGGCCCTGGCCGTTCTGGCCGAACGCGCCGGCATGCCCAAGGGCGTGTTCAACATCGTCACCGGTTCCAACCCGGCTCTGATCGGCGGCCAGCTGACCGGCAGCCCGCTGGTGCGCAAGGTGTCCTTCACCGGCTCGACTGAAATCGGCAAGCTGCTGATGGCCCAGTCCGCCGCCACCGTGAAGAAAGTCAGCCTGGAACTGGGCGGCAACGCTCCGTTCATCGTCTTCGACGACGCCGATCTGGACGCCGCCGTTCAGGGCGCCATGGCCTCGAAGTACCGCAATGCCGGTCAGACCTGCGTCTGCGCCAACCGCCTGCTGGTTCAGTCGAAGGTCTATGACGCCTTCGCCGCCAAGCTGGTGGAAGCGGTCAAGGCTTTGAAGGTCGGTCCCGGCAACGTCACCGGCGTCACCCAGGGACCGCTGATCAATTCCGAAGCCATCGAGAAGGTCGAACGCCATGTGGCCGACGCCCTGTCGAAGGGCGGCAAGCTGGAGGTCGGCGGCAAGCGCCACGCCCTGGGCGGCAGCTTCTTCGAGCCGACCGTCATCACCGGCGTCACCACCGACATGCTGGTCGCCAGGGAAGAGACCTTCGGCCCGCTGGCTCCGCTGTTCCGCTTCGACACCGAGGAACAGGCCGTGCAGATGGCCAACGACACCGAGTTCGGTCTGGCCGCGTATTTCTATTCCCGCGACATCGGGCGCATCACCCGCGTCATGGAAGGCCTGGAATACGGCATGGTCGGCGTCAACGAAGGCATCCTCTCCAACGAGGTGGCTCCGTTCGGCGGCATCAAGCAGTCCGGCATCGGCCGCGAAGGCTCGAAGTACGGCATCGAGGACTTCCTTGAAGCCAAGTACATCTGCCTGGGCGGCATCGACAAGTAATTCATCGGAATCCCCCCTCGCCCGCTTTGTTCTGGGCGAGGGGGCGATCGCTTAAAATTTGGAGCTTTTTCAAATGTCCAACAGCAATTCCGCTCTTCAGTCCCGTCGCGTTTCCGCCATTCCCCGTGGCGTCTCGACCATGCTGCCGGTGTTCGCCGTCAAGGCCGAAAATTCGGAAATCTGGGATGCCGAGGGCAAGCGCTACATCGATTTCGCCAGCGGCATCGCCGTCTGCGGCACCGGCCACCGCCATCCCAAGGTGGTTGCCGCCGCCAAGGCTCAGCTGGATGCCTTCACCCACGTCTGCGTGCAGGTGACTCCTTACGAGAATTATGTCCGCCTCGCCGAGCGCGTGAATGATCTGGCGCCGATCTCGGGCGACAAGAAGACCATCTTCCTGACCACCGGCGCCGAAGCCGTCGAAAACGCCGTGAAGATCGCCCGCGCCGCCACCGGCCGCCCCGGCATCGTCGCCTTCTCGGGCGCTTTCCACGGCCGCACCATGATGACCATGGCTCTGACCGGCAAGGTCGCCCCCTACAAGGTCGGCTTCGCCCCGCTGCCGGGCGAGGTCTACCACGTGCCGTTCCCCGACGCTTATCACGGCGTGTCGGAAGAGCAGTCGCTGCACGCCCTGAAGACCCTGTTCAAGGCCGACATCGACCCCAGCCGCGTCGCCGCCATCATCATCGAGCCGGTGCAGGGCGAAGGCGGGTTCAACCCCGCTCCGTTCGGTTTCATCAAGGAACTGCGCAAGCTCTGTGACGAAAACGGCATCCTGCTGATCGCCGACGAAATCCAGACCGGCTTCGGCCGTACCGGCAAGGTGTTTGCCAGCGCCCACTGGGGCGTCGAGCCCGATCTGATCACCATGGCCAAGAGCCTGGGCGGCGGCTTCCCCATCTCGGGCGTCGTCGGCAAGGCCGCTCTCATGGATGCCCCGGTTCCCGGCGGTCTGGGCGGCACCTATGCCGGCAGCCCGCTGTCCTGCGCCGCCGGTCTGGCCGTGCTGGACGTGATCGAGGAAGAGAAGCTGTGCGATCGCGCCGTCGAAATCGGCAAGATCATTACCGACCGCTTCAACAAGCTGGCCGCAACCAACCTGTTCTCGTGCATCGGCAACGTCCGCAATCTGGGCGCCATGGTCGGCATCGAACTGGTCAAAGATCGCGCCGCCCATACTCCAGACGCCGACATCACCAAGGCTCTCGTGAACAAGGTCGCCGAACGCGGCCTGATCCTGCTGTCCTGCGGCGTCTACGGCAACGTCATCCGCTTCCTGCCGCCGCTGACCATTTCCGATGCCGTCCTGAACGAGGGTCTGGATATCATCGAGAAAACCCTGGGCGAACTTGCTGCCAAGTAAGTCCGAAAATCCCCGCCGGGCGTTCTTTATGGACGCCGGGCGGGGCTCTGACATGTGAAGCACCGTTTTCTTTTTCTGTTTCCCGGATGCCGGCCTTTATCCGAAGGTCGGCGGTTTCGGTGGCGACGGAACGCTCCTGTCCCTGCCGCCACCGGAACTTCTCCCTAAACTTTTCAGGCCGTCCGGTTGATCCGGATGGCCTTTTTCTTGCCCGCCATCTTCTGCGCAGCCATTACGCACCCGCACAACGACGCTGAAAATCAGGGCAATTTTGCTGTTGCCGATTCATGGCAGCCATGCATAATCGAATATCGTATACGATATAACGTAAACGATCCGCAGCTCCCTGGATGCCATCACGACCATGACGACCAGCAAGCCCATCAATGCCATCGCCATGCCGCAGATCAATCGGATCAGCGCCTCGGACCACATCGCCACGGCTTTGCGCAACGCCATCGTCGACGGCGTCATGCCGGCGGGCGAACCGTTGAAACAAGACGAGATCGCCGCCCGTTTCCAAGTCAGCAAAATTCCCGTGCGGGAAGCCTTGAAGCGCCTTGAAGCCGAAGGACTGGTGACGTTCGTACAGAACCGGGGCGCCGTGGTCGCCATCATGTCCACCGAGGAAATCGGCGAATACCTGGATATCCGCGGCGTGCTGGAAGGCAAGGCCGCCGAGCTCTCGGCCCCTCGCATCACCGACGGCACCCTGGAACTGGCCGAACGCTATCTGGACAAGTTCAAGGTGGAAAACAGCCCCCGTGAATGGGCCAATCTGAATTGGTATTTCCATTCCACTCTGTACCGCGATTCCGACCGGCCGATCCTGATGGGCGAACTGCGCACTCTTTACAACAAGCTGGAGCGTTACATCCGCACCCTGCTGGCGCTGCATCAGGAAGAAACGCCCAAGACCCATATCGAACACGCCGCCATCCTCGAGGCCTTTGCCAAGCGCGACGCCCGGGCGGCTTCCGAACTCACCCGGGCCCACGTGCTCGACGGTGGGGCCACCCTCATCAAGCATCTCAACAGTCACCGCCGCATAGGAGAGTAGTGAATGAGCAAGAAGGTTCTGCTGGCCACCTGCGTCAGCCTGATGACTCTGGCTGGAGCCGCCCACGCCGAGTATCTGGTGGGGATCGCTGGGCCGATGACCGGCCAGTATGCCTCGGCCGGCGACCAGATCCGCAAGGGCGCCGAAATGGCCATTGCCGACATCAACGCCAAGGGCGGCGTTCTGGGCGAGAAGCTGAAGCTGGAAGTGGGCGACGACGCCTGCGACCCCAAGCAGGCCGTGTCGGTGGCCAACACCATGGTCAACAAAAAGATCGTCTTCATGCATGGCCACTGGTGTTCCAGCTCCACCATGCCCGCTTCGGACGTCTATAACGAAGCCCAAATCCTGATGGCCACCGTCTCGACCAATCCCAAGGTCACCCAGCGCGGCTTGAAGAACATTTTCCGCATCATGGGCAGCGACGATCAGCAGGGCACCGTCGGCGGCACCTATCTGGCCGAGCACTTCAAGGGTAAGAAAATCGCCGTGGTCGATGACAAAAGCGCTTACGGCAAAGGCTTGGCCGACGAAACCGAAAAGGCTCTGATCGCCCACGGCGCCGCTCCGGCCCTGCGCGAATCCATCACCGCCGGCGAAAAGGACTATTCCAGCCTGATCTCCAAGCTGAAAGCCGCCGGCGTCGAAGTGCTGGCCTATGGCGGATATCACACCGAGGTCGCCCTGATCCTGCGCCAAGCCCAGCAGGCCGGCCTGAAGCTGACCGTCATGGGCGGCGACACCATGACCAATTCCGAACTGGTGACCGCCGCCGGTCCGGCTTCGGACAACGTTCTGTTCACCTTCTCTCCCGACGCCCGCAAGAGCGCCGAAGCCGCTCCGGTGGTCAAGGAATTCCGCGACGCCAAGATCGAGCCCGAAGGCTACGTCCTGTACGCCTACGCCGCCATGCAGATGTTCGCCCAGGCCGCCACCAAGGCCGGCAGCGTCAAGTATGCCGACCTGCAAAAGGCCGTCTCCGCCGGCAGCTTCGACACCGTCATCGGCAAACTGGCCTTCGACGACAAGGGCAACGACAAGGATCCCGGCTTCGTCGTCTATCAGTGGAAGAACGGCCAGTACGACTACGCCGCCAAATAACTGTCCGATCCCTGGCGGCCGGGAATCGTCCCGGCCGCCCTCTCTCCTGCATCCTAGGTGCAACCTTGACCAACGACAGCCCCGCCGCGCTTGATCTCTTGCGCGGTAAAATCCGCGATCATCTGCGGGTCGACGAAAGCGAAATCGTCAACAGCCTGTGCGAAAAGGCCCGCTTCAGCGCCGCGCAACAGGCCAGCATCCTGGACCGCGCCCGCCCCCTGGTGCAGTCGGTCCGCGACCAGCGCCTGAAGAGCGGCGGCATCGACGCCTTCCTCAACACCTACGATCTGTCGTCCCGCGAAGGCATCGTGCTGATGTGCATCGCCGAAGCGCTGCTGCGCATTCCCGACGCCGAGACCGTCGATCTTCTGATCCGCGACAAGATCGGCTCGACCGAATGGGAAAAGCGGCTGGGCGCTTCGCACAGCCTGTTCGTCAACGCCTCCACCTGGGGACTGATGCTGACCGGCCGCATCGTCAATCTGGCCCAAGAAGACGACGGCTTCGCCGCCACCCTGAAACGACTGGTCGCCCGCGCCGGCGAACCGGTGATCCGTCAGGCGGTGATCACCGCCATGCGCATCCTGGGCCGCCAGTTCGTCATGGGGCGCACCATGGCCGAGGCTTTGGACCGCGCTCGCGGCGACGAGAAGATGGGCTATCGCCACTCCTACGACATGTTGGGCGAATCCGCCCGCACCGCCCAGGACGCCCTGCATTATTTCGAGAGCTATTCCAACGCCATCGCCGCCATCGGCCAAGCCTCGGGAGGACGCCCGGCTTTGGAGGCGCCATCCATTTCCATCAAGCTTTCGGCTCTGCATCCGCGTTATGAAGTCGCCCAGGAGGACCGCGTCCACCGCGAGCTGTTCCCCTCGGTCAAGGCGCTGGCCCTAAAAGCCAAGGCGCTGAACATCGGCTTCACCGTCGATGCCGAAGAAGTGGACCGCCTGGAAATGTCCCTGGACCTGATGGCCGCCCTGGCCCACGATCAGGAACTGGCCGGTTGGGACGGCTTGGGATTGGCCGTTCAGGCTTATTCCAAGCGAACTTTGCCGGTGATCCAGTGGCTGGGCGGCATGACCCGCCACGCCAACCGCCGCCTGATGGTGCGTCTGGTCAAGGGCGCCTATTGGGATGCCGAGATCAAGATGGCGCAGGAACGCGGCCTTTCCGGCTATCCGGTGTTCACCCGCAAAGCCTCGACCGACGTTTCCTATCTGGCCTGCGCCAAGGAACTGTTCGCCGATCCGGTCGCCTTCTATCCGGCCTTCGCCACCCATAACGCCCACACCGTCGCCGCCATCGCCGAAATCGCCGGCAACGCCCAGGACTGGGAATTCCAGCGCCTGCACGGCATGGGCGAAGACCTGTATTCCGAAGTGGTTCCCGCCGACAGATGGAACCGCCCTTGCCGCATTTACGCCCCCGTGGGCACCCACGAGGATCTGCTGGCCTATCTGGTGCGCCGGCTGCTGGAGAACGGGGCCAATACCTCGTTCGTCAATCGCATCGCCGACGCCGACCTGCCGTTGGAAGCCCTGCTGGGCGACCCCGTCGAGCAGACCATCAAGACCGCCAGCAAGCCCCATCCACGCATTCCCCTGCCCGACGATCTTTTCGCTTCGTCCCGCCGCAATTCGCAAGGTATCGACATGCATGACAAGCCTTCCCTGGCCAGCCTGAAGGACGCCATCGCCGCCCAGGACGCCAGCCAGATCACCGCCCGCCCCGTGGTCGCCGGTCAGCCGCGCTCCGGCCAAGAACAGCCCGTGACGTCGCCCGCCGACCATACCCAGCTCGTCGGCCATGTGGTCAACGCCAGCGCCCAGGACGTGGCCGAGGCCATGACCAGCGCCCAGGCCGCATGGCGCGGCTGGGACGCCACGCCGGCGGAAAAGCGCGCCAGCCTGTTGGACAAGGCCGCCGATTTATTCCAGGAGCGCCTGCCCGAACTGCTGGCCCTGATCGTCCGCGAAGGCGGCCGTACCCAGGGCGACGCCTTGTCGGAAGTGCGCGAAGCCATCGATTTCCTGCGCTATTACGCCGCCCAAGCCCGTGAGAAATTCGCCGCCCCGATGCTGCTGCCCGGTCCGACCGGCGAACGCAACAGCCTGTCCTTGAGCGGACGCGGCGTCTTCGCCTGCATCAGCCCCTGGAATTTCCCAGTCGCCATTTTCACCGGCCAGATCGCCGCCGCCCTGGCCGCCGGCAATTGCGTAGCCGCCAAGCCCGCCGAGCAGACTCCGCTGTGCGGCGCCCTGGCCGTGCGTTTGCTGCATGAGGCCGGCATTCCCGGCGACGTTCTGCATTTCCTGCCCGGCGACGGCCGTACCGGCGCCGCCATGGTCCAGGACAGCCGCTGCGCCGGCGTCGCCTTTACCGGCTCGACCGAAGTCGCCAAGCTGATCGCCCAGAATCTGGCGGCCAAACCCGGCCCGATCGTGCCTTTGATCGCCGAAACCGGCGGCCAAAACGCTTTGATCGCCGATTCCTCGTCACTGCCGGAACAGGTGGTGCGCGACGTCATCCTTTCGGCCTTCAATTCGGCAGGCCAACGCTGCTCGGCTCTGCGCGTCCTGTTCATCCAGGCCGACATCGCCGACAAGGTGATCGGCATGCTGAAAGGCGCCATGCAGGAACTGGTGGTCGGCGACCCCGGAAGCCTGCGCACCGATGTCGGCCCGGTCATCGACGAGGAAGCCCGCCAGACCTTGCTGGCCCACGCCGCCAAACTGGACAGCTTCGCCGGCCTGATCCATGTCTGCGACCTGGACGCCAGCGCCGGCAGCCGCGGCACCTTCTTTGCGCCGCGCGCCTACGAGATCGACAGCCTGTCGCGCCTGGACCGCGAGGTGTTCGGTCCGATCCTGCACGTCATCCGCTGGAAGTCGGACGAATTGGATCAGGTCTGCGACGCCATCGCCGCCACCGGCTATGGCCTGACCTTGGGCATTCACAGCCGTATCGACGAAACGGTGGCCCGCATCACCAGCCGCCTGCATGTGGGCAACACCTACGTCAACCGCAACATCGTCGGCGCGGTGGTCGGCGTTCAGCCATTCGGCGGCGAAGGCCTGTCGGGCACCGGCCCCAAGGCGGGCGGTCCCCACTACCTTTACCGCTTCGCCACCGAGCGCACCCTGTCCATCGACACCACCGCGGCCGGCGGCAACGCCAGTCTGATGTCGCTGGACGAAGCGTAAGAAGCGGTTAAAAGACACCGGCGGCGGAACTGTTCCCGCCGCCGGACTCTTTTTCAACACTGAACCATCCAGCGGAGACTCCATGGCTCAGGCAATCCAACAATTAATCAACGGCCTGACACTCGGCGCCGTCTATGGGCTGATCGCCATCGGCTACACGATGGTCTACGGCATCATCGGCATGATCAATTTCGCCCATGGCGACATCTACATGGTCAGCGCCTTCATCGCCGTGACCAGCTTCACTCTGATGGCGGCCTTCGGCGTCAGTTCGGTCCCCTTTGCCCTGCTGGCGGTTCTGGTAGTGGCGATCCTGTTCACCTCGGTCTATGGCTGGGCGGTTGAGCGCATCGCCTATCGCCCGCTGCGCGGCTCCAACCGCCTGGCTCCGCTGATTTCCGCCATCGGCATGTCGATCTTCCTGCAAAACATGGTGCAGGTAACCCAGGGCGCCCGCGTCAAGCCCATCACCCCGATCCTGACCGACGGCATCGACCTGTTCACCGAAGGCACCTTTACCGTGCGCCTGTTCCATACCCAGGTCCTGATCATCGTGCTGACCGTGGCCTTGATGGCCGGCTTCACCTGGCTGATCACCCGGACCCCGTTCGGCCGCCAGCAGCGCGCCTGCGAGCAGGACCGCACCGTGACCATGCTGTTGGGCTACAACGTCGATCGCATCATCTCGCTGACCTTCATGATCGGCGCCAGCCTGGCCGCCGTGGCCGGAGTGATGGTCACCGTCTATTACGGCGTCGTGGACTTCTTCATCGGCTTCGTCGTCGGCATCAAGGCCTTCACCGCCGCCGTTCTGGGCGGTGTCGGCTCGTTGCCCGGAGCCATGCTGGGCGGTCTGATCATCGGCATGATCGAAGCCTTTTGGGCTTCGTACCTGTCGGCCGAATACAAGGACGTCGCCAGCTTCGCCATCCTGATCCTGGTGCTGATGTTCCGTCCCTCGGGCCTGCTGGGACGTCCGGAAGTGGAGAAGGTCTGATGCAGGTTCAAGCTCATCACTCCCTCACCGTCGCCGAACGCCTGAAAGACGCCGCGTCCATCGCCCTCATCGCCCTGCTGCTGGGCATTCCCATGCTGGGCCTGACCACGGTGGACGAAGGCGGCGCGCTGAAGGTCATGACCCGCTGGCCGTCCCTGGTCCTGTTCGTCGCCATCTGTTTCGGCGGCCGCGTCGTGCTGCAACTGACCAAGGAGGCCCTGGCCCGCCGCCGGGCCTCCCGCCCCGCCCAGGCCAAGGCCAGCGAAATGAGCGCCAGCCGCCTGCAATCCGTCATCGGCTGGGCCGGAGCCGGCATTGCCGCCGTGCTGCCCCTGTTCTTTTCGGACAACCGTTATGTAGTGGATACCGCCACCACCGTGCTGATCTACGTCATGCTCGGCTGGGGGCTGAACGTGGTGGTCGGCCTAGCCGGCCTGCTTGATCTCGGCTATGTCGCCTTTTACGCTGTGGGCGCTTACACCTACGGTATCCTGTCCACCGAATTGGGCTGGGGCTTCTGGCAGGCTTTGCCTGTCGCCGGTGCCGTCGCCGCCGGTTTCGGCGTGCTGTTGGGCTGGCCGACCCTGCGTCTGCGCGGCGACTATCTGGCCATCGTCACCTTAGGGTTTGGCGAGATCATCCGCCTGATCCTGGTGAACTGGACCAATTTCTCGGGCGGCCCCAACGGCATCAGCTCGATTCCCCGCCCCGGACTGTTCGGCTTCACCTTCTCTCCACCTGGGTCAGGCACCAGTCTGGCCGAGGCGCTGGGCTTCGATTACGCCCCCACTCAACGCATCATGTTCCTGTATTACGTCATCCTGGCGCTGGCGCTGCTGACCAATCTGTTCGTGCGCTCCATGCGCAAGCTGCCGACCGGCCGCGCCTGGGAAGCCGTGCGCGAAGACGAAATCGCCTGCAAGGCCATGGGCATCAACGTCACCAACATCAAGCTGTCCTCCTTCGCCATCGGCGCCATGCTGGGCGGCTTCGCCGGCGTCTTCTTCGCTGCCCGTCAAGGCTTCATCAGCCCTGAAAGCTTCACCTTCAGCGAATCCGCCATCATCCTGGCCATCGTCGTTCTGGGCGGCATGGGCAGCCAGATGGGCGTGGTTCTGGCGTCGCTGGTGCTGGTGCTGTTGCCCGAGCTGGGCCGCGATTTCGCCGAATACCGCATGCTGTTGTTCGGTGCCGCCATGGTGCTGATCATGGTCTGGCGTCCGGGCGGGATTCTGTCTCACCGCGCTCCCACCCTGGTCTATATCGCTCCGGGAGAGAAAGCATGAGCCCCCCGACCGCCATCCTTCCCTTGCTGTCGGTCACGAACCTGACCATGCGCTTCGGCGGTTTGACCGCCATCGACGATCTGTCGCTGGACGTGCCTGCCGACAGCATCACCGCCATCATCGGTCCCAACGGCGCGGGCAAGACCACGTTCTTCAACTGCTTGACCGGCTTTTACAAGCCGACCTCGGGCTCGGTGACGCTGAATCACCCGGGTCGCGGCACCATCCGGCTGGCCGATCTGCCCAGCCATCAGGTCGCCCGCAAGGCCCAGGTGGTCCGTACCTTCCAGAACATCCGTCTGTTCGCCAACATGACGGTGCTGGAAAATCTGGTGGTGGCCCAGCACAACACCCTGCAGAAGGCCTCTGCTTTCTCGCTGGCCGGCTTGCTGCGCCTGCCCGCTTACCGCAAGGCTGCCGACGAAGCGGTCGAGCGGGCCGTATCCTGGCTGACGCGGCTGAAGCTGATGGAATTCGTCAACCATCCGGCCGGAGCTTTGCCCTATGGCACGCAGCGCCGGGTGGAAATCGCCCGCGCCTTGTGCGTCGATCCCATCCTGCTGTGTCTGGACGAACCCGCCGCCGGGCTGAATCCCAAGGAATCGGCGGAACTGAACGACCTGCTCACCTATCTTTGCCGCGACGAGAAGGTCGGCATCCTGCTGATCGAACACGACATGAGCGTGGTCATGAAAGTGTCGGACCATATCTGTGTGCTGAATTACGGACGCAAGATCGCCGAAGGTGCTCCCGCGGAAATCCGCGTCAATCCCCATGTGGTCAAGGCCTATCTGGGTGAAGACGACATGGAAGAGGGAATCCAGCAGGGAGGAGTGGCCCGATGATGCTGCAATTGTCCGGGCTGCATGCCCATTACGGCCATGTCCATGCCCTGCGCGGCGTCGATCTGTCGGTTCAAGTGGGTGAAATCGTCACCCTGATCGGAGCCAACGGCGCCGGCAAATCGACTCTGATGATGTCGCTGTTCGGCATTCCCCGTGCTTCGTCGGGCAAGATCGTCTTCGAGGGCGAAGACATCACCAAACTGCCCACCCACGAAATCTCCCATCGCGGCATTGCCTTGGTGCCGGAAGGGCGGCGCATCTATCCGCGCATGACTGTTCTGGAAAACCTGCAAATGGGTACGGCCAAAGCCGACCCAGCGAATTTCGACATCGACCTGAAGCGCATGGAAGCCCTGTTCCCCATCCTGGCCGACCGCCGCGACCAACGGGCAGGCACGCTATCCGGCGGCGAACAGCAAATGCTGGCCATCGCCCGCGCCTTGATGAGCCGCCCCAAGCTGCTGCTGCTGGACGAACCATCGCTGGGGCTGGCCCCGCTTTACATCAAGAAGATCTTCCAGATCGTTCTTGAACTGAAACGGGACTACGGCATGACCATTCTGCTGGTGGAGCAGAATGCCAACCACGCCCTGAAGGTCGCCGATCGCGCCTATGTTCTGCAGCATGGAGAGATCGTATTGTCGGGCACCGGCCAGGAATTGCTGGCCAGCCCGGAAATCCGCGCCGCCTATCTGGACGGCGGGCATTGAAGCGAAACGCCCCGGTCGGTTCTGGCCGGGGCGTTTTGGCATCAGGGCTTGCCCGCCGTCACGCCCGGCGGCACATGGACGTCGACGACCGGCTCGCCCGCCGTCTGAGACAGAGGCAGAACCCCGGCCCAAACCGGCCAGGAGCGATCCTCTTCCGGATCGCCCGGCGGACCTTTGCGGGACTTCACCGAACCTTCGTCGATCGTCAGGGACAACAGCTTGGTGGCGTTGACCTCCTTGTCGTGCATGGGCCGCAGATGCGGCAGCCGCCCCGGCGCCACTTTTTCCATCAAGGCATCGAAAATTGCCGATTTCTCGGCGAAGTCGCTGATCTCCTCGGCCTGACCGAACAGCACCACCGATCGGAAATTCATGGAATGATTGAAGGCCGAACGGGCCATCACCAGACCGTCCAGCAAGGTCACGGTGACGCACAGGTCTTGTCCCGCTGCCATGGTCTTGGCCATTCGGCTGCCGTGGCTGCCGTGAAAATACAGATGGTCGCCAACCCGCCAATGAATAGTGGGGATCACCACCGGCGTGCCGTCGGTGACGAAACCGACATGACAAACCAAAGCCTGATCAAGAATTTCATAGGCGACGTCGCGGTCATAGGACATGCGGTCCGATTTGGTCCTAGGTGCGGTGCGCGCGGTATTTTGCAGCATGACAATGCCCCAGCGTTGAAGAGACTGCGATGCTGCCGCTAAAGTGGATTGTTTATAAGATCCAATTTAAAGATATATAAGGGTCCACTTTGGCAAAACGCCCAACTCCCTTGCCGCTGGTTCTGCCGCCCTTCGATCCCGCTGGGACCGAACCGCTGCACCGCCAACTTTATCACCATCTGCGCGCCGCCATCCTCGACAAACGCCTGACACAGGGTAGCCGCCTTCCCTCCAGCCGGACTCTCGCCGCGCAACTGGGCCTGTCGCGCAACACGGTAATCGCCGCCATGGGACAGCTGCAGGACGAAGGCCATGTGGAAAGCCGCCACGGCTCCGGTACCCGTATCGCCGCCCCCGCTTCGTCGCTGGCGGTCCACGGCCATCATCCACCTCCAGCCGGAACCAGCCGCGTCATAAGCCGTCTGGCCCGGCAATTGGAAGGGTTGGAACGGCCGGCGTTGCGCGGCTCGCTGCTGCCGCTGTCGGTCGGCATGCCGGCCCTGGACGCCTTTCCCGTTCGCGACTGGAGCCGCCTACTGGCCCGGCGCTGGCGGCGGCCCGACACTTCATTGATGGGGAAACTGTCCGCCGCCGGCTATCCGCCCTTGCGCCAAGCCATCGCCGACCATTTGGGAGCCGCCCGAGGTGTACGCTGCACAGCCGAACAGATCATTATCGTCGCCGGTTCGCAGCAAGGCCTGGATTTGGCGGCACGCACCCTGCTCGATCCCGGCGACCAGGCCATGGTGGAAGACCCCTGTTACAGCGGATTGTTGGGCGTTCTGCGCGGCTGCGACGCCATCCCCGCCCCGGTGCCAGTGGACGGCCAGGGCTTCAATCCGGCCCTGGCCGAGCAGTTGTGGCCCATGGCCCGACTGGCCTGCATCACGCCATCGCACCAGTTTCCATCGGGCGCCACCATGCCCGCAGACCGCCGCATTGCCTTGATCGAATGGGCGGCCCGTACCGGCTCATGGATCATCGAAGACGATTACGACAGCGATTTCCGTTACGGCAGCCGCCCGCTGGCGGCGTTGCAGGGATTGGACCGCCATCAACGCACCATTTATTGCGGCAGCTTTTCCAAAAGCATGTTCCCGACCCTGCGCCTGGGCTGGCTGGTGCTGCCGCCCGATCTGGTGGATCCGTTTCTGGCGGTGCGCCGCCAGGCCGACATGGCTCCATCGCTGCTGCCCCAGGCCGCCATGGCCGATTTCATGATCGAAGGTCATTTCACCGCTCACTTACGACGCATGCGGCAGCTTTACGGTGAACGCCGAGCCGCCCTGATGGACGCCGCCGAACGGTATTTGCCGGGGCTGGCCCGCGTCACCGCGGGCGAGGCCGGAACCCACGCCATCGCCTGGCTGACCGAAGACAAGAATGACCTGGAGGTTTCGCAGGCCGCCGTCGCCCACGGCATCGCCCCGGCGGCTCTCAGCCAGAATCGATGCAGCTCAGGCCCGCCGGGCCTGATCCTGGGATACGGCAACACCCCGGCGGAAAAGATGGATGCCGCCATCCGCGCCTTGGCGCGGGTGCTGTCCGGCCATTGAGGACAGTCAAGGAAACGGGGGAACAAAATTTGCCACAGTGCCCCCATGACGACCATCGACACGACAGAAACGGAAACCGCCGGCTGGGGCGCTCTGGATGATCTGCCCGGCAACCCGCTGATGTGGGTGCTGATCATCAGCGAGATTCTGGTGTTCGGCGCTTTCTTTTGCGCCTTTTCCGCCGCACGGGCTTGGCATGCCCAGGCATTCGCCGCCGATCAACTGGAGTTGAACCGGCTGGCGGGCGGCATCAACACCATGATCCTGCTGACCAGCGGCTTCTTGGCCGCCAACGGCGCACGCATGGCCGGGCTGGGCCGCAAAACCGCCTGCCGCATCTGGTTGGCCGCCGCCGCGTTGATGGGCGCCGGCTTCCTCGTGGTCAAAGGCTTCGAATATTCGGCCGAGTTCTCCCGCGGCATCGGCATGGAAACCAGCCCGTTCTTCACCCTGTTCTATCTGATGACCGGTTTCCATGCCTTGCATGTGGTTCTGGGCATCGTCATCCTGGGTATCGTCGGCTGGAAATGCAGCCACGAGAACGTCGAGACCGGCACGGCCTTTTGGCACATGGTCGATCTGATTTGGGTGCTGCTGTACCCCATCGTCTATCTGATCCGCTGAAGGAGCCGCGACATGACACATGTTCCCAGCTTTCGCTCCCTGCTGCTGTGCTGGGCTGTGCTGATGTCCATGACCATCGTGCTGCTGATCGCCGCCGATCCGTCTGCGCCGGGGGGCCTGTCCTTGCTGATCATCGCCCTGTTGCTGGGCGTCGCCTTGATCAAGGCTCGGCAGATCCTGTGGGTGTTTCTTGGCCTGCGCCGCTCCACGACCATGTGGAAGGCCACCTTCCTGGCCTTCCTGGGGACGATCCTGGCAATCGTGATGGGATTCGCCGGTCTGGCGGCGGCGATGGGCCGTTAATCGGCGCCGCAGAACGCCCGCAGCTTGCGGGGATCGGCAATGGTGAAATCGCGGCCGCTGGACGACACGCCCAAAGGACGCAGACGGGCCAAGGCCCGCGACAGGCTCTCCGGCGTGATGCCGATACGGCTGGCCAACTGCACCTTGGTCACCGGCAAGGTCAAGGCCGCTTCGCTTTCTTCATCGAGGCCGGCCGCGCGCACCTGGGCCAAAAGAAACAGGCCCAAGCGCTGCACCGGGCTGCGGCCCTTCAGTTCGGCGATTTCGGACAGCATGCGGCGCTGCCAGCGGGCCAAAGAGCCCAGCAGCTTGGCCGACAATCCACGCCGCTCCGACAGACGGGCCAGAAACGGCTGCGAGGGAATTTCCAAAAGCCGGGTGCCCGGCTGGCATTCGGCGTTGATGGGAAAACGCTGGCTAGCGAAAATGGCGGCTTCGGCGAAGCTTTGGCCTTTTTCGATGACTTCCAGGATCGATTGATCCCCGGCCTCGGTCAGCGCGAACAGATTGACACGCCCGGCCAATACCAGGAAAAAACGATCCGCCGGATCGCCCCGGCTGAACAGCAACTCACCCTCGACATGGTTGGTGACGTAAGCCGCCTCCAGCAAAGCCTGCACGTCCTCTCGGCTGATGTCGCTGAAGATGGGAGCGTTGCGGACCATCTCGTCTTCAGCGGCAGGCAGGCTAAGGGTCATTCATCTTCCTCGATGCAGAAATCGCGCAGTTGCTCAAGATCGGCGATGGCAACCACGTTGTCGGCCCGGCTTTGCACGCCGACAGCCGACAGGCGCTGCAAAGCCCGCGACAGGCTTTCGGCGGTCATCCCCAGATATTCCGCCGCCAAACGCTTATCGTAAGGGAACCTTACCACGGCTTCACCATCCAGGGAATCGGACAGACCCAGCAGAAAGCCGCCGACCCGCTGCGCCGTGGATTTCAATTTCAGTTCGGCGATCTGCACCACCAGCCCGCGCAGCCGCATGGACATGGTGGCCAGCATGCGCTGGGCCAGATCGAAACGGTTGTCCAGCGCCATGCGGAAGGCTTCGGCCGGGACTGTGACCACCTTGGCGAAGCCGATGGTGCGGGCTCCATCGGAATATTGCCCGTCGGTATAAAGCGCGGCCTCGCCCAGCAAGGCCGGGCGTTTGGCCACTTCCAGCACGCTTTTGCGGCCGTTCTCGTCGAGAAACACCTCGACATGGCCGTCCAGCACCAGAAACAGTCGATCGGCGGGGGTGCCCCGACAAAACAGAAGTTCGTCGTCGGAATAAAGCTCGATGCAGGCCTGTTTCAGCAGCAAACGGGTATCGGCCTCGCCCAGGCCCAGAAACAGAGGCGTCTGCTTCAACATGGCGAACGAGGCGGGGTCCAGCGGTTGGACGCGGGGCATGTCTCACTCTCCCTTACGACACCAGATGACGATAAAGACTGGGCAGAGCCGCCGGCAGCCGGGCGATATGGTCGACGATGGCGTATCCGCCCCGTCCGAACAGAGCCGGAAAATAATCCTGGGCCTCGCGGTCGACGGTGACGCCGAACACCGACACGCCGGAACGCCGGGCCTCGCGTACCGCCATGCGGGAATCCTCGATACCGTAACGGCCTTCGTAATGATCGACGTCGTTGGGCTTGCCGTCGGTCAGCAGGATCAGTAGACGGTGACGGTTGGGCCGCTTGTTCAATTCCGCCGCCGCATGGCGCACCGCCGCGCCGATACGGGTGTAGAATCCAGGTTTCAGGGCGGCGATGCGGCGGCCGACGGCGGCGCTGAAAGGCTCTTCGAAAGACTTCACCGTATCCACCCGCACCCAATCGCGGCGCCGCGAGGTAAAGGTCATGATGGCGTGATCGTCGCCGCAGGCTGCCAAACCATTGGCCAGTACCGTCAGCGCTTCCTTTTCGACGTCGAGCACGCGGCGATTGTCTATCCAGCCGTCGGTGGACAGCGAGACGTCCACCAGCAGCATCACCGCCAGATCGCGGGCCTGACGCCGCTGGGCCTGATGAACCCGCTCGGACCCTACGCCGTTGGCGATGAAATCGCAGCGGGCGCGCACCAGCGCGTCCATATCCAGATCCGCCCCATCCATCTGCGCCCGCAGCAATTCGTGCTTGGGCCGTAAAGCCTCGAACTGGCGACGGACCTGGCGGATGCGGCGCTGGGTTTCCTCGTCGGGCTGCCAGTCCTCTCCCTCTTCCGAGGCGTTGCGCGTCAGCACCTTGCAGTAGTTGGGCAGATAGGCCTGCTTGCCGCAATGCCATTCGGGATAGGTCTGCGGGGCGTCAAGGGCTCCCTCCTCCACCGCCTCCGGCGGCAGGTCGAGATCGAAACGCAACCGGGTCGAAGGCTTTCCCTTGTGGCTGGAAACCACCACTTCATCGGCGTCTTCCAAAGCCTTGCGGGCGCTATCCTCGTCATCGTCGTCAACCTTGCGGTTGATGTTCAGGCTTTCGATCAAGGTCAGGATTTTTTCAAAGCGGTTCAGGCTGAGGTAATCCTTGCGCTCGGCCTGTTCGCGGCGCTCACGCTTGCCCTTGCGGCTTTTGCCGTCGCGGGCGTCCGCTCCGCCCGATGAGGGGGCGTCGGCGCCGTCGTTACGGCCGGCCGATGTCTCGCGCTCCAACGCCTCGCCCCACAGCGGCACCGGCAAGAATGGCTTGTAGCCCGGAGGCGCCGTGGGCAGAACATCGGAATGTCCCGTCACCTGCGGCCAGAAATCGCCCCCGCTGCCTTCGTTGCCCAGCAGACGCAAAAGGGCCAGCTCCACTCGCCATTCAAGCTCGGGCAAGGGACGGTTGGGGCGTTGCAGCAGAATGGCCTGACAAAGCTTGCGGTGAATCGCTTTCAGGCCCGGACAATCGGCCAAAACGGCTTGCGTCGTCTGACGGACCTGACGCAGAAACAGGATATCGCGGCAAAGAAGATCACCGCCCCCGTCCCGCTTCGTCGCGCTATGGGAAAAAAAAGCCGCCAGCCAGAAATATAAGGACCGATTCAACTCGACCGTCGGAAAAAGCGCGATTTGCGGCGGAAGATGCAGGGAATTGCCGTCGAGACGGGCCTGTTCCAGGCGCTCGGCATCCTGCCCCAGCCTTTGACGCAAGGTCAGGCGATGACCGGATTCCTCCGCCGCCGCACCGGCGATGGTCACGCCCGACGCTCCGCCCAAACCGCGAAAGAACACCGCCAGCGGTCCATGCAGGTCGGCCAGGGCGACCTCGGCCTCGGGAAAGTTTTGCCAGGACGACTTGCCGCCCACCAGCTGATGCCAGCGTTTGCCGACGAACTCCTCCAGTTCGAGGAAGGGCAACATGGCCGTCAGCCCAAGACGACGCGGGCCAGCTCCACCAGCCCCTTCTTGACTACCGGATCGTCGGTCAGAGGTTCGATCAGGGCGGCCATCACCGCCTCATCCAACGACAGCCCATCGGCCATCAGGGTGGCGCAATAGACCAGCAGCCGGGTGGAAACTCCTTCCTCAAGATCATGCCCCTTCAACGCCCGCAGGCGGCGGCCCAAGACCACCAGGGTTCGGCATCGCTCGACCGGCAATCCGCTTTCGCGGGCCACCACGGCGGTTTCGGCATCTTCCGGCGGAAAATCGAATTCAATGGCGACGAAGCGTTGGCGGGTGCTGGGCTTCAGGGATTTCAGCAAATTCTGATAACCAGGGTTGTACGACACAACCAGCATGAAGTTTTCCGGCGCATGCAGCAGTTCGCCGGTACGGTCCAGCGGCAGAATGCGGCGGTCGTCCGTCAGGGGATGCAGCACCACGGCCACGTCCTTGCGGGCTTCGACCACTTCGTCCAGATAACAGACGCCACCATCGCGCACGGCGCGGGTCAGCGGGCCGTCGGTCCAGACGGTGTCCCCGCCCTTCAGCAGGTAACGCCCGGTCAGATCGGCCGCGGTCAGATCGTCGTGGCAGGAAACGGTGTGCAAAGGCAATCCGCAACGGGCCGCCATATGGGCGATGAAGCGGGTCTTGCCGCATCCCGTCGGTCCCTTCAGCAGCAACGGCAGGCGGCGGCGGAAGGCATGTTCGAACAGGGCGCACTCATTGCCGCTGGGCAGGTAGAAGGGAACCTCGGCCAAGGACGGCTGAAGATGAGGATGCGCCATGGGAATTCTCCTGAAAAATGGGACGGAGCCCCGATGGAGGCTCCGCCCTTTTTAACGTATGTTACTGGGCCTTGGCGGCCTTGCCCGGCAGTAGCAGCGAGGCGATGTAGAGCAGAACGCCCACCACCACCACGGCACCGGCGCCCAGGCGCATCATGTAGAACAGGCCCAGCTGGTCCTGCACTTCCATGTAGGTCATGCCCATGACCCGCTGCAGATGGGTCTGCACCGTGCCGGCGAAGGTCAGCACGAAGGTCATGAAGGTCACGCCCGAGGTGATGATCCAGAAGCTCCACATATTCAGGACTTGATTATACGGAGCCCGACCCAGCAGCTGCGGCATGGCATAGGCGAACATCGCCAGATTGACCATGACGTAGGCGCCATAGAAAGCCAGATGGCCGTGGGCGGCGGTGATCTGGGTGCCGTGGGTATAGAAGTTGATGGGGGCCAGGGTATGCAGGAAACCCCAGACGCCGGCACCGAAGAAAGCCGTCACCGAGCAGCCCAGCGACCACAGCAAAGCGGCCTTGTTGGGATGGTTGCGGCCGCCTTTGTAGGTCATGGTGAAGGTGAAGATCACCATGGCGAAGAAGGGCAGAACCTCCAGCGCCGAGAAAACGCTGCCGATCCACTGCCAATAGCCGGGCGTACCGATCCAGTAATAGTGGTGGCCGGTGCCCAGGATGCCGGTGAACAGCGCCAGGCCGATGATGACGTACAGCCACTTCTCGACCACTTCGCGGTCGACGCCGGTCAGCTTGATCATCAGGAAGGCGAGGATCGACGCCATCACCAGTTCCCACACGCCTTCCACCCACAGATGGACGACCCACCACCAGAACATCTTGTCCAGGATGACGTTGGCCGGATTGACGAAGGCGAACAGGAAAAAGACCGCCACGCCCCACAGGCCGAGGATCAAAATGTTGCTGATCACCGTCTTGCGGCCCTTCAACAGGGTCATCGAGCAGTTGAACAGGAACATCAGCGCCACGACGACGATGCCGATCTTGATGTAGATCGGCTGTTCCAGATAGGAACGGCCGTCATAATTGCCGAACAGATAGCCCACGACGGCGACGCCGGCGGCGGCAAAGAACAGCCAGAACTGCAGCTTGGCCAGCTTGACGCTGTAAAGCTCGGTCTCGGTCTCTTCGGGCAGCAGATAGTAGGTGCAGCCGAAGAAGCCCATCAGCAGCCACACCACCAAGGCGTTGGTGTGGATCATGCGCACGACGCTGAACGGCAGGAAGTCCGGCAGCCCGGTCGGCACGACATAAAGGAACCCGCCCAGCAGGCCGAACAGCACTTGGGCAAGGAACAGGGTCATGGCTCCGGTAAAATAGAGCCGGGCGACCTTTTGAGATTCGTATTTCATCTGATCAGTCCTCCCCAAGCTCAACCGGAAATCTTCGGCGGCCAGTTCTGGGTATTAATGGTGCTGGTGTAGATGAAGAAATCCACCAGACCGTCCAAATCCTGTTCCGTCAGATCGAAGTGCGGCATCTGATGCCGGCCCTCGATGCGGGTGGGCTGATTCTTGATCCAGCTCTTCAGAGCTTCACGGGCGGTATCCGGATCCTTGTCACCGCCGTAACGCAGCCAGACGTTCCCCAGTTCCGGCGCGAAACGCGCACCTTCGCCGAACAAAGTGTGGCAGTCGAAGCAGGCATGCTGCTCCCACACGCGCTTGCCGTGAGCGGCGCTGTCGCTGATCTTGCCGCCGTTGGCGGTGGCGTAGGTGACGCTTTGCGCCACCAGGCCCACGAAGATCACGAAAAAGAACAGCGAACCGCCATAGAAGATATTTCTTGCCGCCGATTTCGTCAGATGCTCGGCCATGGGTCTGTCCCCCTTGAGTTTATCAGTCGAGGCGACAGTAAAAGGCGAGGTTCCGAACAGCCTTATCTTCGGTCAAGCGCCCTACTAAATTGATTGGGAATTCAAAAAGGGAAACGGGCCGGATCGCCGAGTGGGTGGGGGTGCGATCCGGCCCGTTGGGGGGTCGTGTTTGGCATGACCAACCGCTAAGGAAAATCCGAGGGGGTGGATTTCCCAGCGGGACCACGGCGCCCGAATGCGCGATAGGCGTCGTTGGCAGGGTCATTAATAGCCTATCCTGAGAGCAAAACCTTGACGATGGTCAACATCCTACCATTTTACTCTGTCTTTGCCGTCAATGGCTGGTTCCCGCCGAATATCCCACTTTGTTGCCGACGTTGTACTTGCCGTTTGGCTTGACCATGGGGATGCGTTTGACCTCTTCCAGGGTCTTGGCGTCGTAGACGATGATGGCGCCGTCCATCTCCATGACCGAGAGCAGGACGTAACGGCCGTCCTTGGTGAATTCCACATGGGCGGTGGTCTTGCCAGGAGCCGGTTGCAGGGTTTTAACGATCTCCAGCGTCTCCAGATCGATCACCTGCACCTTGTCCTTGGCCGGGCTGAACGAGTTGTCGACCCAGACATAGCGGGAATTCTCGTGGCCGCGCAGGAAGAAACCCGGCCCCAGAGTGTCGATGACCTTGACCGTTTTCCAGGTGGTCATGTCGATGACGCTGACCTTGCCTTCCTTCAGGTGCGGCGTCGCCATCATCCAATGGCCGTCGCGCTGAAAGACGATACCCGAGCCCAGATGCGGCATGCCGGCCAGATCGAGATCGGCGATCTTGCGCCCTACCGTCAGATTGACCACCTCGCCCGGCTTGCCGTCGCGGGCGGCGGCCATGACGTTCTGATAGCCGGGATCGAAGAAGAAATCGTCCAGCACGTCCTCGGTGGCAATGGAGCGCACGGCAAACGGCCCTTGTTCGCACAGGCCTTCGATCATGCCTTTTTCGTAGGAATGGACGAACCCCTTGCACACCGGCCCGGCCTTGGGGTCGGTCGAGATTTCCCACAGCTCCTTGACGTCCTTCAAAGCGACGACGAAGGAATGGCGGGGCGGGGCGGTATAGACCGCCGACACCCGCGACGGGTTGCCCTGACGGTCGGCGGCGGGAATCACCTTCACCGGCGTCAGGGTCTCGGCATCCAGGATGACCAGGGTCTTGGGCAGCATGTTGCCCACCGCCACCCATTTGCCGTCATCGGACACGGCGATGTTGCGGGTGTTGATACCGGCCCGCACCTCGGCCACCATGGTCAAGCCCCACAGATCGTATTTCTGCACCCAGCCGTCGCGCGACGCCAGATAGACGAAACGGCCGTCGGGTGAATATTTGGCGCCGCCATGCAGAGCGTAACGGGTCTGAAAACGGACCAACGGCTCGAATTTGTCGCCGTCCAGAATGGTGACGTGATGATCTCCGGCCTCGACCACCGTGAACAGGTTCATTGGATCGGCGGTATAGGCGGGGCGGTCCACCAGATGATCGGCGAAGACGGTGCGGCTGGCCTCGATCTCTTTGACGCCCCAATCCGGCACCGCCGCCAGCGGACCGGCGACATAACCGGCCAGAGCCTGAATCTGCTCGGACGTCAGCTTGTCGCCGAAGGCCGGCATCTGGGTCTGCGACCGCCCGGAGGTGATGGTGGCCACGATGTCGGCGGGCTTCAGCCGCCCGATGGTGTCGGGAATCAACGCCGGACCGATGGCGCCCAGACGGTCGCCGCCATGGCAGGCGGCGCAGTTCTCGGCGAACAATTGTCCGGCATCGTCGGCCAAGGCGCCATGAGCGAACGCCAGCAGAGGCAGGGCCAGAAGCCAGGATTTCATCGGGAGACTCCGTGGGAAAAAGGCGTCGTCGTGACGCGGCGCTCGTCGGTTACGCCGATCTCGTCATCGTTCAGATAACAGCCGGGATCTTCGGCCCAGAAATCGCCGGTGATCTGATGGGCGCGGGTGCGGGTGTTGCCGTTGCAGATGGACAGATAGCGGCATTGACCGCAGCGCCCCGTCACCGGGCGCGGCCGCAGCTTCAGCCCGGCCATCAGCGGGTCCGAGACATCGCGCCAGATTTCCGAGAACGGGCGCCGGCGCACATTGCCTAGATTGTGGTGCCACCACATGGTGTCGGGATGGACTTCGCCCAGATTGTCGATATTGGCGACATTCAGGCCCGAAGCATTGCCGCCCCAGCCCTCCAGACGCTTTTGCAAAGCTCCGGCCCGTTCGGGAAAACGCTTCTGCGCCCACAGTAAAAAGAAGACACCGTCGGCGTCGTTGTTGCCGGTCACCCAATCGCGGTCCTCGCCGTGGATGGCGTCGGACAGGGCTTCTTCGAACAGCAGCTCCATGGCCCGCCGGGTGGTCTGCAGAAAGGCGTCATCCTTACGATTGTGGTTGCCGCGTCCGGCATAGTTCAGATGCGAAAAATAGAATTTTCCCGCCCCTTCCCGCCGCACCAGATCCAGCATGCCCGGCAACTGATCGGCGTTGGTCTGGGTCATGGTAAAGCGCAGCCCTGCCTTCACCCCAGCCTCGCCCAGGAAACGCACCCCGGCCAGACTGGCGTCGAAAGCCCCTTCCTTGCGGCGGAAAGCGTCGTGAACAGGACCGATACCGTCCAGGCTGACGCCGACGTAATCGAAACCGGCGGCGGCGATGCGCTTGGCCATCGACTGATCGATCAAAGTGCCGTTGCTGGACAATCCGACATAAAAACCGAAGCCCTTGGCCAATTCGGCGATCTCGAAGATGTCGGGGCGCAGCAAGGGCTCACCTCCCGACAATATCAATCCCGGCACGCCGAACCGTTTCAGATCGGCCATGGTCACGGCGATCTCGTCCAGGGTCAGCTCTCCCTTGAACTCGGTGTCAGCCGACAGGGAATAGCAATGCTTGCAAGTCAGATTGCAGCGGCGGATCAGATTCCAGATCACCACCGGGCCGGTAGGCCGGGTGCGGGGGCCGCCGATGGGCGCGGCCTCGGGAGCCACCAGGGAACGCATCAGATGGGACAAACGGAACATGCGCTTCAGCCTCGGCTAGGATCGAACCTGCCCGCAGCATGGGGCCCCCGCCCTGTCCCGGCCTTGAATTAAGTCAAGCCCAACAGCGGATCAGCCGGCAATGCGCAGGCCTGTCTTTTTCAAAAGACGGCTGGAAAACAGCACCTGATGGCCCTGGCAGTCCGCTCCCAGCAGTTCGGCGATGGCCGCCGCATGGGCCAGAGCGGTTTCCTTGTCGCGGCCATGAACCATGGCGAACAGATTGTAGGGCCAATCCGGCAGATGGCGCGGGCGCAGATAGCAGTGGCTGACAAAGGGCAGCGCCCCCACCGCCCGGCCCAATTCCGAAGCCTTACCGTCGGGCACGTTCCAGACGGTCATGCCGTTGAAGCGGTATCCCAGGGCATAGTGATTGGGCACCGCGCCGATACGGCGGATGACGCCCTCGCTCTGCATGCGCTGCATCCGGGCGATGATGTCGGCTTCGGAAATGCCGACGCGCAGCGCCACTTCCTCATAGGGGCGCGCCACCAGCGGCAGTCCGTCCTGGGTAGCCAGGACGATGGCGCGGTCGATGGCGTCCATCATGCCTCGAACCTCAGGCACAGGGTGAATTCTTCCTGTTTCGGCATATTGAAAACCTCCAGCCCGGTACCGTCGGCGATGGCGTCCAGCACGTCCTGCACCTCTTCGGGACGTTCTGTCGCCACCACGAACCACATGTTCAGAGCATGCTCGCGGGCATAATTGTGAGCCACCTCGGGGAAGGAGCTGACGATCTCCGCCACTTTCTCGAAGCGGTCCTCGGGCACCTTCATGGCCGCCAGGGTCAGGCCGCCGCCCATGGCTTCGGCATTGAACAAAGGCCCGAAGCGGGTCAGCACGTTGTCGGCCCGCAAAGTCTTCAAACGCTGGAGCAAAACATCCTCGTCCAGCCCCAAAGCGTTCGCGGCGTCGGCATAAGGCGTCGGCGACAACGGGAAACCGTCTTGCAGGCCGTTGATGATGCGGCGGTCGATTTCATCCATGGCGTCAGGCCACCTTGCCGTATTGGGCGCCGCATTGCTTGAAGCGGCGCGTGCTGAAAAGAATTTTGTGCGGATAGGGATGACGCAAGGCCAGTTCGGCCACCAAAGCCTCCACCTGACTACGGTCGCGACCGTGCAGCATGCAGAACAGATTATAGGGCCAATGCCGCCCTTCCCGACGGGGACGGCGATAGCACAGCGTCACCGGCTCGGCCTCGGCCAGCCGGCGCCCGGCCTCGGCCACCTGATCGTCGGGCACATCCCAGACCACCATGGCGTTAGCTCCAAAGCCCAGTTCGCGGTGCCGCACCACCACGCCGAAGCGGCGGATAATTCCTGCCTCGATCAAGTCGCGCAGCCGGTTGATCACCGCCTCTTCGCTCCAGCCGACGGCCACGGCCAGATCGGCGTAAGGCCGTTCCGACAACGCCAGCCCGTCGCTCAAGGCCCGCACCAGGGCCATATCCTTGGCGGTCAGTTCCATAGCGGAAATCCCAGATCGATGTGGAAATCTTCCAGCAGCGGCAAATCCAGAGGCTCCAGCCCGGTCTGGCGACGGATTTCCCGTAAGGTCCGGCGCACCGCCGCTTCGTCGGCGGCGCAGACCACGAACCACAGATTGAAGTCGTGTTCGCGCTGGTAATTGTGGTTCACCTCAGGCATGGCGCTGACGATGGCTGCCACCCGTTCCAGGTCGGCGGGCGGCACCGCCAGGGCGGCCAGAGTGCTGGCCCCCACCGCATGGGGCTTGAACACCGCACCCACCCGACTGATGGAACCGGACGCTTTCAACCGCTCCAAACGCTGGCGCACGGTTTCCTCGTCCACGCCCAGCCGTTCGCCCAGCACCGCATAGGGACGCGGGTCCAGGGGAAAGTCCCGCTGGAATTCGTCCAGCAGCCGGCGGTCGAGACAATCCAGGTCCATGGCCTTACATCCCGATCTTATGAGCGCGAGCGGTAAAGAAGATGCCGCTGGGGCTGGGCACCTTGAACTCGGCGACTTCCTGGCGGGTGGCGGTGTCGTAGACCGCCACCTTGTCGTCGTCGCGGGCGCTCAGCCACACCTGCTCGCCTTTGGGCGCGAACTCCATATGCAGGATAGCCTTGCCCGGATGCAGGGTGTCGATCACCTGATGGCTCGGCAGATCGATGACCTGCACCAGCCCGTTGTCCGGCAAGGCGAAGTTGACCCAGACCTGACGATGATCGGGACGGGCGATGACGAAAACCGGCTGGCCGGCCACGGGAATGCGGGCCTTCTCCGTCCAGGTGTTCGTGTCGATCACGAGGACTTCGTGATGGCCGATGGCCGGAACCAGAATTTCGTTGCCCGCCTGGGCCCAGCCGCGAAGATGCGGCATTTTATAAACCGGCAGGGCAGGGTCGCCTTTGGCGTAATGATCAAGGATACGGCGTACCCCCTGATCCATATTCCACAAATCCAGCAGAGCCAGGCCGTCCTCGCCGAACAGACCGGCGATGTAATAGCGGCCGTCGGGCGTGATCAGTCCGTCATAAGGTTGCCGGCCCACATGGGGGAATTTACGGACCACCGGATGACGGGGATCATGAATGTCGGCCAGCCAGATTTCCCCGGCCTCGAACAGCGAGAAAACGAACTTTCCGTCGGGAGCGTCGGCCAGTCCCACCACCTTGCTGCCGTTGGTGGAAATTTCGGACAGCGGCTCCAAAGTACCGGCATCGAAAAAGCGGACGCCGCCCGGTTCATAATTCTGGACGGCGACGACTTTGCCATCCTGGGAAATGGACAGGCCGATGGAATTGCCCGCCTGCATGACGCGCTTGACCAGAACGCCGGTCAGCAGATCGACCTTGGTCAGGCCGCCGTCGCGCCCGGCCACATA
Organism: Candidatus Sulfotelmatobacter sp.; assembly: GCA_035538795.1. GTDB lineage: Bacteria > Pseudomonadota > Alphaproteobacteria > Rhodospirillales > Magnetospirillaceae > JAJZGK01. Next base: position 25,335 of record DATLJS010000003.1, on the reverse strand, counting down.
GGCATAGCGTTCGTCGCGGGAATAGACCGCCGAGGCATGGGACAGATCGCCCAGACCATCCACCGTGGACAAGGGCTTCCGGGCGGAACCGTCCACCACGACCACCTGGCCGGTGGCGCGGGCGATGACGATGCCCAGATCGCCGGTTCCTCTCGGCTGGGGGGCACAGGCGGCCAGCCCCAACAGGGCGGCGAGAATGACGGCGCGTTTAATCACGGCGCCCCTCCTTCAGATAATCGACGATCCAGTGGACATCCTGATCCGACAACATGCCGCGCCAGGGCGGCATGGCGGTGCCGGGACGTCCGTCGAGAATGGTGGCGGCCAGAAAATCGTCGTCCTTTCCCGCCAGGTTTTCCGGCAGCAAAGGCGACCCCAGGCCGCCCTTCAGAGTCATGCCGTGGCAAGAACCGCAATCCTGACGGACCATATGCTCCAACTCGCCTTGGCGAGTGGCGTCGGGACCAGCCAAAGCCGGAGACGCCGCCAGACCGCACAGCAGGATCAGTCCGCCCAAGCGCATCATTCCGCCGCCTCTCTCCAATCGCCCAGGGACGCCGCCAGCAATTGCGGCGACAGGGTCACCACGCGCCCCACCACCAACAGGGTCGGCGGCTGGCAGCAGGCGGCCACGGCAGGAAGCTTTTCCAGGCTGGTGACATGTACCCGCTGGCCCGGCAAAGTACCGCGCTCGATGGCGGCGGCGGGAGTGTCGGCGGGCAGACCGGCCTCGATCAGCTTGGCGCTGATCAGCGGAGCGGTGGCGATACCCATATAGAACACCAGCGTGCAGTCGGGATCGGTCAGACTGGCCCAGTTGATGCGTAAATCCTGATCCTCGCGGCCGTGGCCGGTGATCAGGCGGACGCTGCCGGCCAGCCCGCGATGGGTCAGGGGAATACCGGCGGCGGCTCCGCATCCGGCGGCGGCGGTGACGCCCGGCACGACGGAACAGGGAATGCCGGCGGCGGCCAGATGCAGCGCTTCTTCGCCGCCCCGGCCGAAAATGAACGGATCTCCGCCCTTCAGACGGACCACCCGCAGCCCTTCGCGGGCCAGAGATTCCAAAAGCAGATTGATCTGTTCCTGCGGCACCGAATGGCGGCCGCTTTCCTTGCCCACCGAGATACGGCGGGCTTCCGGATTGGCCAGATCGACGATTTCAGGGGACACCAAACGGTCGTAGACCACAGCCTCGGCCTGCCACAGCAGCCGCAAAGCCTTTACCGTCAACAAGTCGGGATCGCCGGGACCGGCGCCCACCAGATAAACCTGTCCTAACTTGTCCATGCCGCAGCCTCCCCCACAGGATTTTTCGGAACTCGCCGGGCGGAGACGAATCTCCGCCCGGCGAACCGGACTTAGTAAATGTCGTGCTGCGTGTTGTAGACGTTGAACTTACCCGTCGGCGTCACGATCCGCGGATCCTTGATCACCGTCTTCAGTTGCCGGGTCTTGTCGTCCAGAACAACGATGGCCGACTTCTGGTCCTTGCCGTTCCACACCGAGAACCAGATTTCGCTGCCGTCCTTGTTGTACTCGCCCTGCACGACGCGCTTCGGACCGTCGCCCAGGTCGGCCATCTCGGCCACCTTGACGACCTGGAAGGGCTGGTCCAGGTGGTTGATGTCGAACACCGCCACCGACTGCGACATATCGGCATCCGGGTTCAGAGGCGTATCGACCCACAGGTTCTTGGACTTCGGATTGGTCTTGATGAACAGCGAGCCGCCGCCCTGGCCATGCAGCGTCTCGACCACCTTCCAGGCATATTGCTTATGCTTCTCGGGATCGGTGCCGATCAGGGTGATGTTGTCGTCGCCCAGATCGCTGGTGGCCCAGACCGGACCGTACTTGGGATGGATGAAGTTGGCGCCGCGGCCCGGATGGGGCTTGATGCCGACATCGACCAAAGCCGCCAGCTTGTCGGTCTTGGTATCGACCACGGCAACCTTGTTCGAGGCGTTGGCGGCCACCAGCATGTAGCGGCCGGTGCTGTCGAAACCGCCGTCATGCAGGAAGCGGGCAGCGTCGATGGTGGTGGTCTTCAGATTCTGCAGATCAGAATAATCGACCATCATGATCTTGCCGGTTTCCTTGACGTTGACCACGAATTCCGGATGGAAATGCGAGGCGACGATCGAGGCGACGCGGGGTTCGGGATGGAAGTCCTGGGTGTCCACGGTCATGCCGCGGGTCGACACGATCTTCTGGGGCTCCAGAGTATCGCCGTTCATGACGACGAATTGCGGCGGCCAATAGGAGCCGGCAATCGCCAGCTTGTCTTCCCAGCCCTTCATCTTCGAGGTCTCGACCGAACGGGCTTCCAGACCGATCTTGATTTCGGCGACGGTGGTGGGTTCCTTCATCCACAGATCGATCAGATCGATCTTGGCGTCGCGGCCGATCACGTACAGATAGCGGCCCGAAGCCGACATGCGGGAAATATGCACCGCATAGCCGGTCTTGATGACCTGGACGATCTGCTTGGTGTTGCCGTCGATCAGAGCGATCTGTCCGGCGTCACGCAGGGTGACCGAGAACAGATTGTCGAGATCGAGGTTGTTTTCCTTCTTCTTCGGACGGGCATCCGGCGGAACGATGACCTTCCAGGTGTCCTTCATTTCCTTCATGCCGAATTCCGGCGGCTGCGGCGGCTCGTTCATGACGTAGCGGGCCATCAGGTCCACCTCGTCCTCGGACAGCTGGCCCGACGTTCCCCAGTTGGGCATACCGGCCGGAGAGCCGTAGGTGATGAAGGCCTTCAGGCCATCCAGACCGACTTCGCGGGTTTTGTCGGGGGTAAGCGGAACACCCGTGGCGCCCTTGCGCAGCACGCCATGACAACCGGCGCAGCGTTCGAAATAGATCTGCTTGGCCTTTTCGAACTCGGCGGGGGTCAGGGTGGGGACGCCCGGCTTGGCGCCCGGCTGTTCCATGGCGGCGTTCTTTACGTCGTCGCCGCCCTTCTGCTCGTATTTGGCAGCAGGACCACTGGTGTGGTTCGCGGGTTCATCGGCCGCCAACGCCGCGCCCGCCAGGGTCAGACCGGCGAACAGCGCGCCAGCCATGACACCCCGAAATAGCAACTGTTTCGACATCAACCTACTCTCCCCTAAAAATCCAATATGGACGTTTCGGACTCTAGGAAAGATCGCCTGCGGCCTCCTTACCCCCGGTCAAGTCAGGGGGATTATGACCTTCAGCCGCCGACGCAGTTCATGGTGCGCGACAAAGGATTGATCCGAGCCGACGGCCCGACGAATTCATGGCCGTGGGGCTTTCCCCCGATGGCGGACACAATCGCCGCCTCAACCAGTTCGTCCGTCGCCGATGCCCGCAAGGGAGCACGCAGATCAACGCCGATTTCATGCCCCAGGCACATCACCAATTGGCCGGCGCAGGTCAGGCGCACGCGGTTGCAGGCGTCGCAGAAACCGTGGCTCAATGGCGTGATGAAGCCCAGCTTGCGTCCCGTCTCGGCCACCGTCACATAACGGGCCGGACCGCCCGAGCGATAATCCGATGGAATCAGGCTCCAGCGTTTCTCCAGATCACGCCGCACTTCGTCCAAAGGCAAAGCGTGTCCCCGCATCGACAACGCGAATTCCCCCAACGGCATGGCCTCGATCAGAGTCATGTCGTGCCCCTCGCGGCCGCACCAGGAAATCAGCCTGTCCATCTCAAGGTCGTTGAGGCCGCGCAGAGCGACGGTATTGATCTTCACCGACAATCCGACGGCCTTGGCGGCGGCGATGCCGTCCAGAACCTGTTCCAATTCGCCGCGGCGGGTGATGCGGCGGAAGACGTCGGCATCAAGACTGTCCAGCGAAACATTGACCCGGCGGACGCCCGCCGCCGCCAATCCCTCGGCATGCTTCGCCAATTGGGTGCCGTTGGTGGTCAGGGTCAGTTCCTTGAGGCTCCCCGCTGCCACATCCCGGCCCAACGCCTGAACCAGCGACATGACGCCACGCCTGACCAGCGGTTCTCCGCCGGTCAGGCGGATCTTGGAAACGCCCAGGCGAACGAAGACCCGGGCCAGCCGGGCCATTTCCTCCAGGGTCAGCACCTGATCCTTGGGCAGGAAATCGGGTTCGTCCGCCATGCAGTATTGGCAGCGCAGGTCGCAGCGGTCGAAGACCGACAAGCGCAGATACTGGATACGGCGTCCGAACCCGTCGATCATCTTACTTCTCCGGAGCGGTGGTAATCGTGGCCGCGGGATCGCTCACGGCCGGATTGGCCGGAAACGGCGTGCTGGGCAGGCCATGATCGGCGTTCCACTTTTCATTGAAGGCGCGCTCCGCCTCGACGGCACCGGCAGGCAACTTGTGAGCGATGCCCTTGTGGCAGTCGATGCAGGTCTTGCCCTGTTCCTGGGCCTGTTCATGGCGCAGGCGGGCGCGCGGGCTCTGCTTGGTCAGATCCATGTTGTCGAAGGTGTGGCAGCTCCGGCAGCCGTGGGAATCGTTACCCTTCATGCGGGCCCATTCATGCTGGGCCAGCTCGATGCGATGGGCCTCGAACTTCTCGCGGGTATCGATGGTGCCCAGAAGCTTGTGCAGAACCTCGTTCGAGGCTTCCAGCTTGCGCTTCATCTTCGGGAAGAATTCGTGCGGCACATGGCAGTCGGGGCAAGTCGCCCGCACGCCGGTGCGATTCTGGTCGTGAATGGTGGTGCGGTATTCCTGATAAACGTTGTCGTTCATCTCGTGACAGGTGCGGCAGAACGTCTCGTTGTTGGTCAGTTCCAGTCCCCAGTTGAAACCGGCCCAGAACAGCACGCCGGTGCCGAAACCGACGATCAGCAGAAATCCCAGCGACAGCTTGCCCGAAGGCTTGCTCAGAATTCCCCAGAGAGCACGCAGCCAAGCGAAGCGAGGGCGGGGAGTTTCGGTGTTGGACATGATGAAATCCCCCGGCTACTTGGTCACGGCCGGCTGGAAATTGTTTTCCACCAGCGGCTTGGCATCGGCCTGCGGCACATGGCACTGGACGCAGAACCAGCGGTTCGAGGAAACGTGGTCCAGCTTGTTGCCGTCGCGGTCCAGGTAGTGGGTGGCGCTGACCATCGGCGCGTTTTCCTGGACGTTGTTGGGCCAATCGTGGCAGCGCAGGCATTGGTTGACCTTCACGTCGATCTCGTAACGGTCGATGCGATGAGGAATCACCGGCGGCTGCTGGCGATAATTGCGTGCGACGCGGCCGCTTTCATTCACGCTGAACACCGGCGGCGGCGCGTTGACATGATCGACAGCAGCGTCTCCCGGCATGGGTTTGACTTCCTGGGCATGGACGGCTCCGGCGGCCAGCAGCCCCAGGGCCATCACGGCGGCAAGAATACGAGTTTTCACGGCGCGCACTCCCCTTGACGAGATACGGTTTCAAGTTTCGGACGAAGGCCGGCGGTAAAGACGTCTTTGGCACAGACGTCGATGCAGCGGCCGCAGAAGGTGCAGTCGGCGGAAGCGATCAACGGAGCGATGCCCCGGGCTTCGCCGCGCAAGGCGGGGGTCAGCAACTGGGGTTCCGGGCAGACGCGATAGCAATCGCCGCAATCGTCGCAGGCTTTACGCCCCAACGCCGAAACCCTCAGCAAAGAGAAACGCCCCAACAGCCCGTAGAAAGCTCCTACCGGGCAGAGATGGCCGCACCAAGTGCGAGACCCCGCCGACAGATCCAGCAGGAACACCGCTCCGGCCAGCAAAAAGCCGAAACTCCCGCCGAACAGCAGGGTCCGGTGCAGCATGGTGATGGGGTTGACATATTCCCAGGCGATAACGCCGCCGCCGGCGCTGAAGGCCAGGACCGCCGCCAGCACCCACAGGCGGGCGCGGCGCGAAATGATTACGGTCTTTTCCGTCATGCCCAACGAACGGCGGATGAACAGCGCCAGATCGGTCAGGACGTTGACGGGGCAAACCCAGGCGCAGTAAAGCCGCCCACCGAAGACCGCGTAAAAAGCGGCAAGCAGACCGGCGCCGATCAGGGCAAGCCCCTCGGGCCAATGCCTGGCGGCAAGACTTTGCAGCACGACAAAGGGATCGCTGAAAGGAACCGTATCCAACAAGCGGCTGGAAGCCAGAGTGCCTTTCAGGATGCCGGAAAAGAACAGGCCCAACACCAGCGCCTGCGAGGCACGGCGGGCCAGAAGCCAGCGGTTGCGGCGGAAAAAGGCGATCATGGCACGAACCCTTTGCTGCCTTCCGGCGTGCGAACCGGCAGTTTCAACTGCTCGCCGATCAGGGATTCGTCGCCGTTCTTGGCCTTTTCCTCCCAGCCCAGCCGGTAATGCTGACCGATGGCGCCGCGAGCCAGCGGGGCGGGCAAGACTTTGATCGCGGCCTTTTCCAGAACGCAGGAATGCTCGCACTTGCCGCAGCCGGTGCAGAGATCGTGATGGACGGTCGGCAGGAACATGGCGTGCTTGCCGGTCCGCTGATTGTGCCGCTCGTCCAAGGTGATGGCCTTGTCGATCAGCGGACAAACGCGGTAGCAGACGTCGCAGCGCAAACCCAGCCAGTTCAGACAGCTTTCATGGTCCACCAGCACCGCCACGCCCATGCGGATTTTGGCGGGGTCGGTGACGGCATGATCCAGGGCGCCGCTGGGGCAAGCCTTGACGCAGGGAAGATTCTCGCACATCTCGCAGGGCACCTTGCGGGCCTCGAAGACGGGCGTACCCACCGCCACCCCGTCCCCGCCATCGGACAGGGTCAGGGTGTGATAGGGACAATCGCGGACGCACAGGCCGCACCGCAGACAGGCGGACAGAAAGGCGGACTCGTCCAAAGCGCCGGGCGGGCGCAGGGTCACACCCTCCGCCACGGCTTTGCGACGAGACACCGAGGCCAAACCCAGCCCCAGCAGGCAGGCCCCCGAGGCGGCGCCGACGGCGCCACCCAGGAATTGTCGCCGCCCCATGTCCTTGTCTGCGGTCATGGCTGCGGCCCTTAGACCTTCTCGACCTTGACGGCGCACTTCTTGTAGTCGGTCTCTTTCGAGATCGGGCAAGTGGCGTCCAGGGTCAGTTTGTTGACCAGCTGGCTTTCATCGAACCAGGGGAAGAAGACCACGCCCACCGGAGGCCGGTTGCGGCCCGATGTTTCCACGCGGCTGACCACTGTGCCGCGGCGCGAACTGATCTTGATCTCCTGGCCGCGACGCAAGCCTCGCGCCTTGGCGTCGTCGGGATGCATGAACACCACGGCGTTGGGGAAGGCGCGGTACAGCTCGGGCACGCGACGGGTCATCGAGCCGGAATGCCAATGTTCCAGCACGCGGCCGGTCACCAGCCACAGGTCGAATTCCTTGTCCGGCTCCTCGGCGGCGGGTTCGTAAGGCAGCGCGAAGATATTGGCCTTGCCATCGGGAAAGCCGTAGAATTTCACGCCTTCGCCGGCCTTCACATAGGGGTCGTAGCCCTCGCGGAACCGCCACAAGGTTTCCTTCTGGTCCACCACCGGCCAGCGCAGCCCGCGGGCATGATGATACATGTCGAAGGGCGCCAGATCGTGGCCGTGGCCACGGCCGAACGAGGCATATTCCTCGAACAGGCCCTTTTGCAGATAAAAGCCGTTGGCGGCGGATTCGTCGTTCTCGAAGCCCTCGGCGGCGTCGCTCAGCGGGAACTTGTTGACCTGACCGTTCTTGAACAGAACCTCGAACATGGTCTTGCCCCGCAGTTCCGGAGCCTTGGCCAGCAATTCTTCCGGCCAGACTTCCTCGATCTTGAAGCGCTTGGAGAATTCCACCAATTGCCACAGGTCCGAGCGCGCCTCGCCCGGAGCCTTGACCTGCTGCCGCCAGAACTGGGTGCGGCGTTCGGCATTGCCGTATGCTCCTTCCTTTTCCATCCACATGGCGGTGGGCAGAATCAGATCGGCGGACAGAGCCGTGACGGTGGGATAGGGATCGGAAACGACAATGAAGTTATCGGGGTTGCGATAGCCCGGATAGGTTTCCTCGTTGAGATTTGCCGCCGCCTGCATGTTGTTGGTGCACAGCACCCAATAGCAGTTCAGCTTGCCGTCCTTGAGCATGCGGTTCTGCAGCACGGCGTGATAGCCGATCTTGTCGGGAATGGTGCCCTCGGGCAGTTTCCACAATTCCTCGGCATGCTTGCGGTGGGCCGGGTTGGTCACCACCATGTCGGCGGGCAGACGATGGGCGAACACCCCCACTTCGCGGGCGGTGCCGCAAGCCGACGGCTGGCCGGTCAGCGAGAACGGGCCACAGCCGGGCTGCGAGATTTTGCCGGTCAGCAGATGGATGTTGTAGACCAGATTGTTGGCCCAGGTGCCGCGGGTGTGCTGATTGAAGCCCATGGTCCAGTAGCTGACCACCTTGACCTTGGGGTCGGCGTACAGCTTGGCCAGAGCCTCCAGCTTGTCCACCGGCACACCGGACAGAGCCGAGACTTTTTCGGCGGTGTAATCGGCCACGAACTTCTTGTAGTCGTCGAAGCTGATGGGTTCGGAATCGTTGGCCTTGGCGGCGTTCTTGGCCGCCGCCTCTTTCGGCGCGTTCGGACGCAGGCCATAGCCGATGTCGGTCATGCCGCGCTTGAAATTGATTTTCTGGGCGACGAAATCCTGGTTCACCGCATTGTGCTGGATGATGTAGTTGGCGATGTAGTTCAGGATCGCCAGATCGGTCTGCGGCTTGAAGATGATCGGAATGTCGGCCAATTCGAAGCTGCGATGCTCGAAGGTGGACATCACCGAGACCTTGACGTTGTCGCCGGTCAGGCGGCGGTCGGTGATGCGCGACCACAAGATCGGATGCATCTCGGCCATGTTCGAGCCCCACAACACGAAAGCGTCGGCCTGCTCGATATCGTCGTAACAGCCCATCGGCTCGTCGATGCCGAAAGTGCGCATGAAGCCGGTCACCGCCGACGCCATGCAATGACGGGCATTGGGGTCGATGTTGTTGGAGCGGAAGCCCGCCTTCATCAGCTTGGAACCGGCGTAACCTTCCCACAACGTCCATTGACCGGAGCCGAACATGCCGATGGCCGTCGGTCCTTTGGCCTTCAGGGTTTCCTTCCACTTGGCGGCCATGATGTCGAAGGCCTCATCCCACGAAACGGGAGTGAACTCGCCGTCCTTGGCGTAGACGCCGTTCTTCTTGCGCAGCAGCGGCTTGGTCAGCCGGTCCTCGCCGTACATGATCTTCGACAGGAAATAACCCTTGATGCAGTTGATGCCGCGGTTGACCGGAGCATCCGGGTCGCCCTGGGTGGCGACCACCTTGCCGTCCTTCACGCCCACCAGGACGCCGCAGCCGGTGCCGCAGAAGCGGCAGACGCCTTTGTCCCAGCGGATGTCGCTCTTGGCCGCCGCCTGAGCCGCAGCCTCCGCGATGCCGGGAGCCGCCGTCAGACCCGCCGCCGCCGCCGTGGCGATCACGGCATTGGCCTTGATGAAGTCGCGCCTGGTGACACTCATTGACCGAACTCCTCTTCGAGATTTCCTGCCTCGCAGTGGTGGTAGATAAGGGACGTGTTCAACACGCCGCCGATGGTGGGAAGCCGGGTGATGATCTGACCGGCCCATTCCTTTTCAGTGTCCTCGACAGTCAGGATCAGACGGCCATCAAGGGTTTCCTGGTGCATCTCGACCCCGTCCAGAAGGGCCAGCGCAGCCTTGACCTCGGCCATTTTTTCAGGCCGGGCCGAGAGCAGAACGCCGCAAATGTTGGTGCCCTCCTCTCCGAACAGGCGGTTCTCCTGATCGACGAACTTGCCGATGCGCATGATGCTTCAGCCTTTCATTTCAATGGCTTGAGCCGGACATGGGGCGATACAGGCGCCGCAGCCGGTGCAGGCGGCGACGTCCAATTCGGGGCGGACGCCCCCTCCGACGGTCAACGGGAAACGGATGGCGCGGGTTTCGCAGAAATCACCGCAGACGCGGCAGGTGACGCCGTGCCAGGACAGACAGTCCCGCCCGATCTCGGCCCGCAATGACCAGGGAGCGTCGTCGTCCGACCGGACCAACGCCCCCCTGGTGCAAACCGTCAGGCAGTCGCCGCAGAAATCACAGGAGGCGGCCGAGAAATCAGCTATGGGCAGGCCTTCGCCGTCCCGGCGTAAAAGACGAGGAGAACAGGCCGTCAGGCAGGCGCCGCAGCCGTCGCACAGGCGGATAAAATCTTCGGACGCCCAAGGCGGACGGACGGAGGGAACCGAGGGGGCGGCTCCCAACCTCAGGAAAGAACGTCGTGATAATGCCTGCCCCATCTCGACCCCCGACGGAGCCTCTCGGGCTCCGTCTCTAATACCGTCGTATTTGTACGGAAGGGTACGAAGTTGGTCTGGAGGCGACCTTGATGATGGTCAAGATCGGCTGAAGCCGGGGGCTTTCGCCGATAACGGGAAAGGCGTCAGGAGAGCTTACGGCGCAATCCGGCGCTGATGGCGTGGACTACGGTCACCAATCCCAGAATGACGATAATCAGGGCCAGGGATTCCCTGTATTCGAACAGGTGAAAAGCGGTTATCAGTTCCAACCCCAGACCGCCGGCGCCGATGACACCCAACACCGTGGCCGCCCTGAGATTGTGCTCCCAGCGGTATAAGGTGACGTCGGCCAGACGCGGCAGAATCTGCGGCCAGACGGCGAAACGGATCACCCCCAGCGGCGCCACCCCCTGCCCTTTCAAGGCCAGAGCCGGCGCCGGGTCCATATGTTCGACGATCTCGGCATAGAACTTCCCCAGCATGCCCAGCGAATGGAAAGCCAGAGCCAGGATGCCCGGCAACGGACCGAAGCCGACGGCAGCCACGAACATCACGCCCCACACCAGATCGGGAATCGAACGGATGACGTTCAGCAGCATCTGCACGGCGCGGCGCAGCCCGGGCGGCGAAACGCTGCCCGCCGCCATCACGCCCAACGGCAGGGCGGCCAGAGCGGCCAGCACGGTTCCGGCAATGCTCATGGCCAGGGTTTCCAGCAAGGGCTTGCCCCAGTGGCTCCAGCGGCTGAAATCCGGGGGCAACGCATCGCTGGCCAGGGTCAGGATGGTCGGCAGGGCGTCATGATAGCGTTTCAGGTCGAAAGCGCCGCCATAGGCAAAAGCCCACAGGATGCCCAGCGACACCACGGCTGCCGGTAGCATCGCCGCCAGCGAACGGCGCCGCTGCTGCTTCAGCATCATCGCGATGGCCATGGAATTGTCGGTCATGGCAGATGCACTCCTCCGCCCACGCTGTAAAGCCCTTGGAACACCTGGGATTGGGCCGAAACGCCGAAGCTTTCCGACGGACCGTCGAAGGCCACCCGACCGTCCACCAGCCCGATGACGCGGTCGGCCAGCCTGAGGGCCAAATCCAGTTGGTGCAGCACCAGAAGAACGGTCAGGCCGGTCCGGTCCACGGCCCGGCGCAGATCGTCGCCGAAACGCCGCACCAGGGCCGGGTCGGCCGAAGCGAAAGGTTCGTCACCCAGCAGCAAATGAGGCTTGCGTACCAGGGCGCGGGCCAGTCCGATACGCTGCCGCTCGCCGCCGCTCAAATCCCGGACCCGCGCCTGGGCGCGGTAAAGCAGTCCCACGTCGTCCAAAGCCTGGGCGGCCTGGCGGCAATGCTCGGCGCTCCAGGGAAGCGGCGACAGCGGATGACGTTGATCGGCCAGTCCCAGCAGCACGTTGTCCAGCGCCGTCAGCCGACCGATCAGGGCGTGATCCTGATAGACCGTAGCGCTGGTCTGGCGGTGGCGGCGCAGCACCTGGGGGTCGTCCAGGCTGCCCAACCCCGGCACGGCCACCATGCCGGAGTGCAAAGGGATCAAGCCGTTCAGGCAATGCACCAGCGTAGTCTTGCCCACGCCCGAGCGCCCGACGACGGCGGTGATGCTGCCCGAGGCCAGTGAGAAACCGACCCCGTCCAACACCTTGCGTTCGCCCCGGAACACCGTCAATCCGTCCACGGTCAGAGCCAAGCTCTCCCGCGGGGTCGGTGCCGGAGTTGGAGCGCTCAACCGCTCCATCCAGCCCATCATGGACATGGCCGTCCCTCCCCGCCGAAGATGTCAGGACTGCAACGCTTCCCGCTGCTCGCGCTGGCTGGTGTCGCCTTTCAGGGCGCGCACCATCCACAAGGGCGGCTCGCCTTCAAGCATGACCTGCAAGCGTTCGATAACTTCGGCGATGTCGCGGGAGCGCTCCATTTTCACCGGAAAGACCTTGGCGTTCTTGACCTTGACCGCCTGCAGATCGCTCAGGCCGGTGGTGAACAGCACCGAACATCCCTCCAAGGCTTCGACCATCGAGGACAGGCGGTCCAGGCTTTTGCCGTCGTCCTGATCCTCCATGCTGCAGCCGGCGCCGCCGCCCGGCCCCTTGCCCTTGCGGCGCCCCGAGGCGCCGGGGCCGAAGTGCAGGCAATCGACGAATTCCGAACTGTCCTTGCTGACGTCGTAAAAGACGATCTGCTTGGCGCTGATCAGATCGGCATCCACCCGCAACAGGCTGTTGGTGGCGATGGCGACCTTAAGATACCCTTGCTCCATCATTTCGGGTCTCCTTTCAAAACTCTCGCATCTCAAACCATCGGCTGGCCGACCACGACGGGTTCGCGGCCAAAGCGAAGGGCGAAGTGGGGCGGTAGGTCAACACCGTCGCCGGTGCGCGCCTTCCAGCGGTCCATCTCGGCGGCGGCAAGGCGTCCGCCCGGCGCGGCTTCGATGGGAATGATGTAAAGAGCGCCGTCCAGCGTCAGATAGATGTCCAGGGGATATTGCACGGCGTCGGTGAAAGGCCGGGCGATTTCGAGGATGCAGACCCCGTCTTCGATGCGGCATTTGGGATTGTCGCAATCCAGGCGGCGCAAACGGTTCAGGGTCAGACGGCGGCCGAACTGGTACAGCACCCGGTCCTCGTCGTTGAAGCGCTTGATCTCTTCGACGATGTCGGCGAAGTAGCTCAGCAGCATGGCCTCGACATAGGCGTCGGGATAAGGCTGATTGACGGCGTCCAGATACCAGGCCACCGCGGATTCCAGCAGCGACAATCCCAGCCGCGACAGCGTCACCGACAAGGCGCATTGGCGATGGGTGACGAACGCGCGGATCAGGCCGTGCTCGACCTCCAAATGCCCCTGCGGCGACACCACGGCGGTGCGTAAGACGCGCAAAATCCGGAAAATCTCGGCGACCACCTTGTCCGTATCCGATTTGCGGGGCAGCGCCTGATAAGCCTGCCAGCCGGCCTTGCCCTCAAGTTCGGGCAGACGGGATTCCAGATAGCCCTGCAACAGCGAGAACGCCGTCAGCGTGCCCAGCATGTCGGGCAGCAGCGATTGGGCCGACGGCTGAGCCTCGATGAAGCCCACATGCTTGCGGCGATGATAAAGTTCGATCTGGCGCAGTTCCGGCAGCCGCAGCCGCGATCCGAAACGCTCGGTGAAATCGGCAATGATGGCGGGTAACAGCTTCATAGGTTTGCCCCCTATTCAATACCGCCGCAGACGCGGCGCGAGTCCCTCGCCGGGCGGAAGCATCCGCTTCCTTGGCCGCCGCCTCAATGGCGGCAGGAAAAGTTCACACGCACCTGACGCGCGGCAAGTTCCCCACCGGGCGGGAAACGAACGAAAACGGGCGGAAGGAGTCTCCCTTCCGCCCGAACACGACCTACCAGGTGTTCAACAGCCACTCGCGGTCCTTGTTGTACTCCATGTGAGCGAACAAGGCGTTGGCCATGGCTTCGCCCAGCAGCATGGCGCCGCGGTAACCCATGGTCGGATGACGGTACAGACCCGCACGGTCGAAAGTGGGGAAGCCCACGCGCACCATCGGAATGTTGTTGTCGATGGCGACATAGCGGCCCTTGGAATGGCCCAGGATCAGGTCCGGCTTGATCTTACCGTCCTTGATGCGGCTTTCCAGCTCCCACAGGTCGGCGTTGCAGACCACTTCCATGTCCCAGTTCACCGAGTTCTTCAACTCGAGGATACGGGGATCCTTTTTATACTTGGAGTTGTCGTCGCCCAGCAGCAGCAGGACCGGCTTCATCTCCAGCTCCAGGCAGAACTGAGCCAGGCCGATGACCAGATCGGGATGGCCGAACAGAGCCACCTGCTTGTCGGCGAAGAACATGTGCGCCAGATCCTGGAGGGCGTCGAGGGCGATGCCGCGTTCCTTGACCAGGGATTCCGGGATTTCCTTGCCGGTCATGGCCGAAATGGCCTGCAGCATGGCGTCGGTATTGCCGATGCCGTAGGGAGTCGGCGTGACCGTGCAGGGCACTTCGAACTCGCTCTTCAGGTATTCGGCGGCGCGGGCGCCTTCATAGCGGGCCAGAGCGATGGAGCCGGCGGCATTCGGGGAATGAGCCAGATCTTCGACGGTGGTGCGGCCGTGGGTGTGGATCGACTTGTCGGGCAACATCGGCGAGTCGAAATCTTCGGTGTCCATGAAATAGGTCGCATCGACGCCCATTTCCGACATGTAGTGCTTGATCAGGGCCAGATCACCCGGATTGACCCAGCCCGGGAAGACGTTCAGCTTGCCCGACGGCTTGCCCTTGTGGGTGGCCAGCGTCTTGATGATGGACAACACGCATTCGTCATAGCCCGACACCTGGCTGCCCTTGAAGCTGGGCGTATGAACCGGCACCAACTGAACCTTGCGGTCGGGGAACTGGGCCTTCAGAGCCTTGTTGCAGGCGTTGATGGTGCCTTCGATATCGTCGCCGATAACCTCGGTCGAGCAGGTGGTGATGATGGGGATCAGGCGCAGATCGGGATAGCGCTGAGCCAACACCATAACGCCTTGCTCGATGCGGCCGGTGCCGCCGAAGACCGCCGAGTCTTCGTGCAGCGACGTCGAGGCGATGTCGAAGTTTTCCTTGAAATGCTGGGCGAACAGCAGGCGCACGAACATCGTGCAGCCTTGGCCGCCGTGAACCAGCGGAATGCAGTCCTTGACGCCGATGCCGGCGTACTGGGCTCCGGCGGGCTGGCAGTCGTACATCGGGTTGATGACGCCGGCCCGGTCCTTGGAAGTGATTTCGCAACCCATGGGATGGTCCCTTCTCGTCTGTCGAACCCGGCCGGATCTATAGGGGCGGACCCGGCCGGGCTCTCCCCGCTCTTAGTAGAGCGAGTGGTTCAGTTCATGGTTCTTGGAGCTGGTGATGGCGATATCCGTCACCTTGTCCTTGACCGCCTGCATGATCTCGCGCAATTGCGCCGGACCGATTTCCTCGACCCAGGGGAAGCGGGCCTTGAAGTCCGCGACCATGATCTTGGCGTCGGCGTAATGCAGACGGTCCTGCGGCGTGTCCAGGGTCAGCTCCTTGCCGGTCAGCATCTCGGTCGCCTTGGCGAAGATGCCGTCGATGTTTTCCTGACGGTCCCAGGTGCGGGAGAAGAACTGCCACAGGCAGCGCTCCTGCACGTAGCCGTACAGCTGGTCGATCTTCTCGTTCATTCCGCGGCCTCCTTGATAGCGGTTTTGCCGGTGCCGCGGATGTCGGTGGCGGCCAGCTTCAGCAGGGGGTTATGCACGGCGTTGTACATATCGCGGGCCAGCTTGACGAAGCCCTCGAAGCCCATGTAGGGACCGTTGTGATAGCCGTGGCCGTTGACGTAGGGGATGTGCAGCTTCTTCACCAGTTCGCCGACGCGGGGGCCGGTGAAGATGACGTCGGGCTTGACCAGATCGATGATCTCGAAGAATTCAAGCTCGTTGCCGTCATCGATGTAATAGGTGCCTTCCTGGCCGCGGGCGATGACCTTCTCGAAGTCTTCCTGATGGCCGAACTTTGAGGACATGGCCACGACCTTGACGCCAAGATCGTCTTCCACCGACTTGGTCCAGTGCCACAGGCGCGGGCCGCCGGTCCAGATGGCCATCTTGGTGCCCTGGAGACGTTCCTTGTACCAATCCAGCTGCGGCTTCCACTTGGCCTCTTCCTCGGCGATCAGGGCTTCGCCCTTCTCCTCGATGCCGAAGAAGGCGCAAATCTTGCGAATGCCTTCGGCCATGTAGTTGAAGCCCCAGCTGTCGATGTCCAGACGGGGAATGCCGTACTTTTTCTTCAGCTCGTTGGCGATGTAGCCGGTCGAGCGGGCGCAGTTCACCACATTGAGCTGGGCGCGATGCATCATGCGCAGATCGTCGTAGTTGGCGTTGCCGGTGAAGTGCGAAATCACCTGGATGCCCAGCTTGTCCCAATAGGTCTGCAGCAGCTGGGTATCGCCCTGGATGTTGAAGTCGCCGATGAAATTCATCGTGTAGGGGCTGGTGATTTCCGGCTCCATGGTGCCGACTTTCTCGTTCACCCAACCGATGTTCAGCACATGGTGGCCCTTGGACTGCGAGACACCGGCGAAGCCGGGGCATTCCACGGTGAAGATGTCGACGTCGGGACGGGCTTCCATCACCTTCTTGGCCACGGCCTTGATGTCGTCGCCGATCAGGGCGGTCGGGCACGTGGTGTAGATGATCATGCGCTTGACGTCGGGCATGGCGTCGAAAGCTTCGTGGCACGACTTTTCCAGGCGCTTCTCACCGCCGAAGACGATGTGGCTTTCCTTCATGTCGGTCGACCAGACGTACTTCATGTTGAAGTGGCCGTTGTCGGTCGGATACCGCTTGGTGTGCCAGGTGTCGTAGGCGCAACCGATCGGGCCGTGGATCATCTGGATGGTGTCTTTGAGGACACCGCCGATGACCAGCTTGGCGCCGCAGAAGGCGCAGCCGCGTTCCGACAGCGTACCGGGAATGGTGTTCGCGTTGGAAATCGGCAGATGGTCGCGGGTGTCTTCACCCTCGACCTTCAAGTAGATATGTTTCTCGCGCTCAGGAATGTCCTTGTCGCAATTCAATAGCACCATAGGCATCTTCAGGTTCTCCTCGCTTGGGCCGGGTGGAGGCTTTGTTCCACCGCGACCGGATTTCTTGATGCGAAGGCATGTGAAGCCCATAGAGCAGGAAGCGTGCCAATTGCCTCAAAAGACCTAAAACCCCAACATTTCCGCCATTCCCAGAACTATATGACGCCTTGCCGCGACTGTTCCCCGAAGTACGTTTTTCGAATCAAGCGTACCCAACGGGTGCTGAACGCCCCCCTTTCCCTCGGCTTTTGCATTGGCACGCCTGTTGCTGTTCCAAAATGGTACGAACCCATCAAGGAGCCGTCATGGACGCCATCTCTCCCGTGAAAGAGCCATCTCCCGCTTCAAGCCCCGGCCTGCGGGTTGCCGTGGCGGGAACCGACGGCGGCAAAGTCGACGAGCATTTCGGCCAGGCCGAAACGTTCCTTGTTTACGACGTCACCGCCGCCGGAGCCGTATTGGCCGACAGCCGCGGCGTTTCCGTCCATGCCCAAGGGGCCGAAGACCGGCGCGACACGATTGTACGAATGCTGGCCGATTGCTCGTCGCTGCTGGTGGCCCGCATCGGGCCCGTTCCCCAGGCCAAACTGGCCGCCGCCGGGATCGACGCCACCGACGCCTTCGCCGAACAGCCAGTGGCCGAATCCCTGGCCGCGCTATGGACGCAAAAGAACAATCCGCAGCCCGATGAGCCTTTGGCCCCCGCCGACTTCAGCACCTTCCGCATGATGCACGCCATGCTGCGCGTCGCCGACATGGAGCGGTCGCTGGATTTCTATTGCCGTCTTCTGGGAATGCAGGTGCTGGCCCGGCGCGAGCATAAAAAGAACCAGTTCACCCAGGTCTATCTGGGCTACGCCGAGGGCGAGGCCGGAATGGTGCTCGAATTGGTACAAAATTGGAGCCGCGACGAGGCTTATACCCCCGGAGACGGTTTCGGGCATCTGGCCATCGCCGTCAACGGCATCGGCGCCCTGTGCCGACAACTGGAGACCGAGGGCGTTCCCCTGCCCCGTCCTCCCCGCAGCCAGCGGCACGGCGAAAACATCGTCGCCTTCGCCGAGGATCCCGACGGCTACCGTGTCGAACTTGTGCAGATTTTCCCCACCCAGCAGGAGACCCAGGCATGACCGTTCAATCCGCCAAGGACTACATCACCCGCATGCGCGAGGACGAGGCTTTCCACCGCCGCGTCAACGACTGCGAGGACGACGACACCAACTGGGGGTTCATCCGCCAGGAAGGCTATGATTTCACCGTGCAGGAATTCAAGCAGGCGGCCGAGGAAATCTATGCCGAAAAGGGCATCGACCCGATCCGCTGAAGCGGCAATGGACGGCGCGGGAGGTCAAACCTCCCGCGGGTCCGCGTCGGTACGGGCACGGTCCCGCCCGATCCCGACAATCTCGACGCACAATTGCAGAGAACAGCCCCGGCTTGACGCCGGCCCTCAGGCTTTGCGGAAAGACTTGTAGGTGATGTTGTAACGCTTCATGCGCAGCCCCAGAATCCGCCGGGTCAACCCCAGTTCCTTGGAGGCTTCGGTGGTGTTTCCCTTATGATTTTTCAGGGCCTCGACGATCATTTCATATTCCACCGCCTGCAGCTTGGCCTCCAGCCCACAGCCGAAGCTGGTGCCGGTTTCATCGGACGTCTGCAAGGACGGCGGCAGATCGTAACCGTGGATGACGCCGTCGTCGGACAGAATCACCGACCGTTCGATGACGTTCTCCAACTCACGCACGTTGCCGGGCCAATGATAGGCCATCAGCATGGTCAACGCCGGAGTGGAGATACGCTTGACCGCCTTGCCGCTCTGCTCCGAGAAACGAGCGACGAAATGATCGGCCAGAGTGATGATATCGCTGCCGCGCTCGCGCAACGGCGGAATGGTGATGGGAAAAACGTTCAGGCGATAATAAAGATCCTCGCGGAACTCGCCTTTTTCGACCATCTCCAGAAGATCGCGGTTGGTGGCGGCGATGATCCGCAGATCCACATGCACGGGCCGGTGTCCGCCCACCCGCTCGAATGTGCGTTCCTGTAGGATGCGCAACAGCTTGGCCTGGGTCTGAAGCGTCAGTTCTCCGACCTCGTCGAGGAAAATGGTGCCGCCGTCGGCCAGCTCGAAACGGCCCTTGCGCAGATTGGCGGCTCCGGTGAACGAACCCTTTTCGTGACCGAATAGTTCTGATTCGACGATGCTTTCCGGCAAGGCGGCACAGTTGAACTTGACGAACGGACCGTCGGCGGTCGAACCGTGGTAATGGATGGCGTTGGCCACCAGTTCCTTGCCCACGCCGCTTTCGCCCAGAATCAGCACGGTGGTCTTGGTGGCGGCGATCTTCTGGATCAGCCCGTAGACTTCCTGCATCGGCTTGGACGTGCCGATGATGTTGCTGGGCTTGAAGCGTTCCTTCAATTCATTGTGCAGGCGGCGGTTTTCGGATTCCAGGCGCACCCGGTCGATGTTTTCCGTCAGGTACAATTCCACCGCCGGCGCGATCATCGAGGCGATGGTCGCCATCAGTTCCACGTCCTGCTTGAACAGGCGGCGGTTGTCGTAGACGCGCTCGGCGCTGATGGTTCCCAGCACCTTGCGGCCATGCAGAATCGGCACGCAGAAGAACGACGAATTCATATCGGCGCCGCCCATGCGGCTTTGGGTGCGGTTCAAGAAACTGGGATCGTCGCGCAGCCGGGGAATGACGATGGCCTTGCCGTTTTCCACCACCATGCCGGTCACGCCTTCGCCGGTGGAATAGATGCCGCGGGCCTTCTGTTCCTCGGTCAGGCCGAAGCTTTCGTGAATGAAGATGCTGCCGCTTTCCCGATCGAACAAACTGACCATGCCGCGCACGATCTTCATGCGCTGTTCCATCACTTTCAGGATGATGGCCAAAGTCTGGGCCAAGTCTTCGGTGGAAGTGATGATCTGGCTGATCTGGTACAGGGTCGGCAGCACGTTGACCCGACATTCGCCGGTCTTGCAGTCGGTGAAGTCGTCGGCGATGCCTTCAAGCTCGATGGTGAAACCATGCTTGCGGCCCTCGCTGTCGGCGGAGGCGCCGCGGCTCAGGAAATCCTCGCCCTCGGCGCCGCCGGGACTGGAAGGAAGCTGCGGCTGAGACCGTCCGGGAAACGCGATCGCCATCGCTGTACCTCTTCACGCTATATACTGACACCACATATCAGAAGGTCAGCATAGGCTTTAATTCAATACAAAAATGTGCATTCTTTCATTTTGTCAGATTCCATACAGATACTTTCCTGATCACGATTCGCCGATAAAGCTTGTCGCATTTACGACAATGTCGACTTGCTTTCTTATAGGTACGAAAATCACCATGTTCGTACGGAAATGTACGCCATATTGACGGATTGACTGGCAAACAGCCTTATCCATGTTGGCCCGGCTTTTGCTCTACCCTTTCTTGCGTTCACATTCGCCCGGAGGGAGCTCATGAAGCCCGAGGACATTCTGGCCCTGCAGAACGAGCCGGCCTGCGCTCACAACAAGAAGAGCAAGTCCGGCTGCGCCCGTCCCCAGCCGGGAGCCACCCAAGGCGGCTGCTGCTTCGACGGCGCCCGCAACGCCCTGCTGCCCATCGCCGACTGCGCCCACATCGTCCACGGCCCCATCGGCTGCGCCGGCAGTTCGTGGGACAATCGCGGCACCCGTTCGTCGGGCGCCGATCTCTACCGCATCGGCATGACCACCGACTTGAACGAAATGGACGTCATCATGGGGCGCGGAGAAAAGCGTCTCTATCGCGCCATCCGCCAGGCGGTGGAGACGCGCCACCCCGCGGCCGTGTTCGTCTACGCCACCTGCGTGCCGGCCCTGCACGGCGACGACATCGGCATGGTCTGCAAGACCGCCGCGGAAAAGTTCGGCCTGCCGGTGATCCCGGTGGACGGAGCAGGTTTCTACGGCAACAAGAACCTGGGCAACCGGGTGGCCGCCGACGTGGTCTATCGCCACGTCATCGGCAGCCGTGAACCCGACCCGGTGCCCGAACAGGCCAAGCGTCCCGGCATTGCCGTGCACGACGTCAACCTGATCGGCGAGTGGAACGTCGGCGGCGAGTTCTGGAACGTCGCCCCGCTGTTCGACGAGCTGGGGCTGCGCATCCTGTGCACTCTTTCAGGCGATTCGCGTTTCCGCGAGGTGCAGACCATGCATCGGGCCGAAGCCAACATGGTCGTCTGTTCCAAGGCCATGCTGACCGTGGCCCGCCGCCTGAACGAGGATTACGCCACGCCGTTCTTCGAAGGCAGTTTCTATGGGGTCAAGGATACCTCTCAGGCGTTCCGCGACTTCGCCCGCCTGCTGAACGACCGTGATCTGACCGCCCGCACCGAAGCCCTGATCAAGCGCGAGGAAACCCGCGTCGAGGAAGCCCTGGAGCCTTTGCGCCGCCAGCTGCGGGGTAAGCGGGTTCTGATTTTCACCGGCGGCTACAAAAGCTGGTCGATCGTTTCGGCCATGCAGGATCTGGGCATGACGGTGGTCGCCACCGGCACGGAAAAATCCACCGAGGAGGATAAGGCCCGCATCCTGGACCTGATGGGACCGGAGGCCCGCATGATCTCGGACAACGACCAGATCGGGCTGCTGCGCACCTATCACGAGACGCGGGCCGACATCATGGTCGCGGGCGACCGCTACATCTACCCCACCCTGAAATCGCGCATTCCCTTCCTCGACATCGATCATGTGCGCAGCATCGGCTATGCCGGCTATTCGGGCATGATCGAGCTGGGGCATCGCCTGTGTTCGGCCATCAAAAGCCCGATCTGGTCCCAGGTGCGCAAAAGCGCGCCCTGGCGTCCCGCGGCTTGAACGGAAGGATCGACGCCATGGCTCAACTCGTCGCCAACGCCAAGCCGCTGACCGTCAACCCGCTGAAAGTCAGCCAACCCATCGGGGCGTCTCTGGCGTTCATGGGATTGTCGCGCACCATGCCGCTGGAACATGGGGCTCGAGGCTGCACCTCGTTCAACAAACTGTTCTTCATGCGCCATTTCGACGAGCCGATCCCCCTACAGACCACGGCCATGGACATGGTCACTACGGTGATGGGTCCCGACGACAACGTGGTGGAAGCATTGGCCACCATCGCCGAAAAAAACGCGCCCGAGATCGTCGGTCTGATCACCACCGGCCTGTCCGAAACCCAAGGAGCGGATATTCCCCGCACCATCAAGGCCTTCCGCGCCGCTTATCCGCAATATGACGGCATGAGCGTGGTGCCGGTGAACGCCACCGACACCACCGGCTGCCTGGAAAGCGGTTTCGCCCTGGCGGTCGAGGCCATCATCGCCGAACTGGTGCCCGACCGCTGGGAAACGGTGCATCGCCCCTGGCAGATCAACGTGCTGGTTTCCTCGATGCTGACCCCCGGCGATCTTGAGACCCTGCGCGATTGGATCGAAATCTTCGGCCTGTCGCCCATCTTTCTGCCGGATCTGGCCGATTCCCTGGATGGCCACCTGATCCCCGAAGGCTTTTCCACCCTGACTTATGGCGGCAGCGGACGCGACGCCCTCCAGTCCATGGGGCAATCGGCGGCCACGTTGGTGATCGGAGCCTCGCTGAACAAGGCCGCCGATCTTTTGAAGCAGCGCACCGGCGTCACCGATTTCCGCTTCGACGGCCTGATGGGGCTGGAGGAATGCGACGCCTTCACCCAGGTTCTGGCCGACCTGTCCCGCCGCCCGGTGCCGCCGAAGCTGGAGCGCCAGCGCACCCAGCTTCTCGACGCCCTGGTGGATTGCAATTTCCATTTCGGCGACACCCCCGTGGCCATCGCCGCCGACCCGGATCTGCTGGGTTCGTTCTGCCGGTTCCTGAACGGCTTGGGAGCCGAAGTGGTTTCGGCGGTGTCGTCCACCCCGTCGCCACGCTTGGCCAGCCTGCCCGTGGCCGAGGTTCAGGCCGGCGATCTGGAAGACCTGGAAAATGCCGCGTCTTCCCGCGGAGCGCAGTTGCTGATCACCAATTCCCACGGAGCCGAGATCGCCCGACGGCTGAAGCTGCCGCTTCTGCGGGCCGGGTTCCCCCTTTACGACATCGCCGGCGGCCATGCCCGCGCCTGGATCGGCTATCGCGGCAGCCGCCAGACGGTATTCGACATGTCCAACCTGCTGCAAGGCCACCGCCAGGAAATCCAGCCTCACCGCTCCATCTTCTGGCAGGGCACCCCCCGCATGGCCGAAACAGGAGAAGTTCGATGATCCGCGTCGCCTTCGCCACCACCGACCGCCTGCGCGTCGATCTGCATTTCGGCGCGTCCGAACGCCTGGTGATCTACGACGTTTCCCCCGGCGAGGCCGAACTGGTGGGCGTCGGCAATTTCGCCAAAGCCGAGATGAAGGGCGAAAACAAGGACAAGGGATTGTCCCGCGACGGCGCCGTGGTGATGAACGCCCCCGTCACCATCACCGATCCCGATCTAGCCCAGCCGGAAGACAAAGTGATCGCCAAGCTGGAGTTCCTGCAAGGCTGCTCCGCTGTCTATGCCGCCTCCATCGGCGCGTCGTCCATCAAGCGGCTGATGGCCATCGGCATCCAGCCGATCATCGTCGGCAACGGCCACGAGATCATCGATCTGCTGAACGAAGTCAGTCTGGCCCTGACCCATGGCGGGCTGTCGTGGGTGGACAAGGCCGTGGCCGAACACGGCCGCAAAGCCAAATCCTCCAGCGCCCCGGCGGAGTTGCGCCAGAAACTCATCGCATCCATGGATGAACTGACATGAAGCTGGCGATCTCGACCCTGGCCCTGCCGTCCCTGCAACACGGCTTCCTGCTGCCGGTCCTGGCGCAGCAGGGTTTCGCCGGCATAGAAGTGCGCCCCGAACGGACTTGGACGGCGGCCCCCTCATCCCGCGACGTTGCCACGTATCGTTACGCCGCCGAGGAAGCCGGACTGTCGATCCTGGGAATCGACGTGGATGAAAGCATCGGCTTGCTAGACGATGATATTCAGCCCGCCTTGACCCGTCTGGAAAACCTGTCGGCCCTGTGCCGCGATTTAGGCGGGCGCACCATCGCCTTGGGCTCTTTCCGCCGGCTGAACGGTTTGGACCTGACCAGCGCCTGGAACCGCTGCCGCCTGTTCCTCGACGCACTGCTGCCCCGCATCGAAGCGCACGAAACCGTTCTCTGCCTGAAGCCGCTGGGGCCGGAGCGCGCCGATTTCTGCGGTCCGGCCCGGGAATGCCGGTTGCTGACCGATTACGTCGACCATCCGTCGCTGGGGCTAATGCTGTCGGCCCGCAGCCAGGGGGAAAACGCCGATCTGGGCCATGCCCCCTTTTCCGCCGTGCGCGGACGGCTGGAGCTGTTTCACGCCGACGAACCGGACGACGCTCCGCTGGGGCCGGACAATATCGGCGACCACGGCGATTTCCGCCGTCATCTCGCCGCCATCAGCCATCGCGGCTGGGTGGTGATGAAACAGCGCCAGGATGCCGACGTGCTGGGGCAGATCGAAGCCTCCGCCGCTTTCTTCCGGAAAAGTTACCTGCGCCAGGACAATCTCAGTCTGATCCGCAGGCAGGCCCACATCGCCATGGGAATGGGGTTACCGACATGACCGACGAAAACCGCCGCAAGATCATCGAAGACACTCTGGCCGAACTGCGTCCCGCCGTGCAACAGGACGGGGGAGACATCGACTTGGTGGAGGTCCGCGACGACGTCGTTCGCGTCCGCCTGACCGGAGCCTGCACCCACTGCGCCATGGCCGGGCAGACCCTGGGGGGCTTGCGCCGGGTTCTGAACCAGCGGCTGGACGCCCCAGTCCGCGTTTTGCCGGCGGCTTGAAGCCATGCGGCCCGTCCTGTCCCTGCGCCAGCCGGTTTCCGTCCAGATCCCGGTCGCGCCCCTGCCCAAGCAGTTCGGCCCGACCCAGGCCCCCTGGATCAGGCCCGGCGTCGTCGTGCATGAGGCTTCTACCCTGGTGGACGCCTTGCTGGCGAAGTTTGCCCGCGCCATCCGCGACCGGGGCTTCAGCGTCTCCGGCTGCGTGCGCTGCGGCGACGGCAACCAACTGGTGGACCTTGCCACGGAGCAGCGCATCGCCTTCGATCCGGCCACCGAAAGCGCCGCCGTCGCCAAGCGCATGCGCGCCGCCATGCGCGATGATGCCGATCTGGTGGTGGTCAGCCATTTTTCCTCCATGGAACAGGCCGCCCGCGATCTGATGGCCACCATCGACGACAAGGTCAGCCAGGCTATGCCGGTGCTGACTTCGGTACCTGGCGCTTCGATCCAGACTTGGCTGGATTTCGCCGGACAGGACGGTGGCGCCATCATGCCGCCCAACATGCGTTCTTTGTGGCGCTGGTGGGGGCCGGAGCGGCTGTACCGCGACCTTGCCCTGGGCGTCGCCGCCGACGAGGTGCGCCAGATCGCCTGCGGCCAGCGCTGGATCATGGTCGAGGGGCCGCACGGCTGCGGCCTGGCCTATCTGCCCC
>DATLJS010000002.1:0-1955 GCA_035538795.1 Candidatus Sulfotelmatobacter sp. | reverse complement strand
GTGGCGTGCCGGCGAGGACCGCCACCCTACATTCATGCCTGAAAAGAAACATCAAATCAGGGTGCCTATTTCGGAGCATATTCAACGACCCAACAGAGAGCTAAGAACTCGCGCATTTCGGCCAGAAAACTCGGTGTTTCTAGCCGTCTTTCGGGTCGTTGAGTATATTAAGGGCCCCCGGGCCTGTCAAGCATCGGGTGGTGTCCCCAGACAATTGGAGATAGTGGTTCAGAGTGGGCCGAGCGGCCGATGGGCCGCTCCCCGTTGAGGCAGGAGTCCTTGCTGCACAGGCAGACCCACGACGCTGAACAACTCCTCCACCGCCAGCACGGCGTAGCAGTCCTCCAGGAAAACCGCCACCGGAGAAGGTCCCAACTCCGGCTGCGATTGGCGGCGCAGGCGACGAATCCCCAGCTTGGCCAGGCGCCGGCCGCCCTGCGTGCGGTAGACCTGGGTGGTGTTGAATGCCAGGATCGTCAGCGTGGTGCGGCCGTGCGCCACCGCCGCGTCCCGACCCCAGCGTTGCTCCTCCAGGCCGAAGCCCTCTTTCAGCTCGCGATAGCCGTCATTCTCGATGTGCCAACGCGGGCGGAACGCCTGCAACGCCGCGTAGCCGTTGGCGAACCGCCGGGTGCTCACCAAGGCCCAGCAATCCTCCAGCGGTTGCTCCTGCGGCGCGACCTCGCGCACCAGGGCGACCCACAAGCTGGGATCGCTCACCCCATAGCCCCGCGCCGCCTCGACAAAGCTGTCCCAACTGGTCAGTTCCCCCACGGCCGCGACGTCCACCGTCCGCATCTGCTTATGGCCCTGGATCGTCCGGACGTAGCGATGCCGCGTCCACCTCAGGAGCCCGCTCCGTGCCAGCCCCAAGGCATCGGCGTACATCAGCCGGTCGGCCGGCAACGGCGTCAGGATGTCGATCCCTTTCTCGTAGGCCAGCCAGGCGATCAGGGGGCCGTCGGCATACAGGGCATCGGCCAAGAGGAGGTCGATGCAGTCCGGCCCCCCCGACTCTCATGCTTGTTCGATCAACGCCCGCGTGACCGCCGCCTCGCGGCCTTTCTCCGACGCCTCTCCCTCCAGCAAGCGCCACGCCACGATCATCGGCCCCGGCCCCGAGACGCAGACCAGGCAGACCAGGCGGAAATCCTTCCCCAGCCCGCTGCCGTCGATGGCATAGACCTTGCCCCGCACGAGTTGGCGCTCGTACAGCGCGGCGACGCCCGCCTTTTGGGCCGTGAGCCACGCCGCCACCTCGATCCGCCGCAATTCGTCCCGCAAGGTGTCGGGATGGCAGGGCAGCGACTGGGCCTGTCTCCCCTGCGGATGGCGATGCCGTTGATTGTCGCCGGACCGGATCTGAGCCGGCGCCCACCCCAGGTGAAGCAAGACGGCCGGCTCTTGGAACAAGAGCTTGGCGGCGGGGTCCAGTGCCGCTTCGGGCAAGAACGGCAACGTCGCCAACGTCCGGAGCAAGAGCGGATCGGCGATGCCATCCCGCTGCCGCGCCACCGGCAGCGCATCGAGCGCGGCGAAGATCCCCAACTCGATGTGCAGGGCGACCAACTCATCGAGTGGCCCTGAGGCCATGGTCGTGGCCATCAGAGGCCGCTGCCCTCGCCGCAACGCATCCAGGACGGCCGGCTTGTCCTGGCGAAACCACTTGACCTCCATGGCGCACCTCCCTGGTGCGCCTCATCCTACGGCTTCAAGGGCTTATCTCCAATTGTCTGAGGTCGGCCTATGCTGTTCAACAAGTACCTGATGGGTCGGAGCGGTGAGGAGGGACGGATCGGCGACCTGGCCCGGATGGCCGCGGCGGACCCGACCTGGCCGGCCCGGCCGGGCGGGAGTTCGGGGTGGGACCGGCTGGCCCGCTATCTTCATCGCCGCGGGGCCGATCGGGAGGCCCTCACGGGCCTGGCCGAGGCCTGGATCGACTTCTGGATCTT
>DATLJS010000001.1:0-1598 GCA_035538795.1 Candidatus Sulfotelmatobacter sp. | reverse complement strand
CAAGCATCCGAAGGTGCGCAAATGGCTTACCCAACACCCGCGCTGGACCTTCCACTTCACACCGACCTCGGCCTCATGGCTCAACGCCGTTGAAGGCTTCTTCGCCAAGCTCACCAACCGGCGCCTCAAACGTGGCGTATTTCGCTCAGTCGCGGAGCTCGAAACCGGCATCGAGCGCTTCATCGCAGAGACCAACGCCGACCCCAAACCCTTCCTGTGGACCGCACCCCCAAGCCGCATCCTCGCGGCTGTCAAACGTGGGAAGCAAACGTTAGAGTCGATCCACTAGCGCGGCCCCGGCGGCCGACGAACGGGCGTGCAACGGGCGTGCATCATGCGTGCCACGCCCCCCATATCCCCCGAGGGCCATGGCCCGCCCCTCGGGCTTGTAGCCCTTCGGCGGGCAAGGTCACGCGAGCATCAAGGAACGATGTCGCGGTGGACGCGGATGCGCAGTCCGTAGTTGTCCTGATCCTGGATGTGATAGATCGCGGTCGGCTTGGCAGTGCCCGTCAACGCGGTATAGGTCACGTTCGCCCCGCTCGATGCCGTCTCCAGCTTCTGGTAGATCACATCGAAGCCCACATAGAACCACGGTGTGAAGTTGTACTGGGTGCGGGAACCGATCGTCCAGAAGGCCCAGTTGTTGTTGCATGCCCCGTTGACCACTTGGACCGGGTTGAACGCGATCGAGCCGCCGATGGCGCTCGGGGTGGCCGCGGGACCAAGGCCGGCGAACGGCCTGCTCTGCGCATTGCAGATCGCCAGATTGGCGTTGGCGCCGTAGTCGACTTTGAAATACGACCCATAGAGCGACGTACGGAAGTTCGGAAGCCAAAGGTGGTCGTAGGCCGCGTTGATGCCCCAGACGGTCGTCAGCTGGATATCCTGGGTGGCATTGCTGAAAATGCCATCGCTGAAGAAGCCGTAACCGAAGTTCTGGCCGTTGAACATCACCGGGCTGAACGCACCGGCAGGCGTGAAGGCCACGTAGCGGACGGCGCCTTGGGTGTAGGTGGCCTGCCACTGGAAGTAGTCGCCGCCAGGGAAGTTGTGCCTGGAGCCGCCGCCGACCGCCCAGCCCACCTTGTCGGCAGGATGGCCGCAAGTCTCGGAGCCGGTGATCGTGCCGGTCCCCAGGCCGAGGAAGCCGGCCGTCAAGGTCGAGCATGTGGCCCCGGCAATGCCGCCGACCGGTGCGCCGCTAGCAGCATAGTAGCCGCCGCTCACATCATGCGCCGCGACCATGAGCTGGGCACTGCCCCAGGCCTGGTCCACGCGCCAGTTCTGCACGATGTCGGGGAACCGCGTCTTGGCCTTATCCTGGTCGCTGGTGTTGACGCCAAGGACGAGGTTGCCGAGGTTCGT
The DNA here is from genome assembly GCA_035538795.1 of Candidatus Sulfotelmatobacter sp. Lineage (GTDB taxonomy): Bacteria > Pseudomonadota > Alphaproteobacteria > Rhodospirillales > Magnetospirillaceae > JAJZGK01. The sequence goes on along the minus strand of DATLJS010000001.1, from coordinate 230 downwards.
GTTGAGGGTGCCCGACTGCGGAGTCACGGTCGAGAAACTCCTCGGCTCTTCGAACGAGAACGTCGCCGAGAAGCCGTTGCCGTACTGCACCGTATAGGCAAAGACCTTCCAGCCGCGGTCGCCGGTATTGCTCGAGGGCGGAGCAAAGAACGAGCTCGCCGGCGACTGATAGAAGTCGAAGAACGACTGCGCGGTGCCGACCGTGAACCCGGCGAACTGGATGAAGGCCC